>CAVPTH010000016.1:0-90327 GCA_963708525.1 uncultured Verrucomicrobiae bacterium | reverse complement strand
GCGGGTGGACGGAAGAATCGTGGAAAGGGAGCTGGACGAATTCCTTTGCCGCAAGGCGGAAATTTCCAATCAAGCCTGGAGCGCAACGCTGCTCAAGACCTATTATCAAAAGGCGCCCTGTCAGTTTCGCCTGGACATGCCGATTTTGGGCGACATGGTGTTTTGGGCGGATTGGGGGATTAATTGCAAAAAAAAATATTCGAAGTCCATTTGCCGCTCGCCCAATACCGCTGGCATGGCACCAATGCCACGACGCGTTTCGCGCCCAGCATCCAATCGCTCATCCTCGACGAGTGGCGCACGATGGAAATGAACGAGGCGTTACGCGGCAAAGGAATGGGCTTGGGGCGAAAGTTAAAACTCAAAGCGTTGCTGTCGGTACGCTCCAACATCAAGGCAAAACGATTCCGGCAGAATGGTGACGCCGAATATTCGGCCGAAATCGTGCGCGCGGCAAAAGCCATCACCGGCACACCGCTCTGGCTGGCGGGACGATTAATGGTGGAACTTCGTGACCTGGTCATTTACAAAATCCAACGCCGGCCCCGGAACCCAAAGAATGTTTACAGTTGAGCGGGTGGCCTGCGGCGTTGCAGGAAAATCAGGAGGCCGATCAAAAAAACGCCAAAGGCAATGAATGCGCACGTGTTGTAAAGCAGTCGGTGTGGCAGGTTGAATTGAAATTCCACGGTGTGCGCGCCGACGGGCACTTGGACACCGCGCATGATGTAATTGCAGCGTAACAGCTCAGCCGGTTTGCCGTCGACGGTGACGCGCCAGGCGGGATCATATTTGTCATTGAGCAGGAGTACGGACGGGGCGGGGGCATTGGCGGCGAGAACAATCTGCTTGGGTGAATAACTCTTGAATTCCACCGTGCCGGAATTTTCATTGGTGGCCAGGGCAGGCAGCCCTGTTTTAGGCGTGGAAATCAAAACCGTTTTCTCGGCGTCAAATTTCAGGTCTGCCAATGTGTTCAGCACGGCCTGGTCGTTTGTATTGACCTGCCAGTTGGAATAGAGTTTGGCGCGGGGAAGCGCGCCGGTGAATTCAAACAGGGCGTAAGGACCGTTTTCATTGGCGACCGCGGTTAGCTCTTCAAGCTGGGTGGGTCGCGTAATGCCAGGTTTGGCCACAACATCGAAGCGTTGGGCAATGCGGAAACGATGCTGGACCGGGTCAAGTTGTTGGTTCATTGCCTCAAGGAAACCCGCGGCGCCGAGCAAGTAGCGGGTGTTGGTCAACTGCCATTGTCGGGCATAAAGCGGGCCGTCCTCGGCAGTGCCATGTGGTGAAAGCGCCACCAGGTAACGCTTCAAATCTTCCGGCATGCGTGGCATCTGCACGATGTCGAGGCTTTGGATGTTGTAATACGGAAAGTGATGCTGTGTCCATTCGATGCGGTAGAGTTCATCAAGCAATTCCAAACCTTGCGGGGCGTGAAACGGCAGTCCGGCGACGCGATGCTCATAAGGTTTGTCGGTCAAAATTTTCTCGATCGGGTTGAGCGAGCCGACTTCGTATTTCTGTTCGTAATTCCAATGGATGATGTAAGGCAGGTCTGCACGGCCCAAATCGAAGACCAAAAATCCGCCGAGCAACAGTCCGCCCCACTTGGAACGTGGCCCGGCAAAACAGCCGGCAATGATCAGCGTGAGCAAAAAAATCGCCGCTGCAAAAATCACCAGCCACCAGCCCACCTGGCCAAGACTGAACGCGATGATTTGCCGTGCGAAATCTTCGTCGGCAAATCCGCGCGCCTGCAAGTAACGCACCAGGGCGGGTTTTTCCGAGCCATAGATGAACCAGCCCAGCACGCTGACGCCAAAAATGCCGGCGCAACCATAAGTCCAGCGACGGTCAAATGTGCCGGCTTTTCCCCACCAATTTATCAACTGCACAATGATGCCGGAAGATTTTGCCGCCGCGATTTCCAAATATCGGCGGCTCAACGCATGGACGCCATAGGCGAAAAGGATCACGGTTGCCCATGACAGGAAGAAAAGAAACTTGGTCGGACTCCGCATGGTTGAAAAATAAGGCACGGCATAGAGAGTATGCCGGTAATAATCAAACGGCGCGAACCGGCCCCACGCCAGCAGCAGCGAGCTGAACAGCACCGCCGTCCAGAACCAGATGTATTTTTTCTGCACATCTGTGAACGCGGAATTTTGCCGGCGGAACGACTGGGCAATCGTCCAAGCTGCGATGAGCGCCGCCAAAATGCCGCAATAGTTCTGGCCGCCGATGAAACGCATGCCCCCCGGCGGCGGCGAGCCGATTCCCCCGCTGTCAAAGAAGCGGTCGATGGCTGGATCGCGTCCCATGCCACCCCAATAAACTCCACCACGGTATGCATCCTGCACTGCTGGTATCATGTTTTGCGGCGTATCCAATTTGTAACCGAACAGGCCGGGCACCAAAATGCCGAGGGTTTCCGTTTTTGGCAGGCTCCATTGACTGACGAAATCCCAATGCTGTGCCTTGGTTTCGGCATCTTGCCCGGTACCGACAACCCCTTGAATCTGGAAATCAATCATGCCCAGAACCGTTTGAAAAGCGATAAAGCCGGCGAAAATTGCCACGGTGGCCACCCGGCCGACGCCGCGCACCAACTTGATCACAACGGCTCCGTCCTCGTCCACCAACGACTTGTAGAAAACGAAGGCAGCGACGAAAACACTGTAAAGTGCACCAACATCTGGAGCTTCCATCACATTCATGCCCACGCAAAGTCCGGCCAGCGCCAGCCGCACCCAACGGATGGACCGCGGCGTTTCCCGCGTATTCGCCACCACCAAACCCAGCGCAATAAAGTCCATTGCGGCGGCGATTTCGTGCCCGGCGATGCCCCAGCAAGCGTCTGAAAAATAAGTTGAGTTCAACACCGCAGCCAGCGCACCCAGCGTTGCCGCCAGCCATGACAATTTTAATTGCCGAAAAAAGAAACAGGCACCCATGCCCAGAATCAACAATGCGATCGGCGGATAAATTTTTGCAAATCCAACCGGACCGCAATAACCAGCACAAAATTGAACTAATGGAAGGCGTGACAGCACCGGCATTTGATCCAATTGAATTGAGATCGTCCCATATCACCCGTGAACGTTTGCGGGAATTTGTTCGATGCTCTTTACCAAAGTTCCAAGCGGGCCGTCGTTGGAAAAGACCACTTCATGAGGGATTGAAACTACGGTAAAAGAGTAGACCGAGAATGAGCGCGAGCAGACCCGCAACCAGCAAATAATTCCTACCGTTGTTAGGTGCAATGGGTGAAATCTTTGCGGCCATGATGATGATAATTTAGCGTAAACGAGAACTTGGCGAGCATACTTGAACGCTGAATGCCTCTCAAGGCTATTCCATGGAAAACCAGAAAACCAAGTTTTGGCAACTGACTAGAAGATTAAACTAATGAAGGGCCCGAAATTTTGGCCTACGGGGGATATTGCAGCCGGAAATAGCCCGCTCCGTTGGTGATGAAAAGATATTGTGAATTTGTTACATTAATTGGGGTGAAAGAACCGCCAATCCAATCCCTCCATGTTCCGGTGATGCCTGACTTGAATTGAATTTGATAATTGTAAAACGGCGCCAGATTTGCTGAATCCACCCGCATTACAGGTTGCACCCGGAAAGGTATGCCGCCGCTGCGGGTGGCGGATCAATCTGCATGTTGACAGGGTTGGTGTAGCCCATGCCGGCGTTAATTATATTGATGCCGGTAACAACGCCACCATTAATGCTGGCCACGGCTGTCGCATTGCTCCCAGCGTCCGCAACGATGTTCACAGCTGGCGTGGTGACATAACCTGAACCGCCAGCTGTCACCGTCGCTCCGACCACAAATCCGTTGATGACCTGCGGCGTGGCAAATGCCTGGGCAGGCGCGGACTAAGCGCAAGTCGATAATCTCCAATGCCCGCTACACCTGCAACCATCTGGGTGTAAATGGCATTTGTGGCTGTGAAGTTTACCGGCAGATTTGCCCAATAATAGGACTCGAATTGCTGCAACTGGTAATTGCCTCCGACCGTGACATTGCTGAATGTCAGAAACGACATGGGCGCGATGCCCAAAACGGGATTGAAAATAAAGGGCGGGTCAATGACGACTTAGGAGCGTTGGTGTAACCATATCCCGCAGCGGTAATGTTGATGGCCACCACCACGCCATTGCTGACCACGGCGACCGCCGTTGCCCCATTGCCTCCGCCGCCGATAAAGATGCACCATTGGCGCGTTGGTGTAACCGCCGCCGCCGTTGGTGACATTCGCACCAACAACAAAAACGCCTGACAATGTCGCGGTGGCTGTCGCCGTGTGTGGTGGCGGCGGGCATTTGCCCGTGCTACCGGCGAAATAGATGCCTTGGATTTCGGACTGCGACAATGCCCGGTTGTAAACACGACAATTCGTCAATTATTCCAAAAAAACTGTTGTCCCCGTTGTCCGGCCAATACCCGATGCCAGGCGGACCGCCCGTAAAGGTGAAAGTGACAGGTTAACCCGGCGCCGCATACGCCACTCCATCCAGATAAAACACGACCGTGCTGCCGTTCTTGGTCACCGCCACATGATGAAAATTCGTATCCGTGACAGCAGGGCCAATTAAAGATCAATTCCCCTGCTGCGAAGAACAAGCTGCCTGCAGAATTGATTCCAGAAAATGTACGCCCCCGTCCCATATCCAAAGATGACCCCATTGCCACCGCTGCCATAGGAAACCGTCGAGGTGCTGGCGCGCTTGATCCAAGTTTCAATCGTGAGATTTTGCAGTTGCAAATTGGACGCGCCACCGATTCGCACCCCGGACCACCATTGCCGTTCAATACAAACCCCTGGCCCACTTCCCCAGGTCCGTAACTGGCATTGCCGATTAGGGTGCCATTGTTGCCGCTGATTTGATCGAACGCATTACCCTCCGCCGCCCACCAGCTCACCAACCCCGCGGGCGCAGGATCACAGGGTGGCGGCGGATTGACCGTCAGGACTGCGTTGGAACTCAAGACGGAATCCACCACATTGCTTATCACCACACTATAAATGCCGGCGTTGGTGAACTGGGCACTGGGCAGGAAGAGGGTGGCGTTGGTGGCCCCCAGGATGTTGGTGGTGTTAAAGCTCCACTGGTAGCTCACGGGTGGCGTACCGCTGGCCGTGACACGTGAAACTGGCGGGCTGGCCTACGAACACGGTCTGGTTCGTCGGCTGGCTGGTGATCATTGGTGGCGTTGGCGTGAAACACTTGCCTCCGCTGCCGGCAAGGTAGATGCCTTGGATCTCGGATGCTGAAAGAGGCCGGTTATAGACGCTCACTTCATCCATCATGCCGAGAAAGTGCAAACCCGCATATCCTGGTAGGTAGCCAATTCCTGCCGATGTGGTGAAAGAAAAGACCGTGTTGTAAACTATCGGCGGATAGCCAACGCCATCCACATAAAAAATGATGGTACTTCCGTTCTTGGTTACCGCCACATGGTGGATATTGGTGTCGGTAATGCTGGTGGTTCCCGAGACACTGTCGACGCCGGCCTTGGTCAGATATAATTCGCCGTTATGTCCCACAAGCCAAACCCGTAGCCGTTGCTGTTGTAGCCGAATAACCAAGCGTTGGGGGCATTGGCCGAAATGGCCGATTGTGCTCGACCGTTGGGATTCAAGCCTCAATGGTAAAGTTCTGCAATCGGCAAGCTGGCTGGATTGTCCCGACGCCACCCCGGTACCATTATTGCCGATCTAGGAAAATCCTCGGCCCACTTCCCCTGGTCCGTAGCTGGCGTTGCCCACCAATATACCGTTGTTGCCACTGATCGGATCGAGGGCATTCCCGTCCGCAGCCGACCAACTTACCAAACCCGACGGCGGTGGGTCGCAAGGTGGGCGACGGATTGACGGTCAAGACAGCATTGGAACTCAGACTGGAATTCATCGTGTTGCTTACGAGCACTGCAGAGACCCGCATTGGTCAACTGCACACTGGGCAAGGTCAGCGTGGCATTGGTCGCCCCCACAATGTTCGTCGTGTTAAAACTCCATCCATAACCGAACGGCGGTGTGCCACCGGCTAACACGCTGAAGCTGGCCGATTGTCCCACCATGACCGTCTGGTTTGTCGGCTGGCTGGCGATGACCGGTGACACGGGTGTGAAACATTTGCCTCCGCTGCCGGCGTTATAGATGCCTTGAATCTCGGACTGCGACAATGCACGGTTATAAACGCTTAATTCATCCAATGCCCCTAGAAAACCATTGTCCTGAGTTTCTGCCCAAAATCCAATCCCCGGTGGGCCGCCCGCAAATGTTAACGTGACATTATATGGCGGCGTCGAATACGCCACAGCCATCCAGGTAAAACACAATCGTGCCGCCAACTTTGGTCACCGCCACGTGATGCCAACTGGTGTCCGTGATGGCCGGACCGCTTACAGTAATTAAAATTTCCTTCCTGACTGAAATTCAGATTTCCGGAGGCACTCATGAAGAAAATATAGGCACCCGTTCCATATCCAAAGATGACCGGGTTGCCACCGCTGCCATAGGAAACTACCGAAGCGCTGGCACGCTTGATCCAGGTTTCAATTGTGAAGTCTTGCAATTGCAAATTAGTCGCATCAGCCACCTGCACACCGTCCCCATTCCCGTCGAAACTAAAGGCCTGCCCGACTTCTCCATTGCATAGCCAACGGGTCCGCACCGATATCCCATTGTTGTTGCCGACAATATCGTTGGCACTTCCTTCGGCCGGCCACCAACTGACTATCCCCGTTGGCGGAGGGTCACAGGGCATTTGAGCGAAAGCACCGGTTGGAGAAATTGAAATAGAAGCAGCCGCGATTGTGAGGGAACGAAAAAAAGCTTCATAAAGTCAATCGCTTCTGTTAATTGTACTTAGTTTAGATGCTCAATGTTTCCTTTGTGAAGAAATCGCACCACATTTTTCTGGTTAGATACGATAAAATACAATCGTATGAGAAAAGCGAGATGTCTCGATAATATAAACCGGTCTTGGTCAGATACATCTGACGTCAATTTCCTCCGATTGACTTTTAACAAATGGTGCCCTTTGAGATCGACTTCGTAGTATCCAGTAACACCTATAATTTCGGATAAAGGCGGGTGAGTTTTATGCGTGCATCCTCTGGTGGTGAAGTGCGAGTTAACTGGTGCGCCACGCGTGTTGCGATCCGCTTGCCACGCGGCCATATGACGCCACATTTCCGTGGCTGACGGGATGCGGCGGCGCAGGCACTGGCCGTTGAGGGCGCTCAATTCGATTTCAGCAATGTTGAGCCAGCTTCCATGTTTTGGGGTGTAATGAATTTCGATGCGTTCGGCGAGACGGCGGGCTTCGGCGGGCGGGAAGGTTCTGGAGAGCGAAGCCAGGTCGTGGGTGTTGAGGTTATCCATCACCAGTCGCACCTTGATCGCCTGCGGGTAGGCCGCGCAACCAGCATGGTCTTGATGAACCGTGCCCAACTCGAATACGTCGTTCGGTGACCTCAACATGTCGGCGTCGAGCCAGCGGTTCGACTTCCACAAAAGCGTGGCGATGCCGTGGCGCACATATTCGTGATCGAGGATGCGTCCGTGCTCCTGGTGCGGTCGCAATGGGCGCAACGCATTCCCCCGACGAGTTGCTTGTTGGACGATCGATGCACACGACGGGAAAGCGCGGATCATGCGGCAATTGGTAAACGGCGAGCACATCCTCCATCGCCGCGACGAAGGCCGCGTCGCCATCGGGCGGGATCTTCCAGTATTTGCTCAGGTGAGGCTGCAATTCGTTTTAGCGACCGGTGCACGGTCATTGTCGAGACGTGATCGGCAATCTTCAACTCCACCAGCTTTTCCGCCAGCAGCCGCACCGTCCAGCGTTGCCGTCCCGCCGGGGCTTCCGAGCAGGCCAGGCCGCGAGCCGGCATCAAATGCGCCGTCAAAGCTTACGGCTCTGGGCTTGCTCTGGGGTTTGCGCAACAGGGCCGCTTCAAGACCCTCCTCTACAAAACGCTGCTTGAGATGTTCGATGGTCGTCTGGCGTAACCCCCAAGGCCGCCGCCACATCGGCGACCTTCCAGGGATCGCCGGATTCACCGGCATCGCACAGGAGCAAGGCGCGCGCATGAATGAACTTCGCCGCCGTGGATTTGCCGCTTCGAGTCAACTCCGTGAGTTGCTCGCGTTCCGTCCGGGTCAGGGTGACTTTATATCGGTTAGCCATGCTCAGGAAAGCCCTTGAGCCGCAGGAATGCAATACGAAAATAAGAGTGTTATATGATACTAGAGTTTTTCTCAAAAATTAAGTTCAATCACTATGTATTCAAAACAAGTTCGAACTTTCCCGAGCCCTGCATGCCGCTTTGTGGTACAGTTGCTATTTTGCAACTTAAGGACAGGATGTTTCGCATTCTTGGAAACTGGTCTTTCCGATTGTGCGATGGTGCCGATTGTGGCATTTACTGTCCTGGTCCGACCGTACCGGAAGCAGTGCCATAATAGTGCCTGCCAAGTATCTGGATGAAAGCGGTTGTAGTTCGCGAATGAAGTTCAATTTTGTTCGCGGGTTTCGGCAGCTCGTTGCTTCAGCATCGAGAGGTCGGCAGTTGCGCAACAATCCAGAATGCGGATGAAGAGGCCGGGCTTATCTGCCAAAAATTAACAGCCAAGTGAAACAAATCTCAAATGATTTATCGACGATTTCCGCAGTCGTAGTCACCTACCGGCCGGATGTCATCTTGTTGGAAAACCTTCGCAAATTATTGGCCCAAATTTCGACGGTTATCGTGGTGGACAATGGTTCTGACGGGGCATCGGCCGGCTGGGTTGAAATGGCAGGGAAACTGCCCGGGGTTTTTCTGATCCGCAACCGCTCCAACCTGGGCGATTGCCGACGCATTGAATATCGGCATCCGCCATGTGCTTCAGGCCGGCCAGCCCTGGGTTGCGCACGTTTGACCAGGACACGGCCATCCCGGCAGATTATTTCAAGCGGCTTTTTCAGAGTTACGAAAAGTGTCCGATTTCCAGAAAGCGTGGGCGTCATCGTTTCGGGAGGCTGGTCGGAAGCTGACAATGCGGCAGTCGCCGGGAAGGATCCCGCCGAACCGGGCTGGTCATTGGTTTCGGCGGCGGTTAATTCAGGCAGCTTGATCAAAGCCCGGGTTTTTGAAAAGGCCGGGTATTACGACAAGGATTTGTTTATAGATTATGTGGACGCGGATTTCTGCCTGCGCGTGCAAAAAAACGGATTCAAAATTTTGAGCGCGACCGGGGTGGTTCTGGAACACGATTTGGGCACAAAACAAACGCGCAACCTGATGGGTTTGCGCCTGTCGTTCCGGGTTCACGCCGCCTGGCGCTATTATTACATCGTGCGAAACCGACTGGTTCTTTACCGTCGTTATTTTACGGCATTTCCCCGCTGGGTTTTGCGTGATGCCCTTGGGCTGTCGTGGGAGTTGCCACGAATCATTTTGTTGGAGCATGGGCGCAGACAAAAACTTAGTGCCGTGATTCAAGGCATCCGCGACGGGTTGCGCGGCAAGACCGGCCGCCACCCGCATTTTCCTCCGTCTTAATTTCGCCAATGGGTCTGAACATTTCGCAGGTCGAGATTATGAATCAATAGTGATGCCGGGCTTGATGAACCGCTTGATGTCAGTCCAGTGCTGAAAACCGATCCGCAGAAAATTACAAATAAACCACCAGTCGCCGCGCTTTCGATAAGTTTTAATTTGCCGGCGCTGGCCGAGCAGATAGAACCGCAACCGCCAGCAATCTTTTACCGGTTTGAGCAGCGACCAGTAAACAAAGGAGAGCCGGCGCGCAGCCAGGGCGCCGGCAATGGCTTCAGCCGTGATAAGCACAAGGAAGGTCACGTTGGTCAATAACAGCATGCCCTGGGCATTTTTGAGAACGGATAGAAGCTGGCTGCGATTGGCATAAAACCGGCGCGATTCCTTGGTTTGCGGCTGCGAGTCGGTGTTGCCCACGGAGGCGTGGTGAAGGCGCGCCTGCGGGATGGACTCAATGGTTTCGCCGGCAATCAAGGCGCGCCAGGATAAATCCATTTCTTCATTATACAAAAAAAACTGGCTGTCGAATCCACCCAGTTCATCAAACAATTCCTTGCGGATGAAATAAAAACTGCCGACCGCAAAGACGGGCTCCGGTTTTTCGTTGGAACGAGGAGGCAGCAGGCACCCGAATATGTCGAATCCGGCCGCGCCCCGGCTGTAAGCGACACCCTTTTGGGGACCGCCATCGTATGGGTATTCGGTGAACGTAAATATTTTTGCAGTGGAGCGTTCGGCATGATCCACGAGTTGCTGCAGGCAATCCGCTTCAAACCAGATGTCCGGATTGACGAAGAGCAGGTATTTGCCCCGCGCGACGGCCGCACCCCGGTTGCACCCGACACCATAACCGTAATCGCCGCCGGTTTGCACCAGGGCTGCATATGGAAAGGCTGAAATTTCCCGTGCCAAAATTCCAGGCGAACCGTCCGCCGAGAAATTGTCAACCATGATGATTTCAAGGCGGTTGAGAACGGTCTGTTCGCGCAACGATTGAAAATACCGGTCAAACCACTTCCGGTTGTCATGGCAGACACAAATGATGCTGACGATCGGTTCCATTTTCGGCTAATTTTATGCGCGTCCAAAAACCAACATTCCAAACAGATTGCAAGGAGAAACAGCCCGCCACCATGATTGCCGAACTTGACTTGCCGATTGAATATGATTGAAATTCAGGAAAAGTTCTGCGGTCGCTCTGACAAAATACTTTTCCACGAAACCCCGAAAATTGTGCCTTCGCCAACTCAAGAAAAAATTCCCGCGCACGAATGGCCGCAGGTTTCCATCTTGATCGTGAACTACAACGGTGCGGAGGTGTTGCGCGATTGTCTCACCTCGCTGCGGCAGGTCACTTATCCGCGCTTCGAGGTGGTCGTCGTGGAAAATGGTTCCAACGATGATTCCGGAGAGGTGCTGCGACAACATCCTTCCGTCCGTGTGCTGCAGAGTGATCATAATCGCGGGTTCGCGGGCGGGAATAATTTTGGTCTGCCGGCGTGCAATGGAGAATTCGTGCTCCTGCTCAACAGCGACACCATCGTCACGCCTGACTTTCTTCAGCCGCTGGTCGAATATCTTCATCAACACTCGAAGGTGGGCATTGTACAGGGCAAAATGATTTTGAGCCTGCGTGGCGGCGCGCTCGATGCTTGTGGACACTTCCTGACACGTTTTGGTTTTCTTTATCATTTTGGTTACTATAAGCAAGACGCGGAAAAATATGACCACAGCTATCCGGTTTTCAGCGCCAAAGGTGCATGCCTGCTGTTTCGACGGGAACTCGTCGCGTCCGTCGGCGGCTACCTGTTCAACGAAGATTTTTTTTGTTACTACGAAGAAACCGATTTTTGCCACCGCGCCTGGCTGACCGGGCACGAAGTGCATTTTGTCCACACTTCCACCATCCAGCACCTGCAAGGAGCCACGTCGGAGCGCACGCAAACCAGCGGCTTCGTGCTGCGGCAATTTCTGGCCAACCAGACCTTCGGCTTGCTGGCCAACTTGTCGGCCGGGTCGCGCTGGCGGATCATGCCGCTTTATTTCCTGGTTTTTCTCACCAGCATGATTTCAGCCGCACTGACCGGCAAGGGAACCGTGTTTGTCGCCCATTGGCACGCACTCTCATCCACATGGCGGCGACTGGGAAAAATCCATGCCCAACGTGAACTCATCCGCCGCATTCGCAAAATTAGCGACCGCGAATTGTTCGCAAAAGTCATGCGGAATCCCCGTCTGGATTATTTCATCAAAACTTTTCAAGGGCGCTTGAGCGATTATGAGGACGACAATCTGAACTGATTTTTTTATGGCCGTGGTAACAACAGTAATGCCGGTCTATAACGGGGCGCCGCATCTGGGGGAGGCGTTGAATTCGCTGGCGCGTCAAAGCCGGCGGCCGGACCGGGTGGTGGTGTTCGACGATTGCTCGACCGACCGGACGCGGGAGATTGTGACTGGTTTCAAAGGGTTGCCCTGCGAATACCGGTTGAACGAACACAATCTTGGCCTTTTTGGAAACCACAATCGGGCTTTGGAACTGGCGCCGGAAACAGATTATCTTCATTTCTTGCATCAGGACGATGTCCTCCTGCAAGATTTTTGTGAACGCACCATCGGGTTGCTAAATGGTGTTGCCGGTCCGGGCATGAGCTGGTGTCAGGCGGATTTGATTGATGCCCTTGGCCAGCCCCTTCCGCCGATTGTCGCGCCGGTTGCCGGCTCGCCGGAACCTGTCGAACTGGATGAATTTTTGAAAGAGCGGGCCCGGCTCAAGGCGGACATTTTCATCAGCGGGACGATGTTGAAAACAAATCGGCAGACTTTGAAATGCCGGTTTCGAGAAGAATTCAAACAGGTGGGCGACCATTATTTCTGGGCGGAACTGGCCTGCCTCTGTGTCCGACGGTTTCGAGTGAAGGAAGTCCTCCTGAAATGCCGCCACCACCCGCTGAGTGGAACCTCCATTAACCAGACCAGCATGGATGCCTACATCCGCGAGGATTGGAAGGTCATTCAAGGAATTGAGGCGATGCGTGGCAAAGCCGGTCTGGAGAACTGGTTGCGGACCCAACAACTCAAGTGCTTTTTTGCCGCCCTGGTTCACGTAAAGGCGCAACTCGTTCAGGAGCGGTCGCCAGAGTACGCCCGGCAAGTCGCAATGGTAGGACGCAGTTTGGTGGCTCTCCCGCATTGGTGGCTCGGCAAATCGGCTTACCACTTGCGCAAAGGCCTTCGCGCGATTCAACGAGCGAAAGAACAAAGCTAGTCGTGTCGATGGCTGATCATTTCCTGAAGACCACGGTCAAGTGTCCACGCCGGCCTCCATCCCAAGGCTCCGAGCCTGGAAACATCAGCCACGACGAAGGGAAAGGGATCCGTTTCCGGTGGTTCAGCCACCGCAACCAGGTCCGGCTTGCCCAGCGTCACCGCCAAATTATCGGCAATTTCCCGAACGGAGATTCCTTTGCCCGAGCCCCAGTTGATCGTGCCCGTGAACCGCTTTTCCACCGTGAGCAAAATCGCGGCGGCCAGGTCTTCGATATAAATGTAATCCTTCCGGCTGTTCGGCGTCTTGAGCACCAGCTTTTCCCCACGCCGAAGTTTCAGGATGAGTGAACTGCAAAGTCTGCGCCGGATGTTCGCCCACGCCGTAGGGATAAAACACCCGGCCCCAGCAAAATTGCCAGCCGCCCTTTTGCGCCGCGGCGGCCAGCGTTTCGCGCAATACATTTTTGCAGCGCGCATAAAACGTCGTCGGGTCAACCGGCGTGCGCTCCTCCGACAAGGGCGCGGCGGAAATCTGATATTCAATGCAGGTGCCGGCGCCGACAAAATGGTTGACGCCGATATTGCGCAACTGATGCGCCAAATCCAGGCTCCACTGCAAATACTGCTCGTTCTCCGGCGACTCCAGGTAAACACCCGGCGTCGCAATCCACGCAAAATGGACGCACACATCCGGCTGAAACCGCTCGATGCTTTTCCAAGGTGGCTCGGCGAGCGTGCCTTCGAGCCACGTCATTTTTTCGCCCGCCGGCAGATCGGTGGGTGGCGTAAGCGCCGGCAAGATTAGGCCGGCGATTTCGTGGCCGTGACGCAAGGCCAGCCGGCAAAAGGCCGAGCCGATGAAGCCGCTGGCGCCCGTGACGAAAATTTTCATTTCAGGTCGGCCAGCAAAGGCAGGTGGCGGTCGCGTTCGGAAAGCCGGCTTTCGGCAATGGGCCAGCGGATGTTCACGGTCGGATCGTTCCACCGCAGGCCGCGCGCAAGGCCGGCGTGATAGAACTCGGACATCTGATAAAATACTTCGCAGTTGTCCACGAGGCATTGGAAACCGTGGGCGAATCCGCCGGGAACGTAAAGTATGCGGCGATTTTGTGCACTTAATTCAAAGCCTTCCCATCGGCCGAACGTTGGCGAATCACGGCGTACGTCCACCAGGACGTCAAAAATGGCGCCCGCCGCGCAGCGGATGAGTTTGATTTCCGGCTTCGGGTCGGCCTGAAAGTGCATCCCGCGGATCATCCCGCGTTGCTTCGTCAGCGTGAGATTGCACTGAGGCCAGTGAATATTAAGATCAAGCGCGGCAAATTCCCGCTCGCAAAAAGTCCGGGCCAGAAATCCACGTTCGTCCTCGCGCAATTCCAAATCAATGAGCCAGAGGCCGGCCAGCGTGGTGCGCGAGAATTTCATGGTTCAGACGATTTTCACCTTCGGGATCGGGATGATGAATTTGCCGCCGGCATCGCGATACGCTTTTTGTTGCGCGAGAATTTCATCGGCAAAATTCCATGTCAGCAAAAGCGTGTAATCCGGCCGGCGCTTGAACAATTCTTCCGGCGGCAGGATCGGCAGGTGTGTGCCGGGCGTAAGCCGCCCCTGTTTGTAGGTGCTGCGATCCACGACAAAATCCACCTCCGCCGCGCCCATGCCGAAAAAATTCAACAGCGTACTGCCTTTGGCCGACGCGCCGTAAGCCGCCACGCGCTTGCCCTCCTTTTTCAACCTCGCAAGCAACTCCACAAGTTCGCGTTTGACTTGCGAACCTGGTTGGCAAAACCTTCGTAGCCGGCAAGCGAGTCCACGCCTTTTTTTTTTCCCCGGCCAGCAGTTTTGCAACGGACGCTTCGACTGGGTGCGCGCCGGTGTGGCCGGCGAACAAACGCAGTGAACCGCCGTGGATCGGCAGGCGTTCGACGCGGAAAATCGTCAGGCCGTGCCGCGCGAACAACGGCTGCAGCGCCGTGAGCGTGAAATAAAAAACATGTTCGTGGTAAATCGTGTCAAACTCGTTGTGCTCGATGAACTCGACGCCGTAGGGAAATTCCAGAACGATGCGGCCGTCCGGTTTGAGCAGCGTCTTTAGTCCGGCCACAAAGTCGTTCGTGTCCGGCGCGTGGGCGAAGACATTGTTGCCGAGAATGAGGTCGGCCTGCCGGTTTTCATCCGCCAGCTCTTGCGGCCATTTCCCGTCCAAAAAATTCCACGAGGGTTTCAATGCCCTTTTCCCGCGCCACTTTGGCGATGTTCGCCGCCGGCTCGATGCCAAGGCAGGGAATTTTGGCTTTGACGAAATTTTGCAGAAAATAACCGTCGTTGCTGGCGATTTCCACGACGAGGCTTTTTGAGTTCAACCGAAATTCAGAAATATAACTTTCGCCGGCTTCGCGTGCGTGACGCAGCATCAGGTCGGAGAACGACGAGAAATAAAGATATTCGGAAAACAGCTCGACCGGCGGGACGAGGTCGGTGATCTGCAGCAGCCAGCACGATTTGCAAACGGCGAGGCGCAACGGAAATTTCGGCTCCGGCTTCGCGAGGTCGGCGGGCGTCAGAAGATTGTTTGCCAGCGGTTGCAGGCCGAGGTCGAGAATCAACGCGGCATCGGTGCTGCCACAGGAACGGCATTTCAAACTGAAGCTCATGCTCATTTTGCCCAGGCCAGATTTTTTCGCCGCGCGGCTTCCGTGTAGTCGTCAATCTGCGACTGGCTGAATTGCAACATGTCCGCGTTCTTCAAGTCATGCCGTTCGCGATACCACGTCACCGTGCGGCGGATGGCCTCCGTAAAGTCCCAGGCGGGATACCAGCCGAGCAGCGCGCCGGCCTTTTCGATGGACAGCGAAAGCAGCGTGGCTTCGTGCGGCGCGTTTCGGGTCGGAACCATCCACCCATTGGCCGGGCCACGAATGCAAAATTTCTTCCACCAGCCGGCTGACGGGCTGGCGCGCGGAAGGTTCCGGGCCAAAGTTGAACGGGCTGACGAGCTTCGAGGTTTTCGGTTCCTGGCTGATGCGCGCGGCGAGCCAGAGATAACCGCTCAAACATTCCAGCACATGCTGCCAGGGCCGGCTGGCGCGCGGGTTGCGGACATTGATGGGTTGTTTTTCAATCAGCGCGCGGATAGCAGTCCGGCACGATGCGATCCGCCGCATAATCGCCGCCGCCGATGACGTTGCCGGCGCGAACAGTGACGACCGGGCCGAGCTTCGGGTTCGGCGCGAAGAACGAGCGATACCATGATTGCGCCACCAATTCAGTCGCGCCCTTGCTCATCGAATAAACATCATGACCGCCAAGCGCATCGTTTTCGCGATAGGCATAATTCCCACTCGCGATTGTCATAGCATTTGTCGCTCGTGATGACGACGGTGAGGCAGTTCAATTCCAGTTTGCGAATAGCTTCCAGGACGTGGGCCGTGCCGACGGCGTTGGTTTCAAACGTTTCCAGTGGCTCGGCGTAGGAACGGCGGACGAGCGGCTGCGCGGCGAGATGAAAAACGACTTGCGGCTGGATTTTTTTGATGGCCGCCGTGAGCGCGTCGAGCTGGCGGATGTCGCAAAGGGTTTCACTCGTGAATGTCGCGGCGCTGATGATTTCGTGCAGGTTGGGATTCGTCGGTGGCGGCAGGCTCAAGCCATGAACTTCCGCGCCCAGTTTTTTCAGCCAGAGCGAAAGCCACGCGCCTTTGAAACCGGTGTGGCCGGTTACGAGCACACGACGGTTTTGGTAATAGGCGCTGAACATCACCAGACCTTCCACGGCGCCTTGCCGCTGTTCCACAGGCCGGTGAGCAGTTGCTGTTCGCGGTAGGTGTCCATGCACTGCCAGAAACCATGATGCAGGTAGGCGACGATCTGTTTCTCCGCCGCGAGCTTTGCCATCGGCTCGTTCTCGAACACGCAGGTGTCGTCGCCAAGATATTTGCCGATGCGCCTGTCCACGACGAAAAATCCGCCGTTGATGTAGCCCGCCTGTTTTTCCGGCTTTTCCTTGAACGCGGTTACCCTGCCGTCCGCGATTTCCATGTCGCCAAAACGGCCGGCGGGCTGGACCGCCGTCATGGTGAGGATTTTTTTCTGTTTCCGGTGAAAAGCGATTGAGTCGTTGATGTTGCTGTCGGTGACGCCGTCGCCATAAGTGAGCAGGAACGTATCGTCCTTGATGTAGGGCAGAACCCGCTTGAGCCGGCCGCCGGTCATGGTGTTCTGGCCGGTGTCAACCAGCGTCACCTCCCAGTCCTCCTCGCCGTGCTGGTTGTGATATTTGATTTTTGGCTTTGCGCCCAGGCTCAAGGTCACATCGCTGGTGTTCCAATGATAGTTGCGGAAATATTCCTTGATGGCTTCGCCCTTGTAGCCGAGGCAGAGGATGAATTCCTTGTGCCCGTAATGCGCGTAGCCCTTCATGATGTGCCAGAGAATCGGCCGCTCGCCAACCGGCACCATCGGCTTGGGCCGGAACTCCGTCTCTTCGCGCAGGCGCGTTCCCAGACCGCCGCAGAAAATCACGACTTTCATTTTTTGAAATTGCTGGCGGCAAAATATCAGGCTTCCGGCCCCGGCTCAACTTTTTACGACATCGGTTTTTGTCCAGTGCGGTTTCCGTCGTTCGGGCTGGGTTTTGCCGGCGGCCTGCGATTCCAGCCAGTCACAAACGGGTTCCACGACTTTGTCCCAGGCAAAAGTTTTCGAGCGGTTCCATGCGTTCACGCGCAATTCGTCATATTTGTCCGGCGTGGTCAAAATATCCAGCACGCGCTTCCGCCACGGCGGCGGGCGTTTCCTCGTTCGTCACCAGCCCGGTTTCATTGTGCAAGGTCGAATCCACCAGGCCGCCGACGGGATAAACGATCGCGGGCGTGCCCATCGCATTGGCCTCGATGACATTCAATCCCCAGCCTTCGCGAACCGAAGTGTGAACCAAAAAATGCGCGCGCCGGAGCTGTTCGTTTTTTTCTGCCTCGTCAAGCCGGCCGGTGAATTCAACGCTCCCGCTGACGCCAAGCTCCTTGGCAATTTGTTTCAAGGAGAGTTCCGCTTCGCCGGTGCCCACGATGGTCAGGCGGGCATCGGCATTTTTCTCCAGCAAAATTTTCAGGGCCTCGGATCGCGTGGTCCACCCGCTTGTTGGGCGCGAGCCGGGAAACGGTCGATCAGGCGCAGCGGGGTTTCAATCCGCTTTGGTTCCAGCGCGCGCCAGCGGCGTCGCATCCGTTCCGTTCGGGAAGACGCGGATGTCCCGAACGCCGTGCAACTGCAAGACCTTCGCGCGTGGATTCGGACGGAGTCCAGAACGGCACGCTGCGGTAAAACCAATGCGTCCAGCGCTCCTGCCATCTGGCCGATGGCGCTCAACGGCCAGGGATAAAATGAATTCCAGATCGGCCCCAGCACTTCGTGGATGTAGGCGACGCAATTGGTCCTGGCACCACCATGGCGCGAACCAGGGAATGCCGTGATGCTGGTCAATGACGAGATCGAATCGTTTTTGCCGCCGATACCACCGCCAGGCTTTTAAAATCGAAGTGCCCTTGCCGCCGCCGCGGATGATTTTGATTCCCTCAAAAATTTCCTCGCGCGGCGCGCCGGGAAAATCGTTGGCAAACCAAAACACCTCGTGGCCGCGAGCCACCAGCGCCTTGAGATAAGCCAGCGTCACCCGCTCCGCTCCGCCGGACAGCGGATTCTGCGGGTCGCGCCAGTTCAGCATCAGAAATCGCATTTATGAAAAATCAGAGCCGCGAAATTTTTTCCAGCAACGAAGTCGTGGATTTGCCGGGAACGAACGGAACCAGAATAATTTTTCCGCCCGCCGACTCGACCGCGCGGCGCTCGTCCTGGTTCAACGTTTCCAAAGTGTAATCGCCGCCCTTGACGTAAATGTCCGGTTGCGCGGCGGCGAGAAATTTTGTGGCCGTCGTGTCCGTGAAAATGCAGACGCCGTCCACGCTTTGCAGTGCGGCGAGAACCGACGCGCGATCCGATTCGGAATTCACCGGACGGCCTGCGCCTTTCAATTGCCGCGTCGCGTCGTCGCTGTTGATGCCGACAAACAGCGCGTCGCCAAAATTCCGCGCGGTCTCCAGATAGGTCACGTGGCCGAGATGCAAAATGTCGAAGCAACCGTTGGTGACGACAAGTTTTTTGCCTGAAGCGCGGAATTGTTTTCGCCACTCCGGCAATTTTTCCCAGGCGATGATTTTGTCGCGGAAATTCACGCCGTCATTTTGCCCGCGTCCAGCCGATTGGCAACGATTTGTTGGCAAGGTTGATTATGATTCCGTTTTCTTGCGTTCGCAGGTGTGGAAGGCCGCCAGAAATGATTTGGCATTCTGCTCGAATCGTTTGTGGGTCATATCGTCGAGGCGTTTCTGATTGGTGTCAAAAGCGGGACAGACATAGCCCCAATTGGATCGTTGTGCGAAATAGATGACGAAATCGATGTGTTTTCCCTTCCAACATTTGTGACTTGATGGTGTTCATCCTGGGATTCAATGGATTTGATTTGCAGGCGGTATGAATTCGGTCCGTCTGATGCAATCAAATCCACCGCATGAGCGGCATCCAGAAGCGGGGTGAACACCTGCCACCCTCCGTGCATCAACCAGGTTGCCACCAGCAATTCGAAGGAATGGTTTTTATGCAAACGGGCATTTGCATCAGAAAGGCCAGTGGTGCGCTTTGGCATACGGGATTATTCATGGGCCAAAATCAGGCTGTCAATGCAGATTGAATTGCCGGTGGGTTCACTTGATTCTTTGGGCCAAGACCTTCCACACGCGCAACGCCTCGGTCACGCCCCACGCCTGCGCGTCGCAGCCGCGTTGCGTGTGCGGCGCGTCGCCGTCGAGGATTTCGGGAATCTGGCCGAGGCAGCCTTCGTTCAGGATTTTTTCCGCGCTGCCCAGATAACTTTTCGCCGCCGCGACCGCTTCCGGCGAAAAATCCCACGCGCGCGCCAGCGCTTCGCAAAACGTCGGGAACGTCCATGTCCACGCCGTGCCGTTGTGATACGCGGGTTTGCGGCGCGTGTCCTCGTCGCCTTCGTAACGCGGCCAATACGGATTCGGCGGATTGTTGATCAGCCGTCCGTCGTTGCTATAAACCGGCAGCGGCACGGAAACCGGCAGCGGCGCGAGCGAGCGCAGCGCGCCGGGCACGACCAGATATTTCTGCGCGGCGGCGACGCAGCGTTTCGCGCGTTCGCCGGTGACGAGCCCGAGGCTGACGGCGAAAAGGCAATTGCTCCGCAACGCGTCGCTCGCCGTGGCGTCGCGGGCGATGACGCGTGGCTCCGCCCATCAACACGTCGGCGAACCAGCCTTTGTCTTCGAGCCAGAACAGTTTTTCAAACGAAGCGGTCGCGTGGTCGGCGAGGTCGCGCCATTTTTTTTGCTCGGCCGGTCGCGGAAATTTTTTCCAGCTGCCGCAGCAGGCGGATCCACAAGACCTGAATCTCGACGGGATAACCTTCGCGCGGCGTGCCGGCGGGATAATTCGTGTCCATCCAGGTGAAATGGCTCGGACTCCAGATCAGCGCGGAATCGGCGTCCATGCGGATGCCGTTGGGCGTGCCTTTGGCATAATTTTCCGCGATGCTCGTCAGCACGTCGCGGATGGTGCGGCCGGTTTCATCCACGACGTAGATTTGATAAAATTTCTTAGTCGGCCAGATTCTTCGCACACGACGGCGAACCACAGCGGCGCGTCCGTCGTGTCGCGGTTGGAAACGTCGTTGCCGTGGATCGTGTTTGGCAGCGTGCCGTCTTTTTCAAATTTGGCGAACGTGAGCAACAATTGTTTCACCTCGTCCACCATGCCGGCGGCGAGCAGGCCGCGCGCGCAGATGAGCGAGTCGCGTCCCCAGTCCAGAAACCACGGATAACCGGCGATGACGGTCTTGCCTTTGTCGCGGCGGACGACGAATTGTTTCGCGGCGATTCGGAAAGCTGCGCTTCAAACGGATCTTGCCGCTTCGCTGCCGACCGCTTTCTCCGTTTGGCGGGGCGAGCGGAGAAGAACTTCGCCGGTTTCCGCCGTGACGACGAGCGTGACGTCTGTCGCCTTTCGCCAGCGGCAGTTCAAACCAGCCGGGACTGTAAGCGTCGCCGCTGCCGGTCTGGCCGCGCGTTTGCTCGACGGGATGCGGAATGTTCTCGCACCATTCCGGCTGCGGATGATATTCGCCGCGCGTCGGCGAAGACGCGCAACTGCCGGTCGGTCGCCGGCGTGAAGGCAAAGCCGGACTTTTCCGTCGAGCGCGATGCGTGTTCGATGAAAAATGAAAATCCGCGCCGCCGTTGCGTTTGGTTTCGCTGTGAAAATTCCGGTCCTCGATGTCCACGCGCACGGTCAGGCGCACGTCGGCATCGGCGGGCAATTGTTTGCCGCGCGCCGAGTTTTTCGCGTCGGCCGGCTGAATTGAAAGACGATCGGTGTTTTTGCCTTCGATCATTTCGGCGCGCAATTCGATCTCCACCGTGCGGCCGTCGCCGGCGTTGGCGACGAAATTCCAGACGGCGGGCGAACCGGCCTTGAACGACGCGAGATTTTTGAAATCGAGCGGCGAGAGAAAACCGTCGGCGTTCACCCAGACGCGGATGCGCTTGACGAAAACGTGGCGGTCCACCGGCACGGTCGGATTGCAGGTTCGCGCCGAGCACGCAATCGTATTTGGAATTCACGCGGCCCAAATCCACGCACAGCCGCGCCATGCCGCCGATGCCGTTGGTGAGCAAAACCAAGGTCGTCGGGAGCTGGCAGATGGCGGACGGCAGACGGTGGTTCCGGAGCGGCGGGAGAAAACGGATGGCGGCGGAAATTTTTTGCGAAGTGGCGGCGTAGCGTTCCAAAATCAATTCCGCTTCCGCCGCTGAATTCGCGCGGCGCAAAGCACGCGATGTGACGGTTGCCGACGGCAATGGATTGGACGTGAATTCGGATCCGCGATTTGGCATCTGCGTTCCGCATTGCGAGCGTGGCGCGGAACGGCGCGGAATCTTCAATCAGCAGCCAATGGCCGGGCGGCACGAGCGTGATGCGGCGGGTGTCAAGCAAAGTCCATTTGACCACGCGCGGGAAAATTTCCTGCCGCGCGGCTTCGGCCAGCAAGTCCGCCAGCGGAGTTTTGGTTTCGCGCGCGGCAAATTCGCTGGCGGCGGCGAGAAAATTTTTCGGCGACGATTCGACTTGTTCCGCGAGCCAGTGCCAGTCGAGGCCGTCAACCGTTTCAGCGGGAATGATTTTGCTCAACGCCTCGAACGCCCACGCGGCCTGGGCGCGGGCGCGGCGATAATCGTCACCGCTCAAGCCGACGGGCTTGTTGCGTCGGCGCGAGACAATAAACCGCGCCGGGCGGAAGCGTGAAGATGATTTCGTCCGTTTGGCGGTGGAAATTTGCGGAAGCGGCTGGCCGAGCAGATCAAATTTGAAGTTGTAGAATTTGAATCTTCGGATCGTCGGGCGCAATCGAGAACAGATTTTCTTTTTCAACGTCGGTGTTGACCAGAATCAGAACGGAATCTTTGCCCTCGGCGGATTCGCGGAGCAGCGCATAGACCGGCGAGTCGGGCGCGCTCAAGCGCGTGAGTTTTGCGCCGTCGAAAAAACACGGATGGTCGGAGATGAGTTTGTTGAGTTGCGCCAGTTCGGGGACGATGTTGTCGGCGCTGTCCCAGTTCAAGCCGGTGTTGCCGTGGACGCGGATTTTTTCGGCGGCCAGCCATTCCACGCCGCAGGTGAAACCGAAGCCGCCGCCCGGGCTGGTGAGCGCGCAAAGGCGGTTTCGCAGCAGCGACCACGCGCGGCCTTTTTTGGCGAGCCGGTCGTTGTCGTGCGTTTCGGAATAATGAACGTAGCTGCCGACGCGTTCGTTCTGGCGGTTGGCGTAGTCGAGATACCACGCGACTTCTCGTGCCGGAATAATTTTGGAACAGTTCGGAATAGGCCCATTGCATTCCGCCTTCGGTGAGCAGCTTTTCAGTGGCTTCCCACGAACCGCCGAGTCCTTCGAGCAGGAAAATGGTTTCGGGAAATTCCTCCTGCACGCGGGCGATGATGTATTGCCAGGCGGGCGCGGGAATTTTGTAGCCGGCGTCGCAGCGGAACCCGTCCACGCCGCGCCGGCACCAGATCAGCAGCGAGTCGGCGATGAGATCCCAGAGCTTGACGTCGTGCTGTTCCAGTTCCACCAGATCTTCCCAGACGGTGCCCCATGCGCCGGGACTGGCGAATTCGCCGTCGGGATTTTTCAGGAAAAATTCGCGGATGATTTTCCTGCAAGGTCGAACCCCAGCCGGTGTGATTGATGACGATGTCAATGAAGACGCGCGCGCCGAGCGAATGCGCGGCGTAAGTCAGTTCGCAAAACTGGTCAATGCCGGTGGTGCGCTTGTCGAATTCGACGAGCGCGGGATCCACGGCGGTCAAATCCAGCGCGGCATACGGGCTGCCGAAACGCCCGAAACGCGCGTAGGTCGTGGGCGTCGGATGCACGGGCAGCAGATGGATGATGCGGCAGCCGAGCTGGTTGACGATGTGCGGCAACTGGTTTGTAAGGTCGCGGAATTTTCCCGACGGCGGCAGGGTGGCGTAGCCTTGGGCTTCGAGCGATTTGAGCTGTGCCTCCAATTTTTCATCGGCGGTCGAGGCGAGATTTTTTGTCGCGCCGAACAACCGCGTGAAGGCGCAGTAAATGGTGTTGGCGGTGCGGGCAAAATTTGGATGGACGGAAATGCCCACGTCCGAACCGTCGGGCCAATGCTGCCAGTTTTTTTCGTCGAGCAGATAGGCCTTGGCCTTGAAGTAACCGGCTTCGGCGAGCGGCAGTTCGATCTGCCAGCCATCGGCGGTTTTCTGCATCGGCACGTCGCGCCAGGAGGCGCCGGCGGGCATGGCGCCCACGGCGTGGGCGGAGATGATTTCGCGGCGGCGGGCGGCGGCGCGGCCGAGGTTGGTGCGGAGACGGCGCGGACCAGTTTTTGGCTGCGGCCGGCCGGCTCGCGGTCGCGCAAGGAAAATAGAATTTTGTCGCCGACAAAACGCAGAAGGCGTTCGCCGGTGGCGGGCGTCATGACTGGCTTGGGTCGGCTCCACGTGGAAAATTTTTACCATGAAGTGGCCGTGCCGAAAAGCGCAAAAGCATTTTACTTTGGATTGCATTGGGCGGCGCGGGGGAATTTAAGTTGGCAACGAAGTTGCTGGCTTTTGCCGGTGGATAGCATCTAAATTATGGCGACCGCGACATTAAATCCGGGTGAAGAAGCTCAATTGCAGCAGACGATTGAGATGTTTGAGGTCATTGTGCAGTCGCAGCCGAATGACTGCCAGTCGCTGGAAATTCTCAAGGAAGCCTATTCCAAGCTGGGCCGCGAGCCGGACGTGTCAACACGTCCAAACGCATCGCGCAGGCCTATATGCAGACGGGGCAGTTGTCCTCGGCGATTCTGGAATTTGAGACGGTTTTGCAACGCCGGCCGGATGATGCGGAGGTGCAGGCGGCGCTCAAGGAGATTGAAAGCAGGGCGAGCAACGCAGGGATGCCGGACGGCGGGCGCGGAGCCGGCGGCGCTGGCGACTCGCGGCGAATCCGGCGGCAAAACTGTCGCCCGCGTCGGCGGCGGAGATCGACGACGGACGCAAGGCGATGTACAAGATTTTTGTGGACAGCAAGCTCATCAGCGCCGGCGATTTTGATTTGTGCTGGCGGTCAGGCTGCGGCTGCGGCCTCATCGGAACTGGTCGAGCCGTTCATCCAGATCCTGCACGAAAAGGGAATTGTGCCGGTCGAGAAATCGCTGAAGTTGATCTCGGACAAATCGCGCATGGCGTATCTGCCGCTGGAAAAATATGACGTGGACATTGATCTGACGCGCGGTTTTCCGGCGGAAGTCTGCCGGCGCTGGTGCGTGCTGCCGTTTGACCGGATGAGCAAGGCGATTCTGGTGGCGACGGCGAACCCGTTCAACCAGCAGGCGGTGAAGGAATTGTCGGAGACCACCCCGCACCGGCTGGTGTGGTATCTGGTGCCGCCCGCCGACTTGCTGGTGAACCTCCGCAAAGCGTTCCGCTAAGACCATGGCCAAAATAAAATCATTTGGAGAACGCATCGCCGACGCGCTCGTCGAGGACGGGTTGCTGGGCGCGAACCAGGTGGAGGAGCTGCTCGAACAGCAAAAAAAAGAAGGCGCGCGGCTGGTCAAGCTCATCATTGAAAAAGCCTACGTCAGCGAACAGGATCTTGCCGTCTGCATGGGCCGCGTGCTGAATGTCACGCCCATCAACATCGCCCGCGCCAGCATCTCGCCGGAACTGGTGGAATTGTTCCCGCGCGAAACGATGCACAACCACCGGGTCATTCCCGATTTCCCGGCTGGAAAACAAACTGTTTCTCGCGATGGCCGACCCGCTCAACGTCCTCGCCATTGATGACGTCAAGCGCATCACCAAGCTCGAGATCACTCCGCTCATCGCCTCCGAAAAAGCCATCGCGGACAAGCTGCTCGCCCTTGACTCCGCCAAAAGCGGTTCGATGGAGGACATCATCCAGGACGCGCAAAAACAACAGGAGGCCGAGGACGAGGCCGACTCCGTCGAAAACATCCGCGAAACGGTCGAGGACGTCAACCTTGACAAGCTCGCCGCCTCCGGCGAGGAAGCGCCGGTCATCAAGCTGGCCAACCTGATCATCGTCCAGGCCATCAAGGACCGCGCGAGCGACATTCATCTGGAGCCGTTTGAAAAAACCATGCGCCTGCGCTACCGCGTGGACGGCGTGCTGATGGACGCCACGCCGCCGCCCAAGCAAATGCAACTGGCGCTGGCTTCGCGCTTCAAAATCATGAGCAGCCTGGACATCGCCGAACGCCGCCTGCCGCAGGACGGGCGCATGCGGGTCAAGGTCAGCGGCAAGGATTTTGACTTGCGCGTTTCCGTTCTGCCCACGGTTCACGGCGAAAAAATCGTGCTGCGCGTCCTCGACAAGACCAATTTGTCCGCCAGCATTGACAAGCTCGGCCTCGATGCCGAGACCTTCAAGAATTTCAAAGCCGCGATTGACGCGCCGCACGGGTTGATCCTCGTCACCGGCCCGACCGGTTCCGGCAAGACCACCACGCTTTACTCCGCGCTCAACGAACTGAACAACCCGATCTACAACATCATCACCGTCGAAGACCCGGTGGAATTTCAGATTCCCGGCATCAACCAGGTGCCGACGAAAAAAGACATCGGCCTTACCTTCGCCAACGCGCTGCGCTCCATTTTGCGGCAAGACCCGGACATCATCATGATCGGGGAAATCCGCGACACCGAGACCGCCGAAATCGCCATCGAAGCCGCGCTCACCGGCCATCAAGTGTTGTCCACCATGCACTGTAATGACGCGCCCGGCGCCATTGCGCGTCTGGACGACATGGGCATCGCGCCGTTTTTGATTTCTTCCTCGGTGATTTTGTCCTGCGCGCAACGCCTCATGCGCCGCATCTGTTCGCACTGCAAGGAACCGGTGACGTACCCCGACAAAATGTTTCTGGATCTGGGCATCGAACCCGGCGTGTTCAACGGCGTGCAACTTTACCGCGGCCGCGGCTGCGACCGCTGCAAAAATTCCGGCTATGCCGGGCGCATGGCCATCATCGAGGCCATGACGCATCAACGACGAGATTCGCAAGCTCATCATCGCCCGCGCCGGCGCCGCTGAAATCGGCAAAGTCGCCGTCTGCAATGGAATGAAAACGCTTCGAGCCGTCGGCTTGAGCCGCGCCCGGGAAGGCGTGTCCACCCTGGAGCAGGTTCTCGTCCTCACCTCCGCGCATTGATTCCGCTCAATATCCCTTAGGTTGCAAAATCACAAAAGGCTGCGGCCCCTGTAAAAGCCATGGTGGCAGCTGCGGCTTTCGTGACGGCGCCGCGACCGACGGCAACAAACTCGACACGGCATCTGGCAACGGGGTAAGGCCCGTCGGCCTGGCGATGCCGCTGCTCAAAGGCGTGAACGACGCGCCCGCAGGATTCAGAATGAAATCCGGCCGCGTGAAGAACGGATCCACCGACGGTTTGGGCGTGGGGAAAAACTGGCTGTCTGGCGAAGGTTGCGACGCTTCGACCGGGCTGGGGTTGATCAGCTGCCGGAACCGGTCCATGGCCGCCAGTTGGTCTTGATCCGGCCTCGTCGCGGCCGGTGACGATGGCTGGCTGGCTGCATCCCAGAAAGAATTTTGCCTTGGAGCGGCAGCCTCATCGTGGTTTCGCTGGCCGTTGAACAACTGGCTCAAGCCGCGCGCAGCGTCGGTCGGGTTGTCGTGGCCAAAATCCGGCCGGTCACCGTTGTCGGGATCGCGCTCTAAATTCCAGGGTGAAGCGGCCCGGTCGTTGCGCCGGTCGTTGGTCGGGCCGTTCCGTTGCTGTTTTCCACGTTGCAGATAGCGCTCCAGTTGCGTTGGCTTTATCTCCCTCCCCAACGCATCCCGCTCCGGCGGCTCAAGCATTTTATCCGTCGCCGTCACCCCCAGAATTTCCTCGGGCGTCATCAAGATCCAGTTTTTGCGGTCCTCCAGTAATTTTTGCGTTGCTCGCTGTTGCGGGAGAAAGATGGGCGATGCTGGCGCTGGGAGAGAGTCGTTTGGCGTGGAAAAATTGAATAATTGCACCGGGGCTTGGGCAGTGTCGTGAAACAAAACTAATTGGGGATTGACCGGTTCAAGCGAAGATTTGACCGATTGCCCGGCATCGCTTTCCGGCGAGGAAAAGATGATCGACCGCCCCGCCGTTTGTGCCCAGGCAGTTGGAATCAACGCGCTCAAAACAACCGTGAGCAACGTCAGCATCAGTTCTGGCGTCCGGAATTTCACTTTTTAAGCAAGACCTGATAAAAAATCTACTATAATTGACAAGGCTGGTCAAAATTGGATTCAATAATAAATTTAATAAAAAAATCCCGTCCGAGACCCTGGCAGAGCTTCCCGGCCTCTGATCTGCAGGATTGCGCCGCTGTTTCCTTTGCGCAAGGCAGGCATGGCGTTTATCATAAGACCGTGCATTCCATAACGCGCCTTATTCTTGCGCCGCCACGGATTGTCGCTTGCATCCAGGTGATTTTAACCCAGGATAATCAGAACGCCACACCCTTGTGAACACCAACCCCGGCTTAGCCCATACCAACCGGCTCGCCCGCGAAAAATCGCCGTATCTCCTGCAGCACGCGCACAATCCCGTGGACTGGTTTCCGTGGGGCGACGAAGCGTTCGCCAAGGCGCGCGCGGAGAACAAACCCATCTTTCTGAGCATCGGCTATTCGACCTGCCATTGGTGCCACGTCATGGAACGCGAATCTTTTGAAGACGAAAAGGTCGGCCGCCTTCTTGAACGAACATTTCGTCAGCATCAAGGTGGATCGCGAGGAACGTCCGGACGTGGACAAGATCTACATGACGTTCGTGCAATCCACGACCGGCGGCGGCGGCTGGCCGTTGAATGTGTTCCTCACGCCCGATCTGAAGCCGTTTTTCGGCGGCACTTATTTTCCGCCGGACGCGCGCCATGGCCGGCCAAGTTTTCTCCAGTTGCTCCAACAAATCGGCGCAGCTCTGGCGCGAACGCAAAATGGAGATTGTCGCTTCCGCCGACGAAATACACGCGCGGCTCGAAAACGCCATGGCGAATGCCGCCGGAGCAGATTCATTGCCCGCAGCGGATGTTTTGAAACGACGCGGCTGGATATTTTCAAATCGAGCCACGATCCAGTGCAACGGCGGATTTGGCGGCGCGCCGAAATTTCCGCAGCCGAGCATTCCCTCGCTCCTGCTGCGCTACGCGAAACGGTTCAATGACGACGACGGCGGCGCAAATGGTTTTGCACACCTGCGACCGGATGGCGGCGGGCGGCATTCACGACCAGCTCGGCGGCGGTTTCGCCCGCTACGCCGTGGATGCCGAATGGCTCGTGCCGCATTTCGAAAAGATGCTCTACGACAACGCGCAGCTCGCGCAGCTTTATCTCGACGCATTTCTCGTCAGCGGCGACGCGCGTCACGCGGAGGTTGTCCGCGACATTCTTGGATTATGTTCTGCGCGACATGACGCATCCGGACGGCGGATTTTATTCCGCCGAAGACGCCGACAGCGAAGGCCAGGAAGGAAAATTCTACTGCTGGACGAAAGACGAACTTTCCAAACTGCTCACGCCGGAAGAATTCAACGTGGCCGCGAAATATTTTGGCATCACGACGGAAGGCAACTTCGTTGACCACAGCCATCCGCAGCCGCTGGCCGGGCTGAATGTGTTGAGCATTGTGAATCCGAACGTGCCGGTGGCCGACCAGCCGCTGCTCGCCGTCCGCCAAAGAAAAAATGCTGCAGCCCGCGCCAAACGCGTCCGCCCGCATCTGGACGACAAGATTCTCGCCTCCTGGAACGGCCTGATGCTCGGCGCCTTTGCCCGGGCCTCCGTCATTTTGAACGATGAAAAATATCGCGCGGCGGCGGAGAAAAATCTGGCGGTTCATCCGGGAGAAACTTGTGGGACGAAAAATCCAAAACGCTTTTCCACCGCTGGCGCGACGGCGAGCGCGACAACGTGCAATTGCTCGAAGCCTACGCCTTTCTGCTTGTCCGGCGTGATCGATCTGTATGAAGCCACGCTCGAACCGAAGCATCTCGATTTCGCCATCGAACTGGCCGAGGCGATGCTCGCCAAATTTTACGACCCGGAAAACGGCGGCTTCTGGCAAAGCGCGGCGGACACGCAACGATTTGATCCTGCGCGTGAAGGACGATTACGACGGCGCGGAGCCGAGCGGGCAATTCCGTCGCCACGCTCGCCCTGCTGAAACTCGCCGCCATCACCGGCCGCGAAGATTTCAAAAAGCCCGCCGAAGCGACGCTGCAACTGTTCGCCCAACGCCTGCAAAACCAGCCCGCCGCGCTGGCGTTCATGCTGCAGGCGCTGGATTTTCAACTGCAAGAACCGCGTCGCGTCGTCATCGCCGGCAATCCGGGAGCCGGCGAAGTTCAAGGCACTGCTGCACGCCGCGCACTCGGTTTATCAGCCGAATAAAATTGTCTCGGGCAACACCGGCGCGGTCGAGGAGTTCGCCAAAACTCTGCCGGCAAAGGATGGGGCGGTCGTTTATCTCTGCACCGGATCGGTGTGCCAGCCGCCCACCAGTGATCCGGCCAAGGTGAAGGAATTACTGAGCTGAAGGGATTATCGAAATGACCAGCCGCTCCAATCAATCATTCGGCGGCGGACTTTCCGGCGCATTAGCAGGCTCGTGTTGTTCCTGGGGTTCGACGCGTTCCGGCTGTGGCGGCCGTTCCGGGCGTCGCGGCCGCTCGGGACGTTGCGGCCGATTCGGCCGGGCTTGGCGCTCCGGGCGATTGAACCGCTCCCGTCGCTCCGTTGGTTCGGGACGTTCCGGCCGGTCGCCGCGCGATTGAAACTGGCGCAAGGCGCGCAAGCAGCGATTCGATTTCGCGTTCGTCGGTGAGCTTCTGGCGCTCGGCAAGCTCGACCAGTTCCAAAACTTCTTCCATCTGCTCCAGCGTCTGCTTCAAGGATTCGACGACCTGCATCACTTCATTGACCGCCTGGCTGATGGCCGAACCGTCCGTCCGTGGTACGCGCGGGGCATGTTCGGCGGGTTGAAACCGGGGGCGCGGCGGCACGAACGGACGCGCGGGAGATAGCCGGTGCGATTCCCAACGGGAGCGAGCCGGCGATTCAACCTGTGCCGCCGCCCCGTCAACCGGCGGTGGTTCGGCCATGCCTGCCTTCGCGGGCGGACGCGGGCCGCGACCGCGTCCACGGCCGCCGCGATGACCGCGACGGCGTTTCGCACCGCCCAAATTTTTTTGTGGCGGTGGCTGGCCAGTTGCGGGTGATGATTCTTCGGGTGGACACATGACTGAACCGAAAATGACGAGCCGCCGGGCAAAAGCAAAGGTTTTAATTGTGAAAACGGTGTTTCACGCGCGGGCGAAGCGGGTCGCCGTCAAATTATTTCTTCACGAACAGCGCCAGCGAGGCGGTGAAACCGTGCAGATAATTTTTTTCGCCGACGGGGCCGATCTCGCCGTTGCCGTAAAATCCGGCCAGGCCGATGCGGGCCCAATTCCTTTTGCACCAGTTCGGCGTCGTGGTTGGGCGCGCCGAAAAGATTTTTCCCGCGCCCGTTGCAGCAGCACAGGCAGCCGCCATAAATCGTCGCGCCGCCGATCTTTTCCTTCGCGTGTTCGAGCAGTTCGTCCATGTCCTCGTTCGCGGCCACCGCGTCGCGCCGGTGAAACTGGATGGTCTGCCCCGCGCGCGGCAACGCCGCCACGGCCAGCACGCCGGAATTCGGGTCGCCGCCAATGAGATTGCGCACGAGAAAATCGCCGCGATGAAAATCTTCCAGATATTCGTTCACCACGAGGCCGATGAACAGATTGCCGCGCGCCTTTTGTTGGTCGGCGGCTGAAAGTTGTTGCACCGTTTCCGCCAGCACGGCGTAGGCGGGACGGTTCGCGATCTGATGAATGAGATTTTGCTCGACGCGCGTCAGCGTCCACGTCTCGCCGATCGGCGTGCAGCCCTGCGAGATGACGCCGGACAATTTCACGTCGCCGCCGACGGAAATCGCCACGCCGCCGTCCTCGAAAACGTCGCCGTTCAAATAAACCTGCGTCGTCTGTTCGGAGAAGATTCCGCTGGCCAGGCCGCCGAACACCGGTGACGGCGCATATGATGTGTTCCACGAACGGATCCAGCTTTCCGCATCCAGGTGAAACGGGTCAATGAAGGCCAGCCAGCCGTTTGTGCTTTTTGGGTCCACGCCGGATTCCGCCGGCCAATAAGCCGCGCCGTCCGCCTCCTCGACCTGGGTTTGTGTGAAATGAAACCCTTTCAAATCCGCGCCCGGCAGGGAATACAGCGCCAGTACGATGCCGGTCGCGTCTTCAATCTCATGCGACCCGGCGACCAGGCTGGCGCTGGAACAACCCGCCAGCAGCGGGATGCGGGCGTGAACGCGCAAAATTTCCAGCGTCGCCTCGGCGTGCGGAAAAAATTTTGGCGACATGAAAACGAGTCCGAGCGAAACCGGCCGCTGGCCGAGTTGCACCCGCAGCTGCTCCGCCCACGCGCGCAGGCCCGCTTCATCGAAATCGCCCTGCCAGTAAGCGGCGGCGGAAAACTCATTATTCACAGCTTCATAGTAACCTTCGCGCGGGCATTTGCCAACTTGGAACGCTAAATTTTGTTATTATGGCGTCCCTTGAAGGTCAGTTCCGCGACGCCCGATTTGTCGAGTTCACCCAGGCCTTCGGCAATCATGCGGTCGAATTGTTTTTTGGTGGCGACCGCGAGCGGCAGGTTGAGTTGCTGCCGCTTGCCCAGCTTCAGCGCGATGCTCGGAATCTTTCGCGGCATGCGCGGCGGAAAAGAAACAGGAATGTTCGCGTTTCTGCATGTCCTCGCCATCCGTCCGCAGCACGCTTGAGCCGGCGCCGGTCTGGGAAAACACCTCCCGCACCACGGCCAGATCCAGGCCGAGCGCGTCCGCCAGGCCCAGGCCTTCCGCCAGCCCGGCCGTGTTGATGTTCATCACCATGTTCACGAGCGCCTTCAACTGCGCGGCCTTTCCCGCCGGACCGATGTAACGCACGGCGGCAGCAAGCTTTTCCAAAACGGGTCCCGCCCGCTCAAACGTTTCCGGTTTGCCGCCGCACATCAAATAAAGCGAACCCTGCCGCGCCTGGGTGATGCTCGACGCCATGCATGCTTCCAAAGCTTGCGCCCCCGCCTTTTCCGCCTGGCCTCCACCCAAACGTGGATGTCCGGCGTGACGGTGGCGCAGTTGATGAACAATCTCCCCTTTGCGCGGCTTAGCAATCCGCCATTGAAAATTTTCTTCATCGCCCTGTCATCCGTCACAACCGTGATGATGACTTCGGAAAGTTTGCGTGACCTGGCGCAAATCATCGGTGGCGGTTGCGCCCAATTCCTGGGCCAGCGCTTGTGCGGCGGACGGGTTGACGTCACACAACGCCGCGATTTCAAAGCCGCATTCCTTCAGGCGGCGAGCCATGTTCGCGCCCATGCGGCCGACGCCGACGAAGCCAATTTTCTGTGACATAATTGAATCCAAATTAACGTCCGGCCCGACGATTGCAAATTTTCCCGGTGTCCGCCTGTGGAGAAAGCATTTTGTTCGGTTGATTTTCCGGTTATGCTGGGTGCCGGATGATTTTGACCATCAAAACCGGTGCCGCCGCCCGCAGAGTTCAGGCGTTCGTTTGCCATTCCAGGCGGCACGCAACCAATCGTACGCAGCTAAAACGAATCTTCAAACCATGAGGCATATTGGTCATCTTCCTGACGAAAAACAGGGAAAGGCTTTCGGTGATTTTTTGGTTGCCAGGGGCATTCCGAATGAAATCGAGGCGGAAGCGGATGGTTCTTCCACGATCTGGATCGTTGACGATGATGATCTCATCACGGCGCAGGATTGGTTGAAAAAATTCCAGTCCGATCCCAATGGCGCGGAATTTCGTGAGGCTGCCACTCTGGCGGCCAAAACCCGCAAAACCAAGGCAAGAGAGCTGGCGGAATACCAGCGACGCGTCCGTTCGCGAAAATCGCTTTTCGTGAAATTTGGCGGTTATGGCGTGGGCATTTTGACTTACACACTGATTGGCATCTGTGGCGTGGTCGCCTTTTACACGCGGTTGGGTGAAAACCGTGAACTGCTGGGGAGATTATTCATCAGCGATCCAAACCAGACGGCCACTGGATTCCTGCCGGACGTTTTTCAACATGGTGAGTTCTGGCGGTTGTTGACGCCGATTTTCATTCATTTTGGCATGCTGCATTTTCTTTTCAACATGATGTGGCTTTATCAGCTGGGGTGCATGATTGAAGCAAGGCAAAGTTCATTGCGTCTGCTGCTGCTCGTGATTGTGACCGGGATTTTTTCCAATGTGGCGCAATATATCGTGGGTGGTCCGCAATTTGGCGGAATGTCCGGAGTCGTATATGCCCTGGCGGGTTATGTCTGGATGCGGGGAAAGTATGACCGCGCCTCCGGACTGTTTCTGAATCAACAAAGCGTCACCATTTTGTTGGTCTGGCTGGTGGTGTGTTTCACGGGTCTCGTCGGCCCGGTCGCGAATCTCGCGCATCTCGCCGGGCTTGCCTCCGGCATGGCGATCGGCCGCGTTTCGGCTTACTTTGCGGTGCGAAGGCCGGAATAATGATTTCACCTGTCCCAACTCAAAGCCGCGAAAGCGTTCCAAGCCGGCGCCGGGAGCGTGCCGTTGCCCGAACTGCTTGCGCCCGCCGGCGATTGGGAATGCGCCAAGGCCGCCGTCGAAAACGGCGCGGACGCGATTTATTTCGGCCTGGATAAATTCAACGCCCGGATGCGGGCGCACAATTTCACCGAGGCCGATCTGCCGAAGCTCATGGAGTTTCTGCACCGGCGCGGCGTCAAGGGTTATGTCACGTTCAACACGCTGGTTTTCCAGAATGAACTGGCCGATGCGGAGAATTATCTGCGCGCCATCATCGCCGCCGGCGTGGACGCGGCCATTGTGCAGGACGTGGGCATCTGCCGGCTGATCCGCAAGCTGTCGCCGGATTTTCCGATCCACGCCTCCACGCAGATGACCATCACCAGCGCGGCGGGCGTGGAGTTCGCCCGCGAACTGGGCTGCAATCTCGTCGTGCTGGCGCGGGAATGTTCCATCAAGGAAATTGAGAAAATCAAGCCGCGGTTCGACAGCTCGCCGTCGCACTGCCTTTGGAAGTTTTTGTCCACGGCGCGCTTTGCGTCGCCTATTCCGGCCAATGCCTCACGAGCGAATCGCTTGGCGGCCGTTCGGCCAATCGCGGCGAATGCGCGCAGGCGTGCCGGATGCCCTACGATTTGATCTCCGACGGCAAACAAGTTCCGCTCGGCGACAAACGGTATTTGTTGAGTCCGCAGGATCTGGCCGGATTGGAAGTTCTGCCGGAACTCGTGCGCGCCGGCGTGGCGTCGCTGAAAATCGAAGGCCGCCTCAAGGCGCCGGAATATGTCGCCAGCATCACACGGGTTTACCGGCAGGCTTTGGATAAGTTGCGATTTACAAATGACGATTTACGCACCGCAAACGAATCCGCTGCGTCAATCGCGAATCGAAAATCAGAAATACGAAATGGAGATGTCGTTCTCGCGCGGCCTTTACACCGGCTGGTTCGGCGGCATCAACAACCAGCAGCTCGTCCATGCGCGCTTCGGCAAAAAACGCGGCGTGTTTCTCGGCGAAGTCATCGCGCGTCCAGAACGAAAAAGTCACCCTGCATCTGCAAGCGCCGCTCAAGCCGGCGATGGCGTGGTGTTCGACGCCGGCCGGCCGGACGAAAAAGAAGAAGGCGGGCGCGTTTATGGGATTAAAAATTTCCAGAACAAGGCGACGCGCACCGAAGAATCCGTCTTGGAGTTCGGCCACGGCGACATTGATTTCAACCGTGTCCACGTCGGCGACAAATTGTGGAAGACGAACGACCCCGAACTCGACAAGCGCCTGCGCCAGAGTTTTGCCGGGGACGACGCCGCGTTTTCAGCGGCCGATTGAAATGGAAGTTCACGGCCTCGTCGGCAAGCCGCTCACGGTCATCGCGCGCGACGAAGTTGGGCCATGTCGTCCAGCTTGATTCCGCCATGCCGCTGACCAAGGCGGAAAAGCAACCGCTCACCACCGAACGCTTGCGCGAACAGCTCGGCCGCCTCGGCGGAACGCCGTTCAGGCTCGGCGGGTTGAAAAATAATTTGTCCGGCGAAGTGATGCTGCCCATGAGCGAACTGAACCGCCTGCGCCGCGAAGTTGCGACGGAACTGGAAACGCTCCGCGCGCAACCGAAACGCTGGACGTTGAAGCGTGGAATGCGGAGTGCGGAACGCGGAATCGAGAGCACGCTGGAACGAGTCAAGCCATTCCGCACGTCCGGCACTGCCGAACTCCGCAGAATTGATCGTCCTCGTCCGCAGCCTGCCGCAACTCGAAGCCGCGTCTGAAATGCGGCGTGCGGACGGTGTATTGCGAATTTGAAGACCCGAAGAAATATCGCGAGGCCGTCACGACTTTCCACACGGCTTATGGCTGTTCAATTCCATCCTCCGTTCTCAATCATTCATCCTCGCAGCCGAGCATCTGGGTCGCTCCGCCGCGCATTTTCAAAATGGGCGAGGAATGGATTTTGAAACAAGTCCGCTCGTCGAATGCCGACGGCTATCTTATCCGCAATTACGACCACCTGAAATTCTTCGCCGATTGCCGGAAGCGCGGCGATTATTCGCTGAACGTGGCCAACGGGCTGGCGGCGGATTATTTCAAAAATAAATTCGGCCTGGAAAGCGTCACGCCGTCCTACGATTTGAATTTCACGCAGCTTGAGGCGTTGTTGCAGGCCGCGCCGCCGGAATGGTTCGAGGTCACGATCCACCAGCACATGCCGATGTTTCACATGGAGCACTGCGTGTTCTGCGCGTTTCTCTCCACGGCACGGACTACACGAACTGCGGCCGGCCTTGCGACACCCACGTCGTCAAGCTGCGCGACCGCGTTGGCGCCGAGCACGCGCTCAAGGCGGACGCCGGCTGCCGCAACACGGTGTTCAACTCGCAGACCCAGACCGGCGCGGAATATATTTCCCGGATGATCGAACTGGGCGTGCGGAATTTCCGCGTGGAATTTCTGGATGAAACGCCGGAAACCGTCGAACGCACCATCGCGAAATACCGCCAGCTTTTGCGCGGTGAAATTGACGGCACGCAACTCTGGCGTGAGTTGAAACTGTTTAATCAACTTGGCGTCACGCGCGGGCAGATGGGAAAATAACTGGCGCAAACTATTTAACGCATCCGGGATTAACTGTGTTTAGCGTTTGGCCTCTTCGTTGATAAGCGCATACATGTGCGCGTCATGCACGGCTTCGCCAACTTTCAATCGTCGCCGCTGTATGCCTTCGTATTGAGCGCCGATACCTTCGGCCACACGCTGACTGTGTGCATTGCCAACCGCCACGACAATCTCCAGCCGGTTAAAACCCAAAGTGCGAAATCCAAAAGCACGCAGCAAAAGCGCGGCTTGTTTCGCCGCTCCTTCACCTAGTCGGGAAGCTCTTACCCAGTAACCGAGATTGCAGACCAAATCTTTCCGGTTCAAACAATTGAGTCCGCAGGATCCGACGATGCCCTGAGCTTGGGCGTCCACAATCACATGTTCGTATTCGCTGCCGCTTTCCCAGGCTGAGACAGCATGTTCGACCCAGGCTTGCGCATCTTTTCGGGAATAATCTGGCGTCATCCACCCCATCCATTTGCCGGTGTGATCACGCGATTCATTTGATGCCGTGTAAATCTCGGCAACATCCGCCAATTGGTAAGGGCGTATACTGAACTCGCTCATGGAGGCAGCAATTTTTACTTTTGCCATGGCGCGAATTTTTCGTTCGCCCAGATGTCCTCCACCGCCTGGCGTTCGCGCACGACGGCAAATTTTTTGCCGTTCACCAAAACTTCGGCCGCCAGCGGACGCGCATTGTAATTGAACCCCATGGCCGCAGCGTAGGCGCCCGCGCTCATCAGGGCGAGATGGTCGCCTTCGCCGACTTTCGGCAGCGGCCGGTCTTTGCAGAAAAAATCGCTGGATTCGCAGATGCCGCCAACGACATCGGATGAAATCAGCGCCCCGCCCCTTTTCGTGAGCGGCACGATTTCGTGATAGGCGTCGTAAAATGCCGGGCGGATGAGATCGTTCATCGCGGCGTCCACGATGACGAAATTCTTTTTGCCGGTGCGTTTGATGAATTCAACCCGCGTGACGAGGATGCCCGCGTTGCCGGAGATGAAACGTCCGGGTTCGAGCAGGATTTTCAGGCCGAGCGGCCGGAGCAGCGGCACGAGGCGCGCGGCATATTTTTGCGGCGTCAAAATGTTTTTTGCGGCGGAAGATTTCCACCAAAGCGGGCTGCCGCTCGCCAGCGCGGGCTGGTAAACAATGCCCAGGCCGCCGCCGATGCTGAAAAATTCGATGCCGTATTTCGTCTTCAATTTGGCGGCGAGCGGCAGCACCCGGCGCACGGCGAGGTCAAACGGCGTCGCCTCCGTGATTTGCGAACCGATGTGCATCTGCACGCCGCGCAACCGCAGGTTTTTCAATTTGGCCGGCGCGTGCATAGACGCCTTCGATCTTTTCAAAGGCGATGCCGAATTTATTTTCGTAGGTGCCGGTCGTGATTTTCGCGTGCGTGTTCGCGCCGACGTTCGGATTCACGCGCACCGCGACGGGCGCGATCTTTTTTAATTTCGCCGCAATTTTATTAATGCGCTGCAGCTCCGGTTCGCTTTCGGCGTTGAAGGAATAAACCCCCTGACGCAACGCGTACTCAATTTCTTCCGCCGTTTTGGCCACGCCCGCAAAAACACACCGGCGCGGGTCACCCCCCGCCGCGATGACGCGTTGCAATTCGCCGCCGCTGACGACGTCAAACCCGCCGCCGAGACCGGCCAGCGTTCGCAATACCGCGCGGTTCGAGTTCGACTTGACAGCGAAGCAGACCAGGTGGTCGAGCGGCGAGAGCGCGTGATCCAGCTTTTGAAAATTGCCGGCCACCGTGTGCTGCGAATAGACGTAAAGCGGCGTGCCGAATTGTTTTGCGAGCGATCCGACGGCGACCCCTTCGCAAAATAATTTTTTACCGGCGTAACGGAAATCGTGCATGGCGGGTTATTCTAAGGTTTGGCGTTTAAAACTCAAGTTCCGGAAACAAAAAAACCCCGCCGGAAAAAATCCGGCGGGCTTGAAAAGTCTGGCTAAAATTGTCAATTAGGCGCTGCCAGGATGGCCGCGCGCTGCGTTTGATAATCGACCGGTGTTATCCGGTCGGCTTTGTACAGGTCCAGCAAGATGTCAAGCTGGGACTGCTTGGCCGCGGAAATTGGCAGCGGCGGGCTGGTGATGGGTTTCAATCCCGTGTTCTTGCTGTTCGATTTGACGGCGGCCGTGGCGGACACGACAGGAGTTTGATTGGTGGCGGCCACGTTTGCGGGCGGCGTTGGTCGGCGATTGGAATATTTTCTCCAAAGCGGCGCGCGCCGCGGCCTGCTTGGGGTTGTCCTGCGCCGGGGCGGAAACCAGACTCGCGCCAAACAACAGAAGGACGATTGCGGAGTGCAGTTTGGAAATCTTCATGACATTTCTTTACGCCAATTTCACGCCCGAAGCAACTGCTTTCCGGACTGCGGCAGCTGTCTCCGCCACAGCGCCGGCACTGGACAGCTTGCCAGCGACCGCAATATGATCTTCCTTAACTCGCGGCGTGAAACCTTCACCGGCTGCCCAAGTTCGCTCACGGTCAAGTCCCGCAGCTTCTCAATCGTCCGCATCCCGATGAGGATCGGCCACGCGCAGGCAAGCCGGACGCGGATCTGGCTGAACGGCAGCGTATTCGTGTAATCCCAGCCCGCGCGCAGATGGGCCTCCGCCTTGTCAAGATGTTCGCGATATAGCGGCAGAAATTTTTTCTCATTGGCGGGCAACAACAATCCCCCCGGTTGTAATCCCGCCCGCTCCAGTTTGTCCATCGGCAGGTAGCAGCGGCCTTTTTTCAAGTCCGCCGGCAGGTCGCGCAGGATGTTTACCAGTTGCAGTCCTTTGCCAAGGCGGACGCCGTCCACCAGCAACTTCGCGTCGTCCAGCCTTGCCTTCGGAAACAGGTGCGCGCGACAGAGCTTCGTCCAAAACTCGCCCACGCAGCCAGCCACGCGGTAGGTATAATCGTCCAGGTCCGCCGCCGTTTCCAGTGCGATGACTCTTCCGGCGGCCGCTCTTTCAAAGCGGTGCAAATCCATCTGTTGCGCGCCGGTGATCAGGGCCAGAACGTCACGGATCAGTTTCCGGTCGGTTTCCGGAAATTTCTTCAGCATCAGCAGGCTGTCCTCAACTTTTTCCAGCAAGGCCCTTTCCGCCGGCGAACCCTGCTGCCGCACGAGTTCGTCAAGGTGAATTGGTGCCGAGGTATGGCCGAGAATCCGTTCGCGCAAATCTTGCAGGGCTTCGTGCCGCTGGCCCAAGGGGACGATTTCCGTGTCGGCGATGGTGTCGGTTGTGCGCGCGAGGAGATACGCCAGGCTGATTTGCGGGCGCACACGCGCCGGCAGCACGCGCAACGTCAGGTAAAATGAGCGCGACGTCGCCTTGAGCAGAGTGTCCAGCAATTTTTTTTCCTCGCGTGTTCCGATCACCGCCAGATTATTGACAATGCCCGCGAAGAAATCCAGCCCCGTCACCGTTAAAAATTTGTCGGGCTCGGGGCCCCGACGGAATCAGTTAGGCGTCAAACCTGGCTCGATGTGCGGGGATAAATTCCAACAACCCTTCCGGACTCCAGCGCCGATTTCTTTCGCGCCTTCGAGCCTTTGCGCTAAAATAATTCCATGCAGTCGAAGCAATTGATTTCAGCACATCGCGGCGCGCTGGAGAATCCGGCGAACCGTTTCGAGAAAATCCATCTCGAACCGGAAGCGGACTGGAATCCTGACGACGACCCGCTTGGTGGCCCTCCGCAAGGACCGCGCACCCAGTTTTTCAAGGACCACAGCCAGACCGTCATCAGCCGCAACCACAGCCCGGACATCGGCTTTCAGGCGGGCCTCAATCCCTATCGCGGCTGCGAACACGGCTGCATTTATTGCTACGCGCGGCCGTTTCACGAATATCTCGGCTTTTCCGCCGGACTTGATTTCGAGAGCAAAATCATGGTCAAGGAAGACGCGCCGGAATTGTTGCGGCGGGAATTGTCGTCGCCCAAATGGCAGCCGCAGGTCATCTTCATGAGCGGCGTGACGGATTGCTATCAGCCGGTTGAACGGAAATTGAAACTCACGCGCCGTTGTCTCGAAGTGCTGGCGGAATTCCGCAACCCGGTCTTCATCGTCACCAAAAACCGGCTCGTGACGCGCGATCTGGATTTGCTGGCCGAACTGGCGCGGCATCACGCGGTTTCGGTCTGGCTTTCCATCACCACACTGGATCCGGAATTGCGCCAGGTCATGGAACCGCGCACCTCGCCACCGGCGGCGCGGCTGGCGGCGATTCGCGAACTGGCCAGCGCCGGAATTCCCGCAGGCGTGAATGTCGCGCCGATCATTCCCGGGCTGACTGATCATGAAGCGCCCGCAATCCTCAAAGCGGCGGCGGAAGCCGGGGCCACTTCAGCCGGGTATACCGTCGTTCGGCTGCCTTATGCCGTCGCGCCGCTTTTTGAAAAATGGCTGGACACGCATTTCCCCGACCGGAAGGAAAAGGTGTTGAACCGGCTGCGCGCGATGCACGGCGGAAAATTGTATGACTCGCAATGGGGAAAACGGTTCGGCGGCGAAGGAATTTTCGCGGAACAGATCGCGCAAATATTCAAGGTCGCACGGCGCAAAACTGGAACTGCCAGCGACGGGGTGGAACTTTCCGTGGCGGCATTTCGTCGCCCGGGTGGCGCGCAATTATCGTTGTTCTGAATGCGCCACCAGCGTGGCGGCGAGTCTTTCCAGTCCCGCTTGATCCGCTTTCTCAAAGCGGTTGAGCTTCGGGCTGTCGAGATCCAACACCCCGAGCAACCGGGCACCCTTTATCAGCGGCACCACAATTTCCGACTTGGACGCTGCATCGCAGGCAATGTGGCCGGGAAATTCGTGGACATCCGGCACCAGCACCGTTTTGCGCCTCGCCGCGGCCGTGCCGCACACGCCACTGCCAAGTTGAATCCGCATGCATGCCGGTTTACCTTGAAACGGCCCAAGCACGAGCCGGCCGGCCACCAGCCGGTAAAAGCCCGCCCAATTCAAATCCGGCAGTGAATGCCAGAGCAGCGCGGCGGTGTTGGCGCAGTTCGCGATGAAGTCGCGCTCGCCGTGCAACAGTGCGCTGAGCTGCGATTCCAACACGGCGTAGGCCTCCGCCTTGTCGGCGAAGTCGGGCGGCTTGAGTTTGAACATGCGGCAATTTGCAATGGGTTGTCGTTGGCGTCCATTAAAAATCCGGTGCGCTCTGTGAACAAGGCGTGATTTATTTCGCAAGCCGGATTAAGCTGAATTCAAAATGAAACGTCAAATGCCTGCTGAAACCGCCAAAACTATCCCCACCATCTCCGGCAAGAATGTTTGCCTGCGTCCGGTGGCGCGTTCTGACGCGACGGCGATGATACGTTTGACGAATCAAAGCGCGCGGCGATGCCCCGGTGTGGTGCGCCGCCTCAAAGATAAGAAGCAATTTGAGGAGCTCCTGAACCGTTGCAACGGGAAAGATTGCTTCGGGTTTGTGATCTGCCGGAAGGAGGATGGCGGGCCCGTCGGCGGGATCAGTATGTTTGAAATCCTCCACCATGCTCGGAAAAGCGGGGTGGTGGGATATTTGATAGGCGCGCCTTTTTTCCGGCAGGGTTATGCCACGGAAGCACTGCAGCTCGTTTTGCGATTTGCCTTCCGCCGGCTCAAGTTGCACCGCATCGAGGCCAACATACAGCCGCACAATGTGGCTTCAATTACCCTCGTGAAGCGCGCCGGATTCGCCTGCGAAGGCCGTGTACGCGGCTTCCTGAAAATCGCCGGCCGGTGGCGCGACCACGAACGTTGGGCAATTCTGGCGGATGACTGGCGCGATCGCCGGCGCAAATAGACATGCAAGCGCTCGTCGAAGATTTTCTGCAATTCCTGCGCCACGAGCGCGGGCAGTCGGACAACACTGCGAAAACATACGCCGCGCTGCTCGGTAAATTCACCGGCTGGGCGGCCGAAAAAAATCTCACGGACTGGCAATCGGTCGAGCTGAAGCATCTCATGGCGTTCCTGCAACACGAACGTTCAAGAAGCCTTTTGCCGGTGGGGCGAGCGTCCTCGCGAGTCGCCGCCAGCGCAGAACAAGGTGATGGCAGTTCGCGAGGACACCCGCCCCACCAAAAATCAGCGCTCCGTTTGAGCGGCGAGAGTGTCTATCTGGAAATCGCGGCGCTGCGGGCATTTTACCGATTTGCCGAAAACGAAGAGTTTTTGCCGGCGAACATCGCGGAAAACCTTTCACTCCCGCGCCGGTGGAAGCGGTTGCCGAAAGCTTTGAGCAACGACGAAATTAATAAACTGCTCACCCCGGAGAAGCCCGAGACGCCGGAAAGCTTGTGCGACCAGGCGATTCTGGAACTGGCCTATGCTTCCGGCCTACGGCTGTCTGAACTAAAAAATCTGAGGCTGGAACAGCTGCACCTCGACGCCGGCTTCATCAACGTCATCGGCAAGGGCAACAAGGAACGTGTCGTTCCCGTGGGACGAACGGCGGTGGCGGCATTGAATCGTCATATCGAAGTCGGTCGGCCAAAGCGAGTTACGCCGAAATCGCCGGCAAATGTATTTCTTACCCGGCGCGGCACGCCGTTTGCGGCGGTAACGCTGTGGTTGCATATCAAAAACCGGGTCCGGCGCGCGGGAGTGGAGCGAAATATGACGCCGCACATGCTTCGGCACAGCTTTGCGACGCACCTGCTGGAGCACGGTGCGGATTTGCGAGTTATTCAGGAATTGCTCGGTCACGCGAATATCAGTACGACGGAGGTCTACACGCATGTCACCGGCAACCGGCTGCGGGAAATCCACCGCAAATTTCATCCCCGGGCGTGACCCGTCCCTCCGAACGGAATTTATTCAAAATCGTAGATGACCGCCTTCTGGCAGGTGCGCTTGAAAACTTTTTCAACAAATTCGATGTGCTGCGGATGGACTTGATAGGCCTGCTCCGCCGCCTTGCTGGGAAAAACCAGGTTCAGCGCAACCTGATAAGTCTGATCCACGACCGGACGCGGGCTGGGCGACATTTTACCAACGTGAAACTGGATGATGTGAGGGATCGTCTTGAGGTACTTGATGGCGCCGTCGACCAGTTCATCGGCGGCGTCCGGCAGCGCCGGGTTGGTCCAGAAGATGACGATGTGCGAGAACATGGGAACATTGTCCTCAGCCCGCCGTCGTCGGCAAGTGAATTTCGGCCGAAACCATCCGGCGGACGATTGCCGCTTTTGATTTGCAAGTGGTGTGCCCGGCTCATGCAGCCGGTGTGGTTTTCCAGCGCGCCGTTCATCCGTTTATGCGGCGGCTCCATCGGTTGCCGGTTGGGATTGGCGGGTTTGACCGGCCTCCTCCTGATCACTGGTTGCGCGACCGCGCATCAGAATCCCGTCATCTCGGAGGAACGCGCGGCATATTTGATCGGTTTTGGAGAATTTGTCGAATGGCCGGCCGCGGTGTTCAGTGATTCCAATGCGCCGCTTGTGATTGGAATTTACGGGTCGGGCGCCAGGGATGAAAAACTGCAAAGCATCGTCCCAAGGCGGCGGATCAACGGGCGCGAAGTGGTCATCCGCTCGCTCCAGTCGGAGAGGGAAATTCCCCAATGCCAGGTGCTGTTCATCAGCGGTTTTCAGCAGAACGATTTGGCCGGCCTCGTGGCCCGGCTGAAGCACGCCAGCGTGCTGACCGTGTCCGAGGACGTGTACGATTTCACCGGGTCGGGGGTGATGATCAATTTGTTTTCGGTTGGCGGAAAAACGCTGTTTGAAGTCAATCGTGACGCCACCGATCTCGCCGGGCTGAAAATCAGTTCCAAATTGCTGGCCCTGGCCCAGCCCCAGCCCTGATGACCCGCGCCAAAATCAACCCATTGTTGCGCCGGCTTTCCATCCGGCAGAAGCTGATGTTCATCACCATGGCCACCAGCGTGGCGGCGTTGACACTGGCGGCGGTGGTGTTGCTGATCTCCGAATATTTCACCGTCCGCGCCACGCTGCAGCGGGATCTGGCCACACTGGCCGTCATGACCGGTGACCAAAGTTCGGCCGCCCTGCGGTTCGAGGACAAGGGAGCGGCGCGGGAGATTTTAAGCCATCTCCGCGCCAAGGCTGGAATCGAGGCGGCCGGGTTATATCTCGGCACAAACGTATTCGTCCAATACCACTCTTCCACCAACGAAAATTTGCCGGCCATCCCGGAACATCCCGGGCCGGGAGGCTGGTATTATCGAGATGGCTATCTGTCTGGTTTTCAACCGATCCGGCAAAATGGCAAGCCCATCGGCGCAGTTTATTTGAAGTCAAATTTGGACGAACTCCATTCGCAACTCTGGTCGCACGCGATCATCACCCTCGTCTGCCTGCTGGGTGCTTTGTTGGTGGCGCAATTACTGGCCACCCGGCTGCAGAAAATCATTTCCCGCCCGGTGTTTCATCTGGCGGAGACGGCCCGGCAGGTCTCGCGCGGCAAGAATTACGCCCTCCGCGCCATCAAGGAATCCGAGGACGAACTCGGCCAGTTGATCGACGGCTTCAACACCATGCTCGCCCAGATTCAGGAACGCGACGGCGCGTTGAAGAGTGCAAACGACGAACTGGAAAAGCGCGTCGGGGAGCGCACGCGCGACCTGCGCGTCGAGATCAGTGAACGGGAACGCGCCGAGGCCGGTTTGCAGGAGCAATTTTCCCGCATCCGTCTGCTCAACCAGATCATACATGCCATCTCCGAGCGGCAGGATTTGGGCAGCATCCTGCAGGTCGTTTTGTGTCAATTGGAAGACCACTTCGCGATCGACGCAGGGCTGGTGGGCCTGTCCGAGGTGAAAATGCCGACATTGCGCATCGCTGCTTCACTGGTGAAATCTTCGTCAGAAAATCCCAAGCTCGAATGGCAGGCGGACACGCTGGTGAACCTGCAGGATGCGGGGCTGGATTTGTGTGTCAGGGGGGAATCGGTTTACCTAATGGACACAGCCGGCGGGGCGGGGACGATGGCGGAGAAATTTTGCCAGGCCGGGCTGGCATCGGTAGTGGCGGTGCCGATGCTCGTCGAAAACGAATTGTTCGGCGTGATTATTGCCGCGCGGACCAGGGCAGACGCCTTCACCGCCGGCGAACAGGAGTTTCTCCGCACGTTGAGCGAACATGTCGCGCTGGCGGCGCATCAGGCGCAATTGCATGAGCAACTCGAGAAAGCCTTCAATGAACTCCGTCAGACGCAGCAAATCGTCATGCAACAGGAACGTCTCAAGGCGCTCGGCCAGATGGCCAGCGGCATTGCGCACGATGTTAACAACGCACTGTCGCCAGTGGTCGGCTTTGCCGATTTAATCGTCGATGCCGAACCGGGCCTGAGCGAACATTCCAAGCGGCATCTCAATTACATCCGCACCGCCGGCGAAGACATCGCGCATATCGTCTCCCGGCTGCGCGACTTTTACCGTCCACGTGACGAGGCCGATTCCGATGCCCGGCTGCTGTTGCAACCCAATTTGTTGGTGACGCAGGTCGTGGACATGACCCGCCCGCGCTGGCGTGACATTCCCCAGGCAAATGGCATCATGATTGAAGTGCGGACGGAGCTGGATCCCGAAGCCGTCGAATTCGCCGGCCAGGAAAGCGAGATTCGAGAAGCGCTGACGAATTTGATCATCAATGCCGTGGATGCGGTGCCCAAAAGTGGAGTCATCATCATCCGCACACGCGTCCTTGAGGAACCACCCGGCCAGGCTCAAAACGGGGCCGCCAAATCCATCATCATCGAGGTGGTTGATAATGGCGCTGGGATGGATGAAGCGACCCGGCGCCGCTGCCTGGAACCGTTCTTTTCGACCAAGGGGCGGCGCGGCACAGGCCTCGGGCTGGCCATGGTTTACGGCGTGCTGCAACGGCATGAGGGAAGAATTGAGATTGAAAGCGAACCGGGTCTGGGCACGACCATCCGGCTGATTTTCCCCGTCCGTCAAAGTCTCCCGGCGGATCACCCCGCTGATGCGGATCAGCGACCGTCCCGCTCCCTGCCGCATCCTGTGCCTGGACGACGAAGCGCCACTGCGTGAGCTGCTCAATGACATTCTGAAGCGGGACGGCCACGAGGTTGCCGTCGCAGATGGTGCCGCGACTGGTCTCGATCTTTTTCATGCCGCCGGCGTTGAAGGCCGGACTTTTGACGTGGTCATGACCGACCTCGGCATGCCGTATGTGGATGGCCGCGAAGTCGCCGCCATTATCAAACGGGAATCGCCAGCCACCCCGGTCATTATGCTGACCGGCTGGGGAGCCTTCATGAACGACGATGGAACCCTGCCGCCGCACATTGATGGTATTTTGAGCAAGCCGCCGCGCATCCAGGAGATCCGCTCCATGTTGAAACATCTGCTGCCGGCCAAGTCCTCACCGTCGCGTAAAAATGGCAAACGGCGGCGGAAATGCAAAACTCTTGAGCAAAACCGCACTCCTGTTTGCCGGTCAAGGCACACAAGTCACCGGGTGCCGGCTGTGCGAAATTCGCAAAAAAATTTCATCCGCGGGTGTGAGAATTTTCAACACGAAATACACTAAACACACGAACGGAACATGAATCGGCGGCAACCTGATTGAGGATTTTTCGTGCGGTTTGCGTGTTTCATGGTTGCTCAAAATAGTAAACGACAACGTTCTTCACGAACGGCTGCCCGCATTACGCGACGAATTCCAGATGTTGCGGATGCACCTGATAATCGTCGTGTGCCCGCTTGCTGGTTAAGACGGGTTTGAGCGCGACCTGATATGGCTGGTCCAAGACCGGCCGCGCGCTGCCCACCATTCTGCCGGTGTGGAAAAGCGTGATGCCGGGAATATTTTTAAAAACATGTTTCCGACCGCGATAACTTCATCGGCGGCGTTTGGTTTGGCCGGATCCATCCAGAAAATGACAACATGTGAAAACATGAAGTTTCATTGAATAACAATGGTGTGAAGGTGCGAAGGAATAATTTCCCGCCCGCTGACGCGATAAGGGGAAATCGATCGCTTTCAGTAAATGCCGTAAGGAAAGGTAAAAGTTCCAGGAACCAGATAGCCACGCGTCCAATCTGGTTGAGGTGGCAAGTTTCCGGCGTGAGCATCCGTTTTCCATTGGGAATCGGTTTCTCTCGAAGTCGGGCCAAGTTCAAATTCATAATGACTCATCACCGGACCGGCATACACCGCGGCATCGTCGGTTCCCCAATTCACGGCGATCATCAACAGGTTAATGTTCCCAACGCCTTCGTGCAGAATGCTTCCAGGGTCGCCGACCACGAGGTCCGTTGGATCGGTTTGCACATCGGTGACCAAGGCGTCCCACATGTCACACGGCGAGATGAGTGACCGCTGCGCACGGGCGTTGTAATAAAATATCTGCGGATACCAACCACTGTAGGAACGCACGCTTCCGTATTGGTTGGGATTCTCGATGAGGCTTTGAATGAACAAAACTTCATTGCTCGTCAGCACTTGGCGGCTCAATTCCTTCGCAGAAATATCGCGAAGGGTGTTCATCTGAGTCGCAAAGTTGTCGAGAAATTGCAGCCGGTTTGTGTAAATGGTTCCGATGGAATTGGTGAATGTTGTGTCGTAGGACTCGTTTGGCTCAAATACAAACTGGCCACAATTAGGAAGTGTGGCCATCAAATCTCTCGTGCGGAGCGCCATATCTCTCATGTGTTCCCAGAAACTGACCCTTGGTTCGATGAACCCATCCGGATAAGAACATAAAACCGTGCCGGTGTAAGGTTGTTTGTCGTAGAGCACCGTGTCGTGCCGCAGTTCCGTCCAGGAAGCGAGCTGGGTATTGAGTGTCTTCATCGCCCAGGCCGGCGTGCGCATGGCGTCGGGGTATTCCGGATCGGTGGTCGGAGTGGAAAGTTCACGCAGGCAGGCGAGCCAATAATTGTAGATGTTGTTGGTCCAGACGGAAGGATCTTGAACGTCAATGACCCGCCGCACCGCCGTCAGGTTATGCTGATACGGATAGCCATCGCGCCACGGAATGCCATTGGTATTGGCAATGCGCGATGCGATCTGTCCGACTGTCTGGTCATTTCCGAGAACCGAAAATGCGATGTCAAGCGCGCTGGGCACGCGCCGCATGACTTTGTCTTCAAAACCTGGAATGCCGTCCGCGTCCCAAATGATTCGGTCAAACACACACTGGTTCATCGCCCAGGCGTCCGGCACGAAACGCTGGCCCAGGACGGTGAAGGATCGTGGCAGCTTGATTTGCTGTCGTGACAGCGGCGAAAAAAAGTCTCCATTCTGAATGTTCTGCACGCCCAACTGGCCGGCCATGATTTGGGACTGTAAATTTGCCAGGGATGCGGCGTTCGGCAGACTGGCGGGAGATTGAATATTCGCGGTCGTCATGAGGTCGCTGAGCTGGGCAAAGTTCAAGGAATCCGGCAGGCCGACGAACATCTGAACGACGCTGTCAAGCTGTTGCCAGTTGGCGAACTGGCCGGAGTTCTTCATCAACAGATGCATGGCAACCGCACCGGACAACTCGCGGAGTGAATTGTCGTTGGTTGAACCGGTGAATCGGAAATCAATCAACTCGCACCACATCATCGCGCGAAAATAATTCTGGAGGCGCTGCGAGGTTTGGTAGTGGCCGCGCACCGTGAATTGTGAGAAGTCAACGAGCCGCGTGGTTCCGAACAGGGTGATGGTGGCGGGCTGCAGATTGCTGATGGCGGTGAGCGTGGCCAGTATCTGCGAGTCTTGCCCGAGCCATCCATAATTGTTTGTGGCCGTAATCAGTGAACTCGCCACGGCGAGAAAATAATCGGCGTCCTGAACCCCGCTGGATAAAGCGGTTCCTGACGACTGAAACGAGAGATTGAAAACCTGTCCGTCCATGCCTTGGATGACCGTTTGGAGCGTTGGAGCGAGATAAGTTTCTTCCAGCTCCTCAAGCATTCCGCCATAGGACCGGTGCCACGCGTGAAGCGCAGCATCACAGGAGAAGAATACGGGAAGATTGTCCGTGAATACTTTATAAAATGAATCGGCAAAACTATAAGTCCCCAATCGCCCGCTGACGACGAAACCGTTCGTCTGAAATATGGAAAACTCATTCGTGTTTAATCGGAAATCGGTAAGGCGCGGGTGGGTCGAATTCGTGGCATTATGTACCGCCGGGTCGAGATTGAACTGATCCCAGTATGTTGCCATGGTCGGGTCAAAGGAAAGTTGTTGCAGATAATGGTTCGTCGGTGTGTAAAGGTTGATGAAATCTCCAATCGGTAACTGGCCGACTTGCTGGATCTGGCGACCGAACTCGGTCCCATATCCATAAATCGAGTCTCCCAATAGCGTGTTGTCCGGCAAAGCGATTTTCACATTCGCAACGACCCGGTAGAAAGCACTGCCACCCGCCAGTGGCACCGCATAACGCAGAAATTCATCAGACACCCCGACACCGCCGCTCACCGGGCCGGCGACGGATTCCCATGCCTGCAAGTTGGTGCTGCGTAGAATGGTGTATTCGGGATACATCGAGCTCACCGGCAAGCCAAAAGTCGAATGCAAGCCAATTGCACCTTGTAAACCGGCTGGATTGAATTGAAGCACAACCTGATCTGCCGCTCTCAATGGAGCACCAGCTAAAAATATCAATAGGAAGGCGACTTGTAGGGCATTAGAAAGACGCCGTTGCATAAGTTTATTTCAACATTTTTATGTTATTTGCATTTTGAGCTTATGTCAAACAATTTCCTGGCTTTCACTGCGCGTCGGTTTCGTGTTTCCTTTCTGGAAACTATGAGCAAAACCGCACTCCTGTTTGCCGGTCAAGGCGCGCAAGTCGTCGGCATGGGCAAAGACCTTGCCGAAAAATTTCCCAGTCCGCGAAAGCGTGGTTCGACCGCGCCAATGCCGCGCTGGGCTACGATCTCGCCGTGATTTGTTTCAACGGGCCGGAAGCCGAATTGACGAAAACCGAAAACGCGCAGCCGGGAATTTTTCTCGTGAGCTGGGTTGCGTTTCAATTGCTCAAGGAACAGGTGCCGGATCTGAAATTCGACGCGACCGCCGGTTTGTCGCTCGGCGAATTCACGGCGCTGACGGCGGCGGGCGCGATGAGTTTTGAGGACGGCCTGCGCGTCGTGCGGCAGCGCGGAAAATTCATGCAGGAAGCGTGCGATGTGACCAAAGGCGGCATGGCGGCGATCATCGGCCTGGACGAAGCGCCGACGCGCGAAGTTTGCGCCGAAGCCGGCGTGGTGCTGGCGAATTTGAATTGTCCCGGCCAGTTGGTGATTTCCGGCGAGGCGGAAAAAATTTGCCAAGCCTGCGAACTGGCCAAAGCCAAGGGCGCGAAACGCGCCATTGCCGTTGCCGGTGGCGGGTGCCTATCACTCGCCGCTGATGGCCAGCGCGCAGCCGAAGCTGCAGGCGGAACTGGCTAAATTGAAATTAAACGCGACCGACCGTGCCGGTGATCTCCAACGTCAACGCGCTGCCGCACGGCATCGCCGACCGGACATGTTCCGCAGCTGGTGGAGCAGGTCACGTCATCCGTGCTCTGGGAACAATCCATGCGCGTCTTGCTGGCGCAGGGTTTTACGCGCTTCATCGAACTTGGCCCGGGCACGGCCTTGAGCGGATTCATGAAACGCATTGATAAAACGGCGACGATGCTGAACGTCGCGGACGCGGCGAGCTTGGAAGCACGGTAAAATTTTTGTGGTTCCGTAGGTGACGACATTGAGGAGTCACTGAGCGTGAAAATCTTGCGTGAGATTCCGTCACCTCGTCTCCATGACGCGGTTGAAATTTTTTGCCCTTGCACGTTGTGGTGGTTCTGGAAAGATTCGTTCATACCCGAAGTGATGGCAGATAAGATGCGCCAACTGGCAGCACAACTTTTTCATGGTCACGAGTGTGACCGATTGTCTCCTATCCGAATTCGCCAACACTGGGTTGGTTTAACACAATGTTAGGCAGCTACGTTATGTCATTCCTTAAATCATTGATTGGCTCTAGAAGCCAGAGATTCTTAAGCGCGCTTACGATATAGCGAAACTGGGACGAATTTTCGAGGAGGCTAAGGAATTCTTCCTGCAAGGCAAGTACGAGCAGGCATTGGAAGACTTCACAGCCATCTATGAACGAGACATTGGGGTTCATGATGTTGCGCAGAGATTATTGATGATTACTGCCGACATGCCAAAGGACAATTGGATAGCGAAATATAAGGCTCGTTTCCGAGCACCGCGCCCAAACAGGCGGGAGATGATACTGGCGCCGGTTCAGCGCCGATTCCTGCACCCAAGCGGCCTATCATTCCCAGTGATTCATTTAGTGCGGAGAGGCGTCCAGATGAAGACGACAGCGCCGCCTAAAATGGCGATCGGTCAGCAGGGTTTAGCCGCTCTCTTCAAGTATTTCTCACGCATCCCGCAGCACTTGTCATTTTTCGTGTGCATTTGTGTCCATTCGTGGTTTAACATTTCCGAACATTATGAGCCAGCTTGCCAATCAAATCGCCGTCATCACCGGCGCGGGCCGCGGAATCGGCCGCGCCATTGCGTTGAAATTCGCCGCCGAGGGCGCGGATGTGGTCTGCGTTTCGCGCACGCAGGAAAATTCCGACAAAGTCGCGGCGGAAATCCGCGCGTTCGGCCGCAAGGCGTGGGCGTTCGCCGTGGATGTGGCGGATTCCGCCGCCGTCAACGCCGCCGCCGAGAAAATTCTCGCCGAGGCGGGCAAGGTGGACATTCTCGTGAACAACGCCGGCGTGACGCGCGACGGCCTGCTGATGCGCATGAGCGACGCGGACTGGGACACCGTGCTCAACACGAATCTAAAGGGCGCGTTTCTGTTCACGAAGGCGTTTTCGCGCGCGTTCGCCAAGCAGCGCAGCGGGCGTATCATCAACATTTCGTCGGTCATCGGCCTCATCGGCAATCCGGGCCAGAGCAATTACGCGGCGAGCAAGGCGGGGTTGTTCGGGTTCACGCAGTCGGTCGCGCGCGAATTCGCATCGCGCGGCATCACGGCCAATTGCATCGCGCCGGGCTTCATCGAGACGGACATGACGTCGGAGCTGAACGCGGAATTGAAGGCGGCCATTTTGAAGCAGATTCCGATGGGCAAGTTCGGCGCGTCGGAAGACATTGCGAATGCCGCGTTGTTTCTTGCCAGTCCTTCGGCGAGTTATATGACCGGTCAGGTCTTGACAGTTGACGGCGGGATGGTGATGTAAAGCAAACTGTTTTTTTCTTGCCTTCGCGCATGATTAATACCGTTTCAAAATTTCCGACTTCCATTCGTTGCTCAGGGTCTCGCAACAGTTTACGAAATCCACCCCTTCATAATCCGACTGAAGGATTTATGCCGAATGACGTGATGGTTTTCCACTGCATCCAATCGTTAATAATCGTGGCGGCCGAATCTGTTTTTAGATTAGGAGTCGATGGCCAGTATGTCGGATCATACCAGCCCCAGCCGTTGGGCAGCAGCCCAGCCGTTGCCTTGTAAGCCCACATTGACCAACTCATGCCGGCCTGGTCATAGGCATTAATGGAATAGTCGTAGCACGCCGCACCCATGCCCATGTTGTTCCATTCGCCGACGTAAACCGGAACATTCCAAGCCAGATGGTTGTGGAAGTCTGTCACTTGATTGTCCGCTCCGGCCTCGATCTGGGCGACCGAACCGTTAAATTGATATTCGTGCATGGAATAGACAATGTTAGTCCAGCCATACACGGCCGGGTTGGGCAACATGCTCCAATTCCAATTCCCAAAAGTACCTTCCACGAAAATCATATGGCCCGGATCCACGGCACGAATGGTCGTGTAAAGGTTGGTATAGGCCGGCCAGACATCGCCGACGCTTGAGGTTCCATCGGGTTCATTGATCAGATCGTAGCCGGCCACGGCGGGGCTCCCATTGTAGTGCATGGCGATTTGGCTCCACATGTAGGCGGTCTGAAGCTGATCCATGCTGCTGATCCAGTATTGGTTTTGATTTTCCCGGCCCGTGTCGCCAGAAGTGCTTTGTCCGCCGACCACACCGTGCATGTCAATAACCACATAAATGCCCCGGACAGCGCAATTGGTGACCAGCCAGTCAAGGACCGTGAACGCATCCGTACGCCAGCCGGAACTGGAGGTGTTGGTGATGGAGTAAAAGTTGCCCCACCAGACAGGCACCCGGACGCAATTGTATCCTGCGTTGGCGATGGTATTAAGGTCGTCGGTAGTGATCCAATTTGTCTGATAGGCATGGATAAGCGCCTGCTCGGTGGCAACGCCGAAACGGCTGTCCAGATTGGTGATCGCACTGTAGGTGTCCGGCAGACTGCCGCTGTCCAGCGGACACATCCATTTTTCCATGATAAACCAGCCGCCCAAATTGAGCCCCCGCAACCGGACGATTGAACCGCTGGCACCGACGATATTTGTACCGCTGGTGTGCAACATTGATGGCGCAACGGAAGCATTGGTTGTTACCTGCAGGCGATAAAAACGGCTGCTCCTGTTGATGACATCGCTTACAGAGCAGGCGGCATTGCTTCCGGAGATGGCGCCGCCCAGCAGCGCCCAGCCGGCGTCAGCGAGGTTGGTCTTATATTGTATCTGGTAGCTTAATCCCGACTGGGTCCAAAAAGAAATGGCCACATCCAAGCCGTTGTAGGACGCGTTCAATTTCAATGGTGCGGACTGGATCTGAAACCCGTTGACGTCGCCTTCCGCGCTGCCGTTTCCGTTGTAGGTAATTAACAGAATCCCAGCTCCGTCGGAGAGGGCCGATTGGAACTCCACGTAATCCACGCCTGCGATCAGCGTGCTGCTGGATCCGTCCCAGACACTGCTTTTGGAGATGCCATTGATAGTGAAAGACGTCAGGCGGCCAGCAGCCCCGGAGCCGTCGTTCGCCGCGCTATATAACACCAGATCGTAAGCGGAATTTGCCGCCAGTCCGGAAAGGGTTATCGTCCGATTGGTGCCGCCATTATAAAGATAGTCCTCCATCAGGGCGTCATAGGGAGTGCTGGCAAAAGGAGTGGATCCGCCAAAACTGTTCACATCGTATCCGCCGCCGGACGTGAAAGTCATTTTAACTGCCGAGGCGCTGCCATCCGCATTCATCAGTGGAAGTCCGTTGCCACTGCTTACATTTATTCCATTCCAGTGGTCCCCGGCTTTTCCCAGTACCGCGGCGCCTGACACTGTCGGCCCGGGATTGGGGCCACCGCCACCCCAGCCGACACCGTCGTTTTGATCAAAATCTACGTTGATTGATTGAGCGTGAAGCAGGCTCACACTCACACAGATGATTCCAGTAAAGAAAACACTGCGAAGCCGCGACGACTTTGCTGCCTGATCGCGTCTCATTCTCGAGTGCCAAGGATCTTCATTACTTTCAGTGTGTTTGACAGAATATACTTCAAAATTCAACAACTGCCAATCAACTGCAACGAGGACCAAATTCGAAGCCTTCGGTCAGACCTCATATCTTTCTTTACTGGCAAAACTTGACTTATCAACCGGTTCAAACGGTCCGGCAACTTTAATGATTCAAACTAAAGCCATTCGGGAAAAGCGTGTCTGAGCCCGATGAATTTCCACCGGCAGTAGCCGTCCCGCCATTGTTGCGCGGCCATGGTCGGGGCAGCGTGCCAGTGGGCTTGAAATCGCCGAATAGCACGTCAGCGATGCCCTGGCCTTCGGTGCCTGGCAACCAGGCCGCGATCAAAGCATCGCTGGCATTCATGGCAGATCCAAGAATGAGCGGCCGGCCAGAGAGCAGCACCGTAACCACCGGGACACCGGCTGACTTAACCCTTTCCACCAACTGTACGTCCGCAGGAGACAGATGCAAATCGGTACGATCGCCCATGGTTTCGGCGTAAGGCAGTTCGCCCACCACCACGACCACGGCGTCAGCCCCCTTCACATCGTTGCCATCGGCGGAAAAAGTAACCGTCGTTCCCGGAGTCACGGTGTTGCGGATTGCGGTGAGAATGGTCGTGCCACCACGGATGGTCGTGCCGGCCTGCCCCTGCCAGCTAATGGTCCAGCCGCCACATTGAATTCCAAGATCGTCGGCCGCCGCGCCAACCACGGCGAGGTGTTTCAAACTTTTTGAGAGGGGTACGGTTTTGTTGTCATTCTTTAGCAAGACCAGCGATTCACGCACGCACTGCCGCGCAACCTCGCGGTGCGCGATCGAACCGATGTCCGCCGTGAGCGCGGGATCCGTGTACGGATTTTTGAACAACCCCATCTCGAACTTGATGCGCAAAATACGCCGGACCGCATCGTCAATCCGCGCCTGGGAAACATGCCCTTCCGCCACAAGTTTTTTCAGGTCGGTGATGAACTCCACATAATTATTCGGCTGGCCCGGCCCTTTGGGAATCATAACCATGTCCAGTCCGGCGTTGATGGAAGCTTCAACGTCGTTTTTATAGTCGGGTGAAAGTTGATCAATGGCCGCCCAGTCGGAAACGAGAATTCCCTGGAAGCCCAACTCACCCTTCAAGACATCCGTCAACAGGTGCCGGTTGCCACTCATTTTTTTGCCATTCAAACTACTGTAGGAAACCATGATCGAGCCCGCCCCGGCCTTGATGGCGGCAACGTAAGGAGGTAGATAAACTTTCCGCCAGGTGGCTTCATCACAAACGGTGTCACCCTGATCCGTGCCGTTTTGCGTGCCGCCGTCACCGATGAAATGCTTTGCACAAGCCAGCACTGATGTGGAATCCCGGGACAATTGATTTCCCTGCAAGCCGCGAACTGCGGCCGCGCCCAGTTCAGACACAAGATTGGGAGAATCCCCAAAGCTCTCATAAGTGCGGCCCCAACGTTCGTCTTGCGCCACGGCAATGCAGGGTGCAAAAGCCCACCGGATGCCCGTGCCGGCAACCTCCAGCGCCGTAATGTGTTCGGCCTGTTCCACCAATGCTGGATTGTGGGTGGCACCCAGCCCGATGTTATGCGGAAAAATAACCGCGCCGTTCACATTGTTATGACCGTGAACCGCGTCTACGCCGTAAATTAACGGAATCTTCAGGGGGGTTTTCAAGGCCCAAGACTGGTACTCATTGACCGCTTGCAGCCAGGTTTGGGGAACGTTGTTTGATGGACCTCCTCCCCCGCCGTTTAAAATCGAACCCAGAAAGTATTTTTGAATGTCGGCGTGTTCCTTCAGCGCATTAATGTCTACTTGCGTCATTTGACCAATCTTTTCGTCGAGCGTCATGTGCGAGAGCAAAGCTTCGACACGGCGGTCATTTCCTGCAGAATCCTCCGCAAACACGCTGCCAGCCAACATTGGTGCCAGTAAAATTCCCAGCAAAGTTTTATTTAATGACATAGAAATTGACTCGATGGGTGTAATATATTTCACGATTTCCTCAGAATGATCTTTGCAAGAAAGCCCGGGCAGAAATGATAATTATGGTGCAGTTTTTGTTAATGGTAATAAAGTGGCTACAATACTTGTAATATCATATACTACACGCCCAGTCAACAGAACATTTTTCCTAAATGAATCGCTAAAGCCAAAGCTGGTTGACTGGCTTTCATCTGCCAGCTGATGCGGCGAGTCGGTCTCAAAAATCTTCTTAACTACACAGGATCAGCCATTTATGGAAAACGCCTCCCGCGGCCCGAGAAGCTATGGTGTTTTTTTCCTCAAAGCTCTAACTTGAACAAGGTAATCGGCCGCTTTTGAATTCGTCGGATCTAACCGTAGCGTTTCTTCGAATTGCTGTTCGGCTTCCGCCAGTTGGCCTATTTGCACCAGCGCAAGGCCCAAATTCAGATGGGCCACTGGAAAACTGGGATTTAGCCGGACGGCGGCCTCGGATTCTGCCGCAGCTTCAGACATCTTCCCATCCTGTCCCAAGAGACCACCCAATTCGAAGTGAGCCTTCCAATCCTCCGGCGCAAATTTTACCGCCTGACGGTAATGTTCAATGGCGTCGGCACGCTGATTAAGCATCGCCAGCGCAAGACCGCTACAGAACCAACATTGTGCATTTTGGGGATCAAACTTCAAAGCTTGGTCGAACTCGTGAACAGCGTGTTGATAGTCGCCGGCTGCTGCATGAGCTTTGCCCAACTCAAACCAGCCTGGTGCAAAACTAGGATGGATGGCCAATGCCTGGCCGAGCAAAGATTTTGCTTCCGCATACCTACCCTGCATTCCGGCAAGGCGACCCAGCTCGAAGTAGCTGACGTGATCGTGGGGAATGAGGGTACGCACTTTATTCCATTGCTCGATTGCGCCAGCAATGTCATCCGTACTTGCAAGAAAATACGCAAAATTCTCCAGAAGATAGTAATCATTAGGAGTGATTCGCAATGCCTCGACATAGGTTTCGCGGGCTTGCTGTTTGTCGTCTGAATCCATTCGCTTCCGCAGAACTGCCTCCTGTTCCAAGAAGGTCTGGAGTCGGAGTGCATTGCCAAGTTGGCTGGCCAAGGGTGCTTGCTGGAGGCGTCGGCATACTTCTGCCAGAATATTAAGACGATCCCAATCGGTCAGGCCAAGTCGTCGCTCACAAATCTCCTCTGAAGCCCACGCCATATTTGTACCGCCGCCGATGTTCGGCGGCAGGAATCTGGCAATTTGTCCGGCCCAGCTTCGCGCGAGCCGATAGTTTCCGGCGAAGTTCAAGTGAACATGTTCGTAAAAGATTTCCTGGCCGGGAATATCATCGGTGGTGCCTGAATTCAGATCTTGCGCCGCATCAAGAAACGTCAGCTTGGGAGAAGCCATTTGCTTGCCAGCATCGGCAATGAGCGTGTTGATGCTTGTATCGGCGCGGAAGGGAAGGCAGTCCAAATCGAGCGCCTTTTGGAAATGCCTCCGGGCCGCAGCCACGTTGGTCAATTGAAGCAGGCAGCGCCCACAGCGAAATTCCAGTTCTGCTGACTGGGGGTTGAAACGGGCTGCCTGCTCGTAGCTCTTGAGGGCAGCTTCGCAATTTCCTTGCTCTGCCAATGAGTTTCCCTCGCCAAGCAACAGCTCAACCTGTTTTCGGTCACTGCCCAAAAGGTTGCTGCTTATTATTGACCCGAATGGCGGACAGTCCTTCAGGTTTACCGCAACCGTGGAAAGTAAAATATGCGCGCCCGAATTCAGACCCGCCTGCAGAATGTCGCGCAGGTTTCGTTGAAAATTTCGATAAACCACCCGCTTACGCGCATCGTTTGGGTCAACCAGATTGCCGGCGAACATTTTCATCCCGCCCCACGAGGCCTTGTCGGAATCTCCTTTGCTCAACTTACGGCCGGCTGCGGCCAGCAGCTGGCCCAAGCGCAATTTTTGGATGAGCAGATTCAGTCGCACCAGCTGCCAGGGTGGAGCTTGCGCTCCAAAGACGGTCGCCGCGCCAAATGGTCCGACCATCTCGTTATTACCCATGTAAACAATCCATAGATCGCCATTCTGCCATGCACAATCACGGGCGATGGGAAGGATCACATGGGAGTTAATGGCGGTCATGGCAACATTAACGACCTCAAATTGTGCCATGGGAAATCGTTCGCGCAGCAGAACATCCAAATAACGTCCCGCCCCAAACGCCGGTTCCGGATCACCCAAGGCCGCCGACTCGCCTAAAATGAAAATCCGATAAGTGCCGGGCGCTTTCTTGGCGGACATCCGTAGCGATGCCGGGGTTCGTGCCATACCCGGCGGGAAAAATCTGAATCCGAAACTGTCATTCTCCACCAGCAATTCTTCGCCGCCGATTTGCAACGGCTTGAAAAACCCTGTCGAATAACCATAACCACCGAGCCGCAAACCCACTTCCAATAGCCCAAGCACCAGTAATGGCATGATTATCCCGGCCAACACCCGGAACAGCCACCGGCGGCGGATAATAATCTTTGTCGTGCCTGCCACCTCAGCTGGCAAGGATTTTGCCCTGTCCGGGGGAAAAGCTTTCAGTTTTTGGCGACGGTGTTTCAACTTGTGCAAAGTAGCATGAGTCTAATCGGAAAGACAAGTTCCCGCCCGGTCTCAGGGGCAGCTTGCACGATTTTGGTTTGATTGGTATAATTCAATTTAATAGCGGCTTAAGTGGATGAATATGTTCGCTGGTTCGGCACCTTGGTATGAGATTCTCAACTTGCCTGGCAAAATCCGGGGGAATATTAACGATGGCGGGAACAACTGCGTCGCTGGTTTGGCTAATCCTTACCACTGGCTGGATTCAGGCGGTGGCTGACAATTCTCCGCTCGGTGAACTTCGGACAGCCGAGCAAGTCCGGCGCTTGTCCACCCAACAGGCTGATCTGCATTATCCGGTGAGGTTACGGGGCATCATAACCTATTTTGACGACCGGATCCCGACAAAATCATTCCGTTTTATCCAGGATGAAACGGCGGGAATCTATTTCTACGTGGATGGTTCGACGAACAATCCTCCTTTGCATGCCGGTCAACTGGTGGAAATGGAAGGCGAAACCGGCGCGGGCGCGTTCGCGCCCGTGGTAACTTCACACCGCATTGTTGTTTTGGGAGAAACAAACCTTCCGCCGGCGAAACCGGTTACTTTGGACGAAATGGAAAGCGGCCAGGAGGACAGCCAGTTTGTGGAAATCAGCGGCGTGATCCGGGCCGTCCGTTTCGAGGAACAGGAGTCCAATTATGTCCTTGAATTGGCTACAGGACAAGGGCGCTTGACGGTTCTGGCGCCCCAGTTACCGATGGCACGAAGCGAGCAATTGGTGGACAGCACCGTCAAGGTTAAAGGAGTTTGCATCACCCGTTTTAATTTTCAGCGACAGTTATTTGACAGCTTGCTGCTGCTCCCTCGTCTGGAAGATCTGGTCATTGAACATCAAGCGCCAGGCGATCTCGTTGCCATCCCCAGGCAGCCCATCAAGAGTGTCATGCAATATGTGTGGGGCAGCCCTTACGGACATCGCGTCAAGGTGACCGGCACGGTCACGCTTCGCTACTCCAACAAAATGTATATTCAAGATGAAACCAACGGATTGTGCGTCGAAACCAGACAGGCCGACAACGTACCCGTTGGCGAAAGGGTTGAAGTTCTTGGATTTCCGGCCAAAGGTGAATACGCGCCCCTGCTGGAGGACGGTGTTTATCGCTGGATTGGGCTGGTTCCGCCCGTATCGCCGGACCTCATCACGCCTGACGAAGCGTTGAAAGGAGCTCATGACTGCCGCTTGGTGCAAATCGAAGCGACCTTGCTCGATCGGGCGCAGCATAGTAAAGAGCCGTTTTTAGTGCTTCAGGCCAGCGGATTTGTTTTTCATGCGTATTTGAGATCACAAGGGCAGAACACGGACATCGAGCAGCTTCAAAACGGGAGCAAAGTAGCCGTCACCGGCGTTTGCATCATCGATGACCTCGGCGAGGACTGGCATTACGGGCAGGATTGGCGCGCCGCATCTTTCCGCCTATTGCTGCGTTCTCCGGAAGATGTGGTCATGTTGAAACAGCCGCCATGGTGGACGTTGCCAAGGCTGCTTATGGCCATCGCCATCCTCTTCACCGTTGTTTTGACAACCATTGGATGGGTTGTATTGCTGAGACGCCGGGTTCACCAGCAGACCCAGATTATTGAAGAAAAACTGAACGTCGAAGCCGCAATAAAAGAGCGCTATCTGGATCTCTTCGAAAATGCCAATGACATGGTTTTCACCCATGACCTGGCAGGTCGTATGACGTCCATCAACAAGGCCGGCGAGCGGCTGCTACAGTATGATCGCGGCGAGATTCTCACCAAGGAACTGGTTGATTTGATAACCGAAGAACAGCGGCCGGCGGCCAGGACCTGGCTGCAGCAGGTAACGAAGGGGGTGGAAATTCCGGCCGTCGATTGGGATTTCGTGAATGCCGCCGGACAGAGATTAAAACTGGAAGTGAGTTCGCGAATGGTAGAACAGGCCGGAAGATTCATGGAAGTGGAGGGGGTGGCACGTGACGTTACCGCGCGGAAGCGAATGGAAAAGGAAATTTTGGAAATCTCCAACCGGGAGCAACAACGATTGGGGCATGATCTTCACGATGGTGTGTGTCAACAGTTGGCGGCGATTGCCTATCGGACGCATATTCTCGCCCGCCATCTGAAGGAAAAGGATGTGATTGAGTCGGCGGAAGCCAACGACATCAGCACTCTGATCAATGAATCGCTGGTTAAGACCCGAACCGTGGCGCGGGGATTGTTTCCTGTCCGGCTGGAGGAGGAAGGACTGACCGACGCCGTGGAGGAATTGACCGTCAACATCGGCAAGCTTTATAAGATTAAATGCGACTTTTCTTCCAGCGGCGCATTGCCCACCATGCACAACGGCGTGGCGATGCATTTACACTTCATTGCCCAAGAAGCCATTATTAATGCGGCGAAACACAGCAAGGCCAGCGTGATAACCGTCGATCTACTAAAGGAAAATGACGATCTGGTGTTGTCAGTAAAAGATAACGGCATCGGTTTCCTGGCCGACAACCAGGACCGGGATGGGATGGGAATCGGGATTATGCGGTATCGTGCTAAAGTGATTGGCGCCGTGCTGGAATTGCAGACGCAGCCAGGACATGGCACGCAGGTAAATTGCAAGTATCACCTGCAGCCTTGACAACTAAACGTGGTTATGAATTCAAAAACGCCCAGGATCAGCGGTGGCATGGACGAGCCGAAGGAACCCAATCTGCTTGAGCCGATTTTGGAAAAGAAGCGCATCTTCATTGTTGATGATCACGCCATGTTCCGTGACGGGCTGCGACGATTAATTGATCTTGAAACGGACCTGGCGGTGTGCGGAGACGCACCAGATGCCGCCGGCGGCATGACCGGAATTCTTGAATCTGCGCCGGACCTGGTCATTGTGGACATTTCACTCGACACCACCAGCGGCATTGAACTCATAAAAACCATCAAGCGGGACTACGAAGACATGCCGGTGCTGGTCGTCTCCATGCATTCAGAGTCCCTCTACGGCGATCGGGCACTGCGGGCCGGAGCCATGGGCTATGTGATGAAAAGTGAGCCGGCCACGACAGTGGTGTCCGCCATCCGGACGGTGCTCAGCGGTAACGTCCACATCAGCGAGAGCATGGCCACACTCGTCGTTTCAAAATTCGTGAAAGGGGAACCCGACCAGATACCCTCCCCCTTGGAGGCGCTCAGTGACCGGGAACTCGAGGTGTTTCGGATGCTGGGCCAGGGCAAAGGAACAAGGGAGATTGCACAGGAAATGAATGTCGCCATACCCACCATCAGTTCGTTCAAGAACCGCATCAAGGAGAAGTTAAAGTTCAAGAACTCGACGGAGATGATTCTTTATGCGCTCCAATGGTTCCGGAAGGAACCCTCTGAAGGCGGGCGTTGATTTTCACTTTTCCCCATCGCCAGCAAAAACGGTTCCGGCATTTGGCCAGAACCATGCAGTTGAAACGAATTAAACCCTGCGTCAGGAGCTTGGTTTCAGGGGAAACCGGAGAGTCCCAGAGCGCGCTGGCACATCCAGTACGAATCTTGCAGACCCGCAGAATCGCCCGACACACTTAGATTGTTTAACGCAATGGTTTGAATCGGTTTCCGGATCCTCGGGGATTGCCACTTGTGAATCTCTGCATGCCCGTCTCCAAACGAAAAGCCGGCCGCGCCATTGTGGTAACTGGCAGGAATGTCAATTATGGTGCTGGGGTTGTCAACACCCGTAAAGATCGTGCCATCATTGATGCTGTCCTCGCGCTCATCCACAAAAATAAAGGTCAGTGTAGGCGACTTGAGGTTGGCAGTCTTGGAATAGGCGTAATACCCCTTCGTGCTGGGTTTGCCGTTAGAACTGCTCGTCGTGGCTTGTGCCGGCGACCCGACAAAATTATTCATCGAAATGCTGCGAGCCCGGGGCAGTATCAGTGTCGCGCCAAGGGTAAGGATCTTGCATTTGGAATTATCCGCCGGACACTTGAAGGCGGCGGGGGTTTTCAGGTAGGAACCCAGAAAGGCCCCGTTGGGATACTGCACATGGTCAATCAGCATGGCAACATTGGTATTTTCCGTGCTGCTGGAATTCAACACGAGCCAGCCGGCCACCCAACATTGATTAGCATTAAAACCCGGCCGTACGGTGGCGCCACCATTTGGCCCGCCCTGACCCCAATTGGGCGCGCAGGAGCCGTTATTGTCGTCGCCATACATGATCCACGCCAGCGCCATTTGCCGGGAATTGTTCATGCAATAAGTGGCCTGGGCTTTGGCCTTGGCCTTGGCCAGCGCGGGCAAAAGCATCGCCGCGAGAATGGCGATGATCGCAATCACCACCAGCAGTTCGATCAGCGTGAACCCGCGCCGACGCTGGTAGCGACGGTATTTTCCCACCGGGCCGCTTGCGTTGTTCATTCGACTGTTCATGCAATTATGTTTTCTGTTGGCGGCTGGCCATTGAATGTGTTAGTAATTTATTCTCGTTCAAAATCGGCACTTGTCAATGCGCCGATATCATCAACTCTCACGTTTGGCGGCCTCTACGTTTTTTACAACCATTCCAAGGAGGTCGGATTCCTAAAACCGGTCGTTCCCGGGGCGGCCTTTGCCGCCCCGGGAGCCGCGCCAGTCTGCAATTACGGAGAAGTCACCTGATAAAACTGCTGGCTGGCCGTTTTAGGTGCGCTCACCGACTTGATCGTGCCGTCTCCGCCGATGGTGCCCACCGGCGTCCAGACTCCAGAAGTCAAACTGGGCTCGGAGAACACCTGGTAGCTCTTGCCAGCCTGCGTCGGGAACGAAATGACAATGTTGTTGCCTGACGCCGTCGCCGAGACGTTGATAGGTTGAGCGGCCACGAACATGAAGTAGTTGGCATTAATATTATTGCCCGAGGTGACCCGCAAGGTGTGGGTGCCACCGACGTCGACGACCGCGGGTGCTCCATTATTCTGAAGTGGCGCCCAAACCCAGCTCTGCCAGCCGCCGGGAACTGCACTCCAAGTACCGAGCCGCTGGAGAGCCTGGCTGGTCGTGCCCGAGCCGCCGGTGACCTTGTCCAAATAGGCCGTCGCAACTCCACTGCCACCGGCTATCCGCCCATAAACCAGGTATTTGCCGGCCGGATAATTCCGGGTATAGTTGGCCCATTGACCGGAACCGAAGTTGCCAATATCAAACAAACCATTTCCAGTGGAGTAGCCCGGCAGCGGAATGTCCGAACAAGTCTCCAGGTGCAATCCATTCACCGTCCCACGGTATAGTAAGGGATCCTCCGCAGAACCGAGGGCGTAGTCGATATTGGTAACAGCACCGACGGTATCTCCCGGCAATGCGTCTGCTTGATAGGCATACGGAACCAACCCGTTGCCGCTAGTATCATACAGTCCACCGTTAAAGTCCCAATCTTCCAATTTGACATAGAAATTTCCCGTGCTGATGGTATTGAACTGCACCGTGCGGCTTACCCCCACCCCGGTCGAATTGGTCACATTAATGACCGCCGTATAGACGGTATTGGACGCCAGTAACGGAAAGTTCACATTCTTCGCGCCGGAGCCGGAGATGACGAGACTGGAGGTGACATCCGCCCCGTTCAAAGTGAGCTGGATGCCACTGTTATTAATCGTAGTGCTCGCAGCCGGCGTGGCCGTGAAGCTGAAAGTGTTGCCCGTCGCAAACTGGGCGCCATTGGTCGGCGAGATGTTGCTGAGCAGCGGCACGCCAACCTGCGCAGACACCAGCATGAGGAAATTCATATTGTCGCCGCCGCTGGTCAGAGAGACACTCAAAGTTTGCTGACTGCCGTCAAAGGTGATCGGCAATACATTGCCGTCGACATCCGTCAACGGGATGTAGTTGTACGCACCCCAATCGTTGCCACTGAACTGGAACTCGCCCAGCAGCGTTCCGCTGACCACGTTTGAGAGGGTCACGGCGGTGGCGCCCGCGCCGCCGGCAAGCCGGGCATAAATATTGTAAGTTCCGGCCGGATAGTTTCTGGTATAATTCATCCAATCGCCGGTTCTAATGTAACCAATTACGTAATCCTGCACGCCGGGGTCGGTAAGTTGCGCGGTGAGGAACTTCTGGCGTGAGGTCTCGCTTGCAAATCCTATACCCGCAAAGTCATTCGTTCGGTATAGATTGGGTGCGGACGGGTTGTTTCCATTTCCTGAAAAATCCACGCCCAACGTCCCCGTCGTGCCAAAGTAGCTGTTTGGCTGCGGCGTGGATGAAAGCAGCGGGTTATTGATGTATTGTCCGTTCGTGAAGTCATAATCCTCGCATTCCCAGACATATGACGGATTGATAGTGTCAAAGTTCATCGTGGTGCTGGCATTGAAGCCATAGCCGTCGGTCACGGAGACGGTGGCAGTATAGGCCCACACGCCGTTGGCCAATCCGTTATAGGTCACGGTGATATCCGGGGTTGAGCCGGAAAACGAACAGCTTCCGGACACATCGGTGCCATTGACAATCAGGTGAATGTCGCTGTTATTGATTGGCGAGCTGCTCGCCGAAGTGATATGGAAGCTGATGTGGTTGTTGGCAAAGAGCAGGTTGCCCGGATAAACTTGAGTGATCTGGGGCGGTACCGGCCCGCCGGTCTGGTTCAGGGTGGCATCATCAAAATAGGTGGAGCCACCGCCACTAGCCAATTGATAATAGGTATGCTGGTAGCGAACTTTAACCGTTCCCGCCGGTGCAACCAGGGTGCTAGCCGAACCAATCACCGCGTATGGGGGAACTATTTGACAGACATTGGTGACCGGTAAATCATACCACGTGCCTTCCACATAAGCGGTGTTGGTCGCACAGAAATTGTCCGACTTGTAAAGCGCCAAGATGTTGTCACTCGCATCGCGGAATGAAACCTCCACCCAGGCAAAGTCATCCGGACTTTGAAAGATTGAATCGCCTACTATTTCATAAAGCCAGCCATCTGCTTGATACGTTGAAGTTGGCAGGGAACTCTTGTCCTGATACATAGCTTGATAATTTGGCGAACCGTTAAAGGCGCCCCAAACTTTATAATAATTATTCCCGGAATGGGCAAAAGAATCACTGTTGATATACCAAGGGCCGCCGCCGCCACCGACCCAACCCTGGGGCTGCACGCCGGAACCATGGTTGCCGTCGGCCTCAAAACCCGGATTAACCAGAATGTTGCCGGCTTGAGCCATGTTGCTGGTCAATGACGCGACGGCGAACAGAGCCAGTATGGTTAAAAATTGGCCGCCGAAATTATTTCTCAACAAGAAAGAGTTAGTAGTTTGTGGTGGTTGAGTGAATTGTCGATTGTTCATAAACGAGTGTTCTTTCGGTTGGTTGATTAGGTGATTGGCGAAGTTTTTTCTCAGGATAATTGTTTGGCAACGAATTGTTTCAGACTAGTTTTTTAGTCGTTGACGGAAATGGGGACATGTAGTAATACTATTACACGATGTTCTTATTGTCAATTAGAAACTACAGGTTCATTTTAAATCACTAATCCATTGAATGATAATTGTTTGCATAAAATTGACCGGTCAAAAAGACCTCTTTTCATTTGCTTCCTCCGAAACCGCGAATATCTAAATACAGACTAAAATGGACGTCGGAAACGGCGAGAATTGAAATCAAAAGGTGAACAAATGTTTTTTCGTGGTCTTGCGTGGGGCGTCGCTTTAACGTCGTCAACAACGGGCTTCATGCGGATTTGAATTTTTCTCTTCATTTTTAGGGCATGCGTACAATGCGCGAAATTACCGATTGTTTGGCCCGTCTTGTCCCATCGCCCGACGGAGGCGGAAGGTAATACGCGATGACCAACCCACCCATTCAAAATTATTTGCGGTGTTGCCGCGTGTTGACTTCATTCCGAATCGGCGGCAGCCTTGGAAATGACGTTCGGGAACAGATTAAGAGCAACGCGGCAACGCTCGCCGCCAGCGGCGTGCACATCGGGACTTCGAACTGGAAATACGAAGTCCGGCGCGGGATGCTCTACGGCGAATCGCGTTACGCCTATCACGGTAAGTTCGCTGAACCGCATTTCAAAAAGAACTGTCTGGCTGAATATGCCGGGGGTGTTCAAGACCGTGTGCGTGGACGCGACCTATTATATGTTTCCATCGTAAAAATATCTCGCTTGCCTTGTAACATAATCAACATCATGAAAGTCTTATTGTTACTAAGCCTCATATTCTTCAGCACGGTTGTTCTCGCCCAGGAATCTTCAGCCGATCACGACGGGTGGATTGACCTGAACAAAAATGGGAAGAAAGATATTTACGAAGACCGATCGCGTCCGGTCGCAAAACGGGTGGATGATTTGCTCAAGCGGATGACGCTGGATGAAAAAATCGGCCAGCTCTGGGAGGAGCAGATGGAAAGCGATTCGGACATAAAATTCGCCGACAAATTGAAGCGTGGCGGAGTGAGTTCGTTCCTGGACGGTTCCATCCTCATAGAAACGCCGGTGATGCGGAACAAAATTCAGCGCATCGCCGTGGAGCAAAGCCGCCTTGGCATCCCACTGATTTTCGCCAATGACGTAATTCACGGTTTTCGCACTCTCTTCCCGATTCCGTTGGCGCAGGCGTGCGCGTGGGAGCCGGAGTTATTTGAGCGGACGGACACTATCGCCTCGCGCGAAGCGGCGGCGGCGGGCGTCGACTGGACCTTTGCGCCGATGGTAGACTTGGCACGTGATCCGCGCTGGGGTCGCATCGCCGAGGGATTTGGAGAAGACCCGTGGCTCGGGGCGCTCGACGCGGCCGCCAGCGTGCGCGGATTTCAAGGAACGAACATTGCGGATACAAACCGGGTCGTCGCTTGCCTTAAACATTACGTGGGTTATGGGGCGGCAGAGGGTGGGCGCGACTACAATACGACGGAAATTTCCGAATTCACGTTGCGCAACTTTTACTTGCCCCAATTCAAAGCCGGGGTGGACGCGGGTGCCTGGACGGTGATGAGCGCATTCAATGAGCTTTCCGGAATGCCGGCCAGCGGTAACCACCATACTCTCACCGACATTTTGCGCGGGGAATGGAAATTTTCGGGCTTTGTGGTCAGCGACTGGACTGCTGTAAGCGAGTTAATTCCGCATGGTGTTGTGGCCGACGATGCCAGCGCCGCCCGGCTCGCTCTGACGGCGGGCGTTGACATGGAAATGGTTTCGCAGACTTATCCCGACACTTTGGTCCAGCAGGTCAAAGCGGGGAAAATTCCTGAAGCGGTCGTGGACGAGGCGGTGCGCCGCGTGCTGACTGTGAAATTTGAAAAGGGTTTGTTTGACCAGCCATTCACGGATGAACTCCGCTGTAAAACGGCCTTTCTTCAGCCGGACGCGCTGGCGTTGGCGCGTGCGGCGGCGGCAAAATCATGCGTGTTGCTGAAAAATGACAATGGAGCCTTGCCGGCGTCGCAGTCGGTCAAAAAAGTGGCGCTCATCGGCCCGCTGGCGGATGATCCAGTCGAAATGCTCGGCTGCTGGCAGTCGCGCGGGCACGCCGACGAGGCGGTGTCGCTCGCGACGGGCGTCCGCGCCCGGCTTGCGCCGGACGCGGAGCTCACGGTCGTGCGCGGCTGTGATTTGACGGGAACGGCAAAAATTCAAAAACAACTTGATGGGTCAACCGCGGCCGCCTCGGATGATGAGAAAACCGGTGATGACGAAATCGCCAAGGCCGTGGTTGCCGCCAAAGCCGCCGAACTGGTGATCCTTGCGTTGGGGGAACCAGCGGGCTGGAGCGGCGAAAATTCGAGCCGTAGCGGCCTCGGACTGCCAGGCCGGCAGCAGGAACTTTTTGATTCCGTCGCTGCGACCGGCAAGCCGGTGATAGTGGTTTTGTTCAATGGCCGTCCGCTGGCGCTGCCGCATATTCAGGAAAAGGCGGCCGCGATTCTGGAAGCTTGGTTTCCCGGAGTGCAAGGTGGCAACGGCGTGGCGGACGTGTTATTTGGCGACGTGGATCCGAGTGGTCGATTGACCACGACCTTTCCGAGCAGCGTGGGCCAGGTGCCGATTTACTACAATCATGCCAACACCGGCCGCCCAAACCTTGGTAAATATGTGGACGGGTCCACCCAGCCGCTTTACCCGTTTGGGTTCGGGCTGGCTTACACGACGTTTGAATACGGCAAAGTCAAACAGGGCGCGGCGACAATGAAGATCGATGGCAGCATCACCGCAAGCGTGGCAATAAAAAACACCGGCCGGCGTGCCGGAACCGAAGTGGCGCAACTTTATATCCGTGACGTCGCGGCATCCGCCGGACCGAGACCGCGGCGCGAGTTGAAAGGGTTTCAAAAAATCCTGTTGCAGCCCGGTGAATCGCGCGACATTGTTTTTACGATTTCGGGAAAAGAGCTTGGTTATTACGATACCAAGGGGAACTGGCTCGTGGAGCTTGGGAAATTTCAATTATGGATTTCCAAAGATTCCGCCTCAGGAGAGTCGGCTGATTTTGAGATCACGAAATAGCCTGACGGGCGCCTGGTCTTCTGCGTTTGCCGTCGGAGCGGCTTAATTGCCTTTTCGACACATGACAATTGTGTTAACATCGTAGGGTATTCACCCCGAAAGCGCGCATGACACGCCATACCTTCAGCCTCCATTGGGACGCGATCACCGGTCTCGCATTTCTGATTTTGGCCATGGCCGGTGCGGGCCGGGCGTCCGAATCGCCAATGACGAATCAGACTGCACCGCCGGCAGCGGAGCCCGGGTCTTTGGTTTTGACCAATGCAGAACAAGTTCATTTGTTGACCCGAAAACAGGCGGCGGGTGGTCGGCGGGTGCTGATCCGCGGCGTGATTACATGCGCATTGCCTGAATTCCAAGCGGCGGTGGTTCAGGACTCCACAGGAGGAGTTTACATTGACCATTGGAATCTCCCAATCGCTGAACCGCTAACGATAGGAGAGTTGGTGGAAGTTGAGGGGACCACTGATCCTGGCGAATTCGCGCCGCGAGTGCATGCCGCCCGGATTAACCGGCTGGGAACCGCAGAGTTGCCGGCGCCGGTCCGTCCCTACTGGGACCAATTGGTCAACGGGAGTCTGGACACCCGGTTCGTGGAATTTCAGGGAGTAGTCACTTCGGTCAACACGAATGGAGTAACTTTGCTCACGCATGGCGGTAAGATCAATGTTGTATTCTTTGGCAAGAACGCAGTCACCAATGCCATGGCCCAGAAACAATACCAAGACGCACTTGTCCGGTTGCGTGGTTGTTTGTTTGCGTCCTGGAATTCGGCAACCCATCAGGTCAACGTCGGTGAAGTTCGCATGTTCAATCCAACGGTGATCGCGGATGAGCCTGCACCGGTGAATGTGTTTGCCGCCAAATCAAAACGGGCGGCCGATTTGCTTTTGTTCGATCCCCAAGCCAGTGCGCTGGAAAGGGTGAAAGTCTTTGGACAAATCGTCCATGAGCGCGAAGGGGAATATTTTGCGATGGATCGGACAAATGGCTTTCGATTCATACCAAAAGAAACCGCCAGTCTGAGAATTGGTGACTTGGTGGAAGTGGTCGGTTTTCCGAACCTGGCGGGACCGTCCCCGGTCTTGCAGGAGGCCCTTGCGCGAAAAATCGGTGTGGATCCATTGCCCGAGGCGCGATCGCTTGATGTAGACAATTTATTCCGGCCAGCCAACGACGCTCTACGAGTTCGCGTTGAGGCCGTGCTCTTGAATTTAAGTGCTGATCGGCAAACTCTGGAGTTGCAGGCCGGTTTGAGGCGGTTCGTCGCGCATCTGGAAGATAAAGACGATTCCGTCGCGCCACCGCCCGGTTCGCCGGAAACTGGTCATTTCAAGGGTATTGATTTACCACTCGGCAGCCGGCTGGAGCTGACCGGCGTTTACGCGGGCCATGGTGGAAACCGAACAACCGAAACTGAGGTCGCAAATTTCGCGTTGTTGTTGAACTCGCCGTCGGACATCCGCGTATTGTCGCGACCTTCGTTCTGGACACTCAAGCGACTGCTCATACTGGTCGGTGCGTTGTTCGGTGTGCTCGGCGCTGCGTTGGTTTGGATCCGGCTGCTGCATCACGAGGTCCAACAGCGCACGGCGCAGCTTCAGAAGGAGATGCACGACCGCGAACTCGCTGAAAACCAGCGCGCCATGGCGCAGGAACGCGCCCGCATTGCGCGCGATTTGCACGACGATTTGGGAAGCAGCCTGACCGAGATCACCATGCTCGCCACCGCCAGTCCCGGGCTGAAATTATCCGATGATGAGGCCACCGAACGCATGGAAACCATCGCCGGAAAGTCCCGCAATTTGGTTTACGCCCTGGACGAAATCGTCTGGGCCGTGGATCCAGAGCGTGACACCCTGGCTTCGGTGGCCCGGTATCTGGCGAGTTTCGCGGAGGAATATCTCGATGGATTAAAAGTCGCATGCCGCGTTCAGATTCCGAATTCCTTTCCCGATCAGGTGGTTTCCGGCGAGGTGCGTCACCATCTCTTTTTAGCCGTGAAGGAAACGCTCAACAACGCCGTCCACCATGGTGGCGCCACACAGGTCGGATTCAAGGTGCGGGTGCTGGAAGCCCGGCTCTTGATTACGATCACCGACAATGGAAGCGGCTTTGATACTGCTGGGCGCTCGAATGGAAATGGCCTGTTAAATCTCCACCACCGGCTGGAACAGTTGCATGGTCGCTGCGAACTGGAATCCACCCCCGGCAAGGGCACGATCGTCTCGCTGCAACTGCCGCTGTCGGTCCCCAATTACCTGCCATGAACACCGTCGCGATTGTGGAAGACAATGCTGTGATGCGAAAAACATTCCGGCAGTGGATTGATGCCGCGCCGGGATTCCGCTGTGTATTTGCCTGTGCCACGGCAGAGGAAGCGCTGGCGGAAATTCCACGACTCAAACCGGACGTCGTGCTCATGGACGTTCATTTGCCCGGAGAATCAGGCATTGCCTGCACGGCCCGGCTGAAAGAAGCGCTTCCCGCCGTTCAAGTCATCATCGTGACCGTGTATCGAAATCAAGAATTAATCTTTCAGGCACTGCAAGCCGGTGCCTGCGGTTACCTGTTGAAGCGCTCCACTCCGGAGGAGCTTCTGAAGGCGGTCAACGAAGTGCGTTCTGGTGGTGCGCCGATGACGAGTGAAATTGCCCGCATGGTGGTTGAGGCGTTCCAAAAGAAACCGGCCAGTCTCATGTCGAGCGACGGACTCACCCAGCGTGAATCCGAAATCCTCGCGTTGCTCTCCGAGGGGCTTAGCAACAAGGAAATCGCCGACCGCGTCAAAATCAGTTATGACACCGTGCGGGCTCACCTGCGGCACATTTACGAAAAACTTCACGTGCGCGGACGGACGGAGGCGGTCAAGATGTATTTGCGGTCTTCAAACTCCGTTACGCCGGGATTCGGAAATGAAACGCGCTGAATGTGGCCGGCCATCATGAGGGCTGCCGCACTGGAAGCCCAGTTTCGTGTAGTCCGATTGAGCAATAGTGAGATTGTCCGGTTTGTGCTAGTTTTGAATGCTCCCTGAAACCATGGACAAGAAAAGTCCGGCAAAATTTATTTAAGTTAACAATGAAAAGTCATTTTTTACCCAATGGCCGCGTCGCCATGGCTTGTGCTGTCGCCGGCGCGTCAAACATGATGATGAACGGCAACTGCGCCGCCCAAACTATTATTGCCGCCGACTACGCCACCAATTCCGTTTATGCCGCTGGCTGGTCAGCGGGGCAAAACGGCGGACACGGTTTCGGAGCTTGGAGTATGGATAATACCTCCACTTCGTCTCCCCAGAACGCCATGGACAGCACATCGCCTTACGATCCGTTTGGTGTGGCGTGGACGCTCTACAACCCTGTCGCGCCGGCAATCGGCAGTCCTAACCCACCAGATACCGGTACGGGAGCACCGACCGGCGACATCTCCCGGGCTGGTCGCGCCATTCCAAACGGTGGGTTGCAGGTCGGTCAAACGTTTAGCACGATCATTTCAAATCCCACGGAACGCAAATTTTACCGGGGATATACAATAGTTCTCTCCAGCGGCAGTGATAATATCGCCTATGGCGGCGCGGGAACGGCGATTGGCGTGGGAACCTTTGACTACTATATCCCTGGCGGCTGGTATACCTTGCCGACTTTCTCGACGGGCGGCACCGGCCTTTTCGACACTGATACCGCCACGAACGGGATGGAGCTCGACGTTACCCTGACCGACACAAATAGTTATCATCTCGTCATGACACCGCTGGACAACCCGGGAAATGCCTATACAGAGGATGGAACCTTTGCAGCGACGAACGCGCCCATTAATTGGGTGACGTATCAACTCTATAATACCGACTCGGATTTCTATAATTTTACCAACGGGATTCCGAGTGCGTGTGCGAACCCTCAGCGCACGGATTTCTATATCCAGAGCATGACGATCACCGGGCCCCCTCCGTTCGCGTTGAATATCCAGAAGATCGGCACGAACGTCATTTTGACGTGGCCGACCAATTTTACCACTTCCTTCTTGGAATATACCTTCAATCTCGGAGCGGCGGCGGCTTGGAACACCAATTCGACGGTTCCGGTTGTCATCAATGGGCAAAACGTCGTCACCAATCCCATTGCTGGAACTCAACAGTTTTACCGGCTCCAGCAATAAGCAGTTGCTCCTTAAATTAATGTAAAACACAATATGCTCGAAAAAGACCTTAATTTTACGACGAAGCCGGTTTTAACCGGATTAAATTCGCGTCGAAAAAATACCAAGCTTTCACGCTGATTGAACTCTCTGGTGGTGATTGCCATCATTGCAATTCTTGCCGCGATGTTATTGCCGGCATTGAGCAAGGCAAAAGTCAGGGCCCAGGCAATTCAGTGCATGGGCAATTCCCGGCAACTGATGCTTGCTTGGATTCAATATTACAACGATAACGACGACCAACTCGTGAATAATTACGGCGAGCCGTATGTGTGGATATGAGGAACAAAACAAGACTTACCGCAGTTGGGTGAACGACTTCTTGGGTTGGGGTAAACTCGACGGGGCCGGCATCCCGATTGACTAATACTGACGGCATCACGTTGGCACCTTTTTATAAATATGCCGGAAGCCTGGGAGATTTACAAGTGCCCGGCCGACCATTATGTCAGCGCTCAACAGCGGGCTGCTGGCATTACGGCCCGGCCGCGTTCATACTCGATGAACATGTTTCTTCGGCTGAGTATGTGCCGCCCGATGCCAATCCCATTAACAACGGTGCCAACAATAATTACCAGGACTACCGCCAATTTCTAAAGTCGGGCGCCATACCCAATCCATCGGGACTTTTTGTGATGCTGGATGAACACCCCGACAGCATCAACGACGGCTTTTTACAAACCAATCCCCATCCAACCTCTCCGCACTGGGATGATTTGCCGGCCACCTATCATGATGGCGCAGGCGGCTTCGCCTTTGCGGATGGACATTCAGAAGTTCACAAATTCAAAAGCACGGTATGCACCATTTTGCCCGTGACGTATCAGCTTCATCCCTCGTGGCCTTCATTCAGCTCCGATACGTCGGGAGCTGGCGCAGCAGATGGCTTATGGGTCGAAACCCGCGCCAGCGTGCTAATTAATTGACCAACCAGCGGCGCGGAACGAAAAGACAAGTGACCATGTCCTTCTCACGGAAGATTTCGCGCAGAAAATTCATATATTCGACCTCCTTGGCCGCCACCGGGGCTTTGACATTGCCTCTGGTCACTTAAGACTGCCAGCGCATCCCCATTAATTCAACAGCCCCTCAAAGAATTCGGCTACGGCGACGTGACACTAACCAGCGATCTGCATGAGAAACAACTTCATGAAACCCATGCGGTATTAATGGAATTGAGCGAGGACAGCCTGCTCAAACCGCTTCGCCAGATGGCCGGGCAGGCGGCGCCGGGCGAGGATTTGGGCGGCTGGTATCACTACGATCCGGACTACGACCCGAACACGGTCACCACGGGTTTCGCCCCGGGCTGCACTTTTGGTCAGTGGGTTTCGGCGTTGGCCAGGAATTACGCGATCACCGGTTCTGCAGCAACCCGGGCCAAAGTGCTGAAATTAAACCGTCTTTACGCCAGGACGATATCCGGCGATTTTTACGAGAACAACCGTTTCCCTGCTTATTGTTACGACAAACTGGTAGGCGGGCTTATCGATTCCCACCAGTACGTCAAAGATCCGGACGCCTTTTCGATTCTGGAGCAAACAACAAATACCGCGTTGCCCCATTTGCCAGGAAAGGCTGTGGAGCATGGGCGGCAGTGGCGTCAAAATCCGGCGGTGGGATATACCTGGGACGAGTCCTACACCATTTCTGAGAATCTGTTTCTCGCCTATCAGCGTGGTGCCGGCCACCGTTACCGGGATCTCGGAAAACAGTATCTCGATGATGAATATTACGGCCCGCTGGCGGAGGGTCAGAACGTGCTCGGGGGCAGGCACGCCTACAGCTATGTAAATTCGTTATGTTCGGCGATGCAGGCGTATTTGACGTTGGGAAGCGCGAAACATCTGCGCGCCGCCAGCAATGCCTTCGATATGCTGACCGCGCAGAGTTTCGCCACGGGAGGCTGGGGTCCGGACGAGCTTCTCCGTGGGCCAGACAGTGGAGACCTTGCAGCCAGCCTGACGAACACCCATAGCAGCTTTGAGACGCCTTGCGGTTCCTATGCCCACTTTAAGCTGACCCGCTACCTGCTTCGCGCTACGCGCGATGCGCGATATGGCGACAGCATGGAACGGGTGATGTATAACACGGTGCTGGGTGCGAAGCCGCTACTGGCCGACGGCAGCACTTTTTACTACTCTGATTATAATTCCCACGGGAGCAAATTTTACAAGCATGATCACTGGCCTTGTTGCTCCGGCACATTGCCGCAAGTGGCGGCTGACTACCGCATCAACTCCTACTTTTACGACAATGATGGCATCTATGTCAACTTATACATTCCTTCAACCCTGCGATGGACGTGCGATGACACCCAGGTTTCCCTGACACAAAGCGGTGAATATCCGCTGGAAGGCGCGGTAAAATTTGACATTAACGGTTTCCAGCGACCGACAGAATTCGCAATTCACCTTAGAATTCCTGCCTGGGCGGACGGCGCTTCGAGTTTATATTGATGGCAAGACCATGCCGACGTCCGGAACCGCTGGTAAATTTGTGACCCTTCGGCGCGTCTGGAAAAATGGCGATCACATTGAATTGGTCTGCCAATGGGATTGCGGCTGGAAGCCATTGACGCGCATCATCCACAAACCGTGGCGCTTCTATGCGGCCCGTTGGTATTGTTTGCAATCACGGATGGCGCCGCCGGAAGTTACGGCCCGACAGTTGTTGGCGGCGCAAAAATCGGCCGGCAGTCAGTGGCAAGTCGAGATGGCCGGCGGAACTCTCAGACATGCTGCCATTTACCGCGATCGCGGACCAGCAATACTCAACTTATCTGACCGTCCAATCCGGATAACAAACGGCATGAAACAACCATCCATGAACGTGCTGAGAAAGCAATTCCCTTTTATCTATTGTTTCTCTGGTTGATCGGATCTTCAGGGGAACAGCCAGACCGCAGATTTTAATGTCGAACGATCGGGAATTTCAACCGGACTTCAAGAACCCATTGCGGTGTACAACGACTGGTCGGCCTATGATGAATTGTCCGATAATATTCCCCTCTCGGAAGAATTGGCCATGAAGGAATTGGACAACGTTATTCGATTGAAAAAGGATGGCGTCCGGATTGATTACTACGTGATGGATGCGTTTTGGTTCGATGTCGACGGAGGTTACCGGACTTGGGATAAAAAGAACTGGCCCAACGGCCCCGATCGTTGGTTGAAGGCGTGTAAAGCGGCCGGAGTAAAACCTGGGTTTGTGGTTTTCGACCAATCTGATCAAGGCCGGAGGAAGGCCCATGCTCCATGTCATCCCGGAATGGCAGGATTCAGTGACGGCCGATGATGCAACTTTGAGTCTTTTTGAGGGGGGATATTTGAATCATTTGATGGAAACATTGCAGATGTATGCCGACAAAGGGTTCAAAATGTTCAAATTTGACTTTGCCTACTTCGATGCCGCAACGGCCGCCGCCAAAGCAAACACCCTGCCTGCGGAAATTGTGGAATTGAATAAACAGAGCATTTATCCAGGCGATCAAAAAGTTTCGGGCCAAAAACCCTGACGTTTTATTTATTGGCTTCAATGGTTTTGGGGGCGACATGGATAACACCACGACTCCTTTTCGCAAGACCATCGATCCCCGTTGGCTGGAAATATTCGACACCCTGTACAGTGGTGATCCCCGCATTTCTGATGTTCCGATGATGAACTTCTGGCGTTCGGAGGATTTGTATTCCGATCACATGGTGCGTCAATTCGCCTTTAATGGCCTACCGCTGTCGCAGAATAGACAATTGCGCATTTATGATTGGAAAGACCGGAACTTGTTACAAACGTGGATTTGCGGCCTGGAAGGGCGCCTTGATTCTTACTTTGGCCCGGGGTGGCTGGCTGAACGTGTATCACGGCAACCTTGAATTAATTGATGACCAGGATGCCGCGTGGTTTGCAAAAGTTCAGATGATTTATATGCAAATGCAGAAGTACGGCCGAACTTCCCTTTTCGGTGCCATCCCTGGAACCGGGATGCCCTATGGATATTTCTCCAAAACCGCGGAGGGAAGCCTGTTTACAATTGTAAATCCGTCACAATCCGTCCAGCAAATAAAACTGCCCGAAACAGAATCCGAAGCCGGCCTTGTTCTCTATCATGACAATGGATTTGAGCCGGTAATCCAAGACAATACAATCATGCTGGGTGCGGAACAATTAGTAGTGGTCGGATTTGGCAAATATGCGGTTGGCCAAGCCAAATGGGAAAGCGATAAGGATATACAAATTCCAGAAAAAATAGAGCCGTTAAAGACTGATATAAAAATAACAGGAGATCATGCCGCTTCCATTCAAGTGGAACCCCGGGCCGGAATGAATATTCGCGTCCTATTTTCTCAATGTGGTGCGGACGGAATCCCATTTCGTTCATGGGGGGGGGCGCCTCCGGATGGAACCAGCATGAACAAATTTCTTGCCATTACAGCCAAACAAGGTGAAAAAATCCTGCCTGTGCGAATCGAGTATGACAAAATGATCTGGTGTGGTCTTTCCTGGGCCGCCGGGGAAATCGATTCCGTTGATATCGATTTCAAGCAACCGGTCCAAATTATTTGCACGGCAAAAGAGGGGGAATCCAAGTATTTTAAAGTGAACGTTTATGCCACAAGGTAAGTCACGGGTCACGCAATTACACTACCTGGCCCGCTCACGTTTGAGCACCCGATAGTCGAAGGGAGCCAATACAAGGCTTGCCGTTGCAGCTTTGCCGGTGAGCAAATCGATGAAGCCGTCCCCCACGTTTACATCTGCCGGCGAGTCGCCATGGTTGAGCAGAAAATAAAAATCCGTTCTGTTTTTCGTGCGGCACGTCACCTCGACCTGGGCGGGGACGTCCGCCAGCAACGGCTTCAGCCCGATTTCGCCGGCATAACGCCGGATGAGGCAGCGTGCCGCATCCACGTTGAAGAGCGAACCGTAATAAACCGCCTTTCCTTTGCCGGCTGATTTCTCAGTTGCCGCTGGTGAGTCTTTGAGATAATCACGTTCCCACCGGCCAATCACTTCCGCCGTTGTGGGATGCAGCAGCTCGGCGAAAACGCAAACCGGCGGCGCGCTGCCGTCATTAAACCGGATGGCGTTGTTGGTCCGGGACGGTGGTTGATACGTTTGAAATGAGTCGAGTTCGACACCAAAGACATTCGTCAAGCCGATGGGAATGGTGGCGCCGGTGAATGCATTGTCCCGGTCTTTGATCGCGCTCTGGGCGGACATGACGAGTATGCCACCTTGCTCGACAAATTGGTTCAATCGCACCGCCAGTTCATGATCCATCAGTGCCAATTGGGGCGCGAACACCAGCTTGTATCCGCTCAAGTCTGCGTTCGGACCGACGAAATCAATGTTGTGGCGCTGCTCTGACGCCGCTTGAAACAACGCGTTATAGGCCGCGCCGATGTTGACCTCTTTCGTCAGAAATTGGTAATCGAACACCCACTCCGCCTCGAAGTCTTTGATTACGGCAATGTCCGCAACGACCTTCGAGCCAACGATCTGCGGTCCGATTTTCTGCAATTCGAGCCCTTCCTGTTTGAATTCTTCGTAGCGCGCACGCGGGACGTTGTCGTGATCGAGAACGCCATACCAGTATTCCTCCGCTCCACGCATGGCCGGGCGCCATCGAAAATGCAGGAGCCCGTCCGCGCCATGCGCAACCGCCTGCATCGCCCAAAGACGTGCCTCACCCGGCTGTGGCGTGCGCAGCAGGTAGGTTTGTCCGGCGGGTCCGGTCAATTCCTCCATGATCATCATGCGACCGTTGAAGCCGCGCACCAGTGTCAGTGCCGCGCCCGTTGTATAACGAGGTGATTCCTCAAAGGTTGGATAATTATCAAAGGCGTGCAGGTCTAGCGTGCGGCTAAAGTCATAATAGTTGATGTTCTTGAATGCGCCGTTATGCGTGAGAAAATCGTTCGGCCGGTATCGACGGATGATTTCAACCTGGTCGTTCAAGTAACGGGTGGCGGAGGCGGAGATGAACCGTTTGTAGTCGAGCATTAATTCCGGGTTGTGAAACGCCGGTGTGGGATACGGCAGGTCAATTTGCGCCCAGTCCGAGTAAATCTGGCTCCAGACGACCGTGCCCCAGTGTGCATTTAATTCATCGAGCGTCCCGTATTTCTGGCGCAGCCAGGTGCGGAACGCGGTGCGACAACTTTCGCTGAAACATTCCGGGTTTTCATTGTTCATTTCGTTGTCAATCTGCCAGCCGATGATGTTGGTGTTGTTGCGATAGTGCCGTGCCAGCGCCTCCACGATTTTCCGGGAAAACTGACGGTAAACCGGACTGTTGTAACAGCATTGGCGGCGTGACTGGTCGTTTGCCGGACGGCCATTCTCAAACACATCAAGAGCTTCTGGATAATTGTGTGTGAGCCATTTGGGCGGAGCGGCGGTGGGGGTTCCGAAAATGGTTTTTATGCCGTGACGGCCAAGCGTTTCGATGGCCCGGTCGAACAGGCTGAAATCGTAGTGTCCTTCGCGTGGCTCCATCAACGCCCAACCGAACTCCCCCAGGCGAACCGTGTTGACGCCGCACTCTTCCATCCGGCGCGCATCTTCTTCCCAATGGCTTTCCGGCCACTGCTCGGGGTAATAGCACACACCAAAGCGAAAGGAATCGTAACGATTATTCGTCTGCGCGAACGCAAAAATGGGTTCGAACATTACGATGGCCACCATCGCAGAGAGAACGCGTGCCTGAAAGGGTGGTAACGGTGAGAGTAATTTCCAAATCATTAAGAACCACATTATTACAATATCAATTGTCATTTCCCTATAGCTCAATTGGACTATTCTTTGTACACGAGTCAAGTGGCATGATGTTATTTCAGGTTTTCCATTGGTGCTGTAAGCGGCTCAATCTGGTTTTGGGCTGCTTTGATTCATTTGACGAAAGCATCCAACGAGGAGACCCAACGTCATGAATCGCTTCCGGGTTTTGCTTCTTACGCTGGCTGCCTCGGTCGCCAGTGCGACCGCCGCTTCGCGCCAGACCACTTCACAGGATTTCGACTGGAAATTTCATCGCGGTGACATCCCTGGCGTCTTATTCGATCGCTCGACCAACCAGAATTTGGCTCCGTCATCGGACTTTCTCAGTCCGTCCTTTGACGATTCCGCCTGGCAAGACGTTAACATTCCGCATGATTACATCGTCGAGGGTGAATTTGATTCTAAGGCGGAAAAGCAGCACGGCTACTTGCCAGTCGAACCGGGCTGGTATCGAAAAACAATTTTGATTCCAGCTACAGACCAGGGCCGCCGGCTGTGGCTAGAATTCGACGGTGTTTACCGCGACAGCCAGATGTGGCTCAATGGTCATTTCCTTGGTCGCCACGCCAGCGGGTACACCAGTTTTTGCTATGACATTTCCAAGTTCGCCCAGCCGGGCACGAACAACCTGCTGGTCGTGCGTGTAGATCCAACTGAATTTGAAGGCTGGTGGTACGATGGCGGCGGCATTTACCGTCAGACGCGTCTGGTTTCCGTCGCGCCCGTGCATGTGTCGCCCAACGGTGTTTATGTTACCGCCAGCGTGGCCAACCCCGGTAACGGAGTGCAGGCCGACGCCCGGATACAAATCACCACCACCGTTGCGAATGATTCAGCCGATGCCGCCCGCGCGACGGTGTTGAGCGAGGTCGTCGATGCAGAGGGCAAGGTCGTGGCGACAGAGCGGACAACTCATCGTCTTGCGGTCAACACCAGCTTCAATTTTCGGCAATCGTGCCGATTGGCAGAGGCACATTTGTGGTCATGCGACCACCCTTATCTATATCGACTCCGCACCAGTGTGATGATCCGTGGGGAAATGGTTGACCAAATTGACACGGACTTTGGCGCACGCACAATTCGGTTCGACGCGAACCGAGGATTTTTCCTGAACGGCAAACCGATTAAGATCAAAGGCACCTGCAATCATCAGGATTTCGCAGGTATCGGCGTGGCCTTGCCGGATCGCATCCACGAGATTCGACTGCAGAAGCTGAAGGAGATGGGAGCCAATGCCTGGCGCTGTTCGCACTATGAGATGGCACCCGAGTTTCTCGACCTTTGCGACCGCCTCGGCATATTGGTCATGGCGGAAAATCGGCACCTGGGAGATTCGCCCGAAATTCTCGGCCAAGTCGGGAGCCTCGTGCGGCGTGATCGAAATCATCCCAGCATCGTGATTTGGTCAATCAGCAACGAGGAAAAGGAACAAGGCAGCGAGCTGGGCGCGCGGCAGGGGCGCGCAATGGTGAACGTGATCCGGGAGTTGGATGGCACCCGGCCGATAACCGCTGCTATGAACAACGGCATCGGCCAGGGATTGACGGGAGTTTTGGATGTCCAAGGATTCAATTACCATCCGGAGACTTACGAGAAAGTGCATGATGAGTTTCCGAAAAAGCCTTTAGTCGCGACAGAAATCGCGGCGGCAGTCGGCACGCGTGGCGTCTATGCCCGTGAACCGTTCACGGTAGCGAAGGACAGGTCCCGTTACGAAGGAAATCCCGAGCTTTGCCAGCTGGCGGCCTATGATGTAAATGCGCCCGATTGGGCGGAGACCGATGAAGTGGCATGGAATGCGATCGCCGAACGACCTTGGATGGCGGGCGGTTTTGTATGGTGTGGCTTTGATTATCGGGGTGAGCCGACTCCGTTCGGGTGGCCCGCCATCAGTACCCAGTACGGAATCATGGATACGTGCGGCTTTCCCAAAGACGCTTACTATTACTACCAATCCTGCTGGAGCGATCAACCGATGCTGCACTTGTTTCCGCATTGGAACTGGCCTGGCCACGAGGGCGAGGAAATTCCCGTGTGGGTCTACAGCAATTGCGAAACGGTCGAGTTGTTCCTGAATGGAATTTCCCTGGGCGCGCAAGCGATGAAGCCTAACAGCCATCTGGAATGGAAGGTGAAATACGCTCCCGGAAAATTGGTCGCCAAAGGCAAGCGTAACGGAAAGGCGATCGAATGCACCGTTGAAACCGCCGACACACCCGCGGCCATCGTGCTCGAACCTGACCGGACAAGCATTGCTGCCGATGGCGCGGACGTTTCGCTCGTCGCCGTGAAGATTGTGGATGATCAGCGGCGCATCGTCCCCGTGGCGACCAATTTGGTGACTTTTACTGTAACCGGCCCGGGCCAACTGATCGGGGTGGGCAATGGCGATCCCCGTTGCCATGAACCGGACAAGGGCAAACAGCGGAGCGCGTTCAATGGTTTATGCCTTGCCATTATCCAATCGGCCCGCACTCATGGCCCGATTGCAATTCAGGCGGACTCACCGGGTCTCAAATCTGCCACCACCGCCATCGAAGCACGCTGAACGGGTTTTCGTAGCATTGGATTTTCAATGCTGCAAAGTGAACCTGCCTTTCCATTCAACGCGATCCGCCCGGCAATGCGTGAAAAACTCGGAATCAAATTGAATCATGTCGCCCGCTTTGAACCGCTCTTTTCCAAACAATTTCGCGGGCAGCTCCATGGCGGCGATGTTTCGTGTGTTCATGTAATCGCCGGACAAATTGACGATGCGCACACCGGGTTCATCACAAATCGGCGGCCCACCGGGACCGAGGCGGACATGTATCGGCATGTTGGTTTCGCCGAGGGAGACGATCCAGCTGGCCCGGTCAATTTCGGGCACGATCTTGTTTCGATAATAATTTTCCTCGACGATGTCCTGCGCATAAAGCCCAAGATAAATCGCCTTCTCATTCCAGCAAATGTACAAGTCCGCGACGGGAAATTCCGAAATCGGTTTCACGAATCCGCGCTCGCGATCCCAATCCTTGAGCGCAAGCCTGATTGTAAAGTTACCAAGCGGATTCCGCGGAGCGGGCGGCACGCCGAGCGATGCCTCGGGGCGCGCAGGATGCTTCCCGCTTTTAATCGCCACCAGGTCAAGTGCCTGCGCCTGCGACGTGAGTGGTTCATAAGGCTGGTCGTGAATGTCCACCAACCCGAAGTTGTAATCTTCGCCGTCGCTGCGCCCGTGTGCCGGCTCGTCATAATATTGAAACCAGTCTGCCCCGACCACACAGGGTGTTCGCAATAGCGCCAGCAGAGTGTTGCGGAATCCCGCGGCGCGTTCCTTTTGCGTGGTCACGGTCGGGAATGTGCTGGCATCATTCTTGTCGCCGCTACGGTTTTGTTGCGCCGCCATATAAAATTCGCTGACGATGACCGGCCGGCCGCTCAAAGCATGCAGCGTGTCGAGATAGAATCGGGGAAACGTGCCGTCGTTCCAGGCGGCGTTGAGATTGCTGGAATCCGCATCCACGTACGCCGCCGAAGCCCGCGCCACTTCCGGATAATAAAATGATTGATAACGGTCGCCCAATATCAATCCGCGCGGGTCATAGGCGTGGATGATTTCGCGCATGAGCAAATAATAACGTTCGGCCATCAGGGTAAGAAAACGACGGTAAGTGCGGATGCCATCACTGCCGGGACGAAGGTAAAGCATCCCGTGCTGGTCGAGCTCCTCAAAACTGCTGGCTGCTTCCGGCTCGAAATCTTTGAGCAATTCCGACCAGTTGTTGTGGTAAGTCTCGCGGAGAAGTTGCAACAACTTCTGCCGCTGACCACTCGTGGGTACCTGCTCCAGGGTCATCTTGAAAAGCGTCGCATTCCACCAACCCATTTCGTTGTCGCTATAATAACCGAGGACGCGGGGATCGCCATGCAGGGGCAGAATCTGGTCCCGGGCTATTTTGTTCATCTGAGCAATGATATTTGTGTCCCACATGTCCAGCCACGGCACACCGCATGACATCCCGACTGCCAGAACCGGAATGAAAGCCACGTCCGCATCGTGGCATTGCATCAAAGCCGGATAGTCGCTCCAACCGCCGACCGTGGTGAATTTCCAGGACTTAAGCCGCTGCAGTGTGGCCTCAGCCCAACGGTTTGAATTTTCGTAATGCTGGAACGCAGCATATCCGGGATTTGTTAAATTAAACCCTTCGCGCGAGGCACCCTGGTTGACGACGCAAACACCCAGCGAAAAAAATCGCTCCCCGTTGGGTCTGGTCAGCCATGAGATTCCCCCGTCTTGTTGAAGGGAAAACGATTCGTTCGTAGCCGATTCGCCATACAAAAGACCTGGCATCAGCAGGCTCGCTGTAATCACGATGATTCCCACGCTCAACGCAACCCTTTGGCGGTTCTGAAAATGTTTGTCATGGAAGATCATCGCTCGCAACAAAGCCAGTGAATCAGATTCATCGCTTGAGAATCAATAGTCCAATTGAGCCGAGGCCGTGACGGTCTGGGCAGCCAACCGTTTGATCGCGAATCCTTACTTGCCGCCGGCCTCGGCGGCCTGGCCGGAAACCGGATCTAATGCCGCCACCAGACTTTGGGCATACCATCGAGCAAGAAAATCATTCGGATGAAGCGGATCATTCAAACAGTCCTTCGGCTTTTTTGCCGCGTAAACCGCCTCGCTGATGGCGGTCATATCCACGAATTGCACTCCCGGACCGGCCATCGCCTTCAGCTTTGCTGCATACTCGCCAACCAATTTCCAGTATTCAGCATTGGCGGTATAGGCGGGATCAAAGCGCAAAGTGGAGACCAGCAAGAATTCCGCACGGGGATTTATTCGCGCGCACGGTATCGATGATATTGGAAATGTTGTTTGCGAATGTGTCCGCCGGAGTACCCCAGAAATCATTCTGACCAAAGGCGATTATTACAAGATCCGGATATAACGACGCCACCATGCGCCCGGACAACCGTGCGCCCCAATCAGAAGTGGCGCCGCTCTGGGCCGAATTGAAAAGTTGGATGGCATCATCATGATAAATTTGTTCCAGCCGGCCGGTGAACAGTTCCGGATATGGCGGCATGTAAGGTGGGATGTGCATCAGCCGGCTGACGCCGATTCCGTGTGTGATGCTGTCGCCGTAGGCCACCACCCGCAACGGCGCATGAGCGCGGAGTTTCTGCATCGTGCTGGGCAGGCTGTCGCCAAAATAACCCGGTATCGGGCCGGTCCAGGCACCGTCATGTTCGTAGGTCACCACGGCCTGCCGCCCGGTCATTTCGTTCCAGTTAAACTCGCCTTTTTTCAAGTCCGTGTCCTTTACTTGCGCCATGCGAGACACAGGAGTGCAAATAATTTTACGCCCGTTAATGGTGTAGTCCGTTCCTTCGGCATAATTTGTTGTGAGGCCGTAATTTTTAACCGAGATGATCCGCACTGGCTCGAACATCAGCTGGCCGGTTGCGGGCTGCCCGTTTTCGGAAAACATCAGCACCGTTTCGTTATAGACCGTTTTGCCTTGCCAGAACGGCTGCAGATATTGGTCGAGATCACAGGCTGGCTTGAGTTCCGGTGCATTGTCATGCGATGCCGCAAACTCGACTTGATCCGCCAAGACATAGCCGGTCGCCTTGTCCTTGGAAATCATTACCTCGACATCGGCGGTGAGCGGATGCTCTTTCATGTAAAAACCAATCGTTCCCGGTTTCACTTTGTCGCCGGGTTTAATGTCAGTTGCGGAATTCAGCCGCATCAATTCGTGCCCCTTCTCATCCAAATAACGCACGGTCAAAATTGCGGTGTTTGCAGGTTCTGATTGGACGGCGACCGAGACCCAGAGATGATCGCCATTGCCGATGTGCACACGCTGGGAAACAGAACCCGCACCCGGACCGAGGCGCAGCGAAGTCTTGCCTTCCATCGGCCCGGCCGTCTCCAGCTTGACGTCGCCTTTCGCCTGCCACCCCTGCAACCCGTCCTCAAAAGTGCCGTTGACCAGATTGGTGGGAAAGTTCGCCGCGAAGGTGCCGCATAGCGACAACAACAGGCAGACGGTCGTGACTCGGATGTGATTCGACATTAATGGACGATTCATTTTTCAACCTGGCGCCAAGCCAGAGAGTTTGGCGGTGACGACCAGAGCCGTTGAAAGGACTTGGAACGATTCCAATTCGCCAGCAACCGACCGGTTTCGAAAGGCAAAATCTGGTAGACATTTCCACCACCGACCTCAAGAATCAAGAACCGTTTTTACAGTCATGAACCGCCCGCACCAAAATAAGCCAAACCCGGTGATTCAGCGACTCTACCGGGAAGCCGAGGAGGCATGGGGATTGCAAGATTATCAGAAGAGTATCAGCTTGATTGAGCAGGCGACCCGAAAAGAACCATTCAATCCGCTGCTCCTCCTCGACCTCGCTCGTGCTTACGGGCGGCGTTACGACTATCCCGCTGCCGGGCGTTACATCGAGAAAGCAGTGCAGATTTCACAGAGCCGCGCCCGTACCCTCGAGGAGGCGGGGCGGGTTTGCATGGAATTCGGCAATATCGAGATGGCGCTCGACTTTCTTGAGCGTGCCAGTCAGAAGAAGGGCGTTTCTGTCGGCGCGCTGACCACGCTGGCGGATATTTACATGCGCGACAAGCGCATGGATGAGGCTGCCGAAATCATCGCGCGCGCGTCGCAGATTGATCGAAAGGAGCCGCGGGTACTATTCGAGGATGCGGCGCTCCGGCGATTGCGTGGCAAAACCCAGGAAGCCGGGTCGCTCCTTCGCGATTTGCTGACGAATCCTGCTTCCGTCCCACAGGTGCGCATGCGTGCGTCATACGAACTGGCCGGCATTCTGGACAGCGAGGGCCGCTACGACGAGGCCATGGTTGCGTTGCTGGAAGCGAAAGCCATTCTTCGCGCCCATGCGGCACCGCATGCTGCCACACTGCAGCATATGCAAAACCGTGCCAAGGAAATGGAGCAGACCGTCACCACCGCAGTCCTCGACCGCTGGCGCGCCGACGCCACCAAGCTTAATGCCGCTCCGGCGCATCGCGTTGCTCTGCGGTCATCCGCGTTCCGGCACGACCCTCCTCGAACAGGTGCTCGATGCGCACAGTGACATCATCAGCGCCGAAGAGACCAAGATGATGCACGATGATGCCTACCTGCCTCTCATTCGCGATTTTCCGGAGGGAACAAGCATCCTGCAGGCGCTCGATTCAGTTCCACCCAGCATCGTCGGTCATGCACGTGAAAACTATTTCCACTGCGTCGAGCTGTTCCTTCGTCAGAAAATCGACGGCCGGTTGCTGGTGGATAAAAATCCGGCATTGAACTTGATGATCCCCATGGTGGTGCGCGTCTTCCCCGAGACAAAATTCATCATCGCCCTGCGTGACCCGCGCGACGTGGTCATGAGTTGCTTCATGCAGGCCCTTCCGCTCACGCCGATCAGTTCCGCCTACCTTAGCCTTGAAGGGACGGTGAACCAATATGCCAATGTGATGGGATTCTGGCTGGAGATGCAACCGCGCATGGGGAATCAATGGACTGGATGTCCGTTACGAAGAGATGGTGGACGATCTTCCATCCGCGGCCCGGTCAGTGCTGGAATTTCTTGGCGTTGGGTTTGAGGATAACGTGCTAAAATTTTACGAGCATGCGAGTACAAAGCGGGTGAATTCACCGTCCCATGCCGATGTGAAAAAGCCGCTTTACCGAACGGCGGTCGGCCGCTGGCGGAATTACCAGAAGTATCTCGAGCCGTATATGCCCGGTCTTGAGCGCTTTCTGAACGATTTCAAGTACCGCTAATCACGTTCACGGCGGGAAGGAGCCTGGGATTTTTGGCGGAAATGCCTTGTAGACTTCACGTTGCGCCCGGGTGTGTCTGCTTTCTACTTGTAGTCCGATTGAGCTATATCCTAATCAATCAGTTTTTGATATAAAGCCTGTGTCCCGTTGAAAATCAGAACAGAACTAAACACTAAGAATTAACCCACCTGTTAGGAATATCGTATGAGAAGCCATTTTAGACTCACTCAAGGCGCGGCTGCGTGCGCATTATCAGGAGCAGCGGCAATGCTGACGAGCATCGCCTCGGCACAAGTCGCCGCCGACTACGCAACCGATCCCGCATACGCCGGTGGATGGGCCGCCGGGCAAAACGGCGGCTTCGGCTTCGGAGCCTGGAGCTTCGATGGTACTCAAGCCCCTGATAATAGTTTCACTACGAGCGGCCAACAGGGGATCAGCAGTTCGTCGTCTTTGGGGACATCTTGGACGTTGTTCAACCTGCCTCCCTCCGGCGGTCTCGCCAACGCCGGGCGTGCCATTACTGAGCCCGGCGGATTGCAGGTCGGTCAGACGTTGGAAACTGTGGTACAAAATCCATCGACAACAAAATTTTTCAGAGGCTGGACGATCAGTTTTAATTCAGGCAACAATAACATTTACCCTGGCGGCCCTGGCAATAATCCTTCTGGCGACACGGGCCTTAATCAAGTGCAGGCCTATCACTTCGAATACTTTAATTACGGCCGATGGACCGTCAGTGATCTAGCCGGAAATACCGACACCACCCTTGTTAACACCGACACGTCAATAGCGGGAATGAAAGTTGATTTCACCTTGACCTCGGCGACCGCGTACTCTCTTACCCTGACGCCGCTGGGTGGCTCGGCGGGCCCCTACACACAGGTTGGAACATTGGCGAACGGCGGGCCAATCGATTGGATTCAGTTTCAGTTATACAATAACGTTTCCAGCGGGCTGGATGATACGGCCAACAATTTCGAAATCAGTGGCATCACGATTTCGCCGGCCCCTGAGCCATCCACCCTGGCGCTTATCGGATTGGGATCGGCTGGCCTGCTATTTTTGCGCCGTCGGAAATAAGACTTCATTGTTTGTGAGTTGCCGGGGCTCGATTCAAGAACGGATCGAGCCCCGGTTTTTTTACGAACTGATCTTACTTCCAGGCTTCAGGCATAATGGAGACGGAACTGTTCGCGCAGACCTGCAAAATTACGGGCTGACGACGATTGAACCGGTTTAGAGTGGGGGGATTTTCGTTGCACGGGTTGCGCGCCGGGAAACCAAGGAACTTAAAAGCCCAAGTGCGAAGAAAGCCATTAGTCTGGCTTTACGTGAGCCCCGGCCGCGGGGGTATTTCAAACGCATTTAATGGCGGAGGGAAAAAGTAGTTGATTCAGATGGTGCCGACGGAGGGGG
>CAVPTH010000015.1:0-36412 GCA_963708525.1 uncultured Verrucomicrobiae bacterium | reverse complement strand
TGAAAGCGTGAATTCGTCGCGACCGGCGATGCCTTTTGGTCAGGCTGAGAAAAAACCAACAGCAGTTTTTCCCTGCCGCAGAATCGTGTCTGCAAAATTCCAAGGGTTTTCACAAAAACTCGTGAAATTTTTCCGACGGCACGCCCGGTGCTAAGAGGAGCGCGACGGTGGAACCAGTGGCTGTCCGATGCATGATGTTCGTGAGGAGGCTTGGGCAGCCGCGGGGGAACGTGAGGAAACGGTTATTTGGATGGGTGGGGCAAGGGTGGTTTGTTGTGGAGGAACACGACGCGCGCCTGTCAGGTCTGCCCGCAAACCAAATTGCGAAACAGGAGGTGAAGTTTGGCTGCGGCCGGGCCGGGCAGTGCGCGGGTGCGTGAAATGGGAACCGGGGATTAATCAGAAGGATGGAACCGGCCAGGTTCGGAACCTGAAAAAAACCGGGTGGTGACATAGGTTGGCGGGGCGGGCAGCTCATACGAGCGCCCGCCCCGCTGTGTGTTTTCAGTATCACCACTATAAAATCTGATGGTGGGCTGTTGCGAGGGTAGGGACGGCTTGCCGAGCCGTCCGGACGCGTCGGCGACGCGTCCCTACCAATGAAAGTGACCACCACTCCAAACCATCTCGTCGTGACAGCTCGCGCCGTTTGAATTAGCTTCCGCCGATGCAACCAACGACGTTGACGCTGGGTCACTCGCCCGATCCCGATGATGCGTTCATGTTTTACGCGCTGGCGAAGGATTTGATCCCGACGCAGGGCTTTCGTTTCGAGCATATTTTGCAGGATATCCAGACGCTGAACGAACGCGCCACGCGCGGCGAGCTCGACATCTCCGCCATCAGTCTCCACGCGTACGCTTATGTAAGCGGGCAATACGCGTTGTTGCCCAGCGGCGCGAGCATGGGCGACGGCTATGGCCCGATGCTCGTGGCCAAACAAAAGTTTTCCAGGACCGAAATCGCCGGCAAAAAAATCGTGGTGCCAGGGACCATGACCAGCGCCTTCCTGGCTTTGCAGCTCTGGCTGGGCAAAAGCGCGAAGGAATTCAATTACGTCGTGGTACCGTTCGACCAGATTTTTAAAGCCGTCCGTTCCGGCGCGGCCGACGTCGGCCTCATCATCCATGAGGGCCAATTGACCTATCAGAAGGAAGGGCTGGTGGTCTGCGAAGACCTCGGGGTCTGGTGGGGAAAGGAAAATGACGGCCTGCCGCTGCCGCTGGGCGGCAATGTCATCCACAAAAAGTTTCCGCCGGACATGCGCAAAACCATTGCCGGGATTTTATCCGCGAGCATTCAGTTCAGCCTGGATCACCGCGCCGAGGCGGTGCAACACGCGCTGCAATACGCGCGCGACATGGGCCGGGACCTCGCCGATAAATTCGTCGGCATGTATGTGAATCACTGGACATTGGATTACGGCGAACGGGGCCGGGAATCCATCCGCCGGTTTCTGGGACAGGCCTTCGATCGCGGACTGATACCGCACCGGCAGGAACTGGAGTTCGTGGTCTGAGCTCAACAACCGGAATGTCCGGTGAAACGGACTTAACCCTCGCCGGGCTTCTGGCCGTTGGTATAAACCTGTTTATAATCGCGTTTCAAGCAGTCGGGACAAAGGCTGTGGCTGAACAGGGCTTCCGAGCGGTTTGAGACATACACTTCCACCGGCTGCCAGTTGTCATGTTGGTCGCGGATTTTTTTACACAGACTGCAAATCGGCAGAATACCCTCCAGCAAATTGACCCGTCGGGCCAGTTGCCGGGTCTGCCGGGCGGTCCGGCTGATCAAATAGGCCAACAGCACCAGGACGATGACGCGAATGCCGGTATTGATGACCGCGGCGTTGAGACTCCAGGGCGCATGCCAACTGAAGGGAAAAGTCAGACGAATCAGCGGCTGGACGATCGCCAGGAAATAGGCGTAATACGAACGACAGAACCAGGCGGAAACCGCGACCGGAACGATATACGTGATCGGAAACGCAATGTATGGCCCCACCGAAAAATCGAGGAGCAGGCAAAAGGCGGCGAGGCTGATGGAGGTGACGGGTTTTTGCAGCACCCGAATGTACCAGGCACCCGGAACAGTGGGGATATTGGACGGACCCATAATGCTCAAGGTTTATGCATCATTTCGTTAATGTCCATCAGGTTATGCATAATTATCTAATCGCATTATTAGCAAGTTATATTCCATGGCCGTGGCCGGGCGGGTTTTGTCCTTTGCCCGTTGAGGCATGAGGCCGGTGATAGGTCAGCACGACGGAGGTTTCAATTTGGCGCTCAGGGATTTGCCAGTATGTGCCCAACAAGCGGTTCTTCTCCTCATCGCTGACCCGTCGGAATCCGTGCTTCTCGTAAAACTGGACCGCCCAATCGGCCGCCTGCCAGGTGCCGACGAGGATTTTGCCGTCGATCCGTTTCAATAAATGAGTGAGCAGTTGCCCGCCAACGCCACGATGGCGCATCGCCGTTGTAACGTAGGCGTGCCGGATCAACGTGACATCCCTGACCGGTTGCATGCCCATGATGCCGATGAGCTGTTGATCTTCCTCGTAACCCCAAAACCTGACGCCTGCTGCGATTTCGTCCTTCAATTCTTCCAACGGCATGTACGGTTCGTGCCAGCGGTCGGCAGGAATCACGCCCTGATAAGCCCGGGCGGCATCGTTGACGATGGCAAAAATCTCTGGAACGTCAGAAAGTGTACAAGGCCGGATCATTTTCAATGCTTAACTCCGAATGGCGCCATCGGCCTCCAATCTGGCTACCAGTGGAAACAGGTCGTGTTGCAGGCAAAACGAGACGTCATTGCGCAATTCAGGAATCGCCAGCAACCGACGCGCATTTTCGGACGTGGCAACCGCAGCTGCGAGATCGGCTTTGGCCTGCGCGTAGGTGCGCCGGGCAATTTCTGTGGAATCAGAGAACCGGGCAGGGACGGCGCGCTGCGCCGTCCGATCATCGCGGCGCGATGACCCTGCCTCCAACATTTCACACAACGCGCCCGCGGCCAGCACATCCTCGAGCGCCGTGTTCTCCCGCGTACCGGCACACACGAGCACGACGTGCGCCGGCGATAGTTGTCGCAGGAACCCGGCCGTGGCCGACAGGTTCAAAAAGGACGCGGCCACAACCGTTTTTGCGCCGGCCCCGGCGCGCAACGCCCGCGTGCCGTTGGTCGTGGTGGAAACAATGGTTTTGCCGCGGACTTTTTCCGGCGTGTATTCACGCGGCGAATTGCCGAGGTCAAAATCCACGCCACCGGTCTGCGCAGCACGAATTCTCACGCCATCCCGTTCGCCGCCCAGCAACACGTCGGGCTGTTTTTGCCGCCACGCCAGCGCCTCGGAGATTTCACTGACGGGTACAACGGCCTTCGCACCGTGGCGTAACGCGGTCACGAAGCTGCTGGTGGCGCGCAGCACATCGAACACGACGCACGCCGTATCGCTCAAATCGCGTTGTTTCAGGCCGGGCAACTCCGCCGGCGTCAGGATGACTTCAATTTTCATTTTGGGTCGCGCGTTTTGCGATTTTAGCGCGAGAATAATTCATTTTGGTCCGCATGTAATGGAAAAGATATTGCTGGGCATAGCCCGCTTGCGGCCCGAAATGCGTCGCGGTGAACCGATGCAGGCGTTTGGCGGTGACACGACGGCGCGGGAAATAAAGCTGGCACAAAGCGCGGTTCACCCAGACATCCACCGGAAACGCGGCGGCGAAACCGCAGGCGAAAAGCAAAACACAATCGGCGATCTTGCCGCCCACGCCGCTGAGCTTAATCAATTCGGCACGCGCCTCGGCCAGCGGTAGGTCGCGCAGCTGCTTCAAATCAAGCCGGCCATCGGCGATTTGCCGGGCGGCGGCCAGCAGATGCGGCGCGCGAAAGCCCATTTTGCACGCCCGCAGGTCGGCCTCGGCAGCGATGGCGATCTTTTCCAACGACGGAAAAGCAAAGGCGCGTGGTTCGCCGGCGGGTACAGCCACCGGTTCACCGAAACGCTCGCAAAGCAGTGCAATGATTTGCCGGATTTGGACAATCTGTTTGGTGGATGAAAGGATGAAGGACGCCAGGCATTCCCACGGATCCTGGCGCAACACACGCAGTCCGTAACAGGCGGCAACCGCCGCGCGCATCGGGGCGTCATCGGGAAAAGTTTTAAGGATGGCGGCCAGTTCCATTTCCGTTTGCAGGAAATCCCGGAGCCAATCCCAGTTCCCTATCGCGGCGGCGACTTCGGCGCGGATACCTTCGGGGACCTGAGTCAGCTGCACCCAATGTTCGCCAATGACGCCGTTCCAGCCGCCGTGGCTTTCCCGCCAGCGGAAGGACTGGCCGGAATCCAGCGTGGCGGCCAGATCGTAGTCCTGAACCCGCAACAGTATCGAGGACGAGAACGAGGCGGAAGTCGTCATTGGCGCGGTCACCGGTTCGTCGTCGGCTCTTTTCAACTCGCCCTGCTCAGTTCTCATTTCAAATCGTAGCACGCCCAGAGGTGCACGCGATGCAACACGCGGCCGTCGAACTCGACATCGCGCACGCCCAGATCGGTGACGGATTCAAACTGCCCCAGGAGCTTCTCCGGCGTGGGTGCGGGTGGCGGAATTTTGGCAAACTGAATCGGCTGATGTTTCAGCCATTTCCAGAACCAGCCATGTTCCAAGGGATACCGGTCCACTTCGCTGACAAAAATGGCGTTCTGGCCCCGGCGATGTTCCGTGTAATTGTATTCCGGCCAGAAATAGAATTGATTTTGGGGTGTATCCGAATCCATGGCATAGACGAGCGGCTCCGAGGAGATTGCCGCTTTGGCCTGAGGAATATAGAACGAACACAACCCGGTGATGCCGTAGTGACCGCATATAATGAACGCGGGTTTGCCGGACTGCTGCAATTTTTCGCGTTCGGCTTCGACCAGCGCCGCTGCCTGTTTCCAGGCCTGCACCCGGCGTACGGGGTCGATTTCACCGGGCAACATCTGGCCGGTGATTTTATCCACCAGCTTGCCCTGGTGCAGGATGGCCAGGGCAAAAAAACCGAGGACGAGGCCGAAGGCCAAAAACGGCCGGACGAGGCGGCGCCGTTCATTCCAATAAGCCGCCATCAGGCAAAACATCGGCACCACCGCGGGCGCCACCCAGTTCGGCAGGACGTGAGAGTGAAACGAGTAAAGCCAGTGCCCCAGGAAGACGGGCGCGCCCATGCAAAAAAAATACAACCACAACCCCGATTTTTCAGGCCGGGGGAATTTCCAAAAGCCGATCATGGCCCAAAGTGCGCCGAGGAAAAAAATTGGATTCAACAGGAACAGTTCCTGACCGGTAAAATCCCAGAAGTGACGCAAGGTCGGCTGCCAGTGGGCATTGAGCCCCGCATTGCCGGCGACATGATGGAGGGTAACCCATCCGTGCCGCCCATTCCAAAGAACGACCGGTATTGTGCAAATCAGAACCATCAGCCAGGCCAGCCAGGGGCCGGGTCGCCGCAATTGAACGCGCGCCGGCGGCCAAAGCGCGAAGAAAATGACCCAACACACGATCTGATAGAGGGCGCTGTACTTGCAAAGGAACCCAAGACCCATGGCCAACCCCACGACCAGCCAATGGCGCGCACGTGCGTCCGGCTGCACGGCGCGCCAGCCGGCAACCAACGCCCACGTCCAACAGAGCACCAGCGGGGAATCAATCGTCATTAATATCGCCCCGACGCCGAGCAACGGCGTGGCGGCCAGGACGAGCAGCAACCAGAACGCCGGGCGCGCGCCGATTTCACGCGCTAGAAAGCGCAGGACCATCACGCTTACAATCGCCGCGAACAGCGGCGAAAAGAACCGGACGCCAAATTCGTTATCGCCGAACAGCGAGGTGCTGACGAATTGAATGAAGGCGATACCCGGGGGCTTGCTGTAATACGACAGGGCCAGGTGTTTGGACCAGACCCATTGATAGGCTTCGTCCGGGCTGAGCTGGATGGTGCGGCTGGCAAGGTAAACCCAGTTCACGATCAACAGGACCCCAACCATCAGATAGCCGAGGCGCAACCAGTGGGAGTCAGTAGTTGATGGCTTGGCAGAACTTTGGGTGTCCGGTTCTGCCTTCTGCCTTCCGCCTTCTGCCTTCAGTAAGGACGGCATCTGGTTGTGCCAGAGCGGAAACCATTTTTTACCGGCCCAATTCCAGATGGTTTGTAACGCCACCACCCCGGCAGCGGCATAGCCCGCTCCCAGAATCATGCCGGCCAGGACGTCGCCCGGGTAATGCACACCGTTATACACGCGTGAAAACGACACCGTCAGCGCCAGCGGCAGCATGATCCAAAGACTACGGCGATAGAAAAGGAACATCACCATGGTCATGGCGAACCAGTTTGCCGCATGAGCGGACGGCATGCTGCCGGAAGCAGTACAACCCAATCGTTCGATCACTCCGGGCAGCACGATGCACGGGCGCGGACGTGCGACCAGATGTTTGATGGTATTGACGACGAGCGGATCGCCCAACCCGACAACGAAGGCCATGGTTAAAACACAAATCCGAGCCCGGGCGCGCCCAAAACAGAGCGTGCTTCCAAAAGCGATGACCGTGAGCAGAATGAACCAGCGCATGACGCCGTTGCCCCCGCTCATGCTCGGCATGAGCCAGTCGAAGAACGGGTTGCTTAACGAACCGTTGATAAAGCGGAACAGGGCCGTATCAATCGTTTGCAGCCAGTGCATTGGCGACAGTGTAGCGGGAAACCAGGCATTGAAAACTGAATAGCGCGGACAACTTTTGAAAACGAAAAAAACGTCGCCGTCTCATCGCCATCGGCCACCCGGGACAAATAACTTACAGCCTCCCGGACACAGCTTATTTCCGGCGAGGGTCACTCTCCTTCGGCCAAGCAATCCTGCGGGCCAGCAGCCAGCGCACACCGATCAAATCATAGAATCCGCGCAGGGCCCGTTCCAGGTTGCCATACTTGGTTTTGCCACCCTTGCGGGGGCGATGGTTGACGGGGACTTCAACAATCCGCAAACCCGCATGGTTGAACAAGACCGGAATGAAACGGTGCAAGCCATTGAACGGAAGCAAAAGGCGCATGTCCGCTTTTTTCATCGCCTTTAAGGTGCAACCCGTGTCGCGCACGCCGTCGTGCAAGACCATTCGGCGGATGGAATTGGCTATCCGCGAGGCAATCCGGCGGGACCAGGTATCCTGCCGGACCCGCCGGTAACCGCAGACCAGATCGGCACGATCCAGTTGTGAAACCAGATTGGGAATATCGGCCGGGTCACTCTGACCATCTCCGTCCATCATCACGCAAACATCCCCTTGGGCTGCTGTTAACCCGGTGTAGAGCGCGGCGCTTTGACCCAGACGGCCTCGGTGGGAAATCAACCGGACATCCGGGTACTGCCGGATGATCGCTTCGGTCCGGTCGTTGCTGCCATCATTGACGGCAATGATTTCCGCTTCCGGATTGGTCCGGCGCGCCTCCTCCAGCACCGATCCAACGTTTTCTTCTTCGTTGTAAAACGGGATGATGATACTGATTTTCATTTTTCTGCCCGGCCCTGCCAGGTTGTCATCGTTAAACGCGGGCCGGTACCATGACGCTTCGGCAGCGGGAAATCAATCATGGGAAACTGAATAGCGCCCGGCGGCGGTTTTGTGAAGTCATATCGCACGGCGATGGGCCCGGCGAACGCCCGATTCAACCGGCAAACGTTGCGCGACCGGCGGTCTGCCTTCAATTGACCTGAACCGGCGTCGGCCCGGCTGGCACCATGTCCCCCGGCCTAAGGCCTGACCGCCCGGTAAAATCTGGCCGGCGCATTTGTCGGCGACCAATCCAGGAACTGGCATACGCCGAAACTATCAGCAGTCAAATCAGTCAAGGTCTGCCAATTTGGAGCCGTCAGGCTGTCGGTGTAAAGTATCCGGTAGGTCGCTCCGGGAATTCCATCAAATCTCACCAATGCCGAACCGTCACCAGGATTGTCCCCGGCGAAGTTCTGGGGTTGCAGGTTGTCGGGTTTGACCTGGACCGTGACCGTGCCCACGTCCGTGCCACACCCTCCATCGTCCACGATATAAGTGAATGTGTCCGTGTTGCTCCCGCCTGCGGGCGGCTCATAATAAATCCAGTTGTTGGTTAAACCCACCACGCCCCCGGCCGAGCCGCTGGGGCTGACCTCAATCACCCTCAAGGCATCTCCATCGGCATCAGTGTCGTTGGTCACCAGATTGGACGCGTCAATCCGGACGCCACCGGCAGCAAAGCGTTCAATGACATCCGGGTGGGCCACCGGGGGATGTCCCAGGGACAACATGGCCGGCGAACTGGTAACCGAGCCAAAGGCATCCGAAACCACCACGCTGTAATAGCCGAAATCATAGGATTGAACGTTGGTCAAGAGCAGGGTGCTGTTGGTCTGAATGGTCAAGACCACCCCATCCTTCCGCCACTGATACGAGAGGGGTCCACTGCCTTCAGCCTGGACGCCAAACAGAGCATAACATCCCGGCAGCACTGCCCGGGGGTTTGGTTGGGCGTCAATCATCAACGGATCCGGTGTGCATTTACCGTAGCTGCCCGCGTTGTATATGGCTGCAATCTCGTTCGAGTAAAGGGCCCGGTTGTACACGCTGATTTCATCCATTAATCCCTGGTAAGGTCCACCCGCAGTGGTCAGCCGGCCAAGGTACAATGGGTAAGCCGTTTGCGGGGTAATACTCCCCAGGTTCGTAGATGCCACCTGCGCACCATTGACATAAAGCAAAGCTGTGCCGGAATTCCGGTCGTAAGTCAGCGCCACGTGCTGAAAATAATTCGTGCTGATTAAACCCGGGCTCGAGGAAAACGCATGGTTGTTACCGGAAGTATCTTTGACATTCGCACACAGCCCGAGGCCGGACCCGCCAATCCACATTTGGAGACCCTCAACCAGAGAAGATTCCCATCCCACCACCGACATCGCGATTTGGCCGGGATCATTGGGTTGGATCCAGCCTTCAACCGTAACACCGCTGCCGGTTCCAATGTTCAGGCTGGCGGATGCCGGAATTGAAATATAACCGCCGGCGCCATCAAACTGGAACGCCTGTCCCGCCTCGCCGTTGGTATAACCGACACTGCCAACCACAACACCGTTGTTGGTGCCAACGGCGTCGTAGGCATTGCCTTCTGCCGACCACCAACTGACCAGGCCCGAAGACGCCGTAACACAATTGGTCACCGGCACAATTACAGTCAAGGTGGCGTTGGAACTGAGGGTTGAGCCGTAAAGATTGGTCACCCAAACGGCGTAAGTCCCCACCGCATCCGGGTGCACACCCGGCAGGATCAACGAGGCGTTGGTCGCGTCCGCTATGTTTGTGTGGTTAAACGTCCAGTGATAACTCAACGGCTGGGTACCGTTCGCGCCCACCTGGAACAGCGTCGTCTGGCCCTCAACCACCAGCTGATTCGTGGGTTGCAGGGTGATCGCGGGCAGTATACCCGAAGACGTGACATCGAAAGGATTGGCCAGTCCGCTATGGCCAATAGTGTCATTCGCGAGCAGGAACACGTTGGCGGCTGCCTGTTGGACCGTGACGGTTCCTGTCCAGCTGCCGGCGGTGAACGCGCCGGTCTGGTCGGGCACGAGAGGCAGTGCGACACTTCCGCTGCCTTGAATGACAATGTCGTCGAGATACCACCCTTCGGTCGCGTTTTCGATGTTATCGATCGTGTCGAACCGGAATCGAAGCAAAATCGTCTGGCCGGCAAACTGGGTCAGTGGCACAGAATTCGAAACCCAAAGTCCGCCAGTCAAATTGGTCAACCCGGCGCCTTTGCTGGCGACGACGACGTAACTGGCTCCCTGGTTGGTCGAGATTTCCACGAAGGCCTGATCAAAGTTGGTCAAAATTTCAACATCCATCAAGTAGTTGAAGGACAGTGTCATTGCCACACCCGGCGGGAGTGTGATGGCGGGTGAAGTAATTGTGCCGCCATTGATGGAGCCGTTGTCATAATTCCCGCCGCCGGCCGGACCTTCGTTTTGACCGTAATAGAGACTGTGCACCGGGCTATGTCCCGCATCCGAACCGCGCCCGGTGCTCACGTGCCATAGACCGTTGCCGCTCCCGAAGACGTTGTTAATGGTAAATCCCTGCAGCCCATTTTCAAAATCCGCCCGGAAAATGCACGGCTGGCCGCCGGCGGCACTCAAGTGGACCGTACCGGTAAAGTTGGTAGCCGGTAGGTTGTAAAAATCCACCGCGGTGATGGTCGCAACCAGGGGCTGGCCGACCAGCTGCGACGAAGCGATTGGGCTCCACAGGAAATGATCCAGTTGCCCCGGCAGACCGTCGTCATTGATGATCGTGCCCACTGCCTGGTTGCGACTCAACGTCCCGTTGATCGGATTACTCAGGGTTACCAGGAAGGCCTTGTTCGGTTGCACCATTGTGTTTCCGATCACTGCTACGGCAATGTTCTGGTTCGTCGTTCCGGGCGGGAAAGTGACGAGGCCGCTGGTGCTCAGGTAGTCCGCGCCGGCGAGGGCCGTGCCGTCGGCCGTGGCATAATTGGCCGTGATGGTCTGCCCGGCGGGCACCGCCAGGGTCACCTGGAAGATCATATTTGTGGTCCCCGCATTGCCTTCCAGACACGATGCATCGGCGATGGAAATCGTTGGAGTAGTCACCAGCGTCGTCGCGGCAGCCGTGTTGTTTCCAAGATAACCGTCGATTTCCCCCCGGGTCACCGTCGCGACATTGGTCAGCGTCACTCCGACTGTCGGAGGAATGACCACGATGGTGATGACGGCACTGGTTCCGCCCGGAACGACGCCGAGGTTGCCAGTGACCAGACCGCCACTCCGGGTGCAGGTTCCCTGAGATGCTGTGGCTGAAACAAAGGTGATATTGGCAGGCAGGAGGTTGGTCACCATCACGCCGGTGGCTGCCGTTGGACCGGTATTGGTCACGATAAGCGAGTAGGTCAGATTCGCCCCTACTGAAACCGGGTGCGGTGAGTCCACCAGAGTGATGGCCAGGTCATTCAGGAAGACCAAATCGAACGGGTTACTGATACCGTGGTGATGCTGGCCATCATCGGCGCGCAGTTCGACATTGGTTGCCGGTTGTAGAACAGTGAGGCTGCCGCTCCAGATACCACCGGCAAAATTTCCGGTGTTGGTCGGCGAACAGGCCACGTTGTCTCGCGGCTCACCCGAAGTGATCGTGTCCAGCGAGAACCCGCCAAAGGATCGGATGGCCACTCCCCCGGGCGGACCGGTAACATCCGCGTAACTCAAGCTGTTCAACAGGGTTGTCCCATCCGAATCGTAGAGATTGCAGGTCACGCTGGAAGCCGAATTGAACTCGACCTTTACCCGATACCATTTGCCTGCCTGCCAGGATTGGGTGACGCCCGCCACCTCGATGTAGTCGCTGTAGTCCGGGTCTTGTTGCAGTAAAAATTCGCCGGTGTCGGCAGCCACCACGACGGCCCAGCACCCGCTGCTGGAGGCGTCAAATCCCAGGTAGGCGCGTCCGCTGCCGGGTCGTATCCAGCACCAGAGAACATCACCACTGTTGCCAATCGAAAAATTCGTCCGATACATCCACTCCGGATCACTCAAGCCATAATCGCCATCGTGGGCGTTTGTGGACGAAAGGGTTCCAAGCGTGGTTCCGCTTACGCTCACCCAGCCGGGGCTCGGCCAGTTGCCGGACTCAAAATCTTCGATGTTTCCCGAGGTGCCTCCGGCCGGGACACATTGTATCGAAGCCGTCCCGGTGAAATTAGTGACGGTCGAGTTGAACGCATCTTTTGCGGTAATGGTGGAAATGAATGGCTGGTTCACCCATTGCGGCGAGGGAATGTTGCTCCAGACGAAATGATCCACCCCCGCCGTGGTAAATTGCCACACCGGTCCGGCCGCTGAGCCGATCCGGTGGGCGATGATTTGCCAGTAATAGGTCGTTTGTGGCGCCAGCAGCGACAAGGTCCACGAAGTATTGGTCGTGGCGCCTTGAAATTCCCCGGGTCCCGGCGTCGGATTGGTGCCAAAATAAACATCGTTCGTGATGACGCCCTCCTGACCCGGACTGGGACGTATCGCTGCAACCCGGATGTTATCGAGTCCCACGTTGAAAAAATAAAGACCATCGGACTCCACAAACGCGATGCGAATCGTTTTCCCGATATACGCGGACAGATTGAAACTGCGCGCCGTCCAGTTATTGGTCAACGGGTCTCCCGGATTGGTGGTAAAGGCGATATTCAGAAGGCTGTTGTTGGTTCCGCGAATTTCAACGTGGAAATACTGGACGTTGGGATTGTACTCCGAAGCATAATTGCAAATCTGATCCACCCACGACAAGGTGGCCCCACTGGCATCGGAAGGGATGGTGATGTCCTGGTAAAGCGTACGGGTACCTCCCCCGGATTGCTCCGAAATGGCACTGAAATTCCCGGCGAACGGCGGCTCTTGTCCTCCGGGTCCGGGCGGAAGATATGTTCCATTGTTGATGACCCAATCTCCGTAGCCGGTGTCGTCCGTTTCAACCCAATTGGTGAGGGTGCCGGTTTCAAAATCTCCATTCAATATGAGTTGATTGGTCAGGAACTCCCCGTTACTCCACATTAAATTTGTGTTTGCCGGAACATTGGTCGCAAAATTTCCAGGCCGCGGATTTGCCGGCAGCGGCGGCGATTCATTATCGAGCACCAACATCGAGGCTGATCCGTTCGTGAAGCCCGGTGTGCCGGCGGTCACCACTACCGTCTGGTGGCCGTCCGCAACTGAATTGTCCACCAGCGTCACATTAAAATTATTGGACAACGAACCGGCCAAAATCGTCACGGCGGGTGGAACCGTCAGCTTGTTCGGCTTGTCTGAAATCAGGGATATCACCCGGCTCACCGTCGAGGTTCCTGCCAGGCTGACGGAACCGGCATTGGTCAGCACGCCGGCATTTTCCCAGGCGCTGGCCGGCAGCGTGACGGTAAGGTTCAAGTTGTCCTGCACCGCGACCGCGGTCGTGCCGCCAGTCCAGTTTTGTACGTGTGCGGTAACCGTCACGGTTTGTCCACCGTTGATCCGGCCATCCGTCAAGATCGTCGTCTGGAAGACGGCCGAGGTCTGGCCGGTGGGAATGATTAAAGACGACGGCACTTGGAGCAGGTTGGTGGCGTCGGACGACAGCGTCACGGAGACATCGGCCGCCACGGGAGCGCTGACTTGTACCGTTCCCCACACGGCACCCTGGCCTTTGATAACCGGGGTGGGCACGGTAACCTGCAGCACGGCAGTTTCCTTGTCAAAGATGGACATGCTCGCGCTGCTGGTTTCCCCTCCGGGCAACAAGGCCATGACCGTGGCGGTTCGCGTTCCATCCAACACTCCGTCATCCAAAATCGTCAAATCAAATATGCCGTTGGTTTGCCCGGCTGAGATCGTGATACTGGCCGGAACCGAAACCTGGGCCGGGTCGCTCGAATTCAGGGTAACGACCACATTCGTCGGCCGCGCGACAGGCAACACGACCTGGCCGGCAGCCGCGAGCAGGCCATCGCCTTCGGTCGCACTGACGGGAAGCATCACGATGACCGGCGGTACAAACGCATCAATCAGCTTCTGACCGGTCGGTGTGCCCAGGCCCGTGCACAGGTCATAACCCGGTGCCGCATGGAATTTGTTCGGGCTGCCGCTGCTGGTATTATCACCCGTCGTGATGTCGTGGAAAAACAATGGGTAATTGGACGCAGAACCCATCGCATACACGACTGGATTGACAAAGCCGATCGACGGCTTTCCGAATCTTCCGGCCTGTTGATTGACCAGTGCGGCAAATCCCGCCCACAATGGCGCGGCGCAACTGGTGCCGCCCACGGTTTGATCCGAACCGTCGGCCCGGACATAGACATTCTCCGCCGTCAAGGCCACGTCCGGTATGTTTCGCATGGTTGCCGATCCCTGGTTGGCCGTCATGTTGATGTTCGTCTGCCAAACTGGAATCGGATATTGCGTGCTGATCCCGCCGCCGCTGCCAATTCCATTGCCCCGATTCCACACCGTCTCCGAGACGTAGGAACCATCGGATCCCGTCGTCAGGGTGGTGCCGCCCACTTCGGTGATGTAGGGCGTATCCCCGGGGAAATCAATCAGCCCGGTGTAGGCATCGTAATCTCCCGAGGCGTTGAAGAACGACTGGCCCTGCGCTGCCATTTGCTGGAAGATTTGGTCAGCCACCGCATTGGACATCCCACCGGGCAGATACCACGAACAACTCAATTGCCTGGCGAGATTGTCCGTTGCCATACGATTGAGCAGGTCCTCGAACGGACTGGGATTGGGCGCTTCGTACACCATCACCTGCGACAATCCGGGTGCCATTGAAATTGCCATTTCAATGTCCAGAGATACTTCCACTTCCCCGCCGGTGTACGAGGGATCCCCGCTGGCCCCATTGATCAGTACATTCGTTATCGTCACGTTCGGCAATCCCGCCAGGTTCTCGTAGTAGGCAATATCGCTGGCCGAATACCCGTCGAATTGCAGCAACCCCACCACCTGTCCTGTCCCGTCCAGTGTTGTTCCCGGAACATATGCCGTCCGAAAATCCTTCCCGATGTAGCCACCCAGCGGACCCGTACTGGCATTGGGCGTCACGACCTTTCCATTCACCCGTTCAACCTGCTTCAAGCGCGGCCGCGGCAACGAATAACTGTTCAACCCGCCAATGCTCAAGATCGGCACCGCCAAATCCACCGTCGGCTCCTTATCCGGCGCGTAAAACGCCCGCGCTTCACTCGGATGGTGGTACTCCTGCAGGTTCACATGCAGAACCCGTTCGATGTCGCCCACCGACGCGCTCACGTCCACCAGCATCCGGTTGGGATGCAGGGTGGTTACCGTCAGCCCGTTGGCTTTGGCAAACGCGATCACGGCCTGATAATCCTGCTCCGTGGGCCCAAATCGTTCGGTGAACTGTTCGGGGGTCAGGTAATGATGATAGTTCGGACTGGCCGGGTCATAGATGTCCCGGAGCAGCTGGTTCAAAGCTGCGGAGTTACGCAGGGGCAACCCGATGGCCAGATTTAAACGTTGGGAACGGTCCATCGCCCCGATGGGTTGCAGACCGGCGATTGCCGCAGGCAGCCGGACAGTGTACCGCCTGCCGTTCAGCAGGCGGGCTGGCGATGGCTGACCGGGAAATCACCGCCACTAAAACAACCGGGAGGAGACCACTGACCCTTCCAAAGAGTCTTTTCAGCCCTTGCGGCACCCCTCGGAAGATTTTCATAGGCATACTTCAAACCAACTATTCCTCCCAAATCTGCCAGCCAATGGATCACTCAAATGACCATTTGGAAGAATCGCATTCATTTTATATTAGATTACCTGCTAATAGTCAAGTTACTTTCTGGAAACGTATCCGCAGGCGCATGAATACAAGGTGCGGGTGCTTAAAGCTTTTTGACGTGACGCCCATTCCCAACCAGCCACTTGGTGAAAATTTGGACGGCGCCGAACTGAAATATTCAGGGTTTTTCCGGCAACAGATAGTTCTGTAACGGACAATTCGTTAACGCGCGCAAGCCTTCGATCACCGATTGCGCATTCAACCCGGCGCCGGCGAGGCTCGTGTGCGTGTTATCGGCGGGCGTGTAATATTTCTCTTTGATCTCCTTCGGGGTCAGGCCGGCGTAATGGCTTAAAATAATTTCGTTCAAATTGATGAGCGGCGTCTGTTCGCTTTGCGCCACCGCGGCGGCGAAGCGGACATGATCCCAATCCTCCGTGTCACCGACTTTGACCGCCTTTCTGGGACAATGCGGAATGGGTGTGCAAATAATTGGCAGCATGCCCCTGGCCCGCGCGTCGGAAATGTATTTGCGCAAATACCACCCATAGGTGTGGACGACCTCCGGCTGGTGCGTGATCGGATTGTAAATTTGTCGGGTCTCGTCGCCGAGCCCGCGGAGAGTGCCACGGGCGCGGTTGGTGTCATCCAACGGGCCGCCGTCATTATGGCCCATTTGGACCAGGACAAAATCGCCGGGCCGGGCGGCCACGAGCACCTTGTCCCACCAGCCTTGCGTCTGAAAAGTGCGACTGCTCCGCCCGGGGAGCGCGTGGTTTTCCACGCGAATCCGGTTCGTATCAAAATATTTTCCAATCACGTCGCCCCAACCGCGCTCCGTCTTTTGCGGATTGTGAACCGTTGAATCACCCACGATGAACAGGATGGGATCGTCGCGATTGGTATCCAGGAGGAAGCCGGACAGGGCGGCGGTATCGTGGCGGGCGTCCAGGTTCACCGGGCTCTGCGGAGAAACCGGTTCAGCGGCAAAGACGGAAAGGTTCACGATGCATGCGGCCGTCAACGCCGGCAAAACGATTTTGCCCAGACGGTCTCGCAGCTGAACCCGGCCAAAACAACGCAGACGCATACAGGATTTCTCCTTTCTCGCACATTCCCGCCGGCGGGGCAATCCCCGGCCGTGCGTTGTACCCAATGGATGAGTAAAATACTTTTTACCCGGGCCGCTTCTTGGTTTAATGCCCCGGCATGTTTTCATCGGAAATCAAATCCGTTCATTTTATCGGAATCTGCGGCACGGCCATGGCCTCGGCCGCCGCGGCCTTGAAGGAAAAAGGCTTCCAGGTCACCGGCTCGGACCAGAATGTCTATCCCCCCATGTCCACGTTCCTGGCGGAACGAAAAATTGAAGTGATGAACGGTTACGCGGAGCGAAATCTCGCGCACAAACCCGATCTGGTCGTCATCGGCAATGCCATCTCGCGCGGCAACCCGGAAGCAGAGTTCGTACTCGATCACAAACTCCGGTATGGTTCGTTGCCGGACCTGCTGCGGGAATTCTTCATCCGCGGCAAACGCTCCATCGTGGTTGCCGGCACGCACGGCAAAACCACGACGACCTCACTGTTGACCTGGGTCTTTGAACAGAACGGACTGAATCCCAGTTATCTCATCGGTGGCATCCCGAACAATCTCAGTCAGGGCGCCCGGTTCACCAACTCCGAATGGTTCATCCTCGAAGGCGACGAATATGACACCGCATTTTTCGACAAGCGGAGCAAGTTCATCCATTACCTCCCCGAAATCGCCATCACCAACAACCTGGAATTCGATCACGCCGACATTTTTGAAAATCTGGACGCGATCAAAAAAACCTTTTCGCACTTCATCCGGCTGGTACCGCGCAACGGACTGCTGCTCGGCAATGGCGACGACCCGAATCTGTCGCCGTTGCTGGACGTGACGCATTGTCCGGTCCAGCGGTTCGGCCTGGGTGAGAGCAACAAGGTCCGCGCCTTCAATCTCCGCTACGGCCCGACAGCGACGGAGTTTGAAATCCCGAGCTTTAAATTTCATCTGAACCTGGTCGGCGAACTGAACGTCCGGAACGCACTGGCGGTCATCGCCTGTGCCAAGCATTGCGGGTTGAAGAACCACCAGATCCAATCCGCCTTTGACACGTTCAAGGGCATCAAACGACGGATGGAGATACGCGGTATCGCCGGTGGCGTGACGGTGGTGGACGATTTCGGCCATCATCCGACGGCCATCCGCGAAACGTTGCGGGCTTTGCGTATCAAATATCCGCGAGAGAAGATCTGGGCCATCTTCGAACCTCGCAGCAATACCACGCGGCGGAAGGTCTTCCAAAATGAGCTGCCGGCCGCGTTTGCCGACGCCGACGCCGTCGTGGTTTCGGAAGTCGCCCGGTTGGAGCAGATCGCCACCAACGAGCGACTGGACCCCGAAAAACTCATGCTGGACCTGAAAACCGCCGGTAAAAATGCCGCCTATCTGCCGGACGTGGATTCCATTGTTTCCCATGTCGTCCGGAACGCGCTGGGTGGGGACATTGTTTGTGTCTTCAGCAACGGCGGTTTCGGCGGGATTCACGGAAAGCTGCTGGAGCGACTGGGACGCAAATAATTCCTGGCCGTTTACGCACGTCCGGATTCCGCCGATATGGTCTGCAAACAGGCGAAAACCTGTTCCGGCGATATGGCCGCCAGGCAAAAATTGGTGCTTTGACAAAGGCTCGCACCAGCGCCACAGGGACACAAGCTCCCTGTCAGAATCCGATGACGGTCACCCACTGGAGCCCACCGCGCAACAGAACTGGGGCCAAACAACGAAATGGTCGGCACGCCCAAACCGGCGGCAAAATGCAACGGGCCGGTGTCGCCGGAAATGAAAACTTCCGCCCGTTTTAACAATGCGAGAAATTGTGATAAATCGGGCACGACCGGCAAGGTCGGCGCATCCGGCGCGAGTTTTTTTAATTCGTTGGCTAACGACTGTTCGCGCGCGCCGGTGGCTATGGTGAAGGCGAGTCGCCGTCCCGTTGCGGCGGCCAGCTGATAAAAAGCCGCCCAATGCTGGACCGGCCATTGGCGGTTTGGCTGGCTCGAAGCCATGTGACAAAGGATGGTTCGTTCTGGAAGCAAAGTAGCCGCCATGGCGTCCAAAGCCGGGTCGGCATGGATTTCAAGCTCCGGCGAAAATGGCGGCGTGATGTTCCAGGCGGACAAGACGTGTGTCAAACGCAGCGATTCGTGCTGCGTGATTGGCGCCGGCGCTGCCCATTGGCTGTAACAAAAACGCCGCCCAAGGAAACCACCTGGGTTGAGCAGCCCAAGTCGTTGCCGCGCGCCAACCAAAAAACTCAAAATCGCGCCGCGATCATTCCCGGTAAAATCCACCGAGCGATCAAAACGTTCACGGCGCAGTGTGCGAATCATCGGCCAGTTTTGGCTGAGCTGGGCACGACCGCGCTCGCGTGGCATCCGCCATAAGCGATCCAGCCAGGGCAAAAGATTGAAAATGGGTGCGATTTCCTCCGGTACAAGCAGATGCAATTCGCCGGCGGGGAAATGTTCGCGCAGGGCACGGAGCGCCGGCGTGAGCAGTACGGCATCACCGAAGTATTTGAATTGCAGGGCAAGGATTTTTTCAGGCCGCGCACTCACGACGAGAATTGCAGTTCGTACAGCTTCTGATAAACGCCGCCCCGTTTGACCAGGTCATCGTGTCTGCCCGTCTCCACGATGCGGCCCTGGTCGAGCACGACAATCAAATCCGCGTGCAGGATGGTCGAGAGGCGATGCGCGACGCAGATGGTCGTGCGCCCCTTCATCAATTCGTCGAGCACGGCCTGCACCGCCCGTTCGGATTCCGTGTCCAGCGCGCTGGTAGCTTCATCCAATAACAGGATGGGCGCGTTGCGGAGGACGGCCCGGGCGATGGCAACCCGCTGGCGCTGGCCACCGGAAAGCATCACCCCCTTTTCCCCGATAAGCGTTTCGAAGCCTTCCGGTCTTTGCATAATAAATTCGTAGGCGTAAGCGTGCCGGGCGGCGGCGATGATTTCGTCATTGGTTGCGCCGGGCCGGCCCAACTCGATGTTCCGACGGACGGTCTCGTCGAACAAAACGACTTCCTGGGTGACGACGGCGATTTGGTTGCGGAGATCGCGAGTGGAGACATCCCGGATGTCCACGCCGCCAATGCGGATGGCGCCGCTTTTGGGATCGTAAAAGCGGAGCAGCAGATTGGTCAAGGTGGTCTTGCCGGAACCACTGGCGCCGACCAGGGCCACCAGCTCTCCTGATTTGACAGTGAGATTGACATTTTGCAGCGCCGGCTTGTCGCCGTAGTCAAAATCGACGTTCTCAAAGACGATATCGGCACCGGCCGCACGGAGTGGCCTGGGCTGCGCGGGTTCGGGGACGGTATTTGAAGTGTCGATCAATTCGAAGACGCGTTCGCTGGCAGCGCGGGCCTGGGTGGTCCAGTTGTGCAGCATGTTGAAATTTTTCAGCGGCGGATAGATCAGGAAAATGCTGCCGACCAACGCGATGAAATTTTCCGGGGCCTGGTGATGGCTGACGACATACGCCACCAGCAGGGCCACCCCGCAGGAGCCGAAGAATTCAATGAGCGGCCCGGGAATACTTTGGGCGCGCACGATGCGCATGTAATGGCTGACGCTACGGCGTGCGGTGTTTTGAAAATCGGTCGTGACCGTGTCTTCAAGATTATAGGCTTTGACGATGCGATAGCCGGTAAACGCTTCCGTCATGATTTGGGTCATGTCTGCCGATTGCGTCTGCATTTCACGGCTGGAACGGCGGATTTTCTTGCTGAAGATGATGATCGGAATGAGGCATGCCGGCATCACCACCACGGTAATGAGCGTCAACTTCGGTTGAGTCCACAACAGGTAGACGGCCAGGCTGATCAGCGTAACGGGGTCGCGAACGACAATGGCAGTGGCGTTGCTGAGGATGACCTGCAACATGCTGGTGTCGTTCATCACCCGTGAGATGAGCTGGCCGGTGGCATTCTGGTTGTAAAAGCCGGCGGACAGGTCCAGCAGATGCCGGAACAGACGCACGCGCAGGTCGGCGATGGCGCGGCTGCCCACCCATTGCAGGAAATAGGCGTTTAAGACGCCAAACAGTCCGCGCAGGAACATAATGACAGGAATTGAGGCGACCAATGCCGTTATCGTCCAGGGATGCGCCTGCACACCGGTTTCCAGGGCGGCGCGCACATTGGCAAACCATGTCTGGACAAAAGCGGGCAGCCGGCTTATCGACGATTGTGTCGTGGCAGCCTGAGTCGATTGGAAGACCGCGCTGTAAACGAACACAATGGTGCCAATCAACAGCGGCTGCATCAAACCGCTCAAAATGCCGGCCAAAACCCCAAGAGACAATCGCAGCCGGTAGGGTTTGGCCAGGCCCCAGACTCTGAGCAGAAATTTTATCATTGGCAGCTGATATATTGTTGAGGGTCAGGAGCAGAAAGCGAGAGTTTTGTTTTCAAAATCCGGTGTACCGCTTAAACTGCGGGACAACATGAAGATCCTCGTCACTGGCGGCGCCGGTTATCTTGGTTCGGTTTTGACACCCATACTTCTAGCCCAGGGCCACGAGGTGACGGTGCTGGATAATTTTTATTTCAACCAGAACAGTCTGCTGGACTGTTGCCAATACGAGACCTTTCATGTGGTTCGCGGTGATTGCCGGGATGAGGCTCTGCTCAAACCGCTCGTGGCCAGGGCGGATTTGATTATTCCGCTCGCCGCGCTGGTTGGCGTGCCTCTTTGTAACACCGATGCCATGGCCACCAAAACCACCAATCAAGAGGCCGTTGAGAGGCTGTGCAGGCTTGCCGGAAGGCAGCAGTGGATCATCATGCCGGTGACCAACAGCGGCTACGGCGTCGGTGAGAAAGGAAAATTCTGTACCGAAGACTCGCCACTGCGCCCCCTCTCGACCTACGGTGTCACCAAGGTCAAGGCTGAGGAAGCCGTGCTGGCGCGGGAAAACAGCATCAGCTTCCGTCTCGCCACCGTGTTCGGTATGTCACCGCGCATGCGGATTGACCTGTTGGTCAACGATTTTGTCTATCGAGCGGTCCACGATCGCGCGGTGGTGGTTTTTGAGGGACATTTCAAACGCAACTACATTCATATCCGCGACGTGGCGCGGGCGTTTCTGCACGGCATCGCCCATTGTGACACGATGAAAGGCAAGCCCTACAATGTCGGGTTGGATGACGCGAACCTGTCCAAGCTCGAACTGTGCGCCGTAATCCAAAAACACCTGCCGAAGTTTGTGTTTGTAGAGGCGCCGATTGGAGAGGACCCGGACAAGCGCGACTACATTGTGAGCAACGCCCGCATTGCCGCCACCGGATTCAAGCCGGAATGGAGCCTGGACCGCGGTATTGCAGAATTGGTCAAAGGTTTCACGATTTTACGGAACTCGATCTACTCGAACGTTTGAACCCTCTTCATCCTCGTAATCGAAATATCGAGGAGAGGACGAGGAAGAAATGAAAGAGATCCTGCCAAATCAAATCACCGCCGTTGTTCTGGCCGGGGGCTTTGGCAAACGCGTGGAACATCTGTTGCCGGAAATTCCCAAGCCGATGGCGCCGGTGAACAGCAGGCCGTTTCTGGAATGGGTGGTCCGTTATCTGGCCGCGCAAAACATCCGCCGCGTGATTTTGTCTATCGGTTTTCGGGCGGCGGTGGTCGAGAAACATTTCCGGCTGCAACCGGTTCCCGGCATGGACATGAATTGGGTTCCTGAGACTCAACCGCTCGGCACGGCGGGCGGATTTCTCAATGCCATCCGGCATGCAACGGACAAACCGTCAGCCTGGCTGGTGTTGAACGGCGATTCGCTGGCACCGGCACCCCTGGATGCGCTGATCCGATCTCTTGCCGATCCTGAAATTGCCGGCGCCATGCTCGGCGTGCCGATGCCGGAGGCATCGCGTTATGGCACCATCCTGCAAAACGCGAACGGGGAGCTGGCCGGATTCAACGAAAAAAAGCCGGGAGCGGGCGTCATCAACGCAGGTGTTTATTTGTTTCGCACCCACACCACAGGGTTTTTTGGGGAGCGCACACCCCTGAGTTTTGAAGCAGACGTTTTCCCGGCGCTCATTGCGCAGCGGGTCCGCTTGAAAGTTTGCGTGACGGACGCGCCCTTTTTGGATATAGGCACACCGGAATCGCTTCCGCTGGCGGCGGATTTTATCCGACGGAACGCGGATTGTTTCCAGAAAGACTGATGGCCGAATCATGATTATCAGCCGCACTCCATACCGCATCTCATTTTTTGGCGGCGGAACCGATTATCCGGCGTGGTATCGCCATCACGGCGGTGCGGTGCTGGCGGCGACCATCAATAAATATTGCTATCTGACCTGTCGTTACCTGCCGCCGTTCTTCGAGCATCGGACGCGCGTGGTTTATTCCAAAATAGAAATGGTTCAGTCACAGGATGAATTGACGCATCCGTCGGCGCGGGAAACCCTGCGTTTCCTGAAAATGGATCGCGGGGTTGAGATTCACCACGACGGTGACTTGCCGGGACGCAGCGGCATGGGTTCGAGTTCTGCGTTCACCGTCGGATTGTTGCACGCCTTGCATGCGCTGCAGGGCCGGATCGTCGGCAAAAAACAGCTCGCCCGGGAAAGCATCCATCTCGAACAGGCCATCCTGCAGGAAACCGTCGGTTCCCAGGACCAGGTTTGTGCGGCCTACGGCGGAGTAAATCGGATTAATTTTGCCCAGAACGGCGATTTTTCCGTTCAACCCATGACGATTTCACAGGAACGGCTGGATGAATTGAACGCGAACCTCATGTTGTTCTACACCGGTATCAAGCGCACGGCGTCCCAAGTGGCATCCAGTTACGCGTCAAACATGGATAAGCACGCCGCGTCGCTGGGCCGACTGCGCGATTGCGTGGATAAATGTTGCGAAATCCTGAACAGCAAAAAGGATCTGGCGGGTTTTGGGGAGCTGTTGCATGAGAACTGGCTGGCCAAGCGCGCGTTGAGTAACAAGGTTTCCAACGCGGCAGTGGACTCGCTGTTTGTCGATGCGCGCAGCTGTGGCGCGATGGGAGGAAAACTGCTGGGGGCGGGCGGCGGCGGATTTGTTCTGCTGTTTGTGCCCCCAAAACGCCAGGCCCGAATCAAAAAGCAGTTCAACCGGCTGATTCACGTGCCGTTCCAATTTGAGTTCGGCGGCAGCCAGATTATCTTTTTCGACCGGGAGGAGGATTACGCCAAGCATGACCGGGCACGTTCCCGGCGGCCGATCGCGCCGTTTCGGGAATTGAATCCCGATTCAGCGTCAGCCTCCGCCTGAAAGCATTTAGACAGCCATGCCAGAGGTGCAATTTGTGCTATTACCGGCCGGCGGCTTTTGCTTGAATCCCGCCTGTGACCCAGACCCGGCCGAGTTTTCTGATACGCACCCGAGGCGCAAAAAAGGTTATGGTGCTCGACCTTGGCTTTCTCGGCGACACTGTCCATCTGCTGCCGGCGCTGTGGATCGTGCGGCAGGCGTATCCGCAGGCAGAACTGCATTGCGCCGTGGCAGAACACATCACGTCGCTGATGGACTGCGTGCCGTGGGTGGACAAAACCTGGGGTTACATGCGATATCCGCGTCACGCGACACTGCGCGAAAATTTTCAGATGGTGTCCCGCCTGCGCCATGAGCAGTTCGACGTGCTCATCAATCTCAACGGCTCGGACCGCTCAAGCTGGCTGACGTTTTTGAGCGGCGCCCGCGAACGGCTCGGACGAATGCCCGAAGGCGGCGGGCCGCGGTTTTGGGGGCAAATGTTCACCGCGCACGTTCAGCATCCATTTGCGCCGGAACCGGTTTATCTCCAACGCTGCCACTGTTTGGAAAAGGCCGGCTTTCCGTTCACGCGACCGGAATTCCATGTGAAAATTGATCGGGCTCATTTGCGTGCGGCGGACATTTCCGAAGCGGACGAGAAGAATTATTTTCACATCAGCCCCTTTACCACGGCAGATTTCAAGGAACTGCCGCCGGGACAGCTCGCGGAATTGATTGCCGCGCTGGCGAAGGAATTTCCCCACGAAAAACTGGCGCTGTCCTGCGCGCCGACGGAACGCGAACAGAGGAAAATGGAATTGCTTTTGCCTCTGTTGCCGGTCAAGCCGTGGCGGGTGTTCGCGGGAAATCTAAACCTGATGCAGCTGGCGGCGGTCATTCAGCGCAGCGCCTTGCATCTTTGCGGCGACACCGGAACTCTGCACCTGGCGTTGATGACCGGCACACGGTCAGTATCCTGGTTTTGGCCCAACCCGGGAATGCAAGTCTGGGTTCCGCCCGGCGAACGGCACCGTACGGTGATGGGAACGAATGAAGCGGGCGCAACGTATTTGGGCAATGTCCAGACCAGCGCGCTGATTCAGGCGGTGCAAGCAGTCCTTGACGCGGCGGAAACTGCGAAGCGGAATTCTACAATGACTTCCTGACGATTCCCGAAGGCTTCCCGCGAACCGCGTCCAAAATTAAACTCGACACGCCAACCATAGCACCCGTGTTGCCAATGGAAATGAACGTTGGAACGGCTTCCCGGTTACAAACGCTTCGCTAGTCGAAGGAAAGCTCACCTGTATCAAACTGAGCAGCCAAACGCCTTGCCCGCCTCGTAGCGCTGTCCCGGTTAACCAGGAGTGTTGGAGGAGAATTTTTCACCCGCAACACCCGGATCGCTTTTGGTCATGGTTGCGACGGGTCAATGATTGGCTGAACGGGATTGCACAATTTTTGTGAGAAATTCAAAAATACGCCGCGCCTGTTCGCCGGGACTGAAGTCCTTGATAATCCGGTTGTGGAGGACCTGGCCGCGGCGCTGAAGTTCGGTGCGGTCCATGGCGGAAATTTCACGAATTTTATTTTGCAATGATTCTTCAAAGTTTTCCGGGTCAAAGTAGATACCCTCGTTTCCGAGCACTTCGTAAACTCCGCCCACGAGGGTTGAAAGAATCGCCTTCCCGGCGATGCCATACTCCAAAACTTTTGAAGGAAAACTGTTATCCTGGCCTTGGATTAGAAGCCTCGAATTGATCAAGACATCAACCTTTTGCGCCCAATCCAGACAATCCGATGCCTTTGGCAAAAATCCGTCGAAATGGAAATTAGGATGGCATTCGGCAAGCTGTTCCAATTCCCCCGATAACGCGCCTCCTCCGCAAACATGCAGCGTGCCCTGAACGCCGGCGTTCAAAAAGGCACGCACCATTGAGGTGCAAGCGTAGCTATTTCCGAGCGCTCCAAAATAACCGAAGCGAATCGGCCCGCTTTGATTGGGTGAGGGAGGAGGCGGACGATATTCAAACTTGTAGCAGGCGGGATACCACATCCACGGCACACCGCGCGGTTCAAAGTAACGCTTGGCGGTAATGCTGGAAACAATGGCGGCGTCATACATCAAAACGGACTGCGCTTCGAGCATCTGCATCGGTTTGAACCTGTAGCGCAATCGTCTCGACAGGGGAACTTTTTCACCCAGCCCGCCGCTGTCGCCGAGCAGGAGCACAATGAGCGGACGCTTGGGCTGCCGCCGCAGCCATTTCACAAAGTGGTTGAAAACAGTCTGGAGATTATAGATCACCAAAACGTCGGGCATGCCTTCCCGTCGAACCTTCTCAAGATAATAACGGCGGAGTTTCCGCCAGGAAATCCAACGATGCCACAGCGCGGGATTTCTGTCCCACAACACCAGTTCGTGTTCCAAACCGGGGGAATCATCCTTCGGCTCCAAACGCTTCTTCCAAAGTTTCCCATGCAACAAGCCGACGGTTGATAAATCAGCGAGTTGGGAAAGCTTCTGCCATAAGATTACATCCGCGTAATAGGCATGCAAAGGACCAACGCTTCCTCTGCCCCATCCCGGCGGATATGCGTTTCCAAAATAAAGCAAACGAAGGCGACGGCTGGTCATAATTGATTTTTCCGGAGCCGGTAAATCTGAACGGGCGGAAACTATTCGGGCGGTGCGGGTCTGTCAATTTGAAACCCCGGACGGGACCGCGAACCGCGCCTGGACAAATGCGCATGATTGAAACATTGGCGACTCCTGGCGGATTGAAGCTTGAACCAGCGGGGCTTGGCGACTATAAGGACGCCTTGAACTGAGCCGCCGTTTGCGCGCATCGGCGTTTGGCGCGCTCATTCAAACTGTTCTTAAATGAGCAAAACCGCCGTCAACATCAACCGCGCGCTGATCACCGGCATCACCGGTTCGGGCGGCAGCTACCTGGCCGAGTACATCGTCCACAGCCATCCTGCCGTGGAGATCCACGGCATCGGACGCTGGCACAGCACCAGCACCGCCGACAACCTTTCTGCAGTTCATTCCCGTGTGACGGTGCACGAGTGCGATTTAATGGACTTCAGTTCCGTGCTGGCCACACTGGAAAAAACGAAGCCAGACGCCATTTTTCACCTCGCCGCCCACGCCAATGTCCGTGCCTCATTCCAGACGCCGCTCGCCGTGCTGACCAATAACATCATCGGCACGGCGAACCTCTTCGAGGCCGTGCGCGCGGCAAAAATAAATCCCGTGTTCCAACTGTGCAGCACCTCCGAAGTTTACGGCCAGGTAGATCCGAAGGACGTGCCCATCCGCGAAGAAACGCCGATGCGGCCGTCAAGTCCCTACGCCGTCTCGAAGGTCACCCAGGATTTGCTCGGCTACACCTATTTCATTGCCTACCGGATGCCGGTCATCCGCACGCGGATGTTTGCCTATTTGAACCCACGCCGGACGGATTTATTCGCCACGTCGTTCGCGCGGCAGGTGGCGCGCATCGAGCGCGGCCTCCAAAAAGAGCTTGTCCACGGCAATCTCGATTCCGTCCGCACCCTCATTGATGTGCGCGATGCCATGCGCGCCTACTGGGACGCGGCGATTTATTGCACCCCGGGCGAAGCTTACAACATTGGCGGCAAAACCACGATGACTGTGGGGCAGTTCCTGGACATGCTCAAGTCGCTCGCCAAAACGCCCGTTCCATCACGGGTGGACCCCGCGTTACTGCGCCCCGCTGACGTGACCCTGCAAATTCCATCCACGGAGAAATTTGAAAACGCCACGGGCTGGAAACCGCAATATTCGTTCGAAGAAAGCGTCGGCTTCCTGCTCGACCATTGGCGGCGCGAAGTGGCCAGGGAGACCGCCGGTGCAGCTTGAATTCATGAATCGTAAACCATCCGACATTTGCAGTGAGGTCGTCCGGTGCCGCCACGCCCAGTTTTCCACATGAATCTTGACTGGCCATTGATGAAGAACAACATCACGCGCGCCGACCTCGCTGCGGTGAGTGAGTATCTTCAATACGACGATCCGGTGCTGACGCATTCGAAAAATGTCGCCGCGTTTGAGCAGGAATGGAGTGCCTGGCTGGGCGTGAAGCACAGCGTCATGGTTAACTCCGGCGCGTCGGCCAATCTGTTGAGCGTGACGGCACTGCGCGAGCGATATGGGCCGGGCGAAGTCATCGTGCCGCCGCTGACGTGGGTTTCGGACATCGCCAGCGTGCTGCAATGCGGGTTGAAGCCGGTGTTCGTGGACATTGACGCGCACACGCTCGGCATGGACACCGAACGGGTTCTAAACGCGGTGACCAAGGATACGCGCGCCGTCTTTCTCACGCACGTTCTTGGTTACAATGCGCTTACGCGGCGCCTGGTGGATGAGCTCGCCCGGCGCAACGTACCGCTGATCGAAGATGCCTGCGAATCGCACGGCGCGACGTTCGAGGGCCGCCGGGTCGGGAGCATCGGCTGGCAGTCGAATTTCTCCTTCTACTACGCGCACCACCTGAGCACGATTGAAGGCGGCATGATTTCCACCAACGATCCCGAGCTTTATCAAATGGTCCGCATGCTGCGTTCCCACGGCATGGTGCGCGAGGCGGCTTCGCCGGAATTGCGCCGCTCGTATCAGGAAGGTTTTCCCGATCTCAACCCCGATTTCATTTTCGCCTTTCCAGCGTTCAACGTCCGCCCGACGGAAATCGGCGGTATCCTGGGCCGCTCGCAGCTCAAACGGCTGGATGCCAACAACATCTTGCGCACAAACAACCTGAAACTTTTTCTGGCGCATCTCGACTCCGGCAAATACCAGACCGATTTCACGGTGGACGGCAGCAGTAATTACGCCTTCACGCTCGTCCTGCGCAAATCGGACGCCGCATTGTGGACGCGGGTGGAGTCGGCGTTGCGGAAACACGGCGTGGAGTTCCGGCGCGGCTTGTCCGGCGGCGGCAACCAACTACGCCAACCGTATCTGCGCCAGCTATTCGGCGAGCACTACAAAAAATTCCCGGTCACTGACCATGTCCATTTCCATGGTTGTTACATCGGCAATTATCCATCATTGGATCCGGATAAAATCATCCGTTTGTGTGAGTTGTTGAACGCTTTGTGAAACGATATTATAGCTACTCCTCATGCAACTGGGTTTGAAAGATAAAATCGCGCTGGTGACCGGTGGCAGCTACGGAATCGGCCGGGCCATCGCGCTGGCGCTGGCCGGCGAAGGTTGCCGCGTGGCAATTTGCGCGCGCGGGACCGAGCGGTTGGAAACAACCGCCACAGAAATCCGCGCCAAGGGCGTACCGGCGCTCGCCATTCCGGCAGATGCAACGCTGGTTGAATCCGCACAGCGCGTCGTTGATGCGGTGATTCAGAAATGGGGCAGCCTGCATATTCTGGTCAACAATGTCGGCGGTGGAGGCGGTCGGGAAACCAAGGCGGTGGAGGAAGTGCCGGAAGAAAAGTGGACGGAGGCTTATCAACGCAATGCGCTGGCGGCGCAACGATTTACCATGCAGGCAATTCCGCACTTGAAACGCGCGAAATGGGGGCGTGTGGTAGCCATTGCGTCCATTCAAGGCAAGGAAGGCGGCGGGCGGCCATGGTACACCATGGCCAAAAGCGCCGAAATCAGCATGATGAAAACGCTCGCATTAAACGCGGATTTGGTGCGCTCCGATATTACTTTCAATAGCGTTGCGCCGGGTCGGGTGATTTACGAAGGCAACGAATGGGATCAATTTCGTCAGGAAGACCCGGAGCACTTTGCGCGGACGTTAAATCAGCGCCTGCCATTGGGACGGGCTGGCACGCCGGAGGAAATCGCCGCGGTGGTGGTGTTCGTATGTTCGGAGCCAGCCAGTTTGTTGAATGGAGCCTGTGTTGCCGTGGACGGCGGGGAAAGCTACAGTTTTTAGCGAGGCGCCAAGACCATGCAAATTACCAAAACTGAAAAACAAAACGCAATTGTTCTTCCGGATTTGTCCGAGAAACACGGGCAACAACAACGCGCTGCTCTGCTGACTGCGGAAGAATTGATTTCCTTTGAAACGGAAATCGCTGAGGCATTCAATGCCGGAAAAATCCGCGCGCCGATTCATTTATATTTCGGAAATGAAACGCAAATGATCGAAATTTTCGGCGACATCCGTCCTGAAGACTGGGTCTTCTGTTCGTGGCGCAGTCATTATCAATGCCTGCTCAAGGGCGTTCCGCGCGAGGAACTGAGAGCTGAAATTCTGGCCGGGCGCTCCATTTCGCTTTGTTTTCCGAAATATCGGATCGTTTCCTCGGCCATCGTCACCGGTGTCCTGCCAATGGCCGTCGGTGTGGCGATGAGCATCAAACGGCGCGGCGAACCGGCCCGGGTGCATTGCTTTGCTGGCGACATGACCGCCGAGACCGGCGTCTTTCACGAGTGCCTTAAGTATTCGACGAATCACCAACTGCCGATCCGGTTCATCATCGAGGACAACGGCAAATCCGTTTGCACCAACACACGCGAAACCTGGAATCAGCCGGTACTGACTTGGGAAGACGCGAAACATCCGTTGGTGGTGTATTACAAGTATCAAACCAAATATCCGCACGCCGGCGCCGGTGTGCGGGTCCAGTTCTGACATGAAGTATTCTGACGAACTCTGCCGCGCGATGGACTATCTTGCTCGCGACCCACGGACGATTTTTCTTGGCCAGGCCGTGGCCTGTCCCGGCACGGCCATGACCAATACGTTGAAAAATGTGCATCGCGAGAAGTTGCTGGAACTGCCCGTGACCGAGGAAATGCAAATGGGCATGTCCACCGGACTCGCACTCGCCGGCCACATCCCCGTTAGCATTTATCCGCGCTGGAACTTTCTGCTGCTCGCGGTGAATCAGGTCGTGAATCACCTCGACAAACTGCCGATCGTTTCCAATGGCGGCTACCAGCCGAAAGTCATCATCCGCACCGGCATCGGCTCGGAACGGCCGCTGCATCCGCAGCACCAGCACGTCGGCGATTTTACGGACGCGTTTCGCTTGATGTGCAAAACCATCGAAATCATCCGGCTGGATGAACCGGAGCAGATTCTTCCCGCCTACAAAAAAGCGTTGGAACGCGAGGATGGCCGCAGCACCATCGTTGTTGAATATGGCGACTACCACAGCGAAAAGTAAAAAGTGCCGCAGCGTTTGAGGAAGAAACCGCACACGTCTCACGCCGCCTTTTAGCCATGTTTTACAAAGATAAAAAAATCCTCGTCACCGGCGGTACCGGTTTCGTCGGCACGCATATTGTCGAGGAACTGCTGCGCGCGGGCGCTTACGTGCGCGTCCCCGTCCACCACCGCGCGTCCGCCGTGCAACATGAACGCCTTGAACTGATGCCCGGCGATCTCACGGTGTTGGACGACTGCCGGAAACTGGCCCGCGGGATGCAGCATGTTTTTCACGCCGGCGGCACCGTGTCCTCGGCGGGCACCACCGCCAGCGCGGCCATGTCCGCCATCACGCTCAACATTGTCGTGACGGCGCAAACCGTGCAGGCTGCGTGGGACGAAGGGGTGGAGCGGATTCTCATTTTCAGCAGCAGCACAGCCTATCCGGAAGCGAACCACGCCATCACCGAAGACGAAATGTGGTCCGGCCCGCCCTATCCCGGCTATTTCGGCTACGCGTGGATGCGGCGTTACACCGAGCGCTTGTGCGAGTTTGCCGCTTCCAGGTCCAAAATGAAAATCGCCCTGCTGCGGCCCACGGCGGTTTATGGCCGGTGGGACACCTCAGCCCATGTCATTCCATCTTTAGTGCGCCGATCGCTGGAGAAACCGAACCCCTTCGTGGTGTGGGGAACCGGCGAGGAAGTACGCGATTTTTTACACGTCTCCGACCTTGCCTGCGGCTGCCTGTTGTTGCTTGAAAAACACGCCGAGTGCGATCCGGTCAACATCGGTTACGGCTCGGCAGTGACCATCAAACAAACGGTCCACGCTATCTTACGCGCCGCAGGGCACGAAAGAGCCGAAATTGTCTTCGACGCGACGAAGCCCGGAACCATCCCGTTCCGCATGGTGGATATTTCCAAAGCCCGCCGGCTTTTGGGGTTTGAACCCAAAATTTCCCTGGAAGACGGTCTGGCCGACACCGTGAAATGGTTTCAAGCCAATCCGCATTTCGCCGGCTCGAAATAAACCATGTGGCTCGCAGGCAAGAAGTTTTGGCGACCGGCACTGTCGGCCGGCCGGGTTTCAATCTCACCCCGGCGCTGGCGGAATGCGGCGCGCGGGGCAGCCATCGTTTAGAGATTGATCCGGCAACCGTTAATGCTATTGTTCAGTTAAAGTTTTAATTGATTAAGTATGGCAAGTGAGGCTGTTTTCATGGAAGCACCCGCGACAAGTCCGGTTCTGAAAATTGGTCTGGTTCAGATCAATAACAGTTTTTCCGGGCAATCTTACCTGCCTTACTCCGTCGGCCTGCTTCAATCCTATATCAGCCACCATCATCCCGCACCGCAAACCGTGCACTTTCTGCTGCCCATTTTTTCCCGGATGAGCGTGGATGCCGCCGTGGAAAAATTGTCCGGGGCGGATCTGGTTTTTTTCAGCACCTACGTCTGGAACGTCTGCATCTCCTCGGAAATCGCCCGCCGGCTCCGTGAAAAACATCCGCACGTCGGCATCATTTTTGGCGGTCCGCAGGTGCCGGATCGGGCCGAGCAATTTTTACGCGAACACCGGTTTGTAGATCTGGCGGTGCATGGTGAAGGCGAAAAGACCGCGCTGGACATCGTTCAGGCGTGGAGCGACCGGGATTGGAACCGCCTGGCTGGCGTCAGCTTTCTGGCTGCCGACGGCCAGTTTCGCCACAAACCAAAAGGCGAGCGGATCAAAGACATCAACACCGTGCCGTCGCCGTTTCTCACGGGTATGTTCGACGCCGTGATGAAGGCCAACCCGAATCAGAAATGGATCGCGCTGTGGGAAACGAATCGTGGCTGTCCTTTTTCCTGCACGTTCTGCGACTGGGGATCGTCCACCCAAAGCCGCGTGTTTCAATTCGGGCTCGACCGGCTCAAACGGGAAGCCGACTGGTTTGCGGACAACAAAATTGATTTCGTTTTCTGCTGCGACGCAAATTTTGGCATCCTGCCACGCGACGTGGACATCGCTCAGTATGTGGCGGAGGTGAAGCAGGCGAAAGGTTTTCCCTCCGCGTTGTCCGTGCAGAACACCAAGAACGCCACCGAACGCGCCTATCTGGTTCAGAAAATTCTCTCCGACAACGGCCTCAACAAAGGCGTAACCATCGCGATGCAATCGGTGGACAAGACCACCTTGAAAAACATCAAACGCGACAACATCTCCCTGGCTTCGTATCAGGAACTGCAACGGCGCTTCACACGCGACCGCGTGGAGACTTACACCGACCTGATCCTGGGCCTGCCGGGCGAAACCTACGAGTCCTTCAAGGCCGGCATCGCCACGGTCATCGAAAACGGCCAGCACAATCGCATCCAGTTCAACAATTGCTCCATCCTGCCCAACGCGGAGATGAACGATCCTGAATATCAACGCAAGCACGGCATCGTCATCGTCGAATCCGACATCATCAACATCCACGGTTCGCTGGAGGACGCTGACAACGAAATCCTGGAAAAGCAGCAACTCGTGGTTGCCACCGCCACCACGCCGCGCGATGACTGGATCAAAACCCGCGCCTATTGCTGGATGGTTGCACTGTTGCATTTCGACAAGGTTTTCCAGATGCCCATTCTCCTTGCACGCGAGATCGCAGGAATTCCCTATGGAAAAATTCTCGACCTGTTTGGCGAAGGTGACCTGCGCGATAGCCCCACCTTGAATGAAGTGCGCGAATTCTTTTTCGCCAAAGCCCGCGACATCCAGAACGGCGGCGCCGAATATTGCCATTCGCCGGAGTATCTCAACATCTTCTGGCCCGCCGACGAATTGGCGCTTATTCGGCTGATCGCGGAAAACAAAATTGAAGCCTTCTACACCGAGGCGCTTACGGTTTTGAAGCGGGCCCTCGCCCCGGAATCCTCCCGGCTCGTCCCGGCCCTCGAAGACGCTGTGCGGCTGAATCGCAGCCTGCTCAAGCTGCCCTTTCAGACCAAAGACCTCGATGTTGCCTTGCGTTACAACGTCTGGGAATTTTGTCGCGGCGTGCTACGGGGTGAACCGGTTCCACTCGAAGAAAAGCCCGTCACCTACCACGTTGACCGCACCACCACGGCGTATTGGAAATGGGACGATTTTTGCCGCGAGGTCATCTGGTACGGCAATAAAAAAGGCGCCTACCTCTACACCAGCCGGCAGGTCGAGCCGCAAATCGCCGGCATCTACTGATGAAGTTCCGTAACCTCGGGGACACGGGTCTGCGGGTGTCGGAAATCGGCTTTGGCACCTGGGGTCTTGGCGGTGACAACAACGGAGCCGTGGCCTACGGGCCTACCAGCGATGAAGCTTCACGGACGGCCTTGCGGGTTGCTTTCGATGTGGGCGTCAATTTCTTCGACACTTCCGACCTCTATGGTTTCGGCCACAGCGAGGAACTGCTGGGGGAAGTTTTTACAGCCTGTCGCGACCGGGTCATCATCGCTTCCAAAGGCGGCTTCGTGGATGCCGTCAAGCAGGATTTCACGGTCGGCCATTTGCGCTCGGCGCTGGAAAACAGCCTGCGCCGCCTCCGCACTGATTACGTGGACCTTTATCAGTTACACAGTCCCGCCATCGCCACCCTGCGTGAACACCCGGAAATTCTCGCGCTCATGGACGAATTGCGCGCCGCCGGGAAAATTCGCGCCTGGGGCTTCTCAGCCCGCTCGCCCGAAGAAGCGCGCCAGGGCATTGAAGAATTCCAGGTGCCTTGCGTGCAATTCAATTTCAACCTCACCGACCAGCGCGCAGTCACGAATGGCCTCTTGGACCTCTGCCGCCAACAGCACGTTGGCGTCATTGTGCGCACGCCTCTGTGCTTTGGTTTTCTCACCGGCAAATATGACAGCGACAGTACCTTTGCAGCCACTGATCACCGCAACCGATGGTCAGCAGAACAACGGCAACGCTGGCAGGAAGCAAATGACGTCTTCCAATTTCTTTTCGCCGCCAATCCATCTGACACGCCAGCCCAACTGGCCCTGCGCTTTTGTCTCTCTTTCCCCGCCGTGTCCACCGCCGTTCCGGGGATGTTGACCGATGCGCACGTCCGCGAAAACACCGCCGCCGGTGACCGCGGGCCGCTGCCAACGGAGCAACTCCAGCGCGCGGTGCAAGTCGGCACCGCCACGGAATTCTTCGTCCGTCGTACAGATAAAACATCCGCAAGCGGCAATCCGTAATCATATTTGAAATAGCGGTCGCCGGCGACCTGGCTGCGGGTCAAATTGGAGCCAGGGAAAGTCCAGTATACCGGCCCAATATATGCACTTGTCATCCGAGATGGCGTTGTTCAATTTGCCTGACGCCGAAAATCGAGCCGTTTACAATTCCGGGTTGCAAGCATCCAAAATCAAAAAGTCATGATCCTCGAGCCTCGCCTGCCCATATCCGTTTGCATTATCGCCAGCAACGAAGCGCATCGCATCCGGCGTGCGTTGGAAAGCGTCGCTGGCTGGACGGCGGAAATCATCGTCGTCCTAAACGACGACGTGAATGATGGCACGGACGAGATTGCCGAATCCTTCGGAGCAAAAGTCTTCCGCGAACCATGGAAGGGGTTTGTTGGCCAGAAAAATTCGGTAGCCGCCAAGTCCACTCAGCCGTGGCTACTGAATCTGGATGCGGATGAGGAAGTTACGCCTGGGTTGCACAAAGAAATCCGCAGTATCTTTAAGTGGCCGAGTGAAAACGTCGCCTATCGTTTTCCGCGTTGCACATATTTTTGTGGCCGATGGATACGTCATGGTGACTGGTATCCTGATCCGGTCTTGCGATTATGGCAGCAGAATCGCGCACACTGGGAAGGAACAGAACCCCATGCGGCCCTTAAGGTGGACGGTCCGGTGGGTCGACTCAAAGCAGACTTGTTGCATCACCTGAGTGAAACCATCGACCAGCAAATCGGAAAAATCTCCAAATACAGCGAGGATTTTTTGCGTGACTCCCTGACGCGCCAGCGCGGCGCCAATGGGTTTGATATGGTCGTGCGGCCGGCGTGGCGATTTGCGCGGAGCTATTTTTTTCGGCTTGGCTTTCTGGATGGCTGGCAAGGTGTTTATATTGCCTGGATGACGGCGTTTTATACCGCGACCCGTTACGCGAAAGTGCTGGTCGCCCAAAAAGGCAAGGCCACGCCGGACTGACATGGTTGTTTCCATCATAATTGTCACCCGCAACACCTGTGCGCTGACCCGGACAGCAGTGCTATCGGTATTGGACAGCAACGGTTCGCTGACCAAGGAAGTTATTGTGGTGGATAATGGTTCGAACGACGAGACGCCGTCCATATTGCCGCTCGAATTTCCGGAATTAAAATTCATTCGTTCGGAGGAAAATCTTGGTTTTGCCCGTGCGTGTAATCTGGCGGCAAGTCGGGCACAGGGCGATCTGCTGCTATTGCTTAATTCCGATGCCCGACCGGCGCCGGATGCGCTGGCCACCGCAGTGGCCTGGATGCGCGCCCATCAGCAATACGTAGTGGTCACCGTTTACGTATCTGGTTCCGTTCGTGTTGTCTCAATAGCGACATTGGCAAACATGCCTAA
>CAVPTH010000014.1:0-78833 GCA_963708525.1 uncultured Verrucomicrobiae bacterium | reverse complement strand
TGGCGCATATCCAGAAATACAAAAATGTGCGAAGGACCCGGAACCGCCAATTCGGACTGCTTCAAGTACATCTTATAATCATGCCACATGGAGCCAATCGTATAGTACGGATTACCGCCCCAGCCGCCGAGATAAAGGTTCATGGACATGCTGCGAACGCGCGGTTTTTGCTGGCCGTAGACCTGGACGAACGAGGTGTCGCCCGGACACTTCCAGATTCCAAGGCTGTTGCCGCAGTAAATCCACATGGGACTGCGTTTGATGGTCAAGGAGGGGTCCCAATTCTCTGGTTTGGCTGGATTAAAATCGAGCGTGCCGGTGATCCAGGCGCGACTGAAGCTGGCCGCATTCGTTGGATCTTCGCTGGCATACAACAACCGGTCCTGGTTGTCATCCGAATACATCCTCCAAGCCAGGCATAACTGCCGGTGGTTGTCCATGCACTGTACGCCCCGCGCCTTGAGTTTGGCCTGGCTCAAGGCCGGCAACAACAGGGCGGCCAGGATTGCCATGATGGCAATCACCACCAGAAGCTCGATCAACGTGAACCCGACCCCGGACTTCGCTCGGGTTAATGCCAGCCGGTAACCTGACATCGTTCGGCTCATGCTTCATCAGTAGTATAACCGGATAATGGAGTTGTGCAATTTCCCTTTGTTCGCAAAACAAGGAACTCCGATTCTGTTGCCTCTAACCGGGTCTGCGTTAAACTGTCCAGGTGATTCGCAATATCATCTTCGACTGGTCGGGTACGCTCGTGGACGATTTGCCCGCCGTCTGGAAGGCCACCAATTTTGTGCTCGCCCGGGCCGACCGCCCGGAAATGTCCCTGGAGGAGTTTCGGGCGGAATTTTCCCTGCCGTTCACAAATTTTTATCACCGCCACACACCGCATGTGCCGCTGCCGCAACTGGAAGACTGGTTTCACAGCCATTATCGCGAGATTCAGGATTCGGTGGCGGAACTGCCCTACGCGCGCGATTTTCTTCAATTTTGCCGTGACCGCCGGTTGCGCACCTTTGTCCTGAGCACGATTCATCACGACCATTTCCTGATTCAAAGCCGCGTGACCGGTTTTGATGCCTTCCTCGACCGGCCGTACACCGACGTGCTGGACAAACGCAGAAAAATTCACGATATCCTTGCTGAAAACCAGCTCGTGCCGGAGGAAACACTTTTTATCGGTGACATGCAGCATGACATCGAGACCGCCCGGCACGGTGGCATTCACTCCTGTGCCGTCCTGACCGGCTACAACACGCTGGAACAATTGCGTGAAGCCAAACCGGATTTGATTGTGGAACACCTGGGCGAATTGCGCCATATCCTGGAACAGGACGATTTGCGCCTGAAACCGGAAACGGAACGGTTTGAAGAAATACATCCGCCGCTGGCCACGGTCGGCGCGCTCATTTTTAATGAGGCGGGCGAGGTGTTGATGATTCGCACCCACAAATGGTCGAACCTCTGGGGCATCCCGGGTGGCAAAATCAAATGGGGTGAACCCTCCGTGGACGCGCTGCGCCGCGAAATCAAAGAGGAAACGGGATTGGACGTGAACGATATCGAGTTCGTGCTCGTACAGGATTGCATCCATTCGCAGGAATTTTACCGGGACGCACATTTTGTGCTGTTGAATTATACGTGCCGGTGCGCCGGCCAGCCGGCGGTGAAACTGAACGACGAGGCGCGGGAATTCCGCTGGGTCACCACCGACGCAGCCTTGAAAATGCCATTGAACACGCCAACGCGGATCTTGCTGGAAGCGGTCATAGCAAAGCACACCGGAGGGACGAGCTATGCGAGTCCCTGATTCCAGACTATCACGGGACTCGTGTAACTCGTCCCTCCGAAGAAATGAACTCCAAAATTTCCATTGTTGACCTGGAAGTGTTTTATCGCGTCGGGGTACCGGACGAGGAACGCGCGAGGCCGCAACGTTTGTTGTTGAGCGTGGACATGGAAATGGATTTTTCTACCGCGGCCAAAACCGATTCCATCGCTGACACAATTGACTATTTCGCCGTCTCGCAACGGTTGCTGAAATTTGGCGAAGGATGTGAATGGAAACTCATCGAGAAACTGGCAGCCGACATCGCCGATCTGGTATTGGCCGAATTCAAACCACTCAGCGTCACAGTTGAGGTAAAAAAATATCCAATCCCTCAGGCAAGGCACGTTTCAATCAAGCTCACTAGGAAAATGTAGCAGCCGAGGTTACGGGGCTCTTACTAAGTATGCGATACTGGATTTATGATTTGCGTGCTGTTCCGCGATGCCCGCCTGCTGCGTAAATCGCATATCGTAAATCGAACATTGTGAGCCTCCTTACGTCGGCTCCTACGGTTTGGCGGATGCAAATCTCTGTCCATCCATCGTCCACAATTCCCAACCGTTCGGGCGGGCAAGAATGGTCACCGCGCCGGCAGTCCGGGTGTAAATCACCGGCGCACTGCGCGCGGCGAGGCGTTCCCTTAATTCCCGACTGGCGCGCCGGGGCGCGGGAAATTCCGAATCTGCCACTACAATCACCTTCGGTTGAATGGCGGCCAGCAGTGCGTCACCCAGGGGTTCACCCCGGTCCGGCAACCCGGCGATGATGATGTCCGCCCGTAGATCATTTCTGCGCGCCAGCAATGCACCCTGGCCATCCTGCCCGAGATCGGACAGCAGCAAAATCTTCAGGCCGGGAAAATCACCGGATAATGCCAGGGTGTTGTCATCTGCCCGTGCAAAATTGTCTCCGGGAGCCGGATGCAGCATTCGCCAGCAGCCGGTCGTACCACCGTCGGCAAAAATCCTGTGCCGGGCGGGTGGCTTTTCAAATTCAGAAACCGCATCGCGATAAGTTGTCGATCGGAATTTTGCAGCACTGGTCCAAAGTTCGCCGACATCGAAAAGCCGGTCAAGTTGTTCCGCGCCGCCGACGTTTTTTAAATCACCATGCGTCAGGGCCAGACGTGGGAGACGGTTTACGCCCTGTGCACGAAGAAAAGGTTTGAGCGTGAACCCGACGGCATTGTCATTGCCGCAATCGATTACCCAATCATTCCCCCGGCCCGGCGCGTCCACCCATACCGAATGACCGCCGTTAAGCGGCAGCACCGTCAGTTTGATTTCGTCGCGGGTCGTCTGCCAATGCCAGACATAACCGGCAACGATAAGAACCAAAGCCGCTGCACTCCAGATCCTGCGTTTGGGCATTAACAGCCAGCCGCTCAAAACGCCGACCAGGACGGCATAATAGATTCCGATATCCAGCCAGGACGGTTCGGGCACATAGAAAAACGCTCCGGGGATTTTCGTGGAAACATCACTGACCCAGGTCATCGCCACCATGAAAAACCACGCGCTGTGGTTGAATAAAGTGGTCAGCCAGGGCAACCAGGTGCCGCAGAGGAGCGCGCCGAGGTTGCTCATCAGGGCCAGCGTGCCCAGGGGTACCGCAAGGATGTTGGCCGGCGTGGAAACCGGGCTGAACAGGTGAAAATATTTGGCCGAGAGCGGGATGGATCCGACCCAGGCCGCCAGGGACAAGCGCGCAATACCGTCCCAGCATCCGCAGGATGGCGGTGAGCGAGCGCCGCCAGCGCGGCAGCAATTCGTCCGGCAGGAGCGGATCGTGCCGCAACAGCCGGTCAACGAGCTGGTTCAAAGGCGGCAGCATCAACGCGATGATGAGCACGACAAAAAACGAAAGTTGGAAGCTGGCCTCAAACAATTGCCGTGGCTCCCACAAAAGAATGATCAATGCCGCGGCGGCGAGCGAATTAATCGTGTCGCCCGGCCGTTTCAATGCCCAGCCACCCAGCACAATGGTCATCATGACCGACGCGCGGATGGCGGAGGATTCCCAGCCGGTCGCGGCCGTGTAAAACCAGATGAGGGGGATGGCGACCAGACCGCACCAGCCACGCGACACCTGCAGGACCCGCAGCAAGGCCACCAGCATTCCGGAGATCAGCGCGATCCGCAGGCCATCGATGGCAAACAGGTGCATGGTGCCGGCGCGCAAGAACGGTTCGCTGATGTCACCCGTGAACGCTGTCCGCCAGCCGAGGGTCATGGCCCAAAGCAATCGCAGCGGCTCGTCCTCCCCCGGCAATCCCAGCGCAAGGGTCTTCTTTGACCAGTTCAAAAACCGGTCCGTCAGCGGCGGGTTCGCGATCGACGGCGGCAGCAACTGCCAATCGTTGGTGGAACCGGTTTTGAGCTGATAATAAATGCCGCGGGTTTCGAGATAATTGCGGTAATCAAAAAGCCCTTCCGCCAACGGTGATGGAGGCCGGGCGATGACTCCGGCAACCTCCACCGGCTGGCCCGCAAAGAAATCGGCTGCCAACACGTCCGGTGTGGTAACCATTATTTCGCCGGCGGCCGATTGCCAGCTTTCTCCCTGGCACAACCCGGTCACCCGCACCCGGGCAAGCGAATGCTCCATTTCCCGGTCATTCTGCATCGAGATTTTGATGTGCGGCGTCTCCAGCAATGTACCGCGCACCGACACGATGGCAGCCTCATTACCGAGCAACGTGCGCAAATCTTCCGGCGAGACGACGGCCGTGCGGGTGGCCAGGTTGGTCCAACCGGTGAGGACAATCAGCGGCCCGATCAACCACGGACGAAATTTCCCGAGAACGAGAGCGAGAACGAGGACGAAGGAAGAGATGGCGAATAGCACACCGAGGGGAAGTTGAAACAATTCGGCGAGCAGCAACCCAACGACATAGTAAGAAACGACAGCGACGAGCGGACGTTTCACATTCTGAGATTACCATCGTTTTCGCCAGCGGCCGACCCACCAAAGCAGAAACAAACCTGCTGCGCCGCCCAGCGTATCAATGACCACATCATGCACCCGCGGCGTGCGCGTCGATACAAAAATTTGATGAAATTCATCGGTCGCCGCGTAAACTGCCACAATCAGTAACACCATACCGGCCCCACGCCAGTTCCAGGGACGCGGATTGTCTTTTTGAGGCCGGCGGAACGCGCGCCAGAGCAACAACGCAAGTACGGCGTATTCAGTCACGTGCGCACATTTACGGACGATGAAAACCATCCAATCGACCGTATTCGCCGAAATATGCGGGAACAACCAGTACAACAACGGCGCAATGATCCGGGACGAATGCTCGTAGGAATGTGCGTCACTCGAGGCGGTGAAAATGACGGCCATCCAGACCAGCACCGGCAGCCAATATTTGAGAAACAGGCGGGCGTTCGGCACGCCAAATAAAAACGGATTCGTCCGGGTGAGGCAATTAGAATGTAATTGCATTTGCCAATTGGCCACGCTTTTGGCACAGAAAAGCCCCATTGTCGTTTTTTGGGCCGGGCCGAACATAATCGGCCGGTTGATTTTATGCTCAAACTAGGCGTCAACATTGACCACGTCGCCACGCTCCGCGAAGCGCGCTATCGCGGACGCGGATTCGGCGAACCGGACCCCGTCGAAGCGGCACGGATCTGCGAAGCCGCCGGCGCCCACGGGATCACCGCGCACCTGCGGGAAGACCGGCGGCACATCCAGGACCGCGATATCTTGAAATTGCGGGAAACCGTCAAAACCCGGTTGAACCTGGAGATGGCCAACGTACCGGAAATCATCGTCATCGCGCTGAAACTGAAGCCGGACATTGTCTGCATCGTGCCGGAAAAACGGACGGAAGTGACGACGGAAGGCGGACTGGAAGTTGCCGCCGCCGAGAAATCATTGACCGAGACACGCAAGAAAATGAACGACGCGGGCATCGAGGTGAGTCTGTTCATTGCGCCGGATGAAAAGCAGATTGAAGCCAGCGCGCGGGTGGGCAGCCAGTTTGTGGAATTGCACACCGGCCAGTTCGCGGAGGAATTCCAAGCCGGACGAGGGTCGAGGGACGAGGGTCGAGAGCCAGACGTGACGAAAGCATCGCCCTCGACTCTCGACTCTCGACTCTCGACTGAATTACAGCGCCTCATTTCGGGTGCGAAACAGGCGCAGGCGCTCGGGTTGAAAGTGAATGCCGGGCACGGATTGAATTACGCCAATTTGCCTATGTTGCATCGCGTGCCGCACCTGGTGGAATTGAACATCGGCCACAGCATCGTCAGCCGGGCAGCCATGATCGGACTGGAACAGGCCGTCCAGGAAATGCTGGCATTGATGAAAACGTATCGCGAATGAACGATTGTTTTCGGAGGGACGAGCTTCGCAAGTCCCAAACATCACGGCAGATAGGGGCTCGTGTAACTCGCCCCTCCGAAATCATGGGGTCGCCGGCACAGCGACCCTCCCACCCGATCAAGATTCCTTGCGCGTCAATCGTAAATCGTGAATCGTAAATCTTAATGATCCTGGGCACTGGCATTGACATCATCGAAGTAACGCGGATCGCCGCCTCGTACGAAAAATTCGGCGAGCGGTTCGTGAACCGGATTTTGTTGCCGGACGAAATCGCGTATTGCCGGTCGCACAAGAACCCGGCCCCCTTTCTGGCCGCGCGGTTTGCGGCCAAGGAAGCCATTTCCAAGGCGTTCGGCACCGGCATCGGCGCGGCGCTGGGTTGGCAGGACATGGAAATCCGCCGCAAGGAATCCGGCGAACCCTTTGTGGTGCTGCACGGGAAGGGTGAACAATTGTTTGCCGCGCGCGGCGCGAAACGACTGCTCATCAGCCTGAGTCACACGGCAAATTACGCGGCGGCGACGGCGGTGTTGGAAGCGTGATTCGTTGAGCTTAAAGCGTTGAAGCGAACGCGCCGGTTCACGCTTCAACGCTTCAACCGTTTAACGCTTTAACGTTTTGCCCTTCCTCTTTAGACTGTTTCCATGGAGCCGGCGTTTATGACGGCGGTGGTGTTGATCTTGATTTCGGCCGGTGCGAGTTTCTTTTTCGCGCTGGCGGAGGCGGCCTTGTTGTCGCTCAGCAAATACCAGGCGCAGCAACTGGCCGAACGCCATCCCCATGCCGGAGCCGTCGTGGCGCGGCTGCTCGAACAACCGCAGGATTTGCTGGCCACCATGGCGCTCGGCAACACGTTCGCCAACGCGGCCATGCTCGCCGTGGTGTTGCAGATGGTGTTTGATGGCCGGTGGCCGTTCTTCATCACGGTGGCTGCGTTGTTGGCGCTGATTCTCCTGGGTTGCGAAGTCCTGCCCAAAACCCTGGCCGTACGCCAGCCGGAACGCTGGGCCCGGCGTATCGGCTGGTTGCTCCTGTTGTTCCAGAGCTTTACCACGCCGTTGCGTTACGTGGCGCAGAAATTGAACGTGGTGATCCTGAAACTGGTCGCACCACAGTTTGCGAGGCTGACCCCCACCCTCACCGACGGGGAATATCACGAACTGCTCGAAATGGCCTACCAGCAGGGTACCCTGGCCGAATCGGAAAAAGAAATCATCCTGCAAATCATCAGCCTCGACCAGCGCATGGTGCGCGATGTGATGCGACCGCGCACGGGCATGGCCTGCATTTCCGATGATGCCATGGTCGAGGAGATGATCACGGCAGCCAGAAAGTTCAAGCACCGCCGCCTGCCGATCTACGATGAAACGCCGGATACCATCGTCGGCATCCTGAACACCCGCGCGTTGCTGATCAACCCGAAGATTGACCTCGCCGATGCGATAGAATTTCCGTCATTCGTGCCGGAGACAATGAATTTGTTGCAACTGTTTCAGAGCCTGCAGAAACAGCAGCGCGGGCTGGCGGTGGTACTGAACGAATTCGGCAGCACGGCGGGGGTGGTGACCATGGAAGATATTCTGGGCCTGCTGGTCGGCAAAATCCGCGCCGAAGGACGGCAAGCGGAGGGCTTCGTCATGGAAAAACTGACGCCGGGTCGCTGGCGGGTGAACGGCACGATGCGGTTGGACGATTTCCGCCGCGAATATCCCGCGCTGGGGGTCGTGGCCGAAGCCGAAACCATGGGCGGGCTGCTCGTGCATTTGCTGGGCGTCGTGCCCGACACCGGGGAATCCGCAACGTTCAACGGCTTGAAACTGACGGCGCAGACAGTGGACGACCGGCGTGTCCGGGAACTGCTGGTGGAAATTGTGAAATAGAAATGGAAATCTCGATACTCACCGGGGTGTTTTTGGGGGCGTGCCTGGCCCTGTCGTTTCTGCTGTCGGGCATGGAGGCGGGCGTATTTGCGCTGAACCGGCTGCGGGTGCGGCACCTGGCGCGCGCGGGCCGGCCATCGGCCCGGTTACTCCACGATTTTCTCGAACACCCGGAAAATTTTCTTTGGACCATCCTGGTCGGCAACACCCTTGCCAATTTCATCATTCTGGGCTGGGTCGTCGCCAATCTGCACAACCGGTTTCCGGGGCGTTACCTTCTAATCACCGGCCTTCTTGCCGTCATTGTGTTTTTGTTCTACGCGTTGTTTGATCTGCTGCCGAAGATGCTGTTTCGGGCGCACCCCAATCAACTGTGTCTTTCGGCCGCCCGGATCTTTCGGCCCGTCCATTTTTTACTGCGTCCGCTGGTGGCGGTGGTGGAAGCCACGGCAGCGGGCGCATTGCGCTGGACCGGCGGGCACGCGTTCACCGGCCGCCCCTTCGGCAACCGCGAGGAAATGCGCGCGGTGATGCAGGAATCCGCCCAAACCCTCACCACCGGCGAACGCGCCATGATCAACCGTGTGCTCGACCTCCAAAGCCTGACCGTCCGGCAAATCGCCATGCCACTCTCGCAGGTTGTCACGGTGGAAACCCAGACTCCGGTCGGCGAGGCATTGACCCTCGCGCGCGAACGGAAATTTTCGCGCCTGCCGGTCTGGGAAACGCGCACCGGACAACGGCGTATTGCCGGATTGCTCATCCTGGGACCGCTGTTGTTCCGCGACAATCTGGATTTGCAGAAACCCGCCGCCGCCCACATGACGCCCGCGCTGTTTCTGGACGAGGATACGCGTCTGGAAGTCGCGTTCCGGCGGATGCAGCGGGCCGGCGAGCGTTTGGCCATCGTGCTGGGCCGTGACCGGCAGGAATCAGGTGTGGTGACCCTGGAAGACATCCTCAAGGTCATGTTCGGTGAGGTGAAATTGTGAATCCGGACCTGATCATCCACAACGGTGTGAACCTGCTGGCGGTGGTGCTGCTGGTGCTGCTGAATGCGTTCTTCGTCGCGGCAGAACTGGCCCTGGTACGCATCCGGGACACGGAACTGGGGGCACTGGCAGCCAGGGGCAATCGCCGGGCGAAAATGGCGCAGCATATCCTCGCGCGCATTGACACCTACATCAGCACGACGCAATTCGGCATCACGCTCGTGAGCATGGCCCTCGGCGTGGTCATCGAACCGGTGTTCCGCGACCTGTTGGCGCCGCTCTTCGACCTGCTCAAAATCACCTCGGCGGAAGCCCAGCGCGGCATCGCCATCGGCGTCGGGTTCTTCGTGAACTGTTATTTGCTGATCGTGTTGGGAGAACTGGTGCCCAAGGCGATTGCCATCCGGCGCACCTTGCAGACGTCATTGTGGGTCGCCCGGCCGCTGAACTGGTTCTATCGTTTGTCTTATCCGTTCATCTGGCTGCTGCACCGCTCCTCTCAGATGGTGGTCCGGCGGTTGGGCTTTTCCGCCGAGGAATTGCGCAGCGCGCCTTCGGAGGATGAATTGCGCCTGGTCCTCGCCACCACAAGGGGCTCCGTCGGCGGTCGGAATCTCATCCTCAACGCCCTCGACCTGCGCCATCGCGTAGTGCGCGAAGTCATGCGGCCACGCCACGAAATCACCGCCTTCAGTACGGCCACCACCCTGACCGACTGCGTCGCGCTGGCGGAGGAAACGCGCTATTCACGCTTTCCGTTATGTGAAAATGGCGACCTGGATAAAACGCGTGGCGTAGTGCACATCAAGGATCTGTATCCGGCCGCGCGCGATACGGGGCGGACGGGAGCGGATTTGTTGCCGGTGGCACGCAAACTGGTTTACGTTCCCGAATCCGGCCGGCTGGAAAAATTGTTGCAGTTGTTCCTCGAACGGAAACTGCACTTTGCGATTGTCGTGGATGAATACGGCGGCACGGTCGGCATCGCGACGCTCGAAAATGTGATTGAAGAACTCGTCGGCCAGATCCAGGACGAGTTCGACCAGGAAAAACCGGAGCTGGTGCGCGTGGACGAAAACGCCTGGGAAGCCGCCGGCACGCTGCCGTTGCATGGCCTGGAAAAAATCATCGGCGAAACGCCGCACGAGGAAGGCATCGCCACCGCCAGCGGCTGGTTGACCCGAAAGCTCAGCGGTTTTCCCAAAGTCGGCGACATTGTCCGGGCCGGTCCCTATGAATTGCGGGTGGAAGAGGTGGACGGGCCGCGGGTCGTGCGTTTGAAAATCACCAAGCACTCCGTCGAAACGGAATTCCTGAGAAAGCCGGGGCTGTGACCGGAATCACCAGGTTCCGCCGCGAATGGCAAACACCGTGACCGCGGCGGCCAGAATTCCATCTGCGACCGCCGCGGACAAAAGCCCGTTTTGCGCGCAACCGGCGCCGAACAGTAAAATGGCACCCAGCCAGACGGCGAATGGATGAAAATCAGGAGTGTTCTTCTTGCCCGGCTGCTTGTTAATCAGGGCGGGTGCGATGACGACCGAGATGAGCACCGACATCGCTGCCCAGGCCAGGAAATTCGACAAAGGTGTGCCCTGCCATGTCACCGGAAATTTTGTCGGCGTCCACAACCAGTAATGTTTCACCCGCGAGGCAAACGGTTCCATGGTAAAATCGAAGAGGAGCGTCAGCAGGGCCGTCACCCCGATGAGCCAGAAACCGTAGGCATTGATTTTTCGCCATGGCCGCAGGATGAGCCGTGCCACGCCACGGGCGTTCAGAACGGCCAGAATCCAGATCAACGGCACGGCCCAGGGCAGGGTTTTGAAAACCACCGGCCCGAGGGTCTCTCCGAACTCGAACGGGCCGAACGGGATGCCGGTGATCACACCCAAGGCGTGCACCGCGCCACCCAGCAAGGCAATGATGAAGACGGCCAGGAGCACATTTTGCAGCGGCAACCGTTGTCCCATGGCAGTGATACTGCAAGCCACACCCGACGCCAACAGGACCAGTTCCGGCCAGCCGGGATGGCCCGGAAGTTTCAACGGCTTGAAAAGCATGACCAGCACCAGCACCAACGCAGCCGCGAACACAACGGTGAACAGCCAGTGGAGGCAAAGGGCGATAACGGCTTCGGTGGGCACCTTGCTTTGTTTTCTGAGCGGCATGTACTTGAGGTGATTCTAGCTGAAACAGGCAAGTTCGCAATCTTATGAATGAACGGGTTCCACAAAACCGGTGGGTGAAGGATTTTCAGACACGGGTTAACACAGATGAAACACGGATTGGGGATATGGTTTGTGGCGACCACCTCCCTCACCTCCACTCTCCGCAGTTTTGCTACGGAGGACGGGCCGGCCCTCTCCCCAGGGAGGGAGAATCATTGGTCGCGTTTTTGGAATGTCGCGTGACCGGATAAGCCGGACGGTTTCCATTAATGGAAGACGGACGACAGCGCCTCGTTCTCCTGACGCCCCTGACGGGGCTAACTGACTTCTACACTCAGTGGATGAATGGACACTCACTTGCCGAGTGCATTGCAGGAATAACGACAGCCACGTATAAGTTCGACGAGTGCCCACTGCCTGTCTATCCTGGGACTCCAGTTATTACGATTAGAGGAATAAACCCGGCTACATTGAGCACGTATAGCTATCTAGTTAGACTTAAGTTAAGTCCTATCGTTGTTTTCGGGCATTCTGGCCTAATGCGCCAAGGACTAAACCCGTATTATGACTATCAATATCCCCCGCCGAACAACTCGAATTAGATCAATGTTTCTGCGAAAGAAGAATTCGTTGGTAAAAACGTTCTCGGTAATGTGTGCTTTGGTTGCCGGGGTTACAGTGGTAGCCCAGCAACTCCCGGTAGGTATACCGAGATTGGTGGATACAAATGGCAATACCATTTTCATAAATCATCAATTTACCTCTAAAGCGTATAAAGCCGAAGCATTAAGACGGGTAATTGAGGAAGCGAATTGGGTAGCCAAGAAGCTACAGTTGGCTGAAAAATTGCCTATTAAGCAAGCTGACCTGCGAGAGTCTTTCATTTCGCCTTTCGGGTTCGCCTACACTTTCGGAGAGGTTGGGAACATCACCACCTCAAACTACCTCTACGGCGTTGAGCGAGATAATAAATTCAGCCTCTTGACAATCGCAAATTATGACCAGATTTGCGCTAATTATCGACAAAATTGTTGGTTGCCGACAAACCAAATTAACAAAGCATATGCATATCAGTTGGCGACCCAATGGCTGGCGTCCGTTTCAGTGGACGTGCAACGATTAAACAAGGATTGTCACCTGAAAGTGGAAATCGCTCCTTTTTGGAATGAGATCAGGCCAGGTGCCGAACTAACAAAGCCGAAGTTCGTTCCGATTTATGATGTGGCATGGCTTTCGCCTGAAAATGAAGTAGAACACCGCGGGGATACAGCATTTGTTGAGCTTTTCTTGCCAACCAAAACGATACTCCAATTAAGCGTTGAGAACTCTAAATACATTCTCAGTCAACCGTTAGTGTTTACGAATTTATCTACGCTGTTTCCAGGAAAAGCTTTGATTATTACTAATCATCCAGCACAGACAAATACTGTACGACAACCTCTCAGTCTGTAATAGCGGCAACTTCTAAAGTTTTGTTGATGAGTAGTGACCCAGTAGCGGCTAGTTAGGTGATCAACGGGGCTAGAAAGCCCAAGCTGGATACACTCGGTCTGTTTCCCATACGCTCAGGGTTGTTCTACTAACCCCCAGTTTTTGAGCAGCTTCCGATTGCCGGATGCCAGCTAAGAATCGCCTCTTCTTGAGGTGTTGGCCTAGGCTTGTTGGCTCCATTGCGACTGGGAAACTGCGGGTCCATACAGCGGCAAAGTCTTTGCGTGGCAAGCTTATAGCACGGTCGCAAAAAGGCAACGTCGCGCACCGGGTGCATTGCCTCACATTTTTAGAACAAGAAGTAGTCTTCTCCAATCTCCATCCGTGGGAACCGACCGGTCCCGTTCCCAGCGGCCAAGCCAATAAACAGGAATGTCGGTGACTTTTGAAAGCTGTTCCCGCGTCATACCAGCACATTTACGCGCGGTGCGGATTGCATTACCGACAGTTCTCTCCCCAAGGAGAGGGAGAATCATTCGCCGCGTTTTTGAAACGTCGTGTGACAGGATAGGCCGGACGGTTTTCCATTAACTGGAGGACCGACGACAGCGACCCCTTCTCCTGGGGGAAAAGGCCGGGTTGAGGGCGGGCGTTTAAACTAAAATCGCGCGCCTGCGGGAGAAGGCGGCTCGTAAATAGCCGCGCCACGCCAAATTACACGCGTCCTTCTATCCAGGCCGTTTGACAAACCGGACTTCGCATCTAAGCTGACCGGACTTATGGAATACAGACTGCTCGGAGGTTCGGGATTCAAGGTTCCGGTGTTGACGCTCGGAACCGGCACGTTCGGCGGCAAAGGCGAATTGTTCTCCGCCTGGGGCAACAGCGGCGTCCCCGAAGCGAGACGACTGGTGGACATCTGCCTGGATGCCGGATTGACCATGTTTGACAGCGCGGACGGTTATTCCGATGGCATGGCCGAGGAAATCCTCGGCAAAGCCATTGCCGGCCGGCGCGAGAAAGTTCTCATTTCCACCAAAGCGACGTTTCGCAAGGGAGAAGGACCGAACGACGTCGGGTCGTCGCGCTTTCATCTGTTGCGCGCCGTCGAAGGTTCGCTCGAACGCCTTGGCACCGATTACATTGACCTGTTCCAGTTGCACGCCTTCGACGCCATGACGCCGGTGGAAGAAACGTTGAGCACGCTGGATACTCTGGTGCGCGCGGGAAAAATCCGATACGTCGGCTGCTCCAATTTTTCCGGCTGGCATTTAATGAAATCGCTCGCGGCGGCTGACAAATACGGTTATCCGCGGTACGTAGCGCATCAGGCGTATTACTCGCTGATCGGACGCCATTACGAATGGGAGCTGATGCCGCTGGGTCTGGACCAAAAAGTCGGCGCGGTCGTGTGGAGTCCGCTCGGCTGGGCGCGGTTGACGGGAAAAGTCCGGCGCAGCCAACCGTTGCCGGCAGTCACACGCCTGCAATCCAAATTCAACTCGGACATCGGCCCACAAGTGTCGAATGAATATCTTTACGCCGTGATGGATGTCGTGGATGAAATCGCGAAAGAAACTGGCAAGACTGTTCCGCAAATCGCCCTGAACTGGCTATTGCAACGCCCGACCGTTTCAACACTCGTCATTGGCGCGCGCAATGAAGAACAATTACGAGATAATCTGGGAGCGGTCGGCTGGAACCTGACGCCGGAACAGATGGCGCGGCTGGACTCCGCCAGTGCCATTCCGCCGATCTATCCGTACTGGCATCAAAAAATTTTCTCCGAGCGCAATCCGTTTCCGACTGGTTAAACGGGCAGCGAGCGCCGTAGACGCGACATATTTGTAGAATGTGATCCATAAATTAAGAAAGCCCCGTCAGGGTCAGCACATTCTGGAAAACATTCCGGCGCGGATTGGAAAATAAAATCGGGCACGGAAGATGTCGCTCCTGACGGGAGCTGAAAAAACTTTTTGTTCTGGATTCTACAAAGATGTTGCGCCTACGGCGCTAAAATCTGCTCGTCAACGCCTGTTGAATCCTCGCCATCACTTTCGCTTTCCCCAGCACTTCGAGCAAATGATACAGGCTGGGGCCGGCGGGGTTGCCGGTCACGGCCAGGCGGCAGTATTGTTCTCGCTTCACCGTTGCCGGTTCTTTTTTGCACCTCGGATTGTGTCCAGCGCGGCACGGCGGGCAGAGGACTGCCCGCCCTACCTGACGCGGGTTGGTAGGGCGCGTCACTCCGTGCGCGCCGCCATGCGCCCCAACGGCACGAAGAGGACCCTGTGTCCTGCCTTTCACGTTTGCTCCAACGTTCTCATCTTATTAAATTTTGCTCATGGACTTGCCTGTCCGTAAGAAGCTGCCCCACACAATTCCGCAATGGGTGGCCGAAGGCAGTTGGTTTTTCATCACGATCAAGTGCGTGCCGCCGGGAAAGAATCAGTTGTGCCAGGCCGGCATCGGAGATGCAGTACTTGCGGCCATAAAGCATAATCACGAGAAACTTGCTTGGCATTGTCGGCTCTGTCTGCTCATGCCGGACCATCTGCATGCCATTCTGACTTTTCCGCGCGAGCCGGGCATGACGGTGACAATGAAAAATTGGAAAAAGTTTGTGGCCGGAAAACATGGCGTGGACTGGCAACGCGATTTTTTTGACCACCGTCTGCGAGATCATCACGAATTGGCGGAAAAGACGGGTTACATCTTGATGAATCCCGTTCGCAAGGGATTGTGCGAGCGCGCGGAAGATTGGAAATGGGTTTATCGTCCAGATGACCGGTCGCCGTCCTTGCTGGTGTAGGGTGCCCTCTCCGCGCGGCATTTCGATGTCGAACGACGGCGCGCACGGAGTGACGCGCCCTACCAGCCTTTAGAAACTTGTGATGGCCCTCTCCATCCTTGCCATCACCTTTTCCTTCCCCAGCACTTCCAGCAGGTGGTACAGGCTCGGGCCGGCGGGTTTGCCCGTCACGGCCAGGCGGCAGGGATGCACCAGCACGCCAGCCTTCACGCCCAAAGCCTTAGCGGTTTCTTTCAGGGCGGCTTCAAGGGTTGCCGCATCGAATTTTGGTGCGGCTGCAAAGGCGTCGCGGAGTTTTTCCAGGCGCGGTTTGTTCTCGGGCACAAAATCCTTTTTCGCGGCTTCGGCGTCGTACTCCACCTGGTCGGTGAAATAAAATCCGGCGTAGCCGGGCAGCTCGCTGAACAGCTTGAATTTCCCCTTGCAGGTATCAAGCGCGGCCTTGACGTAACTAAGCGGAAATTTGTTCGTGTCGATTTTTGCCCGGGCGAAGGCGTGGACGGCCAGCTCGTAAAAGCGGTCGTCGCCCAGTTCGCGTGCGTATTCGCCCTGCAACCAGAGTAGTTTTTCATGGTCGAACCGCGCGTTGTGCCGGAGGATTTGCGGCAAATCGAAGGTTTCAACGGTTTCCGCCAGCGACATTTTCTCGCGATTGTTTTTCGGCGACCAGCCGAGCAGGCATAGATAATTCACGACGGCCTCCGGCAAAAATCCCTCTTCGAGGTAATTGGAGAGCGACGCGCCGGTGTCGCGTTTGCTCATCTTGGTGCCGTCGGCGTTGAGAATCAGCGGAATGTGCGCGTAATGCGGCGGCTTCACGCCGAAAGCGCGGAAGAGCGCGATGTGCTTGGCCGTGTTGCTCAAATGGTCCTCGCCGCGGATGACGTGGGTGACATCCATTTCCAGATCGTCAATCACGTTCACCAGATGAAACACCGGCTGGCCGTCGGAACGTTGGATGACAAAATCGGGGTCCGTTTCCTCTCGGTCGGTCAGTTTACGGACCACCTCGCCGACAACGACATCTTGAATCACCACCGGTTCGCGGGTCATCTTGAATTTGACCGCACCTTCGTGTTCGTAGGCGAGACCGTGCGATAACAACGCCTCGACGCGGCGCTGGTAATTCTCCTTTCGCTGACTTTGGAAGTACGGGCCGCAACTGCCTTTGCCCGGACCGGTCGCGTCACCGGTCAACGGGCCTTCATCCCAATCGAGGCCAAGCCAGCGCAGGCCGTTCAGGATGACGTCCACGGCCTCCTGTGAATTGCGCGCGGCGTCGGTGTCCTCGATGCGCAGGATGAACGTGCCCCCGGTGTGGCGGGCGTACAGCCAGTTGAACAAGGCCGTGCGTGCCCCGCCGATATGCAGGTAACCGGTGGGCGAAGGCGCAAAGCGAACACGCGTTTTCACGGGCTTGATTTAACCACGGATGACACGGATGAACACGGATAAAATGCCATGTCTACCCCAATCAACGTGCTGGATCCAATTGATGCAACACTTCGCAAAGCCGCACCAGGCGTGGCACGGGCACGCCGGCCTTTTGGGCCTGACGCAATGGTTCGAGGAACATGCTTTCCAGTTCCAGCGGCTGGCCTCGCTCAAAATCAATCAGCGTGGACGCCTTGTAGGCGCCCATGATGCGGGTACGATTGATGTTTTCCTCCGCCAGCGATTGCGGAAGTTCATAACCCAGCGCATTGGCAGCGGCGATGACTTCGAGCATCAATTCGCGGACCATTTGTTCCCAACGCAGATCGCCGAGCAGGATGTCGGTGGTAAAAACATTCGAGTGCCGAGTGACGGGAGAGGAGTGACGAGTCGAACTCACGAGCGCCTCGTAACCAGCCGTGCCGGCCACGCCGAGACCGTTGAAAGGAATGTTCCAGATCAGTTTCTGCCAATGGGTATGGGCCAGGTTTTCAGTGAGGTCGCACGCCACGCCGGCTTCACGAAGGACCGCGGCCAGTTCATGGGTGCGTGGTTGCGGCGGCCGCTGAAATTCCCCGAGCACCACTTTGCCGTGCGCCGTATGCTGGATGACACCCGGTTCGACGCGATTGAGGCAGACGAAACAAAGGCCGCCGAGGATCTGTTCGGGCGGGAAAAGGCAAGCCAGTTGTTCCTCATTGCCCAAACCATTTTGGAGCGTGACGACGGCCGTGTGGGGACCGACAAGCGGCGGGAGCAGTTCCGGGAACCGGTCGTTGGCCGTGGTCTTCAACCCGATCAACGCCACGTCGCAAGCGCCGATTTCGCCCGGTGTCCGGGCGCATACCGGTTGAACGTGAAAATCGCCTTCAATGCTGCGGATGGTCACGCCTTTATGCCGCACGACCTCGTAGTCGGAACGAAGCAGAAAGTGCACCGCCTGTCCACTCCGGCAAAGTTTGGCACCGTAGAAACTGCCCAACGCACCGCAACCGACGATCGCAATTTTCATTACAAAAAAGTCAGGAGCAGGCGGCCATCGGTACAACCACGCTTGGCTACCAACTACCAACTACCGACTACTGACAAAACAAAAAAGGCGCCCCGATTGGCTCAGGGCGCCCCTTAAAATCCGAAACTTACTTGGCGCCGAGGATGGCATCCTTGGCGGCCTTGGCCACGCGGAACTTCACGACGCGTTTGGCAGGAATCTGGATGGTCTCGCCGGTCTTCGGATTGCGGCCCAGGCGGGCGGCACGATCCCGGAGTACCAGCTTGCCGATGCCAGGCAGCGTGAAGGTGTTCTTCGCGTGCTTGTAGGCGAGTTCGGCAATGTAATCGAGAATTTCCACCGCTTGCTTCTTGGAAATAGCAGCCTTTTCGGCAACTGCGGCAGCGAGTTGGGATTTGGAGAGGGCTTTTGACATATCGTCGGTGTCCTTCGGTTGTTGTTTTAATTAACTGGTTTCGTTTACAAAGTCATTTGACTCGCGTCGAATTAAAGACCTTCATCGGTGGCGTGCAAGCAAAAAACATAAAAAAATCACGGTTTTTTGTCGCCACAGGAGCTTGACTTCAGGGACGGTTTTCCCACTATCCGCTCCATGGCGCTGTTCACGATCAAAAGCGATTTCAGCTACGACGTGGTCCGCAAAATTTTTGAAGGCGGCATGGGCGTGGTTTATGAAGGCGAGCAGCATGGCGCGCGCAATTTCGCCAAGCGCGTGGCCATCAAGATCATTCGCCCCAACTTCGCCAGCCAGAAGATGTTCATCGAGAATTTCATCGGCGAGGCCAAGCTGGTGGCCGACCTGATTCATACGAACATCGTCCAGACCTACCATCTCGGTGAGGCCAACGGCGCCTGTTTCATCTGCATGGAATTGATCCGCGGCGTGAACCTGGAACAGTTTACCCGCCAACTGGTCGAAAAGAAACACACCCTGCCCAAGGAACTGGCCGTGTTCATTACCAGCCGGGTGGCGCGCGGGCTGGCTTACGCGCACGCCAAGACCGACAAGGACGGCAAACCGCTCGGCATCGTCCACCGCGACGTGAGTTTTAAGAACGTCATGATAGCCTTTGAAGGGGACGTGAAACTGACCGATTTCGGCATCGCCAAGGCGCGTGGTTTCCTGACCGATCAGGAAGGCGAAGTGGTGGCCGGCAAGGCCGATTACATGAGCCCGGAACAGGCCAATTTTCAGGTCACCGACAAGCGGTCGGACCTGTTTTCGGCCGGCGTGGTACTTTCCCATTTGTTGTTGGGACGGAACATTTTCAAAGGGGCGACCGCGGAGGAGTCCCGCCAGCGCATCATCAATCAGCCGATCCCCGATTTCCGGATGCTCGATTCGCGCATTGATGATGGGCTGAACGACCTCCTGCACCATTGCCTGGCGCGCGACCTGAAACGCCGGTACGCCACGGCGGATGAACTGATGTATGATCTTGAGTATTACATCTACCACGGCGGCTATGGACCCACGAATGAGACGCTGGGCAAATTCATCCGCGAACTTTTCGAACAGGCCGCTCCCCGCGACAGTGTCGGTGAAAAACGCTCCGAGACCTCCATTCTCGAAGAATCCGCCCGACTCAAGCAACGCAGCAAATGAATGAAACGGGCCTCCGCCAGTGCCGTCAAAATCGGGCTGATTCAGACCGCCGGCTCGGCGAACCCCGACACGAACCTGCGCCAAACTCTGGCGCTCGCTGAACGCGCGGCCCGGCGCGGGGCACAGCTCATCTGCACCCAGGAATTGTTTCGCTCGCAGTATTTCTGCCAGACCGAGGACCATGCCAATTTCAAACTGGCCGAGGCCATCCCCGGTCCAAGCACCGAAGCCTTCCGCCGGCTGGCGAAGAAACACGAGGTGGTCGTCATCGCGTCGCTGTTTGAGAAACGTGCCGCCGGGGTTTACCACAACACCGCCGCCGTTATTGACGCCGACGGTTCCTTGCTGGGCACCTACCGCAAGATGCACATTCCCGACGATCCGTTGTATTACGAAAAATTTTATTTCACGCCCGGCGATCTCGGCTTCAAGACGTGGCAGACCCGATACGCGAAAATCGGCGTGCTCATCTGCTGGGACCAATGGTATCCCGAAGCCGCACGGTTGACGGCTTTGCAGGGGGCGCAAATCCTGTTTTACCCGACCGCGATCGGCTGGCATCCGGGCGAGAAGAAAAAGTATGGCGAACGTCAGCATGACGCCTGGGAAACCATCCAGCGCAGCCACGCCATCGCCAACGGCTGTTACGTTGCCGTGCCCAACCGCGTTGGCCATGAAAAACTGGCGGGCCGGGGCATCGAGTTCTGGGGCCAAAGTTTTGTGGCGGGCACGTCCGGCGAGATTCTGGCCCGGGCCGGCGAGAAGAAGGAGGAGGTTTTGATTGTGCCGGTGGACCTTGCCAAAGTGGACGTGACGCGCACCCACTGGCCCTTCCTGCGCGACCGCCGGATTGACGCCTATGGCAACCTTACCAAACGGTTCGTTGACTGAACCAGCTCCGAAACCGGTGGTCTGGATCACCGGCGCCAACGGCCTCATCGGCCACTATCTGGTTCAACTGGCGCCGAAACTGGCACCGGATTGGAAGGTGCAAACACTGACGCGTACGCAGCTTGATCTGCTTGATTTCGATTCAGTCCGGCGCAATTTCCGGCAAGACCGGCCACGACTGGTCATTCATTGCGCGGCCATCTCTGTTGTTACCGATGTGCAGTCCAATCCGGGGCTCGCCCGGCGGGTGAACGTCGAAGTCACCCAACGGCTCGCAGAATTGGCGGCGGAAATCCAGTTGGTCTTCTTCTCGTCAGATTTGGTTTTCGATGGACGCAAAGGCAACTATGTCGAATCCGATCCAGTCAATCCCATCCACGTTTACGCCGAGACCAAGGTCGCCGCTGAACAAATTGTTTTGAAAAACCCGCGCCATCTGGTCGTGCGCACGTCCATCAACAGTGGCATTTCACCTGCGGGCAATCGCGGCTTCAACGAACAGTTGCGGCTCGCGTGGAAGGCCGGTCGGCCGATGACACTGTTTACGGACGAGTTTCGTTGTCCGATTTTTGCCGGCGAAACCGCGCGCGCGGTCTGGGAACTGGCGCTCCAGAAACGCACCGGACTTTTTCATGTCGCCGGCGCCGAACGACTGTCGCGTTGGCAAATCGGCGAGCTTCTGGCCCAACGCTGGCCGGAATTAAACGCCAAAATCAAACCCGGTTCGGCCAAAGATTTTCCCGGGCCTCCGCGCGCACCCGACACGTCCTTGAACATTTCCAAGGTCCAACGGATGTTGTCCAAACCATTGCCAGGCCTGGGCGCATGGCTGGCGACAAATCCCCAGGAACCGTTTTAATTTGTAGCCGCCTACGTGAGGCGGCGGACGCAGCATTCCGGTTTCGGTCGGACTCCGCCTCCTTACGCCGGCGGCTACGACCGCGGCTGTCACCTCGTCTTCAATCCCAAAATCGTGATGGAGTAAGGCGGAAATTCGCGCGTAAAATCCGTCCCCAAACCGGTTACAGATTCGGTGTTGGGAACAATTGTTTCCGGTTCCAAAAGGGAATTTGTATCATTCGGGCTGTTCGCCTTGAGTACTATTGCTGTGCCTTCGGATTCGACGCTGGTAGCCCCGCTGATTTGAATATTCACCGGCTGTGGCGTGCCGAGTTCGTTGACGACTTTTAGATAAACAACACCGGTCTGACTGTCGCGAGTGGCGTCAAAGAAAATTTGCCGAATCGGCTGCACGGCCGGCTGCGGCTGTTCTACTCCCGCGCGTCGCCGGGCGGGCGGTTGCCAGTTTCGCGTCGGGATGTTTTGCGAATCCGTCGCGAGAATTTCGTCTCCGTGATGTGTACTGAACAGGACTTGCGCGTAATAAGCCGGCGAGCCGTAGCTGGTTAAGGCGTCGTAGCCAATCAGATCGGTACGCCACTGCATGGAATGATCGGGGCCCGTCAACCGGCTAACGTTCACAAACAACGGGTGCGTAGCTCGAAATGACGACGAGGTCGGAATTGCGTTCCATCCCCGTCATCCAGGCGGCATCACCGAGCGCAGCGGCCATGTTCGGCGTGGGCGAACCGACGCGCGTGGCCCATTCGCCGACGAAAATTTTCGGACCCGTGCGCGGGTAGGTATCGTAATCAAGCGCGTGCGCCTCCATCTCCTCCTGCGAACGGTAATAATGTTCGTCCACCAGATCCGGCACACGGCTTTTGACCGGGGTGGTCGCGATAAGTTGCAGATTTGGATATTTCGCTTTGATGGCATCGAAGAATTGCGCAAATCGTCCGTCGTAACTGTGGGAGCGATCGAAGGCATCCTCGTTTCCAATTTCGACATAACTCAAAGCGAACGGCTCCGGGTGGCCATCGTTGACGCGCTGCGCACCCCACCTGGTGTTCGCGTCGCCCGTCACGTATTCGATCTCGTCCAACGCATCCTGCACGTAAGGTTCGAGTTTGGGGCCGGGATCAACATGTTGCTGGCGCAATGAGTAACCGGCGTAAACTGCCAGCACCGGTTGCATGTGCAAATCCTCGCACCACTCCAGAAATTCGAGCAGACCGAAACCATCGGTGGACCAATAACCCCAGGGACTGCGGTGTCCCGGACGCTGTGAAATATCGCCGACGGTTTCCTTCCAGTTGAAACGTTCGGCGATGGTATTGCCTTCAAGGTAATTGCCGCCGGGAAACCGTAAAAATTTCGGCTGCATGCCTGCCAGCAATTGCAGGATGTCTATCCGATTGCCATTCGGACGGTGGCTCCACGTCGGGGGAAACAGCGATACTTGCTGAAACCAGACGGTGCCGTGCCGGTGCCAGAAGGTTCCAGGCCTGGTCGTCGAGATGACCAATTGGTTGTCTTTGGACGGACCCACGTTGCCCGTGGTCAAGGATACTTCATACTTTTGCCATTCGCCGGAAATCTTTGGAATGGTTGCGCTGGCAAAAATCGTTTGCCCGTTCGTGCTTTCAATCGCCACCGTCAACGGACCGCGGAAGTGTTTCCCCCTGGCATAAAACGAGGCGCGATACGTTGTGTTCGGCCGGACCGCGATTCCCCAGTAACCGCCGTTGACGATTCCTGCCGGGGCGTCTTTCGAGGCCTTGCTCGTGTCGAGTTTCAGGCTCACATTCAACGCCGGATTCAATGGCTGATTGGTATCGAGCGAAATCACGTCACCGCCGACGGCGTTCCAGAAAACCGGATTTGTCGCGTTCGCCTTGAACGTGCGGTTGCGGATCAGCTCGCCGTAAAGCCCGCCCTCGTACGAATAATTGATCTCCTCGGTCATCAAACCGTAAAGCGTCGGGCTGACATGGGCAGTGACCTGGTCGGCTTTGATTTGCAGGACCGGAACGGAAATCGATGGGGCCTCAGTGGAGTTTGTGGTTCCGGAATCTGAATTGGTTTGGGCGTTCAACCGACCGGGAGTGCCGGTAAAAATCAGTAATAGAACGAGTGGCAGAAACAGATGCTTTTCGAGCCGATAGGTCGCTTGCATGGCTAAAAATTGAATTCCGTCTGGTAAATGTCCATCCCCAATTTCGGTAATTTCGGTTCCCGGCAAAACCGAAAAAACTTTGTTCTTCTTCTGCCACAGTAATAATTCTCTTCGTGAATCCGCTAGCTGCATTCGCTGACTCCAAATATCGGGGCCGGCTCGCTCCGTCGCCGACGGGCTATCTACATCTCGGCCACGCGCGAACATTTTGGACGGCACAGGAACGTGCACGAGCGACCAGCGGCACGCTGGTGTTACGGAACGAAGACATTGATTCCACACGCTTCAAGCTGGAGTTCGTCTCACAAATGATCGAAGACCTGCGCTGGTTTGGTTTTGAATGGCAGGAGGGACCGGATTGTGGCGGCCCCTTCGCACCCTACAACCAAAACCGGCGGTTCCCACTCTACCGCACTGCACTCAAAAAGTTGCAGGCCAGCGGATTTGTTTATCCCTGCACGTGTTCGCGCAAGGACGTCCGGCAGGCCGCCAGTGCGCCGAATCTTGGCGAGGATGACGAGCCGATTTATCCTGGTACTTGCCGTGATAAAAGAGACACGTGGCGAGTGACGAGTGGCGTGAATGGTGTGCCAGTCGCCTCGTCACCCGCCACCCGTCGCCCGTCACGTCCAGCGAATTGGCGTTTTCGCGTTCCTGACGGTGAAATTATTTCGTTCACCGACGGGAATTTTGGGCCACAGCAGTTCGTCGCCGGCGGGCATTTTGGTGATTTTGTCGTCTGGCGGCATGACGACGTTCCGGCGTATCAACTCGCCTGTGTACTCGACGACGCGGCCATGCAAATCACCGAGGTGGTACGCGGTGAAGATCTACTGGTGAGCACGGCGCGGCAAATTCTGCTTTACCGGGCACTGGATTTGGAACCGCCGGCATTTTTTCATTGTCCCCTGTTGCGCGATGAAACCGGCGAACGACTGGCCAAGCGGCACGACGCCTTGAGCCTGCGGGAGCTCCGCGCCACGGGAAGAACCCCGGAATCACTACGCCGGAACTGGTCCTGATTCTCCCGCCACCGCCTAAAAATTAACCAAAAATTGCTTGTGAATTATTTCACGATAAGCCAGTCTGGACGGCCTTTGATACACAGCCTGGTTGGACAGACCACGCAGTTTGTGTCGTTCGAAGGGCAGAGTTTTAGATGAAGCGATTTGTCCAAATCTTTTTCGTTTTTACGTTCATGGCCATGTTTTTGGCGATGAGCGCAAGTGCGCAATCCCCGGCACCGCCTGAGGGAGAAATTGCGCCCGCGATGGCCCCGGCGCCGGCAGGGGCCGGACACCCCACGGAAGGAGTGCCGCAAGCCGCGCCCGCCTTGTTCACCGTCCTGGGCTTGCCGGTCACCAACTCGATGATTTGTACCTGGATTGTCGTGGCCTTGATCATCGTCTGCGTGCGCGCGACCACCTGGCGGGTCAAAGAAGTACCGACCGGCGCGCAGAACGTGATGGAAACCTTGATTGAAAGCTGGGAGGGATTAATCGGCGATATCCTGGATCCGAGGGTGGCACGCTGGGTTTTCCCCTTCGCGACGACGTTTTTCGTTTTCATCGTCATCTCGAATTATATGGATTTGGTACCGGGCGTCGGCAGCATTGGGACTTATCACAACGGGCAGTTCACGCCGTTCTTCCGTCCGCCGACGACCGATGCGAACCTGACGGTGGCGATGGCGGGAATCTTCCTGGCGATGAGCCTCTTCTGGGCGGTGCGTTACAACGGATTTTTCGGGCTGATTAAACACATCTTTGGCGTGAAAATGGAAACCGGCAAGTGGGCGTATCCGCTCTTTTTCCTGCTGTTCCTGTTCATTGGCGCGATGGAACTGCTTTCCATCGGGTTTGCCCGGCCGGTAGCGCTGGCGATGCGTCTTTATGGGAACATTTTTGCCGGTGAAACCATCCTGCACATGACCATGCATAGTGGATCGTTTTGGGCGGGATTGTTGCTTACCACCTTCACCTATTTTTATGAAGCTTTCGTCTGCCTGGTGCAGGCGTTTGTGTTTGCGATGCTGGTCGTGGCGTTTGTCGGCACACTTTGTACGCCGGCGGAGGAGCACGGTCATTGAATTTTTGAATTTGCCCCGGCACGGGCGCCGGGGTGACAACCAAAATCAACAGAAAGATAAGTTATGATGCTTGCAGAAACAGTCGGCAATATCCACATCGGTCTCGCCTTTGGTGGCGCGGCCATCGGCATCGGCATTGCCACGGCCGGTGGCGTTATGGCCATGAGCCGCAATCCGGGCATGTTCGGTAAAATCCTGACGTTCATGTTTGTCGGCATGGCGCTGGCCGAAGGCTGGGCGGTCATTGCGTGGCTCGTCGTCGGAAGCAAATAACTCCGCCATGAGCGAATTAGGAATCCAGTGGCAAGTCCTGCTCGCGCAGACGATCAGCTTTTCCGTGGTGCTGTTCGTCCTGTGGCGGTTTGCCTACCGGCCCGTCTTCGCCATGCTCGAGGCGCGCCGCCAGAAAATCGCCGACGCCACGGCCAACGCGGAGAAAATCAAGGCCGAATTGGCCAAAACCGAGTCCGATCGCCAGAAAGTCCTGGCCGATGCCGGTGACCAGGCGGACAAACTGATTGACGAGGCCCGCGCCGCCGCCGCGCGTGTGCGCGCCGACGAAACCCAAAAGGCCGTCGCCGCCGCCGAACAAATCATCACCAAAGCCCGCGAGGCTGCCGGGCAGGAACACGCACAAATGCTCGCCGAGCTGAAACGGGAAGTCGGCCGCCTGGTGGTGCAGACCACCTCGACCGTCACCGGCAAGGTGCTCACACCGGAAGACCAACGCCGGCTCGCCGAGGAAACGGAAAAACAATTGTCCGCGTAAAAGATTATCGGTAGGGCTGACCTGCCGGTCAGCCGGACGCGCAGCAGCGCGTCCCTACCAAAAACCGAATGAAAATTTCCAAACAAGCTTTGCGGGAAGCCCGGCAGCTGTTCCGCAGCTGCCAGGTCAACGGTTTGTTGGATGAAAACCGTGTCCGGCAGGCGGTCTCGCAGCTGGTCGCGCGGAAGCCGCGCGGTTATGTGGAAATTTTGTCGCGTCTGCTCCGGCTGGTAAAACTGGAAGTGGAGCTGCACACGGCGCGGGTGGAAAGCGCCACGCCCCTGCCGGCCGATTTGCAGGCGGACGTGTCGAACCGCATCAAAAAAATTTACGGCGCCGGACTGGACATTTTGTTCAGCCAGAACCCGGCGCTGATTGGCGGATTGAAAATTCAGGTCGGCAGTGACCTTTACGACGGGAGCATCAAGACCCGCCTGGAAAAATTGGAGCAGAGTTTTTAATGGAATTTTATGAGCAACGTATTGCAGGAAATTGAAGCCCAAATCGCCGGCGCGAAACTCGCGACCGCCAAACAAAATGTCGGCACCGTCCGGGAAATCGGCGACGGCGTGGCCAAGATCGAGGGCCTGACCGACGCGATGCTCAACGAGATGCTGGATTTTGGCAAAGGCATCACCGGCATTGCGCTCAACCTCGAGGAAACCGAGGTCGGTGCCATCATTCTGGGTGATTACACTCAAATCAAGGAAGGCGACGAAGTCCGCACCACCGGCAAGCTGTTGCAGGTGCCGGTGGGAAAGGGGTTGCTGGGCCGCGTGGTCAACGCCCTCGGCGAGCCGCTCGATGGCAAAGGCCCGGTCGAAAATGAAACGTTTTACCCGGTCGAAAAAATCGCGCCGGGCATTGTCAGACGCCGACCGGTCAGCCAGCCGGTGCAGACCGGCATCATGGCAATTGACGCGATGATTCCGATCGGCCGCGGCCAGCGGGAATTGATCATCGGCGACCGTTCGACGGGCAAAACCACGCTCGGCATTGACACCATTATCAACAACGCGCGGCTGAACAAGGCGGCGGAAAGTTCCGGCGACAAAGACTATCGCCCGCTGTATTGCATTTACGTTGCGATTGGCCAGAAGCAGTCGAGCGTCGCGCGCGTGTTGAGCGTGCTCGAGGAAGAGAACGCCATGCCTTATACGATTGTGGTCGTGGCCGCGGCATCGGATTCGGCGACGAACCAGTACCTCTCGCCGTTTGCCGGCGCCGCGTTGGGCGAATGGTTCATGGATAACGGCATGGACGCGCTCATCATTTTCGATGATTTGTCCAAACACGCCGTGGCCTATCGCCAGGTGTCACTGGTACTCAAGCGTCCCTCGGGCCGCGAGGCGTATCCCGGCGACGTGTTCTACCTGCACAGCCGTCTGCTCGAACGCAGCGCGCGCGTCGGCGAAAAATACGGCAACGGCTCGCTCACCGCGCTGCCCATCATCGAGACGCAAGCCGGCGACGTTTCGGCCTATATCCCGACCAACGTGATTTCCATCACCGACGGCCAGATTTATCTGGAAACCGATTTGTTCTACCAGGGGGTGCGGCCGGCGATTTCTGTCGGGTTGTCCGTGTCGCGCGTCGGTTCGGCGGCGCAGGTGAAAGCGATGAAACAGGTCGCCGGGCGCATCAAAGGCGACCTGGCGCAATATCGCGAACTCGCGGCGTTCGCGCAGTTCGGGTCCGACCTCGACGCGAAAACGCAGGCTTTGCTCGACCGCGGCAAGCGCATCGTGGAATTGTTCAAACAGATCCAATACCAGCCCCAACCAGTCGAAGTGCAGGTCGCCGTGTTATGGGCGGCGCAAAACAATTTCTTCGACGACGTCCCGGTGGAAAAGGTGAAGGACTTCCAGGCGAAGCTCACGGATTTCCTCGCGACACGCAAAACCGATTTGCTCGCCAAAATTCGCAACGAAAAAGCCATCAGCGACGCGCTGGCGGCGGAATTGAAGGCGGCGGTGACAGAATTCAAGCCGACATTTCACTAAATTTTCATGGCCAGTTACAAAACCAAATTGGCGTCCGTGCAGCGGATCGAAGACACGATCTATTTGATTCGCGGTCAGCGGGTCATGTTGGACTTTGATTTAGCGCGAATTTACGGAGTAACAACAAAAAGGTTGAAGGAGCAGTTCAGGCGGAACGCCAAAAGGTTCCCTGACGACTTCGCATTTAAGCTTACCAATCAGGAACTTACAAACATGAGGTCGCAAATTGCGACCTCAAGCTTACACGGTGGACACCGCCATTTGCCGCTGGCCTTCACCGAACACGGCGCACTGATGTTGGCCAGCGTCTTGAACAGCCAAACGGCCGTCGAAGCCAGCGTCCGCGTAGTCCGCGCGTTTGTGTTGATGCGCGAACAATTGGCCGCGCATAAGGAATTGGCTCAAACATTGAACCAGTTGGAAAACCGCGTCAGCGGGCACGACGAAGCCATCGCAAATTTATTCGAGGTTATCCGGCAGTTGATCGAACCGCCATTACCGGAAGACCGGCGCGAAATTGGTTTTCACGTCCGTGAAACCGCGCTGCCATATCGGCTCAGAGCCATGAGCACCTGCAGGAGAAAATAGACCCACATGCCCAGCACGCGCGACATACGCCGGCGAATCAAGTCGATCCGGAACACCGCCCAGATCACCAAGGCGATGCAGATGGTAGCGGCGGCCAAGATGCGCAAGGCGCAGCAAGCCGCGGTGGTCGGCCGTCCCTACGCGGATTTGCTGAATCAAATCCTGACCGAGGCCGCGCCGCGCATCGTAGCGTTCCAGCATCCACTCATGGAGACGCGCCCGGTGACCAAACGCGCGGTCATTCTGGTGACCACCGATCGCGGTTTGTGCGGCGGGTTGAACAGTAATCTGTTCCGGGAGGCGGCGAAACTGGACAAAAGTACGACGACCTTTATTGCCGCCGGCAAGAAGGGCGCGCAGTTCATTGCGCGCACCAGGCGGCAGCTGGCCGCGGAATTTACCTACAAGGACACACCGCAGTTTGCCGAGGCGCGGGCCATTTCCAAATTTGCGCAGGATCTGTTTTTAAAGCGCGACGTGGATGCCGTGGACGTTGTGTACACGAACTTTGTTTCAACCCTGGTACAACAAGCGAAGGTGATGCCCTTTCTGCCGATCGGCAAAATCCGGGCGGTCACGGCCGGCATTCCGCACGAGGACCAGGAACTGGCCGCCCCGGCCAGCCCGCGCACCGATGTCTTTGAATTTGAGCCGGATGAAAAAACCGTGCTGAGCGACCTGCTGCCGCACAGCCTGAACTTTCACATCTACCAGATTTTGCTGGAAGCGAAAGCCAGCGAACAGAGCGCGCGCATGGTGGCGATGAAGAATGCCACCGACAACGCGCAACAAATCATCAAGGACCTGACCCTCGAATACAACAAATTGCGCCAGTCGAACATTACGAAGGAACTGTTGGAAATCGCCACCGCGCAAATGGCGGTCGGCTAAAAAATCATTTCGCTTATGAACAAAGGCAAAGTCGTTCAAATCATCGGACCGGTCGTGGACGTGGAATTTCCCGGGTCGCCGCCCGCCATTTACAACGCGCTGACCGTCGAATTCGACGTGCCCGGCGAGGGCCGCGCCAAACGGATACTGGAAGTGGAACAACACCTGGGCGACAACTGGGTGCGTTGCGTCTGCATGGGTTCGACCGAAGGCATGAAACGCGGTTACGAGGCCGCGGACACCGGTGGTCCCATTTCCATGCCGGTCGGCGAAGCCGTTATGGGCCGCGTGTTCAATGTCACCGGCGAAGCCGTGGATGAACAGGGCCCGGTGAAGGCGGACAAGTTCAATCCCATTCACCGCGCGGCGCCGGCGTTGGTGGACCAATCCACCAGCCCGCAGATTCTGACCACCGGCATCAAGGTCATTGACCTCATCTGTCCGTTCCTGAAGGGCGGCAAGGTCGGCGCCTTCGGCGGTGCCGGCGTCGGCAAGACGGTCGTCATCATGGAACTCATCAACAACATCGCCAAGCTGCACGGCGGCATCTCGATGTTCGCGGGTGTCGGCGAACGGACGCGCGAGGGCAACGACCTTTACAACGAAATGATCGAAGCCGGCGTCATCAAGGTGAAAAAGGACGCCAAGGGCCATCCCGTCAAAGCCGAGAATGGTTTGCCGATCATCGAAAGCGGTTCGAAAATCGGACTCGTCTACGGCCAGATGAACGAGCCGCCCGGGGCGCGTTTGCGCGTGGCGCTGTCGGCGCTCGCGGTCACGGAATATTTCCGCGATGAAAAAAACCAGGACGTGCTCCTGTTCATTGACAACATCTTTCGTTTCTCGCAAGCCGGTTCCGAAGTATCGGCGCTGCTGGGCCGCACGCCGAGCGCCGTGGGTTACCAGCCGACGCTCGCCGCCGAGATGGGCGATTTGCAGGAACGCATCACCTCCACCAACAAAGGCTCCATTACGAGCTTCCAGGCCGTTTACGTGCCCGCCGACGATTTGACCGATCCGGCCCCGGCCACGACCTTTGCGCACCTGGACGCGACCATTGTGCTGGACCGCGCCATCTCCGAGCTGGGCATTTACCCGGCCGTGGATCCGCTGGCCTCCAACTCGCGCGCGCTCGCGCCGGATATTGTCGGGCAGGAACATTACGATGTGGCCCGCGGCGTGCAGAAGGTGCTCCAGCGCTACAAGGATTTGCAGGACATTATCGCGATTCTGGGCATGGACGAACTGTCGCCCGACGACAAGCTCACGGTCTATCGGGCGCGCAAGATCCAGCGGTTCCTGAGCCAGCCGTTCTCGGTGGCAGAAGTATTTACCGGCCGTCCAGGCAAACAGGTGCCGGTGGCCGACACCGTCCGTGGTTTCAAGGAAATCCTTGAAGGCAAACACGACGAGGTCCTCGAGCAGAACTTTTACATGAAGGGCGGAATTGAGGAGATTAAAGAAGCATGATGAAGTTTTCACATTTCACATTTCACGTTTCAGCATTGGCTGGCGTGGCCGTGAAACGTGATCCATGAAACGTGATTTGAAATGGCTGCAACCATAAAACTCGAAATCGTCACGCCGGAGGCAAAAATCTACTCCGAGGACGTGGACATGGTCACGCTCACCGGCAGTGAGGGTGAAATGGGTATCCTGCCGCAGCACATGCCGTTGATGACGCAACTCGTCGCCGGCGAGATCATCGTGCAGAAAAGCGGAGAGACCACCTTCATCTGTGTCGGGGATGGTTTCGTGCAAATCACCGGTGACCGCGTCGCTGTACTCACCGACATGGCGATCAAAGCCGACAACATTGACGAAGCCAAGGCGGAGGAGGCGTTACGCCAGGCGGAGGCGCGTCTGGCGGAAAAGATCAGCGACGAGGAAGCCGCCCGGGTTCAGGCCGCGCTCGCGCACGCCACCACGCAACTCAAGGTAAAACAGCGGCGGCGTTGACAGGTTTGACGCCCGACGCCCGGGGCCAACATTGCATTTGCCTTCGGGGAAATTACCGGCAAGATCTCGCGTCATGCGCAGTATTTTCATTTTCCTTTCAGCACTTTTACTGGCCGGCAATGCTTTGGCCCGGCAGGACACACTGTTGGATTCAGACTGGCGATTCAAACTCGGTGACATTCCGGGGGCGGAAGCCGTCGGCTTGAGCGACACGAATTGGCAAACGGTTTCCATCCCCCACAACTGGGGCTGGGAGGACGCGCAACAGGGAAAGGATTATTATCGGGGGCCGGGTTGGTATCGGCGCGAAATGGATCTGAAGCCACAAGCCGGCCAGCGGTACTTTTTGCGATTTGAAGCCGCCAGCCTTTTTGCCGATGTGTACGTGAACGGCAACTTTCTGGGTGAACACCGCGGCGGGTTCGGCGCGTTCTGTTTTGAAATCACCGGACACCTGGCGGCCAGTGGCACAAATGTCATTGCGGTGCGGGTGAGCAACTCGTGGGAACCGGACATCGCGCCACTGAGCGGTGACTTTTCGGTCTTTGGCGGCATTTACCGACCGGTGCATTTGATTGAGACCGCGCCGGAAAATTTCACGCCCGCCGACCACGGGTCGCCCGGCGTCATCTGGAGGCAAACGAGTGTCACCCGGAAAAAAGCCGTAGTCGATGTCACCGCCCAGATATCCAGCAGCACTCGCGACCGGCAGCCGCTAACCCTGGTCGCGACCGTGTTTGACGCCAGCGGAAAAAAAATTATCGAGACCAAACAACCGGTCGTTTTGACACCGAACACAACGGCACCGTACTGGTTGCATCTGGAATTAACTCACCCGCATCTGTGGAATGGACGGCTGGATCCTTATCTTTACAAAGCAGTGGTGGAACTGTGCTCGACCAACGGCGTGGTGGATTCGGTCGAGCAACCGCTCGGCCTGCGATTCTATCGGGTGGACCCGGACAAGGGATTTTTTCTCAACGGCAAACCCTACGCCTTGCACGGGGTAAACCGGCATCAAGACCGTTGGAACCAGGGTTGGGCTGTTTCCGATGCGGACATGGATGAGGACTTGCGGCTCATCAAGGAAATCGGGGCAACGGTCGTCCGTTGCGCACACTACCAACACAGCGATTATTTTTACAGCCTCTGCGACCAGGCAGGAATCCTGGTCTGGGCGGAAATTCCACAAGTCAACGAAATCAACGCTTCGGTGCGGTTCGCCGAAACCTCGCGCGGACAGTTACTGGATCTCATCCGGCAAAACATTAATCACCCTTCGATCTTTACCTGGAGCTTGTTCAACGAAATCGGGCTGAAATCCACGCCCGACCCCGAACGCGAGTTGCAGGACCTGAACAATCTTGCGCACAGCGAAGACCCGACGCGCCCGACCATTGGCGCCACCTGTACGGATAAATATCCGCAAATGAACAAGATCCCCGACCTGCTCGGCTGGAATTTTTATCCGGGCTGGTATACGGGCTGGGGTTCCTTGACCAACTTCGGTGCTTTACTGGACCAACACCGTGACGACAGCCAGCAGGGCGGCTTTTGTGTGAGCGAATACGGTGCGGGTGCCAATGTGACCCAGCATGAGCAAAACCCGGCACAACCCCGCACCGACGGCCAGTGGCATCCCGAGGAATGGCAGGCGATGGTGCATGAACAAACCTGGGCGATTATGAAGTCGAAACCCTACGTCTGGGGCACCTTTGTCTGGAACATGTTCGACTTCGCCGTCAGCGCCCGTCACGAAGGCGGTGTCCCCGGTCGCAACGACAAAGGCTTGGTCACCTACGACCGCAAGACAAAAAAGGACGCCTTTTATTTCTACAAGGCCAATTGGTCGGATGATCCGGTGTTGTATATCACCGACCACCGGTTCACTGAACGCACGAACGCTGTCACGGACGTAAAAATCTATTCCAATGCCAGAACCGTGGAGTTGTTGGTGAACGGAAGATCGCAAGGTTATCACCAGAATGTCATGAACGGCGTGTTCATCTGGAAGCACTTAACTTTGAAACCCGGTGAAAATCAGATTACCGCCCGGGCTGAACGTGGTGGACAGAACCTGAGTGATAACTGCACCTGGACTTTGAAATGAACTGCGGCTTACGCCGATTACACTGTGCGTACAAGAGTTCTCCCTGCGGTTCAGTCACGTTGTCGTAGCCCTTCGTTGAACCCCGATTTCCAACTGGTGGCTCCACACTGAAACAGGCCGGCACCGTTGCATTTTCAGGTCTTAGGTGGCGAAGGCGGGCGAAACGCAGCCGCCACCGTTGGACGCAACATGAAGGCCAGCAGAACAATGGGATAGATCGGGCCGAAACATCCACCGATGGTTCCACTCAATGGACCACCGATGGCGCCGGCGATTGCAAGTCCCTGGTGCGGCGGGACTTGTTCGAACAGAGGTTGGATCATCAAAAAGAGATTAATCCCCATTCCGGCCACGGCAAATACAATGGCATAAATCGCGTAGGCCATCGAGAGGGTGCGCCCCCAGGGCTTGAGGCCCAGCAGGCCCAAGCCGGCTGCTATCAGTGCTGCGCAGCCTAACAACCCGAACAAAATGCAAAGCTTCAACCAGGCAGCATAGGATGCGTTCTGATGCAGAAGTTTGATGACCGGATTGTTTGGATCCCCGGACGTGGACAACAGGGCGAACGAAGCGATCAAGCCGAGGATGCCAAAAGCGGCGAAGACAAAATTCAGAATTCCAAAAATGGTCACAGAAGCCGGTCGTTGCATGTGTTTGTTCCTTTCCAGTTATTTTGAATCGAGCCCGGATGCTTTGAAGCCAGAGGTTGAACCAACTTGCGTTCATAATCAACTCAATCTGCTGACGTCTGGCGTAGAAAAATCAGCAGGAAACCGTTTTTTACAGAATGACCATTAAAAGAAAGCTTGACCCCGAATCGTTATCATTATAACTTATTCTTAATGATGTACTTGAGGCCGCAGAGTCGCGGTCGCGTCTGGGTTGTTATCCTCGGCGTGTTCACTACGATTGGTTTCATTTCGCAGGCTCAAGCCACGCGAACGGAACTGGACCTCGACGGCGCGTGGCAGTACCAGAATGTCAGTCAACTCACCTACCCGCCCACCAATAGCTGGCAAACCACCACCGTACCGGGCTTTCTCTCCGGTTGGCAATATCAGCATGCGTGGTTTCGCACCACTTTTACTGTGCCCTCCGCCCTGGCGGGCACACAGCTGAAACTCAAGTTTGGCGGCGTGAAATTTAACGCCCAGGTCTGGCTCAACGGCACATTCCTCGGCAGTTATCTCAATGGTTACGAACCGTTTGAGTTCGATGTTACCGCTGCGGCGCATGCCGGCCAAACGAACGAGTTGATTGTCGGGGTAACGGATTGGACGGCGACTTTTTCGCAGCCGGTGGATTTCAGCAACCTGCCGGCCGGAGAAGACGCGCGCAACTTTGTCACCAACAACATCATTGCCCCCATCGGCGGGCGTTACGAATTATACGGGATCTGGCAACCGGTTAAAATTGTCAGCGTGCCGGCGGTATCCATTGCCGATGCGTTTATTATGCCATCCGTCCGGTCCAATCAACTGACCGTCCGACTGACCATACGCAATGACAGTGCGGCTCAACAAACTGTCAATATTGCGAATTCGGTTCTGGACGGCGCCGTTACCGCCTTGTCATTGCCCCCACAACAAATCGCGGTCCAGGCGGGTGTCAGCACGCAACTCGACATTACCGCGCCCTGGAGCAACCCGCATTTGTGGTCACCCCCGGATCCGCATCTGTATTTCCTTCAAACCACCCTTTCGAGCGGCGCCGGCCAGGACCAGTTGCAAACGCGGTTTGGTTTCCGCGAATTTTGGATTCAAGGCGGCCGTTTTTATCTCAACGGCACGCCCATCAATCTGCTGGACGCCGCGACCTGGCCGACGACGGACCTGCAGGATACCAACCAAATTCGCCAGGTTCTGGAGGAAGTCAAAGCCGGGAACAATGTCGGTATCCGGTTTCACACGCAACCGTGGGATGAGGCGTGGTACAACATCGCGGATGAAATCGGACTGTTGGTGGTTGAAGAATGCGCCGTGTGGTGCGACCCGGCGGCATACAAGCTGAGCGATCCGACGTTTTGGACCAATTATTCGCATCACGTGACCGCCGCCGTTAAACGGGACCGTAATCATCCCTCCATTATTCTTTGGAGCCTGGAAAATGAAATTTTGCATTGTGGCGGGCAAAAGCTCTTTTCAGGCACCGAAGCCGAACTGGCTGCCTTGGGCGCGATGGTAAAAAACCTCGATCCCACGCGCCCGATTACGTATGAAGCCGATCTGGATCCAAACGGCCAGGCCGACGTGCTCGGCCTGCATTATCCGCACGAATTTCCCGATTACCAGGTCTGGCCCAACGCGGCTTACTGGATGAACCAACCCATTGCCCGCGATTGGATGCCGGGAGGGCAATGGATCTGGGACCGGTTGAAGCCGCTGTATATCGGCGAATTTCTGTGGATACCCGGCACGTCCGCAGGAAATTTCACGATTCTCTTCGGTGACGAAGCCTATACTGACCCGGCGCATTATCGCAACCTGGCCAAGGGATTGACCTGGCAGATGCAGATCCAGGCCTACCGTGCTTACGGTGTGAACGGTATTTCACCCTGGACGGAGTTCGAAGACCCGAGTGTCGTTTGGGGCATGTTCGATTTGCATCCGGAATCCAATTATCTCTATCAGGTGCAAAAGGCCGCCTACGCACCCAACGGGATTTTTGTGGATCAATCCAACACACGTTTCTTTACGGGCCAGACGGTGCAACGCTCGTTACATATCTACAATGACACCATGGTGTCCAATAACTTCGTGCTTCTCTGGAAGGGAGGTTCCAGCGCGTGGCAAAGCCTGGGGTTTTCCCTGCCACCCGCCGGACAATGGCAGGGCAACATTTCATTTCAAGCCCCGGTCGTGGCCGGTCCGTTCCCATTACAGTTCGAATTGGATAACAGCACCGGCCTGGCTTACACCAACACTGTTCTCTATTCGGCCATTTCGCCCACGGCGCTGACGTTACCCGCGCGAGTTAAATTGGGTCTGTACGATCCGGCGGGCTCCACAGCCGCGTTGTTGGGACGTTTTGGCATTTCGTTCGCGGTGGTAACCAATCTGGACACCGCCTCGTACGATCAATTCAATCTGCTGGTCGTCGGCCAAAACGCGTTGACCACCGGGTCCGTACCGGAAGTGGGTTCGGGTACCATCGCCGGTAAATGGCAGAACTTTACTGCGCAAGGCGGCTGGGTGTTGGTGCTCGAACAAACCAATTATCCGGCCTGGATGCCCGGCGGGTTGCAGGTGCAAAATTACGACGCCAGTTTTGCCTTTCCGAATCCCAATCATCCGATTACCGACGATCTCACTGCCGACGATTTGCGCTGGTGGGCGGACGACAACCGTGTGGTTACCGAGGCACTCAATTCACCGTCGGGCGGCAATTTTCGCGTGTTGGCGTCCATCGGTTCCATCGGCGGTCTCGGCTACGCCGCCGCCGTGGAAGTGCCAACAGGATCAGGTGGTGTGCTTGGCTCGCAGTGGCCGCTCACCACCCGGTTCGATACCGAACCGCTGGCTGGCGTGTTGCTGCAGCGATTGCTCAATTACTGCGGTTCCAGCTCCGGCCACCTCGAACTTCGTCCGGTTGCGCTGCTGACGGAAACCAATTCGCCAGCCGCCACAAAGCTGGCCCAGCTCGGGTTACAGGCGGAAAATTTCTCCGGCCAGCTGACGAATTGTGATCCGGTCGTTTATCCGGTGCTCATGGTTGCCGGTGGCAATGCGGCCTGGCAGGAAGCCTCGGCGCAATTGTCCACCCTTACCAACTACGTCGCGCGGGGCGGCAAACTGTTGCTGCATCGTCCATCGGACGCTTTTCTTGCCGCGGCCGGGCCGGTTCTGTTTCCGGAACTGAATTACAGTCCTTCGAGCCTTGGCCTCGTGTTGCGTCACGACTCGACCAACGCCGTTGCGCATATTGCCAACGACGATTTGTATTGGGTCAGCCAACCGGGAAATTGGAACCAGAACGAGGTGCTGTCCGCCAATATTGCCAGCCGTTATTATCGCAATAAATTCAATCTGACGACTTACAACACGATTCAGGTTGAGAGCATGCCAATTCACACCAGCGGCGGGGCCGGCTCGGGAGGTTGGCTGCTGTGGGCAAACGGTTACGTGGCACAGAACATCAACATCGCCCAGGCGGGAACCTATCTTTTCAATATTCTGGCCAGCGGCACGCCCGCGCTCGGTGGCTGGCCGCAAATGTCCTTGAAAATTGACGGCGTCACGCAGGATTCCGTGACCGTGCCAACCAATCAACTTGCGTACTACACGCTCAGTGCCGATTTGACGCCAGGCACGCATCAACTGGCGGTTTCATTCGACAACGATGCTTATGCCCCGCCGGAAGACCGCAATTTATTCCTGGACCAAATCCTTTGGGGCCGTGATGCCGACAACAATCCCTCGACTTTGCTCACCCATCCGGGTGCGGTCGCCCAGGACCGCCGCGGTAACGGTCTGGTCGTCCTGGACGAAATAGAATGGGATACGGAAACCCAGAATGCCACCAAAGCCGGGCGTTATGTCAGCAAATTGCTTACGGACCTGGGCGCGGTTTTTCAGCAAGCGCCCGGCGTCACCGTCGCGGCGGTAACCATGTCCAATGTAAACGTGAATGCCTATTCCACGTCCGGCGGCCTGGCCCACCTCAACAGCAATGGTCGCATCGAAACAGTCGTCAATTTTACTGCCGCCGGCAATTACACTTTTACCATTCTCGCCGGTGGCAACGCGGCGGCGGGCGTGATGCCGCAAATTGGCGTAACGGTTGACGGTATTTCGCGGACGAACTTTTTCCTCACAACGACCAACCTGGCCACCTACACGATCACCCTGTTTCTCACCGCCGGCACGCACGCCATCGGGTTGGCTTTCCTGAATGACTATTACGCGCCGCCGGAAGACCGGAACGCCTTTTTTAGTCAACTGACCATTGCGCCCTTACCGGCTTTCCAAATCATCGACCTGAACGCCGACGCGACGCAACCGTCTGTGACACTGCGATGGGAAACCACGCCGAACGCCGGCTACGAGGTGCAATTCAATCCCAGGCTGCAACCCACCAACTGGCAATCCCTGGCCACGGTCACGAGCGGCGCCAGCATTACCAGTTGGAAGGATGACGGGACTTTGTCCGGGACACCGCCGTTGACTCCGGGTGCGCCGCAACGATTCTATCGCATTCACCGGACCGGCCCCTGAAAGCCGCAAACGGACTTTTGGCATTCAACGGGTCAATTCCCGTTAGTAAAGACATTGTTGACGGCCGTTGCCAGTGTGGAAGCATCGTACGGTTTTAGCAAACATCTGGCCCGTATAACAAAATGGGTGTCCGAATCAAACAAATCCATGCTGTATCCGGTGGAATAAATGACGGGTAATTGAGGCGCTTCGCGCAACAGCCGGTCAGCCAGCTCCCGTCCGGTCATGCCACCGGGCATCACCATGTCCGTCAGCAGCAGGTTAATTTTGTCACGGTATTGCGGCCAAAGTGCCAGAGCTTCCGGCCCGTTTTCGGCCGTCACAACCTGATACCCCAGCCGCCTCAAAATGTTGGAGGCCATCTCACGCAATGAAGCTTCATCCTCGACCAGGAAAATGGTGCGTGATTTGTCCTCAGCCGCCGGGATCAGACCGGCATTGGATTCAGACGTCTTTTGCACCGACTGGTCGGCTACGGGCAGAAAGACCTTGAACACCGACCCGGCGCCCGGGCTGGATTCAACTTCAATCCAGCCTTGATGTTGTTTGACGATGCCGTAGACCGTGGCCAACCCCATGCCGGTTCCCTTGCCTACATCCTTTGTGGTAAAGAATGGCTCAAAGATTTTACTGCGCACGGCTTCGTCCATTCCGCCGCCTTCGTCGGCCACGCTCAGTCGCACGAATGTACCTGTCACAGCGTCTGGTTCCCGTTCCCGGTATTTTGCGTCGATGACCACCGGCTCGGCGGTGATGGTGAGGGGACCGCCGCGGGGCATGGCGTCACGCGCGTTTACCGCGAGATTGATGATAATCTGCTCAAAATTGACCGCGTCGGCGAACACGGGTGGAAGGTTTCCGGCGCAATGGATGCGCAAGGTGATTTGTTCGCCGATGATTCGTTGCAGCATCTTGCTAAGATTGTTCAAAGCTTCCGGCACATCCAGCGGGCAGCGCTGCAGCATCTGTTTGCGACTGAAAGCGAGCAACTGGCGGGTCAGTGAAGCCGCCCGTGTCGCCGCGTTGGAAATTTCATGCAAGGATTCTTCGAGTGATTCATTCAATTCGCCCATGCTCAATTGCACGCCCGCATGGCCCTGGATGACGGTCAGGATATTGTTGAAATCGTGTGCGACCCCGGCAGCGATCTGGCCGACCACTTCCATCTTCTGGGCCTGGCGCAACTGATTTTCGACGTTAATCCGCTCGGTGATATCTTGAAGGGACATTAAAGAATGCGGCTGGCCTTCCAATTCAAACGATTCGGCGGAAATCAGTACCGTCAGGGTCTTCCCATCCCGGGTTTCCAGTTCGGTTTGCAGGTTATGGACCGGGCGTCTGGCCGAAAGCGTATCCAGGATTTCCCGTCCGGTTTCCGGTTTGGAAAACAGTTTCAATCCGGCGGGAGTTTGTCCAACAATCTCTTCCCGGTTGTAACCGGTCAATTGAAGGAAGCTGTCGTTGACATCCACGCATCGCTGCTCCAGAACACCTTGCAACAGCAAGGGAACGGGACTTGCCTGAAACGCCTTGACGAAACGCTCTTCGGAGCGTCGCAGAGCTTCGTTGGCCTCCTGCAGATTGTGGGTGCGTTCCTGAACACGCTCCTCCAATTGGTCACGGGCAGCCTTCAATTCCACTTGCGCGTCGATCAGCTGATTGTGCTTGCGCCGGATCCCCAAAGCCCACAACAGAGCGATCAGGAGGACCGACAGGGTGCCGACCAGTGCCCACAAAAGCCGGGAAAGCGTCCACCACGGTGGCGGTTGGAGAACACGGATATCATTCGCATCGCGCAAGTTCAACAGGAACGAGCGGGGCGTGCCATACTCATCCCGCTGCAGACGATAAACTCCGGTAAGCGCTAATTTGGCTCCCAAGGCCAATTTTTCCCTGGTGAGTTGACCGGACTGGTAGAGTTTCGCTTCAAAGATCACGCCCTTGGTTTGAATCATCAGACGCTTCTCCTCGAGTTTGTCAGATGTATCAAACAACACACCTTCCGCGTGCACGAGTCGGCCATCCAAATCTTCGTCGAAGGACTGCTGGATGGGCAGTGGCACGGGCACCGGTTCGGAACCGGGTCCGACCCGTTGATAGACGGCTTCCCGCAGCAAAAAATTCCTGTTCTCGTTGCCGGGAAAACCGACGACTTCAACCCGATCCCCAAGGCGCAGCAGATTGGTTTGATCACTCAAGGCCAGCACGCTATTGTCGCCATCCTGAACATACAGGTAGCTTCCCGGAACTTGCAGCGTGACCGTACCGCGAGTGCGCACCCGTTCATTCAGCGTGTTGAACGCGTTAAATTGTCGCAGGCTGGCCAGGGAGCGCAACGGCCGGGCAAACAGATCGGAGGGGGCGGACTGTTCGGTTTGGACATCACCGACCTCGGGCGACCAGATTTGAATGCCGGTCAATTGCCGGCGGGAGTTCGCCATCGCCACACAAACACCACGCACCAACACCACCGAGCCAGCCAGCTGCCTCAAGCTGTCATTCCTGGGAATCCGCGCGGTGAAATCACCGCCGGGAGCAACAAGCTCCAATCGGATGGAATTGGTTTCCTCACTGGACTTGCGAACATAACCGCGCATCTGGATCCAGCGACCGTCTTCCGTACCGGTCATCGCCTCTTCGAGACTGACCAGGGGAGCGTCCGGCAGACTCGTGGTCCCGGTCTGGCTGATAATGGCATTAGTGATCGCAGGCGCAAATTCGCCCATGGTAACAACACCGCCCACCTTGACCATCATACCGGTTCGAATAGGTCTTCCGTCCGGGAAGCGCGATTGCATCACCCGGATGCCCCCGCTGCTGTCCAAAATGAAAATGAAATGTCTTTGGGGATCCATCCAGGCCACCATCCCTTCAAGACTGACCGAAGCCTGTTTGCTGATGCCTTCCTGGTCGAGGCGGCGGATCTGTTCTGCCAGACGCAACTGGGCCGGGCCCGAAGGAATGTCGTTGTTGCCGGCCTCTTTTCCCGTGCTGAGGCGAAAGAGTCCGCCCTGTAAAACCCGGTCAATTCCTTGAAACGTCGGATATCCAATTGCTTCAATACGGTCACCAAGCTCCAACGGATACTGTTGCTTGCTCAGGATGCGAATCTGTCCGGCATTATCCCAAATGGTCACCGCCTGGCCAGGTTGCTGGCTGCGCACGACGCCGACAACTCGAACGGAGGTATGGGGATCAGCGGTTCTGAAATCTTCCGAGGAAAGGGTCGGCTGGGAAAATTGTGAATCGGTGTCCAACGAGCCGCAGACTTCAACGCAATTCAATCCAGGCGTCCACAATACAGCGTCAGCGCCCTTCTCGGAAGAGTCTGAGCTGGTCATGTAGACTCCCTTGATCCGGACGTATTTGCCAGACAGATCGGGTTGAACCTTCCCCGGATCATTCAAGGTCAAAAACGCGGTCAAGCTGAGGTCTCCCTCCAGCAACCTCAGCCGCAATACCTGCGGAACCGTCGTCACCTGCGAATCGACCAGCGCCCGGGTCTCGACAAAGTGGGCGGCCAAATTGGTATCCTGAAGGGATTGTCCCTGCACGAAAACACAGGGCAACGGGTTGGACGTCGAAAGGACTGTGACCGAAGTTTTGTCCCAAATGATTTTCTGGTCAACCGGCAGGATCAATCCGTCCAGCCGGACGATGTCGCCGGAGTGGAGTGTTTGCGGGAGGTCGCGCAATGGCAGGAACGTGTCCAGGTCGCCCGAGCGTCCCCAGAAGACAGCCCATTCGGGATTGCAGTAATAAACAAGCAGATCCAGCCGAATACGATGCAGCCGGTTTTTTTCGTTGGGCGGGAGGGTCCAAAACTGGGCCAGATTGGTAATCAGGGTCGCGCTGATGGCGGGTGGTGAATTTGATTCCTGGGCCACCAAAGGTTGAGAAGCAAGCAACAGAAATGCCCCCAGGAAAGAAATGAAATTCATTTTCCCAGTGCTTCGGCCTATCAGGCAAAAAGGGGGAGGCATTTTCTTGACCCGGTTTTACGGTAATTCAGCAGTTAACGAGCCAAATTATGTGCCGCCAGATCGCAAATCCGTCTGTTTTCAGACACTTAAATAAAAAAGCCGGAGAATTATTTCTCCGGCTTTTTATTGAAAGACTGGCGGCGACCTACTCTCGCAGAACCTATAGGACTACTACCATCGGCAAGACTGCGTTTGACGGCCGAGTTCGGAATGGGATCGGGTCGGACCACAGCTTTATGGCCACCAAAAACGGAAGTCAGAAGGCAGAAGTCGGAAGGCAGAGCCGAGGCCAACTTCGTCTGACTAAATTTCAAAAGAGCGATGCCGAAACCAATCCGGCGTTTCTCTGAAAACTACACACAGGGAACACGGTGCACACACAACTCGCGAGTTGAAATCGCTATCTCCGACCGTTGTCCATTAAATCATGAATCATTGAAACCGGTTGCCCGATGAAACAATGCAAGATGTTAACGAGCCAACGCTCGAAAAATAAGCGATCAAGCCGCACGACCGATTAGTACCAGTCAGCTAAACGTCTCACGACGCTTACACCTCTGGCCTATCAAACGGGTGGTCTGCCCGTGGTCTTTAGGGAGCTTGCGCTCCGGGAGACATTATCTTGGGAGGAGCTTGGCACTTAGATGCTTTCAGCGCTTATCTCTTCCGCACATGGCTACGCAGCGATGCCCCTGACGGAACAACTGCCACACCAGAAGTGCGTCCAACCCGGTCCTCTCGTACTAAGGTTGGAACCCCTCAAGTCTCCTGCGCCCACAGTGGATAAGGACCGAACTGTCTCACGACGTTCTGAACCCAGCTCGCGTACCGCTTTAACCGGCGAACAGCCGGACCCTTGGGACCTTCTCCAGCCCCAGGATGCGATGAGCCGACATCGAGGTGCCAAACCGGATCGTCGATGTGAACTCTTGGATCCGATCAGCCTGTTATCCCTAGCGTACCTTTTGTCCGATGAGCGACGGCAATTCCACATTAAAACGTCGGATCATTTGGGCCTGCTTTCGCACCTGCTCGACTTGTAGGTCTCACAGTTAACCTGGCTTCTAGCCATACCCTCAACGCATGGTTGCCAACCATGCTGAGCCAAGCTTAGCGCTCCTCCGTTACTCTTTGGGAGGAAACCGCCCCAGTCAAACTGACCCGCACGCACTGTCCCCCAGCTGGATGACAGCATGAGGTTAGAATCCTAATTAGCGAAGAGTGGTGTTTCACATTGCGACTCCACGGGAACCGAGGCTCCCGCTTCAAAGTCTCCCACCTACGCTACGCATCGTTAACCAGAACACAATACGAGCTTACAGTAAAGGTGCATAGGGTCTTTCCGTCCTACTGCGGGCAGGCGGCATCTTCACCGCCGTTACAGTTTCGCCGAGATCCTCTCCGAGACAGTCGTTCAGTCGTTACAAGATTCGTGCAGGTCGGAACTTACCCGACAAGGAATTTCGCTACCTTAGGACCGTTATAGTTACGGCCGACATTCACGGGGACTTAAAGGCCGAGCTTCATCCCGCTTGCGCGGGACTAACAAGACCTCTTAATCTTTCCGCATTGGTCACTTGTCACTCCCTATACGTTGTTTTAACAACTTTGCAGAGAGCTGTGTTTTTGTTAAACAGTCGCTAAACGCAATTTACTGTGGCTTTACGCCGCGCCATTGCTGATGCGGTTTCAAGCACCTCTTTTCCCGAAGTTACGAGGCAAATGTGCCGAGTTCCTTAGAGAGGTTTCTCTCGCGCGCCTGAGTGCGCTTACACTCACCCACCTGTGTCGGTTTACGGTACGGGTGAACAAGACATACTATGAAGCTTTTCTCGGCACAGAGACCCACTGATACGCTTCGCCCGAAGGCTAAGCTCAGGATTCAGTAGCCTAGTCAATGTCTCTCCATGCGTCATCTCATAGCTAATTCTTGTCCAGCGCAGGAATATTTAACCTGCTGTGCATCGATTACGCCTTACGGCCTCATCTTAGCTCCCGGCTAACCCTGGGGGGACGAACCTGGCCCAGGAAACCTTGGGTTTACGGCGACCAGGATTCTTACCTGGTTTATCGCTACTCGTGTCTGCATTCTCACTAATCAACGCTCGACGGTCCGTTTCCGTTCCGCTTCGCAGCATTGATTACGCTCTCCTACCACTCAACTCTGACGAATCAGAATTGAATCCATAGCTTCGGTACGTGATTTAATCGCCAATCATTTTCGGCGCGACATCGCTCGATGAGTCAGCTATTACGCACTGTTTAAATGATGGCTGCCTCTAAGCCAACATCCTCACTGTCTAAGCAACGTCACATCCTTTCCACTTAATCACGTTTAGGCACCTTAGCTGATGGTCTGGGCTGTTGCCCTCTCGGCCATGAATCTTATCACCCATAGCCTGATTGCTGTGATACTGAGACCAATGGTATTCGGAGTTTGATTGGTTTTGGCAGCCTGGTGGGGCCCCTAAGCCATTCAGTGCTCTACCTCCATTGGGTACTTCCACAACACTCGCCCTCAAGCGATTTCGGAGAGAACCAGCTATCACGGGGTTTGATTAGTCTTTCGCTCCTACTCTCAAGTCATCTCAAGATTTTTCAACATCCACGAGTTCGGTCCTTCACTGCATGTTACTGCAGCTTCAACCTGCTCAAGAGTAGATCACCTCCGCTTCGGGTCTATTGCCAGCGACTAGTCGCGCTGTTGGCACTCGGTTTCCCTTCGCCTCCAGTTCAGAGAACTTTAGGCTGGCCACTGACAATAACTCGCAGACTCATTATGCAAAAGGCAAGCAGTCATCCCGAATTGCTTCGGGACTCCTACACATTGTAGGCATATGGTTTCAGGTTCTATTTCACTCCGCTAACAGCGGTTCTTTTCGCCTTTCCCTCGCGGTACTAGTTCACTATCGGTTGCCAAGGAGTATTTAGCCTTATCCGGTGGTCCGGACGGATTCACACAGAGTTTCACGTGCACCGTGTTACTTGGGATACCTCTAGACGGCTTTGAGTTTTCGCATACCCGGCTGTCACGGTCTATGGCCCAACTTTCCAGAAGGTTCTGCTAACTCTCGGCCTGTCACATTAAGGTCCCTCAACCCCGGGAAGACAAGTCCTCCCGGTTTAGGCTGTTCCGCTTTCGCTCGCCACTACTGACGGAATCAGTTCGTTTTCTTTTCCTGCGGTTACTGAGATGTTTCACTTCACCGCGTTTCGCCTCGCCGGACTATGAATTCATCCGGTCGATAACGGGATATAACTCCCGCTGGGTTGTCCCATTCGGAGATCCACGGATCAAAGCCTGCTTGCGGCTCCCCGTGGCTTATCGCAACTTACTACGTCCTTCATCGCCTCTTGGCACCAAGGCATTCACCATAAGCCCTTAGTAGCTTGATCACAAAAGAAATCATCGTTTGACCGATGATCACTCGTCGAATTGTATTAATTCTGCCCTAGTGTTTTACCTATGTGTAGTTGTCAAAGAACTCGCCGACTCATGCCACCCAGGCCACTACACCCGGATGATCTGCTTCGGTAAATTGTTTTCAAACCAAGTGGTGGGCGTGACTGGAGTTCGAACCAGTGACCCTGCGCTTATCAAGCGCATGCTCTAACCAACTGAGCTACACGCCCCCAAATTTGTCGAGGGTCGAGAGCCGAGAGTCCGGCGTCGAAGCCGCTTTCGACTCTCGACATTCGTCTCTCGACTTCAAATTGGTGGAGCTGAGGGGATTCGAACCCCTGACCTACAGCTTGCAAAGCTGCCGCTCTACCAACTGAGCTACAGCCCCACAGTTCATTGCCGATTGAAGATTTCGGATTGCGGATTCTAATTCCGCAATCGCCAATCTGCAATCCGCAATCGGCGGAGTTCGATCTCTTCCACTTGTTTGTTCAAAGAGCGATGCTCTTGAAAACTGAATTGTGCGATTAGCTTGAACCGATCCGACTCTTGCGAGTCGTTCGACCTCGGAAGTCCGATTGTTACCTCGGACCCGTGGTATCTCCTTAGAAAGGAGGTGATCCAGCCGCAGGTTCCCCTACGGCTACCTTGTTACGACTTCATCCCAATCACCAGTCATACCTTCGACACCTTTTCAGGGGCGGCTTCGGGTGCAACCGGCTTTCATGATGTGACGGGCGGTGTGTACAAGGCCTGGGAACGTATTCACGGCGCCGTAGCTGATGCGCCATTACTAGCGATTCCAGCTTCATGCCGTCGAGTTGCAGACGACAATCTGAACTGGGCCCGGTTTTTGGGGATTTGCTCCACTTTACAGTCTTGCTTCCCTTTGTGCCGGGCATTGTAGTACGTGTGCAGCCCTGGCCGTAAGGGCCATCCTGACTTGACGTCATCCCCACCTTCCTCCTCGTTGAAGCGAGGCAGTCTGTCCAGAGTGCTCCAGTCTTGCGACCGGGTGGCAACAGGACACAGGGGTTGCGCTCGTTGCGGGACTTAACCCAACATCTCACGACACGAGCTGACGACAGCCATGCAGCACCTGTGCAAGCTTCCCTTGCGGGATCGTCAGACTTTCATCCTTCTACTACTTGCATGTCAAGGCCAGGTAAGGTTCTTCGCGTTGCATCGAATTGAGCCACATACTCCACCGCTTGTGCAGGCCCCCGTCAATTTCTTTGAGTTTTAACCTTGCGGCCGTACTTCCCAGGCGGCGCATTTAACGCGTTAGCTTCGCCACGAGCGGGGTCGATTCCGCTCACAGCAAATGCGCACCGTTTAGGGCCAGGACTACCGGGGTATCTAATCCCGTTTGCTCCCCTGGCTTTCGTGCCTCAGCGTCAGGAAGTGTCCAGAGACTCGCCTTCGCCACTGGTGTTCCTCTCGATATCTACGCATTTCACTGCTACACCGAGAATTCCAGTCTCCCCTCCACTCCTCGAGCCGAATAGTATCCAATGCCGTTCCGCAGTTAAGCTGCGGGATTTCACATCAGACTTACCCGACCGCCTACGCACCCTTTACGCCCAGTGAATCCGAACAACGCTCGGGACCTCTGTATTACCGCGGCTGCTGGCACAGAGTTAGCCGTCCCTTCCTCTTCCGCTACTATCAATACTTTACGTGTTAGGTAAAATAATTTGTTCGCAAATGACAGGGGTTTACGGGCCGAAGCCATTCATCCCCCACGCGGCGTCGCTCCTTCAGGCTTTCGCCCATTGAGAAAAATTCTCGACTGCTGCCACCCGTAGGTGTCTGGACCGTGTCTCAGTTCCAGTGTGGCTGGTCGTCCTCTCAGACCAGCTACCCGTCTTAGCCTTGGTGAGCCGTTACCCCACCAACTAGCTGATAGGCCGCGGGCTCATCGTGAAGTGCCAGGCCTTGCGGTCCCCAGCTTTGAAAATCAAAAGATGCCTCCCGACTTTCACATCCGGCATTAGCTCGCCTTTCAGCGAGTTATTCCAGGCTTCACGGCAGATTACCCACGTGTTACGCACCCTTGCGCCACTCCGACTTGCCAATATTGCTACCGACAAATCAGCGTTCGACTTGCATGTCTTATCCACGCCGCCAGCGTTCGTTCTGAGCCAGAATCAAACTCTCCGTAAAAAACGTTAGTTGATTCCTGCCTGATCGTAAAATCAGGCAGCTTTACTTTAATGGTTAAAACCTTCTCGGCCGGCCCACTAACAGGCCAACCTTGAAGGGGCTCTCACTAATCGCACAATTCAATTTTCAAAGAGCATTCGGTGTTCAACACACCAAAAATCAGCTCCAAACCCGCCCGACTTTATTTCCCATTCAGGGGACAAAAAACCTGAGAGCCGAATCACTTCTTCCAACTCGGCATCTCAGTTCGAGTTTCGAAGGCGCGTACTTTATCAAAACCGCGCCACATGTCAACAGGCTTTTTTGCCAGTCGCTTCCTCCGCTACGCGGAAGACTTATTAAAGATTACCAGTCCCGAAGCCGGGCGCAAGAGATTTTTTAAATCTTTTTTGCCCGCGGCAAAACCCTTATTCCAGGCCCCTTTCGGTCAATTCATCCTCGTCCAAACCCAGATAATGACCCAGCTCGTGCAAAAAAGTGGTCTGGATTTCTTCGCGAAAAGCCCTTTCATCGCCCCCGGCCTGATCCCAGAGATTTTCCAGGAACAAAATGATTTGCGGCGGCATTGGAACATTGCCTTCCTCGGCCAATTCCGCTCCGGTAAACAATCCCAACGTGTCCGGTTCAATCCCGTCGGCCTGCAACCCGGTGTTCGGAATCCGTTCCAAGGTCACCGGCAATTGCTTCGCCCGCTCGTACAATGGTTTGGGCAGCGCCGCCAGCGTTCGCTCCACCTCGTTGGACGCCACGGTGCACAATTTTTTCCAATTCAAACTCACGGCACAATTGTCTCGCGCAACGAGTTAATTGCGAAACAAAAAATATGAACCGCGGATGGACACAAATGAACACGGATTTTGCTAAAATGGGTAATTGGATTATTGAACAATTTCAAACGCCCCCGGTTTCACCAATCCATCAATCCATCATCCGTCACTCCGTCACCCCGGTTTTTATCCGTGTTCATCCGTGGTTGATTCAACTTTTTTCTCGCGCTTGAACGGCGCATGTCTATGGTTGTCTCAAACCAAATTCTATGACGGCCAGCAAACCATCGTCCCGAACTGTCCTCCTTGCCTCTGTTCTCCTGCTCGTTCCCATCGTGTTGTTCACGCATGACGCGATGGCTGATGAAACGGCCAATGGCCAAGCTGTGTTGCGGGCCACGCTGACGAACGGTTTGCAGGTCGTTATCGTCCGCAACACGCTCGCGCCCGTGGTCACCACGATGATCAACTACCGTGTGGGCGCGGACGAATGCTCCACCAATTTTCCGGGCATGGCGCATGCCACCGAACACATGATGTTTCGCGGCAGTCCGGGTCTGTCCGCGGATCAACTGGCGGACATCTCCGCTTCGATGGGCGGCGATTTCGATGCGAACACGCAGCAGCCCGGTCACGCAATATTTTTTTACCACACCCGCCGAACATCTGGATGTGGCCCTGCACGTGGAAGCGGCCCGGATGCAGGACCTGTTGTCGGACGAATCTCTGTGGGACAAGGAACGCGGCGCCATCGAACAGGAAGTGGCGCAGGACTTGTCCAATCCCGAATACGTTTTCTACATCAAACTGCTGGCGGCCATGTTCAAAGGCACGCCGTATGCCACGACCGGATTGGGCACGCGACCGTCCTTTGATAAAACCACCGGCGCCATGCTTCGGGAATTCCATAACACCTGGTATGCGCCCGAACAACGCCATCCTCATCATCGTCGGCGACGTGGAACCGGCAAAGGCGTTGGAACAGGTAAAGAATATCTTCGGCAGTATCCCGGCGGCGAAACTTCCCGCGCGGACCGTATTTCAGTTTGAGCCGGTCAAACCGGAGACCCTGACCCAGGACACCGATCTGCCCTACGGCATGGCCGCCATCACTTTCCGCTTGCCCGGTTCCGACAGCCCCGATTACGCCGCGGCACAAATCCTGTCGGATGTATTGAGCAGTCAGCGCGGCAAACTTTACCAGCTGGTGCCCGAAGGCAAGGCGCTGTTCGCGTCGTTTGACTACTACAACCTGCCAAAGGCCGGTCTGGGGTACGCCATCGCCGGTTTTCCTGCGGGCGGAGATTCAACCAATCTGCTGGCCCAGGTGCGCGATATTCTGGCGGCGGAACTGACGAATGGAGTCGTGGCCGACCTGGTCGAAGCGGCGAAGCAACGCGAAATTGCCAGCGCCGAACTGCAAAAAAATTCCGTGTCCGGCCTGGCTTCGGCCTGGTCGGATGCAGTGGCGGTCGAAGGCCGGCAATCTCCGGACGACGACATCGCCGCCATCCGCCGGGTCACGGTGGACGATGTCAACCGGGTTGCCCGGCAGTATCTGGATTTTGATCAAGCGGTCTCGGCCATCCTCACACCGCAACCCTCCGGCAAGCCCATTTCCTCAAAGAGTTTTGGCGGCAAGGAATCCTTCGCCGCTTCGAAGACCACCGGGGTCAAACTGCCGGCCTGGGCCAGAAAGATAACCGAACAGATCGAAGTTCCCGCCTCCACGCTGAATCCGTTCGTCACCAATCTGCCCAACGGCATCAAGCTGATCGTACAACCGGAAACCATCAGCGACACCATCAGCATTTATGGCCGGGTTAAAAATAACGACAAGGTGCAAATGCCTCCCGGCAAGGACGGCGTGGACCAGGCGCTCGATCAATTGTTTTCCTACGGCACCAAATCGCTGGACCGCCTGGCCTTTCAAAAGGCGCTCGATGACATCGCTGCGAATGAATCGGCGGGTACGGACTTCTCGTTATCGGTTCTGACTGACCGGTTTGAGCGCGGGGTACAGTTGCTGGCCGACAACGAGTTATCTCCGGCGTTGCCCGAAAACGATTTCAAGATCATCCAGCCGCAACTGGCCGCCTCGGTGGCCGGCCAATTGCAGAGCCCGGATTATCTGGCCGGGCGCGCGCTGCGGGCGGCGTTGTTTCCGAAAACCGATCCGGCGCAACGGGAAACCACGCCCGAGACGATCAAAGCCCTTACGATCCGGGACGTGCAGGATTATTATCATTACGTCTTCCGCCCCGACATGACGACCATCGTGGTCATCGGCAACGTAACACCGGAAAACGCCGTAGCGGTCATCTCAAAATATTTTGGCGACTGGAAGGCGGAAGGCCCGAAACCCAACACGCTGTTCCCGCCGGCGCCCACCAACGCGCCTGCCACAACGCATGTCCCGGATTCCAGCCGCGTGCAGGACAAGGTCACGCTGGCGGAAACGCTGACACTTACCCGCACCAATGCAGACTATTATGCGTTGCAACTGGGCAACCACGTGCTCGGCGGCGGCTTTTATGCCACCCGTTTGTATCGTGATCTTCGCGAAAAGACAGGGCTGGTTTACTTTGTGGATTCGTCGTTCAACATCGGCCTCACGCGTGGTGTCTATCAGGTGGAATACGCCTGTGACCCGCCGAACGTCGCCAAGGCGCGCGCCGTCATTCGGGGCGACCTCAAAGACATTCAAACCAAAAAAGTGACGTCCAAGGAATTACATCAGGCCACCTTGATGTTGTTGCGGGACATTCCCCTGGCGGAATCCAGCGTGGATTACATCGCCCACGGCTGGCTGTCGCGTTCTGTGCTTGGTCTGCCGTTGGATGAACCGACTCGGGCGGCACACATCTACGTGAAACTCACCGCTGGCGACGTGAAGGCCGCCTATGCCAAATGGCTCCGCCCGGATGACCTGGTCGAGGTGGTCCAGGGACCGGAACCGCATTAGCCGGAGAGGTTTAACTAAACTTGTAGCCGTTCCGCAGTCCGGGATTAATTCGCGGACAAATCAATCACCAATAAAAATCCGCCGACTCACGCCGGCGGCTACACTTTTTTAAATTGCTCCGAGGGTTAGAAATAAAGCGCCCGGAGGAACTTGAAACGGAGCGCGGCTGTCCCACCCGCGCTCCGTAGCCCGGGGAATTTCAATGGTCATGCCGGCACGCATCCCAAAAATTATAGAATATTTTTTTTGACGCCTCCTCTTGGCGGTGCCTTAATAGTCATCCAACTAAACAAGGAAAAACAATGGCAGACAACATGAACACAACAGGCTCATCGAAAAACGTATTGAACTCGGATGTTGAAATCAAAGGGAACATCAAGTTCTCCGGCGAGTTGACGTTGGACGGCAAATTGGAAGGGGAGATTCACACCGACGGCACCCTGCAACTCGGCGACAATGCCACCATCAACGGCAACATCAACGCGCAATCGGTAGTGGTCCGCGGCAAGGTGCACGGCAACATCAGCGTCCGGGAAAAAATTGAAATCAAATCGAAGGCCGAATTGTTCGGTGACATTCGGGCCAGCAAGCTGGTGATTGAAGAAGGGGTGACCTACGTGGGGAAGACCGAGGTGAATCCGAACAAGGTGTCGCCGACCGCGGCGCCGCCGCGCCCACCGGAAGCGCCGAAAACCGCCGAGCCAGCCCGGGTAGGACGTTAAAGAACCACGCGCCCCTGGCGGCGTGGTAACAGATTGAATGCCGGCCAAGAAACAGGACAAAGTCCTGCTGACCTGCCCTTACTGCGGCCATCAGCAAGCCGAGTCGCGGGAGGCCTTTTCCACCATTTGCAAAAAGTGCCGGCAGCACCTTCGCGTCCAGGAAATTCTTAATCCCCCGAAGAAAGCGACCGAACGGGCGCCCCGGCGCAAACGCATCACTTGCTTTGAGTGCGGCGCCGAACTGGAGATCCCGGCCTCCGCGGAATCCACGATGTGCAAGCGGTGCAGTCAATATGTGGACCTGCACGATTACCGGATCACCACCGCCGCCGCGAAAAATTTCAGGACCAAGGGAACCCTCGTGGTGGAACTGAAAGGTTACGTGTTCAACACCGAAAGTGTGGTCGGGGACGCCGTCATCAAGGGAAAATTCCACGGCAAACTGGTCACCCATGGTTCCCTGACCATCTATTCGACCGCGGACATCAAAGGCAGCCTGGCCGCTGCCCATTTGATTATTCCGGCGGAAAATCATTTTCGCTGGTCGCAACAGCTCCAGGTCGGTTCCGCGGAAATCGCGGGCGAGCTGGCGGCAAATCTTCGCGCCCGCGACACGATCACCCTGAAGTCCACCGCACGTTTCTTTGGCAATGTGGATGCCAAAGAGCTGATTATCGAAGACGGAGCGGTGGTGGTCGGGAAAATGCAAATCGGTCCCCGGACCGGCAGTGAACAATCCCGGCTTCTGTGAGGGATGCTGTGTCAGCTTGCCTGGTTTGGAGTTCCGCGTTTACGCGGCACCCGCCGGATGGCGGAATTCCGAACCGATGAATCCACTTGACCGCCATTGACTGCCTATCGACGGTGGCTTGAATCGAACCGGTCAGAACGATTATCGGCTCCCACCGATAGCGCCCGGCCAGACCCAATCGCCTTTAGCCGTGTCAACGAGATGGCTGGTTTTACTCATCTCAACCGTACCTCCATCATCCGTTACATTCCAGCCGACGGAATAAAGCAGGAATTTGTCGTTACCAGTCCGCTGGTAATGCAATGGGTGGCCATTGATGAGGTCATGCGGAACTGTATGGAGGATCGCCGGTGAAAGTGCATCCAGTGATTCGGGAAACTCGCCATGCGCCAGCCGGTAACGCTCCAGGGCGCAGGCGACGCGGGCCAGGTCCACCGAGCATTGGGCGTAAGCGTATTTTTTGACGGTCGCTGTCAGCGCAGGAAGCATCATCGCCGCCAGTACATTGTTGGGGGTCCAATGTGCGTGCATTGCTTCAATCGCGGAACCGGCGCGTCGGGCGGCTTCGGGGGAGGCGATATGCTGTTCGGTGTTTACAATCGGCAACAGGTATTGCTGGTTCATCCGCGCAATGGCCAGTTCGTTCCGATAAAAGACCGAACCGGGAATCAAACGAAAAGCCATATGCCCCAGAAAGGAACCTCCGCGATCTTGATCTGATTCAGTGGTTTCATCCACGTTAAGCATCCGATCAAAATCCCGGTGGCGCCGCAAATGCTCGACGGTGGCGATGGATAACGCCCGTTCAGCACGCAAAGAGAACTCGTAATCGGCCAGAAAATCGAGCCCGGCCAGTTCGCGATCCAATTCCGCCAGTTGTGCGTCGGACCATTTGCGTTCTACCAATCCTTCCCAGACCGGTTGCATGGCCATTTGCACCATCGCAATTCGCACCAGATGCGAAATCAGGAAGGGCTCGGTGCGAACCGATTCGGTCAGACGCAATATGAGTTTGATATCGCTCAAAGCGTCTTCAGTTTGACCATTTTGCAATTCAGCGAGGGCGCGCAGCTGAAGGACCTGACTGCAATTCTTCAACACCGACAGTTGCGGCAGCAGGATGAGGGTGGGCGGGTCGGTGTCATAATTTAACGGAAACCGCGATGCCGGCCGGAGACCGGCCCGACGCAATTCTTCGATGGCGGAATCATATTTGCTCAAGGCCAGCAACACATCGGCGGCGGGTGATTGCGGTTGTGGCGGAACCGGGAACGCATTCGTCTTCGTGGCCAACGCGCGATAATAGTTCTGCCAGGCCTGCAAGTCGACGGTCATTCCCCGCGTCCAACTGCCCGTGCCGTTGGTCGGCATTCTAACCAGACCGCGATCGTTGTAAGTTTCCAGGTCCAACCGGTTCACGATATTCGTGTTGGGCGGAATGATTTGGTGGCCAGTTTGGTCAAGTTTCTGCGCATAACTGCTCACCACAATGGGGGCCAGCGCAAAATTTTGGTCATCGGGTACGGGTTTGGGAACGAAGCTGGCAAAATCAAATCTTTCGCCTTTGGCTTCCCATTGTCGCCGGTAATTGTCCCAGGCGCTGTTACCCCCCTGGTTCAACCCCAGATAAATCATGACGACCAGTAGAACCAGGCAAGCGAGCCAGAATAGGAGCCGTTGCCCGGTCCGCTTCTCTGTGCTTTTTGTTGGCGAGTCGTTCATACCTGCAAAGAGTTGACCGTGCAAAATCGGGAGAGAATTCCGGTAACAATCCCGATGCTACCGGATAATCGTTTCGGCTTCAACCATTGGTTCAACCGGGGCGACAGTCAGGACATCGCACAACCAGTCCTGGTGGTGTACTTTGGTTCATGCGATACCTGGTTAAAGCCCACGTCAAGCCCGGCCACGAAAAATCCCTGCTCCAGGCGATTGCCGACGGCACTTTGGGACGGGGCTCCATTGCGGGTGATGAATATGACTGGGACATGCAGCAGGCACGCATGGGTGAGGATGGCGTGGCGCACTGGGTCGAGACCTGTTTCTGCGCCACCCCGCTCGCCGAGGAATCCCGCTATGCGGGAGCACCGAGCCGTGGGCCTGCGGCCATTGTGATTGCACCAAACGGTTGGAAGAACGCTTGCAGCAGCAGGGCAAACCTTTTCTGCAAACCCTGCGAAACCAGAAATCGGGCGCGCGCTAGCACAAACCAAATAAAACCGTAGCCGGACCGAAAAGCACGGGTCGAAATTCCGCGAGGTTTTGGACTGCGGTGGCCGTGACACCGCTTTTGCTTCGGCCGCCCGAAATCCTGCCGCGAGCAATGATTTATCCCAACCCAAAGCGGCGTCGCGCTCCGCTTGCCGCCGCACTCCAAGACGCTGGCGCGCCATCTGGTTAACCCAAACCAGATTGACCGGCTACGAGATCAATTGACTTGCTCTAATCACAAATAAACCACGGCGGGCTTTTCGCCCGCCGTGATCGTACAACCTTGGTTCCGAACTATCCACCCACCTGCCCCACCTAAGGCACGGTAATGAGATAAAACCGCTGCGGCAGTCCGCTTGCCGGATCGGTGAAGATCACCGGACCGGTATCGAAGACGCTGTTGGTGAGCAGAGTCCAGGTGCTCGTAACCGGCGTCAACGAGAGGTTGGTTGTCGCCCAGACCCGGTAGCCAAAGCCCGCCGACCCGGGCGCACCGTTGATCGTGAACTGGACGTTGCCACTGTTGTCCACCGAAGGAGAAGCAATGGTTGACGGTGTGGTTGGCGGATTGACCGTCAAAACGGCATTGCTGCTGTTGATGCTGCCGGCACCGTTCGAAACGATTACATAATAGGTGCCGATATCCAGGCCGCTGGCGGTACCGATCGAGAGCATGGGACTGGTCTGTCCAGTGAGGTTGGTGCTGTCCTTCAACCATTGGTAGGTCGGGTCCGGAATGCCGTCGGCGCTAACCGTGAAGCTCGCACTCTGACCGGCGTTGACGGTCAGGCTGATCGGCTGGCCAAGGATATTGGGCGCCATTTGTGGCGACCAGCCGGAGAACCAGATTACCGGGTTCGTGGCAGCCAGCAGGCGCGGGTCGTTGTTCGTTACCCCGATCGTCTGCAGGCCAGGGAACGAGATGGGATTACCGGCAAGATCCGTATTGCTGTATTGCCAGAAAACATACGTGTTCGACAGCCCGACCGGTCCCACGTACGCGCCGATATCGAACCGGCTCAGCGCCCATGAATCCAGACCCCCCGCAGTGCCATTGGAACCAGCCAGGGTGATGTTGGTAACGCCCGGGTCGGCCTCAAAGGTGCAGTACACGAAGGAGAAACCGTAGGCCGAATAAGTTGTGCCGTTCGGATTCACCCACGGAGTTGCCGCGCTCTGTGAACCGGAGGTCTGCGTGCGCGCCGCAGTCAGGTTATAGGAGCTGGAGAGGTTGTTCGTGATGGTGTGGAACACGCAATTGTTGAAGTAGCCGACTCCGACACCCCAGATGTAATCAAAATTGCCCACCACGCGGCAGTTGTTGAAGTAACCCTGGGACGTGCTGGCATTGATCAGGATGGTATCCTGCCGGCTCTTGATATCGCAGTTGTCCACCACACAGCGCAAACCGTTGTTGTAAATCAGCAGCGCTTCGGCCTGCGAACCACCTTGCGGTGTGCCGTTGGTGATCGTCAGGTTCTCAAGCTTGATGTCGCTGGCGTTGGCTTTGAACGACATGCGCGCTGCCGTGGTGCCATTGATATTGTTGTTGTTCGGATAGCCAACCACCGTCCCGCCGCGACTTTGCCCGATGAAGGTGACGTTGTTCTTGGCCGAGATGTCCACGATTTCGACGTAGTTACCGTTGCGGATGTTGACCAATGTAAAATTGGTGTTGCCGGGGGCTATGGAATCCACCGCCCCTTGCACGGTGTCAAAATCACCGCTGTTATCGGTCGCCACCACCAGATTGGTCGGATTGGCTGGACCAGTCGGTTTGGTAGTGAACCGCCAGGCATTCGTGTCCGAGACGCCCGCGAAATACGCTCCGCCGCTGTTGTCCGCGACGATGCCACTATCCACGGTCACGTAGTAGGTCTGATTGCTGGTCAGCACGCCGGAATGCGGATAGATCGCGGCCGTGTTGCCGGTGATGATGACCGGGAAGTAATTGATCACCTGGGAATCACCGGAGAACAGGCTGTGCGGCTGGATGTTGTTCGTCAGCCCGATGCCGCCGCTGAGTACCACGCTGTTGGAACTCATATCAATGATGTCCACCGGCGTTGTGGCATTGGCGGCGTTATAGATGCGGATCTGACCGGAATTGACGATGGAGATCGGCCCATTGAACGTGATGTACAACGGCGTGTCATAGCAAATACCCGTAGCCCCGTTGGTCGGGCCAAAGGCGGTGCTGGCCAGGGTCGTGGAAGTCACGGTCAACCGGGCAACGACACTCGTGACCGAGGCGGCCTGGTTCGTCGCCACCAGCTGATAATTCGCAATATCGGATCCTTGTGCGTTGGGAATCGTAAGCGTGCTGTTGGTTTGATTGGCGATGAGCGCGTTGTTCTTGATCCATTGCAACCAGGGAGTGGGAACACCCGTGGCGCCGGAAGTAAATACCGCCGTACTGCCCGCGCTAACCGTGAGGTTGGTCGGCTGCGGGTTGATGACCGGCGGTACAATAATGGTCAGCGTCGCGCTGTTCGTAATCATGCACGCTCGATTGCTGGCGATTACAGAAACCGTGGCGCCATTGAGGGCGGCATATTGCACGTTGGTAAGCGTCACACTGGTGTTGGTCGCGCCCGGCACGTTCACACCGTTGGTCTGCCATTGGAAGGTCGGATACGGATTGGCGATCACCACCAGAGTGCTGAAGGTCGCATTGTTGCCTTGAATGACAGTCTGATCGAAGGGTCCACTGAGAACCGGACACAGGTCGCCGACAATCAGGCTCGCAAACCGGCTCTGCACAAAATTATAATTGTTGGATACCACCACCGCATACAAACCGTTATCCGACGGTTGTGCGCTGGGGATGGTAAAGGTGGCGTTGGTCGCTCCGACTTTTAAGATGGGCGTGTTGTTGGTGCTGTTGCCGTAGAAATACCACTGATAGCCAATCGGCGCGCTCCCGGTGGCGCAGACGCTGAAGGTCGCGGGGTCGTTCGTGGAAACGATGAGGTCCTGCGGCTGGCAGGTGAGCGCCACCTGCGGAACGGCCACCAGCTTGATCTGACCGGGTGTGCTTTCGTCGATGCTGATGGAACTGTTGATCGAGCCGCCAACCAGCACCACCGTCGGATTAAATGAGCCGGTCTTGGTACCGGTGTAGGTAATAATCGTGTTGGTGGTCGGCTCCAGTGCCGCGCCCAGAATACTGACCGCAACGGTGCTGTTGGGTTGGATGACCAGATTACCCTGAACCTGCAGCAAATCCCCGCTCGAAGCGTTCTGTTCCTCGAAAAGACTGGTTGAACCGCTCTCCAGCGTGAGGCCGGAGCCCAAAGTCAACGTGCCGATGCTGTTGCCGGGTGAAATCGTGCCGCCATTCTTGATATCAACAGGGCCGGAAATCATTCCCGTGCCGCCCAGCGTGCCGCCATAAACCGTGAACGTGCCGCCTCCCGAATAATTTGTCCCGCCGCTCGTGCCGGTCAATGAGTTAGTCCCATTCACCGAAAGCACGCCATTGCTCAGCACGGTGGGTCCGTTATAGATATTATTGGCAGCCAATACCAGTTTGCCACTGCCCGTTTTGGTCAATCCACCCCAATCGCCCAGGTTCAAGGTCAAACCATTGATGGTATGAGTGGCGCCACCACCGCTGGTGATGGACGTGGTTTGCGTCACCGTCGCACTGCCTTGGATATCAAACGTGCCGCCGACGCCCGCCAGTACCACTGAACGGGAACTGGTGGTGTCCGAGCCGGTGTAACTCAGTATGCCATTGTTCAGAACCAATGAGCCACCGGCCAGTTCGGCCAGACTGCCCACGGAGACCGTGCCGCCATTGAGATAATTGTTGCCGGTCATGTTGTCGGTCCCGGCGAGGATCAGCCGGCCCGGACCGGATTTCGTCAACGCGGTGGCGCTGCCGTTATCGGCCAGTGTTGAACTAATTGTCAAATCACCCGTGCTGTATTGATGGACAATAAGGTCGGCCCCGCTGGCGCCTTCCAACGTGCCGCCGGTAATGGCGGTCGCGCCACTGCCGGTAACGAGCAAGCCGCCGGAAGCAAGCGTCAGTGTACCATCGAGCGTTACGGTGGAGGCAGCGGTGAGTTTTAACGAATTAATGCCCGTGCCATTGGGAACATTCGGTGACGTGCTCGCATTCAAAGTTACATTGCTGGCCGCACCCCACGTGGTCGGATCGGCGCTCGCCTGATAGCCGGACGCCGTCAATGGGGCGATCGTTGTTCCCATCGCCCAATCGCCACCGGCGTAAGTGGCCCAACCGCCCAGGATGCCGTTAACATTGGCGGAGGTGGTCGTAAGGGTCTTGCCACCCGTGCTGGTGCCGCCAGCTGAGAAATCCGCTGTGCCGCCCACATTCCGGCTGAACGCGTTCAGGGTGATCGAATAGCCGCCGCTGCCATTAGCGGCATTGTTGGTCAGCCAGACAGAGGCTCCACCAGGTTGGATAATGGTGCTCGAAACCGCTTCCGTACGGCTGGCCGAGGCATTGAAACGACCGAACAGTGTTCCGCCACCCATGGTCAACGGTGTAAGTTGATCGAGTTTTTGGCCACCCGCCGTCGAATCAGCCGTTTGGTGGCGGGTTCGGGTAGTCGAGAATCATGGTCCCGGCGAGAACCGTTAAAGTGATTCCTTGTCCAGTTGCCCCCGAATTATTAACGCGGTTCTGGATGGCCATGGCGCCCGCTGTTGATTTAACGCTAAAATTGGTGGTAAAGGTTCCTGGAAATTTTGGGAAAGCTTCCAATCCGCTGCGGAAGTCGAAATTGGTCACGTTCAGTTGGGCCGAGCCGGCCGGGCCATAAGCCAGGGTGCCGTTGTTGTCAAAGACGACGAGGTTATGAGTTTCAGTCGAGGTGCCATTCAGACCCATGTTGGTCACCGCCCCACCATTGATTGTGAGCGTGCTCGCTGGATTCATCCCTACGCTGCTGGGAACCAAAAGGGTTGCGCCGGAATTCACCACCGCACTGTCGTTCAAGCTGTTGACCGCCGTGCTGGCCATAAAGAGTGTGCCTGCATTGACAGTGGTCACCCCCACGTTGGTAGCGGCAACCGACGGAAGCAATACCAACATGCCATTGCCGGCTTTGGTGAAGCCCGTGCCGCCCAATTGAGCGCTGTTCGTCGCCGTGACACCATTGGCCACGGTAATGGTCGGGGTGCCCGCAAGAACCATCGTATTACTGACGATATTGTAACTCCCGCTCCCCGGCGCATTGAAAGTGATATTGGAAACAGTTACGGAAGGATCGGAAATGGTGAGTATGCCCGCGGCGCCGTTGTTCGCACCAATGACTGCATTATAACCCGGTACCCAAACGGTATCACTCGCGCCAATGGCGCCGCCAACACCGCTGGACCAGTTGGCGTTCGTGGTTGACCAAATGCCGCCACCGTCCGTTGGCGTAACGGGATTGGCGCCGCTGGCGTCCCAAGTCAGGGCATTCCCCAAACCAACACCGCTCAGGGTCACCGTGACCGGATTGGCGGTGGTGTTGTTGAACATCAACGCAAATTCATCGACGGTGTTCGTCCAGGTGCCCGGATTGGTAAAAAGCCGTGAGGTGAGGTTTACCCCGTTCATCGCGATGCCGGCAGCCCCCAAAGTGGAACTGCTGCTGCCCAGGGCGACCTGGTTGGGCGCTGTCTTCAAGAACAGCCGTATCTGGTTGGTGTACGTATTGCCGTCGGTCGGCGCGCCGGTGACGGTCTTGCCCTGACCCGTGCTGGTGCCGGTAAACAAATCGGCCGAACCGCTGGAATGAAGCAGACCCTCAACGGTGCTCCCGGTCCAACCACCAAACATGCCCGCGTCATCCGCCAGACTGGCCGACCCCATGGAATTGTACAAACCCCATTCCACAGTCTTTTGCGCCACGCCGGTAATGCCGCCCGAAGCGGAAAATTTGAAAGTCACCACGGCCGCACTGTTCTGCTGTGACAAAACGATGGGCGTAAAGCTCCGGGTGATGAAAAACATCCGGGTATTGGCCGGAACCGTAAAAGTCACGCTGCTGGCGGAAGCGGCATCGCCACCGGTGGCCACATTGGCGGTCACCAGATTGCCGCTGGTGTCATACGAACTCCATTGCATCTGTCCGAAGGCCATCGTGGCCGAGCAAAGCAGTGACAGTAATACGGTAGAAACGGAACTGGTCTTGGAATAAAGAAGGGTGATTGGCTTCATAAAACGTGTGGTTCTGGAAACAACTTGGGTGATTATTATGCGTCGATGATAACCCAATCCCGTGACCTGCCTAGCCTGACGAATGTCAGGGTTGAAGCACGGAATTCTGCAACCAACACCCCGTTTTGTGCCCTGAAAAAACCGCGGCACCAGGGTCAATTCTCTCCGATGCTTCCACCGTGAATTGTGGACCACGCGCCGGGATGTCGCCTAGGTGTTTTTTTTGGAGCGGAATTTCAACACCGCTTCGGTCCGGGAATGGACGCGCAGCTTGCCGTAAATGTTTTCCAAATGCCACCGCACCGTGCCGGGACTCAAGCCCAGCCGGCCGGCAATCTCTTTGTTGGGCAAACCTGTGGCCAACAGTTCGAGGATTTTTCGTTCGCTGGGCCGGAGTTCGTCAATCCCCGTCCCGACCGTGGACGCTTGCTGAAAGGACGCGATAACTTTGCGCGCGATCTCCCGGGGCATCGGCACGCCACCCATCCGGGCTTCGCGCACGGCCGACACCAGCTCCGCCGGTGTGCAGCGTTTCAACAGATAACCGCACGCCCCCGCACGCAACGCCGCCGAAATCCGTTCGGTATCCTCGTACACCGTCACCATGATGATCTGGACCGTCGGCAGCATTTTCTTCAGCTGCGCCGTGCAATCAATGCCGGAGAGCTTTGGCAACTGGATGTCCATCAGCACCACCTCCGGCAGGTGTTTCGGAATACCCACCAGTGCTTCCTCGGCAGTCGCACACGCGAATACGCACTGGCATTCCGGGTCGGTCTGGACAAAGTGCGTCAGGCTTTCCCGGATGGTCTTGCTGTCTTCGACGATGGCGACGCGGATCATAAGCGGTCTGTGCGAATTCGACTGGAAATTGGTGGCCGTGAGGAAACCGGTTGCAGGCTGAGACTCATTAACCCGCGAATGACCAATAACGAAGCACGAATGACTAAAGAATGACAAGATCCGAATGACAACGCATACATCGTGAGGTTTGACCTTTCCAAATTCGTCATTGGGATTTCTTTAGTCATTCGGATTTAGGGTTTCGGTATTGTATGCGTGCTTGATTTGGTTATTTCACAGTTCCCGCTATCCCCTCAGCATTAATTTAAAGGCACGTAGAACCTTACGGTGGTGCCGCGTCCGGGCTGGCTGGCGATTTCAAAGCGTCCGCCCATTTTTTCCAGTCGCACCCGCATGTTGGCCAGCCCGTTTCCGCCTCGCGCACCGGGGTCCGCCGCCAACCCGCGCCCGTTGTCGGCAATGGATAGCCGCAGCCGGTTGCCGATGAGCCGGAATCCCAGGCGAACTTCGGTGGCCCCGGAGTGGCGGACGACATTGGTGATGGCTTCCTTGAATGCGAGGAAAAATTCATGGCGATGGACCGATGACATTGTCCGGTCAGGCAAATCCATCGCGCCTTTCAACTGGCAGGTGATGTTCGCCAGCTTCAACAGCCGGTCCGCATACAGGCAGGAATAACTCACCAGCGACCTCAGCGAATCGTGTTTGGGGTTCATGGCCCAGACAATTTCGTCCAGGGCCGTAACCATCTGCCGGGCGCGATCGCCAATCTCCTCGAGCGGCCGGCCGTGACCGTTGCCGGTCCCGGACGACGAACCGGCCACAGTGGCGAGCATGCTGATTTCCGTAATGCCCGAACCGAGTTCATCGTGCAGATCCTGGGCAATGCGGGCGCGTTCCTGTTCCATGGCCCGCTGATGTTCCACCCGCTGGTGGCTGTGAATCCGGGTGGCCAGTTCGGTGGTGCGCTCTTCGACCTGCCGATGAAGCTGGGTAATCCACAAGACCGAGAGAACCAACGCGCAAACCAGCACGCCCACGGCTACGAGCAAACGGGGTAGTGTCCACCAGGATGGCTTCGACAGCACCTGAATGTCCGCGGGCGAATGAAGCAACAAATCAAAAGGCGCCACGTTGCCGTCGAGCACCGGGTTGCCGCCCTGGGCCGCATACACGCCGACCAGCGCCACCCGGCTGCCGATGGGCGGCAGTGGCGGCGCGGGTTTCTTAAAGCTGGTCCGTGCCACGAACCTCCACGACCCGGCCTGCACTTCCAAGGTCTGGTTGGTGGGAGTCGCGCGTGAACTCACGAGCCAGCCCTCAATCCGTACCCGGGTCGAATCATAAATCGCGTTGGGCAAATCCTCGGACGCGAGATTTCTGGGCTCGGACAGGGAATCGTGCCCGGTCTTGCGTGCTACCGCAGAGCGTAAATGCGGGGCGGCCCCGCCCAATTCCGGGTAACCCACCACGTCCGCCTCATCGCCGGTGTGCAATTTTTCCCCCGACTGCCGCACGGTGAAGCGCACGCCGTTCGTGCCATCCATCATGAAATAATCCCGCCCAATCATGTGCAGGACCTGCCCCGATACTTTCACCCGTTGAAACGCGTTGGCCTGAGGATCGAACAAGGTCAATTCCCCGGCACGTTTTTTCGGCGCGGAGAATTCATTCGCCGGCGCCGGCTGGTCCACGGCCACGGAGTCCACGTACATGCGAATATGCCCCAGTTCCAACTGGTGCGTGTCCGGCGTCAACGCCACAAAAAGACAGCCTCGCAACCGGACGATGGCGTCTTCATAATTTTCCAGTTTATCAAAATCGGTGCCGACCAGCCATACGTCCACCCAGAGCGCGCCTTCCGTGGTGCGCAAAGTGATCTTCGACCATTGCGGCGGGTAACCGGCGGGATGCGTCATGGCTTCTTCAACGACACCCCGGATTTCCACCTGCTGATCATCCAGGCTCCCATTCATCAACTGATCCCACGTCGGCTGCACAGGCTCCGGCAGTATCCCCGGACCCAGCTCTCCCAGGCGGCTCATCCGGACCAGCGGCGCAAAAGTACCTTTGTCCGATTTGCCCTGGACTTCCAGCAACTGGCCGCGTTTGGGCAGGGCCGTGGTCGGGGAAGCGTTGATCACAAACACTGCACGCGTGGCGTCCTGGACGATAAAAGCATGGTGTTCCTCAACCACGCAAGTGACCACGCCCCGGAGGTTTACCGGATAACCACGTTGTGCCTCCTCCGGTTTCAGGCGGAGCACTTCATCCACCGTCGTCAATCCCGGCAGCGACCCGATGTTGGTGCTCACCCCTTCAGCCATGGCCGCCGCCGTCTCCGAGTCGTCCCCCCAATAATCAATCACCGATTTGGAAACGGCCGGGGTGGGATCGGCGGCAAACAAGGAAAGGTGGAGGAAGAAAATCGCAGCCGGTACCAAAACGCCGACGTGAAAATGAAGGCCTTCCAATCCGAATCCCGGTTGTAAATCGACACTGCCGCATGGTCTTCTGAAATTTCACGTCTCTTCTGGAAGCACGCCACAGTGTAACGAAATCTGAGTAAAAACTCAAGCGAACCCGTAATCCGGCAATAAGTCCTCCCCCCATGAGCTTTCTCCCGCAGCGCGGACAGCCTTGTCTGCGCATTGCAACACCAGGGAATTCGCGGACATGGCTGTCCGCGCTCCTGATATAAGTCGGGACATTACCGCGATTCCTAAAAATTGTCTCGTCAGCTGCCGTAAAAACGCCTTGAATCCCAACCCGCAAATGCACCCCGACCAAACCAGTTCTCCCCGTGGCGAAACCCGGCGACAGTTCATCCGGAAAACCGGCATCGCCACGGCCGTCGTGGCCGGCTCCGGCCTGTTCCCGTTACCGCTTTATGCCACGGAAACTAATCCGGTCATTTACCTCGTCCGGGATGAATCGGATCCGGTCACGCAACAACCACCGGTGCAATGGGCTATGCAACAATTACAGGAAACCCTGGCCGCACGCGGCGTCACCGTGCAGTGGCGCGAGTCGATCGAACACGTTTTGCCTTCTCACCAATGTATTTTCATAGGCGGTTCCACATCGAGCCTTGCCCGACAGCTGCTCGAGCCGACCGGGATTTCGTTGCCGGACGGACCTGAGTGTCTGGCATTGGCCCAGGCAACGATGGGAAAGCGCACAGTCCTGGTCGCGACCGGCTCCGACACGCGCGGCCTGACTTACGCGGTGCTCGAGTTGACGGACCGGGTCCGTTTCGCGGATGACCCGTTGGCCGAATTAAAGGCGGTAAAGCCGGTCAGCGAAAAGCCGGCCAACTCGATTCGCAGTGTCATGCGCGCCTTTGCCAGCAACGTGCAGGACAATCCCTGGTACAACGACCAGGCTTTCTGGCAGTCCTACCTGACCCTGTTGGCCACCCACCGGTTCAATCGTTTCAATCTCGCCTTCGGACTCGGTTATGATTTCACGACGAACATCACCGATTGTTACTTCCATTTCGCCTATCCGTTTCTGGTTTCCGTCCCCGGTTACAACGTGCGCGCGGTGCCGTTGCCCGACGCCGAACGCGACCAGAATCTGAAAATGCTCCAGTTCATCAGCGCGGAAACCGAGCGGCGCGGTCTGCACTTTCAACTGGGCCTTTGGACCCATGCCTACAAATGGACTGACAGTCCCAACGCGAATTATCGCATTGAAGGGCTCACGCCGGAAACCCAGGCCTCCTATTGCCGCGATGCGCTGCGCACCGTGTTGCAGGCCTGCCCCGCCATCCGCGGCGTGACCATCCGCACCCATGGCGAAAGCGGCGTGCCGGAGGGAGAATACGGTCTCTGGCGGAAAATTTTCGACGGCGCGGCGAAATGTGGACGGCCAGTGGAGATTGATCTGCACGCCAAGGGCGTAAACCAGCAGATGATCAACGCGGCACTGGACACCGGCCTGCCGGTGACTGTCTCACCCAAGTTCTGGGCCGAACATATGGGCTTGCCATACATGCAAGGCGCCATCCGGGCGTTGGAAATGCCGCCAAAGGATGCGCCGAAGACGGGCTTGTTCACGCTCAGCGCCGGCTCGCGCTCCTTCATGCGCTATGGCTACGGTGATTTGCTGACCGATGACCGTCGCTACGGCGTGTTGCATCGCATCTGGCCGGGTACGCAACGAATGCTGTTGTGGGGCGATCCCCAAATGGCCGCCGACTACGGACGGGTTTCCAGCTTTTGCGGCAGCAACGGCGTCGAACTGTTCGAACCGCTGGCGTTCAAAGGCCGCAAAGGTTCGGGTCTGCCCGGCGGACGCAATGCTTATGCCGACACCTCGCTGGACCCGGCGCTCGACTTCGGGAAGTTTTCCTACACGTATCGTATCTGGGGCCGGAACTTCTACAATCCCGGAGGCGATCCGGACGGCTGGCAGCGCGAATTACGCCAACAGTTTGGCCGGGGCGCAGACAAGGTGGAAGCAGGCCTGGCGTCGGCCGGCCGGATTCTCCCGCTGGTCACCGTGGCGCATTGTCCCTCCGCGGCCAACAATAATTACTGGCCTGAGATGTACACGAATATCGCCATTGTGGCTGAAACCAACCCGCAGCCGTACAGCGACACGCCCAGTCCACGTCGCCTGGGCACCGTCAGCCCGCTCGATCCGGAATTCTTTTCGGGCATTGACGAATTTGCCGATGATTTAATCGCCGGCAAATCCAGCGGCAAATATTCGCCCGCCTGGGTGGCGCAACAGTTGGAGGCAGCGTCCGCAGTGTCATTACTCCGGTTGCGCGAGGCAAAATTGAGAGTACCTGATTCCCGCAACCCCGCGTTCCGGCGGGTGGCAATTGACATCCCGGTCCAGGCCGGGCTGGGCCGGTTTTTCGCGGCACGATTCCGGGCCGGCACGCTTTACGCGCTTTACCAGCGCAGCGGTTACCGTCCCGCGCTGGAAGCGGCGGTGAAATGTAATCGCACGGCCCGTAGCGCCTGGGCCGAATTGGCCGAACGAGCCCAATCGCCTTATCTCCCGGACATCACGTATGGTCCGGAATTTTTCCAGCGCGGCCAATGGCTGGACCGGCTCCCGGCCATTGACCGGGACACGGCGGACCTGGAAACACTCCTGAAACAACCGCCCGCCGATGCCCAACCGGCAGACCCAAAAGTGATGGAACAGACCATGCGGGCGGTTCTCAGCACATCACCGGGCGATGAGCATCCAGTCCCCGCCGATCTCCACACTCCACCGGCTTCCTTCCAGCGCGCCAAACCATTTCCTGTCGTCGCCAAACCCGGCAGTTCCAATGCGATCGCGGGCTTGCGTCTGCGTTATCGGCACGTGAATCAGGCCGAAACCTGGCAGTCCGTCGAAATGGAACAGGCCGGCGAAGATTACCGCGCGGTGATTGCGGCAGAATACACCGACTCGCCGTTCCCATTGCAGTATTATTTCCAAATCCAGACCGCTCCCGGAAAAGCATGGTTGTATCCCGGACTCGAACATCGCTGGCATGGACAGCCTTACTTTTTTCTCCGGCAGGCGTGACCACTCCAGTCCTTAACCGGGGCGAACTTCACTGGTTCGGGGGTCGTGTCGTGTAACCGACGCCTCCTTACAACTCAACCCGGAAAACATTTGAGTGAACGCGCCCCTCGCCCTGCCCTCTCCCCGCCGGGCGGGGAGAGGGTGGCCTCCGGCCGGGTGAGGGGTTTCAAGGTAAAGTCATTTCTGTGACAGCAGATCAGGCGACCTCTTCGCACTGGGTCGTCGCGTTTGTCCGGGTCGCCCCGCCGCGCACGATCAACACCACCGCGGCAATAATCAGCAACCCCGCCACGGACAGTTCGTGCGAGAACGGTTCATGGCCGATGGTGCAGCCCAGCAGGACGGCGATCAATGGATTCACGTACGCATACGTCGCTACCCGCGCCGGGGTGCTGGCGTGCAATAACCAGACGTACGCCGTGTAACCGACCATGGACCCGGCGGCCGTCAGATATAACCAGGAGCCCGCGGACAACCAGGTTACCCGGTCAATCGAGAATTGCGCGGTTTCCCCGCGTGCCACTCCGAAACTCAGCATCAAAGCGCCGCCGGCAATCATTTGCATGGCTACGCTCAACAACGGTGACGCCGGCTTGCGCGCCTGCCGGTTGAAGATGGAACCGCAGGCCCAACCGACTGAGGCCATCATCAATGCGAAAATGCCCCAATCATAAACCGGCCCGGAGTGATTTCCTCCGCCACGCGCCAGCAGGGCAACACCCAGGAAACCCACCAGCAAACCCGTGACCACGAAAGGTCTTGGGCGAGTGCCCCCGGGCCGCAGCCAATCCAACAACACCATCCACACTGGTGTCAAAGCCACCAGCAAGGCGGTGACACTCGATGGAATTACCTGCTCCGCCCACGTCACCCCGCCATTGCCCAGCGCGAGCATCAGTCCACCGGCAACCGCAGCATCACGCCATTCGATGCGCGATGGCGGTGCGTTGCTGCGGGCGCGTGCCAACGCATAGAGCAGCAGCCCTGCAGCCAGATTCCGGCTGCCCGCCATGAGAAAGGGCGGAATGGATTCAACCGCGTAGCGAATGCCCAGATACGTCGAACCCCAGATAACGTACACGGCGGCGAATGCGGCCACCACACCCCACGCGGGTGCGGTTGACGATGATATCTCGTTTTTCATGTTCATTGAGCGGCACGGTGATGTTTCCTGAACAACAAAAAACCCACCGCCGTTTGTCGGCGATGGGTTTGGAAAATTTACTCTGTAACTGGCCTTTAAATTCAACCTCCATCGCCCACAACATGCGTGGCACCGACATGGCGCTGCCAGGCGGCGCACTTCGGCATCCAATTCGTTATGGCGATAATCGGTTTCATTATCAGGACGCGCCAATGTAGCCTGTTTCCGGCCGTGGTCAACGGATTATTTATTCCGCAAGACGTCCGGGTTATGCTCCCTCGGAATGCACGTGAAGAAGGGCCAGATAAAAATCGTTTCCGGCGGGCAATCCGGCGTCGACCGCGCCGCGCTGGATTTTGCCATCCAGCACGCGCTTGAACACGGCGGCTGGTGCCCGCGGGGTCGGCTCGCTGAGGACGGCATCATTCCACCGGTTTACCGACTGCGCGAGACGGAATCGACGGAATTTGATGAACGAACGCAGAAAAACGTACTGGATTCAGACGCCACTTTGATCGTAGTGCGGGTCAAGGAATTGTCCGGTGGCACGGCCTTTACCAAAACCTGTGCCGAACATCAGGGTCGGCCGCTGCTCGTGGTTTGTGAAAAAGACGGCGTGGCATCGGGCGCTGACGCGATTTCAAAATTCCTTAAGCTAAACCAGGTACGAACGTTGAACGTAGCCGGCCCGCGCGAATCCCAGGCGCCGGGTCTCGGTAAATTTGTCCGGGAATTGCTTGCAACGGTTCTTGCCGCTAAGCTGGGGCGGTGAGTGCATTCCCGGTCAGTTCCGAAAAGGAAGCTCAACTGGCGCGCCGCATGGCCGCGCTGGGCGTGCGTGAAGCGGATATTGAGGAAAGCTTTGTCCGCTCGGGCGGACACGGCGGCCAGAACGTCAACAAGACTTCCACGTGCGTCATGCTGCTCCACCGCCCCACCGGTCTGCAGGTCAAATGCCAGGCCACGCGCCAGCAGGGACTCAACCGTTTTCTCGCCCGGCGGTTGTTGCTCGACAAAATTGAAACGATGAAGACCGGCTTTGTGGCCGCGCAACGGGCCGAGATTGAGAAAATCCGCCGGCAGAAACGGAAACGCTCCCGTCGCGCCAAAGCCCGGATGCTTGCCGACAAAGTCCCATCACGCTGAAAAGAAAGCCGCGCGCCGCACCTTCCCGATGGACTAAGCGGAATTGACGCGTCTTGCAGAGCACGCTATCAAGAGTACAGATTCCTGGGCAACCTTGAACCCCGGCCTGCGGGAGAAAGCACACGATGCAAACTGTTCTGACTTCCGAATTCAAACGCGGCATGGTCCTGCTGCTCGATGGGGAGCCGCAGATGCTGGAGGAGTTCCATGTGAGTGGTACCGCCCAGACCCGGCACAAGCTCCACGCCCGATTGCGCCATTTGAAGACCAGCCGGCTCGCCGACCACACGTTTGCCGAAGGCGAACGCGTGCCGGTCGCCGATGTGCAACATCGCCGCGTCCAATTCAGCTATCACGACGGGAAGGATTTCGTCTTTTCCGACGTGGAATCGTTCGAGGAAATGAACCTTGGCGCGGAGCAGGTCGGCGAGCGCCGCGGCTTCATCAAGGAAAACGTGGAGTACCGCGCGCTACTCCTGGACGGGCGCCTGTTGGATATTGTCCTGCCACCCAACGTGACCCTGGAGGTCATTGCCACCGATCCGCCCATTCGCGGCAGCTCCGATACCAACTGGAAACCGGCCAAACTCGACACCGGCCTGGAAATCATGGTTCCGCTATTCATCGCCCGTGGCGAAAAAATCCACGTGGACACGGCCACCCGCAAATACGCCGGCCGCGAAAGCGAGGGAAAAAAATAGGCGCGCGGACAGCCATGTCCGCGTGTTTCGTCACTTTCTGAAAACGCCTCGCGGACAAGGCTGTTCGCGCTCCATCAGGCTGCCGTCTTCGCGGCGGCGAGATCATTCCGGCGTTGGGCCATGGACCGGAAGAACTCATAGCCTTCGCGGCAACGGCGCACCAGACGTCCTTGTCCTCCAGCATCGTCTTGATGATGCGCAGAATCGGTTTCGGGCGCAGATAATAGGCGCGATAAAAACGGTCCACCGCCTCGAAGATCTCGTCCTTGGTCAGCTCCGGGTATTCGAGCGCGCTTTGTTGGAAGCCGTCGTCTTCCACCAGGTCGGTCTTGTCCTTCTTCACAAACCAGCCGTTTTGCCGGGCCATTTCGTAAAGCTCCGTGCCCGGATACGGCGCGGCGAGCGAGACCTGCAGGCTGAAGACGTCGAGTTCCTGCGCAAAGCGGATCGTGTTCTCGATGGATTTCCGGCGTCTCCACCGGCAGGCCGAGAATGAACGTGCCGTGAATCACCACGCCCGCCTGATGGCAGGCCTTGGTGAAATGCCGCATCTCGTCCATCGTCACGCCCTTCTTGATGCGCGTGAGGATGTCGTCGTTGCCGCTTTCGTAACCGACCAGGAACAGGCGCAGGCCGTTGTCCTTGAAACTTTTGATGGTGTCGTAATCGAGGTTGGCGCGGCTGTTGCAGCTCCAGGTCAGGCCGAGCGGGCCGAGCTTCTTGGCAATCTCCCGGGCGCGCGGCAGGTTCGCCGTGAAGGTGTCGTCGTCGAAGAAAAACTCCTTCACCTGCGGAAAGAGCTTCTTCATGTAGGCCATTTCGTCGGCGACATTTTGCGGCGAGCGGACGCGGTATTTGTGCCCGCCGATGGTCTGCGGCCAGAGGCAGAAGGTGCATTGCGCCGGGCAACCGCGGCCGGTGTACAGGCTGACGTACGGGTGCAGCAGGTAGCCGATGAAATACTTCTCGATCTGCAGGTCGCGCTTGTAGACGTCCGCCACCCACGGCAGCGCGTCCATGTTCGGGATCATCTCGCGCTCGGGGTTGTGCTTGATCTTGCCGTCCTTGTCGCGGTAGGAAAGGCCGGCGATGGCTCGAGCGGCGCGGCCCTCGGCCACTTCCTTGCAGGTGAAATCGAATTCCTTGCGGCCCACCCAATCGATGGCCGGCGACGCTTTGAGGGTTTCGGTCGGGCAGCACCGCCGCGTGCGCGCCGACGAAGCCGATCTTGGTCTCGGGCCGGTTCTGCTTGATGGCTTCGGCGACCTTGCAGTCGTTCTTCAGCGACGGCGTGGAGGTGTGGATGATGACGTGGTCGTAGTCTTTGGCCTGCGTCAGGCACTGCTTGATGTCGATGTTGTGCGGCGGGCAATCCAGCAATCTGGCATTCGGCGACCAGCGCGGCTGGTTGCGCCAGCCAGGTGGGATACCAAAAGCTGGTGACCTCGCGCCGCGCCTGGTAACGCGAGCCGGCGCCGCCGTCAAAACCGTCAAAGCTGGGCGGAGAAAGGAAGAGCGTCCTGCTCATTCGAACTGTGCAATTCGAAATCCCTAGCTCCGGCCTGCGCTTCGGTGTTCGCCGAGCTTTCTTGAGTCGCGTCGGTGTCGCTTTCGCTACCGCAAAACGTGCCGCCGTGGCGTCTCCTGGCCGACGTTGCGCGAAAACGCGCCTTTCGCGCCGGCGGCCGGGGTTGATGGCCGCCTTGGCTTCGGCGAGATGGCCTTTGCCGATGGACACGCCGTTGAAAGCGCGTGTGACCAGCTCGGGCGAGGAAGGAAAAGGCTTCGGCTTCGCACCGAAGTTGTATTTGATATTCTTCCAGTTGTCGCCGCGCTGGTAGTTGGTGCCGAGCGCGCCGCTGGGATCGTAGCCGCAATGGACCATGCAATTCTCGCAGCGCGGATCGCGCGCGACGCCATCCACCACGCCATATTTGTTCCAGTCCACCTTCGTCGAGCATCTCCTGGTAGCCGTCGTAATGGCCGTCGGTCATCAGGTAGCACGGCGCTTTCCAGCCTTTGACATTGCGGGTGGGAATCGCCCAGGCGGTGCAGGTCAGCTCGCGTTTGCCGGCGAGAAATTCCTGGTAAACCGGCGTGCCGAAAATCGTGAAGTGCTCGCCCCATTCCTGGATCTTGGCGAATTTCTCGCGGGTCATCTTGCGCGTGAGGAAGAAATCCTCGGGCTGTTTGCCCAGGCGCTTGACCATGTCTTTCTTCGCCGCGTCGTATTCGTAACCGGGCGAAATCGTGTGGCCGTCCACTTCGAGCGACGAGAAGAACTCGAACATCTCCTCGATTTCCTTCACGTCGGTCTCCTTGTAGACCGTCGTGTTCGTCGCGACCTGATAACCGAGAATCTTCGCCATCTTGATGGCTTCGACGCATTCCTTGAAGACGCCTTCGCGCTCGACGATCAGGTCGTGCGTGTATTCGAGGCCGTCGATATGGACGTTCCAGTACATCCATTGGGTCGGGCGGATGACCACCTTTTGGCGCGCGGCGGCGTCGGCCTTGCGGATGGTCTCGGCGTCCTTTTCGGAAATCAGTTTCTCGGTCGAGCAGCTGTTTCAGCTTCGGCTCGAGGCGCCGGCGAATAAATCGCTGCCAGATAATCCTTCATCTTCTTCCGCATGAACATGCCGTTCGTGCAGACGTAAACGATGCGGCCCTGCGCCAGAACGCCATTCACCAGTTCCTCGATCTTCGGATAAATCAGCGGTTCGCCGCCGCAAATGCGACACCATCGGCGCATCGCATTCCGTCGCGGCCGCCAGGCATTCCTCCAGCGGCATCATGTCCTTGAGGCTGCGTGGAATATTCGCGGATGCGGCCGCAGCCGGTGCAGGTCAGATTGCAGGTATGCAACGGTTCGAGCTGCAGGACCATGGCGAATTTCGGGGTCTTGCGCAGCTTGTGCTTAATGATATGGCCGGCGATTTTCGCCGACAGCGCGAATGGGAATCGCATAGAATCAGCGGGCTAGAGCGAATTGTTGGGATGGTCCGATGGCAACCTTCATCACGGGCTCGCCGGGTGGCGGCGCAGGCGCGTCGTTCTTCATCAGGCCGGGCAGGAAGAAGGTCGCGGGTGAAACGGAACCGCCGGCGTTGATACCACCGCACCCGGTCAAAGCCAGGGCGCAGGTCGTTAGAATTGCCAGCTGCAGCAATTTCCAATTTAATCTCACTCATTCCAACTATAAAACAACCGGGTACAATGGCAACCTTTAATTCCACCTCCTGCGCGACGGCAAAAGCCACGCTAATCCTCGGCCTTGGGCTGGCCGCCGCCCGCCTGGCCGCCGCCGGTGAATCGGGCACCAACGATTTTGCCGCACGCGCCGAGGCGGAATTTGCCCGGGCCCGGAACCATTTTCAGTCCGACACCAATGATGCCACCGCTGCGTGGGAATTCGCCCGGGCCGGCTTTCTGTTTGCCGATTACGTCTCCAATTCCACCGAACACGCGGCCGTTGCCCGGGAGGCGGTTACGGCCAGCCGGCAGGCGGTCACCCTCGAACCGGATTCCGCGCCGGCCCATTATTATCTGGGCCTGAGCCTCGGCCAGCTGGCCCGCACGGAAACGCTGGAGGCGCTCACCCTGGTCAAGGAAATGGAGCGTGAATTTAAAATGGCCGCCAAACTCGACGGGCATTTTGACTACGCCGGACCGGAGCGCTACCTGGGGATATTATATCGTGACGCTCCGGGCTGGCCCTTGAGCATCGGGAGCCGGCCAGCCGCCCGCGAATGGCTGGAACGGGCCAACCAACTCGCGACCGAATACCCGGATAATCATTTGAACCTCGTTGAATCCCACCTGCAATGGCACGAACGCGACGACGCCCAGCGCGAATTGGTGGCACTCGACACACTCTGGCCAAGCGCACGTACCAATCTGGTCGGTCCCGCTTGGGACGCCAGCTGGGCGAGCTGGTCGGCCCGGCGCGAAGTGGTACGGAAAAATCTCGCCGAAAATTCCCCGCCCGCAGAGCCTCCGCGCGCGCCCGTTGCATCGCCGAAAACAATGGTCCGGTGAAGCCGGAAATTTGTGTTGGCAGCCCGGGCCGGCATGAACTAATCTATGTGCGAATTCCGAGGCGGATAACTTTTGCTCACATCATGGCCAAACGAATACTGGCAACACTAACGGACACAACCTTGTTTCTGCAGGAATGGCTTGCCAATCCGCAGCGGACCGGCGCGGTGGTTCCCAGTTCCCGAAAACTGGCCGCCGCCATGGCGCATTGGCTGCCGCCGGATCCCGAAACCTATGTGCTCGAACTCGGCCCCGGGACCGGCGCCGTCACCCAGGCCCTGCTCAAACATGGGTTGCGTGAGGACCGGCTGGTGGCTATCGAAAGAAACCCCAAGCTCGCGCGCCTGCTCCGTGAACGTTTTCCCCGCGCCCAGATCATCACCGGCGACGCGTGGCAATTGGATGGTTTGCTGCAACGCCGCAACACCCCCATTGAAAGTGTCGGTGCGGTCATATCCAGCCTGCCGCTGTTGAATTTTACGCCCGAACAGGCTGAAGCGCTTGCGGACAAAATCCGCGCCGTTCTGGATCCACAGGGCACGTGGGTGCATACAGTTATCGCATCCACAAACGGCGCACGCGCGGCACTTCGCGCTTTCAACTGCTCGCCTCCAAAATCGTCTGGCTCAACCTGCCCCCCGCCCGCGTCAGCGTTTTTCAGAAATAATGCCAGGCGGACTTGTGCGGTACTCGCATAAAGACCGAGCCATTTTGTTGGGGGTTTCTGAAAACTCGTAGCAGTCCCGCATTGCGTGATGAGTCCGCTCAAATCCATTCTCGAGAGCGTTTTTAAAAAATGTGTAGCCGCCGACGTCAGTCGGCGCTAATCAAATAAAGAAGAATGATATGGCGCGAACTAACGTTCGCGGCTACGAGATGAATTGAATTGCTTTAGAACCCAAAGAAAAGATGGAGCCGACTCACGTCGGCTGCCACTGGATATGGATTTTTGCAGGGGTCTCTATTGGTTTTCAACCACCTGATAGAAGCGGTTCGGCTGGTCCGCCGGAACGGTCACCGATCCCTCGTTGCCGATAAAGGAAATGGTCGCCGGCAAATCCTGCCATTGCGCATCCGTCAGGTTGTCCTTGAACTGAACCTGATAATTCCTCAGGGGCACGGTCTGCCAGGTCAGAGCGGTAGTCTTCCAGGGCAATTTTCCGGAAATAATCGGGAGGGTCGCCGTGTCGGCGACCCCAATCCCGCGACGCAGCACACAGTCCCATCCAGAATTTACAATTATTTTAAATCTTGACCCGGCTCGCCGGCAGCGCTATGCTGGCGGCATGAAGAATTTGGGCCGCAAGAACGCGGAACGCCGGCTCACGGAACGCCTGGGCGCCGGCGGGCTGCGTCCCACGCCGCAGCGCGAGCATGTCTATGACGTGTTGCTGCAAAAGCGCGATCACCCCACGGCCGAGGAGGTCTTTATCCGCGCCAAACGCGAGATGCCCGATATCTCCATGGCCACGGTCTATAACTGCCTGGATGCGCTGGTGCGCTCCGGCGTCGCCCGGCAGGTCAATGTGGACCGCGGGGCCACGCGTTTCTGCCCGAATATGCGCGAGCATTGCCACTTTTATTGCGACGGTTGCGAAAAAGTGTTCGATATTGATTTACCGAGAAGCCGGAACCGCGGATCACTCCTGCCGAAAGGGTTCAAAGCCGCACGATTTGCGATTGCCATTCACGGGCTCTGCGCCAATTGCGCGCAGCAGAAAGTTAAATCAAGAACTGGTAACCCGTTAAATGAGTTATGTCAAACAAGTGGATCGTTAACTCATTTAAATGACTATTTAACATCCATTTAACTTATTTAACCGATTTAACCTATTTAACAATTTAACAAACCAGCATGAGCACCGCCACAGAGACAATTGAAGGTCTGGTCAAGCAGGAATACAAATACGGCTTTGTCACGGACGTCGAAACCGATTCCGCGCCGCCGGGCCTGAACGAAGACATCATCCGCCTCATTTCCACGAAGAAAAACGAGCCGGAATGGATGCTCGAATGGCGGCTCAAGGCCTTTTCGCCATTGGCTGACGATGAAGGAACCCACGTGGCCGTACGTGCAATATCCGCCGATCAATTTCCAGGACATCATCTATTACTCCGCGCCGAAACAGAAAGGCGACGGACCCAAGAGCCTGGACGAAGTCGATCCCGAAACTGCTGGAGACTTACGAGAAACTCGGCATTCCGCTGCAGCGAACGCGAGCGGCTGGCCGGCGTGGCGGTGGACGCGGTGTTTGACAGTGTCTCCGTCGGCACCACCTTCAAGAAACAGCTCGCCGAAAAGGGCATCATCTTTTGCTCGTTCAGCGAGGCGGTGCAGGAACATCCCGATCTGGTGAGGAAATATCTCGGCATGGTCGTGCCGTACACGGACAATTTTTACGCCGCGCTGAACTCCGCCGTCTTCACGGATGGTTCGTTCTGCTACATCCCCAAAGGGCGTTCGCTGCCCGATGGAACTCTCGACCTATTTCCGCATCAACGCCGCGAACTACCGGCCAGTTCGAACGCACGTTGATCGTGGCCGACGAAGGCGCTTACGTGAGCTATCTCGAAGGCTGCACGGCGCCGATGCGCGACGAAAACCAGTTTCACGCCGCGGTCGTCGAGTTGATCGCGCTCGACAATGCCGAGATCAAATACTCGACCGTGCAGAACTGGTATCCCGGCGACGAGAAGGGCAAGGGCGGCATTTACAACTTCGTGACCAAGCGCGGCCTGTGCAAAGGCCGGAACTCGAAGATTTCCTGGACGCAGGTCGAGACCGGCTCGGCGATCACCTGGAAATATCCCAGTTGCATTTTGCAGGGCGACAATTCGATCGGCGAATTTTATTCCGTCGCGGTGATCGAACAATTACCAGCAGGCCGACACCGGCACGAAGATGGTGCACATCGGCAAAAACACGCGGAGCACGATCGTGTCGAAGGGCATCTCCGCCGGACGGCCAGAACAGCTATCGCGGACTGGTGAAGATCCAGAAGAGCGCCGCGAACGCGCGCAACTTCTCGCAGTGCGACTCCCTGTTGATCGGCGACAAGTGCGGCGCCCATACGTTTCCGTACATCGAAGTGAAGAACACCACCGCCAGCGTGGAGCATGAGGCCTCGACTTCGAAGATCGGCGAGGACCAGATTTTCTATTGCAACCAGCGCGGGATCTCGACCCAGGACGCCGTGAACATGATCGTGAACGGTTTCTGCAAGGAAGTGTTCAAGGAACTGCCGATGGAATTCGCCGTGGAAGCGCAGAAACT
>CAVPTH010000013.1:0-7448 GCA_963708525.1 uncultured Verrucomicrobiae bacterium | reverse complement strand
CATCTCTTCCTGCTCATTTGAAGTCATGGTAATGCGGGTGTTTTGCAAGGAAAGTCAGGACTGACCTCATGATGAACCAACAACGTATTGCGGGATTCGATGTTGCCCGTTCGCTGGCGATTTTCGGGATGATCGTCGTTCACTTCATGCTGGTCATGACGGACGGGGTACCAGCCGAAAAATGGAGCGACACGCTGATGCATCTGCTGGATGGTCGGCCGGCCGCAACCTTCGTAATTTTAGCAGGAATCGGAGTGGCTTTGATGTCGAAAAAGTTGGCCGATCCAAATGAGGCGAACAACCGGAAAAATGTTGGATCCAATCTCCGCCGGCGCGGTTTGCTGTTGCTGGCCCTCGGCTTTATTAACCTCATGATTTGGCAGGGGGACATTCTCCGGGTTTACGGAATCTCTCTGCTGATGGTTCCGTGGTTGATCTGGCGAAACTCGCGCACTGTTCTACTTACCGCGCTGACCTTTATTCTGACATTTTGTCTGCTGCTCGTCCTGTTCGATTACGACCGGAACTGGGACTGGAATACCATGACGTATCACCGGCTATGGACGCCCGTCGGACTGGTGCGGAATCTTTTCTACGACGGATTTCGGTCGGTGTTTCCATGGACGGGCCTGCTGATTTTCGGGTTGTGGCTGGGACGGCTGGATTGGTCAACTGACGCTGTCCCACGGAAAGCCATCGCCTGGGGGCTGGGACTGGTGATTGCATCCTGGGCAATTTCCCGCTGCCTGCTGAACTGGTTGAGCACTCATCCCCAACCGGGACTGGATCAGCAGACTGCCATCGCCCTGTTTGGCCTCCAATCCATGCCGCCATTGCCGATATTCCTGCTGAATGCAATCGGCTGCGCGTTGCTCGTCATCGGCGCCAGCACGCTCATCGAACGACGATGGAAGGATGGATGGGGAGTCCGGGCCCTGGCAGCGACCGGTCGCATGGCCCTCACCTGGTACATGGCGCACATTGTCATCGGCCTTGGCGGTGTGATCCTTTTGGGGTGGACGCGAACCTCTCATTTGGAAGCGCTCGGCGCCGCTTCCGGCTTTTTTTGCGGATCGCCGTGGCAACTTCCTTCTGGTGGAAGCGGCGTTATTCCAATGGACCGCTCGAATTAGTCCTTCGAATTGCTGGATCAGCGCGCAGATGAACCGTCCACCGTGCTGCTTTTTACCATTTGCCCGGTGGGCAATTTGGTGGGGCGAGACTTCCGGCGAGCCGGTCTTTGTACACAGCCACTACGGCTCACGAGGACGGTCGCCCCACCTGGAATTTGCCGCTTGCCTGCGCCGGTAAAGCGATTATTTTTTTCAAACCTTTATGGGCAACGCCGCCAAACTCTTCCTGCTCGCCGCCGGCTTGAATTTGATTCTCGCGGCGATCCGCACCTTCGCCGGTCCACCATACTTGACCGACGACCCGGTGCCTGTGGACTATCAGCATTGGGAAGCCTACCTGTTTGCGACCGGCGACCACACCGACAACGGCTACACCATCCAAGGCCCGGCCATGGAAATGAATTATGGCGGTTCTACCTGACACACAATTGCATCTGGCCATGTCCCTGACCACGGTGGGCAACAACGGTGAAGCGAGCGCTTCCGGATTTGGTGACATGGAACTGGGCGTCAAATATCGTTTCGTGCATGAGACCAACGGGTGGCCGCAGATCGCCGTCTTTCCGGCGGTCGAACTGCCGACGGGTGACGCGGGTCGCGGTCTCGGCAACGGACGCGCTTGGTTCAAGCTGCCGGTCTGGGCGCAAAAAAGCTGGGGGCCGTGGACGACCGATTTTGGCGGCGGCGCGGCCCTGAACTCCGCGCCCGGCCAGCGCAACTATCCTTACGGCGGCTGGCTGTTGCAACGCGATATTGGCGAACGCCTCACGCTCGGCGGCGAGATTTTTGCGCAAGGTGCCGCGACTGATGGCGACCAGGGAACAGCCGCATTGAATTTTGGCGGGACCTACGACGTCAACGAACATTTCAGCCTGTTGTTCAGCGCGGGCCACAGCATTGCAGGCGAGAATAACACGCTCTGGTATTTTGGACTTTACTGGACTTGGTAATCAGTGGAACCCGTCTCATCGATTAACGTCCGGGGAATTTGTCCGCGCCGGGGCTGCTCAATTTCTACTATGCTGGAGAAAGACTATGTTTGCTGGCACGTCCCCTGCTGATGCGCACTCGATTCATGATCGCTAAACTGTAATCTTATGAAAAGACTGATGACATTATGGCTCGGACTTTTGGCGCTAGGCGCCACCGCCGGTCCAATTTCGTCCGGTGATGAAATTTTGGGGCTCTGGAAAACTTACGACAAGCATGCCAAACAAGAGAGTTCGGTGGAAGTCTACAAGGAGAATGAAAAATACTGCGCCCGGATTGCAAGCCTGACAGAACCAAACTGGCCGGCGGATGACGATCAGAACATGGCTGGCCAGCCAAAGAACGACCGACACAACCCGGATGCCGGCCTGCGCCAGCGACCGATACTCGGTATGCAGATCATGCACGATTTCACCTATAACGCCGGCAAAAACACCTGGGAGGGCGGGAGAATCTACGACCCGACAAACGGCAAGGATTACAAATGCAAATTCGCTTTGACCTCCCCGACCCAGCTAGTAGTCCGCGGTTACATTGGCATCTCGCTGCTGGGACGAACCGAGATATGGAGGCGTTGATCAAGTCAGCAGCTAATGCGCCGGGCTTCGTGGGACAAAGACCGCACGTTAACCATTGCCAGCCATTGCTGCTGTTGCTAAACTCTGCCCATGACTACCAGGCTATTTTCCTTCCTCGCTTTCTGTTCAATTCTTATTTGCGCGTTCACCGTTTGCGCCGGCGAATTTCCCGACGGCTGGACGTGGGACGACAAACCGGAATATCGAGCTGACCACGCCGCCCTCGAAGGCAAGCCCATGCCGCCGTTGCGCGTCACCGACTGGATCAATGGCGGTGTCACGGCCGCCGGCGTGAAAGGCAAAGTTGTCGTCATAGATTTTTACGCCACCTGGTGCGGCCCGTGCATGAGGGCCATTCCCCACAACAACGAGATGCTCAAGAAGTATGCCGACAAGGGCTTGGTCATCATTGGTGTTTGCACCAACAGCCGTGGACAGGAAGTTTTTGCCGACAACGCCAAGGAGCACGGCATGAAATACCCGGCCGCCCGCGATACCGAACTGAAGTCCGAGAAAGCGTGGCATGTGCATTATTATCCGACCTACGCCGTCATCGACCGCAAAGGCGTTGTCCGCGCCATTGGCCTGCAACCGGAACACGTGGAAACCGTCGTCACCAAACTGCTCGCCGAACCGGCGCCTTGAGACGGGATTTGCGCCGGCTATGATGTTAGCCATGCCCGAACTGTTGCATCGGCTGCCCCGCAACGTCCTGGCCATCTTTACCGGCCGCAATCTCCTGTGGCATGCGGTGGCCATTGGCCTGACGTTCGCAATCGTGATGTCCGGCCTCGACTGGTCGTATTATCTGGCGACCCGGGAAAGACCATTCAATCGCTTGTCCGTCCGGCCATCATGATGGGAACCATTTTGCCGGTGCTGGGAACACTGATTCTCCTGCTGGCTGGGGAAGTTTGCAGAAACCGCCGGCTCATCACGACCGCCTGGGCCTTGGGCCAGGCCGCCCTGCTCGGCTATTTGATTTCATGCTGTTACAAAACCTTTACCGGCCGCCTGCCGCCACCATTCCACGGTTTCCGAATGTCGGTAATGAATGAAGGCTCGCTGGTGGACAGCAGCCACGGATTCCAGTTTGGCTTCCTCAAAGGCGGCGTGTTCTGGGGTTGGCCATCGTCGCACACCACGGTCGCCTTTGCCATGGCGGCCTGCCTGATCGCGCTTTATCCCAAGAACCGGCTGCTGATTTTTCTGGCAGCACTTTATGCGCTTTACACCGGCTTGAGCGTCTCGGTCAGCATCCATTGGTTGTCCGAGTTCGTGGCCGGCGCCATCATCGGTAGTGTGATTGGAATCGTCGTGGGCAGAAGTTTTTCCTCCTCTCTACCTTGATCATGGCGAGCCCGGCGTCACCGGCCGGGTTAAGTGAACCAGCGCAACCGTTTTCCAGAGTACGCCACCCGGACACGCCTACTTGCCCAGTTGCTTTTCGATGCAAGCGATCAGATCGTCGAGCTTGACCGGCTTGGCTAGAAAGGTAAGTCCGCCAATATTGCTGCCGGTTGGTTGCGTTTCTTCCTTTTTGACAATGGCGGAAAGAAACACGATGGGAATGTGGCTCAATCGTTTGTCTTCCTTAATCTTGGCGGCAACGTCGCCGCCGTCCATTCCCGGCATCATGACATCCAGCAGGATCAAGTCCGGCAAAAACTCGCGCGGCGGCGGCGACCGCCGCCGCGCTTGAATTTTCCGTCCGCACTTCATAGCGGTTGGTCGCCTCGAGATTTCGCTTGAGCATGCGGGTCATCGCTGCCTTCATCGTCAACGACCAGAATTTTCTTTTTTGTCATAATCAACTCCGCTTTGGAACTGGAAACATTGATTGTCACCGCCACGCCGCGAACGTCCGTTCGGTTGCCGATTTTAATGGTTCCCCGTGCAGTTCAATGATATTTCGGGACACGGACAATCCCAGCCCGGTCCCGGAACCGACGGGTTTGGTGGTGAAGAAAGGTTCAAACAGCTTGTCCAGTTTGTCCTCGGGTATGCCGCTGCCGGTGTCTTCAATTTGCACCACCACGTTTTCGCCGGCGGAATTTTGACCGGCGGCTTTGCCGGCCGGCTGGCGGAAAGTTTTCACGGACAAATTTCCGTCGCTGCCCATCGCCTGGATGGCGTTCATGAACATGTTGATGAAAACCTGTTTGATCTTGTTCCGATCCAGTTCCGACTTTCGGAAGCCCGTCGGCGAGATTTTTTTCCAGGGAAATGCGGTTCTTGGTGAGTTCGTGCCTGACCAGCACCAATGATTCCTCGATGACGGAATTCAAATCCATCGGAACCAGCGCAAGCTGTTCCGACCGGGAAAAATTCAACAATCCCTTGATGACCGTGTCCGCCCGCTGCACCGCATCCGCCATTTCCTGGATGGTTTCAATGGAATCGCGACTGGCGGTGTCTTTCGCCGTGCGGGTCAGATAATCAACGCCCAGTTGGATGACCGCCAGCGGATTTTTCACTTCGTGCGCCAAGCCCGCCGCCAGCCGGCCGATGGATTCCAATTTGGCGGTCTGGATGAGTTTCATCTGGGCGTTCTTGAGTTCTTCATGGGCTTGAAGCAGACGCCGGTGGGTTTCCTTGAGGCGGCTGATTTGCCCGTTGAGGAAATTTGAGATCAAACCACTGAACGCGCCCACCAAAAGAAAAAAACCGATGCGGAACATCCAGTTGGAGGTGGTTTGCGGCAATCCTGTGGCCACATCCATCGGCATGTAAGGCCCGAGCGCAAAACCGCCCGCCAACGCCGCAGCGATGCCGCCGTAAACCCCAAAGCACGCCGCCGCCAGAATGATCGGCAGATACATCAGATGCAGCCACGCAAAACTGTTCCGCCAGTTTCATAAACCACCGAGCCCACCACGATGATCAGCGCGAGGATGACCACGCCCATGACCGCGGCCCGCGGTCCCGACGGCTGCAACCAGCGACCCAGCCACATCATGCCCTTTCCCGTGGCTGACGTTGGGGAAAGACCCGTTTCGTTCTTTGGCTGGTTCATGCCAGTTTTAGAGTTGGCGATTGACGTCAGTTGATCGAGAGATTGGTGCCGCCATTTTTTGAATTGAACCATACCTTCTGAAAAATTCCAGCGGCAAATGAATGACAAAATTTATCCGCCAGACGTTCTTCGCCACAGAGGGACAGGCCATCACTCCATGTATCTTCACATAATGACCTGTCTTTTATCCGCGTGGTCATGCTTAAGCCATGATTGAGCCGTGCCTGAACTATTGCTCCAGCTTGCGTGGGGCCGCCGGACTCCAAACTTTAACTCGAATATTACCAATCAGCGCGGCGTCGGTGCAAAGGTGGCTCACCGCAAGGGGTATTGCTCATCGCTGACTTTTTCCAGCCAGTCAACCGCCTTGCCATCGAGTTGTTCCTGGATGGCGATGTGCGTCATGGCCGTGGTGGGCGATGCGCCGTGCCAATGTTTTTCGCCCGGCGCAAACTGGACCACGTCGCCGGGACGGATTTGCTCAATCGGCCCGCCCTCGCGCTGCGCGAGGCCGCAACCGGCAATCACGATCAACGTCTGGCCCAGCGGATGCGTGTGCCACGCCGTCCGCGCGCCCGGTTCAAACGTGACGCTGGCACCGACCGCGCGTGCCGGGGCGATTGGCTGAAACAGCGGATCAATGCGCACCGTGCCGGTGAACCAATCCGCCGGACCTTTGCCGGAAGGCTGTGAGCCGCTTCGTTTGATTTCCATATTTTGTCTTTTGTTTGTTTATTCGGCCTGCCATCTCACATCGTGTATCCGGGTTTTTTGTATAGCTTCTCCGGCTGGCCGAGGATGTCCGCTTATAAACTTTCTCCGCCCAATCCGGCGGATTAATTTCTTCAAAGGCCACCGAAACCGCGTCCCCTCCATAATTCAAGGCTTTCATCACTTTTTGACAATTTCTTCGGCGAACCGGACTTTCTGCTGTTCGGATTTTCCGGGCCAGAGCTTGACGATGACGTGCGGAATAATTTTCTCCTCTTTTAAAATCAGTTCAACGCCCCGTCATCTGTTCCAGCTTTTCGGGATATCGTGCGCCCTGCACTTCAATCTTCGAAGCCATGTTGTCAATTTCACGGAGATCGTCCGGCGTCAATTCGACTGCCAGTGCCCCGATGTTTTCGTCCAAACGATGCAGTTTCGTCGTGCCGGGAATCGGAACGATCCACGGCTTCTGCGCGAGCAACCATGCCAACGCAATTTGGGCCGGTGTCGCCTGCTTGCGCCTGGCGATGCTGCCGAGCAAATCAATCAGAGCTTGGTTCGCCTTCATCGCCTCCGGCGTGAAACGCGGGAGCGTGCTGCGGAAGTCGGTGCTGTCGAGTTTGGTGTTCTCGTTCATCGCGCCCGTGAGAAAACCCTTGCCCAGCGGACTGAACGGAACGAAGCCGATGCCGAGTTCTTCGAGCGTCGGTATCACTTCCTTTTCCGGCGTTCTCGTCCAAAGCGAATATTCGCTCTGAAGCGCCGTGACCGGCTGGACTTTGTGGGCGCGACGAATCGTTTGCACGCCTGCTTCCGAAAGTCCGAAGTGCTTCACCTTGCCTTGCTGGATCAATTCCTTCACCGCGCCAGCAACATCTTCAATCGGCACGCTCGTGTCCACGCGATGTTGATAAAGCAAATCAATGGTCCCAATCTTGAGCCGTTTGAGCGAACCTTCGACGGCCTGTTTGATGTGTTCCGGCCGGCTGTTCAAACCCGCCGCACCCGGCCGATGGTCAC
>CAVPTH010000012.1:0-44795 GCA_963708525.1 uncultured Verrucomicrobiae bacterium | reverse complement strand
CATCCATTGGGTCGGGCGGATGACCACCTTTTGGCGCGCGGCGGCGTCGGACTTACGAATGGTCTCGGCGTCCTTGTCGGAGATCAGTTTCTGGTCCAGCAGCTGTTTCAGCTTTGGCTCGAGGGCCGGCGAATAAATCGCAGCCAGATAATCCTTCATCTTTTTCCGCATGAACATGCCGTTCGTGCAGACATAAACGATGCGGCCCTGCGCCAGAACGCCATTCACCAGTTCCTCAATCTTCGGATAAATCAGCGGTTCGCCGCCGCAAATGCTCACCATCGGCGCGCCACATTCCGTCGCCGCCGCGAGGCATTTTTCCAGCGGGACCATGTCCTTGAGCGACGTGGAATATTCGCGGATGCGGCCGCAGCCGGTACAGGTGAGGTTGCAGGTATGCAACGGTTCGAGCTGCAGGACCATGGCGAATTTCGGGGTCTTGCGCAGCTTGTGTTTGATGATATGGCCGGCGATTTTTGCCGACAGAGCAAAGGGGAATCGCATAGAATCAGCGGGCTAGAGCGAATTGTTGGGATGGTCCGATGGCAACCTTCATCACGGGCTCGCCGGGTGGCGGCGCAGGCGCGTCGTTCTTCATCAGGCCGGGCAGGAAGAAGGTCGCGGGTGAGACGGAACCGCCGGCGTTGATACCACCGCACCCGGTCAAAGCCAGGGCGCAGGTCGTTAGAATTGCCAGCTGCAGCAATTTCCAATTTAATCTCACTCATTCCAACTATAAAACAACCGGGTACAATGGCAACCTTTAATTCCACCTCCTGCGCGACGGCAAAAGCCACGCTAATCCTCGGCCTTGGGCTGGCCGCCGCCCGCCTGGCCGCCGCCGGTGAATCGGGCACCAACGATTTTGCCGCACGCGCCGAGGCGGAATTTGCCCGGGCCCGGAACCATTTTCAGTCCGACACCAATGATGCCACCGCTGCGTGGGAACTCGCCCGGGCCGGCTTTCTGTTTGCCGATTACGTCTCCAATTCCACCGAACACGCGGCCGTTGCCCGGGAGGCGATTACGGCCAGCCGGCTGGCGGTCACCCTCGAACCGGATGCCGCGCCTGCCCATTATTATCTGGGCCTGAGCCTCGGCCAGCTGGCCCGCACGGAAACACTGGAGGCGCTCACCCTGGTCAAGGAAATGGAGCGTGAATTTAAAATGGCCGCCAAACTCGACGGGCATTTTGACTACGCCGGACCGGAGCGCTACCTGGGGATATTATATCGTGACGCTCCGGGCTGGCCCTTGAGCATCGGGAGCCGGCCAGCCGCCCGCGAATGGCTGGAACGGGCCAACCAACTCGCGACCGAATACCCGGATAATCATTTGAACCTCGTTGAATCCCACCTGCAATGGCACGAACGCGACGACGCCCAGCGCGAATTGGCGGCACTCGACACACTCTGGCCAAGCGCACGTACCAATCTGGTCGGTCCCGCTTGGGACGCCAGCTGGGCGAGCTGGTCGGCCCGGCGCGAAGTGGTACGGAAAAATCTCGCCGAAAATTCCCCGCCCGCAGAGCCTCCGCGCGCGCCCGTTGCATCGCCGAAAACAATGGTCCGGTGAAGCCGGAAATTTGTGTTGGCAGCCCGGGCCGGCATGAACTAATCTATGTGCGAATTCCGAGGCGGATAACTTTTGCTCACATCATGGCCAAACGAATACTGGCAACACTGACGGACACAACCTTGTTTCTGCAGGAATGGCTTGCCAATCCGCAGCGGACCGGCGCGGTGGTTCCCAGTTCCCGAAAACTGGCCGCCGCCATGGCCCATTGGCTGCCGCCGGATCCCGAAACCTATGTGCTCGAACTCGGCCCCGGGACCGGCGCGGTGACCCAGGCCCTGCTCAAACATGGGTTGCGTGAGGATCGGTTGGTGGCCATCGAAAGAAACCCCAAGCTCGCGCGCCTGCTCCGTGAACGTTTTCCCCGCGCCCAGATCATCACCGGCGACGCATGGCAATTGGATGGTTTGCTGCAACGCCGCAACACCCCCATTGAAAGTGTCGGTGCGGTCATATCCAGCCTGCCGCTGTTGAATTTTACGCCCGAACAGGCTGAAGCGCTTGCGGACAAAATCCGCGCCGTTCTGGATCCACAGGGCACGTGGGTGCAGTACAGTTATCGCATCCACAAACGGCGCACGCGCGGCACTTCGCGCTTTCAACTGCTCGCCTCCAAAATCGTCTGGCTCAACCTGCCCCCGCCCGCGTCAGCGTTTTTCAGAAATAATGCCAGGCGGACTTGTGCGGTACTCGCATAAAGACCGAGCCATTTTGTTGGGGGTTTCTGAAAACCCGTAGCAGTCCCGCATTGCGTGATGAGTCCGCTCAAATCCATTCTCGAGAGCGTTTTTAAAAAATGTGTAGCCGCCGACGTCAGTCGGCGCTAATCAAATAAAGAAGAATGATATGGCGCGAACTAACGTTCGCGGCTACGAGATGAATTGAATTGCTTTAGAACCCAAAGAAAAGATGGAGCCGACTCACGTCGGCTGCCACTGGATATGGATTTTTGCAGGGGTCTCTATTGGTTTTCAACCACCTGATAGAAGCGGTTCGGCTGGTCCGCCGGAACGGTCACCGATCCCTCGTTGCCGATAAAGGAAATGGTCGCCGGCAAATCCTGCCATTGCGCATCCGTCAGGTTGTCCTTGAACTGAACCTGATAATTCCTCAGGGGCACGGTCTGCCAGGTCAGAGCGGTAGTCTGCCCGGGCAATTTTCCGGAAATAATCGGGAGGGTCGCCGTGTCGGCGACCCCAATCCCGCGACGCAGCACACAGTCCCATCCAGAATTTAGAATTATTCTAAATCTTGACCCGGCTCGCCGGCAGCGCTATGCTGGCGGCATGAAGAATTTGGGCCGCAAGAACGCGGAACGCCGGCTCACGGAACGCCTGGGCGCCGGCGGGCTGCGTCCCACGCCGCAGCGCGAGCATGTCTATGACGTGTTGCTGCAAAAGCGCGATCACCCCACGGCCGAAGAGGTCTTTATCCGCGCCAAACGGGGTATGCCGGACATCTCCATGGCCACGGTCTATAACTGCCTCGATGCGCTCGTCCACTGCGGACTCGTGCGCCAGGTGCAACTGGACCGCGGCGCCACCCGGTTCTGCCCCAATATGCACGAGCACGGCCATTTTTACTGCAATGGTTGCGACACGGTCTTTGACGTGGATTTGCCGGAGAAGCCGGAACCGCGTATAGTCCTCCCTCACGGGTTCAAGGCCGAACGTTTTGAAATCGCCATCCACGGCACCTGCCCGGATTGCGCGGAGAAGAAAGTTAAACCAAGAACCGGTAAACGAGTTAAATGAGTAACTGGTCAAACAAGTGGATCGTTAAATGAGTTAAATGAGTGATTAAGCAACCACGGATGGACGATTTAACTGATTTAACCTATTTAACAATTTAACAAACCAATGCCAACCGCCACCGAGACAATTGAGGGTCTGGTCAAACAGGAATACAAGTATGGCTTTGTCACGGACGTCGAAGCCGATTCCGCGCCGCCGGGACTGAATGAAGACATCATCCGTCTGATTTCCACGAAGAAGAACGAGCCGGCGTTCATGCTGGAATGGCGGCTCAAGGCGTTCCGCCATTGGCTGACGATGAAGGAGCCGACCTGGCCGCATGTGCATTATCCGCCGATCGATTACCAGGACATCAGTCTATTACTCCGCGCCGAAACAAGAAGGGCGATGGACCCAAGAGCCTGGACGAAGTCGATCCGAAACTGCTGGAGACTTACGAAAAACTCGGCATTCCGCTGCGCGAACGCGGACGCCTCGCCGGCGTGGCGGTGGACGCGGTGTTTGATAGCGTTTCCGTCGGCACCACCTTCAAGAAGCAGCTCGCGAAAAGGGCATCATTTTCTGTTCGTTCAGCGAGGCGGTGCAGGAACATCCCGATCTCGTGCAGAAATATCTCGGCACGGTCGTGCCGTACACGGACAACTTTTTACGCCGCGCTGAACTCGGCGGTCTTCACGCGATGGCTCGTTCTGCTACATCCCGAAGGGCGTGCGTTGCCCGATGGAACTGTCCACCTATTTCCGCATCAACGCCGCCAAGTCCGGCCAGTTCGAGCGCACGCTGATCGTGGCCGACGAAGGCGCGTCACGTGAGCTATCTCGAAGGTTGCACGGCGCCGATGCGCGATGAAAACCAACTTGCACGCGGCGGTGGTGGAACTCATCGCGCTGGACGATGCGCAGATCAAATATTCCACCGTGCAGAACTGGTATCCCGGGCGACGAGAAGGGCAAGCGGCGGCATTTACAATTTCGTGACCAAGCGCGGCCTGTGCAAAGGGCAGCAACTCGAAGATTTCCTGGACGCAGGTCGAGACCGGCTCGGCCATCACCTGGAAATATCCGAGCTGCATTTTGCAGGGCGACAATTCCGTCGGCGAATTTTATTCCGTCGCGGTGACGAACAATTATCAGCAGGCCGACACCGGCACGAAGATGGTGCACATCGGCAAAAACACGCGCAGCACGATTGTGTCCAAGGGCATCTCGGCCGGACACGGCCAGAACAGTTATCGCGGCCTGGTGAAGATCCAGAAGAGCGCCGCGAACGCGCGCAATTTCTCGCAGTGCGATTCGATGCTGATCGGCGATCAAGTGCGGCGCGCACACGTTCCCGTACATCGAAGTGAAGAACACCACGGCGCAGGTGGAGCACGAAGCCTCCACTTCGAAGATCGGCGAGGACCAGATTTTTTACTGCAACCAGCGCGGGCTTTCGACGCAGGACGCCGTGAACATGATCGTGAACGGCTTCTGCAAGGAAGTCTTCAAGGAACTGCCGATGGAATTCGCGGTGGAAGCGCAGAAACTTCTGGGCGTGAGCCTGGAAGGCAGCGTGGGCTAAGACACTAATTGGTCACGAATCGCCACGATTCGTCCAATTCGTACAATTCGTGAATTCATGACCATGATATTCAAATGAGCACAACCAATTCTTGAAATTAAAAACCTCAGCGCGGGCGTTGAGGGCAAACAAATCCTGAAGGGCGTCAACCTGACGATTATCCGCGGGCGAAGTCCATGCGGTCATGGGCCCGAACGGCAGCGGCAAGAGCACGCTGGCCGCGGTGCTGGCCGGACGCGATGGCTACGACATCACCGGCGGCGACGGTAATTTACAACGGCCATGATCTGCTCGAGCTCGACCCCGAGGAACGCGCGCGCGAAGGGTTGTTCCTCGCGTTCCAATATCCGGTCGAAATTCCCGGCGTGAACAGCACCTATTTCCTCAAGGCCGCGCTCAACGAAATCCGCAAGGACAAAGGCGAATCGGAACTGGACGCCATGGAATTCCTGACGCTCGTCAAGGAACAGGATGAAGCTGCTCGAATTGAACGACGACCTGCTGAAGCGCTCCGTGAACGAAGGATTTTCCGGCGGCGAAAAGAAGCGGGCCGAAATTTTCCAGATGGCCGTGCTCGAACCGAAACTGGCCATCCTCGATGAAACCGATTCGGGTCTGGACATCGACGCGCTGAAAATCGTTTCCAGCGGCGTCAACAAATTGAAACGCCCCGACAACGCGCAACTGGTCATCACCCATTATCAGCGGCTGTTGAATTACATCGTGCCGGATTTTGTCCACGTGCTGGTGGACGGCCACATTGTCCGCACCGGCGGCAAGGAACTCGCCCTGGAACTTGAAGCGAAAGGTTATGACTGGATTTTGAAAGGCGGAACGCCTATCCTGCAGTCATAACTATTCATGTCGCAGGAAGCTATTCTGGATATTGTCGGGCTGTTAAAGCAGCACGCGGGTGAGAATTACGCGCTCCAATCGGAGCACGTCAACCCGGCCAATGTCCGCGCCCTGAGAACCATCGGCTTCGACCGCTGTTACGTCCGCGCCGAGGGCTCTTACCTGTGGGATATCAAAGGCGTTAAATACCTGGACCTGCTTTCGGGTTACGGCGTCTTCGGCCTGGGCCGCAATCATCCCGACGTCCGCCGGGTGCTGATCGATTTTCTCAACGCGGACTACCCGAGCCTGGTGAAACTGGAAGCGCCGTTGCTCTCCGGATTGCTGGCGGCGGAGCTGAAAAAGCGGATGCCGAACCAGCTCGACATGGTCTTCTTCACCAACTCCGGCGCCGAAGGCGTGGAAACGGCCATGAAATACGCGCGGTGCGCCACCGGCAAACCCACGGTGATTCATTGTGAAAAATCGTTTCACGGGCTGACCTACGGCGCCCTGTCGATCAACGGCGACGAAAATTTCCGCGAGGGTTTCGAGCCGTTTTTGCCGTACTGCCGGGCGGTCCATTTCAACGACGTCGCGGCCCTCGAAGCCGAGTTGAAAAAGGGCGATGTGGCGGCGTTCATTGTCGAACCGGTGCAAGGCAAGGGTGTGAACATCGCTGCCCCGGGTTATTTGTCGGAGGCGCAACGCCTTTGCCGCAAACACGGCGCCCTGTTTATCGCGGACGAGGTCCAATCGGGCATGGGCCGGACGGGAAAATTCCTGGCCATCGAACACGACGGCCCGGATATGGATCCGGACATCGTCATCCTGGCCAAGACGCTTTCCGGCGGTTTCGTTCCCACCGGCGCGGTGCTGTGCAAAAAATGGATTCACGACAAGGTGTTCTCCTCCATGCAACGGTCGGTGGTCCACAGTTCGACCTTCAGCCAGGGGAGTTTTGCCATGGCCGCCGGCCTGGCCGCGCTCGATGTGCTGGATCGCCATCAACTCATCGCCAACGCCGCGCGCATGGGCGATGTCTTCGGCAATGGTTTGCGCAACCTGCAATCCCGGTTCGAACTCGTGAAGGACGTCCGCTGGCGCGGCCTGATGATTGGCATCGAGTTTGGTCCGCCGAAATCACTGGGCCTGAAGATGGCCTGGACGATGTGCCATACCATGGATAAGAGCCTGTTTCCGCAGGCGGCCCTCATTCCGTTGCTGGACAAGCATCACATCATCACGCAGGTCGCCGGTCATGCCATTGACGTAATCAAGCTCCTGCCGCCGCTGGTCGTCGGCGAGGCCGACGTGCAATGGTTCCTGGCCGCGTTCGAGGACGTGTTGACCCAAATGCACAAGTTCCCCGGTCCCGCCTGGGACGTGCTCACCAATATCGGCAAAATGGCCGTGACCCAACGCGCCCGGTGAAGCGCAAAAACCAGCTTGTTGCTGGATTTCCAAAATCTCTCAAATAAAATCTCCACTATGAATTTGGACGAAAACCAACGCCAGCGCGTCACCGCCTGGATTCTGGAGGGGGCAAAGCTTTCGGAGATCCAATCCCGACTCGCGGCGGAATTCGGCCTGCGGTTGACTTACATGGAGGTGCGGTTTCTGGTGGATGACCTGAAATTGACCCCCAAGGACCCTGAACCGCCCAAGGTCGTCGAACCTCCACCGGCGGCGGTGGCCAAAGTAGCCGCACCTTCCGCTGAACCCTCGTCCGCAACCGGCAAGGTGTCCGTGACCGCGGACCAACTGACCCGGCCGGGCGCGGTTGTCAGCGGCAAGGTCACGTTCAGCGACGGGCAGACTGCCGAATGGTATCTGGACCAGACGGGCCGGCTCGGGGTCGTGCCCAAACAGCAGGGCTACAAACCGTCCGCCGCGGACGTCCAGCAATTTCAATTGGCGCTGGAGAAGGAAATGTCGCGGATGGGATTCTGAAATTTTTAATTTTAAGTTTTGAATTCTTAGTTGGGTGCGGAGTTTCGATATTTGCTTCAACTTAAAATTCAAAATTAAAAATTTAAAACTTCTTCAGAATTTGGCACATTGAAGCCTCATGCGCGAAAAATTCCGGGACTGGATTGAAAGCCTCGAAACCTTCGCCCTCGAAGTCATCTCCGGCGAACGCCGCGACACCCGGGCGGCGCTGATGCGCGGTTTTTTGTTCTTTGGCTCCAAATTGTTTCAGGTGGCGGTGAAGATGCGTCGTTGGCTTTACAATGTCCGCATCCTGCGCGACAAAACCCTCGGCGTGCAGGTCATCGCCGTCGGCAACCTCACCGTCGGCGGCACGGGCAAGACACCGGTCGTGGAAAAATTTGCGCGCGAACTGCGCGATGCCGGTCGTAATGTGGCCATTCTGTCACGGGGTTATCGTTCCAAACCCCCGCCATTCCACGTCTGGCTGCTGAACAAAATTTTTCTGCGTGAAGACCAGACGCCGCCGCGCGTCGTTTCCGATGGCAAATCGCTCCTGCTGGACTCGGAAATGGCCGGTGACGAACCGTACATGCTGGCGTCCAACCTGAAGGATGTGATCGTGCTCGTGGACAAGGACCGCGTGAAGAGCGGGCGGTACGCCATCGAGAAATTCGGCTGCGATACGTTGCTGCTCGATGACGGCTTTCAGTACTGGGACCTGCGCGGACGCCGTCACGATGTGGTGCTGGTGGATCGCCAGCAGCCATTTGGCAATGAACATCTGCTGCCCCGCGGCACCTTGCGCGAGCCGCCGTCGCATTTGGCGCGCGCCCAGACCATTTTCATCACCAAAAGTGACGGACGGACCGCCAAACTTCGTGAACGGCTGGCCGAATTGAATCCCGACGCCGCGATTATCGAGTGCGTTCATCATCCGCTGTATCTCGAAGACGTTTTTACCGGCGAACGCATCGGCCTGGATTTCCTGAAGGGACGGAAGGTCGCGTCATTGAGTGGCATCGCCCAGCCGGAAAGTTTTGAGAAAGGCCTCGGCAACCTGGGCGCTGAACTGGTCTATTCCAAGCGGTTTGCGGATCATCATCGGTTTACCCAGCAGGAAATCCTCAACGCCATCAATCGCGGCAAAAAGCGCCAGGCCAGCACCATCATCACCACCCAAAAGGACGCGGTCCGCTTCCCCAAAATTGACCGGCGCGACCTGCCGATTTATTTCATGCGCGTCGAAATCCAGATCGTCAGCGGCGCGAATGACTTTCAGGATTGCGTCCGTAAAATCTGTTTCCGATGAACTTTTTTATCCTCATCCTCGTCCTCGTCATCGTCCTCGATCATTTGTTTTCGATTATGAGAACGAGGAAGAGGACGATTTGACGGTCAAATGAACACGTTGATTTATTGGTTCGGCAGTGCGCTGGTTCTGCTCCTGCAGGCGCTGCCGCTGACCTGGGTCGCGCGCCTCGGTCGCGCCGGCGGTGCGTTGGCGTATCGGCTCGACGCGCGACACCGGCGGGTGGCACTGGCCAATCTGACGATGTGTTTTGGCCAGGAAAAGTCATTGCGTGAAATCCGCGAGCTGGCCAGGGAAAATTTCCGGCGCATCGGTGAGAATTATGCGAGTGCGGTCAAAACCGCCGCCATGAGCTACGAGGCGCTCCGGCCGCACCTCGAATATACCGGCTGGCAAAGCCTGCTGCCGGTGCGCCGCGTGGATCAATGCCTGCGGCCATTTCGGGAATTTCGAATTGTACGCGCGGGTCGGCGACGTGGTCCCGGGGTATCTCAGCGCCACAACCTACCGCGCCTTGAACCAGCCGGCAATCAATCGCCTGATGGAAAAACTGCGTCGCCGCTCCGGTTGCCTGTTTTTTGAGCGCCGGACCGACTGGCCGCTGCTGCGCGCCGCCATGAACCGGCCCGACATCATCCTCGGTTTATTGGCCGATCATCATGGGGGCGACAACGGGTTGCGCCTGCCGTTTCTCGGACACGATTGTTCCACCAACCCGGCACCGGCGATCTTTGCCTTGCGCTATGATTGCGAACTTTACGCCGGGGTCTGCTTCCGCATCGGCCTGGCCAAATGGCGAATGGAAATGGGTGAAAAGATTCCCACCCACGAAAACGGCCATCCACGGTCGGTCGAAGATATCATGCGCGATGTGCTTCGGTGCATGAAATCGCCGTGCGCCGCGACCCGGCAAACTGGTTCTGGGTCCATAAACGATGGAAACCCGCGCCCAAAAAAGTCGAGAGCCGAGAGGCGAAGGTCGAAGATCAGACGAATGCACCATGAATCTCCCGGACGCCAGCCAGACGCCGGATGCCGGACGCCAGACGCCAGCTCCCCGCATTCTGGTTCGCGGTGTCAACTGGCTGGGCGACGCGGTGATGACCACACCGGCTCTGCTGCGATTGCGCGAAAAATTTCCGGATGCGCACATCACCTTGCTGACGCCGGAAAAACTGAAGGATTTGTGGATCGGCCATCCGGCCGTAAATGAAACCATTTCGTTTGCGCTGGCGAAAGCATTTTTTCGGTTGCAAGAAAAATCGGCGTAGGGTCATCGCGCCGCGATGACGGACGGCGAAGCACGTCCTGCCTCTTGACCTCGCGCTGGTGTTGCCAAATTCGCCGCGTTCGGCGATGGAACCGTGGCTGGCCGGAATTCCGCGACGCATCGGTTATGCGCGTCCCTGGCGGAATTGTTTTCTGACCCAGGCCGTCCCGCGCCCGGGCTGACGCTACCAAAATGCGGAAACGCCCGACTGCGGAAATTCAACCAGCTCATTTCCGCCAACTCAAAACTCAAAATTCAAAATTCAAAATTCCGCCTGCCGCTCACCAAATCCACGAATATCTGCATCTGGTTGCCGCGTTGGGCGCAAATCCGGAACCGCTGGCACCGCAATTGTTCGTCACGCCGGATGAAATCGAAGCCGCGAAGAAAAAATTTGGACTGGAGCAAATCACGCAACCGATCTTCGGCCTGAATCCCGGCGCGGAATACGGCCCGGCCAAACGCTGGCCCGTCGAACGTTTCATCGCCGCTGCGAAGGAAATTCAACAGCGGACAAATTGCGTTTGGCTGATTTTCGGCGGCAAGGGTGATACGCCGATTGCCGAATCAATTCGAATCCGGAATTCAAAATTCAAAATTCGAAATTCAAAATTTGGCAGGTCGGACCACCTGCGTGAACTGATGTCGTTGCTGAAACTTTGCCGCGTCCTGCTGACGAACGATACCGGCCCGATGCACGTGGCCGCGGCGTTGGGCACGCCGGTGGTGGTGCCGTTCGGCAGCACGTCACCGGAATTGACCGGGCCCGGCCTGCCCGGCGACCCGCGTCATCGGCTGCTCAAATCCGACGCGCCCTGTTCACCGTGTTTCCTGCGCGAATGCCCGATTGATTTCCGTTGCATGAACGGCATCACCGTCGAGCGTGTGGTGGAAGCCGTGGTCAAACGCTTCAAGGGTTGAAGCGTTAAAGCATGGCATCCAACCGCTTCAACGCTTTAACGCTTTAACGCTTCAACGAACTGTGGTAAAAGATTCCCTGTGGATACTGTCACCAAATTGACGAATGAGCTGGTCGCGTCGTACGCGCGCGTCGGTGGCATCAACCATCTGGACGGCAAAAACCTGCCGTCCAAACACGCCATCACCGCCATCACTCAGAATCTGTTGCGGCTGCTGTTCCCCGGTTTCTTTGATGAGAAACCGATTCATTCCTCGGAAATCAAAGTGGTAACAGCCGAAGTGCTCGACTCGGTGCTGGGCGCGCTCGAGGATGAAATTTACAAAGCCCTCGAATACAATCCGCCGCCGGAATTGCCGAAGAAGGGCCTGCGGTCAGCAGCCCATAATCTGACGGTGGAATTTCTCGACAGCCTGCCGCGCCTGCGCGAAGTGCTGCAGACGGACATGGCAGCGGCCTACGACGGCGACCCGGCCGCCAAAAGCAAGGAAGAGGTGCTGGTGTCGTATCCGTTCGTCGAAGCGATCGCCGTACAGCGGCTGGCGCACGAGTTGTATTTGAAAAATGTCGCGCTGATTCCGCGCATCATGAGCGAGTGGGCGCATTCCCGCACGGGCATGGATTTGCATCCAGGCGCGCAAATCGGCACGCACTTCTTTGTGGACCATTGCACGGGGACGGTCGTCGGCGAGACGGCCATCATCGGCGATCACGTGAAGTTGTATCACGGTGTGACGCTCGGCGCGAAATCCACGTCGGACGTGGAACAATTGCGCGGAAAGAAACGGCATCCGACGATTGAAGATCGCGTGACGATTTATCCCGGCGCCACCATCCTGGGCGGGGATACCGTTATCGGCGCGGGCAGCACCATCGGGGGCAATGTGTTTCTGATGGAAAGCGTTGCGCCGAATTCCGTCGTCCTTTACGACGCACCCAAGGCACGCGTGCTGAGCAAATCAGAACGCAAAGGAAAATCCTCGGCGGATTTCCAGATTTGAGCCGTATCTTATCTTAATCCTAATCCTGTTCGTAATCATTATCACAGACATGAGAAGATTAAGATTATGAGCATGATTAAGATTAAGATTTTCAGGGAACGGTGACTGTGGAAAATCTCCGCCACCCTGCGTTAGGGCGTAAATTTCGCCGTCCAAATCCTCGGCAAAGCTTGTGATGTTTTTCGGTTGCTGAAGCAACGTGCCTTCGGCGGTCACCTTGTGCGCGTCGTAATCGTACCGGAACCCCCAGATCGTGCCGAAGTTGTAATCGGCATAAACGTAAATGCCATGGAGCGCCGGATATTGTTTCCCGCGATAAACATAGCCGCCGATCACACAAAGCCCGATGCTGTGGTCGGGAAACATTGCCTCGCGGCTGAAGATTCGGACGATGCGGATATTCCATGACCGGATCAATGATTGCGCCCCGGCCGGGCCGGGTTTGAAATGGTGCGCGCCTTCGCGAATGCTCCAGCCATAATCGCCCCCTTTGGTGACCAGGTCCACTTCCTCCCACAAATCCTGGCCGACATCGCCCACCCATAACGCGCCGGTCTGGGAATCCCAACTGTAGCGCCACGGATTGCGCAGGCCGTAGGCGTAAATCTCCTTGCGCGCATTGTAGGCCATATTGGGTTCCCCAGCGAACGGATTGTCCGATGGAATGCCATAGGGCAATTCCTGTTCGCGCCATCCGCACGCGACCTGGCTGCGCGTGTTCACGTCAATGCGGAGCATCTTGGCCAGCAGCGTGGCGGTGTTCTGGCCGTTGCCGAAAGGGTCGTCCGCCGCGCCGCCGTCGCCGAGTCCGAGATAAAGGTAGCCGTCCGGTCCAAAGGCCAGTTCGCCGCCCTTGTGGTTCCAGAACGGCTGCGGGACGGTCAAAAGAATGCGTTCGGAGGACATGTCGGCCTTGTCCGGGTCGCTGGCGGAAACCTTGAATTCGCTGACCACGCTGCGATACGGAAAACTCGTCGGGCGCCCGTCCTGAAACTGCTTCATTTGTTCCGACGTGTTCGATTGGGTGTAATAAATGTAAAACAGGCCGTTGGTCTTGAAACCCGGATGAAAGGCGATGCTCAACAGACCGTCTTCGTTTTCAAAATAAGGATGGCGGTCGACGATGTTCAAAAATTCCTTCGCGTCGCTGCCGTCGGAACCTTTTTTGACCACGAGAATTTTCCCGTCCTGATACACGACGAAAAAGCGGCCCGAGCCGTCCGGGGCTTCACTCATCCAGACCGGGCGTTCGCCTTTTAACGCGGTGAAAACCGGTTTGAGTTCAATTTTCGGAAGCGGTTGCGCCACCACCACGGTCAACCACAACAAATTTATTAGAAATAGTATGGGCTTTTTCATGTTCGCCGGACGCGGAGCAGAGCGAAATTCAGGCAAAATGTAAAGCCCGACTTACGGCCATTATTGATTGGCCAGCACCGCCTTGAGAGTCGCGTGAAATTCCGCAAACGTGAACGGTTTGGCCAGGCAAGGACGCTTTTCACTTTCCAGAAACTGGCGCATCGGCTCGTTGATGACGTCGCCGGTAATGAAGATGAGCCGCCGGCAGAGACCGGGGTTGGTCGCGCGGAGTTGTTCATAAACCTGACGGCCGTTCAAACCGGGCATCTTCCAGTCGCACAACGTCGCGTCATAATGGGTTTGCCGGAGTCGACGCAAACCGCTTTCCCCGTCGATGGCGGTGTCCACCTGGTACCCGCTGCCGTGCAAGTCCTCGCTGATCATCTGTAGAATCGCCTCTTCGTCATCAATCACGAGCACGCGCCGGCCCACGCCCTCCCGGGGATCCTGTTTTTTTACCTCCGCAGCGGGAGACGCCTCTGCAAGCGCGACTACGTCGTGGGTAATGGGCAGTTCGATGACAAAAGTGGCGCCTTCACCCGGGCGGCTCAAGGGCGTGATACTCCCGCCATGCTCCTTGATGATGCCGTAACACAGGCTCAAACCCAGCCCCGTGCCCTTGCCGACCTCCTTGGTCGTAAAGAACGGGTCAAAAATACGCCGCAGGTTTTTCTCCGGTATGCCGGGGCCATTGTCCCGGATCGTAATCCGCACGTTGGGTTCGTGGACTTCGGTGGTGATTTTGATCTGACCGCGGGGTTGATGGGCCTCCATGGCCTGGCGCGCGTTATTGATGATGTTCAGCAGCACCTGCTGAATCTGGTGCGCGTCGGCCAGCACCATGGGCAGGTGCGGCCCAAATTGTTTGACCACCTCGATATTCCCGGTGCGCAGCGGATAACTGACGATTTCCAACACGGCCTCGACCAGGGCATTCACGGAGACCGGTTTGCGTTCGGGCTGGCGTCGCCGCGCGAAACTCAGCAGCGACTGGACGATTTTCTGGCAACGCTGCGCGGACTTGAAAATCATGTCCAAATGACGCCGATGTTCCTCGCCCACGTCCGCCTTCTGGAGCAATTCTGAAAAACCCATCACCGTCGCCAGCGGATTGTTCAATTCATGCGTGACCCCGGCCACAAATTCGCCCACGGCGGAAAGTTTTTCGCTCTGGATCAGCTGGGCCTGAGTGGTTTTGAGCGTTTCCACCGTTTTTTCCAGCTGCGCGCGGGAGGACTGGAGGTTTCCCGTCATTTGATTGAACACGGTTGCCAGTTCGCCGCATTCGTCTCGGCTGCGCACCGGGACGCGACGCGTGAAATCGCCCCGACCCACGGCTTCGACGCTGTCATGTAACTCCCGCAACGGCCGGGTCACCCGGCTGACCAGCAGCCAGACCACCGCCGCGCCAAGCGAGACGGCGCACAGGCTGACGCCCACCAACACCTGCTGCGTGGTCTGGAGGGCGAGCAACGACTGCTCATAGGAACTCAGCAGGACATAACCCAAGGTCTTGTCGCCGCTCAACGACTCAAACCGGCCCGCCATGCCGAAGTAGTGCTGGGGGTTCAGAACGATTTGTTTCAAGCCACCGAGCGAATCCCCGGTCATGTTCGATGAAGGGGAATTCGCAAAGAGGTTCATGAACTGCGCGTTGGCATCGGCATCCAACAAGGTGGACGCGATAACGCGACCGCCGGCCAGCAGCGCGATTTGACTGTGCGTCAGGCGGCTGAATTTCTGGGCCTCGGCATCGCCGATTTCCAGACCGAACGTCAACGCCCCAATCAATCCGCGATCCACGTAAACCGGAATGGACACCACATTGTAGAGCCGTCCCCCCGCACAAACCGTGTCCACCGTTTCCTGTCCCCCCAGCGCCTGTTGCATCGCGCGGCTGGCGGCGGTTTCAAAATCCGAGGTGGGAATCGCCGGGTTGCTCTTTTCAGCCGCCAGAACTTTCCGGGAAGTGGTGGCGTAAAACACAATGTCGGCGCCCTGCTCCCCCAACAAATCCACCAAAGGCTGGTGCAATGTGGGGGCATCACCCAATTGGAGGGCCGCGCGATAGCGCGGTTCGTTCGGTAAATTGCGGAACCGCAACAGCAGGTCGTCGGACCGATTCTGCAGCAGATTGCGAAACTCCGCATCCGCCGTGGCCAGGGTTTCCCGGGCCTGAGCTTCAAACTGGCGGGTGACGTGGCGGTTAACCACAAAGACCGTGACCGCAACCAGCACGACCATGCAGCCAATGACCGGCACCAGCACTTTGGTGCGAAAACTGGCGTTGAAGATGACGGGTGGCGCGGGCATGAGGTCAGTATTGCGGCAGATTTTTGATGCCGAGCACAAAATCCACCTTCACCTCGCCATTGGTGGGCACGGTGATTTCGCGTTCCTCGGCCGGCAACCGCTCGTGCCAGGCTTTGAGCTTGTACGTGCCGGGAGGAACGTCGGAAATCCGGTAATGCCCGTCTTCGTCCGTGGTCGCGAAGTATGGATTCTCCAGCACCAGGATAATGCAGTGCATGTTCTCGTGAATGGAACAAAACACATCCGCCCTTCCCGGCTTGTCGAACGTCACACGCTTGTTCGGCGGATTGCCCTTGTACAGTCCCAGGTCGAATCGCTTGGCATCGGACATCGAAAACACGTTGTGGTAGATGTCGTCGTCGTTGGGCCATTCGATGGTCGTGCCGACGGTGACGGGCAGTACATGCGGCAGGAACACGGCGCCTTGCTGGGCCACCTTCTTCGTTTCCACCACCACCACATTGGTCGACGGCAGCCCGTCCGGGCCCGTGTGGCCTTCGATATACACCACAAAATCACGCATCGCCGAATAGTCCACCCGTTCGACAAATTTGTATTTACGGCTGGCATAGGGCCCGCTCATGGCAGAGTTATCCGCCCCGGCCTTTCCCTCGGCCCGGACATTGCCGACGATGGTCCCCGCCCAACCGGAGGCGCAGACCATCATCAGCATGGCGGTGGACCAAAAGCAGTTCATATTTGAAAATTGGAAGTGAGATGAATGAAGAGGGAGAAAAGTTCCATGACTCACCTCAGAATTGAAAAGCGGCTTCCGTGCCAACAAAGTTCTCCTGGTCACGCCGTACTCCGCCCACTTCCTCACCGCGCTCGAAGGAATATTCCGCCTTGATGACCAGCTGGCTGCTGAAGCGGTAGCCCAAGCCGAGGCTCAGGCGCCACAAATCCGTGGACAGCGTGTTGAAGAAATACGTGTTGAAATTGCCATATCCGACAATCGGGAAACCCTTGTCCGCGGCAAGGATCTGGCTGAAGCGCGCAGCCGCGTAAAATTTCTGAGTCAGATCCTGCGTTCCTTCGACCGAGTAATAGAAAATGTTTCGCCCGTTGTCGGCCGTCGGATCGTTGTCGTTGTAACGGGCATAGCCGCCGAACGCGCGCACATGGCCGCTGGACCAGGTGGCCGAAACATCGCCCTCCGCCAGCTCGACGTGAAACAAGGTGGTGGCCGGCGAACCCAATGAGCGGAAAAAACCGCTGCCGAACCAAAGCGCGGATACCACATCCTGTTGCGCATTCAAATCTCCGGTGCGCATTCCACTGAGGCTGAAGTGCAACCACTTATTCGCGTCGTAACCAATCCGTCCCGCCACGGATTTGTCGCCGTTAAAATCCTCGACCCCATTGGCCCCGCTGCCGTTCTGGACGGCCAGGACATAGTTGAACTTGCCCGCCGAGCCATAAAATTCCACGCCCGGGTCAATGCCCCATAAATCCGGCAGGGAACGTGAAATGAGAACATCATCAATCGCGTTGCGGTACAGATATTCCTCGCCAAACGGGATGTCCATCCGGCCCGCCCGGAAGTTCAATTGATTGTCCCTGCCCCACAATTGCGACACATCCTGGAAATCCAGATACAGTTCGCCCAGTTCAACGTTCAAATCAGTGCTTTCACGCGTGGCGAGGTCCACCTCGCCGTAAAAATAAACTTCCTTCCAGATGGGCGACTCGATGAACAATCGCGCCTCGTCCACCCGGAATTCCGAATTTGGGGCAAAGCCCTCCGGGCCGGTTTTGAAGAAAGACACGCCGCCCTCGCCGCTGATGCTGACCTTGTTGAAATAGGAACTTCCGGTTTTGGATGCAGCGGAATTCGCCGCGGGGGAGTTATCCGGTTCCGGTCCCGTGGTCCGCAGCTCCTTGACTTTTTGCGTCAGGTCATTCAACTGGTCGCCCTGTTTCTGGACCTGTTGCTGCAACGCGGCGTTCTGCTCCCGTAATGACCGGACCTGTTCCTCCAGATTCGTGTCGGACGCCCGCAACGACGAGAAACCGGCCAAAAGGGCCGGTAATGCGATTATTAGCCGAAATTGAGCTGCGCGCCAGCGAACCATGGGGCTCAAAAAGCAAGCGGTGTGCCTTTGTCGGCGCTAAAAGGTCGATTTGAAAAAATCCCACCGTATCTGCAACCCGTTCATTGACAAAAAGAAATACCCGGACCTAAGCGAATCTGTTTTCGCGGCGACGGTTCTGTGTTACTATCCGGGGGTACAGAGCATTGAAGGCGTTAATTGAGACAAGAAACACGCGGCCGGAACGGGTCTTCCTCGTGGGTGCCGAATTTAAGTCGCGTAGAGGCGCGGACACGCGCGATTCACTGGCCGAACTGGGCGAACTGGCTGCCACCGCCGGCGGCGAAGTGATTGGTGACGGCCGGCAAAAACTGGACGCGCCCACACCGGCCACCTTCATCGGCAAAGGCAAGGCGGAGGAATTCGCCGCTTTCTGCCGGCGCCACGACGTGGACACCGTGATTTTTGACGATGAGTTATCGCCGGCACAAAGCCGCACGCTGGAAAAAATCTTCAATTGCAAAATTCTCGACCGCACTGCGCTCATTCTGGACATTTTTGCGCAACGCGCCCGGACGCGGGAAGGCAAGCTGCAAATCGAGCTGGCGCAACTCCAGCATCTGCTCCCGCGGTTGACCCGGTTCTGGGGGCACCTGTCGCGGCAGGCGGGCGGTATCGGCATGCGCGGCGGCGAAGGCGAATCGCAGCTCGAAGCCGACCGCCGCAAGGTGCAGGAGCGCATTGACAAAATCACCCGCGACCTCGAACTCGTCCGCCGGCAGCGGGCGACCCAGCGCGCCGGCCGCCAGCGCAGCCAGTGGCCGCTGGCCTCCATCGTTGGTTACACCAACGCCGGCAAATCCACCCTGCTCAACGCGCTCACCGGTGCGGGGGTCCTGGTCAAAGACATCCTGTTCGCCACGCTGGATCCGACCACGCGACGATTGCGGTTGCCGAGCAACCAGAATGTGTTGCTGACGGATACGGTCGGCTTCATCCGCAAGCTACCTCACGGACTGGTCGAGGCCTTCAAGGCGACGCTGGAAGAGGTAGTGCAGGCGGACTTGCTGTTGCACGTCGTGGACGTCAGCCATCCACAGGCCGAGGACCAAATCCAGGCGGTCAATACAGTCCTGGCGGAAATCGGCGCCGGCGAAAAGCCGACGATCATGGTCCTCAACAAGATCGACCGGCTCAACGGCAACGGAACCGGTGCCGAGGGCGCGTTAAACCGGCTACAGGAAAAACATCCGCATGCGGCGGCCATTTCCGCGGTCACCGGCGAAGGCGTGGCGGCTCTGCTTGCGGAAATTGGAACGCAACTGCGGCCCAAACGCGAGTTTCTGGAACTGCGCGTCCCCCACGAACAGGCAGCGGTGATTGCGCGCCTGCATGCCGTCGGCCAGATCATCTCGCGCAGTTATCGCGGACCGGCGGCGCGGTTCAAGGCTCGTATTCCTCCGCATCATCACGACGAATTTGCGCCCTACATCGTCCGCGAGGCACAGACCCGGTCATAGAATAATCCGGCATCCGTTGCTTGCCCTGCAGCCATGGCTGGCAATATAGTGCCTAAGCCGTTCGGTTTATGTTGCATAGCATCCGCCAGTCAATCAACGTCAGCAACGTCCTTTCCGTCATCATGGGTGGCGGTCAGGGCACACGGTTGTTCCCGCTCACCAAAGAGCGGGCGAAACCGGCTGTCCCGCTGGCCGGCAAATACCGCCTGGTGGACGTCCCGATTTCCAACTGCATCAACTCCGGCTTCCGGCGCATTTATATCCTGACCCAGTTCAATTCCACCTCGTTGCACAGCCATATTTCGGGCACGTATAAATTCGACTATTTTTCGAGCGGTTTCGTGGAAATGCTCGCCGCGCATCCAACCCTCACCAACACCTCGTGGTACCAGGGCACCGCCGATGCCGTCCGTAAAAATTTAATTCACTTCCTCAGTCACGATTTTGATTATCTCCTGATTCTGAGCGGCGACCAGTTGTACCGGATGGATCTGCGCAAGGTGGTGACGCAACATGTGGAAACCGGCGCCGACATCACGGTGGCCACGATTCCGGTCATCCGCAACGACGCGCGTTCCTTCGGCATCATGCAAATCGGCGAGGACCGCCGCATCACGCGTTTCGTGGAAAAGCCCAGCGAGCCGGCCATACTGGATGCCCTGCGGCTGCCGCCGGAATGGTATCCCAAGCTCGGCATCGAGGGGGAGCGCGAGTTGTTTCTCGCTTCGATGGGTATCTATGTTTTCAACCGCCAGCTCGTCCGCGAGTTGCTGGACAATCCCCTGCCCGATTTCGGCAAACATATCATCCCGCACGCCATCAACACCCACCGTGTGTATTCCTTCATCTTCCAGGGATACTGGGAGGACATCGGCACCATCCGCTCGTTCTTTGAGGCCAATCTTGACCTTGTGTCCGAACTGCCGCGCTTTAATTTTTTCGACATGGGTTCCCCGATTTACAGCCGACCGCGTTACCTGCCCGGCTCCAAAATCAATGGGGCGCAGATTGATCACGCGGTGATTTCTGACGGTTGCATCATCAACCAGGCGCGCATCACCAGCAGCATCGTCGGCCTCCGTACGGTAGTCGGCAGCGGGACGGAGTTAAACCGTGTCGTCATCCTCGGCAGTGACTTTTACGAATCCCAGGAATCCGTGCTGATGCACGAGTGCGAGGGCAAACCGCGGATTGGTATTGGCGCGAACTGCAAGATCGAGAACGCCATCATCGATAAGAACGCGCGCATCGGCAATAACGTGACCATCTCGCCGGCCGGCAAGCCCGACAAACTGGACCACGTATTGTACTATATCCGAGATGGCATCGTTATCATCCCTAAAAACGCCGTCATCCCGCATGGGACGGTCATCTGAGATTTACGATTGACGATTGACGCGCGTTTTGGGTTTCACCAACCCTGCAAAGAGAAGATGGCGGATGGGATTCAACTCGTTCAGAGACCGCTGCAACAGCCCCGATCGATCGTAGCGGCGTCTCGGTAGAGCGCCACAAATTCCAGAAGCTCGATGAGTGCGGCTTTCTGCCGAAAGCCGCCACGCTTGTCACGCCTTTGCTCAGGCGGGAACACGGCCGGTTAACGGACTGAATCGCAGTAGACAAACCGACAAGGCGGTAATAAGGTCGTTTTTATGAAACAGGATAGGCTGCAAGACAAGCCGTCTATTATCTGTGAGGCATCATGGGCATCTCAAGACATCTCGGCTCGATTTGCAAAGGCGCTGCGGTGGGCTTTCTGATTGGACTAGCTTCTATTGCCACTGTGGACAAGAAGACACTTGTTATTATGCGAGTCGTCAGCAAGCCGGTTGAGTGGGTGATGTGGGTAGCTCAAAAGTTGCTTGGATTGAGTGACGGGAGCACGGCATTGATGGGCTGGCTCGCCATGGGGATTTGGTGCATGATACTTGGCGCGTTGATTGGTTGGGGTGTGGGCGTTCTACACTCCAAGGCGACAGGAGATGAGTGATGATGATGTTGATGCCTAATATGAGAACAGGCTGCGAAGGATGATTCTCCGGTTGGTATCGGGTTGCCATGTGCCATTTACTTTCCGCCTTTTCATTGCTATTACTTCCGGGTGCTCAACGATGCCGCTATCTGGAAGAACCTCAATTCGTCGCGCCACATGTTTCTGATTGCCGGGCCGTGCGTGATTGAGAACGAGAAGTTGTGCCTGCAGGTCGCCGCCGCCCTCAAGAAAACCTGCGCCGCTCTCGGCATTTTCTATGTCTTCAAGGCCAGTTTCGACAAGGCCAATCGCACCTCGGCCAAATCCTTTCGCGGCATGGGCATGGAAGCCGGCCTGGAAATCCTGGGCAAAGTCCGGACCAAGGTCGGCGTGCCGGTGCTGACGGATATTCACACGGAAGCCCAGGCCACCGTAGTCGGTGAAGTCGTGGATATCCTGCAAATCCCGGCGTTTCTCTGCCGCCAGACGGATTTGATTGAAGCCGCCGCCCTGACCGGCCAGATCGTTAATTTAAAAAAAGGCCAGTTCCTGTCCCCGGCGGAGATGGGCCAGGTAGTGGAGAAAGCCCGGCGCGCGGGGGCGGAGAAAATCCTGGTCACCGAACGCGGCACGACCTTTGGTTACAACAACCTGGTGTCCGATATGCGTTCGATTCCCATCCTGAAGCGCCTGGGCTTCCCGGTGGTTTTCGACGCGACCCACTCGGTGCAATTGCCCGGCGGCGGCGGCAACAAATCGTCGGGCCAGCGCGAATTTGCGCCGGTGCTGGCCCGGGCTGCGCTGGCCGCCGGCGCCAACGGCCTGTTCTTTGAGACCCACCCGAACCCCGACCGCGCTTTGAGCGACGGCCCGAACATGATTCCGCTGGCGGAAATGCCTGGGCTGTTGAAAAGCCTCCTGAAAATTTTCAACGCGGTGAAATGAAAAACAACCAACATTCAACATTCAACTTCCAACGCCCAATCATTGTCAGCATGGGAGTTTATTGGATGTTGAGCGTTGAATGTTGGTTGTTGAATGTTTTCCAATTTTGAATTTCATGTCAGCGAAAATTCCGCCGCCACTTCGCTTACCTCTTCAGCGTGTGAGATTGTTCCTGTGCGATGTGGACGGGGTATTGACCGATGGCTCGGTTTACCTTGGCGGCGGGCAGGAAATCAAGCGGTTCAATATCCGCGACGGTCTCGGCCTGATTTTTTTACAGCGGGCCGGCCTGAAGGTCGGCTGGGTTTCCGCAAGGCCCTCGCCGGTCACGCAGGCACGCGCGGCTGAACTGGGGATTGATTTTCTTGTCCAACAGGGTGATCGCGTGAGCAAAACCGGTGCGGTGGAAAAACTGTTGCGACGGACCAAACTGGACTGGGATGCCGTTTGTTTCGTGGGCGATGATGTGGTGGATTTGGGACCCATGCAACGGGCCGGGCTGGCGGTGGCGGTGGCCGATGCGCGGCCGGACGTCAAGGCCGCCGCGCATTATGTCACCCGCGCAGCCGGCGGCCGCGGCGCAGTCCGGGAAGTGGCGGAAAAGATTTTGCAGGCGCAGGGAAAATGGGACGCCATCATTACCCATTACCGAAAATGACAAGTGACAAAAAAACAGTAAACGTGACAGGTGACATGAAAATCCGTGATGGGGCGCGAGTGGCGATTCTTGCCACTTGTCACTCGGCACTGGTCACGCGCTACTGCTGGCCGGCGCGATGTTGTTTTGCGTCTCCCCGGAGAGCCGGGCCCAGTCGAATCTCGTGGGCCACGCCAATGATTTTTCGTCCGTGGAATATTACCCGGCGCCGAACCAACTACAAATCAAGTCCCGCTTGTCCGGCGCCGAAGCGCAGCCGTTGACGGGCGGGTTGCTCGCCATCAAACAGCTCAAGCTCGAAACGTTTGGAGCGGACGGCAAATCGGAAATCGTCGTCAACGCGCCGGAGTGCCTTTATGATCAGTTGGGGGGCACCGCGAGTTCGGCCGGCCGGTTGCAGGTGCAATATCAGGAAGGGAAAATCCGTGTCGAAGGCGAAGGTTTTTTGTGGCGGCAAAACGATTCCTTCCTCACCATCTCCAACCGTATCTCCACCGTGCTGGAATTCGGGGCCGGCAGGATGAATTAAGCGTGAAAATATTTTGTTACATTGTCGTGGTCGCCATGGCCGGCGCCGGAATGTTGCGGGCGCAGACCAATACCGCCACGAACACCACCACGAATGTCGCGGACGAAATCCTGGCCCTGGTCACCACCAATGCGCCGGCGCCCAAACCGTCCTTGCACCCCGAGACGCGGATCGAAGCGGAGGGGCCCGCGGATTTCGACCTCGCTGGGCGCCGGGTCATCTACCATGAGCACGTCCGGGTGGACTCCGCAAACATGAGGTTGACCTGTGAATGGCTTGCCGCCGACCTGCCGCAAACCGGCGGCCGCGTCACCAACATCGTCGCCGAGAGCAACGTGGTGATGGATGCGGCCGATGAGAAGGGCCAGAAGATGCACGCCACGGGCGACAAGGCCGTGTACGTATACCGGGTGGAAAACGGTGTGACCAACGAAACAGTCACGCTGACGGGCAATGCGCGACTGGAAAACGCACAGGGCTGGCTCACGGGTGACTCGATTATTTGGGACCGTGTGCACGAGCGTTTAAGCGTGCCGTCCAATCCCAAAATGATCTTCCATCAAGCCATAACCAGCACGGAGGCAGGCACCAATTCGTTGGCAACGGCAACCAATTCTGCTGGCAACTGCAACCAATTCGCCGGCGGGGGTGACCCATGCGCCGGCGGTGAACACCAATTTACCATCGGCGACGGCCACTAATTTCCCGACGGGCAAGCCCGATCTCACTCACAAATCCAACCTGTCGCCTAAAAGCTTCTGAGCCTGAATGGAACCGACCCCGTCATCACCGAACGGCCTGCTGCTGGCCACGGAAAAGCTGGTGAAGGAGTATCACCGGCGGCGGGTTGTGAATGGTGTCTCGGTGAACGTGAAGGCGGGCGAAATCGTCGGGTTGTTGGGCCCCAATGGCGCCGGCAAAACGACCACCTTTAACATGGTCGTGGGGGTCGTGAAACCGGATGAAGGCGCGGTGAAATTCCTGGCACGCGATATTACGCGCCTGCCGATGCACCGGCGCGCGCGGCTGGGAATCGGTTACCTGACGCAGGAACCTTCGGTATTCCGGAAACTGACGGTCGAGGAAAACATCCTGGCGATTCTGGAAACGTGCAAAATGTCGCGGGACGAGCGCGCCGTGCGGTTGAAGTATCTGCTGCAGGAACTGGATTTGACGCCGGTGGCCCGGAGCAAGGCGTACCAGATCAGCGGCGGCGAGAAACGGCGGCTGGAAATCACCCGGGCGCTGGTGACCAGTCCCAAACTGATGTTGTTGGATGAACCCTTCAGCGGCATCGACCCGATCGCCGTTTACGAGGTCCAAAAAATCGTGCGCCGTCTGAAGGAGCGCGGACTGGGCATATTGATCACCGACCATAACGTGCGGGAAACCTTGAAATTGATCGACCGCGGCTACATCATCCACAAGGGTCAGGTGCTGGTGGAAGGCACTTCGGAGTTTCTGACGAATGACCCGAAGGCGCGGGAAATATACCTGGGACCAGAGTTTAATTTGTAAATTAGAGCCGGGATTAAGATGATGATTAAGATTAAGATCAAGAATCGGCGCCGGGGAATCAGACTTCTCCTTAATCATGATCCTGCTCTTAAGCTTAATCCCGTTTGTTGAAAAATTATGGCCCACGAACCCGTCACCGTTGAACGGTTTTTCGAACAACATGCCGAGTCACTGCAATTGCGTCTGTTGTCCGGCAAGGCCGGGCTGAAACGCATCATTCGCGAGCCAACGGTCAATCGTCCCGGGCTGGCGTTGAGCGGGTTTACCCGTTACTTCGCCTATAAGCGCATCCAGGTGTTCGGCAACGCCGAGACGTATTATTTGCGGTCACTCTCCCGCGCCGAACGCGAGGCCCGCTACGCGGAACTGTTCAAGTACCGGATCCCCGGAATCGTATTCAGCCGCAATCTTCGGCCGGACGACGAACTGCTGACGGCGGCGGACAAGGCGGAAGTGCCGATTTTTCACACGGCACTCGTCACCATGAGGTTCATCAACTTTGCCACGTTTGCGCTGGAAATGATGTTCGCGCCGCGCGGCACGGAAATGGGCAGCACGGTGGACATCCTGGGCGTGGGTGTGCTGATTCGCGGTGAAAGCGGCATCGGCAAGAGCGAGGCCGTCCTGGCGCTCATTGAACGCGGCTACAGCCTGGTGGCCGACGATGTCACCAAGGTGACGTTGCTGGACGGACGCCAGGTGATGTGCACCAGCGCCGCATTGACCCGTGATCACATGGAAATCCGCGGCATCGGCATCATCAATGTCGCCGCCATGTTCGGCGTCAAAAGCGTTCGGAAGGAAAAGAACCTCGACCTGGTCGTCACCCTCAAAGCCTGGAAGGAGGTCGGCGAAGTGGACCGTATCGGCATCGAACAGGAATTCGTCAAGGTGTTGGGGGTGGACATTCCCCACATTGTGATTCCCGTGCGGCCCGGACGCGACCTGGCACGGCTCATCGAAGTCGCCGCTTTCCAGACCAAATTGAAAATGTCCGGCTACAATGCCGCCGAGGACCTGAACCAGCGCCTGATTGCCCACATGGTTCCGGGTCAGGTATTACCGCCTTCGATGCAGAAATAGCTGGTATTTTAACGGCATTCGCTTAGGCTACTATGAGCAAACCGATGAGCGCGAAGAAAACGCCGGACGGCCAGTTCCTCACCAAGGAGCTTACCATCGCCAATAAACTCGGCATTCACGCGCGACCAGCCGCCGTGTTTGTAAAAACCGCCAACCGGTTTGCGTCGGAAATTCTGGTCGAAAAAGACGGCGAAAAAATCAACGGCAAGAGCATTATGGGCCTGATGATGCTCGCCGCCGGTCCCGGCAGCAAATTGACCCTTCACGTCCGCGGCGACGACGCCACCCAGGCGATTGCCGAACTCGAAGCCCTCGTCCAACGAAAATTCGACGAGGATTAGCGGATTCCTGCACCCAACTTAAGTGGAACTTGTCGAACCCTGCGAAGCGCTGGAGGCAACTTACCATTCGTACATCCAGGAATTTCTCGAACGGAACGAACCGTTGATTCCTGAAGTCCTGGCGCAGGACGCGAGCGATTTTGGGGCCCTGGTTCATCGGCTGCGCCTGGATGCAGCCGGGGTTGACTTACCCGAAGCCTACGTACCGGCTTCTTGTTTTTGGCTGATGGATGAACACAAAACCCTGGTCGGCGTCGCTCATCTCAGGCATTCACTCAATGCGGCGCTTTCCTACGAAGGGGGACATATCGGTTACAGCATTCGCCCGACGCGGAGAAACAAAGGCTATGGCAAAATGATGCTGAAACTATTGCTGGAGCAGGCAAAGACGTTGGGCCTGACCCGGGTCTTGTTGACGTGCGACAAGACGAACACGGCATCGGCGCGAGTGATACAAGGCAATGGCGGCCGACTTGATTCCGAAGTCCCGCGCCAAGATGGAAAAGGCATCACGCGGCGATATTGGATCAACATCGCCTGACCGGGACCTTTTGAACTTTGGACTTTGAACTTTGGGCTTCGGACTTTAGCCTGTCGCCATGGCTTCCGCCGAAATTGACATCAAATACGTCGCCCATCTGGCGCGATTGCAGCTTACTCCCGAAGAGGAAAAAAAACTGGGTGCACAGCTCGGCAATATCCTCGGTTATATCGAGAAATTGAATGAACTGGATGTTTCGGGCGTGGAACCGACCGCGCATGCCGTGCCGATGGTCAATGTCACGCGGCCCGACGAAATCCGGTCGTCGTTGCCCCACGACGACGCCCTGCGCAACGCTCCGGCGCAAGCGAACGGCCTGTTTATCGTGCCAAAAATTGTGGAATAAAATCATTCCGGTTTGGCCTGTGCAAAAAGTTCAACATCGAATATCCGACCCCGCAAAGCGGGACCCAACTTCCAAGGCGCGTTGGCAGCGGAAATCATTGGATGTTCGATGTTCGATGTTGGGTGTTGGATGTTTATGCAATTGAACCAACTGACCATTTCCGAGCTGCGCGCCAAACTGGCCGGACGCGAAGTCTCCGCCCGCGAAGCCACGCAGGCGTGTCTCGACCAGATCCGCCGCGTGGATGGGAAAATCCACGCCTTCATCAGCCACAACGACGCCGACGCCCTCGCGCAGGCGGACGCAGCGGATAAACTGCTTTCGCAGGGTGGCACCGCCGCTGACCGGCCTTTGCTCGGCGTGCCGATGGCAGTCAAGGACGTGCTGGCGGTCAAAGATCAGCCGCTTAATTGTGGTTCCAAAATCCTCGGCAAATTTGTCTCGCCCTACGACGCAACGGTGGTGGAGAAACTCAAAGCCGCGGGCGCCATTGTTTTTGGCCGGTTGAACATGGACGAGTTTGCCATGGGCAGCTCGACGGAAAACTCGGCATTCGGGGTCACGCGCAATCCCTGGGACACGACGCGCATTCCGGGCGGTTCGTCCGGCGGCTCGGCGGCAGCCGTGGCGGCGGACGAAGTCATCGCCGCGCTCGGTTCGGACACCGGCGGTTCCATCCGCCAGCCCGCGGCACTGTGCGGTTGCGTGGGCCTGAAACCCACATACGGGCGCGTTTCGCGGTACGGCCTGGTGGCTTTTGCCAGTTCGCTCGATCAAATCGGTCCGTTCACGAAAGACGTGCCTGACGCCGCCGTGATGCTGGGCGTCATCGGCGGGCATGACGCACGCGATTCCACAAGCCTGCCGCAGCCGGTACCAAATTATGCCGCCGCGCTGACCAGAGACATCAAAGGGCTCAAACTCGGTTTGCCGAAGGAATACATGATCGGCGGTCTCGACGCCGAGGTGAAATCGGCCGTAGATAGCGCGGTAAAAAAATTCCAGGAACTCGGCGCGGAGATCGTGGAAATCTCGCTGCCGCACACGGATTACGCGGCGGCAACATATTACATCATCGCACCCGCCGAAGCCTCCGCGAACCTCGCACGCTTCGATGGCATCCGCTACGGTGCACGAGTGGATGGCGCGGACCCGGTGGAGTTATACGGCAAGACCCGGGGCGCGGGCTTCGGCGCCGAGGTCAAGCGCCGCATCATTCTCGGGACCTACGTGCTGAGCAGCGGTTACTACGATGCGTATTATCTCCGCGCCCAAAAAGTCCGGACGCTCATCCGCAACGATTTTTTGAAGGCGTTTGAATCGGTGGACGCCATCGTGACGCCGACCTCGCCGACGGCGGCCTTTAAGATTGGCGAGAAATCCGACGACCCGCTGCAAATGTATCTGTGTGATGTGTTCACTCTCGCGTGCAACCTCGCCGGCATTTGCGGCATCAGTCTCCCGTGCGGTTTCACGAAGTCGCCGAAACTGCCGATCGGCCTGCAATTGCTGGGCAAACCTTTTGGCGAGGAAACACTTCTGAAAATCGCCCACGCCTACGAACAGGGCACCGGTTGGCGCGGGCATAAACCGCCCATCTAGCCCCGGATCGTGAGCCCGGTTACCGCCGATAAATGGACTTGCGCTGTAAGTAACTTGATGGTTACTTAATGGCGATCATGGCCAGACCTGCCGAAGCATCGAACGTCGCGCTGCGCGATCCCCGGCGCACGCGCGCCCGCATCCTGTCCGCCGCGCTGAAGGAATTCGCCGCGCACGGTTTCACCGGGGCACGGGTGGACGCGATTGCCCGGCGGGCGGCGATCAACAAACGGATGCTGTACCATTATTTCGGCAACAAAGAGGGTTTGTTCCGCGAAGTGCTGCGGCTGAAGATGACCGAGCGGCAGGCGTGGGCGGAAACGCTGTCGGGTGACCCGGCAGAAAGTCTTGCCTTTTGGTTTGAAGCCGCGTGCCGGGACCCGGACTGGGTCCGTCTGCTGGAATGGGAGGCGTTGCAGGGCGGTGACAGGAAACTGATGGATGAGGAAAACCGGCGGGCGGCCACGACTCGCGGATTGAAGCGCATCCGACAGCGCCAGGCCCGCGGCCAAATCTCCTCCGACCTCGACCCGCGCCACGTGATGCTGGCCATGCGTTCGCTGACGATGTTTCCGGCAGCTTTCCCCCAACTGACCCGGCTCATCATGGGGCAGTCGGTTTTTGATCCCGGGTTCCAAAAGGAACGCGCGGCCTTCCTGAAAAAGTTTGCATCGGCCTTTTTGCCATCCCGCCGCGGAAATCCGACAAAATCAATTTTGCGACGCAAGCGAACATGAAGAATCACATTTTTATTCTTGGAACTGTAGCCGCCGCGGCGGCGCTGTTGGCCGGGGGTTGTTCCCGTGGCACCAAACCCGCCGCCGGGGGCGCAGCCCCGGTATTGGTGGCCACCGCCTTCACCACCAATCTGCCGGTGCAGATCAACCCACCGCCAGTCGGCCACGTGATGCCGTACTCAACGGTGACGGTCCACTCACAAATTGGCGGCACCATCAGTCAGGTGCATTTCAAGGAAGGTCAACCGGTCAAACAGGGCGACTTGCTGTTTACGATTGATTCGCGCCCGGCCCAGGCGGCGCTGAGCCAGGCAAAGGCCACTTTGCTGCGTGACCGGGCCCAGTTGGAAAATGCGAAGATCCAGTTCGCCCGCGAACAGAAACTCTTCGATCAAAAACTCGTCTCGCAGGATGAATTCGACACCAGCAAAGCCGGCATGGACGCGCTGCAAGGCACCGTGCAGGCAGACGAGGCCGCCGTCACCAACGCCAAGTTAAATCTGGAGTACACCGAAATCCGGTCGCCGATTGACGGGATTACCGGCAACCTGCTGTTCTATCAGGGCAACGTCGTCAAGGCACCCGATGACACGCTGGTGACCATCAATCAGGTTCACCCGATCTACGTCGGGTTTGCCGTGCCGGAACAGTACCTGCCACAAATCCGAAGTGAGATGAAGCAGCGAACGCTCAAGGTTCAAGCCACATTCGAAAACATGAACGTGCCGCCGCCCCAGGGCGAATTGACCTTCATCAACAACACCGTGGACGAAGCGACCGGAACGATACTGCTCAAGGCCACCTTTCCGAACGAGCAAAGCGTTTTATGGCCGGGCCAATTCATCAACCTGGAATTGACGCTGTCGGAATTGACGAACGCAGTGGTGGTCCCGTCACCGGCCATTCAAACCGGACAAACCGGCGAGTACGTTTATATCTTAAAACCCGATCAGACCGTGGTCGAACGCCCGGTAACCATTGGCATCACGTATCAGGACCAGACGGTTGTGCAAAAAGGCCTGGCTGCGGGCGAAACGGTCGTAACCGACGGCCAATTGCGATTGACGCCCGGCGCAAAAGTGAACGTTAACAATTCTGAAACGAGCGGCTCGCCAGCAAATTCAACCGCGAACGTCAAATGAAGGCAAATCAACATCGAACATCCAACATCGAACATCCAACATCCAATGATGCGTCCGCGGATGTCTGGGTGTTCCACGAAGGTGAAAAGGGAAATCGCAAATTTGATTTGGAAGAGCGGTTGCTGGAATTTGCGTCGGCAATAATTGATCTTTCCGAAAAATTGCCTGATTCGCGTGCGGGGAATCATATCGCTGGACAAATCCTGCGTTCAGGCACCTCGCCTTATCCAAACCATGGCGAAGCGGAGGACGCCGAATCGCGTGAAGATTTTATTCATAAACTGAAAGTGTGCCTTAAGGAACTGCGGGAAACCCGCCGCTGGGCACGGCTGATCCGACACAAAGGCTGGACGCAGGGCGAAACGACTTTGAGTTTCGTCTTAAGTGAGACCGACGAACTCATTCGCATATTCTTTTCGAGCATTCAAACAGCGAAAAGGAACGCTTTGATCGAGCGCCATCACTCAACCAGTGGGGTTGGCTGATCGTTGGATGTTGATTGTTCGATGTTGGATGTTGGATGTTGATTTTTAATTGGCCATGAGCATTCCCGAACTATTTATCCGCCGGCCGGTGATGACCACGCTGGTCATGTCGGCCATTCTGCTGTTTGGCATCATTGGTTACAGCTTGTTGCCGGTCAGCGACCTGCCGGATGTGGATTACCCGACCATCAATGTGTCGGCGAGCCTGCCCGGCGCGAGTCCGGACACCATGGCCTCGGCCGTGGCCACCCCGCTGGAAAAGCAATTCTCCACCATCGCGGGGGTGGACTCCATGAGTTCGGTCAGTGCCCTGGGCTCATCGCAAATCACCATTCAATTTTCGCTGAATCGCAACATTGATGCGGCGGCGCAGGACGTGCAGGCGGCGATCGCCAAGGCCGTACGGCAGTTGCCGCCGAACATGCCCACACCGCCGACCTACAGTAAAGTCAATCCGGCAGACGCGCCCATCCTTTATCTGGCGATGTCGTCGCCCACCCTGCCGCTGTCCAAGGTGGATGATTACGCCGAAAACCTGCTGGCCGAGCAGATTTCGATGGTGGATGGCGTGGCCCAGGTTTCTGTCTTTGGCTCGCAACAATACGCCGTGCGCATTCAGGTGGACCCGAACAAGCTGGCGGCCTACGGGTTGGGCATTGATGCGGTCGAACAGGCGGTAGAACAAGGCAACGTGAACCAGCCGACAGGCATCCTGTACGGCAAACACCAGGCGTTCACCGTGGAAGCCACCGGTCAATTAGAGGATGCCGCAGCCTTCCGCCCCATGATTGTCGCCTGGCGCAATGGCAATCCGGTGCGATTGGAGCAGCTGGGCAGCGTGCTCGACAGCGTGCAGAACAACAAAGTGGCCGCCTGGTATAACACGTCAGAACGAAGCACCCGGGCGGTGGTCCTGGGCATCCAGCGCCAACCGGGCGCGAACACCGTCGCCGTAGTGGATAACATCAAAAAATTGTTGCCGCAATTCCGCAGCCAGGTCCCCGCCGCCGTCCAACTGGATGTTCTGTTTGACCGGTCCCAATCCATCCGCGAATCGGTGGCGGACGTTGAACGCACATTGTTTATAGCCGTCTGCCTCGTAGTCATGGTTATTTTCATTTTTCTGCGGAACCTCTCGGCGACCATCATCCCCAGCCTGGCGCTGCCCATGTCCATTATCGGCACCTTCGCCGTGATGGCATTGCTGGGTTACAGCCTCGACAACCTGTCACTCATGTCGTTGACGCTGTGCGTCGGATTCGTAGTGGACGACGCCATTGTCATGCTGGAAAACATCGTCCGACACATGGAAAAGGGCGAACCGCCGATGCAGGCAGCGCTCCGGGGTTCCCGGGAAATCGGCTTCACCATTGTTTCGATGACGCTGTCGCTCTCGGCGGTGTTCATCCCGGTGCTGTTTATGAGTGGCCTGGTGGGGCGGTTGCTGCATGAATTTGCCGTGACCATCGTCAGCGCCGTCCTGGTGTCCGGTTTTGTTTCGTTGACGCTGACGCCCATGATGTGCAGCCGGTTTGTCCACGCGCAGCGTGAGCGGAAGCACGGCCAAATTTACAACGTCTTCGAGCGGTTCTTTAATGGGATGCGCGACACCTACGACCGCACGCTCAAAGTGGTCTTGCACCACCGTCGCGCGACCTTGATCGTCTCACTGGTGATTTTGGCCGTCACCCTGTTTTTATTCGTTGTCATTCCCAAGGGGTTTTTCCCCAGTGAAGATACCGGCACGATTTTTGCCATTACCGAGGCGTCGCAGGACATTTCCTTTGACGCCATGCGTCAACATCAACTGGCGGCGATGAAAATTGTCCAGGCCGATCCCAACATTGACGCGTTCATGTCCGCCATCGGCGCCGGCGGACCCACGGCGACCCTGAACCAGGGCCGTATGTTCATGCGTCTGAAACCGCGTTCCGAACGCAAACTCAGCGCGGATCAGATCATTCAAGAGTTGCGGCCGAAGCTGGCACAGGTGCCGGGCATAAACGTTTACCCGCAAAACCTGCCGCTCATCCGCGTCGGTGGCAGGCTGTCCAAGGCATTGTATCAATACAGTTTACAGGACTCGGACACGAAGGAACTTTTCCACTGGGTGCCGATTTTGACGGATAAGATGGCCCAACTGCCCGGCTTGCAGGATGTGACCAGCGATCTGCAGATCGCCAACCCGCAGGTCAACGTTGAGATCGATCGTGACAAAGCGGCCGCCCTGGGTGTGACCGCGCAGCAGGTCGAAGATGCCCTCAATTATGCTTACGGTGAGATGCAGGCCTCGACGATCTACTCGGACGTGGCCGAATACTGGGTTGTTTTTGAGGTTCTGCCGGAGTTTCAACTCGAACCGGCTGCGCTGGCACAGCTTTATATCACCAGTTCGATGACCGGCACCAATGGAGTTCCCAACCTCATTCCGTTGAGCGCCGTCGCCCGGCTTTCGCGCAGTCTGGGTCCGGCGACCATTGCGCATATCGGCCAGTTGCCCGCTGTCACCATTTCGTTCAACCTCGCTCCGGGCGTGGCCTTGGGCACGGCGGTCGCGGAAATTCAAAAAATGGAGGCGCAAGCCCACCTCCCGGCTACCGTCACCGGCAGTTTTCAGGGCGCGGCGCAGGTTTACCAATCCTCTTTGCAGGGGCTCTTTGCCTTGCTCATCATGTCCATCCTGATTATTTACATCATCCTGGGCATTCTTTACGAAAGTTTTATTCATCCGCTGACGATTTTATCCGGTCTCCCCTCGGCGGGATTTGGGGCGTTGATGACACTGATTATTTTCAGCTGGTTTAATTTGAATACGCTCCACGACTTGGCGCATCCCCAAAACGTTAAAGCCTTCTTCACTGCGCTGGTCTCGCACACTGAACTGAATATCTATGGGTTTGTGGGTTTGATCATGCTCATTGGCATTGTAAAAAAGAACGCCATCCTGATGATTGACTTCGCCATCGTGGCCCAGCGCGAGCACGGCAAAAAACCGGAAGACGCGATCTACGAAGGTTGCCTGCTGCGGTTCCGGCCCATCATGATGACCACCATGGCGGCGCTGATGGCCACGCTGCCGATCGCCCTCGGTTTTGGCGCGGGTGGCTCTTCGCGGCAATCGCTCGGCCTGGCCGTCGTGGGCGGCTTGATGGTTTCCCAGCTGCTCACACTCTACATCACGCCGGTCATTTACCTCTACATGGAATCGGCCCACCAATGGTATCTGCGCAAATACGCCAAACGCGCGGCGGTTCAAACCGGCTCCAAACCGGCGACAGCCTGAAAATCAGCGTTTTCTGACACGAATTGCACGGATTAACACGAATTACACCGGGAAGCCCGTCAAGGTTGGCACTGTTGCATGTCAGAAACGCATCCTGATAAGAACGCCCTCTCCGCCAATGGAGTTGGGTAAGAGGGCCGGGGTGAGGTGGTGCATAAGAACAAATTTTTCCCTACCTTCTGCCTTCGTCTTTCTGCCTTTCCTGCATGCACCAGCGAGAAGTTCTCCTGTTTTCAGGGCATCGGTGTCGCAAGCTCGATCAGGTGGCCGTCCTTGTCCCGGATGCACGCTACGGTCTGACCCCAGGGCTTGGTCGCCGGTTCGCTCACCACGGTAGCGCCGGCTTTCACCGCCCGGGCAAAGGCTGCCGGAACGTCCGGGGTCACTAATGCGATCTCGAATCCCAGCGGTGGTTTGTCCGGGGAGGCGAGCACGACTTCCGGCAGCTTCAACTCCGACTTGACCAGCTCCAGGCTGTAGAATGCCAGACGGGCCCCGCCGGTATCCAACTCTCCGTACGCTTTCCCGTGGTCATCATTGAAGAAACGTCGGGAAAACCCGAAGGCCTTTTCATAAAACGTGAGGCTGGCCGATACATCTTTGACATAAAGAACGACGTAACCGAGCGAAGCCGACGGCGCACTCATTGATTTTTCACTTGGCTTGAGGGTTGCATTGTTTGTTTCAGAGGCCATCCCGACGCTCGCCATCAACAGCGAGCAGATGGAAAGAAGAAGATATTTTTTCATGTTTGATGCCTGACAATCCAACAATGTGGGGAATGTTATGCCAATAAATGTTGCGGGTCGAAGACGAAATCATCCGGCTTCTCCGATCAGCAAGAATGGACTGGTTGGGGTAAAATTCACGCTGTTCTCGACACTCAGCAGTAACACGTGGTCGCCGGTAAAACGGCACGTGAGCGTAATGGCCAACGGCGTTTCATAATAGGCCAGCTTGATGGTGTAGGTGTCGTCCGTTGTCCAGGCGCCGCTGGCGGCCATGGGCTGTTCGACCGGCGCCGCAATCCACGGCTCCGTTCCGGCGGTAAAAGCTGTCCGCTGTTTATTCCAAACGCCGGAACCGCAGGTAATGTGATATTCCTGACCGGGGCTGCGCACGACCAGCGTCGCGTCCGGCCCCTTGAAGTCCATCGTCACCGCATCAATATTCTGGGCATTGGTCGGGAACAGATAAGTATGGCCCGAAACTTGTGCCGCAATAGACGAAGTCGCGGCACCCCACGGCCGGTGCAAGGTCAGACCACTCAGCGTGCTTCGAAGCTTCTTATCCGATTCGGCATTCGCCGGCAGCGCCGTCGGCTGCATGGCCGGCAACAGGTTGTCCCAGACCAGGTTCATGACGGTTTGCATGTCCCGGGTCCCGCTCGTGATGGCCACGACGGTATCCTGCTCCGGCATTACAATGCAGAACTGACCGAACGCTCCGTCGCCGCGGTAAAAACCATGTCGGCAGCGCCAGAACTGGTAGCCGTAACCCTGGTCCCAATCGCTGGTAGGATCGCTGCCGTTGGAAGTTTGCCGCGCGGTGGCCGTTTCCACCCACGCCGCCGGCATCAGTTGTTTCCCGTTCCATTTGCCTTTTTGCAAATAAAGCAGCCCTAGCCGCGCAATGTCCTCCGTCCGGATGCTCAAGCCGACGCCGCCCAACGTGATACCCTGCGGACTGGCGTCCCATGTCGGGTTCTCAATGCCGAGCGGTTCGAAGAGACGTGGCCGCAGATAATCGAACACGGTTTCTCCCGTAACTTTTTGCACGATCGCCGACAGCATATAAGTTCCCGGTGTGCTATAGACGAACAACGTACCGGGCTTGCATTCCACTGGAGCGGCCAGGAAGGCCCGGGTCATTTTTTCCCCTGACTGCGCGGAATGCCTCAGCTCGTCACCCAACCGGACCACGGTATTCGAATTCTGTCCGCTGGACATGATCAACAAATCACGCACCCGCATGGCCTGCAAATAGGTGCCGGGATTGGTCGGCGCGTCCTCCGAGAAGAAGGAAAGCACCGGGTCATCCAGGTTGAGCTTCCCTTCCGCAATCGCCAGCCCGACGGCGGTGGACGTAAAGCTTTTGCTCAGTGAAAATAGTTTGTGCGGGATGTCCTGCCCGTAGGGCGACCACCAACCTTCGGCCACGACATGACCGTGCCGCACCAGCATGAAACTGTGGATGGCATTGGTCGTGGTCGATTGCCGGTCGGCGGCCTCGACGAAGGCGAGGATGGCCGGGGAGGAAATCCCCTGCTCCTCCGGCGTGCTGCGCGGCAACGCCGAACTTTCTCCTGAAACACCAACGACGCCCAAACAGACAAGGAATGCGGCAACAATAAATGTTTTCATAATTCCGAGATAAATGATTTGAGTGACAAACTCATAATGGGTGGAGCCGGGAAACATTTTTGACCAAAGATTCGATTATGTCAGGTTTAAATACTTCAGCACTTCCGGGGGCGGGCCGTCGAATTTTGCCAGGGCGACGTTGCCGATATATTGAATATCCTTCCACCCTTGCGGCGTCGTGTAAAACCCACCGGCCGTCAGGTTCCGAAATCTGGCAAAGAAGCGGGCAGCCGTTTTGAATTTGCGCTTTGCCCGGGGTACAAAACAAATGTCATCACAAATGCCGCGCTTTTGTGCGTCACTCAAATTGGCAAAGACCGCGCCAAATCTGCTATCGGATTCCTGGTCCAGCCAGGCCAGTCCTTCCAATATTTCCTTCCGATCCGCTTTTTGTCCGGGGTACGGCGCGCTGATCCATTCGTCGATGAAATCCGGCACACCGAGACTGCTGGCACTGGGCGACCGGTCATCGGCGGGAAGGATGACATCGCACAACGCCGCCACCGCACGCCGTTGCTCCGGACTAAACGTGAGCGGCCACAAATCGCCGGGCTGGTAGTCTTTCATCAAATCCGGATCGGTCCCGTAGCCGGTCGCAGCGGAAGCGGACGCGCCAAAACTCCGGAAATGGAGCAGCGACACCGTCGCGGTGGCTGCGACCATCCATTTGATGGCTTCCCGCCGGTCCATGCGATGCGGCTCGCTCATATCAGAGGTTTCCTTTCTTCATCTCGCCCGCCAGGTAATCGCAGGCGCGCCAGGCATTGGCCATGATGGTCAAGGTGGGATTCTTGTCTGCATTGGAAACGAACGGCCCGCCGTCGGTCACGAACAGATTTCTTCACGTCCCACGACTGGCAATATTGGTTGAGCACGGAGGTTCCGGGGTCATCGCCCATGCAGGTGGTCCCGACTTCGTGAATGATGGAACCGCCGGGCGCGATGGCTTTTCTGCCGTCACTTTGCGGCGGGCTGAGGACCTTGCCGCCCATCGCCTCGATGATTTGCGGCAAAGGTTTTCTGCATATGCGCCGCCTGTCTGATTTCGTGCTCCGACCATTTGAAGTGGAAACGCAACACCGGAATACCCCAGGCGTCCTTTTGGTCCGGGTCAATTTCGCAATAGCTGTCTTCGTTCGGAATCATTTCGCCGCGGCCCGAAAAGCCCATGAAACTGCCGTAATACCGGCGGACGTCCTCTTTGAATTTCCGGCCATAGCTGCCCCCGGTGAAATTCTCGAGACCATCAAAACTTCCCATTTCCGGCATGCGCCGGCCGCCGCCGAATTCGATGTGATAACCGCGCGGGAAATCCAGTTTGCCCGCGTGTTGTTCCTGGTAAAGCCACCACGGCATGTACATGTGCATCACCGAAGCGCCGTCTTCGTTGGAGGGCGGACAGTTTTCCAGCATGGGAATCTGGCCGGACAAAGTCGCGCCCACTGTATCCATCAGATAACGGCCGACTTTGCCGCTGTGGTTGGCGAGGCCGTTCGGGAACTGTGCGCTTTTTGAATTCAACAAAATCCGTGCCGATTCGCAGCCGCTGGCCGCCAGCACCACCACGCGCGCTTTCGCGTGCACATCCTTGCCGGTCGTTTTATCAATGTAAAGGACGCCGGTCGCTTTCCCGTTTTCGTCAATCGTCACTTCGCGCGCCATGGCGTCGGTGATGATATCGAGGTTGCCGGAGGCCAACGCGGGCGGCAGGTGCACGGTGGTGGACTGGTAATTGGCCTTGATGGAACAACCGCGTCCGCACGAGGTCGCCCAGAAGCAGGCGAGCCGCGTCCGCATATTGTCCGCCAGCGCCCGGGCCGCCGCCGGGTTATCCGGATGCAGCATGGCCGGAATTTTGGCGGCATCCTGTTGTTGGCTCAGGACCGCCACGTGCGACGGAATGACGGGAATACCGAGTTTGGCGCAGAATTTTTTTGCCAGCAATTCATTGGCGCGCGGTTTGGGAGGCGGCAAAAGAATCCCGGGTGAGGAATCGGGCGTGTTTTCCAACCCTTCATTGGTGCCATAAACGCCGATCAACGCCTCGACCTTGTCGTAATATGGCGCCATGTCGTCGTAAGTGATGGGCCAGTTGATGCCCAGGCCGTCGCGGCTTTTGGGTTTGAAATCATAGGGCCCCATGCGAAACGAGAAACGCGCCCAGTGATTCGTGCGTCCACCCAGCATTCGCGGCCGCCACCACATGAAATTTTGTCCGGTGGACCAGACATCGATGTCCTTGGCCTCGTACCAGCCCCGGCCCTTCTTGCGGTTTTTGACCACGTAGGGCTCCTTGGGGACTGTCCAGCCGCCGTTGACGGTCGCGTCATAAAAACCGAAGGGTTTGTCGGGCGTTCCGGCGCCGCGCAAGGGCGCCTGCAGCGGCGGATTGAACATCGGTGTTTCTGAAATGGGATCGTAATTTCGGCCCGCCTCCAGCATCAACACTTTAGCCCCCGCCGCCGTCAACACGTATGCGCTCTGGCCACCTGCCGCGCCGGACCCGACAATGACGACATCGTACGCCGGCCTGGTTTTGCTGCTGGTAACGAATGCCATGGGCGGATTATGCAACTGCCCATTGGTCGGTCAACCTCTCTTGCCACCTAAAAAAACCGAGTGCATCCAGGTCTTTCCACGGTTAAGCTTTTCCGGTCATTATGGATTACGAAGCGGTCATCGGACTGGAAACCCATGTCCAGCTCAAGACGAAGTCAAAAATGTGGTGTGGCTGCGCCAACCACTTTGGCTCGCCCCCAAATACCAACGTTTGCCCCGTCTGCCTCGGCCTGCCCGGCGTATTGCCCGTCGCCAACGAGGAGGCGCTAAAACTTACGGTGCTCACTGGTTTGCTGTTGAATTGCGAAATTCCACCGCGCGCGAAGTTTGACCGGAAGAATTATTTCTATCCGGATATGCCCAAGAATTACCAGATCACGCAATACGACCAGCCGTCCACGGCAAATGGTTACGTAGATTTCGAGTTCAACGGCGACATTACGCGCGTGCGCATCACCCGCGCCCACCTGGAGGAAGACGTGGGCAAAAGCTTCCATTTCGAGCGCAACAGCGGCGTGGATTTCAACCGCGCCGGCGTACCGCTGATGGAGATTGTCTCCGAACCGGACCTCACCAGCGCCGACATGGCCTACGAATATCTCAACGCGCTCAAGGATATTCTGGTTTACGGCAACGTGAGCGATTGCGACATGGAAAAAGGCATGGTGCGCTGCGACGTGAACGTGAGTGTGCGGCCAGTCGGCACGAAGGAGCTGGGCGCGAAAATCGAGATCAAAAACATGAACAGCTTTTCAGGTGTGCGCCGCGCCCTGGAATATGAAATCCCGCGCCAGATTGAAGTGTTGGAAAAGGGCGGCAAGCTGATTCAATCCACCCGCCGCTGGGATGACGTGGCGGGCGTGACTGAGGAGATGCGCACGAAGGAACACGCGCATGATTACCGGTATTTTCCCGACCCGGACCTGATGCCATTCGCCCCGACAGCAACGTGGCTGGCCGAAGTGAAGTCCCGCGCGGTCGAACTGCCGCTGGCGCGCAAGCAGCGCTTCATGAAGGACTACAGTTTGCCGGCGTCGGATGCCGAGACCTTTAAAAACGACATGCCGCTGGGTACTTATTTTGAGGGCATCGCCAAACAATCCAAAAATCCTAAAACCATTGCCAACTGGGTCATCAACAATCTCCGCGCCAAATTAACCGAGGCCAATGAACGTAGCCGCCGAGGTAACGAGGCGGACGTAACGCCCGATAATGAAAATCCGCCTCCTCACGTCGGCGGCTACATGACGCTGGCCGATTTAAAATTCAAACCTCAAGCCATCGTCGAACTGGCCGGACTGGTGGACGCCAGGACCATCAGCAGTTCGGCCGCGCAACAGGTCTTTGCCGAAATGTTTGAGACCGGCAAATCACCCGGCGTCATTGTCCAGGAAAAGGGCCTCGCCCAGGTCAGTGACACGGGTGCGATTGAAAAATTCTGCGACGAGGCAATTGCGGCGAATCCGGGACCGGTGGCCGACTTCAAGGCCGGCAAAGCGGCCGCGCTGAATTTTCTCAAGGGCCAGGTGATGAAGCTGAGCAAAGGCAAGGCCAACCCGGCACTGGTGGGCGAAATTTTAGAGCGGAAATTGAAGTAATCACGGACCGGACTGCCAAGCGTCAACCACCGTGACAGCCAGATAGTCACCGCCATTTTCTGCAAACGATTAATTCGACTCCACGGCACGGTAAAAGCCGGTAGGTGGAGGCGCCGGGGCAAGGAAATGACCCTGCCCGTCCATTACCCAAACGCCACCCGGCGAGGGTAACCATACGGAATCGGTCAGATTGGTCTTGAACTGGATCTGGTAGCTCCGGCCCATCACCGCCGGCCAGGCCAGGTCCACGGTGTTGTTGATCGGCACTTTCTCTGCAAGCTGGAACGTGGAGGCGGGATCAATGGGGCTTGTGCCGGCCAGATATTCCTGCAAGTTGGAAACGCCATCGCCGTCGGCGTCATCCTGCGCGAGAGACAGGTCATTGGTCTGTCCGGTCGGATGGCCGAAATATTTCATCATCCACCAGTCCGGAATTCCATCGCCATCACTGTCCACGAGGGCGGCATTGATATCCACGGAAGCGCCGAAGACATCGGGTTCCCGATTGAGGTCGCCGGCCACCAGATTCGAACCCATATCCAGGAAAGCCACGGTCGCCCCATTGTCGCAGATCACCGGCCGGGACGCCCACAATATGGGGCCGGAGCTGTTCTGCCCGATGGCCAGCACCGTGCTGGACCCCGTCAGGCGGTCGAGCAGGAACAGGTTCGGGGGCGCTGTGTTGTCCCCGATGACCGTGTTGACCACGACGCTGCGGTAGGCCACAAACCGGCCGTTGCCGCTCATGACCGGCCCGTCCGAAAGCGCATCCATGCTGCCGGTGCCCGAACCGGCCAGACCGACCAGGGTGAGCGTGCCGGTCTGGAAATCGAGCAGGTAAACCTTGTTGGTGCCGTCGTCTCCGCCTGTCAAATTGGCGGTGGATACAAACGTCAACCACCGGCCATCGCCGCTCCAACAGCCGGCATTCCGAATCGGAGAGGTGGACGTGGTTGAAATCGAGAAAAGATTTGACCTGGGATTGATGTTGTCCACGTAGAGAGTGTTGGCAATCCGATAAAAGATTTTGGTCCCGGCCGGATCAATCGCTGCCGACGTGACTGTTCCCGAATTGGTATAAATGTCCACTCCAAGCTGGGTGTCCCGAATCTGCAATCTGACGCTGGAAGGTGGCACGCCATACGCATAGGCGACATAACGGCCATTGCCGCTCAGGGAAGAGCCAAAGGCATAATAATTGGCGCCTTTCAGTCCCACGGTCTGCCCCAAGTTGATATCCCGCCAGTAGGTGTTCACCCCGCTGGTGATTCCCGAGACCAGATTGGTTGCCCGGCTTACGAAAGCTATGTACTGTCCGTCTGAACTCATTGCTAAATCGGAAGCGTCGCTGTTTCCCAGGCTGACGCCATCAGTTCCCACGCTGGCCAACACAGTGACGCCTGTTTGCAGATCGCGGCGGAACACGTTGGCGCAGGTATTGATTGGGCCGGCTACCAGGTTACTGGCCCCGCTGATGAACGCCACGTAGCGGCCATCCGCACTGATAACGGGATTTCCAGAACCACCGCCCAAAGCCGAACTGCCGTTAAGCCCGACGCTCACCAACAGGTTGGTAGCGTTCACCAGGTCACGCACGAAAACATCCGGTTCCTGGTTCGTGTCGTTGGGCACCAAATCATCTGCTGCGCTGGCAAACGCCGCCCATTGTCCATTGGCGCTGACTGACCATTGATTCAGTGCGCTGAAACTGTCGCCCGTTTGTGGAATCACTGTCGGATTCCGTGGTGAAATCATTTCCGTGGCCCCGGCAACAAAGTCGCGCCCGAACACATCGTAAGCGTGGTTTATATCCCCGCCGACCAGACCCCCGTCGGGGCTGGTAAAGGCAACGAATTGTCCATCTGCGCTCAGGCTTAAGGACGTCAATTCGTCATCGGTTGAACCAACACCGTTGGTGTCCAGGTCTGCCAATTGCGTGGTGCCAGCTTGCAGGTTACGCCGGTAAATATGAAAGCCATTGGACACCGCATTGGCAGTCAGATTGGTGGCATCGCTCAAAAACGCGACGAACTGACCGTTCGTGCTGATGACCGGCATATAGGAAACCGTATTGGTCGGGACGCCGCTGCCATCGTCGCTGACGAGTGTGTCCGTTGCGCTTTGGGTATCCCAACCATGAACACTGGAATAACCCGAATCGAGGGCGCCCTCGTGTTGAACAAAGGCAATGAAACGGCCATCTGGCGTCATTACCGGGCCATAGTCGTCGTTTAGATCGGTGTACCAACCAATACCATTCGTGTTGATCACCGTTGTCGTGCCGGTAGTCGAATCATATTCCAGGATGACCACCGCCCCGGTTTGACTCGTTGAGCCGGCTTTGAAAGCAACGTAGCGTCCGTCGTCGCTCAATCGCGGATGATAAGCCGGCGTATTGCTCAGACCGAGGGCGGCGGACACAATCGCCGCCGCGTTGGTGCTGGCCCAGATTGTCTTGCCGGTCACCCGGTCGCGCACATACACCTCACCGGTGGAAGTACCGGGAACTCCACGCACCAGATTTGTAGCGAGACTGAAAAACGCCACGTACCGGCCATCCGGCGTGATAACCGGTGTAGCCATGATCGGGTTAAGGCTGCCGGAGGGAAGAAGCGCCCCGACGCTCACCAGCCAGGTCGTTTGGGTAATCAAATCCCGGACGAACACATCAGGTATTCCGTTGGTGTCGTTCGGAACCAGGTTCGACGCACTGCTGATGAAGGCTACGCAGGTGCCGTCCGGTGACATGACCGGGTCTATGGAAGCCCCGTTGGCAAAACCGCCGTCCATCGCCACGCTGATGAGCCGGGTTGTGCCCGTGTAGATGTCGTGCAGGAAGATGTCGCTGGCCCCGTTTGTATCCCCGGGCACGAGGTCGCTGGCATCACTTTGGAAGACAACATAGCGACCATTGGCGGATACCTGGCCGAACGTCGAATCGCCGTTCCCTCCGCCAGTGCCATTCGAGTTGCCGCTGATCAGCATGGTGGTTTCGCTGGTCCGGTCGCGCAGAAAAACGTTCAGGCTGTAAAGGCTGTTGCCGCCCGGTGCCAAGTCATTGGCTGCGCTGGTGAGAACCACAAAACGGCCATCGGGACTCACGCTGGAGACGATGGAATTATCGTCGCCCCCTGCCGGCAGCGCTACGGAAGGGTTTCGCGCCGAGACCAACGCCACGGGCAGCGCACTGACCGAGGCAACGAAAATGCCGAACACTGACAACCAGACCGCCACAATGAGATTCCTGCCGAAAAACTTCGCGACTGCCAGCCCGATGCGCACGTTTCGGAATGTGAATTCGCTGCCGATGTCAGTTCTCGTTTTCATGGCTCGATACGGTTATAGGTCTTGGCCAAGTCACACAGCCGGGATAGTTCGTTAATCGCCATCGTTTCAGTCCCCCGGCGTCACGGTCCACATCCCTTTGGGTGCGCTGATGGTTCCGCTGCCGACCGTTTGTTCGATTTTGAGCGCGGCCACGTGGCCATCGTGGAAAGCGTAGTTGAATCGGCCCCCTTGCGCGTTGTACAACAGACTCCCCTGATTCACGCCGGCGCTGCTGTTTGGATTTTGAGGGATGGAGGTCGTGTCAATCTGGTAAAGGTTGCCATTCACGGTGCCACCTGCCGAGGTTTCCGGGCCATTGCAAACGCAGGTCCAAGTATTGCCTACACACTGCTGGCCGCCGGTTTCTTCGCACAGCAGGAT
>CAVPTH010000011.1:0-99930 GCA_963708525.1 uncultured Verrucomicrobiae bacterium | reverse complement strand
GCCAGTGGGGAATCGTGGCCAACCTGTACGCGTCCGACAACAAAGACTACCTGCCCTGCAAAATACCGGATAACGATCCAGCGGGCGGCGGCTGCGTATGCCTGGGACATAGCCCGCAGCTGCCGTCATACTGAAGTCGTATCAAATGACCGTGCCCATGTGGTTTGACCCCGTCCGCCCAAGCGCGTTCGCCGAGTATACCAAGTGGATCGGGCAACAAAACTACGCCGCCAATGACCCGCGGAATAACCCGATGACTCTTACCAATGTGATTGCGTATTTTAGCAGCATCTTACGCTAATGAGATTAGTTGGCAAGGGGGGTACGATTATTGGGTGCCACGCTGGAATGGAACAGGCATGCCGCCAACTGGTGCCGCTATGTTTCCGGCGGATTATTCCAAAATGGGTTTGCCGCCGCCTTACATCGCGAAGTACAAACCCACCTGCCTCTATTATGGCTGGCCGATCAAGACTTCCGGTCGAGCGGTGGGGCAAGTACCGTTCATCAGTGACACTTGCGGATCAGGAAGTAGTGCCGGTTTGACCCCGCCCCCAGGGGGCGTAGGGTACTGACCCGCTGACACAGCTTTCCCCCAATCTCGGCCACTTCCAGAACGGCGACTTTCACCCGATCAATCTTGGATTCGCCGATGGGCACGTGGCCAGCCACAAGCTAAGCGAGATAAAACCCGTATACCTCAGTGGGTCGTACTATTGGTTTTATTAATCTGATTTCAAATCGGCTTTGAATTTAATTGAACAACTGTCTTTTCCTTAAACCCAAAACCCACATAACATGAAACACCCAACTCAAAAACATCCGTTCGCTGTCATGTTGACAGCTTTGTTGGCGGCGTTGGCCGCCTTCGTCACCACCAGCCAGGCGCAGTCGCTGTCACAGTTGACCAATGGCTTGGTTTCCTATTATCCACTGGACCAACTGATGCCAGGGTCCACCAACGCTACGCCCGACCTGGTCAGTCGGCGTGACTTTACCATGAACCTGGGAATCACCGACCGCCTACATGAACGGCCCCGCCTATATCGTCGCCGGAAGCCATCCGGGCATGGGCGACAGCACGGCCGTTATGAATCTCAACCAATCTCCCTCGGCCACGGAGCCTATTTATATAGGCACCGGCCAGAACCCTTTGGACGGCTCGGGTGATTTTCTGCCGTTCATCAATCAACGCGGCGCCACGATGAACTTCTGGATCAAAGGTGCGCCTCCCGCCAGCGCAGGATCAGCGGGTCATGGCCGAATGCTCCCAAAACGGTGACAACATGCCTTCTTTTCACTCAGTTACCAGCCTGGCGACCAAACTTGGCCTGGGCTACTTCCTCCGGGAAAGCGCTCACCACCACCGATCCCAACGGGGTGACCGTTAACCAACTGGCTCGATGGAACTTACCAGTTGCCTTCGTTCTATTATGAGTGGAGCCAGACGTCACAGTTCACGACCAATACCTTGTTTGATAATAACTGGCACATGCTCACCACGATAATCGAAACCAATGGTGATATCCACGTCTTTGTGGATGGCATATTATGATCCAGGTGACCAAACGACACCGGCCACGGATCGCGAAGGCAACCCCGCCCTCGCCCCGCCGATTGATGTCACGAACACCTATTACATCACCAACATTTATCCGTACTCAGCTCCGCCCACCAACAACCCGCCGCCGAACGGTTATGTGCATTGGATGGTACCCGGCCTGTACCAGGCCGGAGCGGCCACCGCGTTTGGCGGGTTTGACCGAAATGGCAGCTTCGGCGGAGGACCCCCGGTCCAATTGAGCGACGTCGGGTTCTGGAATCGCCCCCTCACGACCAATGAAATTCAGTTGCTATCATGACCAACGGAATTTCCGGTCTGGCATTCAACTACGAATGCCATTAACATCGTCAACTTCTCGCGCTGACTTCAAGGAAATTGGCGCAGGAGCCACAACGTTACGTTAACATTGGAATGTGATCGGCGCCAACAACACGCCGGGCGGCATCACCATCAGCTGGCGGTCGGTGATGTCAGCTGCAACTGCCGCCGGCTCAGCCACAATCATCGGCCTGGGCAATAATTCCTCCTATTCCTTCACCCTGAATGCACACAACGGTCTTGTGGCCGACAAACAAGCCATCCATTACGGTTCAAACCTTGGCCGGCGTGCCATCGAACTGGCATTTGATCCAGCGGTTGGATGGTTTGTTTGGCAATACCACTGCCGGCATTCAATGGCAATGGCTGGGTGGGTTTGACAGGTTACTACGCCGGAGCCCTTGACCGGTTTAACGTGGTAACTGTGAACGGCAACAAGGTCATGTCGCCCAAGAGCGGTTATCGTCGGACACGGTTGGTTCAGCCGTCGGCTGGGACAGTCTGGGCGCATTGGCTTATGGGCATTTGAATGGTCTGACCATTCCTCCTTATCCAGAAAACACGTTGTTCTTCCGCTTCTCGGTTACCCAACCACCTCCCATTCCTTACGCCTTCCCTCCTCCGGCTGCGTTTTACAGCGGACTGGACTTCGTGCTAGGCCTGACTGACTTCGGCTTTGCCACCGGCCCCATTGGCGGTACTCAGCCTCCGGGCGGTGGTGGATCACTCGGCCCTGGCCTGCATATTATACAATATGATACTACTGTGCCGAACGTCATATCAGCCGGGACCGTGGAACTTGACGGCGGATGATTATGACGGGACCAACGTCTTACAATACGTACTCGTATGTTGCCGATGGAGTTAACGGCAGTGCGAATGGATTGCTGACGAATGTGACCTATTATTGCTGGCTGGACGTTTCGAATAACAACACCAAGCAAAGCATTAATGGAACGGTCCACCAACACCATCAACGAACCGTTGTACTCGCTCTGGATCCAAAAGCAGGGTGATCCGAGCCGCACACAGCTGTTCGCCAGTTTCCGCGGCGACCGCAACTGGGCCAACGCCGGTCAAAACAGTGACAACCCGTCAGCCCAACTTGGACAAAGTGTTTGTCAGTGTTGCGACGGAAAACATCCTGAATTACGATGTAGGCGCGTTTTTTGCAACCAACGACATGATCCTGATAGATGACTTCTATCTGAGCACGAATGGTTATAATTCCACGGTACCGAGGTTGTTTAACATCACTTCCGTGGTGCGCAATCCAACCAGTGCGATCGTTACGTGGGAATCGCTTGGCTCGATGTTACCAGACTCAACACCTACTCGGTGCAACGCACGTTTAGCCTGAACCCGGCATCGTGGGTCACCTGACCAACGGCATGCCGTCGGGTGGCGACTTCACGAGCTTCACCGACAGTCAATGTTCGGCCAAAAGGCCTTCTATCGAATTACCTGGCCGTAACCAATGCGCGGATAAATACCGCTATAATTAAATCACATGGCCGACGGACAGGATTTGCAACGTCCGTCGGCCTTTTAATTGTTTGAATGAATTTCCACTGTCGCAATGCCGCCTGTTTGTATCCTGTGACACACTGGCAAGCCTGGTAACTGCAACCCATAGTAAATTGTTATGATGCACCTTGTTCGATATCCAATCTTGATCCTGTTAACTGTTGCCGGGGTGGAACTGGCCACGGCATCGGACTTCGTCACGGGCAATTTGGCCCAGTTCGACGACAATGGCATTTGGACGTGGTACTCGGACGAACGGACAGTCGTGGACACCAACCGCAACAAACTGGTGGTGGGTGTGGATGAAAACGCAAGCGGCCTGGGCGGGTTACCGCGCGATGGGAACATTAACCGTGACCATTTGGGACTTGCCAACGGGCCTCAGGCGGAGCGATACACGCTCATGGCCAATCGGGACTCATTTGGCGGCGGCGATGATCACAACGCGCCGGGTCTGCTGCGGACCGGAACGGAAACTACCTGGGCAATCGACCGGGTCACAACCAAGATTATCTCAATTACTTGGTATCGTATTTACGATCGCACTCAGTTGGCAGTCCGTTCACCGAAACAAACTTCGACTGGGGCATCCCACTCGGGCGCCACCGATTTCCGAATGGCCAGCTATTCGAATCCCCTTTAATCTGTCCGCCGAAGGCCGCACCTATACTTTCGCCCGCAGTCCCTGGACATCGAGCAGCCTGAACATCTTGTTTCGACCAATTTTGGCGACACTTGGGTCTATTATGGAGAATTGACCACCGAATAATATCCGGCTCCGGCTATAATCCCGGTTACTTCAAATTTTGGGATAACGGCGTGGATCGGATTGACTTCATCTGCACCGAATCGCATCCGCGAGACTACGCTCACCAGCATGTATCATGGGTTCATCAGCAATGGCATGAGTTTCAATTCGTTCGGAACGTGGTCGGACACGAACATCCTACGACAAAATTGCGATCCCTCTCCTCAGGATTTCACGCCGGTCTTTCTCGCAATGGCACCGTGATGCCGCCGGGTCAGACCAACTACCGTTGCTGGAACGACGACATATGCCGCGTTATCCTGATGGCACGATCGAATGCATCATCACGGCGCGCATTAACAGACAATCACACAAGGCAACCGATGCGAATATTAATCCGAATCACGCCTTCTTCTTCTGCCGATTCGACGGGACCAAATGGACGCCTACTTATTTGTGCCAGGCCGGGTACAAATTGTATTCCGAGTGAAGCCGACTATGTGGGTTTGGGATCACTGAACCCAAACGATCCGAACACCATCTACCTTTCCACGAAATTCGATCCTCGCGCCGTCCAACCGGGAGTCAGGGACACCAACCAGCCGTACTCAACCGTCCACGAAATCTGGAAAGGCGTCACCACGAATCACGGCGCCAGTTTTACCTGGACGCCCATTACGCAAAATTCGTTCGCGATAATTTCCGACCGATTGTTGCCGCTGTGGGATAACAACAATTCGGCCCTGCTCTGGTTCCGCGGAACCTATACCATCCGCTCAAATCGTGGACGGGGCGTCCGTGGGTATCGTGGAACACCGCGCCGAAGTGACCGGGCAGATGCACTACGTGGATGCCACTACCAATAACACCTTCCTGACCAATGGCTCGCCACTGGTCTTGAGTCCGGCAGCCAACCGGTGGCATCCACAGACGGGTGTCGGCAACGGTGGCACCATCATCAGTTCTGCGGACGCGAACGTGGAGCATGCGACCAATCTCATGACTCAGGTGACCTTGCCCGGCCCCGGCACTTACGATTTGTGGGTTGATTTCTGGGGGACGGCCACCACCAACGCTGACTGGCGGATCCAGGCAGGTCTCAATGCAAACAGTCTCCAGGTGTATCGGTCGGAAAAATGCGAACAGGTCCAACCCTGGACCCAGGATACTGCCTTGGTACTGACCAACAGCAACATCCCCACCAATTACCTTTACCAGGCTTATGTCGGACGGGTTGCAGTTTCAACGAATTTGACGGCCAGCGTGCTTGTCGGCGACTGGCCCTACGTCACCGGAAATACCAACCTGGTCGGCAACACCTGCCGCACCTGGTATGATGGCGTCAGCTATGCCAGGGTTGAGCCTTTCCAAGTTCAAAGTGTTTCCAGCAGCGGACCGTCGGCCATCTACGCTCGTGTGGAATTCGCCGCCGCCGGAAATGTCGCTGACCACGCCGACTTACACGGTCCAAAAGACGACTTCGTTGACACCTCCGATCTCCTGGACCACCGTTGCGACGGGGATACCCGCCACGTCCAAAGCTTACTCGACGACGAACGTTGATGTCTCCGCCAGCGACAGCACGGCATTTTATCGCGTCACCTGGCCCTAAGGACGTCACCACGGCGTGACAACATTGAATTCTTACCATTTTTCAGCATGATACATTGTTTTAAAACCCGCGCGATACCATTTGCTGTCTTTGCTGGGCGCTTTCGCCATCGTGTCTGAATCGGTCTTCGGGCAAACGTGCACTGTGGATTGGAACAACGTGCATCAGCGGATCGATGGCTTCGGCGGCGGAGTGGTGTTTTTGAACGGCTCGCCCCCGATCCCGTCACCTTTTCTTTTCATGAACACGCCTTTACGGCACGAATGCAAACCAACTGGGGCTTTCACTGCTACGCGTCCGCATCGATCCTGACGACCAATTGGAGCACCGCACTTGTCCGACGCCCAGAAAGCGGTAGCGCACGGGGCCGGTGTCCTGGCGACGCCATGGACGCCGCCGGCTTCGATGAAGGACAACAATAACACCATTGGCGGTTCACTTGCTGCCGGCGCAGTACACGAACTATGCGATTTACCTGAACTACTTCGCCGCCTACATGAAGACCAATGGCGCCCCGCTTAAGGCGATCTCAATTCAAAATGAACCGGATTTCGTGCCCACCACTTACGAAGGGTGCGGGTGGACGCCCACGCAACTCCAGACCTTCTGCCATAATGTCGGGGGATTGATTACCAACGCGCCGGTCATCATGCCCGAATCCGCTTCGTATAACCAGTCAATGTCCGATCCTACCCTCAACGATCCCGTAGCCGCGTCCAATGTAACGTTCATCGGCGAACATCTTTACGGAAACGGCAACGCCGGAGTTACCATTGTGGATTATCCTAATGCCCATAGCAAGGGCAAGCCGACCTGGATGACCGAGTTTCTCGTCAATGATCAAACCATTGGCACCGCTATTACCACCGCCAAACAAATTCATGATTGTCTGACGGTCGGCAACTTCAGCGCCTATATCTGGTGGAAGTGTTTCGGCGATGCGAACGGGCTGGTGAACGCCTCTGGCGTGCCACAAAGACGAGGATTTGTCATGGCCCAGTGGAGCCGGTTTGTGCATCCGGGCTATTATCGGATTGATACGAGCGGCAGCGCTGGCGGTGTTTTCGTCACCGCCTACAAAGACACCAACTTGCTCAGTTTTGCCATCGTCGCGGTCAACACCAACGCCAATACTTCAATCTGTCAAACCTTCCAATTAACCAACTTTACCGCCACCAGCGTGACGCCGTGGATTACTTCCAGCAATCTTTCCCTGGCCAGCCAGTCGCCTGTCGTCGTTACCAATTCGTCATTTGCCTACACCTTGCCACCCTGGAGCGTAGTGACATTTGCCGGGCAGGGTTATGTGGCGCCCACCAGCATTACCATTTCCAACGTTTCATACGATCCACTCACACCTGCGTTCGTTCTGACCTGGAATTCAACGGCCGGTGCAACCTATTCGGTGTTCAGGACCAATGTCCTGGGTGTTCCCGCTGCGCAGTGGCCGGTGATTATAACAGGCTATCCTGCCGGCGGAGCGACCGGTGGTTCGCTTTCGTACACGGACACAACCGCCACCGTCAGCCCGGCTTTTTATAGGGTAAGCAGCCCGTAATTGGACAAATGGAACAGGAGACCGTGCCCATGTCCCAACATCAACTCCAGCCACCGCCAAGGCATCAACCTGGTTAAACCCATCTAAAAAAAGTGATTCAAAGAGACAAAATGAATTGTTTGTATTATCATAATAGAAAGTAACTTATGAATCCCTATCATCGCTTCTTCTGTATCGTTGTGCTCCTCCTGTCTGCCGCTAATCCGGCTAATGCCGGGGTGACCGTTCTTCATTCGTTCGCCACCCTGAACAATGGAACCAATCAAGACGGGGCAAATCCGGCAGGGGGCCTGGCCGTGTCGGGCAATGTCCTCTGCGGAAGCGCTGCCATGGGTGGTTTAAAAGGAGCGGGCTCGTTATTTTATATTGCTCCAGACGCCAGCAGTTTTAAGACATTTCGTTCCCTGAGCAACGCGCCGGATGCAGGCTTTCCTCAGGGCGACCAGGTAGCTTCGGGGAACAATTTGTTCGGGACAAGCTACGGGGGCGGAACCAACGGTGTGGGCACCGTGTATTTGGTGCAAACCAACGGCGCGCTGGCGCGCATCCTCAATTTTGGCACCGTGGACGCGAATACCGCCACCAACCTGGCCGGCGCCGGCCCGGATGCCGCCGTAATCCTGGCGCCTTCCGGAAATATTCTCTTCGGAACCGCGAGCGTTGGCGGACTCAGTGGAAACGGCGTGATTTTCTCCGTGGCCACCAATGGCACCCCAAGTTCCGTGCTTCATACTTTTACCGCATTGAATTCCAATACCGGTACGAACGCTGATGGGGCCACGCCGCTCGGAGCCATGGTGCTTTCCGGTAACACTCTTTATGGGACAACTTCGGCGGGTGGGGCTGGCGGCAACGGCACAGTGTTCTCCGCAGGCACCAACGGCAACAATTTCAGCACGCTGTATAGTTTCACGGCGCTGGATCCGATTGCCGGCACCAACACGGATGGTGCCATTCCCTATGGTGGCCTGGTGTTGTCGAACGGCGTTCTTTATGGGACCACCCTTGCGGGTGGCTTCGGGAAGAGTGGGGTCATTTTTTCCATCGGCACCGACGGCAGCGCCTTTACCATCCTGCATCATTTCACCGCGGTTGATCCAACTTTCAGGACCAATACCGACGGGGCGAAACCCGTTGCCAACCTGCTCCTGGCTGGTGGTACGCTTTATGGAACGACCCCGGCGGGCGGCCCGGGCGCGGATGGCACCGTCTTTTCCATCAGCTCTGGCGGCAGTCAATTCCAAACACTGTACAGTTTCAGCGCCGTCAATTCCGGCAACGGCACCAATGCGGATGGCGCGATTCCGGACGGAGACCTGGTGTTGGCGGGAAATTCGCTTTATGGAACCACCTTTGCCGGCGGGTTGGGGGCCGCGGGCACGGTGTTCAGTTTGGCGCTTCCCGTACTGCCGGCGACCATCACCGGAATCATCATTAACCTGGATGGCAGCGCCACTTTGTCTTTCCTCGGCAGCCCCAACTCCACGAATGTCATCCAATCAACGGCGGATTTGACCTCCGGCCTGTGGCAGAATATTTCCACGAATACGGCGGACCCTGTCACCGGCATCTGGAATTTCACCGACACCACCGCCAGCCAATCATCCCTGCAATTTTACCGTTCCTATTCCCGTTAATCGCCTTTGCCAATTTTTATGAAAAAACTCCTTGGACTCCGTGCTGGGATTCAACGAATCAGCCTGTTGGCGCTCGCCGGCCTTTGCTGCTTGCAACCAAAAGACCATCGCGGCCAATGGTCACTGGGTGGGAACCTGGGCCTGCGGACCGCAGCTGAGCGAAAATACCAGTGCCCAGAACAATCTGCCGCCGGCGCCTCTCGCCTATAGCACGCTGCGCCAGTTCGTTCACACGACCGTTGGTGGACAGCATTTGCGGGTGCGCTTTTCCAACGCCTACGGCCAATACAGCACCAATTGCGTGGTCATCCAGTCCGCCCACATCGCTCTGCCTGCTGGAACCGGTAGCGCGGTCAATGGAGTCATCAATCCGGCCACGGACACGCCACTGACGTTTCATGGTGCGACTTCAGTTACGATTCCGCCGGGGGTGGTAGTGTGGTCCGATCCGTGCGACTTCAACCTGCCGGCCCTGACGAATCTCGCGATCACCATCTACTACGGCTTCGTTGAGCCCAATATTGTCAATGTCGGCAATGCCATCACTGGGCATCCCGGCTCACGGACCACTTCTTATATCCAAACCAACAACGTTGTCAGTGCGTCCAGCATGCCTTCGGCGGCCACCACACAACATTGGTACACCATCACCGGAGTGGACGTGCTGGCGGATCCAGCCAGTCTGGCTTTGGTCACCCTCGGCGATTCCATCACCGACGGTCGCGGGTCTACGAACGATCTCAACACCCGGTGGCCGGACTATCTGGCGGCACGGCTGAATACAAATCCGCCCACGGCATCCGTCGCGGTGCTGAACCAGGGAATCGGCGGCGGTGCCGTCCTGTCGGGTGGCTTGGGGCCGACGGCGTTAAACCGGTTTGATCGGGACGTGCTCAATCAAAGCGGCGTGCGCTGGTTGATCATTTTCGAAGGGGTCAACGATATCGGCGGCGGCAGCAGCAGCCTGGCCACGGCGACCAATCTGGTGACGGCCTACACTCAGTTCGCCAACAAAGCGCACGCCCATAATATTGTAGCCTATGGCGCGACCATCACACCGTTTGGCGGAAACGGCTATTTCACCACGCTTCACGAGCAGGAGCGCCAGTACGTCAACGCGTGGATTCGAACGAATACCGTCCTGGACGGCCTGATTGATTTCGATGCGGATGTGCGCGACCCGGTGACGTTGACGAATTTTCAGGCGGCCTATTTTCCCGGCCCTAACGATTGGTTGCATATGAATTCGTTGGGCTACCAGGCGATGGCGAATTCAAATGATTTGGCTTTGTTCACTCACTGAACGGCTGGCGGGCCGGTCCCGGAGTGAGTCGATGCCCGGTTCGTTGGTGAAGACGCCAGTGTTAACAGGTCAACTGTCAAAAGGTAAAAAAGTTCGGCCCGCAGAGCGTACCTTTTACCTGCCGGGGAATTCCTGACAACACGGTCCGATTTGTTCGGGTGCATCTTGACACTGTCCTTGGGCGGGAAGTCCGTGCCGGAATCATCGGGCGACTGGAAAGTCGCCCAAACCCGCGGACAGGAATGTCCGCGCTACGTAGCGCAGGCTTTCCAGTCCCGCAGAGCGGGATTCCGGGGACTTTCCAGTCCCCGGTTAAGAACAGTGTCAAGATGCACCCCATTTGTTCGAAGTCCGAACTTTATCCTTGACAGCCTCTTGTATCAGCAGATAAAGTCTTTAAACAAGTAATTCAAAGTTGTGCTGCGATGAGTTTATTTGCATAAGGCCTTCGGATCAAAGTGAATGCATAAAATCAATCCAACCAAATTCCACGTCGCCACAAACGAAACGGTTCGCGACATCAACAGTCGCATCATGCTGAATTTAGTACGGCGGCACCAGCCGGTTTCGCGCGCTGATTTAATGCGCCATTCGGGTTTGCAGCGCAGCACCGTATCCGTGATTGCCGGACGGTTAATTGCTGACCGGTGGTTGAGGGAAGGGGCGGTCGGCAACCTGCCCCGTGGCCGCAGACCCACTTTTCTTCACCTGAATCCCGAACGGTGCGGTGTCATTGGGGTTGATGTTCAGCCGGCCCGAACGACGTTGGCCGTATCCAACATGGACAGCCAGTTTTCCGCACTGGAATCCATGCCCACCGCCCGGGATCCGTCTGAGTTTGTTTCCCGTTTGTGTCACCGGATTTCTGATTTGATCCGGGCTCACCCTAAAAAGTCGTATGAAGGGGTTGGCATCAGTTTGCCGGGTCGGATCGAAGTGGGCTCGGAGCGGTTGATTTTTGCCCCCACTTTGGGGTGGAGCGAGTTGGATCTGAAAACGCCGATCGAACATGAGACCGGACTGCCGGTGAAGCTGGAAAACGCCGCCAATGCCTGCGCGCTGGCCGAATTGTGGTCAGGGCAACAGATGGACGGGGTGAACAACCTGGTGGCGGTGGCGGTTTCGGATGATATCAGCGTGGGTATGGTCATGAATGGCCAGTTGGTGCGAGGTTCGACCGGTGTCGCCGGAGAATTCGGCCATGTGTCTCAGATGCCCGATGGGCCCAAATGCCGATGTGGCAATAATGGTTGTTGGGAAACACTGGCTTCCAATGCTGCCGCCGTCCGTTACTATGCCGAATCCGGGTTGGTTCCCAGGGGTGCCATTGGCTCCAAGAGTGACGTGGCGACCGTGCCGTTTTCTGATATTCTACGATTGGTCGAAAAGGGCGATCTCAGGGCCTGCCAGGCGTTGAACCAGATGGCGCACCACTTAGGGGCGGGTATAGCCATGTTAGTATCCGGCCTCGCGCCGGATGTGTTGATGGTGGTGGGGGAAATAACCCGCGTTTGGGACAAAGTCGGGCCCCTGGTGGCCGGGGCAGTTGAACGCCGTTCCTTTACTCATGCGGCCACCCGCATTGTGCCGGCTGGCTCCGAGGTGCAATCGCGATTGCGTGGGACGGTGGCCCTGCTTCTTCAAAAACATTTCAGCGCCCCATCCATCGCCTGATTTCCAGCATGACACACAAGCCCATATCAGCGACCACATTTGTTCGTCATCCGAACTAATCAAACCGATAAACACAAGTCGCGATGAAACGAAATGGCATTGAGCCACAGGTACCAACGGATGGCCACAGGCTGTTCGACGTTCTTGCCGGGGGTAACGGCAGGCGCGCTGCCAATCATGAATCGCACGTCGCACGAAAAATCGAGCAGAGTATCGCGTACATGTCGCAGCATCTAAACCAGCCGTTGCAAGTGGCTACCCTGGCCGCGGCGGTGAACGTTTCGCCGTCGCATTATTCGGCGTTGTTCAAACGATGGATGGGCAGCTCACCCATTGATTACTTTATCCGTCTGCGCATGCGGCACGCCTGCCAGTTGTTTGATAACACGTCGTTGAATGTGAAAGCAGTAGCGGCCGCGTTGGGTTACGATGATCCTTTTTACTTTTCCCGAATCTTCAAATCCATAAACCGGGTCACCCCGAGCGAATATCGGATGATGTCGAAGAGCCAAAAAGACATGGTCCGGAACGGGGCTTCGGTTTCGGCGGCTCCCGGTCCCGAGGTCAACGCCGGATCCAGGCTGAAAGTAATACCACCGCTGGTGCCCGTCTTAAAGCCTCTGGAAGTGACAAACTGATCATGCTGCGTCGCGTCCGGCTTTAAACTCCGGACTTTCTCTCCGGTGACGCCGGTCAGAGTTGTGATTTATGGTCGAAAGCGAATTTGAGGAGGCTATGGCTTCCGTGAATGTTCAGCTTTTGGCAAATATTCAGCCGATGGTTTTCCACGGTTTTTACGCTGATCTTTAACAGGTCGGCGATTTCCTTGCTGGTGCGGTCTTCGGCAATGAGTTTCAGAATCCGCCGTTCTGCCTGCGTCAATTCGTCAATTTGCGGTTTGCTTAACAGGAGGGACTGGACGCGATCGCGGCGTTTTTTGCCCATTTCAAAAAGTGATTCGCTGATAAACATTCCGCCATCGGCAACTTTCTCCAGAGCCTTCAGGATATCGTCGGCGGCATTTTCCTTCAGGACATAGGCCTTGACGCCCAGGTCCATCGCGGCATTAAAAATCTCTTCGTCCCGATACATGGTCAGAAAAACGATGCGAGCGGGTGAATTGTTCCGGTTCAGCGCGCGGGCCATGACCAATCCGTTCGACTGGGGCATGTCAATGTCCAACAATACGATGTCCGGCTTGCGTTCGGCCACCAGACGAATGCCGGTGTCTCCGTCGGAGGCTTCCCCGACAATTCGAAAATCAGGACGTTCCCCGATGATTTCCCGCAGTCCACGACGAAAGATCGGATGATCATCCACAATCAGGAGACGCAGTTCGCGGTTCATGTTCGAGGCGGTGAAAAGGGTAATTCAACCGTCAAACTGGCGCCCATCCCCGGTCTCGATTCCACCGTGAGTTTTCCGCGCAAAATCCGGGTGCGCTCTTCAATGCCTTTGAGGCCAAAACCCGCGTGATTGGAGTCCGGACCATTCGATTCGTTCGCTTCGAACCCGCGTCCGTTGTCCCGGACCGAAAGCGAAATGGAATTTTGATGTCGTTTGACCACCACCGCCACCTCCGTCGCGCCGGAATGCTTGATGATATTGTTGAGGCTTTCCTGGACGATTCGATAAAAATGGATTTCAGCTTCCGCGTCCAGCAAGCCATCAATGCCATCCACCACGCTGGCGAATGAAATCGAGCTGTTTTCGGATACCAGATTGAGGGCGGCGCGAATGGCATGAGTCAGGCCCAGCCGGTCCAGTTGGTGAGGCCGCAAATTATAGGTTATCTGCCGGACCTCTTCGATCGCCTGCGAGGCCATTTCCGAAATCTCACTTAAATGCGATTGCAAGCTGGGTTCGTTCGCGCCTGGCTGCATGGCCAGCCGGGCCTGATTTTTTATCACCAGCAGATTTTGGCCGAGGCTGTCATGCAAATTGGCCGCAATCCGGCGTCGTTCGGTTTCCTGTCCCAGCAAAACCTGCCGTGAAAACATCAGTTGCGCGACGTGTTGTCGTTCCAGACGCCGGTGTACAAAATGCGTCCAGCCGAGGGTGCCCAGCACGAGGAGCAGCAATGCGCCGCTCATGACTGCAAAACGCCTCCACGACCACCACGGAGGACCGTTTAACAGCACCACGTCCGCAGGACTGCGCAATCGGATCTGCAATTCCCCACCGGATGAGTTTTTCCCATGGACGCCGTTGATTTCTGTATCCGCGGGTACTGAAAGGCAAATACCGGTCAATTGAAGGCGACTGCCTGCTTCCAGAGGTGGCAATTTGGCCTGGTTGGTTGACAACACTGCGGTAAACGTATGCTGGTTCTCCTGCATTTCCAACACCTGATTGGCATCCACCACCCTCATCGTCAACAGGTTGGCCTTGAGGCTGACCAGCATGCTGTTGCCTTCATTGGCTGCAGCCTGGGCCGCTTCCAATTCACGGGGCTTCAACGATTGACTGATGCCGACAGGTCGCACGATGGCATTCGCCAAAAATCCGCCTTTGTCCGGGAAGCCCACAACCTGAACCCGGTCGCCGACTTGCGCGACCGATGGGTTAAGGGATCGCACGCGCAGTCCTCGCGAGGAATCTTCAATAAAAAAATCCGTCTCTCCTTTACAGGTGACGATGCCCTCCACTTTGATTCGGTGCGTCCAATGGGCGCCGGCACCCGTACCGGTCAAGGCCGGGATGGGGCGGACTGGAAGCCGGAAAGGGTCTGCCGGCGCGGGTTCTTCGACTTCGACGAAGTCGCGGGATGGAACCAGCAATGTCGGAGAATCGAAAATCGCCAGGGAGACGACCCCGCGCACCCGCAATGTCGAATCCACATACTGATTTAGCAGTTCGCGCGGCGTTTGACTGATCCAGATGGAAGTCATACTTTTTTTTCCGGCCAGCGTAACGAGGCCATTGGATTCCACCGAACGCACCACGCCTTCCACTTCGGCCCATAGACCGTTTTCACTTTTGGCCAATGGCCAATCAAAGGGTTCGATGAGAGGGTCAGGCATCGCGTGGAGGCCGAGCGACCGCAGAATCAATGGTTGAATTCCCGGCGCATTCTTGCCCAATAACAGGTTGCCTCCGGTTTCAACCCATTGTCCGATGGGCAGCGGTTCGCTTTGACTGACTCCCCCGGGCGCAATAAAAACCCCCCCGCCATTCTCATCCTGAATAAACAGACAGTCTCGATCCAAAATACGGCCGCTGAACGTGACCACCCCGCGAGTGCCATACCATCCGCCCAGGCCGAAATTGGTGTCACCCGAGGCAACCGGGGGCGAAAGCGCAAAATCCTGGTTGGTATCGGCCGGTACCGATGTTGACAATGAAAGATACTCATTCGAAGGCACCCAGATCAGTCCGGGCACGACCGTGCCCGCCGTGCTCCGCACGCCTTCACAAACACCCACCGCCGTTATCAACCGGCCATTGCCGAAATCCGGCTGGTAGTCTTTCCAGGTGGCCACCCGCAGTCGGGCCGTCTGCTGGCCGTCCTTTAGTTCGAGCATCCGCGCACTGGTATCACCGGCTGCAAAATTAACCGTCCCTTCAACTTCCGCCCAAAGGTAATTGTCTTCGGGAGCAAGCGGGCGATGCAAACTGATGGGGAGGGGCTTCGGCAGGTTTGCCGATCCCAGGACCGTGAGATGAATTTCTTTGGCCGTCAGAGCTGACTCGAAAATCCTTGGACCGGTAATTCCCGAGAGGGTTCCGGCGGTAAAATTGGTCCAGTACTCGCGGAGAATGCCGTTGGTGGCCGTGGGCAATATTCCCTCCGGGTGCCCGGTCCAGGGCGTTAAATAACGCCCATCGATGACCTGTCGACTGATCCCCGGCCCCTGCCAGGCCACGGCCAAATGGTCGTTCTGATTAATTTGCTCCTGAAACGCTTCGATATAATAGGTCCGGTCCGAGCGTAGGAAAACTGATTCGGATTTTTGTGAAGCGTACCGCGACCATTCTCTGGGATTGACCCATAAACCTTCCGACAGGAAAGCAATTCTTCTGACCATCGCCGGATCCTCATCCGCGCTTAACCACAGCTCGGAAGAATTGTCACTGGCAATCCAAAATGTATAATCTCCGGTAACCGGGGGATGCAGATATCCTCGCGTCCGGGTCAGATAGTAATCTCCTATATTGGGCGGGGCTTCAAATGCGGTCCGGATCTCTGAATTCGAAGGATGATTGGGATATCTCGGAAATCTTGCGACATAAGGTGAAGCATTGAGGCCGTCGATCACAACGTTCTGTCCGAACTGGACTGAAACTGTTTTCAAGTCCAGGTTGATGGCGACCGCTCCGGTCGCATCCTGCAACACCAGTAAATTTCGATTGGTATCCAACAGTGTCACCGCCCCGGTTAAATGAAATGAACAGCCCCGGAGGAAATCCTGGCTCGTCAGGCCCCAAAGCTGCCGGACCGTGGTCTGAATCGGCGACGGTGCCACCGATGTGACGTCACCGGCCTCAGCGGAGAATTGAAGTCCGGCAATCAATAACAATGTCCATTTGCCGCACATGAAGAACAACGAACGGGTTGAATGGGTGTTTCCCAAATAGTACTGTTGACGCATGGCTGGCGGGTCACGCCGCAACCAGCCGCAACCTTGCAACTTTCGGAAATTGTCTGTCAACCCTTTTCACGGGTCGGTTGTGGGTTTCTTTGCCGATTTTACGGAGCGCGGCTGTCTCAGTCGCAGCGGGTACCAGGGCAAAGGGACTCGCTTTTAATTCCAGCGTTCACTGGCTCTTTCAGGTGCCGCGCCTGAGACAGGCGCGATCCGGCTAAGTAGCCTGCTACCCAACGGTCAGAATCAATTGAATTGGCCGGCCTGATGGTCCTGTTCCGCCGGGTAGGTGTTTCCACCTATTTTTATCTTTCGGCGGAAATAGTACTTTAGCTCTAGCCATGACCTCCGACCTGTTGACATAACACTATTTGTTCGACATCCGAACTAATCGAACTGCAAACAATAAAAGATCGATGAAACGAAATGGCACCGAATCGCAGTGGCCAACAGATGGCCGAAGGTTGCGTGGCGTTCTTGCCGGGCGCAAGGGGCGGCGCGCTGTCAATCATGAATCGCACGTCGTGCGAAAAATTGAGCAGAGCATTTCCTACATGTTGCAGCATGTGAACCAGCCATTGCAAGTGGCTACCCTGGCCGCGGCGGTGAACGTTTCGCCGTCGCATTATTCGGCGTTGTTCAAACGATGGACGGGCACCCCGCCCATTGATTACTTTATCCAGCTGCGCATGCGGCACGCCTGCCAGTTGTTCGAATACACGTCGTTGAACGTGAAAGAAGTGGCGGCGGCGTTGGGTTATGATGATCCTTTTTATTTTTCCAGGACCTTCAAAGCAATCAATCGAATTGCCCCGAGCGAATATCGGGTGATGTCGAAGGAATCAAGACCCTCGGTCAAGGGTGCAGCCCTGCCTCCGGTGTTCCCACCGCCTTCCGGCAGATCGGCCGATCCGGGACGGTTCGGTTGTCCGGAGCCGGTTAACGGGCAGGCGGAATCCAGATGGAAAGCGACCGCAACGCCACTTCCGATTTTGAAACCGATGAAGGAAAAGCGCCAAAAATGAACATATTACAATCAAAAACCATCAAAACATCGTATTCTCCATTGTGTCAGATGAAACCCGTGTTATGATAAAAAGCGAGATCCATATGAAACGAAGGTGTGAAAGCAAGCGAGTCTTCAGCCGTGGTTTTACGCTGATCGAACTATTGGTGGTGATAGCTATTATCGCCATTCTGGCGGCCATGTTGTTGCCGGCGTTGTCCGCCGCGAAATACCGCGCGCTGGTGACGAATTGCACCTCCAACTGCAAGCAGTGGGGGATCGGGATGATGAGCTGTGCGAACGATAACAATTCCGTGTTCCCGAGTGGACCGCTGCCAGGCACGTCCGGGGCAGATACCTGGGACGTGGCCAACAGTTACGTTCAGGACATGTCCGCGTACGGTCTGAACACTCCGAAAATGTGGTTTTGTCCAGTGCGCATCTGGACTTATGCGGCGGCCAATACGGCGTGCCAGAAACATTTAAATCATCCACTGCAAACGGTGACGAATGATATCGCGTACCTGTTCGCCTATCAGGGGCAATGGCCGGGGCCGGATTTTGAAGAGCTTGCAGGCGGGATTGATGGCACGTCCGCAGGTTACCAACCGTGGATAAAGCGAACCTGGATGGGAGCGACTCCGCCGAGCTTCTTTCCGAGCATATACTTGGCAAACGGGAATAGAAACCCAAACCGGAATTCACCTAATGAATGGCTGCAAAAATCTTCTGATGCGCATGCTTCCCAGGTGCCCATCCTGACCGACATGGTGGTCGGGGACCCTAAGTACAAAAATCCGACCACTCTGAATCTCGTAGGTGTAAAAGCAATTCTCGCTGGTGGGGGCCATCCTGCAGGCGCCAGCCCGAATGGCAAAATTCAAAGTATTGACCTGGTGTTCGGAGACGGCCATGCGGAAACCCGCCAGAAAACTGGGATACTCTGGCGATATATTGGCGCTTACACGAGCTTCTATTAACATAATACTGATTTTGAATCTGATTTCCGCACGGACAAAAACCAGGCAAGCAGAGCAAAACAACAATCCAGCCAGTCAAAAAAACGAGCAACCATCGAAATAATCAACTATCAACCTGAGAGGAATAGCCATATGAAAAACAAACGATTTCCACTTTTAACTGGGACTGATTGCCATTGCAATATTGCAGGTGGGTATCATGAGTTCCCAGTCCCAAATCATCAGGACCAACGGTGCCAACGTCATCATCAACAATTTTGACACCTCTGATCAGGTGTTCTTTAACGACAACCTGACCGATGGCGGCGTACCCGGAAACGGCACTCTATGGCCATGGGGCAATTGGTTTGGCCAGGCTTTCTCCAACGTGGTATGGGACGCCAACGACTCCGGTCAAATCGGTGACACTGCTGGGTCCGGCTCCATGCTGATTCAATCCTATTTTCCCGACGGCGGGGTAGGCGGTATGTACGGCACGCAGTTTGTTGTTTATAATGGGTTTGCCAGTTGGACAAGCGGCGCACTATCGTCGGCACCATTTAATCCGCCGTTTCAAGGTTACGGCTCGTTGGTGACCAATGTGAATATCGTGACAAACTTTACGTGCGATATCCGCTTCGCTGCCTTCTCTGGCACCAATGCCGATGGCACCTTTCCCACCGTTGAATTTGGCACTGCTGGGGCCGATATGAATGCAAATCCCGGCCAGTACCCTTTTGGCAGTGTAACTCTCCCGGTCGGCGATACGAACTGGTTCCATGTGAGCATTCCGATCGCGGCAAATACAATTTGGAGCAATATTCCAAATGTTTATGTAAAAATATTTAGTGGATTAACCACTAATGCTACGACGCCCGTTGTCCCGGAGTTCTTGTATGTGGATAATCTTAAATTCCAGCAGGGCATTCCTCCCACGATACCGCCGCCCACCAACTCGATACACAAAGTCACTTCTGCCTTGCGTATATTCGCGCAAGGTCCCCAGTATCAGCGGACGCAAATTGCCACGGTGGATACAAATCAGTCGTGGGTGGGAGGAACTTATCCGGTGTCTTACTCCTGCACCATTTCGGGATATGATCCTAATGTTGCCGTCAATGAGTTCCATTGGTTCTGGCTGACTCCCGCGTTCAACAGCGGGACGCTGAATCAATTCAGTGACTATAGTACTGACCTGAATACGCTCCGGCTCAATATCACGCAAGCCTCGCCGGGTACCGGACCCAATGGAACGGTGCAAGCTGAGGTCAGATGGAAGGTAAACCAGCTTAATAGCAATGGAACCAACATTGTACTGCTGGTCACCAACCCCACCATCATTGGGACGTGGACGGTGACATTCACCAGCGCAACCACTGGCACGCTCACTCCTCCGGGAGGGAGCGCCTCGCCATTCACCATCAACGATGCAAACATCGCGACGGATTTTGGCAACCCGGTGGTTTGGGAGTTTGGTATGCAACCCGATGGCACGAATGGCAATTCGAGTGCGAATAATGGAGGTTACGTTGATATTACTCATGCTCAGACCGTCAACGTGGCTACCGGCGTTCCCGTCAACTCGGATTTTACCACCGGAAGCATCAATACCAATGTTTGGTTGACAAGCAGTGTTTCTGTTGGCAACGGAGCCGGTTTAGTACCCGTCAGTTCGGCCAACACCCCTTGGTGGATCTCCTGGAACACTCCTGACCTCGGGTTCGGGTTGGCGACCAAGGCGGATATTGGCAATCATGCGATCGCTTGGAAAACCCCAAATTATTACGCCAATTATCCGAGCAATGGGCCATCGGCACTTAACTTTGGTGGAGTGTATAAGTGGGAGTTGATACCGACTAGCGCGCTGCCATCGGTGGATGGAACATCGAACGGAGTGAAGGCAGCGAATGCCTTCTGGCTACTCCAGAGTCCGGCACCCGCCCAGTAATCGGGGAAGCGGAATTGGCAATTACGAAGACGGCACCAGAAGAACCTGGTGCCGTTTTTTTTAAGCCGAGGTCATCGTCCCAAACCGCCTTTCATTCGACACAAATACAAGCTCGGGTTGAATCCAAACCGAATTCTGATACATTAGTCTATGTGCCTGAATACCTTGTCGGAGGAGTGACTGGGTGAAAATGATTTCATCGGACACCGCAGTCAACACCGGTTCCGCCTCCCACTGGGTCAGCAATTCGTAAGCCGCCGGCCCACCGGTGCGTCTGATAACACACACTTTAAAATGAAAAATAGCTTCAAATTGTACATCGTTGGTTTACTGGCTTTGGGTGCGCCCATGGTTGTCCTACGCTCAAACCTGTACGGTGGATTGGAACAACGTACATCAGCGAATCGACGGCTTCGGCGCTTCTTCGGCTTTTACAGGGTTTACCTGGACGACCAATCTGGCTGACATGTTCTTTACCACCAACACTGGCACCGCTCGTTCGAAAAACGGCACGAATTTTACATTCACCGGCATAGGCCTTTCCTTGTTGCGCAGCCAGATCCAGCCCGGCGGCTTTGCCAATGCAAACGAAATAACGCTCATGCAATATGCGCAGGCCCGCGGCGCCAGGGTATGGAGTGCGCCCTGGAGCCCGCAGGCTTCTTTCAAAAACAATAACAACACCGTCGGCGGCACTATTCTCGCCACCAGCTATCAGGCCTATGCCAATCAATTGGCCGGCTACGTGGCCAAACTGAAGAGCACCTACGGCATTTCAAATTTTTACGCCCTCTCCATTCAAAACGAACCGGATGCGACTGTGACCTATGCATCGTGTTATTGGAATGCCCAACAATTCCACGATTTTGTTCCCTTTCTTTATAATGCGCTGGTGGCGAGCAATGTGAGTTCGACCAGGATCATGCTACCGGAAAGCCAGAATTGGCTGGACTATTCCAATCTGGTTGTCGCCGCCATGAGCGACAGCACTTCCAATATGGTGGGGATTGTGGCCGATCATAACTATGATGGCGCCAACGGACCGGCGACATTGACGAAGAACAGTTATGGCAAGCCGTTGTGGGAGACGGAAGTTTCCACCTTTGACCCTCAGAACGGGAGCATCAGCAACGGGGTTTACTGGGCCAAACGGATTTACCTGTTCATGACCCAGGCAGAGGTGAATGCCTACCACTTTTGGTGGCTCATCAACCTCAATACGGATAACGAAGGTCTGACCGACAACAACTACGTTCCATCCAAACGAATGTATACCATGGGTCAATACAGCCGTTTCGTGAGACCCGATTATTATCGGATGGATGCCAGTACCACTGGCAGTGCCCTGATCAGCGCCTACCAGGAAACCAACTCCGGCAACTTCGCCATTGTGGCCGTCAACAACACCAGCTCGGACATCAGTCAGACATTCAATCTCAGCAATTTTCCCGCTGTCAGCTCGGTAACCCCGTGGATTACGTCCGCCACAATGTCGCTGTCCAACCAGGCGCCCGTCACGGTCAGCAGTTCGTCGTTCGGTTACACGTTGCCGGCGATGAGTGTGGTGACATTTGCGGGCCAGGTCACCGCACCGGCCAATATCACCATTTCCGGCACGTCCTACAATCCCGATGGACCTGCCTTTGTTCTCACCTGGAATTCGACGCCGGGCTCGACCTATTCCGTGCTTAAGACCAATGTCCTGGATGGTTCCTCCGCCAATTGGCCACCGATTATAACCGGCTACCCAGTGGGTGGCGCCACCGGCGGTCCCATTTCCTATACCGATACTACAGCCAACGTTGATTCCGCCTATTACCGCGTTAGCAGTCCGTAACCTGCTCGCTGACGGGCACGTCTCATCCATGCACCCTAAAATGAAACATAGCTTCAAGATCTATGCCGTCGGTTTGTTGGCATTGGCGGCACCCCTGGTTCTGCACGCTCAAACCTGCACGGTGAATTGGACCAACGTGCATCAGTCGATTGATGGCTTTGGGGCCTCTTCGGCCTGGAATGGCACCTGGACCGCCAGCCAGGCGGATCTCCTTTTTTCCACCAACCTGAATGTTGTTTACTTCGGACTTCCTTGGCAACGCGTACACAAACAATGGCATCGGTCTTTCCCTGTTGCGCAACCGCATCATATATGCCAGTTCGACCTCATCGAATGCCACTCCGAGTGCTGACTCAATCGGTCGATATGGTAATGGCTCAAGCCCGTGGCGCCCGCATTTGGAGCACGCCGTGGACGCCGCCGGCAGGATTTAAAAGCGTCAACGACATCTATGATTCCAGCACCGCCACCGGAGGCGGAATCAATGGCGGCAGTTTCCTGGGTGGCGACGCCACCAATCAAGCCTATGCCTGGCAGTTGGCTAATTATGTGGCCAATTTGAAGACTGGCCCTTTAGCCGCATCAATCTCTATGCCATCTCCATTCAAAACGAGCCGGATGCGGCATGTCACCACCTACGAGGCCTGTCAGTGGTCCTCGGCCAATATTCATAATTTCGTCACCAACCTTTACAATGCCCTGGCGGCCAAAGGCGTGGGTTCAACCAAAATTATCCTTCCGGAAAGCCAGAACTGGCAGGACCCCCATAACCTCGCCGGTCCCGCCATGACCGATTCGAATGTGGCGGCGGACGTCGGCATTATCGCGTGACCACAATTATGACGGCGCCAACGGGCCGGCGAATCTGGCCAAGAACAGTTATGGCAAGGCGCTTTGGGAGACGGAAGTGGCCCAGCTCTCCGGCGAGCCCAACGACATCACCAACGGCGTTTATTATGCCAGGCGGATTTTCCTGTTCATGACGGTGGCGCAAGCCAACGCCTGGAATTACTGGTGGGTTGTTCCCTCCTCCAGTGAAACGGGTCTTATGACCCGGAACGCCGGCCCCACCAAACGCATGTTTGCCGTGGGCAACTACAGCCGGTTCGTGCGGCCGGGTTATTACCGTATTGACGTGACCAATAACACCTCTTCGACGTTGATTAGCGCTTACAATGATACCAATTCCGGAAATTTTGCCATCGTCGCCGTCAATCCCACCTCGACGGGTGTGACCCAGCTGTTCAACCTGACTAATTTCCCCGCTGTCAGTTCCGTGACACCGTGGATTACTTCAGGCAGCCTTTCCCTGGCAAGCCAGCCGCCCGTCCCGGTCGCCAACAGCTCGTTCAGCTATCTACTGCCGGCGTTCAGCGTGGTGACATTTGTCGGGCGGGATAATGCGAGCACGCCGCCTTACCTGGCCGCAGTGTCCAACCAGGTCATGGATGCCGGGCAGACACTTTTGGTGACCAATATGGCGAGTGATCCGAATGTGCCCCCGCAAAGCTTAACGTTTAACCTGTTGAACGGGCCGGCCGGCGCAACCTTAACGTCCCTTGGACACAACGAACGCCCAATTCAGTTGGCGCGCTCCGGTCAGTCTGGCGGGCACAACCAATCCCGTTTCCGTGGCAGTTACGGACACCGGCACATTGTTGAGCGTCACAAACGGTTACAACGTCATTGTCAAACCGTTAAGCTCGCCGCCGACGTTGTCTTCAATTAGTACTTCGGGCGGGCAGGTGACATTGGTGTTGAACGGACCACAAGGCCCGGATTATACAGTGCTGACTGCGACAAATATTACCGATCCTTTATCCACGTGGCAGGTGTTGTTAACGACCAATTCACCGGTAACTCCGGTAACGCTGATGCTGCCTGCTAGTGACGATAAGGTACGATTCTACAGCATCCAAATTGGACCATAACAGACCCAACGCCAAAGAGTTCTTAGCTCTTTAAAATCAGGAAAAACTGAGACTCACTTTGGCAATGAATTCGTCTTCAAATCGACGCCTTTTGTGTAAGTGGCTTGAAATCAATGAGAAACGTATTGTTTCCCAATTCCTGGCTTGGAACGCGCCTTTGTCAATTGGAGAACTTTAGCGCAAAAAACGTATAGGATTTGTACAAAACAGTAGTTTTGTCCATTCCCAAAGAGCAAAAATCTGTTAGGATGACTTCGTTAGCCCGAAAACTAAAAGACTTATGAAAAAAATATTTGTTCCTCTTGCAGCGACGTTGCTTGCCGGCCTAACGGCACAAGCCTCAGTATTGATCATTAACGAAAACTTTGACCCGTCGCTGTCGGCGGGAGCTAATATATCAGCCTATGGTCCCGGGGGGAATGGGACATCCGGTAGCACTGCTATTGTTGCCGGTGATGGCATGGGTGGTACCGATGCCTGGGAAAGTACGATGGTTGCCGCAGCTGGCGGTAGTGCCGGTTATGCGTATTATGGCCCACAGTATCAGAACGGTGGTGTTACCGGGAATACTAGCGCGAATTTGAGTGATTATACGCTTTCTTTTGACGCCGCGGCAAGTTCCGGAGTGAGCCTCAACCTTCAGATTCAATCCTGGACCGGCGCCGGTTTCGGTGGAACCATGACCGGTACGCTGAATACTGCACCGGCCAACCCCGGCTATGGCAATGATATTACATTAAACACTTTCTATACACATTACAGCCTGAACTTGGGCGACACGACGATTTTTCAAGGAAACACCGGTTTTCTTCCCAATGGCGGCACTATCCAGATGGCGTTCCAGCTTGATGACGGGGCAAATCCCCCGTGGACCGCTACTTTGGACGTTGACAACCTGCAGCTAACCATGACCGCGGTTCCGGAACCTACGATACTCGCCCTGAGCGGAATGGGTATTTCTATGACCGGATTGCTGATTCGCCGTCGTCTGACTTAATAGGTCTTTAGTTATAGTAAAACACAGCCCCGATTAATTTCGGGGCTGTTTTGTTTTTGGGAATGAAGATAATTTGGGATTGCCGGAAGGGGACGCAGCTCGACACCGCTGCCGATGTAGTCCCTCTCCCCACTCAGGCGTGGAGCGGGTGTTGGCGGTCAAGTGGAATCTTCTGCCGGAAGGAGTGCATCTTGACACTGTTCTTAACCGGGGACTGGAAAGTCCCCGGAATCCCGCTCTTTGGGACTGGAAAGCCTGCGCTACGTAGCGCGGACATTCCTGTCCGCGGGTTCGGGCGACTTTCCAGCGCCCGATAATTCCGGCACGGACTTCCCGTCCAAGGACAGTGTCAGGTTGCATTCGCGGAAGGCGGCCATGGAAAAGTTCTTGTACGGAATTCGGAACATTGCTTATATTGCTGCCAATTTACCGAAAACCGCTTGATGCCAAATAGACGAGATCAGCCAGATACCAATATACTCCTGGTTCTCAGGCGCTGGATAAGGAAGTTGTTAGCGGCTGGTAACCGTCTGGAGTATCGGTCGGATTCGTTCAGGGCGCGGCTGCCGGTTATCGCCGTTCTTCTTCTCTGGCTCGCCATCCTGATATTACATTTGTCCGCGACTTACGAACAGCAAGTACCTCCTTTGCCATTTTTGCCCCTTTACGCCTTTTATCCCGGCATAATTATTTCCGGGCAAATTGATTCGCATCCGGCGTTCCTCCACGTGTGGGGTATTGGCGCAGCCATTGTGTTTTTCACCCTGGCTTTCGCTGCAGTGCGTTACAAGAAAAAATCCGCTGGCATCACTTTTTTGGCGTTGTTTCTGATCTCAACACTTATTGTCTATGCCAGAATTGTGGATCAAATGCGTTCTGTGCATTGATGGCTCAACAGCTGCCTCAGTTGATTCTTTTATCAGGTTCTTACCTTTCTGTCTTCAGGCTGAGGTCCTGAAATGGCAGCTCTGAAACGAAGGAGCACAGTCTTTCCAGCCTGCGGATTCTGGCGACTTTCCGCCTTCGCGGCGCGCCAGAGCGCCGCCAGGGCGCGACGGCAGTCAGTCGCTGCAAACACGGGACAAGATTGTCGCGTATGCTCGCGGACGAAAATGTCCGCCCTACGTGAAAGATGAAACCGCTCTGAAACTGCCCGGCCGGGAAAGGACCGAATGAAAATGGCAGGATGTGTTCCTTCCCGGGAATTCGTTTCTTCAGGCCTTTATGGTTGCGGCTTGATGCCCGGCCCATGGATATAGCGATTCGCCCAGGCCAGGAACGCCGGCCAGTTCGGGGCGTCGGTGTGGCCGCCATCATGCTGCCGCCAGGCGAGTTCACCGTTGGTTAATGCGGTATTGATTGGCGGCATCGGAGCGGTAAGATAATTGTCGGAAATGCCCAAATCGTTTTCCCCCAAAAGACGGTAAACCGGGCCGGCCGCAACCGCCGCCATAAAGCTGCCATGTTGGTCCACCCAGGTACCTTCCACGCCCGGACGGCCCGAAGCAGCACCGTAACTGATGAATACCGGGCGGGGTGCGCATAGGGCGATTAATTCATGGGCGTCTATCGGCAGGTTGCCCGGAGTCAAAGGGCCACCGTACTTGAGGAAATTGCCGGCCATCCAATGATATTCACCGGTGCCGGTTAAATTTTCGACCAGTTCGCCCCAGTTACGCCGCGAGAGTTTTGCGCCACCTTCACCCGAGGAACCCACCAGGGCAATGGCAAAACGCGGATCGTAGGCCATCGTCACCAGAGTCGCTTTCCCATATCGCGAAAGCCCTTCAATGCCGACCTGTTTGGCGTCCACCGCGGGGTCGGTCTCAAAATAGTCCAACGCGCGGCTGGCGCCCCACGCCCAGGCACGCAACGCGCCCCAGTCATCCGGTTTACGCGGCTGCCCCTGGTTGCACAAACCAATGATCCCTTTCGTCAAGCCGGCGCCGTTGTCAGCTTGATAACTGGTGGGTACAATCACGGCATAACCCCAGCTATTCGATAAAACCAGCTGTTGCCAATTGAGTCCGCCGCCCAACACAGTGAAACCCCGGGAGGCGTTCGTTCCGCCAAATCGATTTGTTCCGCGCAGGAAACGGCTGAAGTCGAAGCCAAATTCGAGCATCACCGGTACCGGGCCGGCGGCGTTGGCCGGCGTGGTCAGGCTCAACTGAATATTAACGCTGATGAGCGGACTGGCAGAATTGTCAACGTGGCCGATGAGCTGTTTGGTGATGACTGGCACTGCGCCATTGTTTGTCCGGGTGACGCTGATTACTTCCCAGGTCACCTTCGGGGTATTTTTCGGGACCCGGCCGTAAACTTCACGGTCAAAATCTTCGACAATCTCCGGCCGTCGCAATTTCCACCACATCTCCGGTGTGGTCACTTTTTCTCCATTGTTCAATAGGAGCGGATCGGGCAGGTTGGGGTAGGGATTGGCCTTGGATTCGTCCGTGTTCTGATAATTCGGCGCCTGCCGGTTCATGCCCTCGGCTCCCGGACGCAATGTCTCGATGCCGAGTTGTTTCATCATGTTTCGATGATCCTGTTCGGCACTCCAATTTAAGGGAGCGGGCAGGTTGGTGCCGGCGGATGATGCGGTTGGCTGCTGCGCTCGACCGGCAGGAGTTACCAGCAGAGTGGCCGATACCACCAGTAGGACCAGGGAATTATGAGGCTGCATAGTTTGTTGGCGATTTGTTCCAAACCAGGATGGCTCCGCCTGTGAGTCAATCAACGGCGCTACCAGTAACAGGATTTCATTTTTCAAACAACTTCAGGTCAATGGCGTCGGCCATCATTTTGTAACCCCTCTCGTTGGGATGCAGGTGATCGCCGCTGTCTGCCGTTGGAAGCAGGTGCGCAGGATTTTGCGGGTCGCGGAGTGCCGTATCAAAATCAATCACTGCGTCGAACTTGCCGCTGGTCCGGATCCAGTCATTGACGGTCTTCCTCGCCGCTTCATGAACCGGGCTGTCGTAGAAGGATCTGCCAAAAGGGAGAATCGTCGCCCCATAGACGCGGAGATGGTGTGCATGGGCCTGTTCGATCATGTCGTCATAGGCCGTGATCAGGTTGGTGGCCACCGACGGATCGCGGCTTCCGCCGATGTCGTTAACGCCTTCCAACACAATCAGCCAGCGGACACCGCTTTGTAAAAGGACGTCGCGCTCAAAACGTGATACTGCCGTTGGTCCGAGGCCGCCCTGCAATACACAATTTCCACCAATCCCTTCATTCAGCACGGCAATATTCGCCATGCCCCCGTCGGCCTGCAACCGGCGCGCCAGATTGTCCGGCCACCGGTCGTTCCGGTCCGTGCCCGAACCTCTTCCGTCCGTGATGGAATCGCCGAGAGCTACGATGGCTGCGCCGGAAGGTTCCGCCGCTACGTCCACACCGTTCAAAATATACCAGTGCTGCGTCTGAACGGCTGTCGGCATTTCCGCAGCCGAAACGTCATCGCCGGCCTGCAAATACGAAGTGGACCGTGAACCGGGATGGCCGGTGATATGGGCTGACATGCCGTCAAAATGAATCGTTACCGCAAGGTCGGCCAGGGGGCCGAGGTCAAAATTAAAGGTATCCGAAAGCACAGACTCGCCCGCCGGAATGGTCACGGAAGGTTTGCCTTGAAACCGCAGCCCCTGGTCACTGCTTGTTTCGATGGCGCTCCGGCCCGCCGACGAGGCCAGGTGAACGGAACTCAGGGTCACTGGATTCGTGCCGAACGCATTGGAAAAGCGTACGCGCAACTGTTTTCCACCGATAGAGACCTGTATGATCTGACGCAGGGTATTGCTCGTCAAGCCCGGTGGCGGCGGCTGGTTCCGCGGTTCGGTCAATTGTGGCGATGCTCCCCACGTGCCGACCCAGTGGTTGTCCTGGTCCGGAGCGGCGACCACCGGTTGCGCGCAGTAAAAAGCGATCGCGAGGAACAAACCTGGCGCCAACGTTTTTGAGAAAGATCGTATGTTGGTATTCATGGAATAGTGTCCTGGGTGCCCTTTTTCAAGAAACCTGCACCTTACGAAGCGGGTAAAGGCAATGAAAGGCTGAAAGTCGAGCCCTGGTTGATTTCGCTTTGTGCTTGAATGGTCCCCTGATGTTCGTGCGCGATGCGCTGGCTGATGGCCAGACCCAGCCCGGTGCCGTTTTTCTTGGTTGTAAAAAAAGGTTCGAAAAGCCGCCCGAGATTCTCCCGCGCAATGCCCACGCCGGTGTCCTGGACGTGAATACGCATCAAGGAGGCTCCTCGTTTGTCTCCGCCGGTTTCCGTAACGACCGTGAGTGTGCCCTTCGCGTTCATGGCTTCAAGCGCATTGAGCAGCAAATTCATGAACGCCTGTTGCAATTGCGCGTCATCTCCACGTACCGCGTCCACCCGGGCCTCGTAACGGCGTTGCAGGGAGATCGATTTTTCGGCGATCTGATGCTGTAACAGGTGTAACGAATGATCGAGCAGCTCATGCACGTGCACGGTCGTAAACACAGCTCCCTTGGGTGCGGCGAATCGCAGCATCTGTGTGACAATCGCGTTGATGCGCTGCAACTCGCGGCTGACGACTTCGGCCAGTTCCCTGTCCTCACCTTTTGGCAACAGCAAATCAACGAAGGTTTTAATGGCCACCATGCCGTTTTTGATTTCGTGTGCCATGCTGGCGGAAAGTGTTCCGAGGCTGGCCAGCCGGTCGAGTCGGCGCATGTTTTGCTCGAAAATGGGTGCGGACGTCAAGTTGTTGAGGACCACGACCACCTGCGATTGTGCGCGTGTTTTGACCGGCAAGATGCTCGCCCGCAAAGTGGCAGCGCCGCGACGGGAGGTTTTCAGCACAATTTCCAGGTTGGTTACCGGCTGTCCACTCCGGGCGGCGTTGCGAATGAGCCTGGGGAGGGGCGCGGGCAGGGAATTTACCGGTGCGTTCCGCAGTCGCTCGGTTTGGTCACGCAAATGCCCGGCGGCTTCCGGGGTACAGGCGACGATGCGGCCGCGGGCATTGATCACCAGCACGCCGCACGCCAGGCATTCCTGCAACAGACTCGCCGGACTTCCGCTCGGAAGTCCGCCTTTTTCCTGAATTGAAGCGGCGGGTGACATAAATCAATACACCTTCTGGCGCCCGTGTGCCCTTGCTTTGAGTGACTCCAACAACAGATGGACACGCCAATATTAAATCGCGCCTGTGCCGCGACAATCAAAAAACGCTGAAATCGTGATTTGACAAGGGTTGGGACAATTCCGGTTTTGTTTATCCACCGACCATCAGCGGCGGATGTCGACTTGAGTCGGTTGAAATCCACAAAAAGTCAATGTTTTGCGGCTGACGTCCGGGGATTCCGGGGTTACGCTGTTTCCTGACGAATGAAAAATACTTTCGACCGCATCGAGTCCATCCTAACCGACATCCGTCGCGGAAAAATGGTCATCGTCGTGGATGACGCTGACCGCGAAAACGAGGGTGATTTGATCCTGGCGGCACAATTCGTCACTCCGGCATTGGTGAATTTCATGGCCAAACACGGGCGCGGTTTGATTTGTGTGCCAACGACCGCCGAGCGATTGCAGCAGCTTGGCATTGACCGCATGGTCCATCAAAACCGGGAAAGCTTTCGTACGGACTTTCAGGTGAGTGTGGACGCGGCCCGCGGTATCACTACGGGTATCAGCGCTGCCGATCGTGCCCGGACCATTCAAATCATGGCCTCACCGACCGCCGTCCCGGATGATTTGGTCCAGCCGGGTCACGTTTTTCCCTTACGGGCCCGTCCCGGCGGAGTTTTACAGCGGGCCGGCCATACGGAGGCGGCGGTGGACCTGGCGCAACTGGCCGGTTTGCGGCACATCGGCGTGCTTTGCGAAATCCTGAACGATGACGGCACGATGGCGCGGCTGCCGCAATTGCGCAAATTCGCGCAAAAACATCACCTCAAAATTTGTACCATCGCGGATTTAATTGAATACCGTCGCACGCGGGAAAAACTGGTCGAGCACGTTGAAGTGGTAAAATTGCCGACGGACTATGGAGATTTTGACCTGCATCTGTATCGCTCAAAACTGGACGGCCAACATCATCTGGCGCTGGTGTGCGGCGATGTGGCCGGGAGGGAGAAGGTCTTCGTGCGTGTCCACAGTGAATGTTTGACCGGCGACGTCTTTGGTTCACGCCGGTGTGATTGCGGGCCGCAACTGCATCAAGCCATGCGGCAGGTGGCTAATGCCGGACGCGGTGTGATTGTCTATATGCGACAGGAAGGTCGTGGCATCGGCCTCGCGCCCAAGATCAAGGCCTACAAATTGCAGGAGCAGGGTTACGACACCGTCGAAGCGAACCGCAAACTCGGCTATGAAATGGACCTGCGCGAATACGGACTGGGCGCGCAAATCCTGGTTGATCTCGGCTTGAAGACCATTCGCCTGCTGACCAATAACCCAAGAAAGATTGTCGGGCTGGAAGGCTACGGGCTGAAAATTGTCGAGCAGGTGCCGATTCGCGTGAAACCCAATCCGCACAACGAACGGTATCTGAAGGCCAAGCGGGAGAAGATGGGGCACCTTCTTTAAATTTACGATTTGCGATTAACGACACCGACTCCCGTCGCGTGCTCGCGATTTATCGGAGTTTGTGATGTGATACACGGCTTGAATTTGGGCTCGTCCAGTGTGGATATTGTCACGGCCGACGCTGCTTCCGTTGCAGTTGCATTGCATCCCTGAACTTGATTTTTTATTTGCCTGCGCCGGATCAGATAATTTTGACAGGGAAGAGTGGCCGGTCAATTTCTCCATAAAAATTCAACCACCTTCAGTTTCAACCTCAGCAGCTTCCGTGTTTATGTTAATATTAACTTATATATTCATTATAAACAAAAAGATGGACTAAAGCAAAATTAGCCTCTTTAATGCCAATATCGGTGAAGTCGTTTCAGCAGGGGCAGGGAATTCTTATCACGCAAATAACGGAACAACCAACGAGGCACTCAACACTTATGAAAAAACAAAAGCTGATATGGTGGAGCACATCGGCGCTGGCGGGCGCCTGCCTGGTCGGACTGGGCCTGGTTCTGGCCCAGGCTGAGCCGCCCAAAACGGATTCTGCGCCCGCACAAACCAATTCCGTTGTTTTGAAAACCAATGCTCCCGTTGCGGAGAAACCCGTGCTCAAACAGCAACTGACCGGGGCGGAGCTCTACTCGATGCATTGCAACCGTTGCCATCCGGAACGTTACCCGACCGAGCGGACAGCGGCGCAATGGAAAACCCTCATGCTCCACATGCAGGTGCGCGCCAACCTTCCCACCGAGCCAGGCAAGTTGATTCTGCAGTATCTCCAGGATAACAGCGGCCGTTGAGCAGCCCACAACCCTTGAATCACGAATGATAACAAGACCATGAAAACACGTTGCTGGATGTTGGGGTTGGTGGCCATGGGCTGCGCCCTCTGGATGGCGCTTCCATCCCGGGTGATGGCAGAGGTGAGCGATGCCGACTTCAATGCCTTGAAGCAAACGGTGTCGAAACTGGGCGAACAGGTTCAAGACCTGCAACAATCAAACCAGGTTCAGCAGCAAATTCACCAGCAGGATGTACAACAGGTTCAGCAACTCCAGCAGAAGCTGACCGAGACGCAACAAGTGGCCACCAACGCGGAACAGAAAAGCATTGAAGCTTCGATGACGCAACCGCTCCCCCGGCAACCCATCGATGAGGCCACCGTCAACCACAATTTCCTGATGCTGGGCGACGCGGAATTTCAATTCGTCAAAGCAGAGGGACAGAACGGGGCATTTGTCGTTGGCCGATTTTGCGCCGATTTTTCTCTATCGCGCCGGCGACAACATCCTGTTTGAAGTCGGTTTCGATGCCGTTCTGCAAAATGGCCAGAGCACCAATAGCCGGCACCACACGACAGCGGCTCATTCCACCAGCTTCGGTTTAAGTTTCGCGCAGATAGATTATGTGATGAACAATTACATGACCTCTGAGGCAGGACAGCTGTTGCTGCCGCTTGGGACTTACAGTGAGCGGAGCGCAGGGTGGCTGAACAAGATTCCCGATGACCCGCTGGCAGTGAATCTGATCCCCGGTTCGGGTGTGGGAGTGGAGTTGCAGGGGGCGATTCCGGCAGGGAATTCCGGCGATTACTTCAACTACCAGGTGTACGGAGTGAACGGGCCAAGTTCGTCGGATGGGAGCGGAGATCCCACCGAGCTTGATCTGGGCGGGAACGTGGGGCTCAAATCCGACAATACGGTGGCCAATTTGCACGGTAACCCATCCGGAGGCGGAAGGCTGGGCTTTTTCATGCCGTTCCCCTATAAACCTCATTACGATCTGGAAGTGGGAGTCTCTGGTCAGATCGGGTGAATGGGACGATGCCGGGCAATACCTCTGGTCGGCGAACGTGTATGACGCGGCCCTGCACCTCGGGCCCAATTTCGAGGCCAAGGGCGAATACGTTCTGACCTGGTACGGAAGTACCGCCGGTCTTATCAGTCAAAACGGATGGTATGCGCAAGTTGGCTACAAGCTGGCAGGATTGGATTGGGAACTGCCGCTCATTAACAACACGGAACTGGTGGGCCGTTATGACTACGTGAATGACGGGATGGGAGCCAACACCAAACGATATACGGCCGGTTTCGTTTATTACATCACCAACACGCTGCTTTTTGAAGGCGATTATGAGTTTCTTAACAGCAACGACCCGGCCCAAAATGACGCTGACCAGCTCATTTTACAGTTATCCCTGGGCTTTTAGTAACGGCGATGAGAATTGTAATTGATAACACCAACAAATAACTTCCATGCAAATATTCCAATTCCTGAACCAGCGGCGACGGGTACGATTGATCTGGCCATGCGTATCGGCGTTGATCGGGTGTCTGGCGGTCACCAAAGCTCCGGCGCAAACTAATCAAGCACCCACCTACCTTCGCGATATACAACCGATCTTTATGGGCAGTTGCTCCCGATGCCACAACCTGCAGTCCCGGTTTATTTACGACTGGCTGGATTACCGGACCGCCTTTGCCGACCGTTGGGAGATAAGACGGCGGATCTGGGACAGTTGGAAAGGAAGCTATTACAAGGAAGCCATGCCGGTAGCTAACAGCCCGGAATCCCTGGCGCTCACCGAGGATGAGCGGTCAACCATAGTGAAGTGGGTGGAGAACGGCAGCCCGCGAGGTGTGCCTCCGCCGCCCGGCGCCGCCAAATCAAAGGCCGAACGGATTGAACTGGGCAAACGGCTTTTTACTTCCGTTTGCGCGGCCTGTCATCAGCCCACTGGTCGGGGACTTCCCAATGTGTTTCCACCCCTGGCGGGTTCTGACTATCTGAATGCCAATAAGGATAGAGCCATTCAGACCGTCATTTTTGGCCGGCAAGGTGACGTGGTGGTGAATGGGCAAAAATTCAACAATAGCATGCCTTCGTTTCCGCTCAACGACGAGAATATCGCAGACGTTTTGACGTTTGTTTACAATTCATTCGGAAATTCCGGATTGGAGGTGACACCGGAAGAAGTACGGGCCTTGCGCTCACAGCCGCCAACCTCATCCGGATCAACAACCCCCACAGGACCGCCGGCGACAAAAAGTACGTTCGAGTGAACTGCTTTAACCGGGTCAGGTTCCTGACTTCTGGCCCGGTCCAAGGCGGCAGAAGGATTTTACGAATAAAAATCTTCGTGTTCATTTGTGTTCGTTCGTGGTTAAATTTCCGCGATGCTTCGCCGGATTCAGCTAAAGAAGAGACTATCGCCGGGCGGGACCTTTGCCATCGTGGCCTCGCGTTACAACGCGAGGTACGTAAACGCCATGGTGACCGCGGCCCGAACGGAATTGCGCCGGGCACATGTTTCGGGTATCCGGATTATCCGTGTGCCCGGTGCGTTCGAAATTCCCATCGTGGCCAAACGATTGGCCCGGGCTGCCCACGCCGAATCCGGTGCTTCCCTGTCGGCCATTATCTGTCTGGGCGTTGTTCTTCGCGGAGAAACCGTTCACGCTGCGCACATCGGCCAGGCGGTCAACCGCGCCCTCATGGATATCCAGCTCACGCATGAGATTCCCGTCATCCACGAAGTACTGCTTCTGGAAAATGAAGCGCAGGCTCGCGTGCGTTGTCTCGGTCCGAAACACAACCGCGGAACAGAAGCGGCACAAACGGCGCTGGCCATGGCGCGGGTGATGGCGGATTTACATACCCAAATTTGAAAACTCATTGAATCCAAATGATTAATGATGATCATGAGAGCTTGTGAAAATTTTCACATAATTCTTGCCGACCCGGAATCGGATTGTTAGTGTGTGACCGGTTTTTGCACTTCAAAAGGCAAAAATGTATGATAAAATTCTCGTTAATCATTGTCATTACGGCTCTTATGGGTGCGTTTGCCGCGTCGGCGGCGGACATTATTGGCACCATCACATTGAACGGCACGCCGCCCCCGGAAGTGCCCTACACGCCACTCATGAATGATTCCACCTGCGGCGCGATGTACAAAACCGCGCCGACCACGCATTTTTATGCCGTCGGACCGAACCATGAGCTCGCCGATGTGATTGTTTCACTGAAAGGTGTTACGGGCAAATCCACCGGTGCGAGCCAGCCACCGGTGACACTGGATCAAAAAGGATGTCTGTACGTGCCTCAGATCCTGGCAATTCAAACGGGCCAGAAACTGGTGGTGAAAAATTCCGACTCGTGCATTCATAATGTGCACTGCGTGCCCGCCGTATCGGGCAATCCGGAGTCCAATCAGGTGCAAATGCCCGGAGGACCGGATCTGGACTATTCCTTTTCCCAGCCCGAACTGTTCATGAAATTTAAATGCGATGTGCATCCGTGGATGTTTGCCTGGGTCACCGTGCTGGACAGCCCGTTCTATGGCATCAGCGACAAGGACGGCAAATTCATCATCAAGAATGTACCGCCCGGAAAATACACCGTGGCGGCTGATCATCGCAAACTCGGCACGATGACCAGGGACGTGGAAGTCAAGGACGGCGACGTGACGGTGAATTTTACTTTTAACGTGAAGTAAGTTTGAAATCGAGGGGACCCGGTGCTCGCCGGTGACCTGGCTTTAGCCCAATGCCCAAAAGCACGTTGTTCCAATTTAATCGACCGTTGCATTGGTTCGCCGTTTTGACGGCGTTATTCACCTTTTTACTGCTGGGTGCCGGCGGCCTGGTGACCAGCCATGAAGCCGGCATGTCGGTTCCCGACTGGCCCAACAGTTACGGCTACAACATGTTTTTGTTTCCGCCGTCCCAATGGATCGGCGGCATTTTTTACGAACACACCCATCGGTTGATGGCTTCCGGCGTCGGGCTGATGACGACGATTCTGGCCGTCTGGCTTTGGCTTAAGGACTTGCGTCATTGGATGCATTGGGTTGGCGTCGCCGCGTTTCTACTCGTTGTGGCGCAAGGTGTCCTCGGCGGACTGCGCGTGGTTCTGGTCGATGCCCAACTCGGCATCTTCCACGCCGTCCTCGGGCAATTATTTTTTGTCCTGACCTCGGCCATCGCCCTTTTTACCAGTCGGTGGTGGCAGAATTTGGAAAACATCCAACACCCAACATTTAACAACCAACAACCAACGGTCGGGGATCGTCCCAATGCTGAAAAACTGGATGTTGGATGTTCGATGTTGAATGTTGGGTGTTCTCTGCGCCGGCTCGTTCTGCTCACTACCCTTTTGATTTTCTGCCAGTTGATGATTGGCGCGACGATGCGCCAACAGCACGCCGGCCTGGCCATTCCCGATTTTCCGCTGGCCTACGGAAAAATCTGGCCCGACACCAGCACCACCGCGGTCCAGAAATACAACGAATATCGCATGAATGTGATTGCGGAAAATCCGATCACGGCCTTTCAGATAATTTTGCAGATGGTGCATCGAATAGTGGCGCTGGCAATTTGTGTCTCGACTGCGGCGTGTGTCTGGCAGGCATGGCGAAGACTGGGCAGAAAAGACGCGCTGACAAAACTCGCGCTGTTCTGGCTGGGGATGATTCTGGTGCAAGCCCTGCTGGGAGCCGCGACCATCTGGTCCAACAAGGCCGCCGACGTCGCGACCGCCCACGTTTTGGTCGGCGCACTTTCGCTCGTGACAGGTGCACTTGGGTATATTATTGCTTTCCGCCGTTCGGCGGCATTACCCGAAATGGCGTCCGTCGCAACAATATCCGGTGCCTATGGAGGCGCGCCGGCCCTGTCCGCCAACAAGTAAAATGAAGGAAGTTTCAATGGAAATGTTAAACCCCCCGGCAGCCAACGTCGGGGTGGTGGAGAAAAACCGGGTCGCGATCTATGCCGATCTGGTCAAGGCGCGATTGACGACGCTCGTGCTGCTGACGACGCTTGTCGGTTTTTATATCGGCTGGCGCGGCCCGATGGATTTTGCGCTCATGTTTAATACCTTGACGGCGACCGCGCTGGTCGCGGCCGGGGCCGCCGCACTGAACCAGTTGCTGGAACGCGATTACGATGCGAGAATGCGTCGCACCCGGAATCGTCCCTTGCCGTCGGGCCGTCTGCAACCCACCAGCGTGATGCTTTTCGGAGGAATCTGCGCGGTGACGGGCCTGGTTTATCTGGCGCTGGCGGTGAACCTGCTGACGTGCGTCATTGGAGCGGTCACCCTCATCAGCTACCTGTTCATTTACACACCCTTGAAGCGTGTGACCTGGTTGAACACCATCATCGGGGCCGTGCCGGGCGCGTTGCCGCCGTTGATGGGTTGGACGGCGGCACGCGGCGTGTTAAGCGGCGAGGGGTGGGCCTTGTTTGCGATCGTGGCTTTCTGGCAGATTCCCCATTTCATGGCCATTGCCTGGATGTACCGCGATGAATACGCGCGCGCCGGTTTTAAGATGTTGCCGGTGATTGACCCCGACGGCCGGCGTACGGGCCAACAGGCCGTCAGCCATACGCTCGCCTTGGTTTTTGTGGCGTTATGTCCGTTTGCCTTCAAAATGACGGGGCCGTTTTACCTCGCGGGTGCGCTGGTTTTAGGTGCGGGTTTCCTTTGGTGCGCGATCCAATTTTCACGGCAGCTTACCCTGGCGCGCGCGCGGCAATTGTTCCTGGCCTCGATCCTTTATTTGCCGCTGCTGTTGGGCGTGATGGTTTTGGACAAAGTGAAATGATATGGAAACGATTGTTCATGAATTTCCGCCCTATCGCGAGCACGAGACCGCTCACGAACCCGAGGCGCACGGACATCACGCCGACATCGGTTTCTGGCGCAAATACATTTTTTCGAGCGACCACAAAATCATCGGCATCCAATACGGCTTCACCGCGTTGTGTTTCATGCTGTTCGGATTTTTCCTGATGTTGATGATGCGCTGGCAGATTGCGCATCCCGGTGCGCCCATGCCCGTTGTGGGGCCGCTTCTTGCTAAACTGCTGGGTCAGCCTGCAGCCGGCGGCATCATGTCGCCGGAACTATACAACTCGTTCGGCGCGATGCACGGCACCATCATGGTGTTTCTGGCTATTGTACCGCTGGCGTTCGCGGCGTTTGGCAATTATGTCGTTCCATTGATGATCGGCGCGCCGGATATGGCGTTTCCGCGCGTGAACATGGCGAGCTATCAAGCCTATGTCCTGGGCGGGGTGGTCATGCTGGTGAGCTTTTTTATCCCCGGCGGCGCGGCGCAGGCGGGCTGGACTTCGTATTCGCCCCTGGCGACATCCATTCCCACCGATGGACAATTGTTCTGGATTCTCGGCATGGTGCTGCTCATCACGTCGTCGCTGCTGGGCGCGGTGAATTTCATCGCCACCATCATTCAATTGCGCGCGCCGGGTATGACGTGGATGCGGTTGCCGTTTTTTGTCTGGGCACAATTTGTAACGGCGTTTCTATTGCTGCTGGCGTTTCCTCCGCTGGAAGCAGCGGCCATTATGCAATTGATGGACAATGCCGCCCACACCAGTTTCTTTTTGCCGACCGGGCTGGCCGTGGGCGGGCAACTGGCGCACATCAGCGGTGGCGGCAGCCCGTTGTTGTGGCAGCATCTGTTTTGGTTCCTCGGTCATCCGGAGGTGTACGTGCTGATTCTACCGGGCATGGGCATTGTTTGTGAAATCATCGCCAATAACACCCGGAAGCCGATTTGGGGCTACAAATCACTCGTGTACTCGGTCCTGGTGGTCGGGTTCCTGTCATTCATCGTCTGGGCGCACCACATGTATCTGACGGGCATGGGCACGAAAATCGCCACTTTCTTCCAGGCCACGACGATGATGATTTCCATTCCCTCGGTGATCATTTTGACCTGCCTCTTCATTTCGTTGTGGGGCGGTTCAATCCGGTTCAACACGCCGATGCTGTTTGCCCTGGGTTTCCTGCCCATGTTCGGGATTGGCGGTCTGACCGGCCTGCCCTTGGGCCTGGCGCCGACCGATATTCCGCTGCACGACACATATTACGTGATCGCTCATTTCCACTACGTGGTGGCGCCGGGGACAATTTTTGCGTTGTTCGCGGGCATCTATTATTGGTTTCCCAAGATGACGGGACGGAAGATGAACGAATTCTGGGGCCGCGTGCACTTTTGGGGTTCGTTGGTTTTCATGAACCTGGTTTTCATGCCGATGTTTACCCAGGGCATGGAGGGTATGTTGCGCCGCATGGCTGACGGTGGTGCAAATTACTCCGCCGCCCGCGTGCCCGGTGCCCTGAATACGTTGCCGAACGATATCATGGCTTTGCACACGTGGATCCTGTGGGCGGCCATCGCTTTGGGGCTGGCGCAGGTCCCTTTCATAATCAACCTGTTCTGGAGCATCCATCACGGTGAGAAGGTCCAGAACGATAATCCGTGGGAGGCCACGACGCTTGAGTGGCAGGCGCCGACGCCGCCTCCGCATGGCAATTTTGCCGAACCACCGCAAATCTATCGTGGTCCTTACGAGTACAGCGTGCCCGGCCACGCCACCGATTTTACGCCACAAAACGAGCCCGATCGGCCGGGTAGTCAGGCGCTTGCACCTGCACATTAACTCATGGAAATACCCTACGCTGTTTATCCCCGTCCGGACACCGGCATTTACAACGCCAAGGTCGGCATCTGGTTGTTCCTGGCCTCCGAAGTGATGCTGTTCGGCGCTTTGTTTTCCGCTTATGTTTTATTACGCGTTGGTGCTCCGGCCGGGGAATGGCCGCACGGCTGGCTGAACGTGACCCTCGGGACGGTCAACACCCTCGTGCTGGCGCTCTCGGCCATCACCACGTTGCTGGCCTGGGTCGCCTGCAAAACCCGGCAGTTTGACAAATTCAAAATCTTTCACGCCTGTACCCTCCTGCTGGCGCTGACCTTTTTATGCGTTAAGGCCTACGAGTATCACGATAAATGGATTCACTACGAAATCCAATTGACCGACGGACGGATTGCCGACGGGCACTTGCGGGGCAGCGATGCCAACTCCGTCACCATCGAGGGCCGTTATGTAACGGATGAAAAGGATTTGTACGACCTGCGCGCGCAGAAGGAGATCAAAACCGGGGAGATCACCATTCCACGGTCACAGATCAAGTCCATGGAAAACTACGGCCCCTGGCACAACACGTATCTGGCGCTTTACTTTACGCTCACCGGGTTGCATGCGCTGCATATCCTGGGAGGCAGCCTGGTTATCGGTTACCTCTGGGGACCGGGCCGCAAACTCTGGAAGACCGATCCGGAACATTTCACCAACCGTATCGAGGTTTCCGGCCTGTTCTGGCATTTTGTGGACCTCGTCTGGATATTTTTGTTTCCGGTCCTATATTTGACCTGACGCGACTTTATGAGCGAATTAAAGACAGCGGAACAGCACAACAAGCCGTTGAGGGGCGAATCGGAATTGCACGAGCACCCGGTTGATTTCAATAATTATCTCCGGCGCTGTGTTTACGTGTTCGTGGCCGTGGTGTGCGCCGTATCGCTGATGCTGGTGGCATCGTATTTGCCGCACATCGACTGGCCGGCCAAGGTGACCATGATCCTGGCCATCGCTTGCAGCAACGCCTTTGTGGTGGCGGGCTTTCTGATGCACCTGATTTCCGAGCGGAAAATGATTTACACCCTGCTCGCATTTACCGTGTTTTTTTTCGCCGGCTTGATCGGGTTGACGGTCTGGGCCATGCAGGACTTCCCGGCCGGAACCACGCATTGAACCATGTCGCTTAAAGCCATCCATCTTATATTTGTAAATGCGCTGACGGCGCTGTCCTTCGGCTGCGCCATTTGGAAGTTCGTGGATTATCGCTCTGAAAATGGCACCACCGGCGATCTATTGTTCTGCCTGGCAGCACTGGTCGTCGGCGTCCTGGTCATCGTTTATGGGCGTTACTTTTTGAAAAAACTGAAAAAGATGAGTTACTTATGAGATCGTTTCGCACCTTGGGCAAAACCATGTTGGTCGCCGGCACCGTGGCCCTGGCCCCATCGTCGTTGCTGGCCTGCGCCGCGTGCTATGGCCGGTCCGATTCGGCGCTCGCCGAGGGCATGAACTGGGGCATCTTCACCCTGCTGGGCGTGGTGTTGACCGTGCTGACCTGTATTCTGGTCTTCTTTGTCCACATTGTGCGCAAGGAGGAAAAAGCGAACAGCAACCCGGCCCCGGTTAATCCACCTGAACTATGACGCAATGGTTCGCTGACAACGTGTTGCATCTGCCCACGCTGGCCTCGAAGAACGGCGCGGCCATAGATGAATTGATGGTTTACATCCATGTGCTGATGCTCGCGCTGTTCGTCGGCTGGATTATTTATTTTGGTTACGCGCTCTACCGTTTTAGCCAATCGCGCAATGCCAGGGCCAATTATCACGGCGTTCGCAGTCATGCGTCGAACTACATCGAGCTGGCCGTCGTCGTTATCGAAGCGGTGTTGCTCATCGGTATCGCCGTGCCGATTTGGGCGAAGGCGGTCGATAAATTTCCGGCCGCTGACCAATCCACGGTCATTCAGATCGTGGCGCAGCAATACGCCTGGAATGTCCGTTATCCCGGTCACGACGGAATTTTTGGCAGGCAGGACATGAAATTCGTCACTTCGGACAATGTCTTCGGGGTGGACCCAACCGATGCGCACGCCAAGGACGACATCCAGGTGCTCAATGAGGTTCACGCGGTCGTTAATAAACCCGTCATCATCTATTTAAGTTCGAAGGACGTGATTCATTCCTTGCGGGTTCTGCCGATGCGCATCTGCCAGGATGCGATTCCGGGGCTGAGAATTCCCGTCTGGTTTACGCCCACCAAGACCGGCAAGTACCAGATCAATTGTGCCCAGCTGTGTGGCCCCGGCCATGCCAGCATGTCCGGCGGTTTTCTCTTCGTGGAAGACGAGGCGGATTTTCAGAAGTGGATCGACTCCAAGTCCGGCACCTCCGCCAGCTTTGAATAGACAGTTGCCTCGCCGGCGGGCAGGATGAAGTTACATGAATGGTTCCGCTCAACGATTGCCGTTGACGATATGGGTTGGCTTCGGCCTGTTCATCATTTTGCTGGGTTTGATCTATCTGGTGTCCCTGGTGGAATATGGCCAGGCCCGACGCAAGGCGTTGCCAGTGCTGGGTCAGGTGGCCGGTTTCACCCTGACCAATCAGGAGGGCACGGTCACGACGCTCGCCGAATTGAGCAACCAGGTCTGGGTAGCCGACATCATCTTTACCCGCTGCGCCGGTTCCTGCCCGGTCATGTCCACGGAGATGAAATCGCTGCAGGATATGCTGACTCCCGCCAGCCGGGCGAAGCTGGTTACCCTGACGACCGATCCCGATTACGATACGCCGATCATTCTCAAAAAGTACGGCGAGCGTTACGGTGCAGACTTTCAGCGTTGGACGTTTTTAACCGGTGCCAAGAAGGAACTGGGTGATCTGGGTGCCGGCAGTTTGAAACTCGGTTCCACCGCCGTGGCGCCCCAGGACCGGCAAAATTCGGAAGATCTCTTCGTTCACAGCACGGTTTTTGTGGTGGTGGACAAGCAGGCACGGTTGCGCGGTGTTTTTCAAACCGAAGGCCAGGAGGTGGATTGGGCGAAGGTCAAACTGCAAATCCTCGCCACGATCAAGGAATTGGAAGGCGGTTGATGAATATCCACGACCTGCCGGCCGTCAATGCCTCCCTTAATGGACTCAGCGCGATTTTTCTGACCGCCGGATTTGTTTTCATCAAGCGTGGAAACAAAATCGCCCACCGCAACTGCATGGTGGCAGCGTTCGTCACTTCCATTGTGTTTCTGGCGTGTTATCTGACTTACCACACGTACCTCGCCGTGGTTTTACACCAGGGGCCGACACGATTCCTGCATCCGGTTTGGTTCCGCCCGATCTATCTGACCATCCTCCTCACGCATACCGTGCTGGCGGCCGTCATTGTACCGATGATTCTGGTGACGCTGTATCGGGCCAAAAAAGAGCGGTTCGAATCTCACAAAAAAATCGCCCGCTGGACCTGGCCGCTGTGGATGTACGTTTCGATGACTGGAGTCATTGTTTATTTGCTGCTCTACCGGATTTTTCCGCAAAACTAACCTCTCGGTGCCACAAGGAACTTGTCTTGTTGTGTTGAGTCGGCGAAGACCAGCCTGAGTCATAAGTTGTTTACTCCGTATCATTTTAGATCGGTTTTAAAATACGGATGATTAATGTTTTTTATTGACGCCAGTTTCGGGTTGCTGCATAATAAATCAACTCGATTGGAAGTAGAAGGGGTTAAACCCTATGAAAACCCGAATTCTTGTACTTGGAGCCGTTGCATTCTTTTCCCTCAATTCCGCCTTCGCCGATTTGTCTGTCCCGGAAAGCACAGTGGCGTGCGTCCCGTCGGCTACAGGTCTGGTCGGCTGGTGGCCGGCAGAAGGCAGTGCGGATGATGTCATTGGCGGCGACAATGGAACGCTGCAGGGGGGAGCCACCTTTGCCACCGGCGAGGTCGGACAAGGGTTCCATTTTGATGGAACCAACGGCTATGTTCAGATTCCTGACTCCGCCGCGCTGAAGCCGACCCACGTGACCGTCGAGGCGTGGGTGTGGCTGGATCCGAGCCTGCCATCCGGCCGCGGCGGCGAACAGATCGTGTTTAAAAAAAACACATGGTCTGCATGGTTTGAAGGCTATAGTCTCCTGAAGAGACCATTGACAACGGAGACGGAACTTACTCGGACCGTTTCCAATTTTGTATCTCACGATATGGCGATCAGGTCGCCATTAATTCCCAGACCATCGCACAGCGCGGCGTGTGGTATCACGTTGCCGCGACATATGATGGCAACCAGTCCGTTCTATACGTCAACGGCGTGGCCGAGGCGTCGGCGACGCCGGGCTTCGCGCTCGATTACGATACGACCCCGGTTTTCATCGGCACATCCGGCACCTGGCCACCCTATCTCTCCATGTTTGGCGGAATCATTGACGAAGTTTCGATTTACAATCGCGCCCTTTCTTTAAATGAAATCGCCGCCATTTACCGGGCTGGCAGAGCCGGCAAGTGCTCGGCATCGATACCATCGTGTATGCCACCGCCATCGAATTTGATGGCTGGTGGCGGGCCGAAGGCAATGCCAATGACAGCGTCGGCACCAACAATGGCACGCCGTGTTCGGGGGTGTCAGTTATACCAATGGTGAACCGGACAGGCATTTCAGTTGGATGGCACCAGCGGTTACGTGGACGTGCCGGCCAGTGGCAGTCTGAATGTAGGAACCAACAGCGGCTTTACCATTGAAGGCTGGATTAATCCCAGTGATGTTTCGGCCCAACATTCCGCTGGTCGAATATAAATTTGATGGGTTCAATCGGGAGTTCATCTTTGGCTTACTTCAGGCGGTGTGGGGTCTCTGTTTGCCAATATTGTGGACGTGAACCATGGGGCTCATCTTTATTGTTTCGGCTCCAGGAATAGTAAAAACGGGGGTTTTCCAGCATGTGGCTCTCACCTATGACAAGATCTCCGGAATTGCGAGTCTTTATTATAATGGTTCAGCAGTGGTGACAGCCCATTTGGGTGTCTTTACGCCCAAAACGAACACCGAACTTTTGTTGGGCAGGCGAACTGATGCAAGCATCAGTGGTTTCTATTACTCAGGCATTTTGGACGAAATCAGTCTGTACAATCGTGCCCTTTCGTCCAATGAAATTATGGCCATTTATGGGCAGGCAGTGCCGGCAAGTGCCCGCCATCGCCACCAACGTGTGTGTCGGCGCCCTCAGGTTTGATCAGCTGGTGGCCGGGCGAAGGCAACGCTGATGATGTTGTGGGCACCAACAATGGCACGCTGATCGACGGTGTCACCTTTACAGCCGGCGAGGTGGGGCAGGCATTCCATTTGAACGGTACCAATCAGTATGTGCAAATTGCCGATTCCCCCTCGCTGAAACCAATCAACGTGTCAGTTGAAGCCTGGGTGAAACTGGACACCCTGGTTACACCCGGCGCCAACATCCCGGGACAGCAAATAATAGTTTTCAAGAAGAACACCCGGAGTGGCAATTTCGAGGGTTATACGCTCTTGAAAGACCGGGTGTCGGGCCAGGATTGTTTTTCGTTTGCCATTGCCTCGGCCGGGGGACTCCAGGTTCACGCGCTTTCCTCGACAATTCCGCAAGTAGGGACGTGGTATCACCTGGTTGGGACATACGATGGGGCCACGGTGAGGCTCTACGTCAATGGTGTGTTGGAAGGGACCGCTTACGCGGGATTTCCGCTGGACTACGGCACACGACCGGTATTTTTTGGACGGACTGGCGAGTTTTGGGTGGCAAACTTCGGAGGCAGTATGGATGAAGTGTCGCTCTACAACCGTGCCCTGACGGCGGATGAAATTCAGGGCCTTTACAATGCTGGCAGTGCCGGCAAGTGCCCGCCATTGGTTGCTCCGTTTATCCTGGTTCAGCCCCAGGGCCTGTCGGTGAATGCAGGCGACAAGGCTACGTTCTCAGTGTTGGCGGAGGGGTCGCCGCCGCTTTATTATCAATGGTTCTTCAATAGCAACGTATTGACGGATGCCACCTCGCCGACATTAACGCTCACGAACACCCGGCCCGATCAGGGAGGCTCGTACTCCGTTGTGGTCTCGAACGCGGTGGGAGTTGCAGTCAGTTCCAACGCAGTGTTGCGCGTGAACCAGATTCCGGTCGCGGATGCCTCAGCCACCGTCACGCGTGTCTTCGTCTGTAACTGTACCGACACCAATACCGCCGTTGTTCTGAACGGCACGCGGTCGTACGATCTTGACGGTGATCCTCTGCAGTATTTCTGGTTCGCCGAGGGGGTGAATACTCCACTGGCGACCGGCGCCGTGGCCGTGGTCATGCTGCCGCCGGGAACCTATCCGATTGAGCTCGTGGTCAGCGACGGGTTGGCTGCCGACACGAATGTCGTGGTGGTAAAGGTTCTGACTGCGACCCAGGCGGTCGGTGAGTTAATCGACTTGATCGACGGTTCGAGCATCGCGCATCAACAGCCATTAATCGCAAGCCTCATGGCAGCCGGTGATTCGGTCGCTCGGTGTAACCTGGTGGCGGCGGTCAATCAACTCGAAGCCTTCCAAAACAAAGTTCGCGCGCAAATCGCCCCTGACGATGCCGGTTTGGCTGAGATACTCATTGCCTCGGCGCAAGAGATTATCAACAGTCTCGATAATTGTGGGGGAGGTCCTCCGGGTCGAAGTAACGGAAAAATCACCGCTCGCCACGAACAGCAGGATGGCAAACTACACCTCGAATTCGAAGGCAGTCGCGGCCGGAATTACATTATCGAAGCCTCCAGCGACCTGGCGCACTGGGTGAAGATCGGGGTGGCAAAGGACCTTCAAAACGGCAATTTCGAGTTTGAGGACAACGACTCGAAAGGGGCACCGATTCGCTTCTACCGGGTAGTGACGCCTTAGTTGCGATTTTGACACAGCATGTGAGCGCTCCTGAGTTGCCGCGGGCGTCCGATGCAATACATCGTCATGGATATGACTGCGTCGTAACTCTTATACCATCGAACTTGCTTTCCGTTGACGTCTAAGTAACAAAGGGTCTGTGTCAACGGTTGCCCACGTCAGCATTCACGCCACTCAGTCCCCGGAAAATGTCCGGCACGACTTGCTGGAATCGCTGCGCACGCGGCGCGTGAACCACAAGTTCCATTACGATAGTATCAAGCAGACGCAAAAATGGCTGGCGTTGCACCGGGTGTACTCGCCCACGCGGAATGATGCGGATTGCCAACGGGTTTACGAACAGGGCTTTGCCGCGGCAGCAGCAGCGATTAAATCCAAAACCGTTCACGTTCTCGGTCTGGGCTGCGGCGGCGGACAAAAGGACACTCGACTTCTGAAACGGTTGAAGGCCGGGGGCAAACAGGTTTTTTACACGCCTTGCGATGTGAGCACGGCGATGGTTCTGACCGCCCGCCAGACTGCGCTGGCCGTTTTACCTGAGGAAAAATGTTTTCCCCTGGTTTGTGACCTGGCAACGACCGACGATCTGTCTGCTGTTCTCAGATCACGAGTCACGAATCACGAATCACGGATCATAACCTTCTTTGGCATGATTCCCAATTTCGAGCCGCAGGAAATTCTACCAAAGCTGGCCGCGTTGGTTGGTCCGAAAGATCTTTTGCTCTTCAGCGCCAATCTGGCCCCCGGCATGGATTATACCGCCGGGATGAAAACCATTCTGCCGCAATACGACAATGATTTGACCCGCGATTGGCTGATGACTTTCCTCCTCGATCTTGGGATCGAACGGCGGGACGGTGATTTGCGGTTTACTCTGGAAGAAGGCCAGTTTGGACTGAAACGCGTCGTGGCCTGTTTTCATTTCAACCGTCTGCGCCGCATTGCAACCGAGAGCCGGCAATTTACATTTCGTCGTGGAGACAACATCCGTCTTTTCTTTTCATATCGTTACACGCCGGAGCGCGTCCGCAAGGTTCTTGCGCGCTACGAGTTGAATTTCTGTCGGCAGTGGATCACGAAATCGGAAGAAGAGGGGGTTTTCCTCGTTCGTCGTTTGTAGTCGGGTTGGTGACAACGGCGGCTGCGTTAAAAGACGTTCATCGTGTCCAGCACAGCCTTGATCCGCGGGACCTCGTGCGTGCGGAACAGGTCGGTTTTACCCAGGGCCGCCAGCACGGCAAAAAACGGTTCGGCACAGCGGACTTCATCGCGGAAAAATTCAAACGCGTGGGGCAGGGCATGACAAACCGGGAAACCCAGTGTCCGCAAGCGAAACGTGTTCAAAAATACCTTCATCTGATGCCGTACGCGAACGGCGCTGTCCTGGAGGTTGCGGTAGTAGAAACCGAGGCCGGGGTCGAGCAGGATTCTTTCCACGCCGTGGCGTTGCGCCATCTCAATCTGGCGCGAAAAGTATTCGCGCATCAGCTCAATCGGATCGGCGGCCAGATTAAAATCACCGACTTCGCGGACGTTTTTGCCCTGCACATAGCAGAGGATGACCGCGGCGTCATGGGCAGCGACCAAACGGAAGAGTTCATCGCCGCCTTCCGTACCGGTGAGATTCAGAACGTTTGCGCCGGCTTCCAGGCTCGCGCGTGTCACAACCGGCGAGTACGTCTCAACCGAAACCAGAATGTTTGCGGCGCGCAATCCCTTGATGACGGGCAACAGCCGGGAATTCTGTGTCGTGTCGTCCAGGCGCGCCGCCTGGGCAAGCGTGGATTCCGCGCCCACATCCACCAGGTCCGCACCCTGCGCGGTCAGGACCGCGGCGCGCCGGATGGCGGCTTCCGTGGTCAGGCAGACGCTTTCGCGATACCAGGAATCGGGCGAAAGATTGACGACGCCCATGATGGCCGGCCGGGAATTAAAGGCGAATTTCCTGTCGCCAATGGAGAATTCCTTTACGCGACACGGAGCCGGCAGCCCGGTTTTGTTCCCATAATCCGGCGAGTTGTTCCAGTTTCAACACGGTCCGGGTATCGTAAGGTGTGCGTCGCGGGTCGTAAATGCCGAATGGCGCCTCTGATTTGCCCTGCTTCCACGGTTCGCGCGGCGGCAGAATTGTGATAGCGTGAAAGCAGATGAGTAGCAATAATGGGGTGAACAACCAAAAACGAGAGGAAACACGATGGCACAAGCAATCATGGATCCGGAGAAGGTGCGGCGGTTCGCGGAGGAACTGCAACGGTTCAATAGCGACCTGGAAAACCGGGTGATTCTGTTGCAGGCCCGTTTCGGCGCGTTGGGGGATACGTGGCAGGATCAGGAGCACGACAAGTTTTCCGAGGAATTCAAGCTGGCGATGAAGGCATTGAAAAAATTCATCGAACTGTCCAAGGTGCACACCCCATACCTGTTGAGAAAGGCCCAGCGCATCGAGGAATATCTCCAGCAGCATTGACCTCATGGCCGAACGAGCCCAAGTCACTTCCGTCGAGGCGATCGAATCGTTTCGGGCCAGCTTGATTTTGTTTTTAAGCAAGGTGCGCCCGACACTGGAAGAGGTGAGCGACGAGGTATTACGCCTGCAAGGCTGGCTTCAGAACGACCAGCGTCGCATCTGGGAAAGCCAGTTACGCCGGCGGGGCCGGCAACTGGAAGAAGCCCGGCAGGAGCTGTTCAATGCCACGCTTTCCCGGTTGCAGGAGGCGACGGCCTTGCAACACATGGCGGTACAACGGGCCCAACGCGCCGTCCGGGAAGCGGAAGACAAACTCGACACTCTGAAGAAATGGGAACGGGAGCTGGAAGATCGTACGGCGCCGATGATCAAGCAAATCGAGGAGTTCCACGGTTTTCTGACCATTGACATGGGAAAGGCACTCACGCAATTGGTACAGATCGTGAAGGCACTGGAGTCTTACACCAAGGCTGGTGGCCCTGCGCCGCGGGAGGCGAAAGCATGAATTTGAGCGGCGGCAAAAGCAGATTGGTGGCGAGTGCCCGGGAACTTTCACAGAAGTGGGCGGAAACCAAAAACTACTGGCGGGACGAGAAAAGTGCGGAGTTTGAGCATCGGTATCTGGAAGACCTGTTTATTCGCGTGGATAAGACGGTTGCCATCATCGAAAAGTTGGACGAAATTTTGAAAAAAGTCAGGAGCGACTGTGAATAACCACCCGGGTGTCAACGAAATGCTCGCACTGTTGGATGCGCTCAAAAACGCAGTCGAGGATTTTGCTGCGCGCGAAGAAAAATTGAACCAGGATTACGAAACCCGGGCCGCGGCCGAACGCACTGCTTTTGAATCCGCAAAACTGGAACGCCAGACCAAACAGGGTGCCGACCTCGCCGCTCTGGAGACCGCGCTGGAAGAAGAAAAGAGGCAATGGCACGCCCGCTTCGACCGGCGCAAGGACCGGATTAACCGGGCGCACAGCGCGTTGAGCCAGCAGGTATTGGACGAGGGCAGTAAGCAGGAGGGAGCGCTTAAACAACGTATCCGGAGGAACTCGACGGAGGCGGAACGACGGCGGGACGCCGATCTGGCGAATGCCGCGATGGCATTTGAAAGTTTCCAGCAGAAGTTAAACGAGACCGACGCAGAATATGCCCGTCTGGAAAGAAGCGCCCGGCGGGCATTTCGCGGTTATGGCCAGTTCCGCAGACAGCTCCGTCGGTACCGACGCCAATCGGAGCCCCATGTTTCCGGAAACGAAAACCAGTCGCTCGAGGAATTTGGACGTTTGGCATCCAGGACCCGTGAGGACCTGGCCCGGTTCCGAAAAAACCTGATCCCATGGATATTCAGGTTCCTGCCGGTTTCATTGGTGGTTTTATTGCTGGCGGGCGCTGTCGCGGCGGTCCCGGTTTTCCAACACTTTGGACGGAACACCGTTTCCTGGTCGCAAACCGGGCCGGCGGGGTTGGCGTTGTTTGGGGTTCTGATTCTTTACTTCCTGGGCCGCCGCGCAGCCGGAACTGCCGGCACAGCCATTGCCGAGCAGCTCGGAAAAGCACGACGGTTGCTCGATGCTTTTCCACAGAAAAACGTAGTGCAGTATCAGCAGGAGCAGAATCGGATTCATACCGAATTCGATGCCACCAATCGCGGTTTAAGCCAGGAATGGAAACAATCAGTCCGGAACATCGTCAACACCCGCAGCGTCCGTCCGATGGCAGTAGATCAAAAGGCCTTCCGGGCGGCACACAAAAATGAGCAGTATCTTCGCGCCGGCATAAAACAGCATGAACGTGAGCACGCCGACAAGATCGCCGGTCTGCAGACGGAGGCAAACGCGCAGGCCGGTCAACTTGCCGATGTCCACAGCCGTAAAATGGCTGAGCTTCAAAGTCAACATCAGACGCGGTGGTTGGCGCTCGAAACAGATTGGAAAAGCAAAATCGAACCCATTTATGCCACGATTCAGGCTGCCGATACGGCTGCCGGGCAACTTTTTCCGGGATGGGACGCGCCGCTCTGGGACCGGTGGATGCCACCGGGGGAATTCAAGAACGCCGCCCGATTTGGCCGCATGGAAGTCGCACTGGAAACCATGATCCAGAGGATGCCGAAGGATCCGCGACTGTCGCTTCCCGGGCCGTCCCGGTTTTCGGTTCCGCTCTCGCTGGTTTACCCGCAGCAGGGCTCGATTCTTTTTGAAACCGGCAAAACCGGTGGCCACGACGCCGTGGCCGCCATCAATAATGTCATCTTCCGCCTGCTCTCCACCACGCCGCCCGGCAAGCTGACCTTTACCATTTTTGATCCGGTCGGTCTCGGCCAGAACTTTGCGGCCCTGATGCACCTGGCCGATTATGAGGAGAGTTACATCAACAGCCGTATCTGGACGCAGACCGCCCAATTCGAGGAAAAACTCGCCGAATTGAATGAACACATGGAGAAGATGATCCAGATGTATCTGCGTAATGAATACGAGACCATCTCCGAATACAACGCCGAAGCCGGGTCCATCGCCGAAAAATACCATTTCCTCGTCATCGCTTCATTTCCGGTGAACTTCAGCGAAACCGCGGCCCGCCGGCTCCGAAATATCGCCGCCAGCGGCGCGCGTTGCGGTGTTTATACGCTGATACAATGGGACCAACGGCAGGCTCCACCGCAGGAATTCGTTCCTGACGAACTCCGGAAGAACAGTGTTTGTCTGACGCACACCGAAAATGGTTTCAGGCTGTCCCATTGGCACCCGCCGGGAACCAAATTACTTCTTGATCCGCCGCCGGCTCCGGAAATCGCCACTCGTTTTCTCCATCAAATGGGCGAGAGCGGGAAGGACTCCGGCCGGGTCGAGGTGCCGTTCGAGCAGGTGGCGCCGGCGGATTCCGGGTTCTGGCAAGAGGACACCACCGACGAACTCCGTGTGCCTATCGGCCGGTCCGGTGCCACCAAATTGCAGTACCTCGCCATCGGCAAAGCCACGCGCCAACACGGCCTGATCGCCGGCAAGACCGGTTCGGGCAAATCCACCCTTTTTCATGTCATTATCACCAATCTGTCTTTGTGGTGCAGCCCCGAACAGGTTGAATTCTACCTGGTGGACTTCAAGAAAGGCGTGGAATTCAAATGCTACGCCCATCGGCGCCTGCCGCACGCGAAAGTCGTTGCCATCGAAAGCGATCGTGCCTTCGGTCTGAGTGTGCTCGAGCGCGTGGACGCAGAACTGCGACGTCGGGGTGATTTGTTCCGCAACGTTGGCGCGCAGGACCTGGCGGGGTATAAGCGGGCGGGTGGGACCGAACCGATGCCACGGTCACTGTTGATGATTGACGAATTTCAGGAATTTTTCGTGGAGGAAGACCGCGTTTCCCAGGGAGCGGCTGTTTTGTTGGATCGTATTATCCGGCAGGGTCGGGCCTTCGGAATTCACGTGTTGCTGGGTTCGCAGACCCTGGGCGGCGCCTACACCCTGGCCCGCGCCACGATCGGCCAGATGGTCATCCGCATCGCGCTCCAATGCAACGAGGCGGACGCCTACCTGATCATGGACCAGGACAATCCCGCGCCCCGCCTGCTTTCCCGGCCGGGCGAGGGGATTTACAACGACACGGCCGGATCGATTGAAGGCAACAGCCCGTTCCAAACGGTTTGGTTACCGGACCAGGAACGCGACAGTTATCTCGTAAAAATCCGCGAGCGAGCCGATAAAAACCGGTATCCGGGACCGATTGTGTTTGAGGGCAACGCCCCGGCGGATATCGGAGAGAACCTTCCGTTGCGCCTGATGCTGGAATCGCCGGCGGTCAAACCGGTGACGCAAGCGCGCATCTGGCTCGGTGCGCCCAATTCCATCAAGGGACCGACGGAAGCGGTCTTCCAGCGACAGAGCGGCAGCAATCTGCTCATCGTTGGCCAGAGTGAGGAACGGACCCTCACGGCCCTTTCGGTGGCCCTGGTCTCGCTGTCTGCGCAATATCCGCCGGGGAGTGTTCGTTTCGTTCTGCTCGACAGTACGCCCCCGGGCCTGCCACACCGCGAATATCTGGAACGCATCATAAAAGCCATTCCGCAAGAGGTCGCGCTGGTCAACAACAGCAATCTCGACCGGATGATGAGCGATCTGGCGGAAGAATCGAAGCGGCGGGGTGATGGGGAAAAAACCAAGGCACCGGAAATCTTTGTGCTGGCTCAAGGTTTGCAGAATTTTAAAAAGCTCCGGCAGGAGGATGAATTCAGTTTTTCCTCCGGTGATGCCGGCACGGAGGCCAATCCGGCGGCGATCCTGCTTCATCTCCTCAGCGAAGGACCGGCACGTGGTATTCACGTGATAGCGGCGTGTGATACCTATAACAACGTAACCCGGTTTTTGGGACGCAAAACCTTGAGCGAATTCGAAATGCGCGTGCTTTTCCAGATGAGTGCCAGCGATTCCGCGAGCCTGATCGACAACCCGGATGCGGCCACCCTCGGCTTGCATCGGGCGCTTTTTTACAATGACCGGGAAGGTTATCTCGAAACCTTCCGCCCTTATGCGCAGCCGGGTGGCGAATGGATTGAAGAAACCGCCCGGAGTCTGGCGCAGGGGCTAGGCACACCCGACCGGGTAAAGCGCTGACATGGTTTTACTTCCCTGGAATTCAGTAAATTTCGGGAAAAGATGGCGCGCCCGCCGCGATTCGAACGCGGGACCACCTGCTTAGAAGGCAGATGCTCTATCCAACTGAGCTACGGGCGCAGCAAAAGGACATTAGTAGCTGGCCCAGGACAACGCAAGCGCCGGCTCTTTCCTGCTTTCCAACCTGGCCGGGAACCGAGCGCGGCGTCTTGAGCAGATCAAAATGAATAGAACTATTTGAAGATTACAGGACGAGAATTTGAACGTGGATGTCCGTTTTTGAATCAAAACTTCTGTTGATGAAAACACGTTGCGGACTGATGGTTTTCCTAACATGATACAAACAAATCAGTTGCGCTTTTCCGGTCAATATTCAGGTTAAATAATATTTGACTTTGACGTCATTTTCTTGTACATGTATTGTCACAAAACTGGGCAGATAACGTTGTTAATATTAATGTAGTGTTGTCGTTTGATGATTAGCCAATAAGGGATTATGTGCATTTCCTTCAATACCCCGGTTCGTAAAGTGTCTTTTAAATCTGCGATTGTTTTTACATTGTTGCTCATTTTTGCTTGTTTTGGGATGTCACGTTCTGCCGCTCAGCAGTCCTCAATGATGTCTTTTAATTCTCCCGGTCAGGAGCAGATTGATTGGACCTCGGGGCCGGCAGACGCGAGTTTGGGCTCTCTGGCTGACATAAAAATTCCCAAGGGTTATCGTTTTACCGACGCGTCGGGTGCTGGCGCTCTTCTCGCCAAAATGAATAATCCCGTGCCGCAGGGGTTGGTGGGTATCCTGGCTCCGGAATCAGGGGATTGGTGGGTGGTGCTCACTTACAAAGACATGGGTTATATCAAAGACGTGGACAAGGACAAGATCGTAGCCGCAACAGTTTTGAAAACGATTTCCGACCGTGCGCAACGCCAGAATGAAGATCGCCGTTTGCGCGGTCTGCCGCTGATTTCGTCGGTAGACTGGGCACTGTCGCCCGCGTACGATGCCAAAACCCATTCTTTGGAATGGGCGGTCAGGGCCAAAACCCAGTCGTCGGAAGTGGTCAATCATACCGTACGCGTGCTGGGTCGGAAAGGCGTGTTGGAGGCCACCGCCGTAGCCCCTTATCAGTCCCGGGATACCGCGGCGGTGATTCCGTTGAATGAACTGATGAAGAATATTTCGTTCAAGCAAGGGCAGCGTTATACGGACTATCAGAAGGGTGACAAGGTTTCCAAGGTCGGCCTGGCGGGGGTTATTATCGGCGATGACGACACGTCTACGGCCCAGAATGATGAAGTTGCCACCTCAAGCAAAAGTGCGACCGGGTGGGAATGGTACGTCTTGATTGGGGTGGTTGTCGGAGGAGGTGTCATGCTGTTTCGCGGAGTGGTTCATCGGCATCACAAAACGCGCCATGTACCTTCGTCCGGTTCGGTCGCCAGCAACGCCGTTGGCAACGGCAATGGACATGTTCACGCGCCTGTGGAAGTGGCTTCGTCCACCGCGGTTATCACGGCCAGTCTGTCTGCCGGCGAAACTGCAGCCCGGGCGGATTTGAAGCCGAAGGTCTCCGTGTCTCAGAATGGATCGAACGGGTCGACCCACCGTGGTAATGCCCGCCGTAAAAAGATTTTTGATTATCACCGGTTTTATACGGATACGGTGATGAAGCTTTCTTCCAGTGGTTATACGGTTGAAGTTCCCCCCCGCAACGGTCACACCAATGGTCATGTGAATGGTCATTCATCGGAGACTGAAGCCAAGCCGGCTTCGTTTGGGCCCATGAATCAAGCCATTCTACAGAGCCATTTGGACTTGATCGCCAATCAGAAGGCGCTCATAGAGGAACAGAAACGTCTGGTTCAACAACAAACCAGATTCATCGAGGAGAAAAACAAGCTCATTCAGGAACAAAATGCACTGCTGGAGCGGCAGTCGGCGATGATTGAGAACCAGTATTCGTTAAAACTCGAGTCAGAGTCGTAACCCGTCTGGCATTTGTTCTTCCCCAACACCTGTCGGGTATCTGGTCGGTCCCGGCAGGGGGTCGATCTGGTCAGGGGAGGTTGATAGCCATGAATTCGAAAGCTGGAAACGGGTGGTCCAAACTTGTCTGGGTGGGAGTGTGTCTTTACGCACTCGTTCCACTTTCTCACAGTGCAACTTTTACGTTTACCAATACCAACTCCGTTACGATTGGTACCGACGTAAATCCGCCGACCAAGGCGACGCCTTACCCTTCCAGTGTCGGCGTTACCGGATTGGATGGCCAGGTGGTGACCAAAGTTACGGTGACACTTCGGGGTTTCAGTCATTCTTTCCCGAGCGATGTGGACGTTCTTCTGGTCGGTCCTCTGGGGCAAAGAGCCATTCTGATGGCAAACGCGGGCGGACAGGACCGATTCAGCGTAACCAATCTTACGCTTGTGTTTGACGATGCCGCCTCAAATGCCTTGCCCTTGTTCACCAGCCTGGTGTCAGGCACTTTCAGACCGACCAACGGATATTTGGATCCCTTTTTTGGATACACCTCTCTCCCTTTTAATTTTCCTCCGCCCGCCCCGTCCGGCACTTCAAATTCGCCGTCTTTGCTGTCGGTTTTTAAGAACACCGACCCGAGTGGAACCTGGAATCTGTTTGTCGTGTCTGATGTTTCCGGGGATTCAGGCATGATTTCCAATGGTTGGAGTTTGAATCTGTCCATGTCGGTTCCCCTTCAAATCGCTCGCCTCCAGACAAACATTGTGGTTTCCTGGCCCGCATCGGCGACGAATTGTACACTTCAATTTTCGCCTTACTTAATTGGCTCAAATACCTGGAGCAATGTCTTGACCGCGCCGGTTTCCATTGCCGGCCGCCTTACGGTGACCAATCCTCTCCTGGGCGGGAACACCTTCTATCGCCTGGTCACTAATTGAAATCATTAAATGTTATCACAATGATTGAAAAACAGATGGTAACTGATGGCAACCCCTGATTCACAAGCAGTTCACAAGCGGAATTCATGATTGATATTAATTCCATTTTAATTTGACTTTTGGAGCAATCTGTCCTATTTTTAAACACAATTGGCACATAATCAGACACTGCATTAAAGTTGTAACGCTGTGAAAAATATTCTTCCATGGAACCGGGCCGCTCTTATCAGGTTTTTCTGTGTTTTGACGGCGTTAACGTTTTCTTCGACGGGGTTGATTGGCGCGGGAGTTATTTACCAGTTTGATACTCCTTTTCCTTCGGACCCCAGCCCGGCGGCTCCGACCCCGTGGATTACTGCTGATTTTGAAAATGTCAGTGGTGGAGTCAATTTGACTATTTCTGCTGCCGGATTAACCGGCAGTGAATTTGCCAGTGAGATTTACTTTAATTTGGATCCGAGTTTGAGTTTGGATCAGTCCAGTTTGACGTTTAGCGAAACGGCTTCCACCGGCAGTTTTTCCACCCCGACAATTTCACAAGCGGCTGGAGATAATAATTACAAGGCGGATGGTGACGGCAAATACGATTTCCGTTTCAACTTTGGAACGGCCAGTGGAACGACTTTTGGGTCGGGAGATTCCATAACCTATTTTATCAGCGGCATTTCCGGTTTAACGGCCAGCAGTTTTTCCTTCCAAAGCGCGCCGGCCGGTGGTAGCGGTCCGTTTTACGCGGCGGCACACATTCAGGCGCTGGATGGTGGTTTAAGCACGTGGATTGAACCGGGCGGCGGCCCCATGGTCCCGGAACCTTCGCCAATGGCTCTGCTGGGCGTTGCCGCAATTCTTCTGGCCGCGGTTCGGCTTCGAACGGTTCGTAAAGAGGTTTATGCTGTTGCTGCAACAAAATCGTTGCCGCAAAGGCATTAACTTTCGATGACGTTGATTTCCACCGGCTCGACGTTCACGCCGTTCTTCTCCAGCCATTTGATGGCCGCATTCACTTCGCTGCGCGCGCCGTCCAGTTCCAGACACACAATCCCGATCTCGTCCGTCACGCTCGCCTGACGGATGTTGGTGACCACCTTGAACTTGTGGCCGACCTCCCAGATGAACGGCTTCTTGATGAGCTTGGGCGGATACATCAGCCACAAGCGCTTCTGCGTGGGGGTGGTCGACTTCGTGACCGGCAAAGATTTTTTGGCAGCTTTGGGCATGACGGTATAATTTACGATTGATGATTTACGATTGCTTCGCTTCAACGGTTTAACGCTTCAACCCTTCAACCTCCGGCAATGGCCGGAATGATGCTGATTTCGTCGCCGTCTTTCAACGGCGTCTGCTTGTTTTTCAGGAAACGGATGTCTTCCTCGTTCACATAGACGTTCACGAAGCGGCGCACCTCGCCTTTTTCATCCACCAGCCGTTCCTGGATGCCAGGATAGCGCGATTGCAGTTCGGCAATGGCGTCTTCGATGGTGGCGGCGTTGACTTCGACCAGCTCCTCGTTGTTGGTCAACTTGCGGAGCGGTGTTGGGATTCGGACTTTTTTCGGCATACAATTTAAATATTTACTTTTTCTTCGTTAGCCAGCAACGCCTCGAATTCGCGCAGGCTGGGCTTGATTTCGCGTGGCTTGCCCACGTAACCATCCACGGCATCCAGCGTCTTCAGACCATTGCCGGTCACGCACAGAACGGCGGAATCATCCCGCGGAATTTTACCCGAGGCAATCAGTTTCTTGGCCACGCCCACCGTCACGCCGCCGGCGGTCTCGGCAAAGATACCTTCCGTCTCGGCCAGCAATCTGATCGCGTCGCGAATCTCGTCATCCGTCACATCTTCGGCCGCCCCACCGGTCTCTCGCATCACCCGCAAGGCATAGAAGCCGTCGGCGGGCGTGCCGATGGCCAGCGACTTGGCAATGGTGTTCGGCTTGACCGGCTTGAAGAAGTCGAGTCCGGCCTTTTGCGCCACGGAAATCGGCGAACAGCCTGTTGCCTGCGCGCCGTGAACGGCGTATTTCGCCTCCGGCACCAGGCCGAGCTTGATGAATTCCTGATAGCCTTTCTGGATTTTCGTCAGCAACGACCCCGATGCCATCGGCACGACCGTGTGCCGCGGGATGCGCCAGCCGTACTGTTCGGCGATTTCATAGGCCATGCTCTTGGAACCTTCGGCGTAGTACGGCCGCATGTTAACATTGACGAACGCCCAGCCGAATTTCCCGGCAATTTCGGCGCACAGCCGGTTGACTTCGTCATAATGGCCTTTGATGGCAATGACTCTCGCGCCGTAAATCAACGAATTCAGGATTTTTCCCTGTTCCAGGTCGTGCGGAATGAACACATAGGATTTGAGTCCGGCGCTGGCGGCGTTGGCGGCAACGGAGTTCGCCAGATTGCCGGTGGAGGCACAGGCCACGGTATCGAAGCCGAGTTCCTTCGAGCGGCTCAACGCCACACTCACCACGCGGTCCTTGAACGACAGGGTGGGGTAGTTGACGGTATCGTTCTTGATCCACAATTCGCGGATGCCGAGTTCCCGGGCCAGCCGGTCCGCCTTGACTAACGGCGTGAAACCGACTTGCAGACCGACCGTCGGGTCATTCGCCACCGGCAGCAATTCGCGGTAACGCCACATCGTTTGGGGACGCGATTGAACCGCTGCTTTGGTAAGGGACTTTTTGATGCGGTCGTAATCGTAAACGACTTCGAGCGGGCCGAAATCGAACTCGCAAACGTGATTGGCGGCCAGGGGATATTCCCGCCCGCATTCGCGGCACTTCAGCGCCTTCATGTAACCGTGATGTTCACTCATAGATTTCAATTCTTTTCCGTCCTCGTCCTCGACTTTTCCGTTGCGATCACGAGCACAAGAACGACGACAAGGGCGATTTTAAAATAAAAAAGCCCCGACTCATGGCGAGAAGGGGCTGACAAAATGCACGCACGCTTCTCATTTTTCCCCGACACCTGTCAGGGCTGGATTTGGCACCTGGTCGCCCCGAACGCATTCGGAGCCGGTTGCCGTGGCTTCATCGGGCCAGTCCCTCAGCCACTCTGCATGAGACCGTTATATCAACGGATGCGGATAAGTTGATTGATAAGTCGCCTCCTGTCAACTGAATTGTTAAGCCCAACCGGGTCAATAAACCACGATGGAACGAACCGGCAATCCTTTCAATTTCCCGCGGCCGTTGAGGAATTTCAACTCGATCAAAAAGGCGGCTTCGAGGATTTGCGCGCCGAATTTGTTGACCAGGGCGACGGCGGCAGCGGCCGTGCCGCCGGTCGCCAGGAGATCATCAATCAGCAATACCCGAGCGCCCGGCTTGAGCGCATCGACGTGCATGGCAATCGTTGCCGAACCATATTCCAACGCATAATCCTGTTCGTGGGTTTGATGGGGTAACTTGCCTTTTTTGCGGACGGGTACAAATCCGGCCTGGAGTTTCAGGGCCGCGGCGGCGGCAAAAATGAACCCGCGCGCGTCTATGCCCACGACCATGTCTACCGAACCGGGTTTGAACTTTTCGGTAAGCAAATCGACGGCACCGGCGAACAATTGCGGGTCGGCCAGCACGGGAGTGATATCTTTGAATTGGATACCCGGCTTCGGGAAGTCCGGTATATTGCGGATGGCGGCCTCGATTTGCTGGGGGGTCACCCGGGCGGAAGGCATGGCGTCAGTCTTTCTTGTCCTTGGAACTCTCCAGCTTTTCGATCATCCGACGCAGTTTTTTGAGCGCCAGGTTTTGAATCTGCCGGACTCGTTCGCGCGTCACACCGAATTTTTCGCCGACCTCCTCCAGGGTTCTTTCCGTACCGCCGTCGAGGCCGAACCGGTAACGTAAAATGGTGGCTTCCCGCTCGTCGAGGTGCCTGACCATGTCCTGCAACATCCCGGTAACGGTCTTGTCCTCCAGATCCTGATAAGGCGTTATGGCGTTTTCGTCCTCCACCAGGTCGGAAAAATTGTTTGAATCATCATCACCAATCGGCGCGTCCAGCGAGGCGGGGCGGATGGAAGCCAGCCGCATCTGCCGCACCCGGGTGGCCGTCATGCCCAGTTCTTCGGCCAGTTCCTCATCGGTGGGTTCCCGCCCGAGTTCCTCCTGCAGTTTCATCGCGATCCGGCGCATTTTGGAGATTTTATCCACCAGATGCACCGGCAGACGGATGGTCTTGGACTGGTTGGCGAGCGCGCGTTTGATGGATTGCTTGATCCACCATGAGCCGTAAGTCGAAAGTTTGCCGCCTTTCCGTGGGATCAAACCGTTCGACGGCCTTCATCAAACCGATATTCCCTTCACTGATCAAATCCAACAACGGCAGGCCGATGCCGTCATAGTCACGCGCGATTTTGACGACCAGGCGCAGGTTTGCCTTGATCATCTGTTCACGGGCTTTCTTGTCGCCTTTTTTGATGCGCGCCGCCAGTTCGATTTCCTCCTGGGGCGTCAGCAGCTTCACCTGCCCGATTTCGCGCAGGTAAAGTTTAATGGCGGTGTCGCCGTCGTATCGCGAGGCTTCCCGTTGAATAAACTGGGTGGTGTCACCGGCGGTGGCCGGCGGAGCGCCGGGGACGGGGACTGCGGGGACCACGGCCTTGGCGGCGGTTTTGGGGGTGGCGCGCAAGCGCGGGGGGATTGGCTTGCGCCGTTTGCTTTTGGCCGGTCTGCGTTTTTGCTTTTTTACTGCCATACAGCGCATCACACCTTACGGCCAGAATGTCCGTCCGCAAGAAAATTAACGTACCCTCAGCTCCGGCTGTTACGGGCCACCGTGATGTAATAGAGCAAGTTCAGCATGGATGACACCAGCGCTGCCACATAAGTGAGAGCCGCGGCATCCAGAACCTTGCTGACGCCCGCGCGTTCCTGCTCATGTACGAGGCCCAGCCGGAATAATTGTTCCTTCGCCCGGCGGCTGGCATCGTACTCCACCGGCAGCGTGACGAGTTGGAACAGCGTAATTATGGAAAAAACGACAATAATCAGGAGCAACGCGATGTTGAGCGCATGGAGAATGGCGCCAATCAGGAAAATCGGTAGATATGCCATGCTCGCGAATTGCGTGACGGGCACGAGCGCCATGCGCAGGTTGAACATCCCATAGGCGGCCTGATGTTGAAGTGCGTGACCGGCTTCGTGCGCCGCCACGCCCACCGCGGCGACCGTCTGGCCGCGAAAATTGTCGGACGACAGAAATAGCGCACGTTTCGAGGGATCATAATGATCGCTCAAATTGCCGGGAATTTCCTCCACCGGCACGTTGTTGAGGCCGGCCTGGTCGAGGATTTCACGCGCGGCTTGTGCGCCGGTCATGCCGGAATCCACCGGCACCTGGCGGTACTTGCCATAGGCGTGACGTAATTTGATCTGTGCCCAGATGCCGATGAGTAAGCCGGGTAACAGTATAAACACCCAATAATGCCAATCAAAATTCCACATCATAAATTTCCTTTCAAATGACAGCGTGTCAGCCGACCTCACTCAACCAAGCTGGCGGTGTGCCAATTCAATTGGTGAGGAATTTAAGGGGTATTTCGACGGTTGAAAGTTTTTTCTGAGCCATTGCGGCGCAACTGAGACAGCGGTCTGACACAGGTCAGATTTCCAGTACTTTCTCAAACCGGGTCAGGTTACGGGCGCCGTTGGTGGTGACCAGCGCGACGTCTTCCAGCCGCACGCCGCCGCTTAATTCGGGGTAATAAAGCCCTGGTTCAACCGTGACGACGTGTCCGGGCCTTAACTTTTCGTTGGAGCTTAGGCCTACCCGCGGCGCTTCGTGGATCTCCAGGCCCAGTCCGTGTCCCGTGCCGTGGAAGAACCCTTCCATGCGTCCCTCCCGCCGCCCGGTTTTATAACCTTGTTGCACGAAATATCGTTGCACCGCTTTGTGGACCTCCGCGGTTTTCACCTTGGCGCGGATTTTTTCGAACCCGATTTTCTGACCCTCCTGGACCGTGGCGTACAGTTTCCGCACGCCCTCGCTGGCATGCCCGCGGACCACCGTGCGGGTGATGTCGCCGAAGTAACCGGTCTTCTGCGAACGCGGAAAAATATCGATGATGATCGGTTCGTGCGCGCGCAGCGGGCCGTGGCCGCGTTCATGCGGGTCACAGCCTTGTTTGCCTCCGGCCACGATGGTGTTGGCCGCCAGTCCGTTGGCCTGCAAAATGGCGCAATCAATCACCGCCCGGAGGCGTTCAGAAGTCAACGGTACGCCGTGATGGATGAGTTTCCGGTCACGGGCAATTCTGGCCCGGCGCAACACTTCCATCCCTTCCGCCATGCCGACTTCGGCCATGGCCAGGGCGGCGGAAATTTTTTTGACCTCGTCAGCGGATTTGATTTCCCGTTTCGGGAAGAAACCGGTGCACGGTTTTAACTTGATGCCGAGCTTTTTCAGGTCGCGCGCGAGGCCGAACGGAAAGTTGTCCGGGACGATGACCCGGCGGATTTTTTTCTCGCCCAGCAACAAGCGGATGATCTGCGGCAGGCTGGCCTTTTTGGTTCCGGCGGCGCGCAATTTCCGCTGATACGCGGTCAGCGAGACCACGCGACAATGCGGGGCCTGGGCCCGGGCCCGGTCAATTTCCAGATCGCTCATCACGATGAGCGGGCGCCCGCCTAAGTTCAGATAAATGAACGGATCGGGCACGAACATGCCGACGGCATAAAGCATGTTCGCGTCGCGTTCGCTATCCGCGACGATGAGCTGGGCCTGGTTCAATCAATTGATGAAGGTGGGGGACAGGAAGTAAAGTTCGCCCGCCTGGAGTTTGGGCAGATCCATGCCCAGGTCCAGTTTGACGGAATGGGACAATTCGCTCTGGCCGAGCAAACGCAAGATGTTCGAAATATCATAGCGTTCCCGATACTCGATCAAATTCGCCTCACGAATCCCGGCGATTTGCTTCGCACGATCCACCGCATCCTGAAAATCTCCAATTTCATCCACAAACCCGAGGTTATAGGCCTGGGTGCCCGACAATACGCGACCGTCGGCATAATTCGCCCAGTCCGACGCCAGCGGGCGGCCGTCCTTTTTGTTCCTGGTGTGTGCCGCGTCCCGACCGGCGGCCACCACGTCCTTGAACTTCCGGTAGGTCTCGTCAATCAATCCCTGCACCATCACGCGTTCTTCAGCGGGGATTTCATTCGTTTCGCGCTCACCGCTGAGCATGTCTTTGAACTTGCCGCTCTTGAAGACCTCCGGTCGCAGGCCGATTTTGTCCATCAACCCGCGATAATTCCACGTGTGCAGGATCACGCCGATGCTGCCGGTGATGGTCAGGTCGTTGGCCACAATCCAACGGCAGGGCGACGAGATGTAGTAACCTCCCGAGGCGGCCAGACTGCCCATGGAACAAACCACCGGCTTGCTGGAATCTTTCTGAAAGTCGTTGATCGCCCGATAAATCTCATCCGAGGCCAGCACTTCGCCGCCCGGGGAATCCACTTTTAAAATCACCGCTTTGACCCGGCGATCGTCTTTGGCGCGGTCCAACTGTGCCTTGATGACATCGATCATGTTGTAACCCCCCTGGTCTACCGACTGGCCGCTGATAATGCCGTCCACGGTCACCACGGCAATTTTCATGGATGCATCATTATCCTTGACGAGGCATTCATCGAGGGAAGGGCCGACTTCACGGGAAAGGCCGTTGCCCAGGCCGCCTTTGAAGCTCAACGCCTGGGAAACCAGCTGGGCGAAATTTCCGAACAGACTGACGAGCAACAGAACCAGCAGGATGATGGCAAAGATCATCCAGCCACGACCCCGACGCGGCGGGGCCGGCGGTGCGGTGATCACCGGCGGTGGCGGTGGTGGCGGCACTATGCCGGAAGGAGTGGGCGCTGTGTCCATAGCGGACGCAACCTAGCGCAAAAGGGGCTGGCAGGCAAGACGGATTGAATGCGGTTCGGCCAGCGCCCGGGTCAGGCTTTTGACCTGCGGCCAAAGAAAGACCGAGGCCCGGGGATTGCCTTGTGCCCGTTCCAGCCAGCAGGTCAGATAGCGGGCGTTGAAAACATCGACATGCTTGAGCTTGAGATGTTTTTCCACGTGGGCGTCGGTAAACACGACGGCAGCATGTATCCAGGGCTCGAAACCGGCGCGGGCTTTCAAGGTTTGTTTCAGCCAGGAAACATTATCGAGGGTCTGCCGGATGAAGTCTTTTTCAAGCGACTGGCCGTTCCGGCGCAGCTCCTCGTCATGTCGGGTGATCCAGCCGGAATGGGATTTGGTCTCGATCAAAAAAATGGCGCCGTCCCCGCGGAACACCAGATGATCAATATTGCCATAGCCGGTTCGCACGTCATGTTGCACGACATAATTGCCGACCAGCTCGTCCAGGAGGGCGCCAATTTTCTCCTCCGCCAGGGCTCCCCGGTGGGCGCGCCGCTCGCGTCGAAAAAGTTTATCCATCTCGGGTCCGGCGAAGCGTTCCGCCGCTTTCATGATTAAGAATGAGACAGAGAGCAACAGTAATCCGCCAGTTTGAAACATCGAAGTGCGATGTCCGAGGAAGTACAGAACCGAGAGGACACTAACGATAAAAATCAGGCCAATGGCCGCCAATCCAATGATTTTTCTGCGGGTATGCCACCTTTCCCCAAGCTGGCGTGCGCTCCGGCCCGCCAGGTTCGTCGAAACGTCCTGCTGCTGCATGCCTTGCTTCAAGCAAGACATATTCCAGATTCTACATTTTACCAATAATGATGCACCAGCGGCTTGATCTCCGCGTCGTAAACCCCCTGAATTTTCTCCATGGTGGCCTTGGACAACGGTTTCAGGTCGGACGCGGCGATATTTTCCGCAACCTGGGCCGGTCGCTTGGCCCCGGGAATGGCGCAGGTCACGGCCGGGAACTCCAGAATCCAGCGCAACGCCAGTTGAGCCAAAGATGCGTTCTGCGGCGCCAAGGGCTTCAATTCCTCCACCACGCGCAAGCCGGTCTCGTAGTCCACGCCGGAAAAAGTTTCGCCGCGGTCAAACGCCTCGCCATGGCGGTTGAAATTGCGGTGGTCGTCCTTCTCGAATTGACTGTTCCGCGTGAATTTACCCGACAACATACCCGACGCGAGCGGCACACGCGCCAGGATGCCGACCTTGCGGCGTTTCGCTTCCGGGAAAAACAATTCAGCCGGGCGCTGACGGAACATATTAAAGATGATTTGCACGGTCTGCACGCCGGGAAACTCGATGGCCTTGAGTGCCTCTTCGACTTTTTCCACGCTTACTCCGTAATGGCGGATCTTTCCGGCCTTCACCAGATCATCAAGGATGCCGAAAACTTCCGGGCGGTAATAAACGTCGGGATGCGGGCAATGCAGTTGCAGCAGATCAATCGTCTCGGTTTCCAGGTTTCGCAAACTGCGTTCAATCCACCCCGTCAGGTTTTCGCGGTTATACCCTTCCGGCGTCTGCTTGGGCAGCCGGCGTCCGGCTTTCGTCGTGATGTAAAATTGTTCCTTCCGCTCCTTTTTCAACTTCGCCATCAACTGTTCGCTGTGGCCGTCGCCATAGACATCCGCCGTGTCGAAGAAGTTGACGCCACCCTCCAGCGCGGCGTGCAGCGCGGCCAGTGATTCCTTGTCGTCCACGTTTCCCCAGGCGCCGCCGATGGCCCAGGCGCCAAAACTGATTTCTGAAACTTTCCAGCCCGTCCGTCCCAGTTCGCGATATTTCATGCGCGAAAATTAAACGAAAAATTCCTTAACGCAACGCCGCAAAAATGTAACCACGGATAGACACGGATTAACACGGATTCAAATGCGCTGAAGGCGCTGCGGAAATTAGCCCGGGGTTGGTGCGCAGCGCTTACCCCGGGAAATCGTCCCCCATAATTATTCCTTCTCCCATCGGATGGGAGAAGGTGGCCGCAGGCCGGATGAGGGTCAGGGTGAGGAGTCAGAAAGCCGTGTTTGAAATTTAGCGTCTTTGCGTCTTTGCTTCTTTGCGCTAAATTCGGGTGCAGTCATGCAACCGGAGAAATTGACCCAGAAATCGCAGGAAGCGTTGCAGGAGGCACAGCGCTTTGCCCGCGAGTTCTCGCATCAGGAGATTGACGGCGAACATCTGGCCCTCGCACTCATCGGCCAGAGTGAAAGCCTGATCCCCGATTTGCTGGAACGCATCGGCGTGCCGGTTGCCCGGCTCAAGCCGGAGCTGGAGGCCGAACTGGCGCGCCGGCACAAGGTCCAGGGCGCGGGTGACGCCTATGTCGGCAGCGATTTGCGCAAGGTGCTCGATGCCGCCCAGTCCGAGGCGACCAAACTCAAGGATGATTACGTCAGCACCGAGCATCTTCTCCTCGGCCTGATCGACAGCGGCGGGCCGTCCTTAAAAAAGATTTTCAGCAAACACGGCCTGAAACGTGACGCTGTGCTCAAGGCGCTCGCCGAGTTGCGCGGCAACCAGCGCGTGACGGACGAGAATCCCGAGGTGAAATTCCAGGCATTGGAAAAATACGGCCGCGACCTGACGGCATTGGCCCGGCAGGGCAAAATTGATCCGGTCATCGGCCGTGATGAGGAAATCCGCCGTGTCATGCAGGTGCTGACGCGCCGCACGAAGAATAATCCGGTGTTGATCGGCGAGCCGGGTGTGGGCAAAACGGCCATCGCCGAAGGCCTGGCGCGACGCATCGTCAGCGGCGACGTGCCGGAATCGCTGAAAAACAAGCAATTGGTGGCGATGGACTTGAGCGCGATGATTGCCGGCGCCAAGTATCGCGGCGAGTTCGAGGAACGGCTCAAAGCGTTTCTCAAGGAAATTGTCGCCAGCGAAGGCAAAATCATCCTGTTCATTGACGAACTGCACACGCTGGTCGGCGCGGGCGCAGCGGAAGGCGCAACGGACGCGGCAAACATCATGAAACCGCAACTCGCCCGCGGCGAACTGCGTTGTGTCGGCGCGACGACGCTGGACGAATACCGCAAGCACATCGAGAAAGACCCCGCTCTGGAACGTCGGTTTCAGCCGGTGAAGGTCGAGGAACCTACGGTCGAAGCTACCATCGCCATTTTGCGCGGATTAAAGGAACGTTACGAGGTCCATCACGGCGTGCGCATCCAGGATTCCGCGCTCGTTGCGGCGGCAACGTTGTCACATCGCTATATCACCGACCGGTTTTTGCCCGACAAGGCGATTGACCTGGTGGACGAGGCGGCGTCACGCATCAAGATGGAGCTGGATTCCAAGCCGACCGAGCTGGACCAGCTCGACCGGCAGATTTTGCAGTTGGAAATCGAACGGACGTCGCTGTCCAAGGAAAAGGATTCCGCGAGCAAGGAGCGGTTGAAACTACTCGACAAGGAACTGGCCGACTTGAAGGAAAAGTCCAGGGCCTTAACCGCACAATGGCAGAATGAAAAAGCTGCGGTCAACGCTGTCAGCGTCGTGCAATCGCAATTGGAGCAGGCAAAGCTGGAATTGGAGCAGGCCCAACGCAAAGGCGATTTGACGAAGTCGGCGGAGATCCAATATGGCAAGATTCCGGAACTGGAAAAGAAACTCGCCAAAATTGAAAAACAATCCGCGCAAGCTACCCGCACGTCGTTACTGCGTCAGGAAGTGACCGATGAAGACATTGCCAAAGTGGTGGCGTCGTGGACGCACATTCCCGTCAGCCGGATGCTGGAAGGCGAGCGGCAAAAGCTGGTGAAAATGGAGGAGCGTCTGGCGCAACGCGTCATTGGCCAAAAGGAAGCCATCAAAGCCGTGTCGGATGCCGTGCGTCGCGCGCGCAGCGGACTGCAGGACCCGAATCGGCCGATCGGTTCGTTCATTTTTCTTGGGCCGACCGGTGTAGGCAAAACCGAGACGGCGCGCGCGCTGGCGGAATTTCTATTCGACGACGAGAATGCCATGATTCGCATCGACATGAGCGAGTACATGGAGAAGCACACCGTGTCGCGGCTCATCGGTGCGCCGCCGGGTTATGTCGGTTACGAGGAAGGCGGGCAGTTGAGCGAGGCGGTACGGCGCCGGCCGTATTCGGTGGTTTTGTTCGACGAAATTGAAAAGGCACATCACGACGTGTTCAACGTATTGTTGCAGGTGCTGGACGACGGGCGGCTCACGGACGGGCAGGGGAGGACGGTGGATTTCAAGAACACCATTGTCATCATGACCAGCAATATCGGTTCGCCCATCATTCAGGACTGGTTTGAAAAGGTAGGGTCGTCCCGCCGGGACGACCGGACGGCTCGGCGAGCCGTCCCTACCGAGCTTGGAGACAAGGTGCTGGCCGAATTGAAAAAGCATTTCCGGCCGGAATTCCTGAATCGCGTGGATGACGTCATCATTTTCCAGAGCCTCGATGAGGAAGAACTTTCAAAAATCGTGGATATCCAGCTCGACCGTCTCGGCCGGCGGCTCGCGCAACAAAACCTCACCCTGGACGTGGACGCGGCGGCGAAGAAACTGTTGGCGAAGGAAGGCTACGACCCACAGTTCGGTGCGCGCCCGCTCAAACGCGCCGTGCAGGAGCAACTCCTGAATCCGCTTTCCATGAAACTGCTCGAAGGCGAATTCAAGCCGGGGGATAAAATCAAAGTTTCAACCAGCGACGGTGAATTAAAGTTCCAGCGGAAGTGATTCAGAGGTTTGTCAGGCTCGTCCATCTCTGTTTGCTTCGATTAGCGTGGCTCGCGGTTTAGCTTGGAGACTTGGCGTTGAATTCGACACCTCACCCGGCGCGATGGAGGGAGTTTGTGCGCTGCACCTCATCCGGCCTGTGGCCACCTTCTCCCCAGAGCGGAGAAGGAATCTCCCCGATTGAGGCGGAGAGGGAATAGCTTTCGCGTGATTCGTGTTTTTTGTGGTTCAACTCTGCGTCTCCGCGTTGAATTGAATCCAAGTCTTGTTTGCGCCGGATTTGCTGTTATGATTCACGGCCTTTGTGAATATCGCGAAAGAAATCCAGAAACGGCGCACGTTCGCCATCATCTCGCATCCGGACGCGGGCAAGACCACGCTGACGGAGAAGCTGCTGCTTTACGGCGGCGCGGTGCAGCTCGCCGGCTCGGTCACCGCGCGCAAAAACCAGCGCGCGACGACGTCCGACTGGATGGAGCTGGAAAAGAAGCGCGGCATCTCGATCAGCTCCACCGTGCTGCAGTTCGATTACGACGGTTACCGCCTCAACCTGCTCGACACGCCGGGCCACAAGGATTTTTCCGAGGACACCTATCGCGTGCTCACCGCGGTGGACTCGGTGGTGATGGTGATTGATGCCGCCAAAGGCATCGAGCCGCAGACGCGCAAGCTGTTCGAGGTCTGCCGCCAGCGCGGCGTGCCGATCTTCACGTTCATGAACAAGTGCGACCGGCCGATGAAGGATCCGCTGGCGCTGCTCGATGAACTGGAGCAGGTGCTGGGCATCGGGGCGTTCCCGGTGAACTGGCCCATCGGCAACGGCTTCGAGTTTCGCGGCGTGTTCGACCGGCAGACGAAACTGATGCACCTCTTCGAGCGCACGGTCGGCGGGCAGTTTCGCGCGCCGGTGCAGGTCGGCGGGCTGGACGATCCCGCGGTTCGCGGACAGCTGGACGACGTGACGTTCCACCGGACGGTCGAGGAACTGGAAATGCTCGAGCACGCCGGGCACGAATGGGATGACGCCGCGGTGCTCGCGGAGAAGACCACGCCGGTGTTTTTCGGCAGCGCCAGCAACAACTTCGGCGTGCAACTGCTGCTCGACGGTTTTCTGAAACATTCGCCCGCGCCAAAACCGCGGGTGATGGGCGGCATCGAGATAACACCGGAAAATCCGGCGTTCTCCGGTTTCATCTTCAAAATCCAGGCGAACATGGACCCCAGGCACCGCGACCGCATCGCGTTTGTGCGCGTCTGCTCCGGCAAATTTGAGCGCGACATGACGGTGCATCACTCCCGTTCGGGGAAAAAGGTCCGCCTCTCCAGTTCACACAAGATTTTTGGCAACGAACGCGAGACCGTGAATGAAGCCTGGCCGGGCGATGTCATCGGCCTCGTCGGCCACGATAGTTTCGGCATCGGCGACACGTTGACAACGGATCCGAGCATCACTTACAAGGAAATCCCGCGCTTCACGCCGGAAGCCTTCGCGCACCTGCACAATCCAAACACGGCGAAGTTCAAGCAGTTCCGCCAGGGGCTGGATCAGCTGATGCAGGAAGGCGTCATCCAGGCGCTTTACCTGCGCGATTCAGCCGTCAAGACGCCGCTGCTCGCCGCGGTCGGTCCGTTGCAGTTCGAGGTCGTCCAATTCCGGCTCGAAAGCGAATACAGCGCGGCATCGCGCCTCGAATCCGCGCCGTGGACGGTCGTCCGTTGGCTGCCGGTGGACATGAAGGAAGACGAGCTCGACGCACTATCGCTCCCGACCGGCTCACGGCTCGCCTACGATGCCGGCAACAATCCCGTCGTGCTGTTCCCGAACGAGTGGGCGGCGAATTATTTCAGCGGGACCAATAGAAACTGTCCGCTCTCCACGTTGCCGGTGCAAACGGCCAGGGAATAGACCACGGATGAATACGGATCAACACGGATTCCGGAGCACGGTTGTGGTCGAAGACCCGTCCGAAGGGTATTCGCAACTGCCGCGGCTGGTGCAGCGCAGACAGTCGCGCTCCGACGGAAGTTTTCATCCGTGTCCATCCGTGTCCATCCGTGGTTAAAAAACATGCCCACCATCATTTCCGCCTCCGAAGTCACCGTGCGTTACAACGAGCACGTCGTGCTCGATAATGTCACGCTTGGCATTCAGGAAGGCGACCGCATCGGGCTGGTCGGGCGCAACGGCTGCGGCAAAACGACGTTCCTGAAAATCCTCGCCGGATTGCAAGCGCCGGACAGCGGCGACATTTCCCGGCAGCGCGATCTTGTGGTCAGCTATCTGCCACAGGATTTCATGCTCGACGCGGCGAAAAACGTTCACGACAACGTCCGCGACGGCGCGCAACATGTTCTCCATTTGATCGCGGAATTTGAATCGCTGCCCCATGAATCGAAACGGCACGAGGAACTGGAGCATCGCATCCAGGCGCTGGACGGCTGGACGCTGGATCGACGCATCGAAACCGCGATGGCGCATCTGAATTGCCCGGCCGGCGACCGGCGCATCGAATCGCTGTCCGGCGGCGAGAAGCGCCGCGTGGCGATGGCGCGGGCGATTGTCTCGCGCCCGGATTTCCTGATGCTCGACGAGCCGACGAACCATCTTGACCCGGAATCCATCGAGTGGGTCGCGGAATTTCTGGAAAATTTCGGCGGCACGTTTCTCGTTGTCACGCACGACCGCTATTTTCTCGACCGTGTCGCGTCGACCGATTCTGGAGTTGAGCGACGGCAAGTTCTTTTCCGCACGCGGGCAATTACACCGATTATCTGCTCGACAAGGCGGAACGGCAGGCAGCCGACGCGACGATCGAGCACAAGCGCCAGATGTTCCTGAAAAAGGAACTGGCCTGGGTGCGCCAAGGCCCGCGCGCGCAACGCAGCAAGCAGAAGGACCGCTTCGAGCGCTATTACGAAGAGGCGGCGAAGGACGGGCCGATGATCGAGGAAGACATGGAACTGGTCATCCCGCCGCCGCCGCCAACTGGGCAATCGCATGGTGGAAGTTGACCGGCCTCGGCATGGAACTGGGCGGACGCAAACTATTTTCCGGGTTCAATTTTACGTTTGAAAACGGCCAGCGCGTCGGCATCTGCGGGCGGAACGGCCTCGGCAAAACCACGCTGCTGAAAATCGTCATCGGCCAGCTTGCGCCGACCGAAGGCACGGTGAAAACCGGCCAGCTCACGAAGTTCAATTACGTGGACCAGGCGCGGCTGCAGTTGAACGAGGAACGCACCGTGCTGGACGAGGTCGCCGACGGCACGGAATTCGTGCAATGGGGCGACTCGAAAATTTCGGTGCGCTCGCTACCTGAAGCGGTTTCTGTTCGCCGACGACCGCATCACGACGCAGGTGAAAAAACTTTCCGGCGGCGAACGCAGCCGGCTGCTGCTCGCGCGCATTTTGAAGAGCGGCGGCAATTTTCTGATTCTCGACGAGCCGACGAACGACCTCGACCTGCCGACGTTGCGCGTGCTGGAGGAGGCGTTGATCGCGTTTCCCGGCGTCGTCTGCGTCGTCAGCCACGACCGCTATTTCCTGAACCGCGTCTGCACGGACATTCTCGCGTTTGAAGGCGACGGCAGAATCCATCACAGCGTCGGCGACTACGATTATTACCTGGAGAAAAAACAACGGCAGGCGGTAGCCGCGTCTCGTGAGAGCGCGGCCATAGTTTCTTTGAATAAATCTTCCGCACTCTCACGAGATGCGGCTACAAAGGCGGCGACGGCTAAGAAGTCCGCAAAACTCCGCAAACTCTCGTTCGCGGAAGCACGCGAACTCGAAGGCATGGAGGTTAAAATCCATGCGGCCGAGGCGGAAGTGGCGCGGATCGAGGGCTTGTTCGCCGATCCGGAGTTCTTCCGCAAACACGCGCCGCAGGTGAACCAGCTTAAAGACGACCTGGAGGCGACCAAGCACAAGGTCACGGAGCTTTACGCTCGCTGGGAGGAGTTGGAGGCGGTCAAGGTTGCGGCGGAACGTCCGTGATGGCTTGGCCGCCGGTTCACTCGCGACGATTGCTCCGGCACTCGCCCCCCGGCTGAAATTCCGCCTGCTACAAGAAAAAACTGTTACCTTTCTTCCTTCGGCGGCATTTATAGGTAGATGCAGGAATTGGATGACGCCGCCCTGTTGCGCGAATACGTCGAGCGCGATTCCGATGAGGCCTTTGCCACGCTCGTCGCGCGGCATATCAACAAGGTTTATTCAGTTGCCCTGCGCCATACCGGCAATCCCCATCAGGCCGAAGAGATCACACAGGCCGTCTTCGTCATCCTGGCGCGGAAATCCCGTCACCTGGGCAAACGCGTCCTTCTTTCCGGCTGGTTGTATCAAACGGCGCGGCTGGCAACGTTGACTTTTGTCCGTGGCGAAATCCGGCGCACCCGCCGTGAACAGGAGGCTCACATGCAGACCATGTTGAACAAAAGCGAATCCGATGTTTGGGCGCAAATCGGTCCGCTGTTGGACACAGCAATGGGTGGGCTGAGTGAAACCGACCGCCACGCCATCGTGTTGCGGTTTCTCGACGGCAAAAGCATGAAGGAAATCGGTGCGGCCTTGGGCGGGAGCGAAGATGCCGCCAAAATGCGGGTGAATCGGGCTGTCGGAAAACTGCAGAAATATTTTCTTAGGCACAGTGTGACCTCGACGACGGAGGCCGTTGTCGAAGCGATTTCCACCAATTCCGTTCAAGTCGCACCGTCGACGCTGGCAGACTCCGTGACTGCCGTGGTACTCACCAAAGGCGCGGTCGGTGGCAGTTCAGCGCTGCTCGTCAAAGCGACATTGAAATTTATGGCCTGGTACAACACCAAAGACGCAATCCTGGCCGGCTCGGCAATCATGCTGGCCGCGGGCCTCACCACCCTGTCGGTGAAAGAAATTCAGCCCACCGGGAAGGGCAGCCAAACCGATGTCCAGGGCGTGTGGGAAACTACCATTGCCTCAACCAATTTCCTTCCTTTCGACCGCTTTGATTTGCATACCGTGCTCAAGATATCAAAAACAAACGGCGTGTATCATGCCGCGTTGGACCTGGTCGAACTCGGACAAAGCAATTTTCCAGTCAACTCCTGCACCTACAAAGACAGCATCATACGCTTGGGCTTTAATCCCTGGGGCAATTACACGGGTACCATCAGCCCGGCCGGCAGAGAGATCCAGGGGTCCTTTACCTCACCGGACGGCGGCAAAATCGAGGCACTTTGGAAACGGACTATGCACCCGGACATTCCCCCTGTGCCCCTGGCAGCACGCGATTATGTGCCTGCCGGGGATTCCACCCTGCAAGGTTTCTGGACCGGGCGAGCCGACATCAAGGGAATTCCGTTGCAGATGAACCTGAAGATTTCAGGCGCGTCGCCACGAAACCTGCGAGCCGAATTGGACTATCTGGACTTCGGGATCCGGCACGTCCCAGCCACCGTGATGTTTGATAAGCCCTCAGTGGAATTGACCTGTCTTGGAGCCGAAGTGGATGGAACGATGAACAGCAACAACACAAAATTCCATGGCGTCATCCCCTTGGGTTCGCAGGGAATCCCATGGGTTTTCCAGCGTGGACACGAGGATCCAACGGGAGATTTTGCATATACTGACCAAACTGATTTGCAAGGTCATTGGCAGGGAACATTAAACGTGCGAGGAGTCAAATTCCGGGTATTCCTTCACCTTGCCAAACTGCCCGATGGCGAGATATTCCGCGGCTATTGATATTCCTGAGGGATGGGTAAGCGGGATGTTGGCCACGGTAGTCAAATTCCGTCCACCGCAGGTTCGCATGGTGTGGGCCTGGATGGGAATTTCCTATGAGGGCAACCTGGACCACGGCAAACTCTCAGGGGTTTGGAGCGGCGGCGCAGGGAATGTGCCGGTGGATTTTCAACGGAGCAATTGAAATGAATACAATCATCAGCCGGATGCAACGGAGCGTGGTTGTCTGGGTCGTGGCAACCCTTTTCATGATGGCATTGACGGTATTTGGGAGAGGGCAGATTTTTCTGGGACCAGCCGAGTCGGGCACCTGGAGCGGCAGCGCAAAATGGCTCACCGGGGCGTATGGCGCGGCATCCACCTCGTATGATTTCAACGACACGGCCAACGGCATGTGTGCTTTCGTCATCAGCAACACCGTGGCGGGCAAGGCAAACAAGGCAGACTGGCGTTCGCAACAATTTTCTCTGGGGCCGGCCGCGGGTGGGGCAAGGCCCATCACGTTTACCTTTGCCTACAAACTCTACGGACCGGGTACAGGCCGGAAACAACATCCATGTCCAGTTGCGCTTTTTCGATTCAACGGGCAACTTTCTTGGGGAACGGGTCACTCCCATTGGAGCCCATACTGGCGATTCAGCCATGACCGGTTACCGGACGCTTACGCTGACCGACATCCTGTCTCCCCCGAAAGCCCGGAGGGCGGACGTCTGGATTGACGCCAATATTTTTGAGCCCTGGGTTTCGGGCACAGCGCACTTCGATGATATTTCGGTAACCACCGTGCCGCGCTCCCTGGCATTCAAGGCTGGCGTGATTGCATCGGTTGTGATTGGCATAGGTGCTTCCGGTGTTCTGATAGTTTATGTATGGCGCCACCGCGCGCCGGTACGCAAATGAAGAGCACCAGGGCTTTTACCTTGATGGAATTGCTGGTAGTCATTGCGATTATCGCCATTCTCGCGGCTCTGTTGTTGCCGGTCTTGAGCAAGTCGAAGCAAAAGGCCTGGCAAACTGTTTGTTCGAATAATATCCATCAACTTCAGCTTGGCTGGCTCCTTTACGCCAACGAACACAACGACAACCTTGCTCCCAATGCCGTGGGGCTGGATCATGGCCGCACGCCGGATAATCCGGGCTGGGTGGCGGGCGATATGTGGTACAATTCCGACGGGGATGTCACCGAGAGCACCAATACCGATTTTCTGGTCGGTGCGAAGTACGCGCCTTTTGGTTCCATTGGCATTTATGTCAAGAATCCGGCGGTCTATCGTTGCCCGGGGGATCGGAGCACGGTCATTATCGCCGGCAAAGTCCTGCCCCGGGTGCGTAGCATGTCCATGAACGCGTTCATGGGCCCTCACCAGCCCATGGCCCAGACTCAACACCGGCATTTTTGGAAGTTGAACCAGATTATTGCCCCCGGACCCAGCCAGGCGTTTGTTTTCATTGACGAGCGGGAAGACTCCATCAATGACGGTCTTTTTGCCATTGATGCCACATCGCGTTACGCCATCGTTGATTATCCATCCCTCTACCACACTGGCGGTGCCTGCATTTCATTTGCGGATGGCCATAACGATTACCATAAATGGCTGGAACCGACGACCAATCCGCCACTCGTACCCGGCCAACGCCTGCCGGGTGATTCAAAACCGACTTCACCCACCGACCGCGATGTGGCCTGGCTGATCCAGCACAGCACCAGTTTGAATCAATAAAGAGGCACGCAACCCATTGAAAAGGCAGGAGACGACGTGAGGAGTCTCTCGACTTGCCTTTCACAACCTGAGAAAATTGGAGACTCGTCACCTCGTCTCCTACAGTGGAATCGGCGTTTTAAACGGGTCGTTGGACGCAAGTATTGATCTTGAATCCGGTAAAACGTGCGGGATACTCGCGGCATGAACCGCCGAAATTTCATCAAACTCGGTGTCGTTGGCGCCGGCGCAGCCCTGGCTGGCGTGGAATCGCTGCGAAGTGAATCGGCATCACCTGCCACTCCAGCCAAATCTCCGGCCACCATTGCCATACCCATCAGCGTCGCGCCGCTCGCGCAGCAGGAACTGGACCCGCTTTTCGACGACATGCAGAAGCGCGCCGGCGTGAACACGCTGTTTACCTTCATCTACACCCACGAACCGCATCGGGCCGGCGTATCTTCGGATGGTTTTCACGGCGGCAATTACGCGCGGCCGCATATGGAGTTTTACAAAGATACCCCATTGACGTTGCAGGACATGAGTGCGCCGGAATTTGGCGGTGTGGATGTTCTGGCGCGTGTTATTCCGGTGGCGAAGAAACACGGTATCCGGGTATTTCCGTTTATTCTTGAGGATAATCAACTACCCGCTCCCGTGCGGACCGATTGGGAAAAACTATACGAGGTGGACCATCATGGCCGGCGCACGACCGGTCACCCGGGTGGACCGTGCTTCAACAATCCCGGCTATCAGAATTTCACGCTGGGTCTCGTCGTGGATTACGCCAGCTCCTACGACATTGGCGGCATGATGTGGGGTTCGGAACGCCAGAGCGGATTGCTCAATACGCTTAGTCTTTCTCAAAGCAGCGGCATTGATCCCGGCAAAACGACTTGTTTCTGTGAGTTTTGTCAGAAGAAAGGACGCGATCGCGGCATTGACGTCGAAAAGGCGCGGCAAGGCTACGATGCGGTAGAGGTATTTGTGCGCGACAGTCGGGCCGGTAAAAGTCCGCGCGATGGATATTTTACGACGTTCTGGCGGTTGTTGCTGAAATATCCGGAAGTGCTCGCCTGGGAAAATATGTGGGCGACCAGCCGCCACGAATTTCAGGCGGCGATTTATGCCAGGGCCAAATCGGTGAATCCTGGGCTGCCAATTGGCTGGCATGTCTGGCAGAACACGACGTTCAGTCCGTTCCAGCGGGCGAAGAAAACCTGACGGACCTGGCTGGCTATTCCGATTTCATCCGGCCCGCGGTTTACAACAATGTTGCCGGCGGCCGCTTCGTCACCTTCGTTCAGGACTCACGCCAGTCCGTTTTTGGCGACCTGCCACCGGAACTGACGCTTGAGGTGCTATACCGGCAGCTCAATTACGACGAAGCACCGTTTGACAAGCTTGCGGCAACCGGATTCTCGGCGAATTACGTGGAACGGGAAACGCGCCGGGCGGTTGAGTCCGTGGCCGGCCATCCGGTGCAGGTGTGGCCGGGTGTGGACATTGATGTGCCGGTAAAAACCGGCGAAAGTCATTGCACACCGGAAAGCGTGGCCAGTGCAGTAAAAGCGGCCTTTAAAGGCGGCGCGCAAGGCATCATCCTGTCACGCAACTACACCGAGATGAAGCCGGAGAACCTGTCGGGCGCGGGAACCGCATTGCGTGAACTCGGGCATGATTTAAATCACGGCATCGGGGTGCACAGTTCGACGAGATGACCGGAATTGTCGCGGAGATAAGCCACGGTCTGGCCCCAGGGTTTAGTTTCGGGCTCGCTGATGGCGGTGGCTCCGGCATTAACGGCACGTACGAACAACGCCTTGACGTCCGGTGTCGTCAGCGCAATCTCAACGCCGAGTGGCGCTTCCTCCAGGCTCGCGGCAGTGACTTTCTGTTTCAGATGTTCTTCGGCCAGCGCAATGCTGGCGAACGCCAACCGGGCTGCGCCGGTTTCCAGTTCGCCATAGGCCTTGCCGTTCATGTCGTTAAAAAAGCGCCGGGTCAGGCCAAACGCCTTTTCGTAAAAAGCGAGACTGGCGGCGACATCGGTCACATACAAAATTACATAACCAAGAGAGGGAGTGTTCATGTTCAGTTGATGGTTGATAGTTGATCGCATTTTTGAAGGCAATGCTATTACAACTGGCAGGACAAATACTGTCCAACGAGGAAGCCCGACTGAAATAAATAACTGCGCTGTGCCGAGATCGCGCCCTGCCATCTACATCTGCGAGATCTGCCCTATCTGCGGATGAAATCTTTGTTTTCCGACTTCAAATGATGAAGGGCACCAGTGCTTTCACCTGTTTTCGGTAAGCCGGATATTCATCGGGAAAGTGCCGCAACATGAGCCGTTCTTCCTGCCTGAGTTTGATCCAGAAACCGATGCCAACCACGACCAGGCCCAGCCAGCAACGTAACCGGCCTGCACTTATGGCCGTTCCGAGGGCCATTACGAGCAGACCCGTATAAATGGGATGCCGCACAAACCGGTAAGGCCCGGTCTTCACCAGTTCGTGATTATGCTTGAATGTCACATCGCTGCTCCAATTCCCGGCCAGCGTCCAACGTGCCCATAAAGTCACGAACAGCCCGAACACGCAGATGACCGCACCGATTGCCAGCACCCAATCCGTGTGTGATATCAACCTTCGATTCAAGGGAGGTGGCAGCAGCGGATACGCCAGCAGAATCCAGCCCAATCCCACGGGTATCCTGTGCGCGAGCATGGACGACAAACTTTGATGTTCCGCCGTCGCCTTTTGCTTGAAGGCACTGATAATCCAGTAGACCAGGAAGATGATCCAACAACCGAGGATGATGAGGCCTGAAATAGTTGCCATGTTGGATTTAGGTCAACCAGGCCCGCACCCACCTGCTGCCTCGGTATTGAAATAATTGCGGAATGGTCATGGATTGCACGGTCATCGAAGTTTATGGGTAAATACAGGCAAATCTAAATGGCTGAATTCGTGGAATTCACCTCCGGCTTGGGCGCGATATTCGTTACGTCAACGTGCAGCCATTGTCCGGTACGCGTCTTGATCGTCACATCCGTGCCGACCGTGCTGATAATCTGGCCAAACAGGATCCGTCCGTCATTGAGCCGGATCAAGTCAGGCTGACTGTCCAACCAAGGATTATCGACCGGCGTCCACGCCGTCGGAATGAATTTCTTTCCTCCGCAAATCGGGCACACCACTTTGTCCGTCCCGTTGCAAACACTGCAGGTCACTTTGCCGGTGCCGTTGCAAATCTTGCACGGACCACTGTCCACCGCCCGGCCGTTTTGCATCTCGATGACATGGCCGACATGACCCTGGTTGTAGGCGACCCACGAGCCATCGCTTTGATCAAATTTCTGCCACACATCACTGGCCGGATGTCCCGCGACCTCCATGTGAACCCAGGTCCCGCGGTCCAGCTTCAGGCATGGACCCGGGCAATCCACCCTGCCATCCACGCAACCGGGGGCCACGCATTTGACCAGGCCCGTACCCTTGCAGGCGAAACAGACTTTTTCACCCGGCTTTGGCCCATCGGGCTGATGGGTTGGGGCGCTGGTGGTCGCATTGGCGGCCGGGTTGGTGGCAACGGGAACCGCCGCGGATGCCGGCCTGGAGTTGGCAGCCGGTTTGCCGCAACCGGACCACAGCCAGATGCAAAAGAGGCCGCACACAATCACTGGTATTGGACGTTGCAATGTTGAACCTTTCAGTTTTTGTTGGGTAGATGCCGGAGAGGGACGTTGATGGTTACTGAGATCCACCCGTTCGACGGTGTCTGCCGGGCGCAAAGCGCGCCACGCTTCCTCCAACGCAGCGGCTGCGGCAACGTATCCGCCGCTGGCTGTCACTGTCGCAATCACGATGCGCATGGAACGGCCCTGAGCTTGCCGGAGCGGGCCGGGAATGAGAAGCAGAAACGCGGTTGGCGATTACAGGTGTGATTCCGAACAAAAATGGAAACGGGCAAGACTGCCTAGTCTGGTGGGGACTTGACAAACAGCTGTAAATATTCAAGCCACCTGAAGTTCGCGGGCGCCAAAACACCGGTCGAGGAGGTGACCTCTCTCAGGATTTTCCCTTAACCGGGAACGGCCCACGGACGAAGACGATGTCGAGTCCGTGGGCGTTTTCCTAAATTTTGTCAGGGATTCGGTTTTTGGCCGACAACGGGGCACCAATAAACTTCACCGGTAAAGGTGATGGTAATTTCGCCGCTGGCAACGGCGGCGGCAACCTCATTATCGGAGAAGAGTTGTCGCGGGGTGTGGCCGGCCGTAAAGGCAATCTGAACTTCCTCCCAGATGGGGTTAAAACCGTCTCCGGGAATGGCATCAATCACGGAAATGAACGGCTGGCCCCCGGGCAGGCCGGGATCCGACTGGTAAATGAAGTTGAGCGAGCCGTTATGTTGGAGAAGTGACTTTTCTGCGGCGGGTGAAAATTCCACAAACTGGATGGTAAAAAGGTTGTGGTCATAATACGCCGGGATGGCACTGGCTGCACCGTTTGCGCTGCCGGCCTGCGCACTGCCGGCCATGGTGGCCAGCGCCAGCGCGGCCGCGCTGGTGAGTTTGAATAGCTGATTTTTCATAATATTTATTCGTTTTGTGCTCCTTTTCAACCGGCCTTCGGTTAGCCGAAGGGAAACCGCGCCGGCTGAACAATAAGATGGATGAGAGCCGTCTTTGTTCCGTCAAACTGATTGCGACCGGCGACCGGCGGGTTTGACAAATCGCCGCGAGCATTTTGTTACTCATTATCGCCCTGGATAGGTTTCGGGTGCAGCGATCGCGGGTACAGAAAACGCATGAAGTAAAGAAGGCCGGCGCAGAAAAGGACGAAATGGCCATCACTCCATTAGCCATTCCGATGCTGGCCGGGCCGGGTGCGATTTCCACGACGATCCTGCTCCAAAACGAGGCACGCCATGTCCCATAACATCTTGCGCTTTATGGTGGTATCGTGGTGGTGGCGACGTGAGTTATTTGATTTTTCGCGTCGCGTTGCACGGCGCGCGCCGGCTCAATCGGATTGCGATGAGCATCGCCGTTGTATCATGGGCCTGCTCCTGGCGGCGGTGGCGATTCAGTTCATGCGGAATGGATTCAAAGCGTTTCACGCCGGGTTGATTTCTTCGTCGCCGATGTGAATCGCGGTCCGGACAATAAGGTTAAAGCCGGAACAAAACTTCATCCCGGTCCGCTCCGTGATTTTTGATGAAGCGAAGCATGGAGCGGTAGCCGCGTTACAAAGCCCCCGGCGAAATGTTGACCGAATCTCGTCTCGCCGGGCTATGACCTAAAATATTTTTGATTCTATTGCGTTTCGTTTGAACTTTCCTGAATGCAAAATGTCAAAACCCAGAGTGTCGGTGGGAATGCCGGATGGTCCGAAGAAAGAGGAGGGCGTTGTCGGTCAAAAAAACCGGCGGCATAATTTATGCGGTTCCTTCCGATGTCTCAAACAACGAAGCGATGAAGTGCTGAGGTGGGAAAACCGGGGTAAGAAATAAGGAGCCCGAAGTCGTTTAGGAGATGACTCGCGGCCTTCCGCCAGTTGTGCAGTGGAAGTTGATGTTATGGAAAAAAAGTCACAGTTAACAAGGATCGTATTGTATCAAAACCTCGGTTTTCTGACGGTGATTGTCCTTTGTTATTTAAATGAATTGCTCCGGTTGCCGTCGTTGATCTTCTCCGGTCATCCTTTTGCATTTCTTTACAGCCGGTCGACCCTGGAGATGTTGCTCTTCCTGGCGGTCTGGTTGTTGGTCAACAAATCCACCCGCCGGTTGATGAGGCGCCTGCGGCAACTGGAAGATTTCCTGCGCGTGTGCGCCTGGTGCCGACGCATTGATTTCAAGGGAGAATGGATGCCCCTGGAAGATTTCATGGAGCAAGGTTTCGACACGCCCACAACGCACGGCATTTGTCCCGACTGCCTGCGCGAGAGGAAAGAGGCTTTGGCTCGATCGAAGATGACGCGAGAAGTCGAGTCGGTGGCGGGCTGAATAACGTTAAACCTGATTTAACGAAGCCGGTTCACCCTGATCCGGTTGGTGTCCGTGATGCCCAGTTGCAGGATGACCGCGTTGGTATAGAGCTCAAGATTGGGCATAAACCCCGGCGCTCCCAGAATACGCCGCTCGCGGTCGAGCTCCTGAATGGCCAGGGTATCAAGCGCCACCGGATCGTGGCTAAACCACAGTTGATTCAGGACCGTTGAATATTGCAGCAGTCCCTTGGCACCGCCTTCGTATTGGCCAATCAATGCGTCGGTAATGTTAAGCACCACCCGATCCCCGACCGCGGGCAGCGCATATATTTCCGGGACGGCAACCGCCAGCCGTCCGGAGTCCTCCTGAAAACGCAGGGTATTATCGACGCTTCCCATCGTGAGGTTGTACAAATGGCCGCAAACGCCCACGGTGTCCTGGTTCAACAACGGCGTGATGCTGATAATTCTGGTGATTTGGCGGCTTACCAGCCTGGAAACAAAGGATTTTTTCCCGACAGCCGGTCCTTTCTCGCCAAATTCCGAATCACCCCAGACGAGCTGCCCGATGACGGGTGTATCGGGCAGATAAAAATTTGTCGGATCATAACCCGACTGCACGCTGCCGGCGGCACGCACGCCGAGCTGGGTGGCCAATTTGATAAAACCGGCATTGCGCAGATCCACCTCGTCCCTGTCCCAGATGATGACATGATTCGGCGGCAGTCCCGCCGCGAGCAACCCGTGAATCACCGCCGCGACAACGGCCGGGCGAGTGCCGTTAATGGGTCCGGCAGTGGAATAAACCTTGATGCCGACCACATCTCCGGTGGAAACCAAGCTGTGCCAGGCACTGGCGACGGTTGGTTTTCCGGTATAATTGGTGATGCCGCGATTGACCATCGCCTGAACGAGCGCAACGTTCGGTTGGTACTGATAGGTGGCATTCGAATTTTCGACGACCAGCACACGGGCGGGCTCGTTGGTGGACTGATGTAAGGACAAACCGGTCGCCTGCCCGCTCAGGGCCGCGGAGCCAAGGGCGCCCGCGGCGATCAGCCGGCAGAATACCTGAATGAACTGGAACCGTGCGTTTCTTGACACGTCAAGGCGTGGATGCTACCACCAGCACCGATGCTGGCCACAAAAAACATAAGCCGGTACGGTAGGGTGATTTTTCTGATGCTGGCCGTTGGGTTGGCCGGTTGCGGACCGCCCGGACCGCGTGCCTTGTTGAAAGGGGAAAAACTGCTCCGTAACGGCGATTATTCCGCGGCGGTGGAGAAATTAAAGACCGCAACATCGTTGATGTCAACCAATGCCCAGGCCTGGAACGATCTGGGAGTGGCGTATCAACATGTTGGCCGTCCAGCGGATGCGGCCCTGGCGTACCAACGCGCTTTGACGCTGGACCGAGACATGGTGGAAGCGCATTACAACCTCGGCTGCTTATGGCTGGAACAGGCCAAACCAGACGTGGCCAGGACCGAATTTATGGCCTACGTGCTCCGGCGCGGCAAGGAACCGGAGGGCTGGAACAAGCTCGGCGTGGCCCAGCTGCACCTGCGCGACCTCACGTCGGCGGAAAAAAGTTTCAATACCGCGCTGGCCATCGATTCGAGCAATGCCGCGGCGTTAAATGGCCTTGGTCTGGCCCAGATGCAACGGGGCCGCCCGCGCGACGCGGCCCGATATTTTACCAGTGCCAGCCGGGCGCAACCGGACTACGCGCCGGCGCTATTGAATCTGGCCACGGTGGCGCGGCAATATCTGCATGACAACACGCTGGCATTGCAGAATTACCGTGCTTACCTGGCTTTGACGCCTCCTCGGGCGGATTGGGATCAGGTCAACGCGATCGCCAATGATATGGAGCGACAAATGACCGGCACCGTGGCCCCCGCACCAACCGTCGCACCGCATCCGCCGCGGACGGTGGCCAGTACGCCGACCCCGTCCAATGCGAATTCCTCACGGGGCAACACCCGGGAACAAGTATCGTCGGACGAGATGGAAACCGCCGGTTCAACGGCTGCGGAGGAGAATCCCGTCACGATTGCAGGCACACCGCCGCCAACGAACCAGCCGACGGGTGTCATGCACCAACTCAACCCATTAAACTGGTTTCGAACCTCCACGCCGCAGCCGCAACCCAAGCCGACGCCAGCGGTTTCGCCGAATTCCACAAGTGTTCCGCCACGACCAGTCCCGAAACCTGCCACCAGCAACGTGACTGCCTTCGGCACGCCCGCACATCCTCAGACCAAACCCGTTCGTCTGACTCAGCCCGCACCACCCGCGTTTTCGCGTTATTTATATCGTTCGCCGTCTCCTCCGGCAAAAGGCAACCGCGTTGCGGCCGGGCAAATCTTCAACCAGGCGCTACAGTTTGAACAGGACAAGCGATACTCGGACGCGCTGGATGCCTATCGTGAGGCGGCGCGGCTGGACCCAAGCTGGTTCGAGGCGCAATACGATTGTGGCGTGATGGCCTACCGATTGGGTGATTTCAACGACTCACTGGCCGCTTATGAAATGGCTCTGGCAATCCAACCGGATTCGGTGATCGCGCGCTATAACTTTGCCCTGGCTTTGAAGTCGGCCGGCTATGTCACAGATGCTGTGAACGAACTGAACCGGATTCTGGCAGCGAACCCGAATGACGTCCGCGCGCACCTGGCACTCGGAAATCTGTACGCGCAGCAGTTGCATGATGTGCCTCAAGCCCGGGCTCACTATCTAAAGGTGCTGCAACTGGATCCCAGCAATTCACAGGCCGCGGATATACACTTCTGGCTTTCATCGACCCCCCCCTAAAGATGGAACGGATTTTGCTGGAATAGGCTAAAACCTGAATTTTAGCCTATGTTAGCCATATCCATGCAATCGCTGGCAGCCAACAGTCTGCCCCTGAATTGGTTCGACGGGGTGGTCGTGTTGGTGCTCGTTTTTGGTCTTCTCCGTGGTCGCAAGAACGGGATGTCCAAGGAAATTCTGCCGTTAACCGAATGGTTCACGGTCATTTTTATCTGCGGCCTGTTTTACACGTTTGCGGCACAGTGGATCAAGCAAACAGCGGGAACGAGTGTGTTGATGGGCAATGTCCTGGGCTATGTGGGTCTGGCACTCCTCATTTTTCTGTTTTTCTCCATGATAAAACGTCCCCTGGGTGAACGACTTTTTGGCAGCAACCTGTTTGGCAACTCGGAATATTATCTGGGCATGCCTTCCGGTATAGTGCGGTACTGCTGCGTTTTGCTGTTTGCACTTTCGTTTCTGAACGCACGTCACTACACGCCGGCGCAAATCCAGGCCAGCAACGATTTCCAGCAACGCTGGTACGGATCGCACTTTTTCCCCGATCTATACACGGTACAGGATTCGGTGTTTCAAAAGTCGTTCACCGGGCCGTACATCAAAAAATACCTCAGTGTGTTGATGATTGAACCCGCCAACACGGGGGGTACCACCCTGCAAGCGGCCTCCCCACCAACGTCCCAGTAACCGGTCTCAATTGCCGCTGGCGGAGACGGACAAAGGATCGAGCAACCGGGTACGGCGCGGAGAACGCGAAATGGATTTGCCGTAACCGCGTCCGAATGTTAGACCGGATGCATGGCCGGTTTCTCTTCCGCAACACTTGAACGCATTCGCGCTGCCAGTGACATCGTGGATGTCATCGGTTCGTACCTGCCGTTGAAAAAAGCGGGGGCGAATTTCGTCGCGCTTTGCCCGTTTCACAAGGAAAAGACCCCGAGTTTCAATGTCAATCCGCACCGGCAGATCTTTCATTGTTTCGGTTGCCACAAGGGCGGCGACGTGTTCAATTTCGTCAAAGAATACGAAAATATCGGCTTTGTGGACGCGGTGCGTCGTCTCGCCGACCGCGCAAAAATCCCGCTCGAATTCGACCAAAGCCCCGGCGAACAACAATCCCGCCATCTCAAGGACCAATTACTTCAGGTTCATGAGCAGATTGCGCAACGCTGGCAGAACTGTCTGCTGAATGAAGCCGCCGGCCAGTTGGCTCGTGATTATCTGGCCAAACGCGGGGTCGCGCCGGAAGCCATAAAACTTTTCCGCCTCGGCGCTGCACCCGACTTGTGGGATGACACGGTCAATTGGGCCAAAAACAAGGGCCACGATCTGCCATTGGTTGAGAAAGCCGGATTGATCTTGCGAAAAGAAAACACCGACCATTTTTACGATAGATTTCGTGGTCGCCTGATTTTTCCGATCTGCGACGAGCAGGGCAGGGTGATTGGCTTCAGCGGGCGGGTTTTGTCCGGCGACGAGAAGGCTGCCAAATACGTCAACTCGCCCGAGACGCCGATATTTACCAAGAGCAAGGTTTTCTTTGGCCTGGACAAATCCAAGCGCGCCATCCTGGATGCCGGCTTCGCCATCATCTGCGAAGGACAGCTTGATTTGATCGCCTGTTTCATGGCGGGTGTGCAAAACATCGTCGCCCCGCAAGGGACCGCCTTTACCGACCAGCACGCGCGTATTCTCAAGCGTTACGTGAATGAAGTCGTGCTCTGTTTTGATTCGGACGAGGCCGGCCAGAACGCCGCCGTGCGATCCCTCGACCATCTCCTCGCCTCCGGCTTGGCCGTGCGGGTCGCAGTCGTGCCGGCGCCGCATGACCCTGACAGTTTCATCAAAGCCAACGGCGGCGAGGCCTTTCGTAACCTCATCGAGAGCGCTGACGGATTTTTTGATTACTTTTTGAACCGGCTATCCGCGCAGAATGACTCGAACAGCGACAAGGGTCGTAACACCATTTTACGCGGCATGGCTGAAGCCGTCCACAAGACCGGCAACAGCGTGCTGATTGATACCTACGCGCAGAAGACCGCGTTGCGGCTGGGTGTTTCACCGGAAGCCGTGCGGGCTGAATTCAAAAAGGTTCCCGCTTCCAAAACTGCCTTTGAGAACAGCGAAGCCGAATCCGTTGTGGAAGCCGAAACGCCGCGTCCGTCCGATAAAGAATTCTGGCTGCTCAAGTTACTCTTGCAACATGATGAATTGGTTGGGTGGGTGGCTTTGCATCTGGATGCAAACTGGATTGTGCATCCGCTCTTACGGCAGATTGTTGAAAAGCGGCTGGCTGCGCAGACTAACGGGACATGGAAAAGTTTAGCAGCTTTCCTTGACGAATGCGAATCGTCTGAAATTCGGAGCCTTATCACCGAGGCTGCTACCACGGAAAGAAAAATTCCGGATCCGGACATGTTGCTCAAAGGTAATTCTGCCCTTTCAGACAAACGTGGAATTCTCCAGCAATTACGGGATGAATTCATTGATCGGCAATTTGCTCTGGTTACAAGTAAGCTTGGTAAGCCTGAAGCTTTCGAAGGCGAGCATGTTGCTTTAATGCGACAACGAGATAATTTGCGGCAGCAAAAGCGCGCACCCCTCGCGGCATTGAATTAAAAAAGCGCCATCCAGAACGGACATCGCTTTGCTTGACACTTGTCACCCGTCACTGGTCACTCATTTCGCACCCTGATCGATCCACGCACGGATCAAGCCAATCTGTTCCGGCTTGAGCGGTCCGATCCCGGCCCGGTTGTTGAGCGGAGGCATCCAATCCTCATCGTCGTGGCTCACGTGCGACACGGCCTGGACGAGCATGCTTTTGGCGCTGTTACCGGCCGTGATGACCTTGCCGTCCTTGCCGCCTTTAAGTGCGCCCGCGAGGCTGTCGAGCTTCAAGTGGCCCTTGGGCTTGTCGCCGCTGTGACACTTGACGCAGGAGTTGTCAAGAATGGGTTTGATGTCCGTTGTGTACGTAACGCCTTGTTTGGCAGCGGCCGGCGGCATGGTGCCTGGCGCAGCGCCTTCGGCGTAAGCCATCCAGGCCAGTCCCAGGGGAATGGCCAGAGTGAAGGTCAGTTTGATCCGGTTATAGGTTTTCATTAGTTGGTTTGTTTTGCAGACAAATATTTACTTAAGATGTTCAAACGCCAAAAAGGTTTCAATTAAATAGTCTTTTCGGACACCGGCTTGCAGCCGGTCCCATCCTCGGTTAACCCTTTCGTGTGAGCGACCATGAATTCAGCGATTCCGTGCTCGTGGTGTTGGGCCATGGCACGGAGCAGAATACCGATTCCGCCGCGCCGGTTTATCAGCACGCGGCGGAATTGCGTCGTCGAAACCTGTTTGCCGGGGTCCGGGAGGCATTCTGGAAACAGGAACCGCAAATCAAAGATGTTTTGCCCGGTCTGGCTGCACAGCCGCGTGTTCATCGCGCCGCTGTTCATCAGCGAAGGCTATTTGCCAGCGAAGTCATCCCCCGCGAACTCGGATTTGCTGGTCGCTCGTCACTCGTCACTCGTCACTCGTCACTGTTTTATTGTTCGCCGGTCGGTTCGCACGACAGCATGACCGGCGTGATTCTGGCGCGGGCACAGGAAATCATAAAACAATACCCGTTTCCGCGCGCGCCCGCACCGGCGGAGATCGGCCTGTTTATCGCCGGGCACGGCACTGATAAGAACGAAAACTCGCGGCAACCGATCGACCGGCAGGTGGAGTTGATCCGGACCCGGAATCTTTACGGCAGTGTGCACGCGATTTTCCTTGAAGAAAACCCGCGCATTCCCGAATGCTACGGGCTCGCCCGGACGAAAAATCTGGTCGTGGTGCCGTTTTTCATCAGCGACGGTTTGCATACGCAGGAAGATATTCCGGTTCTGCTGGGCGAACCGCGGGCGGCGGTTCAGCACCGGCTCGCTGCGGGCCAGCCGGTTTGGCGCAACCCGACCGAAAAACATGGAAAACGGGTCTGGTATACACCGGCCGTCGGCAGCGAACCGCATCTGGCTGATGTGATTCTGGACCGGGTACGGGAAGCGCAAAAGGGTTCGTCCTCGTCGTCGAACTCGTCCTCGTAATCGTAAAAGTGGAATTCGAGGACAGGACGAGGACGAGAAAGATTACGAATACAGTTATGAAACAACTCAGAATTGGTGTTATGAGCACGGCCCGGATTGGCCGGCAGAACTGGAAGGCCATCTTCCATTCCGGCAACACCGTGGTCACCGCCGTGGCCAGCCGGGACAAGGAACGCAGCCGCGAATACATCCGCAAATGCCAGCAGGAATTTGCGTTCGCTGCCGAGCCGGCCGCGTTCGGCAGTTATGAAGAACTCCTGGCGTCGCCGGAAGTGGACGCGGTTTACATTCCGTTGCCAACCGGCCTGCGCAAGGAATGGGTCTTGCGCGCCGCGGCGGCCGGCAAACACGTGGTTTGTGAAAAACCGTGCGGAGTCAGCCTGGCCGACGTTCAGGAAATGACCGCTGCCTGCCGGAAGAACGGGGTGCAATACATGGATGGCGTAATGTTCATGCACAATACGCGACTGGCGCGCGTACGCGAATTTTTGGATGACGGCAAAAGCGTGGGCCCGATACGCCGGATCGCCTCGGCGTTCAGTTTTCTGGGCACCGGCGGTTTTACTGACAGCAACATCCGTGTGGACGGCCGGCTGGAACCGACCGGCTGTCTGGGGGATCTGGGCTGGTATTGTATCCGGTTCACGCTTTGGGCACTGAACTGGCAACTGCCACACACGGTCACGGGCCGGGTCCTGACGCAATCCGAAGCCAAAGGCGGTCGATTGCCCGCGCCCACCGACTTTTCCGCCGAGCTGATTTTTGACAACGGCGTTTCGGCAGGATTTTACTGCTCCTTTCAGGCCGCCTTTCAGCAATGGGCCTTCGTCAGCGGCCGGGACGGCTGGTTGCGGATACCCGATTTCGTCCACCCCTTCAACGGCTATGAACCGGCGTTTGAGGTCAACCGGACGGAGGTTCGTGTCCCGATGGGTGCGCCACCGCCGGCACCAGGTTCCGACCTGGCGGATATGGGACACGCCTTTGCGCAGAATACCGTCATGTTCCGCAACTTTGCCAACCAGGTTTTTTCCGGCAAGCTGAACGAGGAATGGCCGATGTGGGCGTTGCAAACGCAGCGGGTGATGGATGCCTGTTTTGAGTCGGCGCAACAAAATCGAGTGGTCAAAATGTAAAGCGGTTAAACCAGTGACTGGTTAAACAGTTAAATGAGCTGGGAACTGAATGCCGCCAACCATTTAACTTATTTAACCAATTACAAGCTACCACCCCTGCATTTCCATCTTCCATCTCCCATCTTCCATCCGCTATCTTCACGGCGTGCTTTTTCGGAAAATTACCATCATCGGCGTCGGACTCCTCGGCGGTTCCATCGGACTGGCCGTGAAACGCCGGAAGTTGGCCGCGCCCGGCGGGGTCGCCGGTTTCGTGCGTCGTCCCGCCAGCCTGAAAGATTGTGAAAGGGCGGGCGCCGTGGATTTTGCCACCACCGATTTGCGGGCGGCGGTCTGGGACGCCGACCTGGTGATTCTGTGCACACCCCTGGCGCAGATGCAGCGTCGCGTTCGGGAAATGCTACCGGCTCTGAAGCGCGGCGCATTGGTCACCGATGTGGGCAGTGTCAAAGGCGGAGTGGTGCGCGAACTGGAACCGCTGGTGGCCAAAGCCGGCGCCTGGTTTGTCGGCAGCCATCCCATGGCGGGAGCGGAAAGGACCGGTGTCGGTGCCGCCAGTGCGGAACTGTTTGTAAACGCTGTGTGTGTCGTCACGCCGACTAAACGGTCCAATCCGGCAGCTGTTCGCAAAGTGGAAGGATTTTGGAAAGCGCTGGGTGCCCGGACATTGCGGTTACCACCCGAAGGACATGATTTGCTCGTCAGCCGCTCCAGCCACCTGCCGCATGTTTTGGCGGCGACTTTGGCCGGTTACGTTTTGAAGCCGGCGCATCCGAAGCCCCAGGCCGCGTTGTGCGCCAACGGATTCCGGGACACGACCCGGATTGCGTCCGGTTCACCGGAAATGTGGCGCGACATCGCGCTGGCCAATCGAAAAAATCTCGGGCGGGCAATGAAAGATTTTATGGCTGAGGCCGGGAAATTTCAGCGTGCCCTGGCCAAGGCCGATGCCAGGGCGATCATGAAATATTTTGAAACGGCGAAATCCTGCCGTGATCGATGGTGTGCGCAGTTGTGCGTCACCGTCACCAGAGTGATTAACCATGATGAACATCGAAGACGGACAGATTTATAATTTCGAACTCGCCCACCCTCGTCCCGCCAGACGGGTAAGGGTCCGCAGGCCATTCGGGGAACGTTCTCAATCCGCGTCCATCCGCTATCCTCTTCGTGGTAAATGGCTTTACCTGATCTCATCGAAATCGTGCCGCTCGACAAACCGGTGTATGCGGAAGTCACCGTGCCCGGTTCGAAGAGCATTACCAACCGGGCGCTCATTCTGGCCGCCCTGGCAGAGGGGGAGGTGACGCTCCAAAGCGCGCTTTGGAGCGAAGACACGCAAATCATGGTCGATTGTCTGCGGAAACTGGGGTTCGCGGTGAAGGTTGATCCTGACCCGGAGGAATTCTGCAATCGCACCATCACGGTAGGCGGGCTGGGCGGGAAAATTCCGAATGCAGGCACGGCGGGAAAACCGCTGGAGTTGTTTGTAGGCAATTCCGGCACGGCCGCGCGGTTTCTCGTGGCTTTCGTTGCCCTGGGGAACGGCGTTTATCGTTTGAGCGGGGTGCCGCGCATGCACGAGCGCCCGCAGGCGGCCTTGTTTAAAGCGTTGCGGCAGTTGGATTGCCGCGTGGATTCACCGAACGACAAGTTGCCGGCCGTCATTCACGCGAATGGTCCGCACCCCGGCCGATGCCAGGTGAGCATCGAGGAAAGCTCTCAATTCGCCAGCGCATTGTTAATGTGTTCGCTGGTCGCCGGCTGGCACGTCGAGATTGTCGGCGAAAATGTGGAGGAATCGGCCTATGTGTATATGACCCGCGAGATGTGCTCGTATTTTTATTGGAGCAGGAAGCACAGCCGGCATCCGGAGCGCGGCATGAAAGGCGGGGTTTATCCCATTGACCCGGACTCCTCCAGCGGCAGTTATTTTCTGGCCGCCGGCTGGCTGGCCGGCGGTTACACGGAAGATGAACCGCATCCGGTCACGGTCACGCGCTGGCCGGTGCTGGGAGCGGGTTACCAAATTGACACAAACTTTTCGAATTACCGGATTTTCCCCGAAACCGTTTCCCGCAGAAACGATCTGGGTGACAGCATCATGACGCTGATGGCGACCGCGCCGTTTGCAAGTCATCCGGTAACGTTCACCGACCTTGAGCATCTTCGGGTTCAGGAATGCGACCGGGTTTTCGCCTTGCACACGGAACTGGCCAAATGTGGGGCGAAGGTCGACGAAACCGACAATATCCTGACGGTTCACCCTTCGCGGCTCCATGGAGCGGAGATTGAAACTTACAATGACCATCGCATGGCGATGTGCTTTGCCGTTCTGGGTTTGAAAGTGCCGGGCATCAAACTCCGGAACCCGGCCTGTGTCAAAAAAACATTCCCGAATTTCTTCCAGAAGCTGGCCGCACCGCCGCCTCACGGCCTGGGGGCGTTGATTTTGGACGCAAAGACAGGGCGAAAACTGGCAGGCGAGGAATTGTTTGCGGATTGATTCGTAGCGGCATCTCGGCAGCGTGCCGCCGGATAAAAAATACAGATATTTGCCGCGCTCTGCCGAGACGCAGCTACGAGGAAAAATTTGAAACAATCGATTGTCATAGCGATAGACGGGACGAGCGCCAGCGGCAAGAGCACGAACGCCAAACGGGTGGCCCGGGCACTTGATTTTGTTTATGCGGACACGGGCGCGATGTATCGTACCCTGGCGTGGTACTGTCTGAAAAAGCGGGTTGAGGTGCAGGATGCCAAGGCCGTTGCCGCGCTTTGCCGCAAGTGGAAAACGAAATTCCAATGCGTGGAGGTGGATGGACTGCGGGTCGCGCGGTTGTTCGTGGACGGCTATTTCCCCGAGGCGGAAATCCGGACCGCTGAAGTCAGTGCGGCCGTGCCGCACGTTGCCGCGGTTCCGAAAGTGCGCGAATGGATGGTTAAACGTCAGCGCGAATGCCTGCAATTCGGGAACCTCGTCATGGAGGGCCGTGATATCGGTACCAATGTCTTCCCGGAGACGGATTTTAAATTCTATCTCGATGCGAAACTGGAGGAACGGTCGCGCCGCCGGGCCGCCGACGGCGTCCGGGAAAACCTGGCCGTGCGCGATGAACGCGACAGCCAGCGCGCCGTCGCGCCGCTCATGGTCCCGCTGGGGGCGAAGGTCATTAACAATTCACAAATGACTTCGGAAGAAACCAGCGAGCTTATTTTGAAAGAAATCCGTTTGCGCCTGACGCGTAAAATGACGAATGACTAAACCATAATGACTAAATAATTCGCGAACAACCCAATATGCAATCCACCGCCTTTGGAATTTGTCATTCGTTAGTTATTCGGATTTAGTCATTGGTAATTTATGAATTTCAGCTATCGCCTCGGCTGGATGTTCTTTCGCGCGTGGTACGCGACCTATTTTCGCTGGCGGGTCTTCAACCCGGAGCGGGTGCCCGAAACCGGCGCGGTCATCCTCGCGTCCAATCATGCGAGTTTCCTTGACCCGCCGCTGGTGGGTGCGGGTTTGAAACGGGGCATCAATTATATGGCGCGTGAATCCTTGTTTCGGTTTCCCGGAATTGGCGCGCTGTTACGGTCGTGGAGCGCCGTGCCGGTGGACCGCGACGGTGGTGGCGCGGCGGGTTTAAAGGCAATTCTCGACCGTCTGCTCGCGGGCGGCGGCATTATTTTGTTTCCCGAAGGCACGCGGACGCGCGACGGCCGCTTACAACCCGCGCGTTCAGGCATCGGGCTGGTGGTGGTCAAATCCGACGCGCCGGTGGTGCCGGTCCGCGTTTTTGGCACCTACGAGGCTTATGGCCGGCATGTGAAATTTCCGCGCCCCAAACGGATCGCAGTAAAATACGGCCGGCCGATGAATTTTGAGAAACTGCGCTCCGAGGCAAAGGCTTGCTCCAAAAGCCGGCTGAAGGAGATTTATCAGGAAATCGCAGTCGAAATCATGACGGCGATTGCAAAGCTGGACGCACGCGCGGATTAAAAATCCTCCTCGTCCTCATAATCGAAAAAAACGAGGACGAGGACGAGCAGGAGAACGAGAACGATTAGATCCCGAGGTTCGACAGCATATTGCTGATGTTGTTTACGATGCGGACGAGTTGCGGATGCGATTTTTCAAAACCTTCGACGGACGACCGGAATCCCTCCAGCGAATGTTGAAGCGATTGCGGGTTTTGTTGCTGGCGCGTAGCTTCGTGGGCTGAGAGTTGCGCGAAACCGGCTATGCTCCGGGCCTCCTCGTCGTGCGTTTTGGAAAGAGTGCCTACCTCGGTTTTCAGTATACCTAGCAATTGGAGCAACTCGCGTTTGCGGTCCTCGCTGATATTGTCCGCGGCGCGGATTTTCGCCTCGATCTCGTTCAGGTTGCTTTCGTTCATACCACAAAAGTATTCGTTGCGGGAAATTCGGCAAGTGTGTTCACCATCTCCCGACCCGCGGCAGGATGGGCTGGACGTGTTCCCAAATCTTTGCGCAAACGAATTCGATGGTTCCGGTGCCGTCCACCACCCGCACGCGGTCGGGTTCGGCGGCGGCAATCGCATCGTAGCCCTTGGCCACCCGCGCGAAGAAATTCCTGTCCCCTTCTTCCATCCGGTCGCGAATGAAGGGCAGAATGGACTGCCGTGAAACCAACCGTTCCGCGCTGACTTCCGGCGGTACCTGTAAAAACAGGGTCAAGTCGGGCCGTGTGTCACCAACGGCAAAATCGATCACGCTTTTGACCAGCTTCAAATCCAGTCCGCGTCCGTACCCCTGGTAGGCCGTGGTCGAATCGTAAAAACGGTCGCAGAGGACGACTTCGCCCACGGCGAGGGCGGGGCGGATGATTTCGCGGACGAGCTGCGCCCGGCTGGCGTTCACGAGGAGCAATTCGGTTTCCGGGGTCATGGCCACGTTGGCCTTGCTATGCTTGAGCGTGTGGCGGACTTCCTCGCCCACGGGCGTACCGCCCGGCTCGCGCAGCGCGTGAACCGGATAGCCGAGCACGCGCAGCGTTTTGGTGAGCAATCCAATCTGGGTGGATTTGCCGCAGCCTTCCGTGCCCTCGAACGTGATGAACAAACTTTTCGACATTTACGATTTACGATTTACGATTTGCGCCAGGAATCAAACCGCGAGCTGTGCGAAACGCCTGCGGTTCCTGCTTAAATTTTCTTCAATTTAGGGCCTTTGGCCGTATCTTCAATGATCCAACCTTTGCCCTTTAGTTCGCCACGAATTGCGTCTGATCTCTTGAAATCTTTGGCTTTGCGGGCGGCTTGTCGAGCTTCAAGTAAAGCCACGATTTCGGCGGGTGCTTCGGTTTCCGCAGGTGCGCCGATGCCCAGAACGGAATCAATTCTATTCCATGTTGCCAGGGCGGTTGACGCATCCACCGCACTCAACAATTTTTCCGCTATTCGCCGGTTAGTTTCCCGCACCCATTCAAAGATCACACCCCACGCAGCGGAAACGTTTAAGTCCTCATCGAGCGCATTGGAGAAATGTTTGGCCAAGTCAGTTGGAACGCCGGGCACCGTCCCGGCGTGTTTTTGTTCGCCTTGAACTTCAGGTCGGGCCGGGGCGGTGCCCGGCGCTCCAGCAATCTCTCGCAGTTTACCAAGGCACTCATCAATCCGCGCCAGTGCGCTGCGCGCACCTTGTAGACCTTCCATTGTGAAATTAAAAGTCTCGCGATAATGCGCGGTGAGGAGCAGGTAACGGATTTCCCGGCCGGTAAAACCCTTGGCCAGCAGATCGCGCAGCGTAAAAAAGTTGCCCATCGATTTGCTCATCTTTTTGCCTTCGACGAGCAGGAACGCCCCGTGCAGCCAGTATTTGACGAACGGTTTGCCGGTGGCGCCTTCGCTCTGGGCGATTTCGTCCTCGTGATGCGGAAATTTCAGGTCCTCGCCGCCCAGATGCAGGTCAAAACTTTCGCCGAGCACTTTCATGCTCATGGCGCTGCACTCGATATGCCAGCCGGGCCGGCCTTCGCCCCAGGGACTGGGCCAAAAAACCTCGCCGTCCTCCGGCACCCGCGCCTTCCACAAGGCGAAATCGGCCACCGATTCCTTGTCGTATTCATCGAGGCTGACCCGCTCGCCGACGCGCATCTCGTCGAAGTTGAGCTTGAGCAACCGGCCGTAAGTGCAGCCGCAGCCGCGGTATTTCTCGATGCTGAAATAAACCGAACCATCGGCGGCTTTGTAGGCGATGCCACGGGCAACGAGTTTTTCGATGAGCGCAATGATTTCGCGCGATGTTTTCGGTGGCGCGGGGCATTTGGTGGGGCAAAGGCAATTCAGCGTCTTCAAATCGTCGAGAAACGCGGCCTCATATTTGCCGGTGAATTCGCGCAGCGTCGTTTTGGTCTCGCGGACGCCCTTGATGATTTTGTCCTCCACGTCGGTGATGTTCATCACGTGCGTGACGGCGTAGCCCTTGAATTCGAGGTAACGGCGGACGAGGTCGGCGAAGACAAACGTGCGCCAGTTGCCGATGTGGGCAAAATCATAGACGGTCGGTCCGCAGCAATACATGCCGACCTTTTTTCCGGCAGGATCGAGCGGCACGAATTCCTGGACCGAGCGCGAAAGCGTGTTGAACAGTTTCAAAGCCATTTACGTCCGCGCAAAGTAAGCTGGAACCGGCGAAAGAAAAATTAAAATCTCACGCCAGGACGCGAAGACGCGATGCCGGGGCAGGAAGTTTACAGTCTATGCTGATATTAGGCATCATTGGTAATCTCTCCTCCAAGCTCTGCTTTGAGCTTTTGTAGAACCGAAAGCACGTCTGCGTCCCGGTCGTAATGCCGACCGCTGACATCAGCCGAAATCGTCCGCAAACCTGTCGTGCTGTCAGACTCATCTAATGAAAAATAAGCTATTGCGTCTCCCGCTGCATCTTTGAGAAGCCACGTCTCGCTCTCGCGTGGCAAAGTCGCGCCCAACGCTGCGATGGCGGCGTCTCGTGATGCAATCGGAGCTAGAAAGTATGACTTCACGGATGACGCCTAACGTTTAAGCTCAGCCACCGCCGCTGAGCGTGACTCCCAAATGCAATCCTGACAAACAAATTTCATAAAATCGTCCAACTGACCGGCGTAGCGGCGGTTGGCTGCAGCGCCCTTGTTAGGTGGCACAGTTTTCATAAGCTGAATAGAGGAATGTGCGAGCACAATCATTGCCCCGTGATGAACAGCCCCACTCCTCTCTTAGTGAAACGCTCTACGATCATCGTATAGTTTGCTTTGTCGCTGGCATCACAACGCGGATAATAAATTGCAAACTCGGCGAGCCGAAGACGCTTATCTGGATAAGTCCCGGCTAAAAAAGCACGGCCCTCCTCGTCAGTCCAACCGCCGTTTAACGGGTCGTCAGGCAAAACAAAATCAATGACCCACGGGCTCCATCCTGTCTCATCTGGGAAAAGCTTTAATGTGAGTATGGACTGTTCAACTGTATGATAGCACAATGACCCACCTCCTCCAGAAGCAGTGCCATTAAATAAGTGGCAATCGGCGAGCCATCGAGTGTTAAGTAGCGCGGCATGTATTTCTTGCGATGTCATGCCTGGCTTTACATAAGTTGCGAACAAGTCGGCCACCATTCTGCAACGGAGGTTTCGACTGGCCGTTGAAATCATTCGCATCCCGACTCAACTCCCCGGCTGAAACGTTGACCGCAAGCCTGCTCTTGTTACTCCAAAAAAATTGGGAATTGAGCTCTTGAAGCTCTCGACTCGTGCTGCAGCCCGAAAGCAGGCACACAGCTATAAGCAACAACCTAACTTTCATAATTTGCCACCTAAAAGTTAGTAGGCGGCTGGGTATTCAGCCTAACCTGTGCCAAGATCAGCCTATCCTGTTTTGTGTTTCGACGTTATTTCGCGTTTAAGTTCCTGTCCAGCAGGTTTTTGATTCTCCAAAACGCTGCCGGTTAGCCGCTGGCAAAGGCGCACACCTTTCAGCGCCGTCGGCGCGGCATTTATATAGTTCAATATCCAACAACAACATATAACAGTTCGCATTGAGAATAACAGATCAGGGCAGGTAGGGCGGGCAGTCCTCTGCCCGCCGCGCTTTTGCCAACAAGTACATTCTGATTCACCAAGTCGGCGCGCACGGAGTGACGCGCCCTACCTTCACACCTGCGACTTTGCCTGGCAGCTTTGTAAACTGCGCTATTGTTGGTTGAAACTATCCGAACAGAAGATGCCGTTCCTGACGGGGCTGGAATTTGTCTTATCACGGGTTTCTCACCCGCGCAAAAACCTTGTAGACATCGATTGGGGTCGGGATTAATCTCCGCGCGAATTTCCGGTTTGCCACTGATGAATTCCGGAAAGGAGCCCTTATGGAACTGAAAGTAGTTTGCGATTGCGGCCAGAAATACAAGTTCGACGTGGATCCGGTAAACGGTCAGATGCCGTTTAAAGTCAATTGCCCGACTTGCGGTATTGACGGGACTGCCCTAGCCAATGGTGAATTGACCCGGACGCTGTCCGGTCCGCCACCAGTTCGCATGGCTCCCATCGCGCAACCGGCAATAGCAGCAACTCCATCGGTTGAAGCCGCTGCTCCTTCTGCAGGAGGGCTGCGTCTCAACCGGCCGGCCCCGCACCGGTTGCGCCGGATCCGCCGCCACTTCCGACATCCTCCGCGCCGGCCGCCATCACGGCGGTGCGCCCGGTTGCGTCGACGGCGCGAAAGCCGAAGGAAGCTGGGGAATACAACCTGGGAAT
>CAVPTH010000010.1:0-185922 GCA_963708525.1 uncultured Verrucomicrobiae bacterium | reverse complement strand
AGTTCACTTGCACTGAATGGTCTATTTCCCAATCTGGCCGCGCGTGACGCCGAGCTGGTTGAACAATTTCAACTCGCGCCAGAGTTGCGCGCCGGTGATTTCACCGCGCAACAGCTGGCGATATTTGGCAATGGTCTGCGTCACCTGCTCCGGCGTTTCGTTGAGGAATTCCACGCGGAAATGCCGCACGCCCAGCGCCATCATTCGCGCCACATATTCCGCGCCGGTCTGCGCCAGGGCGTTGAAGACCGTGTTGCGGCAGCCGACGTCCGCCTTGACCGGATGCTCCGCGCCCACCCGGTCGCGCAATTTCACGTCATGCACGTCGCACGGCCGGCCGCAATTCCGGAAATCCGTGCCGTTGGACAGAAACGCGCAGAACACGCAGTGCTCCATGTGAAACATCGGCATGTGCTGGTGAATCGTGACTTCGAACCACTCCGGCGGCGCGGCCGACAACAGCGCCTCGAGTTGCTGGAAATTCAAATCGTAACTCGCCGTCACCCGCTCCAGGCCGAATCCGGTTCTTGAAGTAATCCGCCGCCAGCCGGTTGGCGACGTTGAGCGAAAAATCGCCGATGCGCCGGTCGTGGGCAAAGAACTTCAAATGATCGTAATTGCGAACCAGATAACCGTCGGCGTTGCAGGAACGCACCTGTTCCAGTGTCCATTCCTCGCCCGTTTTGAAGATGCGGGGAGGAGCGACGAAAATCCTGGTTGAGAGTTGTGGGTTGAGGGTTGAGAGCCAGAGCAGCCGCGGGCGGTGTGAAACAACGACACCGCTTCGCGATATTTCTTGGGATCTTCGAATTCGCAATAGACCGTCGTCACGCCGCACTTGGAGCGCGGCTTCGAGTTGCGGCAGGTTGCGGACCAGGACAATCAACTCCGCTTCGGAGGGACGAGTTACACAAGTCCCTGAGGCAGCAGTGTCAGGGGCTCGCAGAGCTCGCCCCTCCGATGATGGGTTCATCGTCCACCGCTTGGGTTGTGTCCGTAATCATTCCAATTCCGTCACGGCACTGCGGCGTAAGCGGTTCAATTCGCTCAATGGCAACAGAACGTCACCGATCAGGTGATTTTTTAGTTCACCCAATTTGAACGGCGTGCCGCCCAATCGCCCCAGTTGTTCGCTCAGACGTCCGGTGGTCAGCGGCTGTTTCCCGGCAGGAACCAGCGGCATCGTGGATTCCAATTTCGCGATGTTTCCCAATTTATCGCGGGCGATCAGTGTGAGCGGTTTGCCCACGACACCATGAACCTCAATGTCAACCGGTCGCTGAAATTTTGGTGAATCGCCCGCGAAACGTCTGACGGAGATGCCGATCTAATTCCGGATCGTCGGTCTTCCATAATTTGTCGCCGATGTGGACGCGCGAGAAATCAATGTCCCCGCGGCCAAAGCGCAATTCGCATTCCGATTTTGAATTCTTGATTTTGCGATTTTTAATTTCATACACCCGCCCGCCTTCTTCTTCTTCCTCCGGCTTGCCGGCGTCGAACACCACCCCGTCGCCGGGTTTCAACGGGCCTTCGAGCCGGATGGTCACGCCCTCGCGCAACACCTGGGCGACTTCGCCGAGATAGACCCCGCGTTTTTTGCCGAACCGGGCATGGACGAGTTGTTGGTTGTTGGTGCCACCGAACCAGCCGGTATAAAGCCCGCGGGAAAAGGCCATCTCCATTTCATACCGATTGTGACGGGTGACAAGTGACGAGTGACATGAAACTTCAGCGTTCGACGCTCGTTTCCCGTCACCTGTCACCTGCCACTTGTCACTCAGCGCATCCAGCGCCTCCCGGTAAGTCCGTGTGATGTTGGCCACGTATTCGGGGGATTTGAGCCGGCCTTCGATTTTCAGCGACGCGACCCCGGCGCGGACCAGGTCCGGCAGAACTTCCAAGCCGGCCAGGTCCTGCGGGCTCAGCAGATATTTCCGGTCACCCAGCGGGACCGGTCGGTTGTCGGAGATCAGTTCGTAGGGCATGCGGCAGGCCTGGGCGCATTCGCCGCGGTTGGCCGAGCGTCCCCCAAGCGCTTCGCTGGTCAGGCACTGGCCGGAGTAGGCCACGCAAAGCGCGCCATGAACAAAAACTTCCAAAGGCATGGTAGCCGCACTTGTCAAAGTGTGGTCCGGTCCGTTCGCAAATTCCGCGCTTTCACAAGCGCGGCCACGGATCTTTTCGATTTCCTTGATGGAACATTCGCGGGCGAGAACGACGAGGTTGCAGCCGAGTTCACGGGCGAATTCCATTCCGGCCTGGCTGGTGATGGTCATCTGGGTGGAAGCGTGAATGGGAAAATCAGGTGAAAGCTGCCGGATGAGCCGGCAGATACCCGCGTCCTGTACGATGACCGCGTCCACTCCGGCGGCAATCATGGTGCGCAGATATTTTTCGGCCTCCGCAAGTTCGTTTTCAAAAACGAGCGTGTTGAGCGTTATATAACCGCGCAGCCCACGACGGTGAAGGAATTCCATCAGCTTCGGCAGGTCGGCCGCGGTGAAATTTTGCGCCCGCATCCGGGCGTTGAATTTGTCGAGCCCGAAGTAAATCGCGTCGGCACCGTTTTCAACGGCGGCGCGGGCACAATCCCAATCGCCGGCCGGCGCAAGCAGTTCCGGCCATTGCGGATTGCGAACGGCCGATTGCGGAGTTGATTCAGATAGGGCACCCGTCATCGTGCCTCAATTTACCAGTGAACGGCTTTGGGACAAAGCCTCTTTGCACAAGGTGGCATTTTGGACTTGGAAAAGAGGCCGAATATCCGTCAATTATGTTCCATGGTTCATCCAACCGCCATCATTCATCCGAAGGCAAAACTGGATTCCACGGTCCAGGTCGGGCCGTATGCGGTGATTGATGAAGGAGTGGAACTGGGTGCGAACTGCGTCATCGGACCGCACGTTTATCTCACGGGCTTGACGACGATCGGCGCCGGCAACCAATTTCACGCCGGTTGTGTGATCGGGGACGCGCCGCAGGATTTAAAGTACAAAGACGAACCGACCCGCCTGCGCATCGGCGATCACAACGTCTTTCGCGAGCATGCCACCGTCCATCGCTCGACCAAAACCGACGGGGAAACCGTGGTCGGCTCGCATAATTTTTTCATGGCGAATGCACACATTGGCCACAACTCCTGTCTGGGCGACCACATCATCATCGCCAACGGTGTGCTGTTAGGCGGGTATGTGACGGTCCAGGATCGCGCGTTTCTTTCCGGCAATTGTCTGGTGCATCAATTCACACGCGTCGGCACGCTCGCGCTGATGCAAGGTGGCTCGGCTATCAGTCAGGATCTGGCGCCGTTTACCATTGCCCGCGGTGATAACGGAATTTGCGGGCTGAACGTCATCGGCCTGCGCCGCGCGGGTTTCACAGTCGAACAACGGCTGGAATTAAGAAAACTTTACCACTTGCTGTTTCGCAGCGGGAAAAACCTGCGTCAAGCGCTCGGTGAGGCGCAGGAAAAATTTTCCAGCGCCCCGGCGAAAATTCTGTTAGACTTCCTGGCGGGCGCCAAACGTGGTGTCTGCGCGGCCGTAGGTCGCGCGACCGGGAACAGCGGAGAAGAATAGATGGGCATGTACCAAATCATCGGCGCGGACGGACGGCCATACGGCCCGGTTTCCGGCGAACAATTGCAGCAATGGATTGCCGAGGGCCGCGCGAATGCACAGACCCAGACGTTCGCCGCCGGCGCGACGGAATGGAAACCGCTGGGTGCGTTGCCGGAGTTCGTAAGCCGATTTGCGCGGCAAACGCCGCCGACCATCAGTCCCCTGCTCCCGCGGGCGGTGCCGAAAACAAATCCGAGCGCGATGACCGGGTTGATTTTCGGACTATTGGCATTTTTTTGCTGCTGCAAATTTTTGTTTGGTCCGCTCGGTATCATTTTCTCGCTGGTCGGCCTTTCGCAAATCAACCGGCAGCCCGAGTATTATGAAGGCCGTGGCCTGGCCATTGCCGGACTGGTCCTGTCCATTTTGAGCCTGCTGCTGGCGGTCGTTCTGATCCTGATTGCCATTGCCACCGGCAACTTTCAGTACCACTGGGGCGTTCACCGTTTCTGATCTCATGTTGCGCGCCCAATCCCAAACTATTCCGCCGAAGAATTCAATCTCCCCTGCGCTGAAATGGTTCGCCGGGGCGGTGTTGTCCGCGACGTTGCTCGGCGCGGGTGCGGTGGTGTATTTCTTGAATCCGAGCAGGTATGGATTCTATCCCGTCTGCGAATTTCACCAATTGACGGGGCTGAATTGTCCGGGCTGCGGTGGGACGCGGGCCGTTTATCAGCTGTTGCACGGGCATGTTTTGCGGGCGATGCAGAACAACGCCCTGGTAATCCTGGGGCTGACCGGGCTGGCGGGACGCGCCGCGTGGTTCGGAACCAAAAGGTTTTTGCACCGTCCGGTCGGGCCGTTCCTGCGCCCGGAGCTCTTTTGGCCCCTGCTCGTGGTGGCCCTGGTTTTCACCGTGCTGCGCAATTTGCCGGCTTTTTCGTTCCTTTCACCGTAGATCCGGCACCGTTTCCCGTCGGAACTTTTGGCTTTTGCGGGTGCGCGTTCTCGTGTTCAATCGTTGACCTATGAGTCTGACACATCCCTTGACCACCACGACCTTTGAGCTGCCCGGTTACCGGGTGACCAAGTCGTTTGGGGTTGTGCGCGGCATCATCGTGCGGTCGCGCTCGGTGATTGGCAACATCGGCGCGAGCATCCAGAGCATTTTCGGCGGAAACATTTCCCTTTACACCAGCCTGTGCGAACGCGCGCGCGAGGACGCCTTCAACCTGATGCTGACGCACGCGGGTGAACTGGGCGCCAACGCGGTCATCGCGGTGCGCTACGACGCGACGGAAATCGCGCCGGGCATCACCGAAGTGCTGTGTTATGGCACGGCCGTTTACGTGGAAGCGTCGCATTAATTGATATGGCCGGACACAGCAAATGGGCCAAGGTTAAGCACTTCAAAGGTGCGATTGACGCCAAGCGCGCGAAGATTTTTTCCAAGCTGGCACGCGAGATCACCATCGCCGCCAAAATCGGCGGCGGCGACCCGGACATGAACCCGCGTTTGCGCATGGTCTTGCTCAAGTGCCGCACGGCGAACATGCCCCGCGAAAACATCGAACGCGCCATTAAAAAAGGCACCGGCGGCGGCGAAGTCGTAAATTTTGAGGAACTGACTTATGAGATTTACGGACCGCACGGCGTGGCGCTGCTGGTGGAAGTGACCACGGACAACCGCAACCGCACGGCCTCGGATATTCGCAGCCTCGTGACCAAAAGCGGCGGCAGTATTGCCACGCCCGGTTCCGTCAGCCGTTTGTTTCAACGCAAGGGGCAGATCATTGTCTCCCGGGAAGCGGCGGGTGAGGACCAGCTGATGGAGCTGGCGCTGGAGGCCGGCGCGGAAGATTTCAAGGCGGAGCCGCAGGGTTATGAGGTTTTGACCGAGCCGGCGAATTTCGAAGCCGTCCATCGACAAATGGAGGCCAAAGGCATCAAATGTGAAGCGGCGGAAATCATGTCATTGCCCACCCTTTTGGTACCGCTCACCGGTGAGGCTGATATTACCGCCGTCAACCGGTTGATTGAGGCATTGGAAGAGCACGACGACGTGAAAGAAGTTTTTTCCAATGCCGATTTCCCCAATGAAGCGGTGAAGGCATGAACCCACGGCGGTCTGACGCATGAAGACGCTGAGCGCCGATTCCATTCTTGCGCGATTGTTGAGCCGACTGACGACGGCGATTCTTCGTCATCCCGGATGGTTTGTTTACCCGCAGGTGGTCCTGTTTGCCGGATGTGTTCTTTACACGTTCGGCTACCTGAAGACGGACATGAACCAGGGCAATCTGGTGGGTCCCAACCAGAGGTATCACCTGAATTACGCCCGGTTAAAGAAGGAATTCCCCGAACAGGGCAACGACCTGGCGGTGGTGGTGGAAAGCAGTGATCCGGAAAAGAACCGGCAGTTTGTCGAGCGCCTCGCCCCGAAGATGATGGTGGAAACCAATCTGTTCCGCGCCGTCTTCTATCAGCATGATCCGGCCATGATGGGAACCAAGGCCTTGTTTTTGGTGCCGGAGGACGGTTTGGCAGGGATTCAGGCGAAGTTGCACGAGGCCATGCCCTTTATCCGCAAGTTCACGCAGACCACAAATCTGGTTTTGTTTTTCAATCAAATCAATACAGCGTTCCGAACGGCGCCCCATGAAACGAATGCTCAAACCGCGGCGTTGGTCCAGGCGGTGCCCGTATTGACCCGCATCCTGACCCAGGCCAATGCCTGTTTGCACATGTACGGCAAACCCCCTTCGCCGGGCGTAGCGGCATTGTTCAGCGGAGGCTCGATTTCGGATATATACATCACCTTTGATCATGACCGGATTTTTCTGCTGACGGCGCATGCACCGAGCGAAGCCCTCAACGGCGAGGCCATAGAGCGATTGCGCCAGTTGATAAAAGAAACTCAAGTGGAGGTGCCCGGTCTGAACGTCGGCCTGACGGGTGAACCGGTTCTGGATTACGACCAGATGAAGCAATCGCAGAAGGACGTGACCCTGGCGAGCATCGTGTCGCTGATCCTTTGTGCCCTGGTTTTCATTTATGGCTACAATGAGACCGGCCGGCCGATCAAAGCGACGATCTGCCTGGTGATCGGGGTGGCGTACACGCTGGCGTTTACGACGTTGACGATCGGACATTTGAACATTCTGACGATCACCTTCGTGCCGATGCTCATCGGGCTGTCGATTGATTTTGGGGTGCACCTGATTACCCGCTACGAGGAGGAATTACGCCACGGCAAAACGGAAGAGGCCGCACTGACCAAGGCGATGGTTTTCACCGGCCAGGGCATTTTTACCGGTGCTCTGACCACGGCGGGGGCTTTCCTGGCGATGGCCTTTACCCATTTCCGTGGAATTCAGGAAATGGGCATCATCTGCGGTTGCGGCCTGTTGCTTTGTCTTGTGCCCATGATGACCCTGTTGCCGGTGCTGTTGTTGCGGGGCCGGCAAAATGTCATTGACCATCGGACCACCGAGGATGAAGCGCGCGCACGCATCGAAAACTTCTGGTTGCAACGTCCGATAACGGTCATCATCGTCACCGTTGTCCTCTGTGGATTGGGGTGGGCGCAGATCCTGCAGGGCAAGGTTCGATTCGATTATAATCTTTTCAAGTTGCAGCCCCACCACCTGGCTTCTGTGGTCTATTCGCAAAAACTGATTAATTCGGCCGACAAGTCTGTGCTGTACGGCGCGGTGGTGGCCGATTCGCTGGATCAAGCCATCGAGTTGGAGAAAAAAATCCAGACTTTGCCTTCGGTGGCTGACATCGAACCACCGTTAGACCTGCTCAACGATTTTCGCGAGCAAGTGCAGATACGGAAACTCGCCCTCATCCGGAACGTCAAGCGCGAGGTGGCACCGTTGAAATTCAACGCGCCCGACCCGCAACCGGTCAATGTTTATGAGCTCAGCCAGGCCTTATATTCACTTTACGGTTACGCGGGCTGGGCGCGGGACACGGTACAAAGCAACGATCCCGAACTGGCGAAGGAGTTCGTAGCGTTGCAGCAGGCGATTGAGAATTTGCGCAAGACCATGCTGGCGGGGGACAGCGCGGCCGTCGAGAAACACGCGGCAGAACTGGCGGTGTTCCAGCAGGCGTTATTCAACGACGTTCGTGAAACGTTTGAATCCTTGCAGGCGCAGGACGACACGGCGCCATTGCGGGTGGAAGATCTGCCGTCGGCGCTGCGGGATCGGTTTGCCGGGATTAACGGTAAGATTCTGTTGCAGATTTACCCCAAGAACGACGTCTGGCAGCGTGACAATCAGGAGAAATTTGTCGCTGATCTGCGGACGGTGGACCCGGATGCCACCGGCACCCCGGTGCAGCTCTACGAGTATGAGACGTTGCTCAGAAACAGTTATGTCCAGGCGGCGTGGTATTCCCTCGGGGCGATTGTCCTCCTGGTGCTCTTTCACTTTCGCAGTCTGCTGGCGGTAATCCTGTCCCTGTTGCCGGTGGCGATTGGTTCGCTCTGGCTGGCCGGATTGATGGGATGTTTCGGCGTTTCCTTCAACCTGGCGAATATCATGACCTTGCCGTTGCTAATTGGTATCGGCGTGACCAACGGCATTCATATTCTGAATCGATTTGCCGAGGAGCATACGCCAAACATCCTGGCGCGGAGTACCGGCAAAGCCGTGTTGGTGTCCGGATTGACGGCGATTGCCGGATTCGGCAGCCTTGTCCTGGCCCAGCATTACGGCATGTATAGCCTGGGTTGTGTGATGGCGACCGGTATTACTACCTGTATGATTGCAGGACTGACTTTTCTGCCGGCGTTGATTAATTTACTTGGACGTCTGCGCCCATTAATGCAAACGAATCAACCCAGTGCCGACAAAACATCGTCGACACTGGGTCAGGAGGAACCGAGGTCAAAAAACCTCAAGTGAAAAGCAAAATTAAAGGAATTCAGTGGAAAGTCAATATCAATGTTAAAAATAGCTCTGAAACAATAAAAACAGAGTAAAACGGATATACAATAACGTTAACGCAGATGTGTTTTAATACTGACCAGCTTGATGAACAGTAAGAAATTCAGCTTCTATTTAAAAATTTGTTCGTGGCTGGCCATGTCAAGTTTTCCCTTGCTCGCTTTCGGCGTGGATGATTTTGTCGCCGGGCCGCTGTTCAGTCAATTTGGGTTGACGCTGGATTCGGGATCCCGAACCGAAGCACTGGGCCCGTTCTTCTACAACCAGCAAAGCGATTCGGAAAAGGTATGGGCCATTCCACCCCTGCTTTCATTCGACCTGGATTCCGCGGTTGATAAGCAGGAGGACGATTTTCTTTACCCGGTAATAACGTACCGGCGTTATGGAACTCAATACCGATGGCAGTTTGTGCAGTTGTTCAGTTTTTCCGGAGGTGAAAGCCCGCGTGACCTTCAAGTAAATCGTCGGATCACGCTTTTCCCGATCTTTTTCCGGCAGCGATCACCAAATCCGGAGGACAATTATACCGCGTTTTTCCCGTTCTACGGGACCATCAAGGGCCGGCTGTTCCGCGACGAAATATTTGTGGTGCTGTTTCCCCTGTACAGCCAGACCCACAGGCGGGACATGGTTACGGACAACTATCTCTATCCGATTTTCGATGTGCACCACGGTGAGGGCCTGAACGGCTGGCAGGTCTGGCCACTGGTGGGTAACGAACACAAGGACGTGACCGCGCGGACCAACGGGTTTGGCGACCTTGAAATCATTCCCGGCCACGATAATTTTTTCGCACTCTGGCCGATCCATTTTTCACAAAATATCGGCATCGGCAGCGAGAATCCGACGAGATACCGGGCCGACCTGCCGTTTTACAGCCTGCTGCGCTCGCCCAAACGTGATTCGACCTCCGTGTTATGGCCCTTTTTCACCTGGGTTGACGATCGCGGCCAGAAATATCGTGAGTGGCAGATGCCGTATCCGGTGGTGGTGATCTCGCGGGGCCCGGGCAAAACCACGACGCGTTTCTGGCCGTTCTTCAATCAGTCGCACAATAACGAGCTGGAAATCGATTACTACCTTTGGCCGCTTTACCAGTATAAAGGCATCCATGCTGGAACTTTGGATTACCAGCGCAGGCGTATCCTGATTTATTTGTTTGTAAATATGACAGAAAAGAACCTGGAGACCGGGACCCAGCGACATCGGCTGGATTTGTGGCCTTTGTTTACCCATCGGCGGGATTTCGATGGAAATGAACGACTGCAAATTATTGCACCGATTGAGCCGGTGCTGTCGGCAAATCTTGCCATCGAACGCAATTGGTCGCCTCTATGGTCGGTATGGCGGGCGGAAAGCAGCCCCAAACGCGGTACGTCAAGCCAGTCCCTGTTGTGGAATTTGTACCGTTACGACACGGCGCCGGCCTCCCGAAAATGTTCGCTTATTTTCGGCCTTTTCCAGTATCAATCGAGTCCGGGAGGGAAATGCGTACGCTTGTTTTATATTCCCATCATCAAGTCGAAACCAGAGAACCATCCATGAAACAACCGGGGTACAGACTGAAGAAGAAGTGGAAATCGATGTCACCTGCGGCTGGTAATTCTGCTTCCCACCTTCTACATTCTGCCTTCGAGCAACGTTATGTTTGAGAACATCGGCGAAATTATTCTGTTGTTTTGGCGCACGATGGTGGCCCTGCCGCTGGCCTGGCGCCAGCGGCGGAAGGTGTTCGATCAGTTTTTTGAAATCGGCAACGCCAGCCTGTTGATGGTTTGCGTGTTGTCGTTCTTCATCGGCGCCGTCATCGCCCTGCAGACCGGTCCGGTGCTGGCCGAACGCAGCCTTTCCAGTGCCATCGGCGGTGTGGTCGGCATTTCCATTGCCAAGGAACTCGCGCCGGTGATGATGGCAATCCTGATCGCCGGCCGCATTGGCTCGGCCATGGCGGCGGAAATCGGCTCGATGCGCGTGTATCAGGAAATAGACGCGTTGCGTACGATGAACATTGACCCGATTCACTACCTGGTATTGCCGCGCATGGTGGCCATGGCGGTGGCGTTGCCGATGCTGGTGGTCTTTTCGATCCTGGTCGGCTGGTTCGGCGGTGCGGTGGTCGCCGACCTGAACAGCCACATGGGGATTCCTTTCCGGGCATTTTACTCCGACTTGCGGGATGTGGTGGAACTCAAGGATGTGGCCAACGGCGTATTCAAAAGCTTTTGTTTCGCGCTGATCATCGGCGCGGTTTCCTGTCACCAGGGTCTGGCCACCATCGGCGGACCGCGCGGCATCGGCCGGTCAGTAACCAAAGCGGTCGTTAATTCCATTGTCCTGATCGTGATTTTTGACTACGTGCTGACGCGCATTCTTTTGAAATAATGAACAGTGTAACGAACAATCTTTCCGGTGTGAGCGTTCAGGTGAGTCACCTGTTCAAAAGTTTCGGCGGTGAGGAGGTGCTCCGGGGCATTGATTTCGCGGTCCAGCCGGGAGAAATTTTCGTCATCATGGGACCGAGCGGCAGTGGCAAAAGCGTCCTGCTCAAGCATCTCATCGGCCTGGAACCACCCGATGAAGGTGAAATTCTCATCAATGGCGAATCCATTCAAACCCCCGAAATCGCCGCCAAATACCGGATGGCGCTGGTTTTTCAATCCGGTGCCCTGCTCAATTCACTGACCGTCGGTGAAAATGTCGGCCTTTACCTGACCGAACACCAGCTCAAACCGCCCGAAGAAATTGCGCGCGTGGTGGCCGAGAAGCTCGAAGCGGTCGGCCTCAAAGATACCGCCGACAAGATGCCCAATGAACTTTCCGGCGGGATGAAGAAGCGCGTGGCCATTGCCCGGGCGCTGGTCATCGAGCCGCAATTAATCCTCTATGATGAACCGACCAGCGAGCTGGACCCGCTTTCGGCCGCGGTCATCGGACGCGAAATTGTAAAACTCAAACAAGAGATCCACGTCACCTCGCTGGTGGTATCGCACGACCGCGACCTTGCCTTCGGCATTGCCGACCGTATTGCGGTCATCCATGACGGCCGCATCCTGACCATTGGCACTCCGGATGAGGTGAAACAGTTCAATGATCCAATCTTGCAGAAATTTTTGCATGCCGATTTTCAACACGAATCCCCGTAAAACCTATGAAAAATTCTCTTGAAACCCGACTGGGCGTTTTTGCCGTGTTGGTCATTATTGCCGCCTTGTTCATTGTCGAAACGCTGGGTGGAATCGCTTTCTTTCAGCGCGGCTACCATCTCAGTGCCCTGTTCATCACCGCCCAGGAATTAAAAGCCGGTGACAGTGTCAAAATGGCCGGCGTGGAAATCGGGCGAGTGGAGAAGGTCGGGCTCGAGAACAACAAAGTCCGGGTGACCATGAAATTAAACAGCGGTACGATGGTGAAGACGGACAGCCAGGCCTCCATCCGGTTCACGGGATTGATGGGGCAGAATTTCGTCTCCATTGATTTTGGTTCCCCGGACGCGCCGCAAGCGGTGGATGGCGCCGTTTTGGGCACCGTCGAGCAGCCGGATCTGAACGCCATTATGGGCAAGCTGAACGATGCGGCCACCGGCATCCAAAATGCCATGAGAGGGTTTACCGGTGACACCATCAACAATCTGTTGGGGCCGTTGACCGATTTGATCCGGCAAAATTCCGGACACCTCAGCGCCACCATCTCGAATATCCAGGCCATCTCCAGCCAGGTTGCCAGTGGACAGGGGAGCGTTGGTCGGATGATTTACTCGGACACATTTTACGATTCAACGTTGTCCGCCGTGACCAATCTGCAGGGCACTGTGGTGGCTGCCCGACAGGTCGTCCAAGGGGTCAGCGAAGGCCGGGGGACCATTGGTAAACTCATGACCGACGAAACACTCTACACGGCGACCGCCTCCTCCATGACGAACCTGAATCAGGTTTTACAGAAAATTAATCAGGGACAGGGTTCGATCGGCAAACTGGTCAACGACCAGGAATTCTACAAGAATGCGAAAGTGACTCTGCAAAAGGTGGACAAGGCTGCTGACAGCCTGGAGGACCAGGGGCCGTTGAGCGTGATCGGCATTGTGCTGGGGAATTTGGGGTTGTGATGCGCGTTCGGGCGAAAGTTTGGACGAATTCAACCCGACCGCTGTCCTGAAACCCGGGCTAAGTCGCCAGCCCGAGATTTTTCAGGATCTGCACGGTCGAATACGACTTATTCAGGGTGTAGAAATGCAAGCCCGGCGCGCCGGCGTCGAGCAATTCGGCGCACTGGCGGGTGGCGTAGGCAATACCCAATTCCACGGCGGCGGCATCATCATTGCCGAGTTTGTCCAATTGGGTACCCAAAGCGGGAGGCATTTTGGCGCCGCAAAGCCGGGTGAATTTCGTAATTTGGGCTGCGCTCAAAATCGGGATGATTCCGGGCACGAGTGGCACGCGTACTCCCAGCCGGTCCGCCAGGTAATCCCGAAATTCAAAGTAATCGGCGTTGTCAAAGAACAGCTGGGTCAGCACAAAGTCTGCACCGGCGCCGACCTTTTCCTGCAGATGTCGCCAATCGGCGTGCTTGCCCTCTTTACAGGCCATATGGCCTTCGGGAAAACCGGCGACTCCGACGGAGAAATCCCCGGATTCCCGGATGAATTTTACCAATTGCGAGGCGAATTCAAAACCGCCGGGAGTGGGGCTGAATTCCTCCCCGCCGGGTGGATCGCCGCGCAGGGCAAGGATATTCCGGCAGCCAAGGTTCCGGATGCGTTCGAGCAACTCGCCCACCTGCTCGCGTGTGTGGTTGACACAGGTGAGGTGCGCCAGTGCTGTCAGGCCGTGTTCCCGCTGAATCCGGTCCACAATCATCAACGTCTTGTCGCGGGTGCTGCCGCCCGCGCCGTAGGTAACCGAGCAGAAATCCGGCTTGGCCTGGGATAGCGCCGGGATGTGCTTTTCGAGGAGATTCCGATCCCCTTCATCTGTCTTTGGGGGGAAGAATTCAAAGGAGATAACGGGCCTTCGCCGCGCCGGAGTGTTTGCGGTTTTAATTTGGGATTTGCGGTCAACGCCATTGCCAGCCTCTGCCAGGGTTGAGTCTTCGGCCACGCCGGCGGGCTGCCGGGCCGCCCGGTTCGATGCGTAAATGTCGCGGATGAATTGCATTCTGGGCGGCGGATTATGAGGCAGGGACGGTGGTAAAGCCAAGTATTGTTGCTGCCGGTTATTGCTACAATCCGGTGGGCGGGGCTACTGAAGCACCGTCGTCTCCCGGAAGCGCGAGATTTGATGAGCTAGAGGGTTCAGGAAAAACTGTAGCCATTCCAGGGTAGGACGTTGCCGCCGCAACGCCAGCGGCGCAGCAGCGCCGCCCTACCAGGGATTGAGCAGACCCGGCCACAGTATTATTTGAACCGCTTTGGAGTAGTGGATGTTCTGTAGCTGCAAACCCAATAAAAAGCCCCTTCCGGTTTTGGCGGAAGGGGCTGTGACGTTCCGATTTAAATTAGAACTGATAGATTACGTTCAGGGCCACGAGGAAGTCGTTTCCCCGGTAAGGATTGCCAGCATCGTTGGCGCCAAAGGGCTGATTGTGTTCAGCATGATCCCAGCGGAGTTCCAAGCGGCTGATCACGTTCGCCCAAAGATTGTACTGGGCCGTGGCGGTAAGTTCTTCCACTTTGTTTCCTGAGTAACCTAATTGAGCTGTACCCAGACCACTTGCAAGTGTGCTAGCTGTAGAAGTATTGCCTCCGAAAATTGAGGCAGCATCAGCGGCTGTCAGCCCTTCCGTATTCAGGAATTCACCGCGGAAGTTAAGTGTCAGCTTCTCCGATGCTTGATACGAGGTGTAGACCGCAACGTTCCAAACATTGTCGTTGCTGCCACCGCCGGTGGTATCGCCATTGTGGAGGTCAAGATAATCAAAACACGCTCCCGCTTTGAGGGACGTCATCGGGGTTGGAATGGTGCCGCCAACATAGAAGCTGGTGCTGCCATCTCCTCCCGGAGTTGGTCCGCCAACGGTACCGCCTCAGTGGAATTACCAGCATAGGTAATGATCGCCGCGGTAATGGTAGCCCCTTTCATAAAGCCGGCATCGTCCGGTGCGGTAAACTGCACGTCACCCATGTATGCCTTTTGAGACTCGATCGAGGAAACCCCATTGATGCCAGTTGGAGCTCCCGCTACGTTGGAATCGTCAGCAATTCCACCCTGAACGGTGAACATGTCATTTATTTTGTAGGTGGCCAGAATACCGGTATGGGTCGTCGGCTCAATGGTATAGCCATAAGAGCGTGTGTAGTTGGGATTCAGCGGGTCACTGTTGGATTCATAACCAACAATGGTGTCCCAAACACCCATTTTCCAGTCCAAACCATTGCCCACCGGGGTGCGCAAGGTGACATAGGCCTGACGGATACTTGCGCCCGAGGTCCCGGCTGCAGCAACTCCGGTCCCACCAACTCCGAAGCCAGTTAGACCTGGCACCGCATCCGGTCCCATCATAACGTCAGCATGGTAACCGGCTGCCCACGGGCTTTCGTCCTCAGGATGATCAAGCGTCAGATCAACGGCATTCAAATAAAACCCGTCATTTTTCGAAAAAGCCTGGGCGGGTATATTAGGGCCACCACCATTTTTCAAGTCGCTACTCGGCCTCCAAATTGCCGCGGTATCGACGTAACCACTGAGGGTGGTGTTGGAGAGCGCTGTTTGCACAGCGTTCATTTTTTCGTCTGCACGAGCGGCCGAGGCGAGGCTGACCACCCCGATCGCCGCCAGACCTACTGTCCATTTATTAAACTTCATCTGGTTCCTCCGATGTTGTTTGTTGATGTTTTCTGCCTTGTGCCTGTGCACTTCAGGGTAAAAGACAGTTTACCCCGGCACCGCATGGTGCAATTGTGGGTGAAAATAGGGAAAAACTGGCCATTTGACAACATTTTTTTTGGGGAATCGCCGGCGCACAACACTTTTACAATAAGCAGCTTGCGGTTTTAACCAGTTTTTTGACCCGTTTCTGGGCAGGAATTGGACATGGTAAAGGTGTTTGCTGGAACCAATTAACGCTGGTGAACTTGGAATAAAGACTGCTTTGGAAATGCCCCGAGAAAAGTTGGAATTAAACGAATAGCAACAATGCAACCTGACAGGCAACACGTTCTACCACCAAATTGATATGGCATCTTCTCTTACACCGCCCGTGAGACCGCCAGCGGTCGCGAAATCCGCAGTTCAGTCGAAGCCGCCACCGAACAGGCCGCCGTGGCCGCCTTGTTAAACCGGAACCTGCTGGTGGTTTCCATTGCGGAGAGAATTTCCAAGAAGGGCAGAACCAAGGGCGGGAAGGTCTCGCTGAACGAACTGGTGGTATTCACCCGTCAATTGGCGACGATGGTTGATGCCGGTATCGCCATTGTGCAATCCCTGCAAGCGCTGGCTGACCAGGCCACCAGCAAAGTCATGCGCGACGTGATTCGGGACGTTTGTACGCGGGTGGAAAGCGGCGAAAGCTTCTCCGAGGCATTGCAAAAACACCCCAAAACCTTCAGCAAACTTTACTTTTCCATGGTATCAGCGGGTGAAAAGGGTGGTTTGCTGGCGGAAATTCTGGCCCGGCTGGCAACTTACCTGGAAAGCAGCGCCCGGCTCCGCCGTAAAGTCAAATCCGCAATGATGTATCCACTCGTCGTCAGTACGGTGGCCATCGGCATCACCATCTTCCTTTTGGTGAAAGTAGTCCCCGTTTTTAAGGACGTTTACTCAAGCTTTGGCGCCAAATTGCCGGCACCTACCCAAATTCTGATTACTTTGAGCGATTTTGTGGGCCATTACCTTCTCTTCGTCCTGATGGCCTTGGGGGCGCTGGTTTATGCCTGGATGTATTTCCTTAAAACCAAGACCGGTCGTGACTTCTGGGACCGAAATCGCATCAAGATGCCGGTTTTTGGCCCGATTGCGCATAAAATCTGCCTTGTCCGTTTTACCCGTACGCTGGCCTCCCTCATCCGCAGCGGTGTGCCTATTCTCGAAGTGTTGCAGATTGTTTCTCAAACTGTCGGCAACACCGTCATGGAAAAAGCCATTAAGAGTTCGGCCGGCGATATTGAACGAGGCGAAGGGATCGCGAATGCCTTGAGCAAACATCCCATTTTCCCCGCCATGGTTGTCCGCATGGTTAGCGCCGGCGAGCAAACCGGTAATATTGACAACATGCTTGAACGCGTTGCCAACTTTCTCGACGAGGAAGTTGAAGCGATGCTTTCGGGCCTGATGTCCTTGCTCGAACCGATCCTGATTGTCTTCCTGGGATTGCTGATCGGATCCATGGTCGTCTGCATGTACCTGCCGATTTTCAACCTGGGCAATATTGTCAGCGGACACGGTTGATGGCGCGGCTGGCCCGTCGCTGTCGGCAAGAGCTCATTCGCCGGGGGTTGGGTCAAACGGCTACCGGGGCGCCGGGCTGAGGCTGGATGACCTTGATTTTCGGGTGGCGCTCCCGGATCTGGTCCTCGAACCATGCCCGCGAATCGTCGCTGCCGTGCCCGAGCAAAATCGCGCGCGGTGAGACCTGACCCACGAAATCCAGCAAATCCTCCCGGTTTGCGTGCGCCGTCAAATCAAAATCCTGTAGCTCACAATGACGCGTGACCCGTCCGGCAGTCGGGCTGAACACAAAGGTTTCACCGAGCTTGGCCGCCTTTAGCCGGCCGCCCGGGGTGTCCGGATCGGCGTATCCGACAAAGAAAATGGATTGGCGCTCGTCCCCGATCATGCGCATCGCCAGGTCATGGGCGGCGGTGTTCTCACTCATCATCCCGGCCGTAATGACAAAAATCCGCCCGCCGCCCAGTTTCATTTTTTCCGCCTGGCCTTTTTCCAGGACAATGAGCTCCAACGCCTCGTGCAATTGGAGGTTGGTATGTTGGCGATGGGTGCGATGCGCCTCCAGGTCGTAGATTTCCGTGAATACGCGTCCCAACCCGCCGATGTACAACGGCTGGGGCTTCAATTTCCCGGCGCGCATCAATAACGCCAGCAGCGCCAGCATTTCCTGGGTGCGACCCAGCGCAAACGACGGAATCAACACACATCCCTTGCGTTTGAGCGCCTGGTGAATCGCCACGACCAGCCGTTCGATTTCGTTTTCGCGGGAAAATCCGGGAGGGATAACGCGGTTGCCGCGAGTGGTTTCCATTATCATCACGTCGGCCTTCACGTCTTCAAACCGCGCCGCCCGCAGAATGGTCTGATCATGGAAACAAACGTCACCGGTATAAAAAAGCGTTTCCTTTCTGCCGCGAATCAGCACGCCGGCCGAACCGAGGGTGTGACCGGCGTCGAAAAATTCCAGCGTGGGCGAAGGCAGTCCTGCGCGCGATTTTTGAAACGCGGCCCATTCGATTTGCCGGTTGTACTTGAAACCCTGGAACTGCGGCGCGAGGTCGTCCACCTCGTCATGCGTGTAGAGCGGGTATTCGCGGATGCCCAATTCGTCGCGCTGACGCACCATCACGTTTACCGAATTGTGCAACACGCGTTCGACGATGAAATAACTCAGTTCCGTCATCAGCACGTGTGCCCTGGGGAAATGACGCGCCGCGACCGGCAGTGCGCCGACGTGATCGTGATGGCAATGTGAAATCACAATGGCATCCAGGTCGCCGCCTCCCGCCTTGTTGAACAGGGGCAAACCGGTGCGGCCTTCGCGCTTCGGATGCATGCCCGCATCGAGCAGGAGCCGGTGGTTGTCCACTGCCACGAGCCATCCACTGGCCCCGATGTCCGTGTCGGGATTTAGATTCGTGATGTTCACGCCGTGGAGAAACAAAACAACTTGGGCCTCAGGCCGCAATGAAAATTGATGTTTAAATGCCTCGGAACACGGGTTTCCATTCGGCGAGAACCGGTCTATTTTCATACGGGTGGGGCCCGTAGCTCAGCGGTTAGAGCAGCCCCGAAGGCCTTCGGAGTTGGTCGGTGTTCAAAGTGATTCGTTGGTTTGCGAGAGGTTCAAATCGTCAGCATCTCAAATTGTCAATTGCTCATGCTTCCGGTATTTGTTGGGGGGCGTTTCCGGGCCCGTAGCTCAGCGGTTAGAGCAGCCCCGAAGGCCTTCGGGGTTGGTCGGTGTTCAACGTGATCCGTTGGTTTGCGAGAGGTTCAAATCGTCAGCATCTCAAATTGTCAATTGCTCGTGCTTCCGGTATTTGTTGGGGACGTTTCCGGGCCCGTAGCTCAGCGGTTAGAGCAGGCGACTCATAATCGCTTGGTCACAGGTTCAAATCCTGTCGGGCCCACCATTTGGATTATGGCATGGGTTTACGTGCTGCGCGGGGCTTCAGGCCGTTACTACATCGGCTCAACCACGGATTTGAACCGGCGACTGGAACAGCACCGGCAAGGGCACACTTACTCCACCCGTCGCTTGGGTCAGCCCCTCGAATTGGCAGCGTCCTTGGAACTGGATTCTCTGCCAGGAGCCCGTGCCTTGGAGCGCGAAATGAAGCGAAAGAAAAATCCCAGTCTCGCCCTCATGCTTCTGGAGAGACGCCGCATTCAGTCAGGCAGATAGAGCAGCCCCGAAAGCTTTCGGGGTTGGTCACAGGTTCAAATCCTGTCGGGCCCACCAGTCTTTCCGGTGCTTCTCAAGTCTTCCTGCATCCGGCATGGATTGCCAGCCAGAGCCATCCCGCCAAAAAACCGATCCCGCCAATCGGTGTGATGGCGCCCAGCCAATGCACACCGGTCAGCGCCAACAGATAAAGCGAACCGGAAAAAACCACAATGCCCGCCAAAAAACACCACCACGGTCCGGCGGCCATTGGTTTTCGTTCCGCCAACACAAACAGCATCACGGCATGAATGAAATGGTAAAAAACCGCCGTTTCCCAAATCGAGGCCGTGCCCTTTTGCGCCAGAATGGTCTTCATGCCATGAGCGCCGAACGCGCCCAGCGCCACGGCCAGAAAGCCGGTGACGGCAGCTATCCGGGTGGCGGTGGTATTCGTTATCACGGGATCAAAATGCCAAAGACATCCGATGGGCAAAATCCAATAATTGGTGTTCATTCGCGCCCGTTCGTGCTTAATTTCTGTTGTGAAAATCATCACGGACGAACGCTGCGCCGGTTACTCCAGCTATGGTCACCCTGAAAACCCCCGACGGATTACCGCCACGATTGCGAATTTGAAACAACAAGTTGAACTGCCGCTCGTCTGGGCTGCGCCGGGCGAAGTGGACGAAGCAACAAATTTTGCGCGCACACACACCCGAGCTGCTCGGCCGTCTGAAAATTGCCGAGGACTTTGATGGAGACACGCCGTATTACGAAAACATTTCCAATTATGCGCACGCGTCCGCCGCCGCGGCGCTGGACGCCTTGAACGCGGCGCGCAATGGCGAAAAAGTTTTCAGTCTGATGCGTCCCCCCGGCCATCATGCCACGCGCGAGTCGGCCATGGGTTTTTGTTATTTAAACAATATCGCCATAGCGGCGCGGGAGGCCGCGGCGACCGGTGCCAAACGCGTTGCGGTTTTCGACTTCGACGTGCATCACGGCAACGGTACGGAAGCCATTCTGCTCAACCAACCCGGTATCGCGTTCTTTTCCATCCACCTGTATCCCTTTTATCCCGGCACCGGTGCTGCGAATGTCGGCAAAAATTGTTTCAATTATCCCGTTTTGCCGGGCACGCTGCGCGAAACGTATCGGGCCACACTTGCCCGGGCGCTGGAGGACCTGAAAGATTTCCGTCCCGATCTGATCGCCGTATCCGCCGGCTTTGATGCTTATGTGCGTGATCCGATCGGCAATGGTTCATTGGAGCCCGAGGATTTTTATTGGCTCGGCCAATCGTTGAGCAAGCCCGGCGTGCCCATGTTCAGTGTTTTGGAAGGCGGTTACAGCCGTGATTTGCCCGAACTGATCTTGGCCTACTTGAAAGGGATGGAAGGAAAATAACCTCGTTTCCGAAGCCAGTGATTGACCCGGGCCGTTACACTAACCCGGATACCGCCTTCGAGCATTGTCGATGGCAAGCGTATGTCGGGAAATGGCGTTGACTCAGGAGAAGACGGAAGTCTAATGTCCAAACCATGAACCTCAAACCACTTGCCATCGGGCTTGTTCTCGGATTTTTCTGTACGGCAGCCCCCTCCACGCTTTTTGCGGACGACCCGGCTCCGGCTTCCGTGAAACCAGTCACGCCCAATGCTTCACTGGAGGCGGTGCAATTGTTGCAATATCTCTACAGTATTTCGGGCAACCACACGTTGACCGGCCAGCATGCCGTGCCGTTGTTGCGCTCGGCGCGCCTGATCGAGGCCCAACGTGCCGGTGGGAATTTTCCGGCGGTATTCGGGATGGACTTCGGTTTCGATTCGCCCGGCACCTGGGACGGCATCAATTTCCGCCAGCAGATCGTCGATGAAGCGATCCAGAAATATCGCGAAGGTTACCTCATTGTGCTCATGTGGCACGCGGTGCGACCGATTGAGGATGAGCCGGTAAAGTTCAAGGATTCCATTCAAGGCAAGCTGACCGATGAGCAATGGCACGATTTGATTACACCGGGAACGGAGATCAACGAACGCTGGAAATCGCAGGTGGACGTTATCGCCTGGTATCTCAAACAGTTGCGCGACGCACACGTGCCGGTGCTCTGGCGGCCCTATCACGAAATGAACGGCGGCTGGTTCTGGTGGGGCAAAAAACCGGGGCCCGACGGTTACAAGAAATTGTACCGGATGCTGTTCGAGCGGTTCGTGAATTTCCATAAACTGAACAACCTGGTCTGGGTTTATGGCGCGAACGAAGCGACGCCGCCGAATGTGGATCCCTACGGGACCTGTTATCCCGGGGATGATGTCGTGGATGTTTTGGGCACGGACATCTACCACACCAACTTCGCCAAAGATCAGTACGACCAGCTGCTCGCGGTGGCCAGGGACAAGCCGATTGCGCTGGCGGAAGTCGGCACCGTGCCCTCGCCGGAAGTTCTAAAAGAGCAACCGCGATGGACGTGGTTTATGGTTTGGGATGATCCCACTGAGGGCGGGGCCACGGCGCGGGGCATACGTGCCACCTACAACTGCGACCAGGCCATCACTTTGAACCAGCTGCCCTGGGTGGAAGCCGGGCACCCCGCCGACCATTCGCTTACGCAGCCATAGTGGAGCGGGAGTCAATCGGCAGCAGGACGCGTACGGTGCCGTGTTGGCCGGCCTGGGGCGGGACGATTTCCAGTTTGCCGTGGTGCGTCTCGATGATTTTCCGGCTCACGGTCAGGCCCAGGCCCAGGCCGACGTTTCGTGTGGTGAAAAAGGGTGAAGGCACTTTCTGCGCCGTTTCTGTGGTAAATCCCGTGCCGTTGTCCTGCACCTCAATCTCCAGCTCGCGTCCGCCGGTGTGATCGGGGTTGGTGTGCAGTTTCACGCCGATTTTGGGTTCCCGGGGATTAGCCTGCAGGGCGTTCAACATGATTTCCGCCAGCGCGTGTTTCAAGGCGGCGCGATCACCGGTAATGACGATGGGTTTACCGCCATTCTCGTATAACAACTGGGCCTTTTCGGTCGGTTGATGCTTGCGCGCCTCCTGGTAGGCGTCCTCGATGAGTTGTTCGACCGGGAAAGCCTGCGGTTCCGGCTCGCTCTCCCGCGCCAGAAACCGCATCTGATTCAGCAGACGGGAGACGCGCTTGACGCCGTCGGCCAGCGCGAAATCGAGCGATTTGCGAAATTCCGCGTCCCGGAATTTTTCACCGAGCAACTGCTGATGAGTGGAGAGCGGCACCATGGCATTGCCGATTTCATGTGCCAGCCGGTCGGCCATGGCTTTGATGAGGCGAAGATTGGCGGCCTCCACTTCCAAATGGCGCAATTGCTCGCTCTGCGTGAGATCTTCCGCCGTCAGCAGCGCGGAAACCGGCACAGTGGAATTCCCGCGCTGAAACGGCACGACGTGAACGCTGTACACAGTGCCCGGCGAGTTTTCCGGCTCATAACGGAAAGGCCCCATCGCGGCGCCCGTGTGCAGGACCTGATAAATCTTCGCGCCGAGCACCTGTGGCAAATCGCTGAATTCCAGCTCACCGGTCCGCCGGTTTTTGTGACCAAAATGGCGACGGGCGGCCTTGTTGGCGTGAAGCACGCGGAGGTCGCGCCCCACGACGACACAGGCGCTGCTGAGCTCTCGCAACACATCCGTCATCATCTCGTGATTGCCGGCCAGCTGGTCATGCAGCCAGATATTACGCAAGGCCAGGCCGACCTGTTCGAGCAAGTGAAAAATCAGTTCCAGCTCGGTGTTGACCAGTGGTTCACCGGTGACACGGCCGTCGAACACGGCGACGCCCACGACGGTTTCGCGATCGAGCACCGGGACGGCGACCTGGGTGCCGAGTAATTCGAATTCCTTTTGCGCCTCGGTGTCGGCCCGGGCCTCATCACTGTCGTGACGGAGAATCCGGCCCAGCCGCACCAGTTGCCCACCGATGCCGGCCTCGAGGGATAGTTCAAAATTATCGAGCAAACCCGACGAAAGCCCGATCGCAGCGGTGGCGCGCAATCCGTGATTCCGGCCCATGGACACCGATTCGCCCAGCGGCAGGACCGGGCGGTTCAAAAAAATGGCGGCGCGGTTCACACTGAAAATTTCGCGGAGGAACAACAGGAACTGTTTGAGCATGGCCTCGGCATTCAGGGAATGTGTGAGGATGGACGAAAAATCGCGGAGGACGCTCAAGGTTTGTGATGCATTGGCGTAACGGCCCGAAAGCGATTCCACCGGGCGGGAGATGGCGGCGGGCGGCAACACGGAAGTCGGCGCGGCGGCTTGCGTGGTGCGTGGTTGCAGATAGGAAGGTGCCGACCAGAGGCGATCCAGCAACGAGTTAAGTAATCGGGCACGAACCGGTTTGGTGAGCACATGGGTAACACCGTTGAGGAAAGCTTCCTCTTCCCATTCCGACTGGCTGTCTGCGCTATAGGCAATGATGGGACATTTACCGTCACGCCGGCGGAGCCGCTCAATCACCCAGACTCCTTGAACGCCAATGAGATCCACATCCAGAATGCAGGCCCGAACCAGTCCGTGGGTCAATAGCGGCTCGGCTTCCTCAACTCCAATGCGATGAACGATCCGATAAGATTCCGGGTTCAGACCCGCCTGAATCACTTCGGCGAAGTCTGGATGAGGAGACAACACCAAAATGGTTTTCATTGTGCTCTGAGCCAGTGACGGCGACGCTCGATTCCAGTCACTGGCCATCATAATCCACAAATTGACGCGAAAGGTCAATCTAATCTTGCCGGGAACGGGCAAAACCCGGGTGGAAAGTCGGAAAATCAGGCCGAACTAAGCAGTTTTTCCCACAAATTCTCATTGAGCAGGGCCTTCCTGAGAAAGTCCGTATCCGTGGTCGAGGCCACGACAGGTTCGGCCTGGAGCGGCAGGTGGAGCGTAAAAGTCGTGCCCTGACCGGCCTGGGACCGGGCTTCAATTTTTCCACCATGATGGTGCACAATAAAGAAGCAAGCCATCAGATGGATGCCGTATTCGGATGGCGTCTGGCTGCGGACCACAAACGGGTCGAATACCGCCCGCAACGCCTCCTCCGGCAAGCCCGGCCCGTTGTCGTTGATTTGAACGACAATTTCCGGGGACAGGCCGTCCGACAATTCCGCAGTTCAACGTGACCCGGCTGCCGGCCGGCAGCATGGCCAGTTCTTCCTTCAGCAGCAGCTCGAATAACCGGCTGAATTTCGGCTTGTCCACCCGCAACAAGGGAAGGTCGTCCGGTATCCGGCTTTCAATTTCAATCCGCCGGGCGGCATACGATTCTTTAAAGGAACGAATGGTGTCGCCGACGATCTGGTGCAAGGAGACCTGGTCGGTAAATGGCGCCGAGGGATTGGACGACGCCGTCCACAGGTCCTTGAGCAGGGCGTTGATTTTTTCGATCTGCGACTGGACGTTCTGGTGGTAATCCTTCCAGAAATCGGGATTGCGCAGTCCCTGCAAATCCGTCTTTTCCTCGTTCATTTTGACGGGAGCGAGATCCAGAAAGGTTTTTACGGCCACCAGCGAATTGCGGATGTGATGGCTCAATCCGGCGGCGAGCAGTCCCAGGCTGACGATGCGGTCGGCAATCATCATGTTGTGCAGGACGGACATTTTTTCACGCAGCAACTGGTCGCGTTCGGACTGCACGATGAAAAATTCCAGCCCGCGCTTCAGGGTTTGTTCCAGCTGGGGCGGGTCCCACGGTTTGGAAACATACTTGTAAATCGCACCGCTGTTGACGGCCGCGATGGCAGCATCCATGTCGGCAAAGGCCGTGACCAGCACGCGGATGACCCGCGGACGGAATTGCCTCGCGCGCTCCAGCAGCCACACCCCTTTTTCGCCGGGCATCCGCTGGTCGGTCATCAACAGCCCGATTTCATCGGCGTGTTCCTCCAGCAATTTGAGGCCGCCCTGCGCGGTCGTTGCCGTCATGATGCGGAACTGGTCCCCAAAGGCGCGCGTGAAGTTGGTCAGCGACTTCTCTTCATCGTCCACGTAGAGGATCGCAAATTTTTTATAATCGTACAGGTTCTCCATGTTCAATTTCGGGTTCGACTGACGGTTTGGCCTTCGCGGGAAACTCCAGGGTGAATTCACAAAACCGGCCGACCTCGGTCTCGACCGAGATCTGCCCGTCGAATCCCTTGACGATGCGGTAGCAAATGCTCAAGCCCAGGCCCATGCCCTCGCCGACATCCTTGGTGGTGAAAAACGGATCGAAAATCTTGTCCAGATGCTTTCGCTCGATGCCGGGGCCGTTGTCCCGCACGATGATCAGGCTGCGGTCGCCCTCCGATCCGGCCCTCGATCGAAATCGCCGGCGCTTCGTCCTCAAATTTCTTTTGTCGCATCGCGTCCAACGAATTCTGCAGCAGATTCACCAGAACGTGAATCAATTTGTTCCTGTTGGCCCGGACGGTCTGGCCCGGATCAATTTTTGATTCCACCCGTACCTTGTCCTTCCATTCGCCGGCAAGAAACCGCAAGGACGAGTTGACCACATCGGCGACTTCCACCGGTTCGGAGGGTCTCGGTCTTCGGGGTGCGTGAACATGCGCAAATCGGATACAATGTTGCTGCACCCGTTTGATGCCTTCCTCGACGTCATTCAGGATTTCCTCGTATTCCGCCTGCTGCTCCGGCGCGAGTTGTTTGCCTTTGTTGCGCAGGGTAAAAAGGCCGGTGGTGGCGAAGTTCAACGGGTTGTTGATTTCGTGGATGATGCCCGCGCTCATGCGGCCCAGCGACGCGAGTTTTTCGGATCTGCACCAATTGCGACTCCGTTTCCTTGAGTTGCTCGATGGTGGATGGAAAGCGCCCGGTTCTGTCTTGGAAAGTTTGCGCTGGTATTCGTGGGATTCCACGAGGTTTTTGATGCGCACGTGCAGTTCCGTGGTGGAAAATGGTTTGGGCAGAAAATCGCTGGCGCCCGCCTCCAGCGCGCCAGCTTGGTCTCCTCATCCGCGCGCGCCGTCAGCATGATGATCGGAATCAGGGCGGTCTCCTCGTGTTTGCGCAATTCGCGGCACGCCTGCCAGCCATCCTTTCCGGCATCATCATGTCCAGCAGGATGATGTCCGGCAGAAATTGCCTCGCCTTTTCGATCGCCTGCTGCCGTCCACCGCTTCGAGCACTTCATAATCCTCGTCGAGCTGTGATTGTAAAAAGCGCAGCATGTCGGGTTCGTCATCCGCGACCAGCACCTTGGGCCGGTGACCGCGTTTGCCCAGTTCCACCGGCTTGGCAGCGCCCTGCAACGGCGCCATGGCCGGAAACAGTTCCGCGCGGCGGTACAAATTGGCCAGCCATTCCTCCTTGGCCACCACGCCGGTCCCGGTCCCGCCGCTCGGGACCTTCGGCCTGCGACTCCCGACTCGGAAACTCGGCTTTTTGATAAGGCAGCCGCACGGTGAAGGTGGTGCCCTTGCCTTCCTGGCTTTCCACCACCACGTTGCCGCGCTGCATCTCGGTCAATTCCTTGACCAACGCCAGCCCGATGCCCACGCCCTGATACTTGCGTTGCGACGAACCGTCCGCCTGCCAGAAACGGTCGAACACAAACGGCAGGTTTTTTTCGGCAATCCCCATGCCGGTGTCGGTGACGACAAAAACGATTTCCTCGCCCTGCTTTTCGGCGCGCAATTCCACGCGCCCGCCGGGAGGAGTGAACTTCAGCGCGTTGAACAGCAGATTCAGCACGATTTTTTCCAGTTTGTCCCGGTCGGAGGCCACCACTCCCAGTCGGAGGTCGATGTAGGTTTCCAGTTTGATTTTTTTGTCTTCCGCCACCTGCCGGGCGGCGCTGGCCAGACCCCTGATGAAATCCGCGACCTCCATCGGCTCGCTTTTGACTTCCATCCGGCCGGATTCCAGGCGGACGAGGTCGAGCAGATCGTTGATCAGCTTCAACAGGCGCATGCCGTTGGAGTGCATGGTGAGCAGCAGTTCATGGACGCTGTTGTCGGCCTGGCCGGCAAAACGCTGGAGCAGCGTTTCCAGGGGCGACAACAGCAGGGTCAGCGGCGTGCGCAATTCATGGCTGATGTTGGCGAAGAACCGGCTCTTGATGTGGTCCAGTTCCACCAGTTTCCGGTTGGTGTCCTCCAGTTCCTTGCGGTTCTTGTCCAATTCGTAGCGCAAGGCGAATTCGCGGAAACGCAGGCCGGTGTTGAAATAACTGCCGGTCACAATGACGATGCCCGTCAGGCCCAGGAAATATAAATTGTTCGCGAGGCTGGCCTGGAAAAAGGTTCCATGCAGGGCACAAGCCCCCAGATACATCAGCATCACCAGGCCAACGGCGACAAAGCTCTCGAGAAACGTCCAATGAACCACGATGCCCACCACCAGCAACACGATATTGAGCCCGGCATAATACGGCGAATTGGCACCCTGGGTGGCATAAATCATCCACGAGATGAAAAAAGCCGGGAACATGGCCAGGAGCACGCCCAGTTTCCGGGAATGCCGATGGCCGAAGGAGGTGATCGCAATCGACCAAAAAATGCCAATGAGCACCGCGCACAGCAGGCGAAGTTCGAGAAAATAAACCAGATCCGGCCGGTAAACCCAATAATCCAGAATCGTGCCGACGGGCATAAACACCGCCCCGATGACACAACCGACCTGGACATTGTGGAGATTGACATTGCGATCATATTCCGCAAATGCCTTCCGGATTTCTTCGGCATGGGCCAGGGGCTCAGGCATGGTCGGGTTTTCTTATTTCCAGAAACAGGTTGGCACCGACGTTCTCGGCGACCACGTTCACATCATCCTGGTCAGCGGCGTCGGGAATCACGTTGGTCAATTGGTTTTTATTACGATAGATCAAATACCAGTCCAAAATATATTCCATGGAGAAACGAAAGGGCCTCGAGTTGTTCAGCGCGTCGGTGGCGTTGGTGACCAGGAGCAGCCCGCCCGGGGCCAGCCAGTGGTAAAAAACTTCCATCAATTGTTTGCAGGTGGTGTCCGGCAAATAATCAAACAACCCGGCGCAATAGACCAAATCATACTCCTGCTTTTTGGCGGACCGGGCCGCGCCTTCCTTGAGAACCTGATAGACGCTCTTTCTTTGAAATTGAACCGATGCGTCCGGGGAAAACCGTTCTTTGATCCGTCTGATGATTTTGGCGATATGATCCAGGGTTTCCTGGTTGAAATCCGCCAGCGTCAGTTCGGTTTTCCCGGCGGATTGAAAATCGGCAAGGAAACGTTGAACTTCGATGGCCGGCCCGCAGGCAAAATTGAAAACCCGTGCCTTGCGGCCCGCGCGGGCGACCCGGAACGTTTCCAGCTTGAGGCGGTCCGTCAGCAGCTTGATCCGGTTCCGATGCGCCTGGGTGGGCAACTGCCCGAGCAGCCAGACATTGATGACTTTCGCAAACAAGGTGCTGCCTTCATACGGCGGCCGAAGCATCATGTCCACCATTTGATAGTCACCGGGGTACCCCAGCGGTTTGTGAAAGGCCCGGTCCGCAAACGGTGAAACCAGGACAAACGGATGCAACTGGCGGCGCAAGTAAGCGCGATACGCCGGCTGCAGGTCCGCCTCCAGACCCGCGGCGATGGACTCAAATCTTTCGATGAAGACGTCGATGCCCTGGATCACCGGCCCGGCGAGCTCATCAATGATGTCCCGCTCGATTTGCGCCCGTTCGGTGGCGTTGGCAGCCTGAATTTTCAGTTCCAACTGACCCAGCCACTGGCGCAGGTCATAAAAAAACGTCTGCAGGTCGGCGATGACGATTTTGAACTCGGGCGAAACGGTATAAAATTTCTGCCAGTCACGGAGGAACGTTTTGAACTCCTTGAGGATCCGGCCTTCCTGGCGCAGGGCCAGGACCTGGTTCAGGTCGCTCCATTGCGCTTCCTCCAGCGTGACTTCACACACCGTCTGGTTGCCGGCATCCACCAGGTTGCGCACCACGGCCGGTCCGGAATAAACCGCCTGCCCTTGCAGGATGATCTCGAATTTTTGAAGGGCCTCGGAGAGCCGGGGAACCACCGCTGGATTGTACAATTCGAAAACGACCTGGTGACGGGTGACCCGCACCGGCACGCCGTGCAAGTCCAGGCCGTCGGACGTTTGAAAATTGACGCGACTTTCTCTGACGCCGGTGGAGGCTGCGGGAGGAGATTGCGCGATCCGTTTTTTGGATGGCTGCAACAAGCCGCTGACCCCGTTTCCATTTCCGTTGCCTGCAGAAAGCTTGCTCATTCTAGGCAGAATGAACCATTTTTCGCGCCAAAACAATGGGATTATTTTCCCCTGTTCGGGTCATATTCTACTGCGACTACGATGGTTAAGAAGGTTTCGACCGTTTGCGCGGACAGTCTTCAGTTAAAAATGCCACCCGACCGATACCGCGATGGCGTTACTGAAGAAGGTATAATCGCCGTCTTGAGGTCCACCGCTGCCAGTAACCGTCCGCGTCGGGCCGTAGCCAAATTGGTAGGCGACGTCGAAATCGAGATTCTTGCCCTTGCGTCCAACTCCGAGGCTGATGAAATGCCGATTCATATCCGCCACGAGCGGGGAATAATTTGCATCGGGCACCGAGTTTTCATTGAAGATGTAGCCACCGCTCACGTGCCAGCCATTGTCCAAATAGCGCGTCGCGCCAAACTCATAATACCAGCTCGGCATCCAATTCAGGGTCGCCGGGAAGTTAAAACCGGGAGGCGATGTCTGGGTGATGTTGACGGTTTGAACTGCGCCCCAGTCGGTGTAGTCGGCGTTGAATTCCAGGTTCCATTTCGGCGTGGGTCGATAGGAAACGCCGACAATGGTTTTAATCGGAAATTTCCATTTGGACTCGGCGGAGGTTGACCCGATGCCCGTGATTTCCGTATGGCCGTCGTAATTGATGGTGAAGCCGCTGTGAAACGTACCGCCAAAGGATAGCTGGTCGATCGGTTGCCAGAGCGCGCCGAGATTATAACCCACATCCCAGCCACTGCCTTGAAATTCGAGCGTGCCGGAAGTGGGCGGCAGACCCAATCCCTGGGTCAATTTAAGATCCGCGTAATTCACCATTACGCCGCCCGCGATGGACAGGGACGGAAACAATTTTAAAGCAACAACCGGGTTGATGGTTTCGGTAAACAACTTCCCTTCGATGCCCGCAGTTCGAAACCCGGTGTCCTCCGGCCAGATCACGCCCAGGCCGAACGGTGAATAAACGCCCAGGCCAAAACTGGCCATCCAATCCTTGGGCGTCAAAACGTAATAAAACTGGGGAATGGCATGAAACTTCAATTGGTTGTCAAAGGTTTGGCCTGTGGCTGGATTCTTATATTGCGGGTTAAGATCAATTCCATAAATCCCCAGGCGCAGGTTGTTCCCCTCCAGTTGAGTGATGCCGGCCGGATTGTAATAAATCGCCGAAGGATTGTCCGCCGTCGCGGCGAACGCCATGCCGCGGCCGATGACGAAGGCGTCCTGGTCGGGAAGGTCGTAGGCGGCTCCCCGGGCGGAGATGACGACAGCCAGCCAGACTGAAATCGCGGTTGCGATTTGAAGGCATTTCTTTGTGTTATGCATAGTTCTGTTGGTCGGTCTTCTTCTGCAATTAAGGCAGCTTCCCGTTGCAGGTTTTATGCCGTTCGCGGGCAAAAAAGCCCGCAGGAGAAGCTGGAAATCCAGGTTTTTCCCCGTTTTTGCGCGGTGCGGGGGATCAGGGATTTAAAATGCCGAGCGCAGCGCCTGTTCACTGTTAAACCGTGGCCTCCAACCTGTGTCCTTCAGTTTGGCATTGCTGCCTGTAAAATCAACCAGCATGTCCCGCACCCAGGATGGGTGGTACGGCGAACTGAGAAGACGCCAGCGAACACCGGTGATCCAGCTCGCCAGCCACAGGGGCACCGTCGGCACAAATTTCGCCCCGGCGATTTTCCAGACGTCGTGAATCCGGAGGAAATCGTCCGGGACCACGTTATACGCCCCGGGCATGTTGGTACGCAATGCCCGGATGAACGCGGCCACCACATCCTCCTCGTGAATGAATTGTCGGCGGGGATTTTGTCCGGGGAAATTGATCGCGTTTTCGCGGTAACTTTTGGCGTTGGATCGGTTGCGAGGGCCGATGATGTAAATCGGCCTGAGGAAGGTCAGCACGGTGGAGGACCCGTTGAACATCTCCCGCAACGCATTCTCCGCCCCGGCTTTGGCGTTCCAATAATAAAACCCCGAATCGCCCCGGCCAACGGGAGCGTCTTCGGTTACTTCGGATTTTCCGCGCGCCCAATCAGGATCGTAGGCCGCCATGCTGCTGGTGTGGATGAAGCGGGTTATTTTGTTGGCCAGGGCCGCCCGGGCGACATTGCGCACGCCGTTGAAATTGATGTCGTCCCTTTCCGCCACGGACATTTTGGCCGGCCACAGCACGATGCAGGCGGTGTGAACGACCACGTCGTGTCCGGCCATGATCCCGGCGAGGTCGGGCGAGCGCATGTCCATCTGCCGGAATTTTACCTTGGGCGGCAGCGGTGCCCGGGGGTTGCTCAAGGCGATGCCGGTGATGCTCTCCACTTCCGGCAGTTCCGCCAGCCGTTCCATCAATAAACTGCCGAGGTAGCCGCTGGCGCCGGTCAGGAAGATGCGCGTTTGCATGTTCAACGGATGGGTTCGGTCGGATCGCGTTTGCCGGCCTCCGCCACCTCGCGGAAGAACTGGTTGCCTCCCAGTTTACCGGCAACCCACTCGCCCAGGCGCGGGCACAGCGCAATCAGAGCCAGCAGGGGACGGACCGGTATGGGATTGACGATGATTTCCGGCAGGTCGTTTTCGATGGCACGGATGATCGCGGGGGGAATGGCTTCAGGCGGAGAAGTGCCCAGCAGTGTCGGGGCCGAGCAACCGGATTTGGCCTTGAGCTTGGCGTAAATACCGGCTTCGACAAAGCCCGGAATTATCACCGACGCGCTGACCCCTGACCCGCGATACGTGGCGCGCAGGGAAGTGGTGAAATTGATCAACCCGGCCTTCGTTGCGGCATAGGGTTCCTGAAATGCCGGACCGTAGGTTCCGGCCAGGGACGATATGTTCACAATATGACCGCGTTTGCGTTTCAACATTTCCGGCAGGATCAGCCGGCTCAGGATCATGGGCGCTTCCAGGTTCACCCGCAGCGTTTCATAAATGTTATCCTCGCTCAATTCGTGATATACGGCGGTAAATTCCACCCCGGCATTGTTGATGAGAACAGCGATCGGCCCCATGTGCCTGGCGGCTTCCTGAAGCAATTGCCGGCGCTGGTCCGGCTCGCGCAAATCAGAGGTGATGATCACGGCCTCCCCCCCGCGATTTTCAATCTCCTTGCGCAGTTCCTCGAGGTTGGTTCCCGGGTGCGCCACCAGAATCTGCCGGACCCCGAAATCCACCAGGGCATGGGCGATGAACCGGCCGAGTCCGCCCGACGCGCCGGTCAACAACACCGTGTCTCCCTTTTGGATTTTCATAAATGCATTTCACCGGACGTATCGCGGCCACCGGCCCGGTCCATTACGGGGCGTGAGTAGAACATTTTTTGGGCCAAAATAAAGCGATTAGTGACCGGCCTAGAAATGCATGCCCACGGTCATCAACACCGCCTGGCTCAAAAACTTATAGGTTCCGTCGGCGGTTTGTCCCGCGTTCAATCCTGGCTGAGACGGCGGAGTGCTTCCTGTTACCGTATGTGGCTGGCCATAACCAAACTGATAGGTGACGTCGAAATCGAATCGCTTCCCTTTCCGGCCGGCGCCGATGGCGAAGAAATGCCGATCCATGTCCGCCGCTAAAGGAGAATAAAAGGCATCCGGCACCGAGGTCCGGTTGTAAACATAGCCGCCACTGACATGCCAGCCGTCGTCAAAATATCGGGTCACGCCGAATTCGTACATCCAGCTCGGCTGCCAGTCGAGGGTGACAGGAATGTTTTGTTCCACCGGAAAGGGCGGGGTTTGTTGCTGGGAGATGGTTATGATCCCAAAACTGCCCCAATCGGTGTAATCAGCATCAAATTCCAAATTCCATTTAGGTGTCGGACGGTAGGAAAGACCAACCACGGCTGTTATGGGAAATTTAAATTTCGCATTTGCCGGTATCTGTGTTTCCGGAAGGATTGGTTGTTGTTGGAATTCGGTATTGCCTTTCATGTTAATCGTGGTTGCACTGCGAAACGTTCCTCCGATTGACACCGTTTCGCACGGCTGCCAGAGTGCCCCTAGATTGTAGCCTGCAGTCCAACCGTCTCCCTTGGAATTGGAAAAAATTGGCAAACGGTTGAGCATTGGCCAGAAGGCCCTGTTGCAGATAAATTTTCCCGTAATCCACCATTACGCCGGCGCCAATCGACAGGTTGGGCGCCAATTTCAACGCAAGCACAGGATTGATTCTGAGGTATTCCAGTGAACCTTGTACGGCAACCGCGCGAAAGCCGGTGTCCTGCGGCCAGTCGGTCTTTCCACCATACGGCGCATAAAGGCCAAACCCGAGACTCGCCGGGAGAACCCTTGGGAGTATAAACATAGAACACCTGGGGGACGGCGGCGAGGTCGTCCGAATTATGGTACGTATTGCCAGCGTTGGGAGCGCCGTTCGTCGGCTTAAACGTTTGATTCAGGTAGATGCCATAAATTCCACCGCGGACGTTGTTGCCTTGCAACTGGGTGATGCCGGCAGGATTGTAATAAATGGCGGAGGCATTGTCCGCCGTCGCGGCAAACGCTTCGCCCCGCGCGCTCGCAAAGCCGTCCTGGCTCGCCAGCCGGAAGCCGTTTGCCGAAACATTCAAGATCGACGCGCCCCACAGGATTATGGGTAGCAGCCTGGATGCATTGCGTCGGTTCATGTTCGCCGGTTTTCGGTTCAACTTCGGAACGGGCACCTGAGAAACGCCTGGGTGATACACCTGGGTCAGCAGGTTACCTGCCGCTTTGCGTCATGCGAGTAAATTCCCGGACGACAAGGCGTGGACGCAATTATCTTTGCTTCGCAGGCTGGTTTCAATTAGCGTGGCCGCGTGTGAAAGCCCTTATCCGATTCACATGGATCACTTTCCTGTTCGGACTCGTCGTCGTTCCAGCTCAGGCTGCATTCACCTCGCTCTACATTTTTGGAGACGGTGCTTCCACCACGACTAATAACACGGCGAGGTCCGGCGTCTCTTTACTACGGTCTCCGCTATTGCAACGGTCGGGTTTGGGTTGAGCTGCTGGCGCAACAATTGGATCTGACCAATAACTTCTGGTACTCCAACAATGCTGCAAACCACCTTTCATACACCAACCTGTCCGCCACCAGTACCAACTGGTCCTATTCCAGCAATAACTGGTCCTTCTTCGGTGATTACAGCCACGTTTTGGTGACGAATGTCAACCGCTTTGCTGCGTCGGATGCCGCCACCGCACTTGTTTATCGTCTGGGTCAATGACGCCGATTTTGTCGGTTACATGAATAACAGCAGCTTCAGCCCTTTCAACTTCAAACAACATCGCCATATGGACCAACGGCATCAATCAATCCGTCTCCAATCATCTGGTTGTTGATTACCAATCTCTACGCGAAAGGAGTTCGCACGTTGCTCATGCCGAATGCCGTGGATATCACTGAAGTTCCGTTTCTATTTTAGCCCGGTCCGCCGCCGACAAGTGCTTTTGTTCGCCAAAGAATCGTTGATTTCAACCTCGCATTTACGCTCCATGTTGAGCAATGCCATGGTTTCGTGTCCCGGGCTTACCATTTACGAGCCGGACTTTTTCTCTCTGCTCGATAACATTCTGACCAACGCTGCCGCCTATGGAGTGACCAATGCTCTTTATCTGGGACAGACATTGATGCGATCGAGCTGATCCTTACGCTGGCGAATATAATCGCTCAATGGCCCGGGTACAAATTATATTTTTTGGGATTATTTGGACCCATCCGCAAAGGCTCATGCGGATCATGGCTGATACCTGTCACAGCAACTCATCGCGCCACCACAAATCAGCCAAATCACATCGCAGAATGGCACCAACCAGTTGAATCTGATGAATGTTCCGGTTGGTTTGAATGGTATCGTGACTGAGCAGCACGAGTCTGGCGCTGACGAACTGGACCACGGTGACAAATTTCAACAGCACCAATTCCGCCCAACCGGTTTTTGTTCCGGTTTCCGGTCCGATGCAGCTTTATCGGGTGCATTTCCCGTTCAGTTGGACCTGGCCGTAATCTGGAAATGCAGAAGGCGGAATGAAGAATGAAGAAATAAATTGAGAACGAATGTTGCCGCGGAACCGTTGTTCATTCTGCCTTCTGCATTCTGACTTCTTCCTTCTCCTGTAATTTCCCGAGCGATTCGTAACCCCAGCGCAGCATGCGTTCGGTGGTCTCCCAGCCGATGCACGAGTCCGTGAGCGACACGCCGTAGCGCAATTCCTTCAAATCTTTCGGAATCGGCTGGTTGCCTTCGTGCAGGTTGCTCTCGACCATCAGGCCGATGAGCGAGCGCGTGCCTTCAACGCGCTGCTGGATGACGCTGTGCCAGACGTCTTCCTGCCTGGCGAATTGCTTGCCGGAATTGGCGTGGCTGCAATCCACCATCAGCACCGGCGGCAGTTTTTCGGCCTTCAACTTCTCCTCCGCCGCGCGGATGCTGGCCGCATCGTAATTGGTCTGGGTGCGCCCGCCGCGCAGCACGATGTGCGCGTGCGGATTGCCCGTCGTGCGCACAATGGCCGTCGCGCCGTCCTGGTCGATGCCCAGAAAACTGTGCGGATGCCGCGTCGCGCCGATCGCTTCAATGGCCGACTGCAGGCTGCCGTCTGTGTTGTTTTTCAAACCGATCGGCATGGAAAGGCCGCTGGCCATTTCCCGGTGCGTTTGCGATTCCGTGGTGCGCGCCCCGATGGCCGCCCACGTCACCAGGTCGGCGGTGTATTGCGGCACAATCGGGTCCAGAAATTCCGTTGCCGTCGGCAGACCCAGGCCGGTGATTTCCAGCAGCAGCCGCCGGGCGATCTTCAAACCGGTCTCGATGTCCTGCGAACCGTCCAGGTGCGGGTCGTTGATCAATCCCTTCCAGCCGATGGTCGTGCGCGGTTTTTCAAAATAGACGCGCATGACAATTTCCAGCCGGCCGGCCAGTTCCTGGCGCAAGCCGTTCAGGCGCGTGGCGTACTCCAGCGCGCCCTTCTCATCGTGGATGGAGCACGGTCCGACGACGACGAGCAGGCGCGGGTCTTCCTGCCGCAGGATGCGGATGATCCGCTCGCGGCTGCGCCCCACGGTAGCGTTCGCGGCCTCTGTCGTCGGCAACTGCGCCTTCATTTCCCGCGGCGTCAGCAGCCGGACGATTTCTTTGACATGTAAATCCTGCGTCCGATACATGCCCACGAGTATACCACGTTTTTCCGTGGCGAAAAGTCGAAAGCAGCCCACGACCGCAACTGCTGTTGGACACAGCGCGGATTTTGTGTATTTTTCGCCGCGAAGGGGTGGAAGCCCGATGATGAACGAACCGAAAATGAACACGGCGCAGAAGGCGCTTCAAATCAACCTGGATGCCACCAAGTACGGCGCCTTTGCCGAGATCGGCGCCGGCCAGGAGGTAGCGCGTTGGTTCTTCCACGTGGGCGGCGCGGCTGGCACGGTGGCCAAAACCATGTCCGCCTACGATATGGCGGTGAGCGATGCGATTTACGGGCCGTCGGACCGGTACGTCAGCCGCCAGCGGCTGCAGGCGATGCTGAATTATGAGTTCGACCTCCTGCTGCAGCGCCTCAACCCGACGCGCGGTGACAAGTGCACCTTCTTTGTTTTTGCCGATACCGTCGCCACGCACAGTTTTTCCAATCACACCGATGGCCAGGGCTGGCTTGGCTTTAAATTTCAGACCCAACCGCGCGGGGAAGCTTCGGAAATCATCATCCACGTACGGATGCTGGACCGGGATAATGTCCGCGAACAGGAAGCGCTCGGTGTCATCGGCGTGAATTTGATTCACGGCGCGTTTTATTACCATGCAGAACCGGAGAAATTAATCGGGCAGCTCATGGACGATCTGACGCGGGACCGGCTGGAAGTGGACATGATCAAATTTTCCGGGCCGTGCTTCGCCGGCGTGGACAACCGGCTGATGGCGCTGCAACTCGTGGAGCAGGGACACACGGACAGCGCCATGTTCACCGCCGACGGTGAAACCGTCGTGGCGGGCGAGGTGCTTTACAAAAAACCGGTGCTGGTCGAGCGCGGCAGTTTCCGGCCGCTCACCAATCCGATGCTCGACATGCTCGAACGTGCGCAGGAACAATTTCTCCAGGAGGAATCACTCAAGGGCGAGCCACCGGTCGTGATCACGGAAATGACGCTGCGCCAATTGCAGGTGGACGATGTGATTGATCACCGCGATTTTCTCGATCGGGTGGACATGTTAAGCGCCCTGGGCAAGACCGTGCTCATTTCCAGCTTCCGCCGCTATCACCGCCTGGTGATGTATCTCTCCAAATACACGCAAAAGACCATCGGCCTGCCGCTGGGCCTGGTGCGGCTGCGCGATATCATGGATGAAAGTTATTACACGGACCTCGAAGGCGGCCTGATGGAATCACTCGGCCAGTTGTTCAAGAACGGCGCGAAGGTCTATGTTTATCCATCCCTCGACCGTCAGACCGGCCAGCTTGTGACCCTGGAGAACATGGAAGTCGCGCCGCACCTGCGCCATCTCTTCGCGCATCTGGTGGAAAACCGTTTTGTGGAGAACATCCGCAATTACAACCCCGATTATCTGAAGATTTATTCCGGGGATGTCCTGGCTCGAATCAAGGCCGGAGACGTTTCCTGGGAAAAACTCGTTCCGCCGCCGATCGCCCAGGTTATCAAGACCAAACGCCTCTTCGGCTGGAACGAAAAGCCCGCGGCCGTCACGACGTAAAGATGGAAGGAACGGCTTGGTGCCATCGCCAAATCCAAATCAGACCACCACACCCGGTTTCGGTAACACGCGCATCGTGTAGCGCCCTGGTTTGGCTTGCACTTTTGTCCGCGCGTCAAACGCCCGCGACAACATTTCGGTTTTCAACAAGGCGGATTTCCTCCCGGCAGCAAGTGTCCGGCCGTTCTTCAAAATCAACACGTGCGAGAACACGGACATGATTTCCTCGACGTGATGCGTCACCAATACAAGGGTGGGCGCATTCTTGCTTTTGCCGAGCCGTTGCAGGAATTGCAGGAAATGTTCGCGCGCGGCGGGGTCGAGGCCGGCGCAGGGTTCGTCGAGGATCAACACGCGCGGCCGGGCCATCAACGCCCGGCCAATCAATACCCGCTGCCGTTCGCCCTGCGAGAGCACGCGCCACGGGCGCCCGGCCAGGTGGACACATTCAATCTGCCGGAGAATCTGTTGCGCCCGGTTTTTGTCCGTTCGCGACAATTTTCCCCAGAAATCAATCATCGCGTATTTGCCGCTGGCAACGGTTTCCAGCGCGGGTTCGTCGTCGGCCATCATTTGCCGGACGGCGGAACTGACCAGGCCGATTTGTTTGCGCAATTCGCGCCAGTCCGAGCGGCCGTAGGTTTTACCGAGCAACGAAATTTCCCCGGCGGTCGGCGTCAGATAACCGGTCAACGCGCTCAACAGCGAGGTTTTACCCGACCCGTTCGCGCCGAGAATGACCCAGTGTTGTCCGCGCTCCACCTGCCAGTCCACCCCGTCAAGAATCGTGGTGCCGCCGCGCTCCACGCGCAGGCGGCAAACTTCTAAAATCGTCGGGCGTCCGTTATGTCGCGCTTTGACTCGTTGAACCGACTGAGGGTAGGGCGCGCAATCCTCTGCGCGCCGCAAACCTGAAAGAACCTGCCTTTGCTCCAAGGCGGCGCGCACGGAGTGACGCGCCCTACCCGGTGGGTCATGGGGAGGAGACTTCAATTTCCTCGTGCCTTGTCTCGAGTTCATCGCCATTTCTCAATTTCTGCCCATAGCGGTTTCAAATCGTCATCGGCCATCGCCATTTTCCGGATGGCATCCTTGCCGCCGATTTTCATTGCCTGCTTCAGCCAGTGTCGTGCGAGATCGAGCTGCTGCATCTGGCAGGCATAACACGAAAGATTGTAGGCGATGACCGGTTCGCGGGGAAATTTTTCCGCCGCCGGCAGCAATGCCTCCCACGCCCGGGACAAACCGCCATTAGGCACCCGGCGCAAGGCATAAGCGCGATGCAGCCAGCCGGAGGCGTCATCCGGCGCGGTGGCCAGTTCCGTCAAGGCAATGTCCAATGCGTCGCCCCAACGTTTTTCCTGGGCGCAAATGGTCCAACGCGCTTCCAATACAGCCGGATGGTTTTTGTGTGTTGCCGCAACCAAATCCAGTTCCGCGCGAGCCTCATCCACGTTGCCCAGCCCCAGCCAGCCCATCGCGGCGTCGAGATGATGTGAATCCGGTGGTCCAAGTCGTTGCATGGAAATAAGAAACCCGCCGGACGCAACATCTGTCAAGTCATTGCAATTTCAAATGGAGTGATTACAGTAACGTCATGAAAACATTTCTTTTGGCCGCCATCACCGCCTTCATCGCCACTTCCGTTCCTGCTGCCATCCAGACCAAAACGGTCGAATACAAACAGGGCGATACCACGCTCGAGGGCTACGTCGCCTGGGACGATGCGATTCAGGGGCGACGACCGGGTGTACTCGTGGTGCATCAATGGATGGGCTTGACCGATTACGAAAAGCACCGGGCCGAAATGCTCGCGCAACTCGGCTATGTCGCCTTCTGCGCCGACATTTATGGCAAGGGCGTCCGTCCCCAAAACATGCAGGAAGCCGGCGCACTGGCCGGAAAATATCGAAATGGCGACCGTCAATTATTGCGCGCGCGGGTCAACGCCGCGTTGGACGCATTGCGCCAACAGCCGCTGGTGGACCCCCATCGCATTGCCGCCATCGGTTACTGTTTCGGCGGTACGACGGTGCTGGAACTCGCGCGTAGCGGGGTGAACGTCAATGGCGTGGTATGCTTCCATGGCGGACTGGATGCGCCCCATCCGGACGACGGCAAGAACATCAAATGCAAAGTGCTGGTGTTGCACGGCGCGGATGATCGGTTTTCTTCGCCGCAGGACATCGACGCATTTGAAAACGAAATGCGCAAGGGTGGCGTGGACTGGGAAATTGTTTTTTATGGCGGCGCCGTTCACGCCTTCACCCAGCCGATGGCCGGCAACGATAATTCCAAGGGCATGGCCTACAACGAGAAGGCGGACAAGCGCTCGTGGGAGGAAATGAAACGGTTCTTCAGCGAGATATTTAAATAATTTGATCGGAGGGGCGAGTGACACGAGCCCCTGAACTTCGAAGCGTATTTAGATGGGACTCGTGTAACTCGTCCCTCCGAACAACACTATGCGTATCACCGGTGGCCAGGCAGCCCGACGGATTCTCAAAGTCCCGAAAGGACTCGACGTGCGTCCCACACCCGACCTCGTCAAACAGGCGGTATTCAACTCGCTCGGCGCGCGCGTGGCGGGCGCGCGAGTGCTTGAATTGTTCGCTGGTTCCGGCGCGCTGAGCCTCGATTGCCTTAGCCGTGGCGCAACCTCGGCGCTGTGCGTCGAGAAATCCCACAAGCACGCCGAATTCATCCGTGGCAATGCGGTGACGGCTGGTTTTGAAGCCAACCTGGAAATTCGCGCGCAGGATGTTTTTACCGTCGTGCATCAACTGGCCGAAAGCGGCCGGCAATTCGATTTGATTCTGGCCGACCCGCCGTATGGCGAGAAGAATATCGGCCGCCGCTCCACCTCCCTCGCGCAGCGACTCCTCGATGACCCGAACCTGCCGAAACTGCTGGTGCCCGGCGGACGATTCATTCTCGGCCACACCAAACGCGACACGCTCACCCTGGTGGCGCCGTGGCGCGAAGTGAAGGTGCTCAAGCACGGTGACAGCCTGATGCGGTTTTTGGAATTGTAGCCACCGACGTCAGGCGGCGGTTATGGCGCGTTGCTGAGGGGTCCGCCTCGTTACCTCGGCGGCTACGATGCTGCCGCCACCGCTTCACGAATCGTTTTCCTGAATTTCTCAATGCCCTGATCAAAGGCCGCAGAAATGGGCAGCACGGACACTTTTTTAATCTTCTTTTTGAATTGAATCAGGTTTTTTTCGGCAACGGCCTCATCCATTTTGTTCGCCACCACCAGGCGCGGTTTATCGAGCAGGGTGGGATCGTACAGCTCCAGTTCGCTGAGCAACTGCTTGTAATCGTCCCACGGCGCCCGGTTGTCCGTGCCGGCCATGTCCAGCAGCAGCACGAGGATTTTACAGCGCTCGATATGGCGCAGGAACGCATGGCCCAATCCGACGTCTTGGTGGGCGCCCTCGATCAACCCCGGCACGTCGCAAACGGTGAGCCGGTGGAAATCATCGTATTCCACGATTCCGATTTGCGGGTGCAGGGTCGTAAACGGGTACGATGCGATTTTGGGGCGCGCCTTGGAAATGGCCGTGAGCAACGTGGACTTGCCGGCGTTGGGATAACCGACCAGACCGACTTCCGCGATGATGCGCAGTTCCAGAAGAAAATCACCTGATCCGCCCGGCTCGCCCGGTTGCGCAAAACGCGGTGTCTGGCGCGCGGCGGTGGCAAAATTGCGATTGCCTAGGCCGCCGCGTCCACCTTGGCATAGTATGAATTGTTGTCCGTGCTGTGTGAGGTCGGCAACCAATTCGCCTTTGCCGGCGGAAGTAGATTTCCTCCCGGTGTCTTCCTTGCTCAAATCGATTTCCTGTGCCAGCTCACCGCTGGCGCTGCGGATCAATGGCCGTTTGCTGGCACTGGTGCGGAGGATCGGTTTGTCACTCTGGCTCTCATCAGCGTCCGCCAAAACCTCCGTTGCCTCGCCCGCCAACCGCCAGACGAGTGTGCCACAGGGGACTTTGATGATTAAATCCTTGCCCGCGTGGCCATCCATGCCCTTGCCCAGGCCGCCCTCCCCTTCCTGGGCGATGAGCCGCGGCTGGTAATACTGGGCGATGAGATTGTTGAGGTCGTGGTCAGCCTGCAAAATCACGCTACCACCCCGCCCGCCATTGCCACCGCTGGGTCCACCCTTGGCGATGTAGGCCTCGCGATGGAATGCAACACAGCCTTTACCGCCGTGTCCCGCCTGCGCGTAGATTTTGATTTCGTCAACAAACATGCGCTGAATTTACGATTTGATTACGATTTTTCAAAAGGACAAATCATCATTCAAGAATCGCGGATCATAAATAAAAAAGGCGAGGCGCCTGGCCTCGCCTTGAAATTCGCCTGTGCCGATCAGTTCTTGGTGGCGGGTGCGGCCTTCACGTTCACGCGCCGGCCATTCTTGTCGAACGCAATTTTGCCGTCCACCAGTGCGAACAGCGTCCAGTCGCGGCCGGTGCCGACATTCTGGCCCGCTTCAAATTTGGTGCCGCGTTGGCGGACGATGATGCTGCCGGCGGTGACAAATTCACCGCCAAACGTTTTCACGCCGAGCCGCTTGCTGACGCTGTCGCGGCCATTGCGGACGCTGCCTTGACCTTTTTTGTGTGCCATAGAATCGTTGTGAGTTGAAAGTTATTTGGTAGGGACGCGCTGCTGCGCGTCCTGGCCGACCGGCAGGTCGGCCCTACCGATGTTAAGCCTTGATTTCCTTGATCTTCACCACGGTCAGTTCCTGGCGGTGACCGATGGTCTTGTGATAACCCTTTCGGCGTTTCATCTTGAACGTGAGCGTCTTCACGCCACGCTTGTGTTCCACCACGTCGGCCACGACGCTCGCGCCGTTGACGGTGGGCGCGCCCACGCTTAGTTTGCCGTCGCGATTGACCAGCAATACGCGGTCAAAGGTGACGGGTTTGCCGGCTTCGACAGCCAGGCGCTCGATTTCCAGCGTGTCGCCGGCGGCCACACGATATTGTTTGCTTCCGGTTTCCAATACAGCGTACATAAAATTCTCCGCAAAAGGGGTGTGATAAAACCAGAAATACGCCGGTCTGTCAACGCTTCATTTCCAAAAATTGGGGAAGGCCGCGTCAAATGCAGACCTTCTGCTTCCTGCGAATTGTTGGAAATCAGAGGGGATGACCTTTGCGCCCTTTAAACGTCAGTTCGGCAATGCCCGATTTGTCCAGGTCGCCGAGCCCTTCCTTGATCATCCGGTCATATTGTTTCTTCGTGACGGCGGCAAGCGGGAGGTTCAATCCCTGCTCTTTGGCCAGTTTGAGCGCAATGCCCGAATCCTTCGCAGCGTGGGCGGAGGAGAAAAAGCACGCATGGTCACGCTTCTGCATGTCCTCACCATCGGTCCGCAGCACGGACGAATTGGCGCCGGTCTGGGCGAACACCTCGCGCAACATCGTCAGGTCAAGACCGAGCGCGGCGCCCAATCCGAGTCCTTCCGCGACCGCGGCAGTGTTGCAGTTCATGACCATGTTCACGAGCGCCTTCACTGCGGCGGCCTTGCCTGCCGGCCCGATGTAGCGGAGCGATGCGCTCAGTTTTTCCAGGATCGGTTTGGCCCGATCAAACGCCTCGGGTTTGCCGCCGCACATGAGGTAAAGCGAACCCTCCCGCGCCTGGGGGATGCTCGAGGCCATGCACGCTTCCAGCGATTGCGCGCCCTTGGCTTCGCATTTCTGTTCCACCCAGACGTGGATGGCCGGGGTGACCGTCGCACAATTGATGAACAATTTCCCTTTCGCGCGGGTCAGCAAGCCGCCGCGATAAATGCTCTTCATGGCATGGTCGTCGGTGACGACGGTAAAAATCACGTCGGCCAGCGCGGTAACGGCTTTGAGGTCGCTGGCTGCTGTGCTGCCGAGTTCTTGTGCGAGCGATTGCGCGGCGCTCGCGTTCGTGTCAAACACGGCGGCGATGGGCCAGCCGCAGTCGTTGAGCCGACGTGCCATGTTCGCACCCATCCGTCCCACGCCCACAAATCCAATGTTCTCCGGCATACAATTCCTTTGCGATTTGATTTCCAGAAAAAGGTAACAGAACCGGCCGGTTTTCAAAGTCCGGATGCGAAGGTCTGGGTCGTGTCCGAAAACCGGATGAAATTCTTTGTCACCTCTATGGCTTTCCGGGGGACATATAAAACGATATGATGACCAATAGAATCATGACCGCAGCGCAGGACAGCGATGCCGAGCTGGTTTCCCGTACCCTGGCCGGGGACCGGGACGCCTTCAGTCGGATCGTGTCGCGCTACCAGATATTGATTTGTTCGCTCGCTTACAGCCGCATCGGCCACCTCGGGTTGAGCGAGGACGTGGCCCAGGAAACCTTCATTACCGCCTGGAAACATCTCCGGCTTTTGCGTGAACCGGAGAAACTTCGCGCCTGGCTATGTGGCATTGTTCGCAACCGAATTCACAAGAGTTTGCAGCGGGAAGGGCGCGAACCGGTGCATGTCGCCGAGCCCCTGGAAATGGTGGACGAATCGCCGGCGCAGGAGGCCCTGCCTTCGGAACAAACCATCGGACGCGAGGAAGAGGCAATATTATGGCGTGCACTGGAACGGATCCCCGAGTTGTATCGCGAACCGCTCATTTTGTTCTATCGCGAACATCAGTCCATTGAGCAGGTAGCGACCGAATTGGAGTTATCCGAAGATGCCGTCAAGCAACGGCTATCGCGCGGTCGCAAATTATTGCAGGAGGAAGTCCAGGCATTTGTCGAAGACACTCTGCGCCGGACGGCGCCGGGTCAGGCATTTTCGGGCGCGGTGCTGGCGGCGCTGCCGCTCACGGCGGGTTCCACGGCAACCGCAGGTGTTGGCGCAGGCGTCAAAGGCGCGGCGGCGGCAAAATCGGGTTTCCTGGGAGCGTGGCTGGCGCCGCTCATCGGCGTGGCGGGTGGCCTTACCGCCCATTGGCTGGTGGTGCGTGCCGCTCCGACGGCCGGAGAATACCGGCTCAAAAAAATTGCGTTTATCAGCCTTTGGATCTTCGTGCTGGCCTGGTGCCTCCCGGGGCAACTTGCCATTCGGGCCTTGAGCGGACACTTCCTATGGAGCGACCCGACGTTCTATGCCGTCATGGCAGGTTTCTGGTGGTTTTATGCCATCGTTGTGGCTGCCTTATGCGTCGTTATGTTCCGGCGGATTCTTTCCCTGCGCGAACAAAGCAAGGCCGCCGGCGAAATTCCCCGGCCGGCCATGACACCGCTGAAGCCGGGTTCGCGCATTGTCCTGGTCGTCGGCCTGTATCTGGCCTGCTTCTCGTGGTTGATCGATCTCGCGTGGCGCGCGCATGACCCGGTCTGGGCGGGAATCATCGCGGGCCTGATGGTCTTCCTGGGCGCCTGGAATTATTTTCAGCGCCTGACCCGAACCAATACGGCGATCATCCGGGCAACCATCGGGCAACTGGCCCTGGTTTGGGGAGTGATTCTGGTGATCCTGAACCTGCGTCTGGACGTGTGGATGGCATCGCTGCGCGGAGTGGACCTGCCCACCATAAACCGCCTGCTGCCCGCATGGGTCATTCCCCTGCTCACTCTGGCCCTGCTGGGCTGGATCGGGATTTTACTGGTCGTAACGAAACCCCGACGCAGCCGCTAAGCATCCTGCTTCCGGCGTTTACTTGTATTGGAAGATGTAAAAGCGGTCCGGTTCGAGGTTTCCAATGACGAAGGGTAATGGGCCGTGGACTGAGGCATAAAATCCCGCTCCGGCCAGGTTGTTCATCGTTGCGCAATGGGCAGCGGTAGGATAGTCCACCTTCGCCAGCAGTTGAACCCGGTCCATCGGTGGCGCATACAGGTTGCTGGCGTTGGCGGGAATGATGAGAATGTCCCCGCCGGCCTTTTTCGGATCGTTCAAATCGATGGCTTTGCCGCCCTGTTTCTCCAGGTAATATTGAAAGCCCCAATGCCCTTCAAACCAGACGGTGTTCCCGGGCTTGTGATATTGAATCCACAACTGTTCGGCGGCCAGCCGGTTTGTTTCCGCCAGCCGGGCATCCGCCTGAGCCAGCCTCAGGCTCAGAACGGCCGCCAGCAAGGCCGGGCCGAGCAACCACGCACGACGCAGCGGCGTTGATTCCGGCCACCGGATATCCAGCCGCCGGGCCAGAAGGATTCCCACCGCCGGAAGCGCTGGCAACAGGCTGCGACCGTTGATGGTCCAATTAAGCACCACGGTGAAGGTGACCAAACCCAGCAGCCACAGGACCAGCAACAGCGAATCCGCGGTGCGGTGATGCCAAAAGTCCGCTCCTGCCAGCAGCAGGACCAGGATACCGCCGGCAAGAAACACGGCCGCTTCCAGAAATATTCCCGGGCACAAATGCCCGTCTTGGAACAATAGCGGTTTGAAGTGGGGCTGCCAGAACAGCGCCATCAGGCAGGGTGCCAGCAACACCGGCCAGAGGACCGCCAGTCGCCGCGACCAAATCATTGGCGTATAAAACAGCAGCGGCAGAAAACAACCGCCCAGAAATGCCAGACCGATCAGAATTTTCTCCAACAACCCTCCCTGGGCGCCCGAGCGATCTTCCGCAGCGAAAGAACCGGCGGCCAGCAGCATTCCCTGTCCGTACAGCCGGCGGGTAATCCATTCATACCCGACGGCAAAAAGCACGGGGATTAACAGGACGGCCAGCCATCGCTCCGGTTTCCGCTGGCGCGCGAATCCATAAAACGCCAGCAACGGCACGAGGGCCAGCCCGGTGAACTTGGTCAGCGTAGCCAGTCCGGCCAGCACTCCGGCGGCCAGAAGCCATTTCCAATCGTTCTGTTCCAAGCCCCTGGCGAACGTGGCTACCGCCCAAATCCAGAAGGCCAGACACATCACGTCACACATCAATGTGGTGGCCGAGATGAGAAATACCGGTGTCAGCACGGCGGCCAGGGCCGCCAACCACGGCCGCCGACAGAAACGTTGGGCGAGCACGAAAATCCCCCATGCTGAAGCCAGCGCCGGCAACAAAAACGCAAGATGCAAAGCCGGTTCACTCCAGCCGACGACCACGGCCACCAGCGCGATGTAGTAACAGGTCAATGGCGGGTTATCGAAATCCTTGACCATCGGCAGCGGCGTGCCGAGCCAGTTCATTGTAAAGCCGTAAAAATCTCCCGGATGTTGCTGAATCTGCCTCGCCGCCCGGAGAAACAGGGGATCATCGATATGAAACGGTTTGCCGAGGAAGGGCAGCAGACAGCCGAGCGTGATAATCAACACCCAGAGCAGAGGCTGCAGGGAGTTCGAGGATTTCAGTGAAGTCTCCATTTCAACGGCTTGAGGGTCGCCAGCCACGGGCCAACAAATAGCGGCGGCCCGGAGAATGGTCAAGCGATGTCACGGAAGCCGACCCGGGCGCGAGTCCGCCTAAGCCAGTCCTTCAGCCATCGTACGCATCTGCACTTCGATGATGCGTGACTGTGGTGACTGGGTGCAGGCCATCAGCACCACGCCCGCCACATCTTCCGCATCGAGCATGTTGGAAGCTTTAACCGATTGTTCCGTGCGACCCTTGCCGATGGCAAATTCCGTCTTCACACCGCCGGGACAAATCGCGCCAACTTTGATGCCGCTCTCGCGCAATTCACGGTCCAGTGCCTGTGCAAAACCGACCTGCGCAAACTTCGTCATGCAATACACGGCTTCACCGCCAAAACCATATACGCCCGCCATCGAGGAAATCATCAGGATCATTCCCGACTTTTGTTTCAACATGACCGGGACTGTGTGCCGTGTGAACAGGAACGTGGACCGGACGTTTGTATCCATCATTTCGTCGTATTCGGCGGCGCTGGTATTCACCAGGTTCTTGTAATTTCCCGCACCCGTGTTGTTGATCAGGATATCGATGCGGCCGAACGCATCCAGGGCGGCCTGAACGGTCTTCACCGCCGTCTCTTCCTCGCGGGCGTCGCCCGTAATGATAACCGCTTTGTTCCCGGCGGCCTCGCTTTCCTGTTTCAGTTTTTCGAGTCTTTCCTTCCGGCGGGCGGTGAGGACGAGATGGGCGCCTTCGCCGGCGAGGGCGCGGGCGCAAGCTTGTCCAATGCCGGCGCTGGCGCCGGTGATCACGGTTACTTTTCCGTGAAGTTTGTTGCCCATATTTGAATTCTCCTGCCTCAGGTTTAAATGAAACCACGCGCGTTGTCAGCGGCTTTCTTAATTGAAGCAAATCCGGCCGCCAAAAAAAAGGGTCCAACCAAGCCGCAATATAGGGTGGATGTTGGCCAAAAAATCCGTATTTTCCAGGGTTCTGCTGGGGAAAACTGAATCATTGAACAACATCTTCTGCAGGCAGACTACGTCCGGGCGGCCCGTTGGCAACGCCCGTGACCATGCCGGAAGGCAACGCAATCCATATTTGTCATGGTAATCTGGACTGACCAATTCGTCATCGGTTCCCGCACCCTCGATCTCCAACACCGGATGTTGATTAACAACACGAATCATCTGGAATGCATGCTGGCTGATAACGATGTGACGCGGGAGGAGGTCGAATTTCTGATCCACCTGGTTGATTTTCTGGAGTCATACGCGGAGACGCATTTCAAGTATGAGGAGGAATGCATGGAGCGGTACCGCTGCCCGGCTCATGCTCAAAATAAACAGGCTCATGAACAGTTCAGAAAATTTTTCCAGGCATTCAACGAACGTAGCCGGACGGAAGGCCTCCACCTGGAAATGCTCCGGCAATTGCATCAGAACCTCAGTTCCTGGATACAGGAACATATTTTAGCGGTGGATACCCAACTCAAACCGTGCCTTAAGAGCCAGTCGTGAAGCCTGTCCCCGGTTGGTTTGTTCTGTGACCAAAAGGGGCCCTCCGGCGAATGCCCGGGAATACTTCCTTAAAGACCGAGCGCACTGAAGGCTTCGATCAGGTTTGCACAAGTGACCACCCGCGGCCGGTGCGGGTAATGAAAGACGGTCAGAATGTTCATGCCGATGTCCTTGGTGGGATCAGGAAAGACCCGCACCACCAAATCTACACCCGCCGCGCCGATCAGTTCCATCGTCCGGCCCAGCTCCGGTTCGCAATCCAGTTTCATGGATTCCAGCTGACTGAAATCGGCGAGCAGACGAAAGCCCGTCGACAACTCTCCCAATTGCGCTTTGAGTTCTTCCCGGCCGCGTTCGAATTCCTCCGGCCGGACCTGCCCGATGTAACTGACGTAGAGCAACTGCCGGGACTTGTTTGAGGTGACCAGCAACATGAAGCCACCCTAGACAGTTGGGAACGGAAACACGAGTGAATAACCGGCCCGTTGCCTCAGACGCCGCCGGGCGGTTTATTTCTTTACCGCCGTAATGGCACGATACGTTACCGCCACCTGCCAGTCGGCGTAATCCGGCCGGAACGTCCTCATGGTGCTGACCATCTGCTGTCGGAACGTCGTCTCGATCAGGCTCCCCTGCCCGGGCCAGATCTTGAAGTGGACCCGCAGGAAACTCCAGCCGCCGCCTTCGGCCGTTTCCACGTCACCCCACACTGGTTCGCTTAAAATGATCGCGCCGAATTGCCGCCACATCCCCCGGGCGACGTTCTGCACGGTCTGGACGGCTTTCTGCCGGTCAACACCGTCCGGAATCTGGATGTCCGCATAGGCGTAGACGCCGCCGTTCGGAAACCGGCTCACGTTAGCGATGGTCCGATTGGGAATGAAAATTTCCTGGTTATGAAAATTACGTAGCACCGTGAAGCGCAACCCGATTTCCTCCACCCGGCCGATGACAACCGCCGAGCCGGCGATTTCCACCAGATCACCGATGTCCATCGCGTCCGAAAAAATCAGCGTGAGGCCAATCACCACGTCCTGCACCAGGCCCTGCGACCCGAAGCTGATGGCCAGGCCGATGACGGTGGCGCTCGCCAGATAGGCCGTCAGGTTGACGCCGAATTCCTGCAGGACCAGTCCGATGGCAAAGAAGTAAATGACAAAGATAATGCCACTGACGATGAGCCGGGTGAGCGTGACGAACTTTGGTTGTTGGGTCACGAAGCCCAACGGATTTTTTTTCGCCTGGCTATTGTGGATGAACCACTCGCTGACATGCCGGGTGATTTTGACCAGCACATGGACGATAACGGCCACAATCGCAATGAGCAGGACGTGCGTGAGCGTGGAGGATTCCTGGTTGGCGAAGAAATAGTAAAGGCGCCCGACAACGGTGTTGGTCGCCACCTCAAGTGTCGCGGGCGGCAGGTTGGTCGTAATCATCAAAATTCCTTTGGCTATGGGGACCGACATTCCCTCCGACTTCGGAAGAGGGAACCGGTCGGAAATAGATTAAACACCGGTTCCCGGGCCGGCGCAAGCAAGCGGGAACACCGGAGAAAGGCGATCGGACCGTGAATTGGATTTGACGACGTCTCAAAAATGGGCGACTGGTCACTATGAAACTTTGGTCACAACACCCGTCGTGGGTTGATGTGGCGGTGTTCGAGGATATGAATGCCGGGAGGGCCGTTGAAAAGTTTTTCACGGACCGGGGGTTTTTGTCGCGCACTTACGATGACAAGCTGTTCCGGTACTTTTTATTTCTGCGGCCGCCGCGCGTGACGTATCGGGTGCGGGTCCGGCAGGATCAGGTTCGGAACGCGGACGAATTGCTGGCAGCGGGCGCACCGGACGCTTTGCAGCTGGCGCTTCGCTGCCCGTCCTGTGGTTCGTTGCATGTTTCGTATCCGCAAATGACGCGCAAATTCATCCTGCCGACGATCCTGCTCCACCTGGGAATCATCTTTCGCGCAATCGACCACGAATGTTACTGCGAACATTGCCATTACATCTGGAATCTGCCGACGGAAAAGGTCCCTCCCGTAACGAAACCCGTCGGGCAATTTCCATTTACCGTCTGGAGGTGACGCGGAAACGGGGTTGAAAACGAACCCGCCGGGTGCTGCCTCAGCACCCCCCGGATGAGGGAAGTGATTCCAACTTTCCCGCTATTTTCCTGCCGCCATTCGGAGGAGCAGCTCGTTCAGTTGCTTCAGAGAGGCCGGCTTATTGACGACGGCATCCACGGAGGTAGAGGGCACTTCGGTATCTTTGGGGGAACCCGCCGCACCCGACAGCAGAATGATGGGGGTCTTGGGGGATTCGGCCTTGATCGCCTGGGCCACCTCGAGGCCGTTGACATCGGGCATGCTCATATCGGTAATGACCACATCGTAAGGCTCGCTTTTCAAAATGGCGGTGCAGAACACTTCGATCCCGCGTTTCCCGCCGGACGCCACCTTCACCTGATGCCCCAAATGCCCCAGACAAACCTGCATCGTCTGCAGAATCTGCTCGTCATCGTCGATGCACAACAATCGCAGCGAACGTTTAACCGGAGCTGAAGCCGGGCTACCACCCGCCGGATTGACCGGTGACCGGGCTGGCTGGGAATCGCGCGGCAGACCCGCCAGGTCGTGGCGCGATGATTCCGGATGGGGGCTCTCAGGAAATGTAGTCATAGCTTAAACGGCTTGGCCGATTCAAACCGCAGTTGTGAGCCTGCAATCATGCTGGCGGTCTAAGCCGCCGGACGCCAATGGATTGCAGAAAAATCCCACAATTACAATTTTACCATAAAAAGTACCTTTCAGCTTTAAAAATCATATGCCCTCAACCGCTCAGTTTTGTGATCAATCCATGCAAGTTATTTACCATAAACGGGCTAATAGTTGGAAAATAAGGGATGGTTGGGTGCTTTTTCGGGGTAAAATGGAGTCAGCCAAGGGTGGATTTTAGTCGGAAAGCAAATGGTCCCGACCACTTTATTGGAAATACCGTAATCAATTGGGAAATAAACCCTTGCGTAATCTTCCCTTTGGACTGGCCTGACCTCGATAGCGTCTGGTCAGATGCGGTCAGACATGGCAGGCTCCAACCTACATGAACAATCAGGTAACCACGCCGGGCGAGCCGAATCTCAAGATGAGATTGATCCGCCGCACGGTTTGGGGATTGTTGCTTCTGCCGGCAGTGATTTTTTTGTCTGCGGGCACCCTCGACTATTGGCAAGGCTGGGCATTCCTGGCAGTTTCGTTCATTCCTCCGCTCGGCTTGACGGTTTATTTCTACCGACATGACCCGCAATTACTAGAACGCCGGCTGTTGCGTAAGGAGAAAGTCAACGCCCAAAAATTCATCATGCTGCTGATGAAGCTGCTTTATCTGTTTGCGCTGGCATTGCCGGGCCTGGACCACCGGTTCGGTTGGTCGGACGCATTTTGCGGCCCGGTGCCGCGCTGGCTTACGCTGCTGGCCCTGTTCGTCATGGTGGCCTGTAATGTCCTCTTTTTCCTGGTCCTGAAAGCCAACCGTTTCGCCGCGGCCATCATTCAGGTGGAGGCGGAGCAGACCGTCAGCGATAACGGGCTTTATCGTTTCATCCGTCACCCCATGTATTTGGGCGGTGTCGTGCTGTGGCTTGCCCTTCCGTTGGCCCTCGGCTCGTATCTCGCCTTGCTGGTCGCTGGGTTCGGCATCCCCGTCATGATGCTCCGACTGCTCAACGAAGAAAAATTCCTTCGCCGCGAATTGCCCGGTTATTCCGAATATTGCCAGCGCGTCCGCTACCGGCTCATCCCGTTCGTGTGGTAAAACGGTCCGGGATAAGGGTATCACAGATCCGTCTCTCAACCGGGAGAATGATTCCGATGCGGGATTGCCATCCGAAATCTCATCGGACATCCACCACGTCAATCCGGTCGCCCGCCTTCCGGAGCGTCACAAATGTCGCCTCATTGGTTTTCATCAACGCAAACCGCCGGCCCACATGCACGTAATTCAGATGATACGTCGTCGTCCCTTCCCGTCTGCCGCCGATCAGCAGGACGCTGTCAGGATTGAATTCCACGTCATAAATCTGGTCGATGCCGTCCAGGGGTTCGTAACGGACGACGAGTTCCGTGTTGGTGGAGTAGGCCAATTCCCGGGCACCGGCTTTGAGGCAATAACCCATGTGCACGCCGTTGTCCTCCAGCCAGTCGCAGCCGCACAAACCGGCGCAGAGCAGCCCCGCCAGGAGCACTTTGATTTCATTCATGGTTCAAGGGTCGTCTGCGGGAACACCAGGTGTAAATTGAAAAATATCCGGTAACATCGACGCGGTGAATTCAATCCGCGACTTCAATGCCCGGGTCCGGTGACAGTTTTCTTGGCAAAGGTATTTGTCGCGAGGTAGCATCGGGCCAATGCACCATCTCCTCATTCTTATCGTCTGCACCATTCCGTGCCTGCTATTGGCCCAGACAACCAACGTGCCGGCCTGGGCACAACCGGGTTCGGCTACCCACGTTCAGGTCGCTCCGCCGGCGGACTTCCACCGGCCCAGCAAAAATTTCGACACGCCCATCGGCATTTTTGATGGCCAGTCGGACATTGGCAGTGCGTTGATACCGGGCAGTGCCGGTTACGATGCCGGTGCGAAGCAGTACACCATCAACTCCGCCGGCTACAACGTCTGGTACATGCGCGATGAGTTCCGTTTTCTCTGGAAAAAGATGTCCGGCGACATTTCTCTCGCGGCCGATATCACGTTCCCGGACGTGAACGGTTACGGCGATCGCAAGGCCGTCCTCGTGATACGTCAGGACCTCGATGACGATTCGAAAGAGGTATTCGTGGCTCTGCATGGCGCCGGTATGATTCAACTGGCACAGCGTCCGGAGAAGAATGTTCGTATCAAGGACATGGAATACCGCATCGGCAGCCGCGGCGGCCTGCCCGGAGGCAAAACACCCGACGACCTGGTCACCGCCAACGCGAAACGCATTGGCATTGAAAAACGCGGCGACGCCTTCGCGCTCTTCGTCAGCCTGGCCGGCGAGCCGATGCATGAGTTTGGCCCACCGGTGCACCTGCACCTGGATGAACCCTTTTACGTCGGGATCGGTTTCTGTTCGCACCTGCCGGACAAGTCCGATACGGCGGTGTTTTCCGATGTGGTTCTGGACAACTCCGCCGGCAAGGTCCGCTGAAATTCACTTTTCCTACCAGACCGCCGTTTCGAATGCGCCGAGATCGGGCGCGGAGCCGTTGAAGGGGCTGCCCAGATTTGCGCCCTGATCCACCAGCCGGCCGGCGGGCACCGGACGCAGGAACGGGGATTCAGGCAAACTGCCATCGTCGCGGCGCGGACCCATGGCCCAGGTAGAATCGGTGTTCAGAAAATCGTTCGTGTTCACATCCGGCAACACCTGCCAGGTGTTGGACAACTGGATGGCGGGGTAAGTGGCCGTGCCGCCGATGGCCACAGTACCGATGGCGACATTGTTGCGCACCACGTGGCTGCTTTGCAGCACTCCGTAGTTGGTCCCCAGATGGTTCAGGTTGATGGCACCCTTGCCGTTATTCCATACGGTGTTTTGATCCACTGTCTGGCCGGCGGCGTTGTTGTTCTGGTCAACCCCCCACGCCGAGTTGCCGAAAGACAAACAATTGACAAGCTTGTGTGGTGTGGCCGTGCCGTTGCCGCCCAGTTTGAAACCGTTGCCGTTGCCGTTGAACTGCGTGTTGTTCGGGTCCCAGACATTTGTGGCCGCGCGAAAGGCCCAGCAGTTGGTAATGAGCACCGGTTGCGTGCCCATCCATAAATCCCAGTTGTCGTCGGAATTTTCCCACGCGCGACAGCCGCTGAATACATTGCCGGGGCCGAGGCTCCATTTCGCGGTAAAACCATCCGCATTTCCGCCGACGGGCGCATCGTAACTGCGGACGGAGTCGCAGTTCAGGAACAGATTGCTGCTGGGCGTGGCCGTTCCGCCATTGCCGCCGGTGATGTGGAACCCGGTGTTACGGGCGCCCAGGCTGACACACAGTTCGACCAGGTTATTGCTGCCGGAAATGACAATGGAATTGTGACCGGCGTTGGTGATGACCAGGCCGTGAAGTTGATAGTAATTACCGCTGATGGAAATGCCATCCGTGCCTGTACCTTCGCCTGAACAATTCAGCACGGGCGTTTCACCGGGATAAGCCCGGATCCGAATGGGCTGGGCGGCGTTGGCGATTTTCGTCAGCGAAATCTTTGAGGACACAGCGTAGGTCCCGCCCCGCAGGTATACGAGGTCGCCGGCCGTCGCCAGCCCGGCGGCTTTGCCCGGGGTGGCGAACGGCTGGGTGATGTTGGTGCCCGGGTTGCTGTCACTGCCGTTGGTGGCTACATAATATTTAGCCGTCTCCGCCCCGCCTTCAACCAGTCGCACCGCCGGGCGGACAAACCAGGCGTTCGTTCCGGGCATTTGCGTGATGAACTGTTCCCGGAGGGAACCGGCCGGGTCGGAAGGCGGAGAATTGGTGACCGCGCGCAACCACCACGGACGAAACCAGTTTTCCAGGTCGGCCGACAGGTACAAATCAATCTGGGCGCCGGGCTGGTGCCCTTCCTGCTCCAGAATTTGCACAGTGAATGTGGCGTTTGAACCACTCATGCTACCTGATACCGGCTGCACCGCGCCGGCAATGCCGCCGGCCGCCCGCGGATCCGAGCCAAACGCGAACTCGACCACATTCGCTTCACCATCCTGGTCGGGGTCGCTCAAGGGACCGCTTTGCGCCGGGAGATCGCTGAAGTGGGCGGCGGCCCAGTTGGTGTAATATTGGGCGCCCTCCACGGAGAATTGCGTCAGCGCCAATGTACCTATAACCAGACCGCACGCGGGAAAGCGGATAGACATTGCTTTCATGAAATGAATCGGTTTTGCACGCCCACCGCCTGTGTTCAAGCTCACGGTCAACCGTGCTGTTTCCTCCACAATATACCGGAACCCGACCCTGCCGGCGACGGATTCCAGCCTGTAATTTCTGCGTAATGCCTTGAGAAAACTGCACTTCCATATCTCTCCGCTACAACCTCCGAAGGCACGGTGTCAAATCACTCCACTTGACAAGCGCAAGCTACCTGACATTGTTCCGGCCATGACCAACCATTATTTGTCTTTCCGCTATTCGATTTTGATTGCTGCAGTGTTGTTGGCCTTTGGGCTGGTGACGCACGTGCAGGCACAGCCTGGTAACTCCGTGGCCTTGCTGAGCGATGCTTATGCGACGCTGGCCCAGGCCAAGCACGATTATAAAGGTCATCGCGTCAAGGCGATGAAACAAATCGAGTTGGCCCTCGGCGAGGCCGGCGCGAAAGTCGCCCGGACAGGCAAGAGTCATGAACCTCAGGGCACTTCTGATGCCCAGCTTCGAGCTGCGAAAAGCTTGATTCAACAGGCGAAGGCCGGTCTGTCCGGCAAAGCGCTCCAGCATGCGGACGACGCCATCAAACAGATCAACGACGCGTTGTCCATCCGTTAAACCCGATAACACCATTCCGGATCGCAGGCCGGAAGGTCAGTATTTCCTCAAGGCCCGATCACAGGAGGGCACTCCCGCCATCGGGGATTTCCGGCGATTCAAAAATTTGTGGACATCGGGAAGAGCCGGGAATAGCGTCCAGGTATGAACCCGGCCAACCGCGAACGTGCGGTTGAGGTGCCGGTTGGCATTGCCCATGAAAATCCTCGGCACGGACTTCGTCATGTTTTCGGTGTCCAACCTGGACCGGGCGGCAAAATTTTACCGCGACGTCCTGGGCCTTCCGCAGGAGGTCTATAGCGAGGAAGGGCAGTGGGCGGAATTTAACTGTGGCAACATCACCCTTTCGCTCAAAGGCGGCGAGCCGGTGCCGCAACGCCGTCCGGGCGGCCACATCGCGCTGGCGGTGGAGGACGTCCGGGCCGCCTGCGAGGACTTGAAGCGACGGGGAGTTCGGATCACGGCGGAACCGCAGGACTTTGGATGTTGCCAGGCCGTGGAAATCTTCGATCCGGACGGGAATCGCGTAATTCTGCACCACCGCGCGGACGGGACGTTCGGTCCGAATCCCCCTGGTGCTTAAAACGCCGCGCGGGATTTCTCCGCGAGCTTCAATCATTGAACGTTTTCCTGACGCCGGCTTTCCAATGGCCTGATGTCGCGTCCCAAATTACTCAAGGCCCCGGCCCGGGTGTTGCTGCTCACTTTTGTAATTTCGGCGCGGGTGGCGGTGGCCGCGCCGGCGACCACCCCGCAAATGGCTCCGGTGTCAGGTCAGAGCCAGCACCTGGCAACGGTGACCAGGCCGCGGATACGACACCCATTGGAGGAAATGGACGCCTATGTTCTCCTTCACGGCGTTCCGCGCTGGGGCCTGAACGAATAATTCCGGACGAACTGTTTGCGGTGATTACCGTGTGCCGCATTTGTACACCCGGATTTCCGCATCACCCGAAATAAAGCCGGCGCGCACGGCCAGGTATAACTCGCCGCGTTCGCTCGAAAAATAGCTGGTTCGCGCGCCGTTTCGCGTCGGGATGCGTTCGAGCAGCTGATACGAATCGGCGTTCCGTTGTTCAATCACGTCAATGAATCCGCCGCCGCATGAAATATAAATCAACTTCCGCTGCGCGTCGTAAAACACGTCATCCGTGTCACCGGCAACCGGCACGCCGGCCACGGTTTTTCCCGTCGTCGTATCCAGCACCACCAGCTGCGCCGGGTTGCGGCAGCCGATGAACAAACGATGGTTCGTCTCATCCAGCGCCATCGGAAAATTGCCACGAAACGCCTTCATCGGCCACGTGGTCAGCACGACGTGTCGGTCGCGATCCACCACCGCCACCTGTTCCGCGTCCGGCACATTGACAAAAAGGCGCGAGCCGTTCGGCTCCAATTGAAACGATTCGGGGTGGCCCGCGAGCGGGATGTCCGCCGCCCGCTCACCCGTCGCCGCGCGCAACACCGCCAGCGCCCCGTCACCGTATCCCACGTAGACCAGATCCGATTTCGCGTCATACCGCACATTGTCCGCGTCCGGCAGCCCGGTGATGGTCTTAATGGTCTTAAAAGAGGCGGCGTCGAGGATGCTCACGACCCCGCTGCCGCCGTTGGCGATGACCAGCCGGTTTTCCGCCGGCACAAACGCCACGCCTTGCGGGTCCGCACAGCTGCCGAGGGTCCGGCTGCGTTTGCCCGCCGCCAGGTCAATCACCTCCACGGTATCGTTGCCGAGCGCAGCTGCGAATAATCGTTGTCCATGTCCATCCAGTGCCAGATGGTCGATGCGCCCGTGCACGTCCGGCAGGGGGATGGTCTTCACCAGTGTCAGCACATTGGAGTCCACCGCGCGCAGATTAAGCGCCAGCAGAACGAGGACGGAGAGCGCAGCGTGTTTCATGATCTCCGGTCTCCCATCGGTTTTCGGGATTGCGGCAGCGGGATCAGGTCCGGCTCGATAAAGGTCGCCTTGGCTTCAGGCGACAGGAACCATTCCCGGGTGTAGAAAAACCGCAGCACCTGCTTTTGTGACAGCTGCGGATGCTGTTCAAAAAACGCATCGGCATTTTCCACCGGCCCGTATTCGCAAAGGGTGAAGTACACCAGCCGCAACCACGCCTGCGTCATCGTTTCATGGAAACCGGTCGTCTGCGATTCCTCAACGCCGTGGGCCTGGTTATAGGCCTTGATGTTTTCGCTGATCCTGGCCGATGCGATTTCCAGCGGATAGCGGCGCAAATACAAATAGGCCACCTTGATGTGCTGGCGATGATGCCACTTCGCTTTCGGCCAGGCCGCAGATTCAAATTGTTTGAGGAAGGTCTCGTCGTCCATCATCGGCACAGACTGTTCCAATCCAACGATAACCCGCAATCTCTAAACCAACGCCATGGTTCAAACCCGCCCGGGTTGTCCGGCGCGCAGTGACGGCACATTTGGTCACCGGCCCGAATCATTGGTCTGTAATCCAGCCAACCGGCGTTCGTCCTGGCCGATGATGCGATAGAGCCGGTTGACTTCCAGCATCTCCGATTCGTTCAGTTTCTTTTTCGGCACCGACCAGTCCGTGTAGAAATATTTGGTCATGGGATTGTATTCCAGTTCCGGACCGCTGTAGACGATGTCCGGATTCGGGTCCGAAGTGACATATTCATACCGCTCATACGGAAACACTTGGGTGTTACGGATGTCCACCCGGTTGAAATCTGGTTTTGGGGCGCCGGGACGAAACCACCCGGGACTGGCGGTCGCTACCGTCATGCTGGGCTTGCGGGGCAGCCCTTCCACGGGTTGGTTGACGATCTCCTTGACCCGGGCAATGGCATCAGCGAGCTCCGATTTTATGTCGGTCACGCTTGAGGGTTGATTGGTGCCGCCGACGCGAAAACGATAGTGGCTGCCGCCTGCCTTTTGGCTTTGGTTTGCTGCCGCCGGAACCGGGGCCTTCAAGTTCACATTGGTCAAACCCTTGTCCGAACCGGAAGCGCTGGCTGAGCCCGTCGCCCCCATCACGGTAGCGTTGTTGTAACCATTACTGCCCGCGTTGGGTGCAGTAGACATTTCAGCAGCCGAAGCGGTGGATACCATGGCCGCCAAACCGAGGATGAGACTCCTTGTTCTCATAAATTCCCTATGCACCCCGATGGCCGGATTGTCAAGTGCTCCGATGCGGTGCGACGAAACAATCAAGTCTTGCTAAATCGAATCAACACCGGACGCCGGGTATCAGCTTCATTTATCTTCACCCGCGGGCGCGTGCGGTCCCGCAATTGCCTGTTTTGTTACCAGCCCTGGAAGGATTGTTACCAGTCGCTGACGCCGGTTCTTGAAAAGCGTCAGCAAATTTTACGTTATAAAGCAAAAAACCGGGGAAATCCGACAACGGCACGAGCCAAGCTCAAAATCGAGGCATGAAAAATACAAAACAAAATATGAAAATAGTTGCCCTGGCATCGGGCATCACCGGTCTGGCGGCATGGACATTAATGTCGGGGCCGGTCATCATCGTGCAGCCTCCTGCGCCGGTTGTGACGGTGCAGGTCCCTGCGCCCACCATCACCGTGGAGGTTCCGGACGCTTACGTCTGGGACGGCGTCGAATTCGTGGGCGTCGTCGGTACCGGATATTTTTATCTGGGCGCCGGCGGCTACTGGCTCCCCTGCGATTCGGTCCGGCTGGTGCGTTTCCATGAATGGGAAAGGGCCCATGCTGACTGGCGCGCACACGCCACGATAAACGAACACTATCGCCTGGATGCCCACGGACACGCGCATCCGTGGCACGGGCCGGGGCATTCCGACGGGGATAGCCACAGCTCTAACCACGGTCACGACCGTGATCATTGAATAAAACCACAGTCCACACCGTCTCTGCGTGACACCCTCGTCAACGCAGAGACGCAAGGACCGGGAAACCAAATCAACTGAACGAATAAAATCTGTCTGCCTGCGCCGGTTCATTTTTTCCGGCCACGGCGATTTTCAGAAATCACTCTGGAAAGTTTCATAACAGCCAATGAGGCAAACAAGGGGATGGCGGGCGTTGCTCCGTCAACGCCTCCCAAGGGGGAAGCCTCCGCACGGCGGAGGCTTCCCCGGAACCGCGGGCAGACTTTATCGTGGAAACCCATCAGCCGGGCCTCTGTAACGCAATCGTAACAAATCCACTCTGTCCAATCCGTTTCCCCTTTGCGAAGTTTTCGACGATGAATGCATCCGAATCATCCATCGTCCTGCCGCAATGAAATATTTGTCCATTGCCTTTGCCCTGGGGTTTGCCGGGTTGCTGTTCTCGTTCATCTTCGTGAAACAGAGTGATAACGCGCAGCATGACAGCGATGTTACGGCGATTACCGATTTTTCGAACCGTTTGGATGTCGCACAGACGCAGATCGCTTTTTTGACAGGAACCACGATGACCCTGTCCAACAGTCTTGACGCCAGCCGGTCGACGACCTTGACGTTTTCCAACCAATGGCTGGAAGCGCAATCCCACATCGCCGTCGCTACCGAACAAATCACCAACCTGACCCGGCGGGTCGCGGAGGTGGAAGCGGAAAATCAAACGTTAAGTCGGCACGTCGTGGATTTGACCAACCAGATGGCCGGTCTTGCCGGGCAAATCGCTTTGACCGCGAGTAAGCTGAACCAGGCCCACAAGGACTATGCGCTCCTGGAAAATCGGTTGCGGCGGGATGTGGCCGAACGGCTGGTGGTGGAACGAAAATTCAACAATCCTTCCGAACTGCAGGCTCAACTGGAATATTTAAAGCACCATCCCGCCGGGGAGATATCCGCCGACAGTATCTATGCCGGATTGGACGTGGAGGTGAAATCGAATGCGTTCCACGTCATTGCTCCGAACTGAGCCGGCTCTCCACCAACATCATATTTGCTTTAGTGACAGTCACAAACCTCGCCGCGCAGGGCTTCGAAACCTTCTTTGAGGATGATCGGCAGCATCGCGAGCGCCGCCACCGGGTCCGCCCACCACCAGCCAAACAATGCGTTCAGGCCCAATCCGCCGAGCAGGATGGCGGCCAGATAACCGCAGATGGCGCTTTGCCGGGAATCTGCCGCCAACGCTCCGCTTCCCAGCCTCACCGCAATGCGCCGTTTGGCGCGGGCCAACAACGGCATGACGACAAGGCAGAGCGCGGAAAAAACGATGCCGAAGTAACTGACCGCCGGCGGCTGATGTTTGACCAGTGATTCAGTGGCCTCCCAGCCGACATAAACCGCCAGTAAAAGAAAACCGACCCCGACCAGCCGCAGCGCGGTGCGTTCGCGTTGTCTGCCGGACGCATGGTCCAGGCGCCAGAGCAGGATGCTGCTGGAAGCCATTTCGATCACTGAATCGGCCCCGAACCCGATGAGCGCAACGCTGCCCGCGAGGATGCCGGCGGTTATGCCTGCCGCAGCCTCCAGGGAAGTCCAGCCAAGGCTGACATATTCAATGTGTCGCCCGGCGCGAATGGCGGCGGCCAAATCACCGGTTGGAACCGCCGGTTCGTTACAGTCATTGATTGAACCTTCGTTCGGCATCGACCCAATCCATAATTCACATTGAACCACAATGCAATGCCGGCGTGCGAAACCGTCAAACCATCCCCCGCACGATACATTTCAACCACAACTGAACACAGGTTTAATTCGCAGGAGCAAACGAAGATAACGGATCATGCCAGACTCGAAGAGCTCGGGATTTTGCGCGAAGAGCGCGCAGGGAAAAATCTCTTCAGGAAGACTTCGCAACCATCGCAGCCGTCGCGCGATTTCAAGAGGGCCACTCCGATCCTAATCGCGAGCAGGCGGCCAGACACCGCGGCCAGGGAATCGGTTGAAAATAATTGCCGAACTTCGTTGACCATGTTCACCTTATCGCAGAACCTCCGGTGTCGACCGAACCATGAGCCCTGCTGAAACCCTCCACGCCCGGACCCGGGCTTATGCCCGGGATAATTTCTGGAGAAGCTGGTGGTGCATCCTGTCCACGACATTTTTTCTGGCGGCGGCCACCGCCGGGGCCATCCTGAATTTTCCATTGGCCGTCAGGATTTTTTGCAGCGTGCTGACCGGGTTGCTGAGCCTGCGGCTGTTTGTGATTTACCATGACCAGCAGCACCGCGCCATCCTGCCCCGATCCCGGCTCGCAGAATTCCTGATGCGCCTCGTCGGCATCTGGGCCTTGAGCCCCAGCAGCATCTGGCGCAGTTCGCACGACTATCACCACGCGCACAACTCCCAATTGCGCGGCTCCAACATCGGCTCCTTCCCCATCATGACCCGGCAGCAGTTTCAAAAATCCTCCGCCGGCCAACGTTTCAAGTACCTGCTTTTGCGCCACCCGTTGACCATCCTTTTTGGTTACGTTTCGGTTTTTCTTTTCGGCATGATCCTCAATCCGTTGTTCAATTCCCCGCGCCGGCACTACGACTGCCTGCTCGCGCTGTTTTTGCACGTCATGATGGCGGTAGCGGTGGGGTATTGGTTCGGCTGGCTGGCGCTGTTGCTGGCGTTGGTGCTGCCGCGTTTCATCGCCGCCGCGATGGGCAGCTATCTTTTCTATGCGCAACACAATTTTCCCGATGTCACCTTCAAGGACAAGGCCGGCTGGACTTACGAGGGGGCTGCGCTCGAATCCTCCAGCTTTCTTAAGACCAATCCGGTCATGGCGTGGTTCACCGGCAATATCGGCTACCACCACATCCATCATTTGAACCACCGCATCCCGTTCTACCGCCTGCCCGAAATCTACCGCGCCATTCCCGAGTTGCAGAAGGCCAAAACCACCTCACTGCGCCCGTTCGACATCATCCGCTGTCTGCGGCTGAAAGTCTGGTGCGTGGAAACCCAGCGCATGGTCGGTCTCCGGGATCTCGACCCGGTTCGCCGGCTTCAACCGGCCGCCTCCGGAGGCGTCAGTGATCCGGGTTGATCAACTCAGATCCTTCTCGACGTCGCCACGGCCGGCATCCTGAAAGGCCTGGTTGCCTTCGGCTGCACGTCCGGCACGGACGGGCCCCGCGCCTGGGCAAAGGCGACCTTTGAACGCAGCAACAGCGTGCCGAGACACAAGTCCGCCAGCGGCAGGACCACATTGAAATTCTTGCGCATGTAACGATGGTGCAACAGGTGATGGCCGTTCAGCCGGAAGAAAATGCCCGAACGTTCCACGTGCCGTTTCTTCGGCAGGTGCATGCACCAGTGCATGTATTCGTAGGCGGCGAAATATAAGGTGCAGGCCACCGCCGAGCCGCACAGGACGCCCCACTTTTCCGAAAGCAGCGCCCAGAGCAAAAACGGCAGCAGTACCAGCGCCACCAGGGTCGGTCCGTGCCACCACGCCATGGGAATGGTCTTTTTGTCCGGCTCATGCACCAGGTGATACGTGTGGTCGGCCTTGAAAACGTGATGATGTACCAGCGTGTGCCGTTCAAATGCGTAACGGAAAAATTTCACCAGAAGCGAGCGGTGCATGACATATCGATGCAACGTCCATTCGAACAGGGAACCAAAAACCGTTCCGCTAACCACACCGATGGCACACCAAAACAAGAACATGGTCATAAAATAATTTAAACTTTCTCTTTTGAAGACTGAAGGAGAACCGCCCCGCTGCTTGAACTCTAATCGGTCTTGTTTTTCGCGTGCAGTCTCCACCCGGATCCGGTTGCGCGCAAGTTTTATTTCCACCCCTGGCGCTGATCCGCCGCCATGGCTATTTGCCGACGGTCCCTCGCAGTACCATTACCCCCGCCACGATGCCGCCGATGACCAGGCCAAACAATATCGAGAAGGTGATGATTTTAAATTCGTGTCCATACTGTGACTGCTGCAAGCGCGGAAATAGCCATTTACCGACATAATTTTTCAGCATGAAAGCCTTTGGTTGACATTCACTCATTGGAACGGTTCCATCCTTCCCTGTCCACTTATACTTCAACAAATAAATTTGAACTAAAACTGGCTCAGTGCGCGTCGGCCTTGAGGCCATGGCCATTCGCCCCCCAGCCGGGAAACCGGTAAAATAAGTACAGATATTTGTTGTCATTACGGCCAAACCTGTCAGGGTCGCCACGTCTGAATAAATAGATTACTTGTCTCTTTCAAGGCATGGTAAATCTTCAAGTGAACCTGGTTCAGTGATGATTTGAAATCCGATGACCGGAAACAGTCTGGTAAAAGCAAAGTTCAATCTACGATCGTCAAACATCATATGAGCACTAAATTATTTGTTGGAAATCTTGCCTTTAGTGTCACCGAAAACGACCTGAACGACGCCTTTGGCGCGCACGGCACCGTCACCGAAGCGGACCTGATGATGGACCGCGCCACCAACCGCTCGCGCGGCTTTGGGTTTGTGACCATGAGCACCGCCGAGGAGGCCCAGAAGGCCATCGCTGCCCTGAATGGGACCGAATTGGCCGGACGCGTCATCACCGTTAATGAGGCCAGGCCTCGCGAAGAGCGCAGCGGCGGTGATCGCGGTGCCAGTCGCAGCCGTTACTGATTATCGACTTGAACTTCCCGCGGGGTTTGGCTGAACCTGCCCTGCCTTTTGATTTGCCGTCAATATGAAAGAAGAACACATCGAAATCGAAGGCCGTGTCACAACGGTCCTCCCCGGCACCATGTTTCGCGTCGAACTCGACAATAAGCACCTCGTCCTGGCCACCATCTGCGGAAAAATGCGCAAACGCTTCGTCCGCCTGACCGTCGGCGACCGCGTCAAAATGGAAATGTCACCTTACGATCTGGACAAAGCGCGTATTGTCTGGCGAATGCGGTGACAGCCGCGGGTCCTTACGGTTGCACAGCTTCCACGGCCGGCACGACTTCCGCAATGACTTCGGCGCTGGCGTCCGGCAGCCCCTTGCCGCGACCGTGATCCATGTTGATAAACTGGTCCGTCGCCGGAATATGGCAGACAATGGTGAATTTGCCGATGGGTTCGCGTTTGGCCACCTGGAGCGCGGCCACCGTAGCCGGAAAGTGCCGGCCTTCCAGCGGATTTTTTGACCATTGCCCCGCAACCGTCAGATATTCCAGTGTGTCGAAATTTTCAATCAGTATGTTCATGAAGCATACAACTTAACAGACTTCCGGGTGTCACCCACGATAAATTTCAATATATTTTCGAAACCAGTGGAGGGCACTGCTTCGTCAATGTCCAAAAACCGGGAAGCGATTCCGCATGGCGGGATTGCCGGCGGATTTATTTCAGCGGACGTTCTTTTTGAAGAATAACAGCAGCCGTTCGCACGCAGGCGTGTCCCTGGCCAGCAATTCCCCGTTCAACGGCGTGTTCAAAAACTCGCTGTAGCCGGGCAGCTTCCGCAGCTCCGGCGAGTTCAAATCCCGGAAGCTCATCGCCGAGTTCGGAAAATTTCGCTCCTCCATCGGCCCTTGAATCAGACGGATGATGTGGTGATGACGCCGGTCGTGGCTGATTTTTTCGAAAAGGTCCGTGAGCGTCTCCTTCTCGCCTTCGAGCGCCTGCATGAACGTGCCATCCTGGTAGAGCAGCAGGCCCGTGATCCCCACCCGGATGTTTCTCCGTACGCTGCCCTTGAGCAATTCCACCAACTCGGCCTTGCTGAAGTGCCTGGTGGCGGTGCTCGTGTAGACCAGATGATACAGGTTCCCCATGACCGGCGGTGGTTTAATCTCATATCCCATTGCCGGTAAAGCAAATAAATATCCTGCGCCCTGGTGGAAAATAAGAACACACGCGCCTTGGCGTGTTACCAAACCCAATGGCTTCAAGGAAGCCGCCATTCGCCACGATCGACAAATTCTAACCGCAGAGACGCAAAGATGCGGAGGATTTCGCGCGAAGAAGGCGAAGTAAACGAAGGGAAAGAATATGTTGGTAGGGACGCCTCGCCGAGGCTTCCGCGGACGGCTGGGGCCAGCCGTCCCTACCTCGCAAAGTCGCCGCTACACATTCAGCACGTCCAACTCCAACCCCATTCAGGTTTTGGCGTGAATCACGGAGCGTTGGCTCCAACCCAGGAGAAACAAGGCGCCCAACAGGAACAGCGGACCGGCAATGATGAGGTACGTCGACCAATGAAATCTGCCCCAAAAGGCGACCAGGTAGAACGCACCCAGGCCGGAGAAGAACAAGGCCCCCGTCCATTCCCAACGCCAGGCCACGGCCAGGATGAGCAACAACAGGCCCGTCGGAATGAGGTGAATCAAGAGGGCCAGGAGCGTGTTCCAGAAACCCTGATTTTCTTCAAACACGTCCAGCGCAAACACGCTGATGAATCCGGCAAAGAGGAGGCAAAGGATCCTTGGAGTCCAGAACAGGAAACGTCTCGTTGATGTCTTCATAATTTGGATGCATTCACAGGGTTAACCGTCACCAGCCAGTCTAATCCATAAAGCTGTGGCCCGGTCAATTGATAAAAATGAGCAGTGCATTGATGGAAGTGATGGAATCTGTCGCGGACTTCTTCCGGTGTGGCAATGAAAGTGGCGCAGGCGTCCCGCCTGACCTTGGATGAATTCGAAGCCGATGCAGCCGGGACGGCTGCGCTACTCTGCGGCCCTAACGTCGTCCCCAGCCAAAACCATAGTGGCGAGGGATTGGCATAAGCAAAATGCATTTGAATGAGACGGAATTTTCGGTATTGTTTGAGCATGACCGCGAGCGCCGTCATTGAAGAAATCAAACAACTATCCCCTGCCGAACAGTCACGGGTCATCCGGTTTGCCGTTGAATTGGCGCGGGAACGCCAGTTGTCCGGCGAAAAATTGACCGAATTGACCCAGCGAATGGCGGACTCGAATAATCCTGCTGAAGTACAGAAATTGCGTGAAGAAATCCACGGTGGCTTTTACGGCGAATAGCCATGCCACGCATTCGGCGTCATAATCTTCCGCCACACCTCCTCGATCATCTGCTTGACCGGATCAAATCCCGCAACATTTCCGCCGATCAACTGGGGCTGATGGCGAACTGGCTCCACAGCGAACCCGAAGTGCCGAACGGTCCCTGGTTCAAGAAATTTTCCGGCATGACTGTTTGTGGCGACGGTGAACTCATCAAGACCTTCCTGCAACCCGGCCAGGTGGCCACGGGCAAGGAACTGAATTAAACCCCAAACGCACTCTGCCGCCATCACGAGCCGGCCATTTCCGGAAGGGATGGAGCGTGATTCCCGCGGCGGAAAATTAGCAACAGGATGATTTCGTAGAGGGCCATGGGCGGGCTCAAAAAAATTGCCCAAATGGGCCACAGATTGGATTCCCGGGAAAGGGCGTAGAGACAGAACGCATACGTTGGCAACATAACGATCATGGGGACCGCCGAGAACAAACGGGCTGCGCCGCGCAACCTCCAGAACGCAATGATTTGCAGGACGGGATAGCCCGGTACGGATAAGAACATTGCCATGACCAGGACGTCCAGCAACCAACCCAGGGGACCGCTCATGTAGTTTTGCGCGCCTTGTGAGATCACCCGGGTCTGCTCGTCACCCAGTTCGCGTACCCACGGAGCTACGGCGGCGGGTTGGGCTTGGGTCACCCACTCCACCTGTACCGGTGCGGATGCCTCGGTAACCGGACGCCACCGGCTGTCATAAGCTACCGCACGGATCTGGTCGATCCGCCCGCCGGCATCGTAAGCCACCCACACCAGACCCACCCCGTGTCCCGCGGGACAAGTCTGCGAGGCGTTGCACATGGCTGCCTTGACTTCCTGGCCGCCGCGCCAACCGGCTGCCTGTAACTTGAGGGGTTGATCCGAATCATAAACCACCCGGGCATAAAATGAGGTTCGCGCCGATAGCGCAATGGGCGACGCGGGTGACACATCCGTGATGCTGACGCGGATGGCGGCCATGGCGCCGACCGACCACAAACTTGCCGCGACCAAGGCTGAAACAACCAGCCGCCTGGCCCGACCATTCGTATGGTTGAACATGCGAACGCTAAGAGCATGGCAAATGCCACTTAAATTTGATGGCGCTGGTTATCGCCCTGGTTTTCCGGGGGATTTACTGGCGGATTCCTGCCCCGAAGTTGTTTGTCGGGTTATTCGTGTACCTCAATATTAACCACCGACCCGCTTTAAGCGCTGGTTTGGGCGGGGAATCCATGTTCGGGTTATACCTGATAGCTATTCTCTTCCGGAGAGTAATCATGATTCCCATGAAGATGAAGACACAGCCAACCTTTCCAACAACCCAAGCAGCATCTTCAGTGCGACGCTCGCTTTTGGCGGAACCCTGTCTGGTCAAAAGCTCTGGCTTGAAGAAAAACCTCGAGCCGGCTCAACCTGCGGTCCGATCCAGCAGCCTCCCCGCCTTTCTCCAAAAAATACTTATGTCAATCGGTTACCGCCGCGGTGGCATCAACGTTCGATTGCCGGAGCCGAGGTCACCAGACTCATTTTCGACGAAACTGGAGACTCCTCACGTCGTCTTCCGCATTTCTCCAGACACTACGGCTGACGTGCAGCAATAATCCCACGTCGTGCCGTCTTATGAGCTTTTCGTGCGGAATCCGCCCAGGGTCCAGATGATAAGGCACAGCAGTAGAATCAGGCCAAGCCCGCTTCCGCCAATGACAGGACCACCAAAGTAAAACCCCCCGCCGCCAAACAGGAGAACGAGAATCAACACGAGTAATAATATATTCATGCCGATAACATAACACGCCCCCGCATGGTTCCTATTAGGTCTTTCCCCCAGAGGCGGAAGTAAAAAACATTTCAGGCCCGGACCGCGCGTCATCAGGTGCTTACCTGATAGCCAGCGGGCTGGAATCGGTTAATGTGGCGGCATGAAAACGAATCCACTCCGCTGGACGCTCCGGCTGCTGTTGTTAAATTTACCCTTGCGGTTTAAGTCGTCGGGTGTGCCACCCACGATGAGAGATCTTATAATCAGGATTTCAATCAAAACCTTCCCACCTCAGCCAACTATACCATAGAGAATGCTGATGACACACATTTTCAAGTTACCGTCCATCAAGATTCGCCTTTGCCGGGAACACAGCGCATCGTTTACATTGTCATTGCCGACGTCACCCGTAAAAACGCTGTCGCTATGACATCCGGTCCAACCCAGGACAATCCATAGATTTCGCGGACTATATTTTAACCGCCAGGGCGCCAGGGAGCACAGTGACAAACCCGCGTGTCGTAAGACGCTCGGGTTTTTGATTTCAGCGCAAAGACCGGGGCGCGGAGATGAAAACTCCTCAGGATTTACGGCAGACGCCAGCGGTTGCGGTTGAAGATTGAGAGTTGAGTGTCGCAGCCATCGCCATGCAGCCACAGTGGGTGTGGATTGATTTCCTTGATGTTGCCGACGGAATTATCAATTAATGCCGTTCTCCAGCCCAAGGCATAATCACATCATGAAAACACAACCAAACAAATCAAACGTCAAACATCCAGGTGTCACGCCTCATTTCCTGGGACTGTACTTGATTTCAGCATTCCTGATGCTGGCCGGGACCGGGTGTAAAAAAAGTGAAGCGGGCAGCAACACGACTATCGATCCCACCGGGGTTTATGCGTTGGTCAGTGTGGATGGGCAGAATGTGCCATGCAGCACAACGCATGAAGGACACACGATGACGATCAAGTCTGGTGTGTTCACCATCAATGGCGATGGGACTTGCGGCAGCCGCATCACTCTGTCCGTGCCGTCGAGAGGCGACCTGAACGTTGATGTGAAGGCGACTTACACACGCCAGGGAGCAGAACTCACCCTGCGATGGGAGGGAGCGGGTATGACGATGGGCAATGTCGATGGAAGCGCGTTCACCATGACCAATGAGGGGATGGTCTTTGCCTACCGGAAGTAAATGGATGGCCGCGTATGCGCCGTCCGTGATGCACTTGAGCCGTTTGGGAAACGGCGAAAGGAATTTGGGCGAAGCCAAAGGCTCGCGAGGGCCGAGTGAGCGGGCGCGAGCGAGTCAATCCCGAGGCGCGATTTCTGGCTTTTGAGTTGATGCCAGCCAGGCTGTGAATCCCAGGAACCGGTTTTCCTGTTTTCGTCTCCAGAATGAGCGAACCAAAGGTTTGACTTCACTTAATTGGATGGATATAATCACGCAGTGCCGCAGGCAAAAAACAAAAGCCCGGTTAAACGCTGCCAGTTTAACCGGACCAGTTGCTCTTTTGTTGGCCTTGGCCTGCGTGATTGCCCTTGATTCCTCTGCTGTTCTAGCCGCACCGACCCTCGTAACGCAACCCGACAGCCTTGCCACCAATGCCGGTTTCAACGCGACGTTCTCGGTCGCTGCCACCGGCACCGGGACCGTGACTTATCAATGGCTGTTCAATGGTACGCCCGTCTCCGGCGGCACCAACGCCACCTGCACCGTCACCAGTCCAACGGTCGCCAACGTGGGCGCGTACAAAGTAATGGTCTCGGATGTCACCGGCTCGACCACCAGCCTGCTGGCAATCCTCACCATTAAACCGTCCATCCCGGCCACAATTTTCGACATCACCTCCTACGGTGCGGTGGCGGGCACAAACAGCGACGGTACACCGATTGATAATGCTTCTGCTGTCCAGGCCGCGATTAACGCCGCCAATGCCGCAGGGGGCGGCGTAGTCCGGGTGCCCGCCGCGTCGCTGCCGTTCGTTTGCGGCCGGCTCACCCTCCTCAGTAATGTCAAACTCGAGGTTGAATCGGGAGCAACCCTCCAACCGCTGCCCTATGGTCTGTACCCGCTGGGTGGCGATGGCCGCTACGACGATTGGTTCACCGCCGGCGGCGCGACCAACATCGAAATCGGCGGCTCCGGCACCATTGACGGCAACGGCCAGGCCTGGTGGGATGCGTTCAATGCCAATCCGAACATGCCCCACCGCCCTTACCTCATCAAATTCAGCAATTGCCGCTCGGTCTGTGTCCATGACGTGACCCTGCACAACTCCCCGATGTTCCACCTGGTTCCCAGCGCCTGCACGAACGTCATTATCGACCATGTCACCATCACCGCCGCCGGCACGAACCCTAAGAATACCGACGCCATCGACCCTTCCGGAAGCAACATCCTGATCGAAAATTCCACCCTCGCCGTGGGCGATGACGATGTCGCCGTCAAACCCCAGAACGTTTTTTGCCGCAACATCGTCATTGTGAACTGTACCATCGGCACCGGGCACGGCATCTCCGTCGGTGGCCAGACCAACGACGGCCTGGACGACATGCTGGTCGCCCATTGTTCGATGACCGGAACCGACAATGGTCTCCGTCTCAAAGCCGATGCTTCGCAAGGTGGGATGGTGCAGAATATTTGTTACACGGATATCCGGATGACCAATGTCTTCTATCCCATCGTTTTCTATTCTTATTACCGTGAAACTGGCACTCCGGGCGACACCCCCGCGACCGGCACGATCTCGCCGACGACCTACAACGCGAGCCCGCCCGACGCACTGACGAATTCGACGCTCTGCTTCTGGAAGAACATCACCATTGACAGCCTGACGGCGACGGGTGCCGGGGGCAGCAGCATCATCTGGGGACTTCCGTTGAACAACCCGACCAATGCGTTTATCTCCGGCGTGCGATTGAACAACGTCTCAATCATTAACAGCGGCGCCTTTAATCATATCTCACTCTACAACGTTTATGACGCGCAAATTTCAGGCACAAATGCCATCGCGTCATTCACAACTTACAATACGCTCGCCCTGCAATCACAGCCGCAAAGCCGGACCACGGGGGCCGGAGGTGGTACGACATTTACCGCTCTGGCATTGGGCACGAGTGGCGTGGGACCGGTGTCCAACCCGACCTACCGATGGTATCGCGAAGGCGTCGCCCTCACCAATGGCACCCAGGGCGATGGCTCGGTCGTCTCCGGCGCCACCAACAGTGTCCTCACCCTGTCCTCGTTAACGCCTGGCGACGCCGGGCATTACTTGGTCATGGTCTCCAACTCACTCGACGCGTACAACACGACTACCAAAGCGCTCGTACCGAAAAGCGCCCCGCTCCTTACCTTCTCACAACCCGCTTCGCTCGTGGTGACCCAATCGTTCGCAGCGTGGGCGAGTGCCGCCGGGCTTTCCGGCCCCAACGTCGCCGCCTATGCCGATCCCGACGGCGATGGCATCGTAAACTTCACCGAATACGCCCTCGGTATGTTGCCGACAACACCTGACAGCGGCGCCCTGCCAAAGCTGACTTCGGAAAATGGCCGGATAGTCTTCCGTTTCACGCAGCCGGGCTACGTCACCGGCGCCAGCTACCTTGTCCAGTCCTCGACGGATCTCGTGAACTGGACTTCAGTGACCCCCATCGTCGAATCAGTCACTCCGACGACGCAGACGCTGAAAGCAACGCTGCCGTCAGGTCTGCCGGCGCTCTTTGTCCGTTTGCTGATCACGTCGCCGTAACACCTTCAGGGGATACCGTGCCGGGAATCGCGCCCGGATTTAACCGTAGAGACGCAACGACGCGGAGGAAACACAGTTATCCGCAGATGACGTCCACCCTCCGTAGTAGTTCCGCGACGGAGGACGGGCAGACTTTCGCCGATTAAAACAAAATGAGGAAATTCTACAGGAGCAAACAAAGATAACGGAGGAGTTTCAAGACCTGAAAATCTCTGTTTCCTCCGTTGCCTCCTGTAAAACAATTACGCCCCGCATCACGCAAGATCCCGCATTCCCGGATTGTTGGCGGTGAAAATGTCGGAGGGACGAGTTACACGAGTCCCTGACTGACTCGAGAAGTTTGGGTCTCTCTGAGCTCGACCCTCCGAAACGAGACGGTGAACGGCTTTGAGCACACCCAAGGTCAAACCGCGTTGGGTGGTGGAAATTTCTTTCAAACGTTTGACGTGACGAAGTGTTCCGCGGACTTGGGCAGGAATCCAGTTCAATACTCCCGGATTCCGTCTGAATCGTGTGTCGCTTCAACGGCATTTGGCTTGAAATGCGGCGAAGGTGAAGGTATAACGGGATACCGCATGAACCGATGTCGAACCCTTTCGTTGTCTGCCATCCTGACATCGCTGTTGGTCGCGGCGTGGCCTGCGCCCGCCCAGTTCACACTGGTTAATGTCGGCCACTCAACCACCAACTACGGTGGAACCACCACCAGCATCGTGTTGTCGGGCCACTATGCTTACTTGCGCAATGGAGGTGATGGCTTGCGCGTCTATGACATTTCCAATCCGGGCAATCCGACCAATGTAGGCTTCGGTAACGCCCCGAGCGGGCCATGTCCTGCGGGAGGTTCTTGCCTGGCCATATCGGGCAACTACGCTTACATGGGCAATGACTGCGACGGCCTGCGCATTTTCGATATTTCAAATCCCACCAACATCATCAACCTCGGCAACCCGATCGGACCCTACATTTACGGCGCTGCGTCATCCGGGAACCACGTTTATCTGGCGGGCACGGGTGGTTTCCGCATTTACGACGCTTCAAATCCAACCAACCTTGTTTTGGTGGGCCAAACCAACGGCGGCGGCGCGCTGGTACTGTCGGGTGATTACGTCTACATGGCCAGTGGCAACAGCGGGCTGCGAATCTACAATATCTCCAATCCAACCAATCCGGTCCTGCTCAGTCAGACCAATAATGGTCTCTCCGCGAGGGGCGTGGCCGTATCCGGAAACTACGCCTATCTGGCCAATGACGGCGACGGCTTGCGCATTTACGATGTTTCCAACCCGGCCAATCCCATGAACGTCGGTCACATCAACAACGGAGGCAGTGCGTCCGGGGTGGCGGTTTCAGGTCGCTTTGCCTGTCTGGCCAATTTCGCTGATGGCTTGCGCGTTTATGATGTTTCCAACCCGGCCAATCCCACGAACGTCGCGCACAGTGCTGTCGGTGGCGATGCCCGCGCCTTCGACGTGGCGATTGCAGGGAACTATATCTATCTCGCTGACGGTCCGGACGGCCTGCGCATCTACCTGCTCATGCCGCAACTCAGCGTCGGCCCCGCCGACTCCAATACCGTTCAGCTTTCCTGGCCGGTGCCGCCCGGCCCGGCTTTCGTGCTGCAACAAAACTCCGAGCTCAGCACGGCAAACTGGTCGGACCTCACCAACGCGCCGACGGTTGCCAGCAACTGGAATCAAGTCGCGCTTCCGCAGTCGCTGAACCATCAATTCTATCGGCTCAAATATCCGTGATGGAATCGCCGCTGCGCGATTTCTGGCGTAGCGGCGTCTCGGTAGAGCGCCACCGATAGAAATGCGGCATTCTGCCGAAAGCCGCTACACCCGCACTTGGAGCATGAATAATCACTGGCCGGATGGCCCGGCTCCAGCCAGGTCAGTTTGGAAAAGGAACAATCTGCTTCGGTAGCCGATGCTGAAAATGACGTGGTGCGTGCCGGTCACCCAAATCGTGCCGTTGGGTTTGAGCACGCGCTGACAGCGGCGCAGCCATTCGGTGTTGAATTCGTGGTTCAGTTCCGGTCCGCGCGAGACGTCCCAGTCGCCCTTGTCCACCTTGACCATTTTACCGGCGTGACAGGTGATGCCGCCATTCGAGAGAAAGTACGGCGGGTCGGCGAAGATGGCGTCGAAGCGGCCGTCGGGATATTTGGCGGCGATGGCGTCGAGCAGTTCGAGGCAATTGCCGTGGTAAAGCCGGATGAAGGGGGAGTCGGAGGTGAAAATTAGGTTGGGAGGGACAGCATGTCGCTGTCCCTGATCTTTCGTTTCAGTTTGGGACGGCGGCACGCCGTCCCTCCCAGTGACGATGCTGCCGTCTTCGCGGAGGGTGAACGGGGCCGTGGAAATCAGATGAGCGTGGGGAATATCATTGGTAGGGACGGCTGGCCCAGCCGCCCGCGCACGCCCCGGCGGTGCGTCCCTCACCTTTGGGCGGTTTGCGGCGATAGAGAGGTTTTGTTTTCCCCCTTCTGGATTCCGACTTCTGATTTCCGGCTGCTGGCGCTTTCTTCGGCACGCCCAGATCAATTGATCAGATCCGCGATCCAGATCAGGGCCAAAGCGAACCGCCAAGACGCGGAGAACGCAGAGTTCCTACAGTTTTATTTCTCTGCGCCGTTGCGCCTCTGCGTTCAATCTGTTCTGCGCGTCGGCGCTTTGGCGGTTGAGGCGTGGGGCTGAATCCATGACAACCTCGCATCAGGGGAACACCCCATAGCATCTGCCAGGATTCCAACCTACTTTTACCATGCAATGAAAGCCGAAAAAAAGCCGCCCGGCGAAGGTCCGGCCGGTGCACCGCGGCGATGCCAATCGAAACCCAGAGGTTCAAGGCTGGCACTTGTTCGCAGCCTCATGGCCACCTTCGTGATTATGACCCAGGGTATGATTCCTGGGAGCGAAGGCCAATCGCTCCTGCCCCCAGACGGTGGCAGCACGGCCGCGAAAGCGGAACCGTCATCCCCTTCGTTGATTACGGCGCAAGGACGTGGGCAGCCCAGTTATCAAGTGTTCGCATTCCGTTGCACCTCACCTTCCATAACCGTGATGAACGAGACTACACTGGAGATTGGGGGCAAGCAGAAGATTGATGTCAGCCGGTTGGACCAATTGGACAGGGCAGAAAAGGAAACCCTGGCCGGCCAGTTTGACGTTCCTGTGAGCGTGGTGGACAACCTGCAGAAGAGCTGCTCCAAACAAGCGCCCGCGGATGCAGCGGAGGTCGCCGGCAAACTCCGCGTCATGGTGATCGATTACAAATACCTGCTGGAGAAGTGGACCGAATATCATCCTCCAACGGGACAGGAAAAGGTCAAGACCGACGCGCTTCTGGCGTTGCAAGGCGGGAATGTGGACAAGGCTTGGGAAATGTTCGCTGCCCTGCCCAAACCCAGACCGCCGACCGGATTTCGTGTAGCCGGTTGAGATTTGCCGGGTTGATTTGTACCGGGACGGGCTCCTAAGGTTTTCTCGAGTGGATTGCTCACAAAGGCGATCCAGATCAAGGCATTTTCAGCCACAGATGAACACAGATTTTTGCCGCAAAGAGGCACAAAAGGCGCAAAATAATTTAACCGCAGAGACAGTGAGACATAGAATGCCTACACATTTATTTCTTTCCGCCTTTGCGCCTTTGCGATTCAACATGATCTTCGCGTTTTGCGCTTTTTGGCGGCAATGATGCTTTATCTTCGGAATCCGCGTCATCCGCGGTTCAGTCGGTTGTCCTGTCACCTGAAGTATTGTTCGTATTTTGACGGCTGGCCGGTTGCCCAGGGACGATATTGATTGCAGAATTCAATCCGTTCCGCCGTGGTGGGATGGGAGCCGTACCAGAATTGAATGATGGGCGCGGGCCGGTAAACATAGACGCCTTTTTGCACCATTTTGACAAAGGCCGTGGCGGCCGCGTGATTGTTGTGGGTCAGTTCCAATCCGAACCGGTCGGCTTCGTGTTCCAGATGGCGGCTGAACGCCATGAGGGGAGGCAGGTCCACGAAGAGAAACAATTGGCCGGCGAGAATGAACAGTGGCAATGCGGCGAAATCCGATGGCGTATCAAAGCCCCATCGGTGTTTGAACCGGCCGATGACCGGGCCGGCCAGCCGATACGCCACGTAGAGCGTTAGTAGGGCAAGAAAGGACGCGAAGGCGATCAGCTTGATGACGTGGTGAAGAATGTAATGGCCCATTTCGTGTCCGAGGATAAAGAGGAGTTCGTCGTCGTTAAGGTCCTTCAGTATGGTGTCCCAAAATACAATGCGGCGCGTGCCGAGCAGGCCGGTCACATAGGCGTTGTCCAGTTTCGTGTCGAGGCTCAGGTTGGCTTCATAGACATGGCTGCCTTCGATGGCGGCGCGCGTGGCCTGGGCAAGGATTTTTGCTTCGAGGGTTTTGTCCGACAACGGCCGGAACTGATGGAACAGCGGGTCAATCAGGACGGGTTGGATCAAGAGTTGGACGGTCATGAACAGCGGCACCAGCAAACCGAGATAGAGCCACCAGCGTCGCGGACTTTTTTTGAGGACAAGAAACGGAATCCAGCCCACGGCCAGGCCAAAGACCAGGAGCACGGCCGCACTTTTGAGGGTGTTGCCCAGCCAGCGGCTGAAGGTTTGATTGGTTAAATCGAACTCATGGGAAAAAACAAAGCCGGCGTAATAGTTCATCGGCAAATTGAAGAGGAAATAGAGCAGGCCAAGGGCAAGGCCGTAGAGAACGAAAGTGAAATACCAGTTTTGTCGACGTCGCTCTGCCCAGGAGCGAATCCGGGCGGACCATCCGGTGAACAAAATTAACGCCGGCGCGAATATGCTCCAGGTAATGCATGCGATTCCCACCGCGACGGTGGCGTGATAACGGCGCACGGCCTTTTCAGTCGGGACCGGCACGGCCACGACGGAAGCGTTGGTGCTGGTGATTTGTGAATGAGTTGGCGCGACCGGGATCGGTTCGTCGGCCCGCGCAAGGCAAGGTGTGAACCAGAGGCTGGTGGCGAGCACGAACCAGTAGAGAAGGGTCTTCATGGATGGGCTTTTGATAGTGGTGAACCGCCAGGACGACAAGATTTTTAACCGCAGAGACTCAAAGACGCAGGGTTTTCCTTTTAATTGGTAGGGACGGCTGGCCCAGCCGTCCGCGGACGCCCCGGCGGTGCGTCCCTACCTGTTTAATTTCTTGGCGTGTTTGGCACCTTGGTGATTCAAATTTTTTGAAACAGGAGGAAACGAAGGATACAAAGATGAGAGAACAACTTTTTTTAACAGGATGAGCAGGATGTTCAGGATAAAATCAATCCTGTAAATCCTGTCTAAAAGCTACGGCCCACAGGCTCTCTGTTCCCTCAGTTTTCTCCTGTTGAGTAACCTCGGATTGCGCGGGTGAATGAGGACTTAATCAAATGCCAAAGGCTGAAAACCCTCAACTCTCAACCTCAACCTCTTTCAAAAACGTCCCACCTTAGTGGGCGCCGCCTTTGTTGCCGGGATTGCCGGGACCGGTGCCGGGACCGTCGTTGATGGGCGGGTTGCCGGGCGGTTGCGGGTCTTCGCCGTTGCCGACGCCGTTGTTGCCTTTAACGGGGGAAACGGATGGCTCACGCCGACACCACAATGGTCGCGTCGCCCGCTTTGAAGACCTGGGCGTTCTGTTTGACGGTGTTGATGTCGGCAATCAGGTTTTGCAGATAGGACGGGTTGGTGGGAACAACGGTGCCGGTGGCAGGGTCGAAAGTGGAACCAGCGGGCACGCTGACTTTGACGGAACCTTTGTTGCCGGGGAGGTTGTAGTTCAAACTGACCGTGCCGTCCAGGACGCTGACCGCCCCGTTGGCGTTGACGACGTATTCGGTGCCGACAATGGTTGCGGTGTTATTGAGGGTCGTGAGTTCAAAGTGAGACGGGGCGACGAGTTTGCGTTGCGAGCCGATCACGGACCCTTTGAGCACCTTGAGCGAAGTGTCGCTGACGGTCAATTCGCCGGCCGGTGTCTTGTTCAGGCGGGCAAATTGAAGCATGGAATCCGGCTGTATCCGCAGCACGGTACCGCTGTCGGGCAGGGACAAATCCACGGTGGAGTTGGCTGCCGTTTTGAGAATGGACCCCGCGGCGACGGAATCGCCGGCGTGCAGAGGAAGGTAAGCCGTGCCATTTGCGGAAATGGAAGCCACGCCGTGGACCGCCTGGATATCAATGTGTGCCTGGACTGGTTCTGCCTTGGTGAGATAACCGCCGGTCATACCGACCAAAACGAAAAGCAACCCGACCCGAATTACGAACATGCATCCTTTTTTCATAACGCATTTCTCCCGATTTACAGGGTAGTCCCCCGCCACTACCAATCTAATGATGTGCTTAATTATGACTGGATGCAAGGAGCAAAGGGAAAAAGTTATTCACAACCCCCGGCGGGTGGCTGCGACAGACGCGGCGAACGAGTTTGACCGTTAATGGGCAAGCGGGGGAGCGACCTTAAGGAGGATAATTTACCACGAAAGACACGAAGCGCAGCACAGGTCAAAAGCCACGTAAGTATTTAACATTCAACACGCAACATTCGACTCATAGCCCAAAACCACCGATGGACAAATGAACACGGATTCTATATTTCATGAACAGGAGGAAACGGAGGAAACGGAGAAGCCGGAAGCAGGGAGACCAGCTTTCTAGACAGGATGAACAGAATTATCCGGATTAATTTAATCCCGTGGATTCTGCAAATCCTGTCAAAAGCTACGGCCCAGGCTCTCGGTTCTCTCAGTTGTCTCCGGTTGAGCAATCACGGATGCCATCCAGTTTGGGCTAGACGGAGTCTCGCCCCGTCGGTTTTGGCGCTCGACGTTCGTGCTCGACCTTCGACCGGTTTGGCCCGCCGGTTCAAGTGGGTTATCCGTTCAACAGACCTTGAAGAGTTTGTATCCCCGGGTCCAAATTTTTCGCCTGGGAAAGCATTTGTTGGTTGCGGCTTAACGCGGTCGCCGCATTTTCCTTGGCTGCCGGGGCCAAAATTTTGTCTTTCCCCATTTCGACCGTATAACGGTTCGGGCCGAGTCCGCCGAAGTCCATTAATTTATTATACTCGGTCTGGGCGGCCAGGCTCCGGGCCTGTATTTGCCGGTCGGCGGTTTGCCAGGTGTTGTCGAGCTGCGTGAACTGGGTCAGAACGGCGGCAATCTGGCGCCGGATTTGGGACTCGGGCAGCGCGGCGAGTGAACTGTTCACGGCCGATTGCGTGGTCAGATATTTCTGATGATAGGTGTCGAGTCCGGCGGTTGAGCCACCGAGGGTGCCGCGCAGCGCCTGGAATTGTTTGAGCGCCGTGGCCGCCTTGTCCTTGTAGAGCTGCAAGTCTTGCTCGGCTTTTAACCGGGCCTGTTGGGTACCGGCGAGCTCACGCGTCAGCTCATCCACCTTTTGTTTCAGGGCGCTGAGCTGGCTGCTGAGGGACTTTGATTCAGCCATGGCCGTTTCGGCCTGCTGTTGCGCTTGCGCCAGCTGACCTTGCAGGTCCCCGGCGGCAGCTGACGACGAGGCTGCCACCGCCGTTTCGCCCTTGGCCGCCTGGAGTTGCTTTTCAAGCTGTTGGACGCGCGACTTGAGATCGGCGTTCTCTGATTGCAGATTCGCATCGGTCTTCTGGCAACCGGACAAGAAAGCCGTGAGGGTTATGAACAACGCAAAGGAGAGGAGGTTTTTGGTTTTCATTTCTTCGACATTGCCCCCCGGCCGGCCACCTGTCCAGCGGAAAATCGCAGGTGCCAGATGGCAAAGGGAAGAATATTTAACCCTCAAGCTTCGACTCTCAAACTGAACCAGCGCGCAGGACGCAAACCGCGCGAAGATCGTCAGTGGGGAATGGTGGAGCGGTCAAGGCAAGGCCGATTGGAAATTCAATTGCGGTTCCGGGTTGAGTTGATCCTGGTGCATGCTTTTGTGAACCCACATCAATCCCAGGAGCAAACCCACGAAGACAACGCCCAAGGCGATGAATAGAAGTTTGACGTTGCGCCTCCGTTCCCACCGGTCCTGTTGCGGAAATAAAATTCTCCCGACCCAATCGGATAATTGCATGGTCTTTGTGCGGTCAACTCGATCCCGCGCCTCCTTTCAGCGATTGGATTAAAACCCAGACGGCCGCGCAGGTCAAGGCTAAAAACTGCTAAGTCACAGAAAGGCAGAGAGTTGTTCACGGCGAAAGACGCGAACTGCGCGAAATGGAAAAAAAGCCTGGTTGAACAGGAGGAAGCGGAGAAAACAGAGACCGGAGAACAATACTTTTGACAGGATGGACCGAATTGTCCGGATTAATTTAATCCTGTGGATTCTGTAAATCCTGTCTAAAAGCTATGCCCACAGGCTCTCTGTTCCCTCAGTTGTCTCCTGTCAAGTAATCACATGTGTTTTGCCGTAGTGCAGTTCATTTTCCTGGCGTCTTTGCGTCTTTACGGGAATTGCCTGCCAGCAGCTTCAATCTTTCATGCGTTTGACAAGCGCGGTGATCTGGCCGTTATCGTCGTTCTGGATGACGACCGGTTTGCCGAAGGTGACGATGAAGGTGGATTGCAGGCCGACGCTCAGTTGCTGATAGGTAGATCCCGCGCTCGGCCCGCTGCCGTAGGTGCTGGTCACGTAAGGCACCGTGCGGCCCAGGAACAATTGCAGCCGGCCCTCGTTATCGCTGATGGTGCTCAGGGAGCCGCTCAACTTGAGGGTGACGGGAATATCGTTGTTATTGATTTTGACGGAGTTCTTCTGAATGGTGTCGAGGCTGAAACTGCCGTCAGTGGTCAGCACTTCCAGAAATCTCGGGTCGCCCTTCGGCTCCTTCCACTCAATGCGGATGAGGTAGTTGACGGGTTCCCGCACTGGGGCGACGGCCGGCGGGATCGTACCGGGCGGGATGGCCGGCGGTGGCAGACGTGGCGGAATGGGTTGCGCCTGTCCGGCCAGGCCAGGAACAGGATGACGGTCAGAAGGGAAATGGTTTTCATGGCAGTATTTAGTTTCATGCGGGTTACGAAGACTTAAACACCGCGGTTGCCGGCAGGTTGCGGTGGTTGACCGGGAGCTTTTGCCGCAAAGAGCGCAAAGGACGCAAAGTTCAGGAAAACGACAATCGGCTTTGTGTTCTCTTTGTTGTCTGGGGTTAGATCCTGGCGCCCTTGGCACCTTGGCGGTTTAAGTCAACGTTCGGCGTAGAGCCGGCTCATCCGGCGCAGGCGGTCGGCGAGCTCCTTCATGACGTGTGTGGCGAAGAACGGATTTTGCTGGATGAGAAAATGAAACCGGCGCTGGTCCACCTTGGCCAGCCGCGCGGGATCACGGGCGACGGCCGTGGCGCCGCGGGGCGATTGGTCAATGAGCGCCAGTTCGCCGATGATGGCGCCGCGTTGGGAATTTTCAACGACCTTGTCACCGATGAGGATGTCCATGGTGCCTTCGAGCAAAACAAACATGGCATCGCCGCGATCGCCCTCCCGGAACAACACATCACCGGGCGCGAGCCGCACCACGTCATCCTGCTGGGAAAATAGGTCCGCCGGATTCATCGTGTCTTGAGCATAGGAGACAGGCGGATGACTTCAAGTCACAAACAGGTGACGGTTTTAATCGTTAAAGATAGAATTGCGTAACATCAGGGGCTTACAGTGGCCGTGCTTTTTATCTTGGTGACAAATGGCACATTTGGTGCTTTTAATGTGCTCTGCAAGTCATACAACGGCTTATGAAAAATCAACGTTCCCTGTTTCTTTCGTGGTTGGCGTGTGGATGGTTCATTTCCGGTTCAGTTCAGGCCAATCAACTACTGATTCCCGCTAATTACCCGACGATTCAGGCCGGCATCGATGCGGCCAGCGCGGGTGATACGGTGCTGGTGTCTCCGGGAACCTATTATGAGAATCTGGATTTCAAAGGGAAGGCCATCACCGTGGCCAGTGCCGCCGGTCCGCAGGCGACCATCATTGACGGCGGCCGCGCCGGTGCGGTGGTCAATTTCAGCAATGGCGAGGGCCCGGATTCAATCATTAAAGGTTTCACCATTCAGAATGGGTCAGCCACCTGGGGCAGCGGTGTCAGTGTGGTGGCAACCGCTCCCACCATCCTCAGCAATATTATCCAAAACAACGAATCACCCATCGGTGCTTGGGGTGCGGGTGTCGGCGGCGTGTATGGATCCCCGATCATTGAACAAAATCTGCTCCGCCATAACAGTGGCGACAGCCAGCCCCTAAGCGGTGTCATCTCGTTTGTAAACGATTCGTCCCCTTTGGTGGCCGACAATCTTTTCGTGAGTAATTCCTGTCCGGCCATTACCCTCCTCCTGCCGGTGGACTCCGCACCAGTGGTCATCAACAACACGATCGTGGGAAACCCGGTGGGCATTAGTGCGAGCATTAATGGGTTGGGGATTTTTGAAAACAATATCCTTTTTAACAACGGCGTCGGTGCCGCCGTGGACGGCAACATCGTTTGGGCCAACAACCTCGTTTTCGGCGGCTCGATACTCTATATCGGCCAGGACCTGACCGGCACCAACGGAAACATTTCCGCCGACCCGCTGTTTGTAGATCCGGCCAACCCGGATTTTCATCTGCAGTCCGGTTCGCCCGCCATCGATGCGGGTGACGATGCTGCGCCGTTTCTACCCGAAATCGATTTCGACGGAAATCCGAGAGTTGTGGCCGGACATACCCCTGGCCCCGCCGTCGTGGACATGGGCGCTTATGAATTCCAATCAACCAATTCTGTGGATGCGACGCCTCTCATCACCTGTGCGGAACCGATGACAGTGGAGTGCGGTCTACCCGTTGTGCTGATGACACAGGTGTTCAGCCCGGTGGGGAACGCGATGACTGTCGTGTGGTCGGTGGATGGAGTGACGGTGCAAACAAATGTTGTTCCGGCCAGCAATCCGCCCATGACCGCGGGCGTGACAGCGTCTCTCGGTGCCTTGCCAATGGGGACGAATCTGGTTGAAGTCACAGCGACGGACAGCGTGAGCAACACGGCATCCTGCTCGAGCACCATCACGGTAGTGGACCTGATGCCGCCGCAGATTTCCAGCGCGAGTGCCTCACCCTCCGTCCTCTGGCCGCCCAACCATCAGATGGTGACCGTGGCCATCAACGCCACAGCGACCGACGATTGCGGGACGGTTACCTGGAAGATCATCGGGGTGCACAGCAACGAACCTGTCAATGGGACTCGGCGACGGCAATACGGCGCCCGACTGGCAGATTTTGGGAGACCACTCGGTATCATTGCGTGCTGAACGGTCCGGTACCGGCCAGGGCCGGATTTACTGGATCACTCTGCAGGGAGAAGATGCGTCCGGCAATCTTTCAGCGCCGGTTACGGTCGTGGTGACGGTACCCAAAAATCAGGGGAAATAAACCGATGGCAAAACAGCGCACGCCGGACGCTGCATTTTCAGCGCCGAAAAGATCGCCGACGGAAAGCTCCTGCCAACGGTTATTGGCTTTGGGCGACCTGGTGGTCCTGAATAAATTGTTGGACCGCCGGCATGCCGCCGAAGTGTGTGAGCGCCACGCCCGCGGCCACACCCATCACCACGATGATCACTACCCAGGAAAGGATGGCCCGGAAATAATTCTTGCGTGATTCATTCTCGCCGGCAAAGGCCCAGACGAGAACCATGATCAGGCCGATCACCGGGATGGCGCACACGAACATCATCCCCATCCATGACCCGACCGAGATGTAATTGTGGTCCGTCGGTTTTTCCATTATGCTCATAAGTAGATTCAGACGCGTGTCTGATTTTTTCTTTTTCTGTTTTTCTGTTCCGGGAGCCGTCTCAGGAGGCAATGAACATCTTTTGCCCTGCGTGAGTCTCCCCAACACCGGTACTATGAGCAATCAGCGCGCCAGATTGGATGTGCCAGAACTCCTGTTTTTGTGCGTGATTTATTGGTCTCAGGCTCCTGTCTCAAAATAATTCAGTCCCGTCGGCGGCAGATTGTTTACGCCGGGTTCAACCACGACTTGAGGGTGTCTCCCGGGCATATCAGCGGGATTTTCGGCCGCCCGGCAGCCTGGCGGTTTATTTCCGCGGATAATCAAAGACCGTTTCGGCATCGAGGTATTTCCAGGAGTTCCCCTTCCGGACGCGCGGCGTGGTGCGGCCGGTGTAGGACAGGATGCGGTGCGGGCTGTTCTTTTCCGCGATAAAGATGAGCGGATTGACCAGTTTGGCGACGAACAGGCCGGTGGGTTTCATTGTAATCCGCACAACCGGCGTGCCGTTCTCTTCAGAGTCTGCCGTTTTTCGTAGTTCGAACTCAAAGGTGCGCTCCCATTCCAGGGATACGAACCGGAATTTGACAGCGTTACCCCGCATCAGGTCGTCCCAATGGGCCATCAGGAACGGATACAGGGTATCATCAACGATGGTGTTGGGTTGGAGTGTCCGGGCGTGGCCTTTGGAGGGACGGAGGCCGTGGTCGAAGCTGATAAAGATCTTCGGGCGGGCCGGGTTTCCGCGGTCAGGCTCGATTTGAACGGAGCCCGAGACGTTGGCCTGGAATTCCAGCATCTCAAACGAGACAAGCTGATTGGATTCGTAGCGGACTTTTTCCACGGCGGCGACGGAGCCGTTGGTGTTGAGAAATTGGCGTTCGACGTGAACCGTGGAACCGGAGCGTGTCGCGGTCCGCCGGAAGTTGAATAAAACCGTTTTCCGGTTCGAGCCGATGGCATAGAGGGTGCCGGTGAACAGTTTCGGTTCGGCATAATCATAGTTCGCCGACGTAGCCGGGGGCGCCGGGTCGGCGGCGCGACCCGACGGAATGCCAAGCGGGCACGGCACGAGCAGCAGGAACCAAAGTGAGATGGAAATGCGGTTAAAGCGATACGTGTTCGTGCCCACAGGTGCGCACAGACTAACACAAAAATTTAAACCGCCAAGATGCCAAAAAGGTCAATCGTGTGAGTATCGTTAAAGGCACGCGGTGAAATTCCGCGGATAGATATAAATGTTACCGAAGTTTAAAAATTTTCTTTGAACGCAGTCATGGTCCGGGTCGGTCGAACCCAAGTTCTAAAACAAGGAGAAATTAACAAGGAAAGGAGTCGTATGAGAACTACATTAAATCCATGCACAGGAGTTTTTTTTGCCGGAATACTGGCTCTGGCCGTTTTGCCGGCCGTCAGTCGCGCATCCCTGACCAGCACCAACCAGGGTTACACCGAGGTGGACCTGGTGTCGGACACTTCCAGCAACGCGCCCAACACCGACGCGCGTCTGGTCAACCCGTGGGGACTGGTGGTGGGACCGGGTGTGGAATGGGTGAATGACAACGGCACCGGACTGGCGACGGTCTATGGCGCCTTTGGTTTTCCCCTGAGCTTCGCCATCAACATCCCGGCTCCCGGCGGCACCAATGCGGGCACGCCCAGCGGCCTGGTGTTCAATGACACGTGGCAATTTGTCATCACCAACGATGCTTCCACCAACTGTGCGCGACGCGCACCCGCCGCACTATTGATGGCGACGGAGGATGGAACCATCGCTGCGTGGAACTTTTTTGTGAGCGGTTCCAACGCGGTTCTTGCGGTGGATCATTCCACTTCCAGCGCGGTTTACAAGGGCCTGGCGATAGCGCGGCTCACTAACGGCGCGCCGCAATTGTATGCGGCCAATTTCCGTGCCGGGAAGGTGGATGTGTTCGACGGGCATTTCCAGTACGTGCAATCGTTCACGGACACAAATGTGCCGGCTGGATTCGCACCGTTTAACATCAAGAATATCGGCGGCAAATTGTTCGTGACCTTCGCCATGCAGGACGCGGCTGCGCACGACGACGTGGCCGGACCGGGCAACGGGTATATTGACGTATTCAATCCGGACGGCACGCTGGTGCGCCGATTTGCGTCGCAAGGCGCGTTGAACTCGCCGTGGGGCATGGCGCTCGCGCCGTGGAATTTCGGTCCCTTCAGCCACGCGCTGCTGGTCGGCAACTTCGGTGACGGCCATATCAACGCCTATGATCTGGCCACTGGCAACCTGCTCGGCCTTCTGACGCATCCGGATGGAACGGATGTGGTGATTGACGGCCTTTGGGGACTGGGATTTGCCTGGGAATTGCCGTTTGCCGGCGGCTTGGATGATTCCCGGTTCAGTTCCCCGCGATTGTATTTCACCGCGGGCCCGAACCACGAGGCTGACGGCCTCTTTGGATTCATCCGGTCCGTTGGACCAACAGCGATCACGTCTGTGGTCACTCATTGATTCGGTCAGTACAAGCAGGCGGAGCCGGCACGGTGTCGGCCCCGCCAATACAGCTTTAACCAGCGGTTTTTTGCAGGAGTGAATATGAACCACCGGTGCGGAATGGAGGAATCGGTCGAGGCAGGAACGCATTGCTATGCGTTCCTGCTTTATTTGGCGACTGGCAACCGTTGACGGTCCAACGGCTTTCCGGGTCTTTAGCGTTATTTTAAATTCGAATGGCTGGCGTCGTTTTTGCTGTAAACCGACCGGCGGCAGAGCCATTCGCCGCTGTTGTATTATGACGCATCGAGTACTATCGGGAATTCTGGGTCTGCTGGTCTGGTGTGCCTTTCCCCGTTACGCCGCCGCCGAACGAATCAATCAGGAAGGACGCATCCTCGGTCCCTTGCCCATAGTGACCAATGCCATCCTGTTCAATACCAACAGCGCGGACGCCGTGGTGTCGAACCTGCAGATTTTCCCGGTGACCAATCCCTGGAACGAAGACATTTCGAACCGGCCGGTCTTGTCGAATTCGGCCGCGATGATTGCGCAGATTGTCATGGATCTGCACACGAACCGCGCGGTGTTGACGCCCGAATTCGAAATGAATTATGTGCTGGCGCCGGACAATCAGCCGCTCGTGCTCGATTCAATTCATGACCTATCCCGAGGATTCAGATCTGAACGGCGGGATTTACCCGTATGGGTTGTATCCGATACCGACGAATATGCCGATTGAGAGCTGGCCGAAGGGGACCGGCACCCAGACGTTGTATCAATGGCAGACCAACAGCGGTGGCGACCGGCATTCCATTGTCGTCCAGCCGAACGCGGGTTTTTCCTGGGAAACGTGGGAGGCGCAACGGGTCGGCACCAACTGGCAGGCGGCCAACGGCGCCATCTTCAATCTGAACACGAATGGCCTGCGGCAGGCCGGTCTGACTTCGGGTGATGCGGCCGGATTCCCGATGTTCCCCGCGCTCGTGCGGTATGACGAGGCCGAGCGCGGCATGATCGAGCACGCGTGCCGGCTGGTCGTGGCCAAATCGCTCAAGGCCTATATCTATCCAGCCACGCATTACGCGAGCAGCATCACGAACGGGAATTATCCAGCCATGGGCCAGCGGTTGCGGTTGAAATCCGGCTTCGTCGTCCCGTCCGGGTGGACGAAGGAGGAAAAGGCGGTGTTGGCCGGGCTGAAAAAATACGGCGCGATGGTGGCGGACAACGGGAATTATTTTTCGTTTTCGATCACGCCCGATGACCGTTGGCCGCCGGGGTGTTTCGACGATTTGACCAGCATCAGCGCCACGAACTTCGAGTTCATCCAGACCACCGGACCGAACGAGGGGCCGCGCTCGCCGGGCGCGCCAGTAGCGAATGCCGGTCCGGACCAGACGGTGCCGGTAGGCGCGCCGGTGACCTTGCACGGTGCGGTGATTTACAGCAACACGCCGCCGGTGATTCTGTGGAAACAATATTCAGGGCCGGGCACGGTCACGTTTGGCAACGCGGCACAGACGAACACGACCGCGACATTCAGTGCGCCCGGCGTGTACACATTGGAATTGAGCGCTGCCGATGGCGTGCATGCCGCGGCCTACGATGCGGCGGTATTTACCGCGACCTCCGCCATCAGTCTGTCCATCGGGTAACCGGCACCAATGTAAACCTGAGTTGGACGGGCGGGACCGCGCCCATTCGTGGTGCAGAAAGCGAGTGAGCTGCCGGCGAGGACGTGGAACAGTGTGCTGACGACCAACGCACAGAACGTGTCATTGCCGCTCACCGGCGCCGCCGGCTTCTTCCGTGTGCAAGGGCAGTAACAGAGTTGAAAGTTGATAGTTGAAAGGACGGACAGGTTTTAGCAGGTATTTTCAATCTCAGTTTCATCCGTGTAAAGTGGCGCGGCCCACGCGGTTTCACGCCGTGTCTATCTCCGGCCGGGAAGCGCGTCTTCTTGTCCTGTGCGCCTGGGCGGTTTCGTTCAATCATTTTTTGATTCATTACTGCTCCCGGCTGAGGCATTTTGACGGTTCCGAAAATGCCTGAAACCGTCAACCATCAATCTGTCGACGAACGATATCCCACGCGGGAACTCGTTCGCCGCCTGGTTGCTTTGGCGTGGCGGTTCCGGATGGATTGTTTGTGGTCGCTGGTCCTGAGCGTGGTGTTGCTGTTGCTGGGCATCGCGGGACTCAAACTGCTGGGCGTGGTCATTGACGTGATCCGGTACGCGCTCGACCCGTCGCTGCCGCCGCCGGTGTATCCGTTCGGCTGGGTGCCGCCGGCGGGTTGGGCGCCATTGCGCATCGTCACGGTGCTGGCGCTGGCGATTGTGGCCCAGGCGGTGTTGCGCGCGGCGTTCACCTACGCCTACAACATGGTCACGGCGCGGCTGACGCAGGGGGAAATCGTGCCCGAACTGCGCGCACAGCTTTACGCCAAACTGCAACGCCTGAGCTTCAGCTTCTTTGATGTGCACGGTTCCAATTCCATTTTCAACCGGGTGACCGGCGACGTGCAGAACACGCGGCTGTTTGTGGATGGCGTGCTGTTGCAGGGCGCGACCATGATTCTGACGCTGGTGGCCTATGCCGTTTTCATGTGGCGGATTCATCCGGCCCTGACGCTGGCGTGCCTGAGTGTGTCGCTACCCCTGTGGTGGCTCGCGCATTATTATTCGGCACGACTGCGCCCGGGTTATCTGCGCAACCGCGAACTGTCCGACAACATGGTCCTGCTGTTCAGCGAAAGCGTGCGCGGGATGCAGACGGTTAAGGGTTTCGCCGCTGAACCGCATCAGGTCCGGCGATTCGAAGAGGCCAATGACCGGGTATCGTCGCAACAACGGACCATTTTCCGGGACTTGTCCATGTTCACGCCGGGTACGCAGATGCTGTCGCAGTTGAGCCTGGTGATTTTATTCGCCTACGGCGGCTGGTTGTATGTGCAGGGGAAAATTCCGTTGGGCAGCGGGTTGGTGGTATTCGCCGGCCTGCTGCAGCAGTTCACGGGACAGGTGGCGACCATTTCCACCATCGCCAACTCGGTGCAACAAAGCCTGGCGGCGGCGCGGCGGGTGTTCGAGGTCATGGACACGCCGTTGGATGTGCAAAGCAAACCCGGCGCGCTCAAGCCCGCGCGGCTCACCGGCCGGTTGATTCTCGAAAATGTGACCTTTGGTTATCATCCGGACAAACCGGTGCTGGCGGAGGTGTCCTTTGAGGCGAAACCGGGACAGGTCATCGGCATTTTCGGCATGACGGGTGCCGGCAAGAGCACGTTGTTGGGACTGGTCCCGCGCTTTTACGATCCGCAACGCGGGCGGTTGCTGGCGGACGGGAAGGATTTGCGGGACCTGGACCTGGACGCGTTCCGGCGGCAGATCGGGATCGTGTATCAGGAAAGTTTCCTGTTCTCGAACACAGTGTCGGCCAACATTGCCTTCGGACATCCGCACGCAACGATGGAACAAATTGAACAGGCGGCGCGCATCGCCTCGGCGCACGAATTCATCACCGCGTTGCCGCAGGGATACGAAACGGTGCTGGGCGAATCCGGTGTGGATTTGTCGGGCGGCCAGCGCCAGCGACTGGCCCTGGCGCGGGCGTTGTTGTTGCAGCCGCCGATTCTCATCCTGGACGACCCGACGGCGTCGGTGGACGCGCGGACGGAAAACGAGATTGTGTCGGCGCTGCGCGAAGCGATGGCCGGGCGGACGACGTTTGTGGTGTCGGGCCGGCTGAATTTGTTGCGTCGGGCGGAAGTGATATTGGTGCTGGAGGATGGGCGGTTGACGCAAACGGGCACGCACGCGGAACTGGCCCTCCGTCCCGGGCCGTATCGCGAGACGGCGTTGCTGCAAATCATGGACCTGGATGAGGGGGAAACATCGAACATCGAACATCGAGCATCGAACGCCGAATTCCGGACTCCGAAATGAGTGCGCCAACAAACATCAAGTCCGCCCCGGCGGCCGCAGCCAGGGACAGCCTCTCCACCCGGGAGGCGCTCACGTTTTATAATCCGATGGAGGAGCGTGAAGCGGACAAGGCGCCGCTGCAACTGGCGCTCATCCGCCGGATTTTCCGCTACACGGCACCGTATGCGCCCAAACGGAACTGGCTGTTTATTCTGACGTTCACCCGCGGTCTGCAATTGCCGGCGTTGGCGTGGCTGATTGGACGTACCATCAACGGCCCGATTGCCGGACAGGATTTGCACGGCATCTACCGGTACGCAGCGGCCTATTTACTTTTGGCACTGGTCACCGTGCTGGTGTTTCATTTCCGCCAGCGGTTCGCGCTCGAACTGGGCGAGGCGGTGGTGCATGACATGCGCTCGGATTTGTTCCGCAAGCTGATGACGATGCCCATGTCGTTTTTCAACCAGACCAAGTTCGGCCGCATCATCAGCCGGTTGACCTCGGACATCGACAGCGTGCGCGCCGGGGTGCAGGACGTGGCCTTCGTGCTGGTGGTGCAAGGCCTGCAGATGGCGGGGTCGTCGGCGCTCATGGCGTGGTACAACTGGAAGCTGTTCTCGCTGATGCTCCTGATGGCGCCGGTGATCTGGATGGTGAACGAACGCTACCGCCAGGAAATGAGCCGTCGCCTGCGCATGGTGCAGGAATCCTGGAGCCGGGTCGCGTCCACACTGGCCGAATCCGTCAGCGGCATCCGGGTGACCCAGGCGTTCGTGCGGCAGGAAGTGAACTCCGATTTTTTCCGTAAATTGATCAATGTCCACGGGGAGAACAACGTGGGCGTAGCGCAGGCCTCCGCGGTGTTCGTGCCGCTGCTGCAATTGAAGAGCCAGTTGTTTCTCGGCGCGATGGCGTTGTTGAGCGCGTATGGGGCGCTGAGCTGGCACGGCTGGCTGCACATGGAAGTGGGCGATCTCGTGATGTTCTTTTTCCTGGCCAACCTGTTCTTCGATCCGGTGCAGGTGATTGGCAATCAATTGAACCAGGCGCTGATGGCCATGGCCGGCGCCGAACGGTTGTTCCGGATGCTCGACCAGAAACCGGAATGGCAGGACGCCGTGAATGCGAAATCGCTGCCGGCCATCCGGGGCCGCGTGGCATTTCAGACCGTGCGCTTCGAGTATCAGCCGGGCCGGCCGGTGCTGATGGACATTTCGTTCACGGCCGAACCCGGCCAAACCGTGGCGCTGGTGGGTCACACCGGGAGCGGCAAAACCACACTCGTGGCGTTGCTGCAGAAATTGTATCTGCCCACCGGCGGATGCGTGCAGGTGGACGGCATGGATTTGAACGCCGTCACCGGCGATTCGCTGCGGTCGCAGATGGGGAGTGTGCAGCAGAACAATTTTCTGTTTTCCGGTACGGTGCTGGACAACATCCGCCTGGCCCGGCCGGACGCGACGGAAGCCGACGTGCGGGCCACGCTGGAGGCGTTGGATTGCGCGGACCTGATTGACGCGTTGCCGCGAGGATTACATTCATCGGTGGCCGAACGCGGCGCCGCGCTGTCGTTTGGCCAGCGGCAACTGGTGTGTTTCGCGCGGGCGATGCTGGCGGACCCGCGTATCGTCGTGCTGGATGAGGCGACGAGCGCGATCGACACGGTCACCGAGGCGCGTTTGCAACGGGCGCTGGAAATTTTGCTGCGCGGCCGGACCGCGTTTGTGGTGGCGCACCGCCTGAGCACGATCCGCAAGGCCGATCTGGTATTGGTGTTGGACCAGGGCCGGATTGTAGAGCGCGGCACGCACGAAAGCCTGCTCCGTCAGGATGGAGTTTATGCCCGACTGCACCGGGAATTTGTGAGCGCCCGGCCGAACGGGTGACGATCGGCGGTGTTCAAAGGCACCGAAAGAAAAATGCGGCGGTCAGAAACCGCCGCTACAATGGAGAATGGCTGTTTTAGGGGCTGAATTCGTCAGTGATGCCAACCGCCGTGCCCCCCATTCCAGCCGCCGTGATTATGATAACCACCACCATAATAACCGCCAAAACCAAACGAGAGTGAAATCGCCGGCCAGGCAGGATAATAGGGATAGTAACCATTGTACGGATAGTAACCATAATACGGGCGGGAATAGAGCCAGGCGTTGTAGTTATAGGTCTGGGTGTCGGGAACCACATAAACTGTCGAGGCCGTGGCCGGAACATAAGCCACCGCGGGCTGCGTGGCGGTGGCAGTTGCAGAAGGGGCGCTGTTCACGGCCGGGGCTTCCGGTGCCGGAGTTGTCGTGGCTGCTGCGATCTGCGCCGATTGCGTGCGCTGGTTCAACATTGTGTTAATAACGGGATCCGAAACACCCTGCTGTCGCAGATAAATAATCTGGGCCGCGTTCAGTCCGTAGTTATTTCCCGAGGTCTGGACGTAACTGACGATGACGCTGTCGGCGACTTTCGCCTGCGAGAGTTGCAAAACCTCCGACACACCGTAGGACAATTGCGGCGCGGGCTGGCTGACGGCCGCCGGTTGGACAGTACTGGCAGTAGTGGCAGTGCTGGAGGGAGTGGCGGCGGTGGTGGGAATCCTGCGCGACGACGTTGCTCGCGGCCAGGGCCAAAGTGGTTAGAACGACGATGGTCAGGCGCGGCCTTTGAAAAGCTGGAGTTTTCATAAAATCGACACCTAAGAGATCCAACACCGAAAGATGGTACGAGTTGCCCGGACTGTCAACTGCGCCCGGAAACCGCTTCACGCCCTTTCCCGCCGACGCAAGCGGTTTTCCTGCCTTTTGACCTCGTTACCCAACAATTCCTCCGCCGACCAGCCCTGGTGCTGGGCCAGTTCCGCCAGCTCAAAAAGCTCCCTGGCCAGCACTGCCCGGGAGAGTCGTCTCTTGGACTTTTGGCCTCTGGCTGGGTGGTCATCGGCAAAAACCTTGCGGGCCTTCTTGACCAGTTTTTCGGCGCGCAACAATGCCGGCAGGTGTTTCGGGATGCCGTCGAAGGCTGAGGCGCGTTCGTGTCGCGTCCCCTTTTTCTCGGCGTGCTTGATCTTTTCCCAGTTCGCCCAGACCTCATCCACCCCCTTTACCTTCGTCTGGCCAAAGACGTGCGGATGCCGCCGCACCAGTTTTTCCACAATCAACCGGCAGACCTTTTCGAAATCAAATGCGCCGCGTTCGCGCGCCAGCTGGGAGTGGAAGACCACCTGCAACAGCAGGTCGCCAAGTTCCTCGGCCATTTCATGGTCGTCGCCTGCTTCGATGGCGTCGATCAGCTCATAGACCTCCTCGATGGCGTGGCGGCGGAGGGTCATGTGGCTCTGCTCGCGGTCCCACGGACAACCCGTGGGCGAGCGCAACCGGGCCATGACTTTCAACAAATCATCAATCGCAGGTATTTTCTTCATTGGGGAACATTCAACATTCAACATTCAACGCTCAATTCTCATGGAAAGACCCGACCCACGTCCACGAGAGTGAATTTGGGCGTTGGAAGTTGAATGTTGAGCGTTGAATGTTTCTAAATTTACAGAATCACGAGATCATCCCGGTGCACGAGTTCTTCCTTGGGCAGTCTGCGGGTGCGGACGGCGGCGGAGTCGAACCGCGCAATACCGCGCGCGAACTCGGTTCCGTTCAGGTCACAAATCCGCACCACATCGCCGGCGGCAAAGTCGCCTTCGCAACGCGCAACCCCCGGCGGCAACAGGCTCTTGCCCTTCTCGCGCAGCGCCAGCTTTGCGCCATCGTCCACAAACAACGCGCCCTTGGGGTGATGGAAAAACGCAATCCAGCGTTTGCGTCCCTGGAGCCGCTTTTCCGGCGCCACGAACAGCGTGCCTTCATCCGCGCCGCCCAGAATCTGCGCCAGCACGTTTTTCTTCCGACCGGACGCGATCACCAACGGGATGCCGGAGCGCACAACGATCTTTGCCGCTTCAATCTTCGATCTCATGCCGCCCACAGCGATTTCACTGTCGGTGCCGCGCGCAATTTTTTCCAGCGCGGTATCAATTTTTTCGATGACGGAAATGGTTTTGGGGTTGGGCTTGCCGAAATTTTCGATAACGCCGTCCACGGTTGTGAGAATCACAAGCAAATCGGCCGGCAGCAGCGACGCGACCAGTGCGGACAGCTTGTCGTTATCGCCGAATTTCAGTTCGGTGATGGAAACGGCGTCATTTTCGTTGATCACCGGCACCACCCCGTGATCCAGAAGGGTGATCAGTGTGTTCCGGGCATTCAGATGGCGTTCGTGGTGTTCGAGGTCGTCATGCGTGAGCAGCACCTGCCCCACCTGCAGGTCGTGCCGGGCGAACAAATCCGCGTAGGTGGCCATGAGCCGGGACTGGCCGACGGCGGCACAGGCCTGCAATTCGGCCGGTTCAGTCGGTCGCTTCTCCAGTCCCAATGCGCCCATGCCAGCGCCGACCGCGCCGGAGGAGACCACCACGATTTCGCGGCCGGCCCGGCGCTGTCCGGCAATCTGGGCGACGAGCTGTTCCAGCTGTACCGGGTCAGGCTGCTTGCGGCTGTCCGTGAGCACACCCGTGCCGAATTTGACCACGACGCGGGCGGCGGATTTGAGCGGATCACGATGCACGCGCCGAGGTTAAAAGGAATTCGCCGGCCGGAAAATGCTAAAATGGCGGCGTTTTTATTGGGTGATAAGATTGAGAATGCCCGCCCCTGAATTTTTCCGGGCTTGCAGCGAGCTGAAGAAATCACCACTGCGCAAGGCGATGAACGCGGCCAGGCCGCCCAGGTCCGCAGATGATTTCACATTTTTGAGCACACAATTCTGAATGCCGATGATTTGCGTGCGGTTGTTCCGCTGGTTGTTCAAGTCGATGTACTTGGCCGTGCCGATGGAGACATTGAGCACGTCAATGCCTTTGAACTCGAGGCCGGTTTGTTTCGTGAATGACGCCCCGGCCTTGCCGGTTTTGGGGTGAGGCGCCGCCAGTCCGAGGGAAAAGATGTTGGTCTGCCCGGCCTGATTTTTGACAATGTCGATCTCCCCCAGATTGAAACGCATCAACGTGATATGCAATTCATGTTTCGCCAGCGCGACGGGGTCGTATTCCACGTGGATTTCCCGGATGTCGAGAAACGGCGTACCGGCAAACGCGGGCGGGTTGTACAGCCGGAAATTCCGGATCGTCATGGTCGGTTCGGTGAGGCTGAGGGAAAACCTCCCGATCTCCGCGTCCATGCCGGTCCGGGCGCGGATCTGGCGTTCGAGATAAACGCGCAAAATCGCGTTGTAGGACAACAACCCGACGACGACCAGCACGACGGCCAGGGCGGCCAACCGGAGCAACCATCTGAAAACAAATCTAATCATTTACCAGTTGCGTGGAAACGCGGGTCAATCGTAAATCGTAAATCCAAAATCGCAAATCACAAGGCCACGTCTTCGGCCCGTACTTCCAGGCATTCATCCTGGTCCTCCCAGACGATGGCGGGATAGGGATCCAACAACTGCGGAGCCAGGTCCCGGCCGGCGCGGACGAGGAACTGTTCGGCCTCCTTCGCGGCGTTCTCGAAGGCAGCGTCGTAATTGCTGACCCGGCGGCGCTGACGGTCGTCCCAGTGGGCGACCGCATGGACCGGTTCGTATTGTTTCGCCCAGGCATCCAGCCCGGCGCGGACGTCTCCGGCCATTTCATCGAACGGCACGAGCGTTTCGTTGCAATGCTGGCAGATCAAGCCGGTCTCGCGCACATCCCGGGTGAGCAAGGGCAGGAACGGGGCGCGGCAACAGGGCGACTCGGTATAAGCTGCCGGTGGCGTGGCCAGCCGTTTGAACCAGATCTGACGGTTGTGCGCCAGTTGTGCTCCCAACCGATAGGCGCCGACGAGCGGATGCGACAGCCGCCAGGCCTTCCCTTCGAGCTGACCGAGTGTTTGGGCCAGCCAGCGTGCCAGGGTGAGGTCGTCCCATTCCTGGAACGGACGTTCGTATTCCTGCCAGAGACGGTCGAGTGGAGAATCGGATTCAAATGCCATCCCGGGCAGGATGGCGCGGGAAAAAAGCTTTGTCGAGCGGCGTTGCAACCGGCACACTCGCCGTCCGCCGCGAAGGGTTGCCCTGAGCAACTCCGGGATGCCGGTTGGCATGTTGTCCGCTCAATGGGTGAACATTTTGGCCGGTCGACTGTCTTTGTATTGCGTGGGCTGAGAGATTGTGAATGACAGAATGCAGGATGAGGACAGATGGTTTTGAAACGTAAAGTATTTGGAATGGAAGGGTTACGCGGAAAAGCTTTTCTTTACAGGTGTGGCCGTAGATTGAGTTTGGCGCAGGTCGCAGCCGGATTTTGTCTCATCCTGTTGTGGTTGGCGATAGTACCGGCCCACGCGGCGAGCTTCACCGCGACCTTGGATAGTGACGCGTTGACGCTCGGCCAGAGCGCGACGCTGGTACTCACCTTTGAAGGCGGCACGCCCCAAAATACGCCGGAAGTGCCGGACATTCCGGGTCTGCAGATTTCCTACGTCGGCCCATCAAGCCAGTTCAGTTTCATTAACGGCCGGACCAGTTCGACCGTGATCCATCATTTCACAGTCACGCCCCAACGGGCGGGTAACTTCGTAATCCCCGCGCTTACCGCGGAGGTGGACGGAGTGCGATTGACCAGCCAGCCGCTCCAGTTGCGGGTGGTCCAGCCCAGCGCGGCGTCCTCATCGCAAATCGATTCCGGTTCGCAGATCGCTTTCATGAAACTTACGATGCCCGAGGACAAGGTGTACACCGGGGAAATCATCACTGCCAATCTCGAGATTTACCTGCGTGATGACGTGCGCAATTTTGGCAATTTCCAGTTTACCGCCACGCCGGCCGACGGTTTTACCCTGGGCAAGATGAGCGAAGGCCAGGGCCGGCGGGTACAAATCGGCAACCATGTTTATACCGTCATGCCGGTGACCATGGCCCTGACGGCCACCCGGTCAGGCATGCTTAGTCTGGGTCCGTTGACGGCCAACCTGGTCCTGGTCATTGCTTCCCAGAACCGGTCCAACGATGCATTCATGCAACAATTCCGGCAGTTCGGATTCGGAAATTTCGGTGAGGAACAAAAGCAAATCTCACTGGCCACCGAGGCCGTGAATGTGCAATCGCTGCCGTTGCCAACGGCAAACGTGCCGCCTAATTTTAACGGCGCCATCGGCGAATACACCCTGACCGTTACCGCCGGGCCGACGAACGTCGCCGTGGGCGATCCCATTACGGTGCGTATCCAGATTGCCGGCCGGGGGGACCTCGGCTCGCTGACTTTGCCGGACCAGCCGGCATGGCATGACTTTACCCTGTATCCGCCGACGTCCAAAGTAGTAACGACCGATCCCCTTGGGTCGCAGGGCACGAAGACATTTGAGCAAATCGTCGCGCCGCAAAACGTCAACGTGCACGAGTTGCCGCCCTTTTCCTTCAGTTATTTTGATCCGAACGCGGGCAGTTACCGCACGCTGATCGAACCGGAGGTGGCGCTGGCGGTCCGTTCCGCCGGGTCCACCCCCGTGCCGACCATCGCCGCCAATCAAACCGCCGGCCCGCAAAGCCTAGCCAGGTCGGAAGACATTTTGCCCATCAAAAACGATCCGGGTGTGCTCGGTCTGGCCGGACCGCCCCTGGTGACCCGGCCGGTATTTCTGGCCGTGCAAACGGTGCCGCTGCTCGCGTGGCTCGCTACCGTGGTCTGGCGCCGGCGCGCGGACAGCCTGGCGAACAATCCACGGCTGCGACGTCAGCGGCTGGTCGCCCGGTTGATCCGCGAGGGTTTGAACGAGTTGCGCCGATCCGCCGCGGCCAACCAGCCCGACGAATTTTTTGCGACGTTATTTCGTTTGCTTCAGGAGCAATTGGGGGAATGCCTGGATTTACCGGCATCGTCCATTACCGAAGCGGTGATTGAAGAACGATTGGCGCCGCTGGGCGCGCCAGAGACGGTCTTGAGCGATCTACGTGAATTGTTCCAGCTCTGCAATCAGGCGCGTTACGCGCCTATTCGCGGGAGCGCGGAACTGAATTCCGTCGTCGAACGGTTTGAAAAAGTCGTCGGTGGATTGCAGGGGGTGAAGGTATGAAAATCGGATTTCACATTTCGAGTTTCCTGCAAATTAGGCGTAGCGGCTTTCGGCAGAAAGCCGGCAGCTGCTTTTTTAGAAAATGCGGCTTTCTGCCAACCGCCGCTACGATTGCCATCCTGATGGTGGCGGGAAACCTTTTCGCTGCGGATGTTTCGGCCGATTTCAACGACGCGAACAAGCTTTACGCCGAAGGCAAATTTGCCGCGGCGGCCGCCGCTTACGAAACCATCCTGCAAACCGGGGCGGTGTCACCGGCCCTTTGGTTCAATTACGGCAACGCCGAATTCAAATTGGGGCAGCCGGGCCGCGCCATCGCCGCCTACCGGCGGGCGGAATTGCTCGCGCCGCGCGATGACGAAGTCCGGGCCAATCTGGATTTCGTGCGCAAACAGGTGACTGGCCCGACCTTGCGCGGCAGCGGTTGGTCCCGCATGGCGGGAGGGCTCGGTATTTTGACGCTCAACGAGTGGACGACGTTGGCGGCCGTCGCCTTCTGGCTCACGTTCATCCTGTTGGCTTTGAGGCAAATGCAACCTGCCTGGCGACCGCGGCTGCGCCGCCTGTCTTCCGGGATCGTCGTCCTCACCATTTTAACCTGCGGCGCCCTCGGCGCGGCGGCCACAATTCACTTTTCGAAACCAGTCGCGGTGGTCATTGCCGCGGAAGCGACGGCGCGCAGCGGGCCATTCGCGGAGGCGCAGGACGCGTTCAAGGCGCAGAATGGCGCGGAATTACCTGTGCTGAACCGCCGTGACAACTGGTGGCAAGTGGCCGATGGTTCCGGGCACATCGGCTGGCTGCCGGCCAGGCAGGTGGAAGTCCTGCCGGGTGCCTGAACAACATTTCGCTTGAACGTCGTCCGCGGTTTTGTGTCCATCGATATCAATCACTGTAAAAAATGAATACCGGAATCTCTGCCATCAACGAAACAGTCAAAGAAGCCAGCGCCTTCACCCATCCCCTCTTTGCCGAGCTCGGCAAGGTCATCGTCGGCCAGCAATACCTGGTCGAGCGGCTCGTCATCGGCCTGCTCGCCAACGGCCACGTGCTGCTGGAAGGCGTGCCCGGCCTGGCCAAAACGCTCTCGGTCAAATCCCTCGCCGCCTGCATCCGCGTCAAGTTCGCGCGCCTGCAATTCACGCCCGACATGCTGCCCGCCGACGTCATCGGCACGCAGATTTACAATCCGCAATCCGGCGGCTTCAGCACCCGCAAAGGGCCGATCTTTGCCAACCTGATTCTAGCGGATGAAATCAACCGGGCGCCGGCCAAGGTGCAAAGCGCGCTGCTCGAAGCCATGCAGGAAAAACAGGTCACCATCGGCGAGCAGACGTTCAAACTGGAGGAACCGTTCCTGGTGCTGGCCACGCAAAATCCGATTGAACAGGAAGGCACCTATCCGCTGCCCGAGGCGCAGGTGGACCGGTTCATGTTGAAATTGAAAATCGGTTATCCGTCGCGTGACGAAGAGCGTCATATTCTCGATCTTATGGCCAAAACGTCGGGCACGCCGGTGACGCACGCCGTCGTTGACCCGAAGGACATTCTCAAGGCGCGCGAAGTCATCAACGAGATTTACGTGGACGACAAGGTAAAGGATTACATCGTGGACCTGGTCTGCGCCACGCGCGATCCCGACCACTATAAAATCGCGGTGAAGGATTTCATCCAGCTTGGGGCGTCGCCGCGGGCGACCATCAACCTCACACTGGCGGCCAAGGCGTATGCGTTTTTGAAGGGCCGCGGTTACGTGACACCGCAGGATGTGAAAAGCATCGGCATGGACGTATTGCGCCACCGCGTGGCCATCACCTACGAAGCCGAGGCCGAGGAAAAGACCAGCGAAACGGTGGTGCAGAAGATTTTTGATGAACTGCCGGTGCCGTGAGGATTATAGATTTTGGAAAATTCCAATTTCAAATAGATGAACTTGGCAGATGCAGAAAAAGAATTTCGGCTCAGAGAATACGTTTGGGCCAAAGCCGAGTGGGAAAAAGAAATCAATGAATCTTTTCCACATCTACGAATGTTCAAAACCGGTCACGCTTGGGAAATCTATCAATTCATGCAAAAGCTCGATAAATCGGAACAAGTGGCTTTGGCAATGGGGCGTCTAAAGCAGCGCAGTCGAGACCAAGCATCAAAATGGGGCGATCATCTGTCTAAAACAGAAGAATCGCTGTGCCAAAAATTCGATGCTTTTTGGCCCGTTAAAGATCAGTTTCAGATATTCAAACAACGGCGTAACGAGGGAAAAATATCAGATGCTAAAATTGTTTTTGATCTTGTGTGCGCAGAAGCTGCAAGAATTCTCTGTGACACAGATTCAACTGATACCGAGATTTTATCATCAGAACTTGACACATTTTTAAGTTCTGTTCCTCAATCTCTTGAAGAACAAGTCAAAGCCAAAAGGTTGGCAGGCGAAAAAATTAAATTTGTCAGCAAAAAGAAGCTTCAAAAAATCCTGACACAAAAAGTTAAGAATGTTTTTGGAGGCCAATACGAGGAATGTCGAGTTGACGAAGGCCATTGGACAGCGTTCGACGTCAAGTGTGGCGGTTGGATGTTACAAACGCAGTTTAATTTTGGACGTAAGCCTGGATGCCAGCAAAGCGTGCTTGGATATTGGCTAACATTTGTAGCCAGAAAAAAGCTCCACATCCTGCTATGCCTGAAGTCATGTATCCCGTCATGTTTTTATGCATGGGTGTTAGTTGGCCTTGTTCGTGGCAATGGGAATATCTAATGGAACAGGATGTCGAATTAGCTTGTGACGAAACTTTCAAGTATTGTCGCCGTTTTTTTGAGGCAGCTCCAAAGCTACTGAAAGGTTTGGAGTTTGAAAATATAACGGCAAATTGAATTCACATTACTGGCGCTGCCTTTTCATGATCCCCCACGAAATCCTCAAAAAAGTCCGGCAGATCGAGATTCGGACGAACCGGCTCGTGACCGAATGTCCGGAGCGCGGCTGTCCCAGCCGCAGCACGCCCTCCGTGGCAAGTGTTGTTAAAATCATGTGTACCCGTTCAGCAGTCCGACCTGCTGCGGGTGAGACACCCGCGCTCCCCCCATTAATCAATTGCCTATGAAAATTCCGGGATTGCGCACTTCCAGTGAAAAAGTCGGCGGCCTCGTCTTCTTCGGGCGGGTGCTCGATAAAATCCGCCTGCACGCCCAGGGCAAACTGCCCGCGGACTATAATTGTGGCACGGGCATGGATGGCCGGTGCGTCCGCTTTCTGCAGGTCGAGTATCCCAAACTGGTCGAGCGTGCATTGCAGGGCGGCACGGACGAGGAAATCCTGGAATGGTGTTTCCAACACGGCCGGCGGCCGAATGACGAGGAGATTCTGGTTTGGAACGGGTTTATGAGCAAGCGGGGCTGGCGCGACGAGGCGAGCGAGGGGTTGGCGGAGGAAAAACGAAAGCGCGGTTTCGCTCAACGTGATGATATCCAGACCTTCTTTGATTTTCACAAGGCTGACGAGGCCGAGGATTAACCGGCATGAACCACCCCCACACGGCAGATCAACCCGGCACACATTCCTTCGCGGAAGCAACGGAAAGCGAACTGGCCGCGGTGGGCGATTACCGGCAAACGGGGCGCACCGTTAAAATGCGCGCGGACGCCGCCGCCGCGTTTCTGGATTTGACGAAGCAGGCCCACGCCGACGGCGTTGAAATTATTCCCATCTCCGGGTTCCGCAGCCGAGACTACCAGGGAACGCTTTTTCGCAAGGCGGTGGTTAAATACGGTTCGGAAGACGCCGCCGTCCGGTGGGTGGCGCGACCCGGTCATTCCGAACATCAAACCGGTCTAGCCATTGACCTGGGTGACGGTGGAAATCCTACCTCCGACGTCGAGCCGCCGTTTGAAAAAACGCCCGCGTTTCATTGGCTGCAAAAAAATGCGGCCCGATTCGGCTTTGAGCTCTCTTATCCGCGCAACAATCCCCGGGGTGTCCATTATGAACCGTGGCACTGGCGGTTCATCGGCACGGCCGAGGCCAGACAGATTTTTCAGAAATGATTTTCCAATCTGCAATCCGCAATCTGCAATCCGCACTGGTATGATCCCCCGCGAAATTCTCAAAAAAATCCGGCAGATCGAGCTGCGCACGAACCGGCTCGTGACCGAGACGCTCGCGGGCCAGTACCACAGCGTTTTCAAAGGCCAGGGCATGAATTTCGACGAGGTCCGCGAATACCAGCCGGGTGACGACGTGCGCGCGATTGACTGGAACGTCACGGCGCGGATGAACCATCCGTTCATCAAGAAGTTCGTCGAGGAACGCGAGCTGACCGTGATGCTGGTGGTGGACGTGAGCGGCTCCGGGTTGTTCGGTTCGCGCGAACAATCCAAACGTGAGCTCGCGGCCGAAATCGCGTCCGTGCTCGCGTTTTCCGCGATTCGCAACAATGACAAGGTGGGACTGCTGCTGTTTACGGATGATGTGGAGAAATTCATTCCGCCCCGGAAGGGTCGCAGTCACGTGCTCCGCGTGATTCGCGAGGTCTTGTATTTCGAGCCGAAACGGCGCGGAACGGACCTGCCGCAGGCGCTCCAATTTATGGGCCGGGTCCTGCCGCACAAGGCAATCGCGGTGGTGATTTCAGATTTTTTGGAGTGCGGCGACACGTCGCCGCCTTCATCGGCGCGACAGGTCGCACCGATCAAAAGCGCGGATGTGTCCGCGAAGTCCAAAACCGGCGCGTTGCCACCGCAGGCCCAAACCGCTTTGCGGATGGCAAACCGGCGACATGACGTCGTAGCCGTCCACATCGCCGACCGCTACGAACTGGAGCTGCCGGCGCTGGGCCGGTTGATTCTGGAGGACGCCGAAACCGGCGAAATCGTGGAACTCAACACGGCCCATGCAGCGAGTCGCGACGCGTTCGCGCTGCGCCAGGAAAAACAATACGCCGAAGTCGCGCGTCAATTGCGGTCGTCGGGCATTGACTCGATTCAATTGCGTACGGACGAACCGTACGCGGCGGCGCTGGGGAAATTTTTCGAAGGCCGTGAAAAACGGAGGATGAGAGGATGAATGTAATAAGCGTGGAAAAGTTGAACGGCCACCCTCACCCCGGCCCTCTCCCCAAGGAGAGGGAGAATCGTACGCAGCCTCGCAGAATTTCGTGTGCCTGGATTTGCCGGACACTCACCGGTGAATCAAAAGACGTCCACTTGCTGTTCCCTCTCCCCGGGGGAGAGGGTCAGGGTGAGGGCGAGCGTAGCCGCTGATCATGATTTCAAACGCGACATCCCAGGCAGCCATGGCGAATGCGAATGACATCCGCGACATCAAGCCGCCCATGGCCATTCCCAACGTCTGGGAATGGGTCGCATGGGCGGTGGGCTTGTTGGTGGTTCTTGCGATTTTATATTTTGCCTGGCGATACTGGCAGAAGCGACGTTCACAGATTCCCGCGGAACCGCCGGTGCCGGCCTATGTTCGCGCGAAACAAAAACTCGAGGAAGCCCTCGCGCTCATTGCCCAGCCCAAGGCATTCTGCATTCTGGTCTCCGACACCATCCGTTTCTATCTCGAAGAACAGTTTGATTTTCACGCACCGGAACGCACGACCGAGGAGTTTTTACGGGAATTAAACGCGACGGATTTGCTGGCGCCGGAACAGAAGGCGAGTCTCGGCAATTTTCTGGAGAGTTGCGACCTTGTTAAGTTTGCAAAATATGAACCGGGCGAACCGGAATTACGCGAACTGCACGGTTCCGCGGTCCGGCTGGTCGAGGAAACCGAACCGGGGGAAATATCAGGTTCCGAATTACAAATTTCGAATGAGGGATCGCAAATGTCCCTCGAGACGGTCGAACCGGAACAAATCGCAAATCGCAAATCGTAAATCCAAAATGGCCTTCGCGCATCCCTATCTTTTATTATTGCTGCTGCCGCTGCCGTTGCTGGCGTGGTTGAAGGGACGGCGTGGTTTGCCGCCGGCGTTTCTTTATTCGTCGGTGCGGCTGGTGGAGGGACTGACCCATGTGCGCCGGTCGCGGGCGGGCGCGTTCCTGTCGGCCTTGCGCTGGCTGGTGCTGGCGCTGTTCATTATCGCACTGGCGCAGCCGCGCCTGGCAAAGAGCACGACGGAAGTGAAGGCCAGCGGCATCGACATCATGGTGGCGCTCGACATGTCCGGCAGCATGATCTCGGAGGATTTCGTCGTGGGCGACCGGCGCGTCAATCGTTTCAACATGGCGCGGTCGGTGTTGGAGGGCTTCATTGACCAGCGGCCCGACGATCGGATCGGGCTGGTGGTTTTCGCATCGCAGGCCTACATCGCCACGCCACTGACGCTCGACCACGATTTTTTGCGGGAGAACCTGGACCGGTTGAACATCGGCACGATCAACGCCAATCAGACGGCCATTGGCGATGGGCTGAGCACGGCCTTGAATCAACTGCGCGGCATCAAATCCAAGAGCAAAATTGTGATTTTAATGACCGACGGTCAGAACAACGCGGGCAATGTGATTCCAGTCACGGCGGCGCAGGCGGCGCAGGCGCTGGGCGTGAAGGTGTACACCATCGGCGTGGGCAAGCAGGGCATGGCGCCGATGCCCGTGGGCCGCAACCCGTTCACCGGCGAGCAGGTTTATCAGAATGAACCGGTGGACATTGATGAGGGCACGCTCCAGAAAATTGCGCAGCTGACCGGCGGCCAGTATTACCGCGCGGACAATGCCAAACGGTTCCAGCAAATTTACGCGCAGATCAACAAACTCGAAAAGACCGAGGAAGTCATCAACAAGTTTACGCAATATCGGGAGCTGTTTCCGTGGGTCCTTTCCCTGGGGCTGGTCCTGTTACTGGCGGAGGTGGCCCTGGGCCAGACGGTGTACCGAAAACTGCCGTGATATTTATGATTTACGATTTACGATTTACGATTTGAACGTGCAATTTGCGAATCCACATTTGCTCTGGTTGCTGCTGGTATTGCCACCGGCGCTGACGCTGTTCTTCTGGTGGGCAGCTCGCGCGCGACAGCGGTTGCTGGCGCAGTTCATTCAAACCCGCTTGTTGTCCGCGTTGACCGTCGGTGTTTCTCCCGCCCGCCGCAAAATCCGGTTCGGTTGCCTGGTCCTGGCCGTCGCGCTGTTGCTCCTGGCCCTGGCGCGACCGCAGTACGGTTTTGATCTGCAAAAGATTGAACAGCGCGGCCTGGATATCGTCGTGGCCGTGGACACATCCAAAAGCATGCTGGCCGGGGACATTGCACCCAACCGGCTCGAACGGGCCAGGCTCGCTGCCTTGGATTTAATGCAACGGGCAAAACCGGACCGCCTCGGGCTGGTGGCGTTCGCCGGGGATGCCTTTCTGGAATGTCCACTGACGTTCGACAACACGGCATTTCAACAATGTGTACAGGCGTTGAACGTAAACACGCTGCCGCAGGGTGGCACCGCAATTGCCGCCGCCATCCAGACCGCACAAACGGCGTTCAAGGAAGGCGACCATTTCAAAGTGCTGGTCCTGTTCACCGACGGCGAGGATAACGACGGTGGAGCGCTGACCGCCGCGCAGGCGGCGGCCAAGGCGGGTTTGAAAATCTTCACCATCGGCATCGGGACAGCGGAAGGTGATTTGTTGCGCGTCGCGGACGCCAGCGGGAACAGCGACTATGTCCGTGATGAAAGCGGCAACGTGGTAAAATCGCACCTGAACGAAACCTTGCTCCGGCAAATCGCCTCGGCGGCGGGTGGTTTTTATCTGCCGTTGCGCGGGGCGGACACCATGGAAACGCTTTACGAACGGGGCCTCGCTCCGTTGCCAAAAGCCGAGGGAGAAGAACGATTGGTCCGCCGTTATCACGAGCAATATCACTGGCCGCTGGCAGCGGCGATAGTGTTGTTGCTGGGGGAAATGTTTTTACCCGAACGAAAGAAGTCCACGGTCCGTCCGCCTTCGTCAAACTCCGGCGCGACCGGAAGTCCACAGTCCCAAGTTGCGATGCCGGCGGTTGCGATTCTCGCTGTAAATTTGTTGCTGGCGGGTGCCGCCCACGCTTCACCGGCGGACGCAATGCGCGAATATAACCGGGGTAATTATACCAATGCCCTGCAGGAATTTGAGCGGCTGGCCCGGACGGACACCAACGATCTTCGGCTCGTTTTCAACGCCGGGGCGGCGGCGTATCGCATGACCAATTACGACGACGCGTTGAATGATTTTCAACTGGCGACCTTGTCACCGGATTTGAACCTGCAACAGCGGGCGTATTACAATCTGGGTAACACGCTGTATCGCCTCGGCGAAATGAAATTCGAACCGGACGCGGAAGGTTTGAATGCGATCGAAGAACGCTGGCAACAAGCCATCAAAGATTACGAGCACGCGGCGGAAATAAGCACCAACGACGCAGACGTTGCCTATAATCTGGCCTTTGTGAAGAATCAAATCGGGCTGATCGCTGAACTGCGTGAAGCGATGCGCCGCGCCAAACTGGCGGCCGATGATGCGGTCCGACGCAACGAATATCACCTGGCACTGCAAATTATGGAAAGCCTGAACAACCCCATTGCGACCAAAAAATTCCAGGACTATACCAAAAAATTGAAGGACATTGATGCGATTGTTACTCCCAATCAGCGCTAGTCTGTTGCTGGCCTGGCAGACCGTCTGCGCCCAGTCCGCCGATGATTATTTCAACGGCGGTGCGCAGGCTTACATTACCAACAACATTCCTGAGGCGCTGAAATCGGTGGAAACCGGACTCAAACAGTATCCCGATGATGTGAAGTTGAAGAAGTTGTATGAACTGCTGAAACAACAAAGCCAGCAGCAGCAGCAACAGCAACAGCAATCCCAAAACAATCAATCGCAGCAAAACCAGAATCAGCAATCGCAGAAGAATCAACAAAACCAACAAAATCAGCAGCAATCCCAACAAAACCAGGGCGCACAGAACCAGTCCGGACAGAAGAACACGGCGCAGCAAAATCAGCAACCGCCACAGCCCTCCGAAGGGAAGCAAAGTGGTGATAAGCAGGAGAATCAGAACGAACCGAGGCAGCCGGTGGCGGCTGGACAAATGTCGCCGGAAGCGGCGAAGCGTTTGCTGGATGCGCAGAAGGGTGACGAACAGTTTTTGCAGCTGAAACCGGAGGGAAAACCGCAGGACAACCAACGCCCGATCAAGGATTGGTAGCGCTATTTCTGGCCCTTTCCGCACGCAACAAGGTGGATTATAGCGTTCCAACCCTGGCAGATTTTGTTCCAATCGGTTTGGTACCACTGCTCATCCAAACTCCGACGACTCCTGCGGAAACCTTGGAATTTCCCCAAAATCCCGACCCGGGTGGTTGCGGACCGGCGACGGAATGCCAACTGCTCTAATGATTCCTATTAAAGTTATGGGTGCACATCTCTTTGGTCCATTTTCAAAGATGATCGACGAAATACCCGCCGGGGCGATCGTCGCGGTAGCCGATCGCCAAAGCGAGGTCCTGGTGGAAGATCTGGCCCGTGGCCGGACGCGGCTCGGCGGGGAAGCCCATTCCATCTTGAGTTTTTGTCGCTTTTTGAAGGCCGTCCGGTCGGGTAAAGAAATTTCTCCCGTGAGCCTGCCCCTGCCGGACACGGCCTTTTATCGGAAAACCACCGAAAGGCTGGTTACGGCCGGAAAATTGCCATCCGAGGCCCGGGACCAGTTTGAACAGATTTTTTCCATACCTGCCTTGAAGTTGTTGGGTTCCGGTTCCTGATTCGGCTCCCCTTTTGCAGTCGTTTCCCATTTGACAAATGTAATCACTGCGGTTACTCATTAAGCGCAGATTATGAGAACGAGTTGCCGATTTGCCATGGCGGTCCATGTGCTCGCCGTCCTTGCTTACAAGGAGGGCGACCGGGTCACGTCCGCCTTCCTGGCCGGCAGCGTCAACACCAACCCGGTTATTATCCGGCGACTCCTGCTGTCGTTGCAGCGAGCCCGACTGGTGGACACCTGCATGGGGGCCGGGGCCGGTTCCCGTCTGAATCGTTCGCCCGGCCGCATTAATCTTGCTGAAGTATATCGGGCGGTTGAAGAAGCTGAACCTTTCGCGACCCCGGCCAGAAAGCCCAATACTGACTGCCCGGTGGGCCATTGCATCCTTGAGGAGCTGGAGCGGATTTTTGCGTCGGCTCGGGAGGCTTTGGAGCATGATTTGGAGAAAACCAGCCTGGCGGATGTGATCGAGACGGTGAAGGCTTCCGGGGCCTGTACACCGGAAAAAGCCGTTTGACATCCTTTTTTTTTGAACGATTATGTAACACTCGTTGTTACATATAGTGGAAAGGCAGGAAGAGATGAAAAGGAAGAGTTTAAATCAACATGAAACGAACGAATCGGCCCGGACGGCGCTTAAAAACGCATGCTTGGGCGCGTGCCGGAAGGTTCTGGAGCGGATCGCCGGGGCCAGGGAATTGATTTTGGCCGAGTCACGAGGGGCGCTTCGGGTCCAGGAACAGCTGGTTCGGCTGGCTTTGAATGAAGCCGAAGCCGTGGCCTGGCAGACGGCGTATCCGGATCTGGTTTTTCCGGTTTTGGCGACCGAGAAGGTGCAGGCGGTGGTCGCCTGGGATGCAAAATTGCAAACGGTACGCCGGGCGAGGTACGCATTTTGGAACGCCAGCCAGGCCAAAAACCGAAATCAGCATCAAGCGAGGGCGAGCCTATGAAACCGACCATCGAGATCAATGAAGCCAATTTTGAAGCCGAGGTCTTGAACTCCAGCCAGCCGGTGGTGGTGGACTTCTGGGCCGAGTGGTGCGGGCCGTGCAAGATGCTTGCGCCCGTGTTGGACGAAATCGCAACCGAACAGAATGGACGGGTAAAAGTCGCCAAAGTGAACGTGGATGACAACCCGGCTGTGGCCGCGCGGTTTGGCATCCGGTCCATCCCGACACTGGTTTATTTTGCCGGTGGCGAATTGCTGCACCAAACCGTAGGGGTCGTGGGCAAGAAGACTATTTTATCCCATCTCGAACGATTACCAATCAAGGCGTGAGAACGAGGAGAACCAGGAGAACAAAATGAAAACGATGTTGAAACGAACCAACCGACGCGGAACGGCACGCGTTGCGTCGCACGACATTCACACCATTGTGCCCGGGCTGCGACGGCTGACCGGCGATCCCGTGTTGCCACGAGCGGCCACGCTTCCCCAGCCGGCGCTGGCGGCGAAAGAATCGGTCCCTGCGGAGACGGTTTCCCGGGAGTCATCGCATGGTGACGTGTTGCAACTTTATCTCCGCGAAATCGGCCAGGTAAAACTGATCACCCCGCAGGAGGAAATCGTGCTGGCGAAACGGATCCGGCGGGGCGATCGACAGGCGCGCGAGCAGATGATCAAGGCGAATTTGCGGCTGGTGGTGAAAATTGCTCATGACTACGAGGGGATGGGGTTGCCGCTGCTTGACCTGATCAACGAAGGGAACATTGGTCTCATGAAAGGAGTCGAGCGTTTCGATCCCCGGAAAGGGGCCAAGCTTTCCACGTATGCGTCCTGGTGGATTAAACAGAGCATCAAACGGGCGCTGGCCAATCAGGGCAAGACCATCCGTTTGCCGGTGCACGTGGTGGATAAGGTGGCCCATATCCGGCGGGCGGAAGTCAAGTTGCGCGAAGCCTTTGATCGCGATCCCACCGACGAGGAACTGGCGCACGAACTGGATCTCGATCCCCGGCGGATCCGCCAGTATCGCCAGGCCTCCAAGGCGCCCGTTTCACTCGACGCGCCCATTGGCGACGATGCGACGGAACGCGTTTCCGAGATGGTGGCAGATCCGAATGCAGCGGCGCCCTTTGACCGGCTGGTGCAGGAAACCGACACTCAGTTGGTGCGGGAAGTTTTGGGCACGCTGGACCAGCGTGAATCCAGGATTCTGGCCATGCGTTTCGGGTTGAATGACGGCCAGCCACGGACCCTGGAGGAAGTCGGTGCGCAGCTGGGGGTAACGCGTGAACGCATCCGGCAGATTCAGGAACACGCGCTGAAGAAATTGCGGCAGAAGATGGAAGAACGGGATCGGCCCGCCGAGGACAATGGCGCGCTGGCCGTTGCCGTGTGAACTATTTCTCCGGAAACCTCTCCGCCAGTCTGAAGTCGCGGAAGAACGGGGCGGGCGGCGCGAATTGAAGCCCAGTGACTGGCTAAGGGGTGGTTTCACTTCACCCATTTGCCAGCAGGAAATTCGGGCCGGTCATTGGAAAATTGATTTAGCGGTAAAGACCTGGATTGTCGGAGCTGTTAGGTTTTGACAGTCGGGATGGTGGCTACACCTGTTATTCTATCCGGGAAGCAGTCGGAAATCTCCAAAACCAAGACCCTACCGGGAACATCAGATGATTCTACATGTTTTATTTGCCTGAACCGTTTGATTTCCCAGTTTAAAACGAGTAGAGTCTTTTTAAATCCATGTGCGAAAGGAAAGGAAACAACGCCGGCGAAATGATTTCATTTTTTGGCGTTTGAATTGTTCGGATTTCGCAAATCTGTTTTAGCAAATTTTTAGCCTCACCAATCCATGAAAAAATCCCCAATGCAATACGTCCAGGGCATTTTGTCGCCCCTGCTGGCGGTAGAAAATACTGGCCTTCGAAATAAATGGCTGAGCTTGCAAGCTGCACTGGTCATGGGTTTGATTTTGCAGGCCGGCATGGCTGTCGCGCAACCGAACCTCGTGACGAATCCCGGTTTTGAAACCGGCACCACGACGGGCTGGTCCCCCTTTGGTTCCGTATCGCTTACGGTCGAGACCAGTCAGGTCAATTCAGGCACCTACGCCTGCCAGGTGGCGAACCGCACGGCCACCTACATGGGGATTTCCCAATCGTTTGTCGGCCTGCTCCAGGCGGGCCAGACCTACGATGTATCGGCGTGGGTCAGGTTGGTGAGCGGCGGGAACCAGACCATGCAGTTGACGATGCAAAAAACAGATGGAGGCACAACGTCTTATGCGGCAATGGCTTCCGGTTCCGTGTCTTCGACTGCCTGGACGCAGCTTACCGGACAATATACGTACAATCCTTCCGGTTCCGTCAGCACGCTGAATTTTTATGCGGAAGTGACCAGCAGCTCCAACGCTTCGTATTATATCGATGACGTCGTGTTTAGTGGCGGAACCGTGGTCACCAACACGTCCACCAATGGCTTGTCCGTAGTGGATTGGAATAACGTGCATCAGCGCATTGACGGTTTTGGCGCTTCCTCAGCATGGAACAGCACCTGGAACACAGCCGAGGCCGACGTGCTGTTTTCCACCAATAATAACATCTCCTACCTGGGTGGTAGCTTTAACGGTGCCGGCCTTTCTTTGCTGCGTAATCGGATCGTTTATGCCAACAACAGTTCTGCCAGCGCCGTTCCCACCACAGTCGAGACTCAAATTATGCAGTTGGCCCAGGCCCGGGGGGCAAAAGTTTGGAGTGCGCCCTGGACGCCGGCGGCCGGATTTAAAAGCACCAATGATATCTATGATGGCAATCATGCTACCGCTGGCGGAATTGACGGCGGCAGCTTCCTGGGCGGTGATGCTACCAACAAAGCCTACGCCAGCCAGATTGCCAACTATGTTGCCAGCATGAAAAATACGTATGGAGTCAACATCTACGCCATTTCGGTCCAAAATGAGCCGGACGCGAACGTGACCTCTTATGATGCATGTCAATGGAGCGGCACGCTGGTCCACGATTATGTCACCAACCTTTACAATGCACTGTCAGCCCAGGGTTTTGGTTCCACTAAAATTATGCTTCCCGAAAGCCAGAACTGGACCGACCCGCACAATATCGTGGGGCCGACGATGACGGATCCGAACGCGGCGTCGGAGGTGGGAATTGTCGCCAATCATAATTATGTTAGCGACAATTCGACCGGAGACCAGGCGATCCCGGCAGCGATTAATTCTTACGGAAAGGCACTCTGGGAAACGGAAGTGGCGCTGCTTTCCGGCAGCGACAGCAGCATTAACAACGGCGTTTATTACGCGAAACGGATTTATCTCTACATGACCCAGGCCCAGGCCAATGCCTATCATTACTGGTGGCTCGTCGCCAGCGGAAACCAGGGGTTGTTGGATACCAGCGCCGGTCCCGCCAAACGACTTTTCACCTTCGGTCAATACAGCCGGTTCGTTCGCCCCAACTTCTACCGCATTGACGCGAACTCATCTCAGCCATCAGTTTTGGTCAGTGCATACAAGGACACAAACTCGGCCGCCTTTGCGATTGTCGTGGTCAATACCAATCCTTCGACCGACATGATGGAGACTTTTAATCTGACCAATTTTACCGCCGCGACGGTAACCCCATGGATTACTTCGGCTTCACTCTCGCTCTCGCCGCAAACCGCGGTGTCGGTTACCAACGGCTCGTTTACCTACACGATCCCGGCCATGAGCGTGGTGACGTTTGTGGGTCAGGGAACAGTGGGACCGGTTAACACGCCGCCGGGGATTGGAGCCGTGCCCAATCAAGCGGTCAATGTGGGTGTGACCTTGGTGGTGACGAATACCGCCAGCGATTCAGATGTGCCGGCGCAAACGTTCACCTTCAGTCCCGCGAATACGTTCCCGGCCACCGCGGCGGTCAGTTCCAACGGCCTGTTCAGCTGGCGCCCGCTTGTCAGCCAGGGGAACACGACCAATATGATTCGAGTTCAGGTCACCGACAGCGGAACGCCGCCATTAAGCGCCACCAACAGCTTCAATGTGGTGGTGAATGCAGTGACCAATCCCGTGATCGGCCCGGTCAATCTGTCCGTCGGACAGGTCAGCCTGACCGTGACTGGACCGCAAGGACCTGATTATACGTTGTGGACTTCAACCGACCTGGTGAATTGGCAGGCGTTATTCACGACCAATGCGCCGCCCATTCCGTTCACGGTGACGGACACCAACTCCACGGATCCGCAGCGATTCTACAAATTCCAGATCGGACCGTAACGTTTAGCGCCAGGTATCCGGTCACAAAAATCGCAAACAACGCGACGATCGAATAATGGGATTGGCGGAAGGGGTCCTTTTTGAACCCTTGTTGCCATCTGGCGATCAAGGCCGTAAGGTCTTGATTCGCCACCAAGTTTCTTGCCGTTTCCCGGATGAACTGCTGACTACGCCGGAGTGAGACAGGAGGGCAATCTTTAAACGGCCAATGCGCGGAACAATGCGACACCGATCGAAGGTGAACCATTCCTGCCTTTGACAGATTTCGCAAGAGACGTGAAAATTCATCGGCATTTCAGGTCAACGCGGCCAATGTCGGGCAGGTGTCGGGTGACATCGGTGCGGGCGGATTGAAGGCGCGGGTTTCGTCATGACCGGCTGGCCGGTTTTTGATTGGTCTTGTTTTCGTTGGCTGCCTTCATAAAAATCCCATGCAAACGGTAACACACCCAAGATGGAACCTGGTTTTCAAGACGTTCTGGTCCGGAAACTGGCCGGCTTCTTGAACGGCATCGGTTTGGAAGTCATCCCCGGCAGAGTCCAGGGCGAAACGTTCCTGCCGGGAATTGAGGTCAAGGATGGCCGGCTCCTCGTGGATGAACCCAAGCTGCTTTTTCCCGGGGATTTGCTGCACGAGGCCGGGCATCTGGCGGCCATGCCCGGCGCGATGCGGAAGGGGCTGAGCGGGAATTTGATGGAATCGGGGGCGGACATGGCTTTGCTTGAGGTGGCGGCAATCGCCTGGTCTTATGCGGCTTGCCTACATTTGGGCATCGATCCCAAGGTTGTATTTCATCCCGCCGGTTACCACGGCAAGTCAGCGGCGTTGTTGCTCGGGTTCAGTCTCGGTGTTTATCCCGGGGCGAATCAGCTCCAGTCTGCCGGACTCGCCGCCACCGGCGCCGAAGCCAGAGCCAGGGGCGTGCCGCCGTACCCGCACATTTTGAAATGGGTTCGCGATTAAATTGAATTGTCCCCTAACACGGGTGGATAGGCCAAAGCAACAACCGGGGCAAAACCGGGCTACGAAAACATGAAAGCCCCAACGCATTGAACTGAAACATTAGAGTCCAATGAATGATTTCGCCGGCTGGATGCCTGTTCGAGTCAACTGGACGCCGTCCGGGTTGAAGCTGGAATGGCGTTACCTTGGCGACCTCCGGTTCACCGACCCGTTTTTTCAACAAACCGTTGACCGGTGCGTGGAGCCGCCCAACCAACCGGCGCGCCGGCGGGAAACCCCCATCGAGGCATTAGCCGAATTGGCTGATCGCAGTCCAAGCCTGGCGCCAACGGGTTTTATTTTTCACATGTCGCGTTGCGGCTCGACGCTGATTTCGCAGATGCTTGCGGTGCGACCGGAGAACGTGGTGATTTCGGAAGCCGACCCGATTGACGGCGTGCTTCGCGCGCACTTGCGCGATCCGAAAATAACGGCGGAACAACAGGTGATGTGGTTGCATCTGCTGCTGAAGGTGCTCGGCCAGCGGCGTTTCGCCAGGGAGAAACACCTCTTTGTAAAATTCGATTGCTGGCACACGCTCTGCCTGCCGTTGGTCCAGCGGGCTTTTCCGGAGGTGCCGTGGGTCTTTCTTTATCGGGAACCGGAGGAAGTGCTCGTGTCGCACCGCCGCCGGGTTGGAGGACAGATGGTCCCCGGAAAGCTCGAGCCGGCTCTCTTTGGCTGGGATACCCAGGCGGTCGACCGGATGAGCCTGTCGGAATATGGTGGGCGGGTGCTCGGCAAAATCTGCGAGGCGGCGCTGGCTCAGGCCCGTGCCGGCCATGGAAAGCTGGTCCATTATCGCCAGTTGCCGGCCGTCGTCTGGTGTGAACTCATGAAGTATTGGGGCGTTGACGCCCCGCCGGATGCCGTGGAGGCTATGACGCGGGTGGCCCGGTTTGACGCCAAGACTCCCGCGTTGCCTTTCGAAGATGACCGGCGGAACAAGAACCGGGAGGTGACCGAGGACATCCGGCAGATTGCCCGGCAATGGCTCGACGGGACTTACCAACAGTTGGAGGCCTGCCGGATGAGTCGGGCGCTTTAGTTGCCGTTACCTCGACGCGCCGGCGTCGGCGGCCAGCAGGAGTTCCCGCAACCAGTCGTTGACGATGCAATCAACGACCAGATGGATGCGGTCGCTGGTTCCGCGATTGGCCACGCGATGGGGCAGGTTGAAGTTGAGATACCAGCATTCCCCCGCTGTCATGTCGATGCGGACTCCGTTGAGCACAAATTCCACTTCGGGGTTGGTGACGACCGGAATATGCACGCGGATTTCGCCGTCTTCATAACCAAGTTGGTAATCCTGATGTTCCTTGATCGAGGAACCGGCCTTGAGGCGCATGAACCGGACGGCCTGTTGCGGGCAGAGGAGCGTCGCCAGCACCTGCTGGACGTAGGGACAGCGCGCGAGCAACGGGGTGTCGGCAAAGGCGGTCTTCGCGGTCGGGTCCGGATATATCCGGTCGGCCCGTCCGCCCACCGAGCGGAACGGCACCACGCTCCAATCACCTTCGTAATACGCGGTGTTGAAGTGCGGCACAAACTCGTGCGCGACGATGCGGTTCAAATCCGCCTGCAGCAACGCGGCATCAAATTGCAGCGGGAGTTTCAGGCTGGCTTGCATTTGGTTTATTCGGAATCCGGATCGCGGACGCCGGCGCGCCATTCCAGGTCATCCCGCAGATCCGATTCGCCGATTTTCTGGAATCCCAGCCGTTGGTATAGCCGGCCGGCCCGTTGGCCTTTGATGACACTCAATCTCAATGGCCTTCCGGAAGCCTGCGCTTCACCCAGCAGTCGTTGCAGCAATGCCGTTCCAATGCCGTGACTGCGATGTTCCGGCAACAGGGCAATATCCACCAGCATCAACTCGTCGGGCGCGCGGTTGACGACCATCCGGCCGACGGCGCGGTCGTTGGCCAGAATGATCTGGAAATCCGCCCGGGGGAATGAGCTGCGATAACCCTGTCGTTGGGCTTTGAATTGCATGGTCAGAAAGGCCTCTCGCACTGCGGGCGGCCAGCCGGTTACGTCGAGTTCCTCCTGCCGCGTGCTGGCATAAACATCAAACAGAAACGGTTCGTCCTCCGGCCGCTCGGGCCGCAGGGTGATCGCATCATGATTGACAGGCACGGTTGATTCGGACCGGAACCATTCACCAGCTCCGGAGCACCCCAGCGGTCTAGTCGAATAACGGGCCTTAAACAAGGCCGATACGAGGCACAAACCGAATTCAGTTGACTATTAGTTAAGCATCACTAAGGTATAAGTGAATTCGGAAGAGCTGCCATGTTCACGATGCTTAAAAGCAGGGCTGTTGACTGATGAGCACTCGACGGGAATTTATCGTCAGTTGTTCCGCCCTGGCGGCGGTGGCGGCGGTGGCGCCGCTGGGTGCGCTCGGGGGATCATTCAACTGCGGATTGCCCGTTGCGTCCATCGACCAGTTGAGTTTTGCGGAACTGGCGGCGCAGGTGAACACCCGATTCCGGGTCTACGCCACCCCCGCGCGGGTGGTGGAACTGGAGTTGGTGGAAGCCAGCCTCGACCCGGGACGTCCGCAGCATGGCCGGCGGACGCCGCCGGATGCGGATTGCGAAAAGTTCTCCCTGTTCTTTTCCGGGCCGCGTAACGAGTTGCTCGACCAGAAGATTTTGAAATTTGAGCATGACCGGCTTGGCCGATTCGAGTTGCTGGTCCTTCCCATCTTCACCCGGAAACCGGATCGAATGAACTACCAGGCGGTGTTTAACCGGCCCCGCAGGCCCTGCCAGCCCTTGAATCGGGTGACGTTTGCCGGAACCGGGTTGAAGGCTTAGAAACAGCATGTTCAACACCCCACCAAACCAAACCACAGGATAAAATATGTCAAACCCGTTTCTAGGTGAAATCAAGATGGTAGGTTTTAATTTCCCGCCGCAAGGCTGGGCGATGTGCAATGGCCAACTGCTTCCAATCAACCAGAACACGGCGCTCTTTGCGTTGTTGGGCACGACTTACGGCGGCGATGGAATAACCACCTTCGCACTGCCAGACCTGCGGAGTCGGGTGGCAATTCACACCGGGCAAGGAGCGGGACTCTCGCCCTATGTCATCGGCCAGTCGGGTGGCGTTGAGTCGGTGACGTTGCTCACCACCCAGATTCCCAGTCATAACCATGGCGTCAATTGCAATACCGGAGGGGGAACCCAGGCCAGTCCGGTCGCCGGTTTCCCGGCAGTCGAATCCACCGGCACTTCTCTGGATTATGCGGCTGCCTCAAACGGCGCCATGAACCCGGCGATGATTGGAAATACGGGCGGCAGTCAGGCACACGCCAACATTCAACCGTACTTATGTGTGAATTTCATCATTGCTCTACAGGGCATATTTCCATCACGCAACTGACGATGGCGTGAAGCCCGCTCCGCGTGATCGCGGAGGACGGGCACCACTTCATATGCCTCCCAACCGTCAACTCCTGGTCCCGTGCCTGCTGGTCCTGGCGTGGTTTACCGGGATACGGGCCTCGGCGCAAATGCTGTTTTATGCCACCAGCAGCGCCGCCCAGGGCAACAATTCAGTCCAGCATGTCTCGTCGGAGGGCGCGGCCAACACCTCCGTTTTCTCGGCGACCGGTTCCGGCGGCAATGGCGTGAGCCGCTGCACGGCCCTGGCCGTGGACGTCTCCCTGCAGAAGGTCTTCCTGGTGGACGCGGGCAATCAGGAACTCTGGAGCATGAACCTGGATGGCACCGGTCTGAGCCTGGTCAAAGGCGGTTTGACCAATACGCCCACCGACCTGGCCTTGGACGCGGTCAACCAGAAGATTTATTACACCACCAGCAGCGCAACCACGACCAACAATACCATTCAACGGATGGATTATACCGGGAACAACAACACCGTGCTGTTCACGGCCGGCGCGGGAGGGAATAATGTAACCCGCTGCACGGCGTTGGCGCTGGATTTATTCAACTCCCGAATCGTCTTTTCGGACGCCGGGGTCAAAGGTCTGTGGAGCGTGGACCTGAGCGGCACCAGCCTCACCCTGGTGAAAAGCAACCTGACGGCCGTGCCCCTGGATCTGGCGTTGGATGTCACGAACCAGCTCATTTATTACACCACCAGCAGCTGCGGTCAGAACAGCAACACCGTGCAGCGCGTGAGTTACAACGGCAGCGGCAATACGTTGATTTTCACCGCCACCGGCAGCACCCTTAACGGGGGGAATGGCGTGAGCCGCTGCACCGCCATCGAATTCGACCCGAACGGTTCAAAACTTTACCTGGTGGACGGCGGTGCCAGCGCGCTGTGGAGCCTGAATCCCGATGGCACCGGCCTGAGCCCGGTCCTGACCGGTGTCCTTTCCAGCCCGCGTCGCGCCCGATTGATCACGCTGGTTTCACACTTCACCGTCCTGAATCTCAATGACAACGGCCCCGGTTCGCTGCGCCAGGCGATCAGCAGTGTCGGGCTTTCCGGCCTGATTGATTTCACCAACACCCTCTATGGGTCCAGTCCCGGCACCGTGCAGCTGGCGACGGTGGGCGATAACACGTTTGGCCCCTCGGCCATCATCATTACCAATCAGATTGTCATCGCCGGACCCATGGGCACAAACGGGATTATCATCGCGCGCTCGAACGGCGCGCCGGTCATGCGTCTGTTTTACGTGAGTCCTGCCGGCGCGTTGAGCCTGAAGAATCTCACCCTGACCAATGGCCTGGCGCAGGGAGGGGTGGGCGGCTCCGGCGACCAACGCGGTGGCAGCGGCGGTGGTGGCGGCGGCGTCGGGGGCGCGATCTTCAACTGGGGTACGTTGGATCTGGAAAACACCACACTGGTCGGCAACCGGGCTTTGGGCGGCGCGGGTGGAGGCGCTGGCGGACTCGGGGAAGGCAGCGGGGGCGGGGGTGGTGGCATGGCGGGAGATGGCGGCGTCGGTGGCGGCGCCACGACCGGTGGAAATGGTGGCGGCCCGTCGGGCGGATTGGGCGGTTCCGGGACTGCTGCCGGTGGCGGGGGAGGCATTGGTGGAGGTGGTGGTGGCGGGGGGAGCAGTTTCACCTCCGGGTCCGGCAGCGGCATTGGCGGCGCCGGAGGTTTTGCGGGCGGAGGGGGTGGTGGCGGAGCTTACAACACATTAGGTTTTGGCGGCGGCGCGGGAGGGGCCGGCGGTGGCGGTGGCTTTGGCGGCGGCGGTGGCGGCGGCGGTGGTGGCACGCCTGGCGGGACCATTGGCCAACCCGGTTTTGCGGGCGGTGGCAGCGGCGCGACTTCCGACAACACAGGCAACGTTGGCAGTGCCGGCGGCGGTGGGGCCGGCATGGGTGGTGCGGTATTTAATGTGTACGGATTGGTCACGGTGACCAACTGCACCTTCTCCGCCAACGTAGCCATTGGCGGTCAGGGCGGAATCCTCTACAGCAGCGTCGGTACCAATGGCCTGGGCCTGGGCGGCGGCATTTTCAACGCGGATGGCATCGTCTCCGTCCTGAACAGCACCTTTGCCTACAATCAAGCCAATCAAGGTGGTGGAGGCATCTACAATCTGGCCGATGGGCAGGGGGCGAGTGTCTTTCTCCGCAATTCCATTCTGGCCTACACCCCAGCTGGCGCCAGCGACTACGCCGCCACGGGAATTTCCGGAACGACCACCAACTTGGGCAACAACAATCTCATCCGGTTGAACGCTGGCTTTGCGGGCGGCATCGTTTCCAGCGCCGACCCCCTATTGTCACCGCTTCAGAATAATGCCGGCCCTGCCTTGACTCATGTCCCGTTCAATCACAGTCCCGCGGTCGATGCCGGGGACAACACCGGCCTGCCGCCCACCGATCAACGTGGGTATCCCCGCATTGCTGACGGCAATGACGACGGTGTGGCCCGGGTTGATCTGGGCGCCGTGGAAGATGGATTGGTGCTCCTGACCACCGTGCCACAGACGGCACAAAGCATCCTGCTAAACGGATATAAATTTTCCCTCACTGGCGAGACCAACCGGAATTATGTCATACAGGTCTCCACCAACCTGACTGCCTGGACGAGCGTCAGCACGAATCTCGTCCCCGGTTCAGGCTCGGTCACCCTCTTCGATACCCTCGCCGGCGGTTCCAAAGACCGCTTCTATCGCGCGCGCAGTCTGCCCTAGAGCTATTGAACTGATGTCGTAGCCGCGAACATCAGTTCGCTCCATATTCTTCTACTTTTAATTCGTTTTGCGTCGACGGACGTCGGCGGCTACAGATTTTTTGAAAAGCTCCAACCTGATTTTCCCGTTATCGGGAAAGACCGAAACCATCCATTCCGTTGACGACAAAAAGAGCAGGATGGATTTCGAACTGACAAACCGCTGGATCTTTGGACTGGCAATGGACGATTGAAAACTTTTTGAGCGGGCCGGAAGAAAATTCAAATCAACCTGCCAGCACACCTGACGTCGAGCCGGAGAATTCGGAGATGGCGGAAGGGGTCGTTTCTGCACCCTTTTTGCCATCTGTTGATCATGGCCATAAGGTCATGATTCGCTCCTCCCAATCGTTGGTTTCATGACCGTTCAGGCAATGGAGACGCTCTCCAGCCAATCCTGGAAATTTCGGCCATACCTGCCGTACCTCCAGCCGTCGACGTAGCGGCGAACCTGCCTTAAAGCCAGGAATTGATCCTTGGTAAGTGCAGTCGCGTAGTACATTATAAAAATTGTCAGCATTGGCCAGTTTGCTCGTGCCGCCATCAACGATTCATGCAGCCCGTCTCTGCCATCCGCAAGGTCGCGTTTCTCGGCGATTATCTGCCGAGGAAATGCGGCATTGCCACGTTCACGACGGACTTGCGCTGCGCCGTGGCGGCGGAGTTTCCGGCGATGCAATGCCTCGTCGTGCCGGTCAATGACCTCGCGGGCGGATACGATTATCCGGCGGAAGTGCGGTTCGAAATTGCGGAGCAGGACCTGCCGTCGTATCTGCGCGCGGCCGATTTTCTGAACATCACGGACGTGGATGTGGTTTGCGTGGAGCATGAGTTCGGCATTTTCGGCGGGCCGGCGGGCAGTCATGTGCTGGCGCTGCTGCGCGAATTGCGGATGCCCATCGTCACCACGCTGCACACGGTGTTGCGCGAGCCGAACGCGGAGCAACGGCGCGTGATGCGCGAGTTGATCCGGCTTTCGACGCGGCTGGTGGTGATGAGCGAACGCGGGCGGGAATTTCTGCGCGATGTTTATCAGGCGCCGGCGGCCAAGATTGATCTCATCCCGCACGGCATTCCCGACATGCCGTTCGCCGACCCGAATTATTTCAAGGACGAGTTCGGCGTGGCGGGCAAACAGGTGTTGCTCACGTTCGGTTTGCTGTCGCCGAACAAGGGCATCGAGTTTGCGCTGCGGGCGTTGCCGGACATCATCCGGGAATTTCCCAACGTCGTTTACATCGTGCTGGGCCAGACGCATCCGAATCTGCTGCGCGACGAGGGCGAGGCTTACCGCTTGAGCCTGGAGCGGCTGGCCAAAGACCTCGGCGTGCAGAAGCACGTCGTGTTTTTCAATCGCTTCGTCGAGCTGGAGGAATTGATGCGGTTCATCGGCGCGGCGGACATTTATCTCACGCCGTACCTGACCGAAGCGCAAATCACTTCGGGCACGCTGGCCTATGCGTTCGGCGCGGGCAACGCCGTGGTGTCCACGCCCTACTGGCACGCGGCGGAATTGCTGACGGCGGAACGCGGCAAGCTCGTGCCGTTCCGCGACGCCAAGGCCATCGCCGTCGCCGTGGTCGAATTGCTGCGCGACGAACCGTTGCGCCATTCGATGCGCAAGAACGCCTACAAGCTGGGGCGCGACATGGTGTGGAGCCGCGTGGCGCAACTTTATGCGAAGTCCTTCGAGCAGGCGCGGCAGGACCACAGTTTCGTCGGGCGAAAATCGTCGCCCATCAAGACGCTCGACGAACAGCCCGGGCAATTGCCGGAATTGAAGCTGGATCATCTGTTTCGGATGAGCGATTCGACCGGCATTTTCCAGCACGCGAGTTTCACCGTGCCGAATTTTGCCGAAGGCTATTGCACGGACGACAACGCCCGCGCGCTGGTGCTGGCGCTTGATGCTGCAAAAACTGGGGCACGGTTCGCCGCAACTCGGCGCGCAGGCCGCCACCTACGCGGCGTTTCTGAATCACGCCTTCGACCGCAAGCGCGGACGCTTCCGCAATTTCATGAGCTTCGACCGGCGCTGGCTGGAGGAAGTCGGCTCGGAGGATTGCCAGGGTCACGCGCTGTGGGCGCTGGGGCTGTGCGTGTCGCAGGCGGGCCAGGGCAGTTTTCAAATGCTGGCGGCGCAACTGTTCGAACAGGCGCTGCCCGTGGCCGCCGAATTCACGTCGCCGCGCGCGTGGGCGTTCACGCTCATCGGCATTGACGAATACCTGCGGCGGTTCAGCGGCGACCGGCGCGCGAACCAGATTCGCGAATCGCTCACGGCGAAACTCATGCAGCGCTACGCCGACGCCGCCACCGACGACTGGCATTGGTTCGAAGAAGTGGTTTCCTATGCCAACGCCAAGCTGCCGCACGCGCTGATTCTCAGCGGACGCTGCATGAACAACGCAGCCGATGCTGGAACTCGGCCTCAAGACCCTGCGCTGGCTGATCAAGATTCAGACTTCGGAGGCCGGCTCGTTCCGGCCCATCGGCTCGAACGGATTTTATCCGCGCGGCAAGGAACGCGCGCATTTTCGACCAGCAACCCATCGAAGCCCAGGCCACGATTTCCGCCTGCATCGAAGCGTATCAGGCCACGGGCGACATGTTCTGGGTCGCGGAAGCGCGCCGCGCGTTCGAGTGGTTCCTCGGCCGGAACGATCTGGGCCTGGCGCTCTACGATTCGACCACCGGCGGCTGTCGCGACGGCTTGCACGTGGACCGGTTGAGCCAGAATCAGGGCGCCGAATCCACGCTGGCCTTCCTGCTCGTCGCTCGCGGAAATGCAGGCGCTGCAAAACACCCTCACCAGTTTCAAGGAACCCGTCGGCGAAGTAATGCCCGGTGTCGATTCCAGGGCAGAAATGAATTCATGACCAAACAACCACCCTCCACCCTCCACGCCAAACGCATCGGGCCGACGCTGACCCCGGATCGCTCGCGCGTGCTGATGCGCCCGTTTCGTCCCACCACCGACGACATCGCGCGGCGAATCGTCGCGCGCGTCATGGCCCTGCCGGATGAGGAAGTCGCCCGGTTGCTGGGCCAGGTGCTCGGCGAGTTTGCGGACCGGCACGAACAGGTGGAAAAGATTTTCCGCAAACGCTTCGAGCAGGTGAAGCATTTATCTCGAACCCGGCGCGCAACCGTCGCCCGAACGGCAGATGCTCATCGGCGCTTACTTCACGCACGAGTATTCGCCGGAGTCCGCGGCGCTGTTCAATCCGTCCATCGTGCCGCATCCCGACCAGTCCGGACTGCCCAAGGGCGCGCTGCGTTTCATCCTGAGCCTGCGGGCCACGGGCGAAGGGCACATTTCCTCCATCACCTTCCGCACCGGCGTGGTCAGCGCGCAACATCGCATCACGCTCACGCCGCCCGTGCCGTTTGTGACCGAGCCGGAGCGCGTGCCCAACGCCGCTTACGACAAGGGATTGTTCGCCCACAAACTGCAAGAGGCGGGCGTGCAAAATGATTTTTGCCGGCGCGTGCTGGACCAGCTTGCACGAAGATTTCACGTTGAAGGAACTGCACGCGGTTCTCGCTGGCGTCGGGCCTGACGGCGGACACCTCCGACGCCACGGCGACCCGCGCGGCGCGCGGCATCCTGTTGCTGGCGGAATCGAATTACGAAGTGAACTTCGCGCCCGACAGCCGCGTTTCGCAGCGCGTGCTCTTTCCGTCCGCGCCCAGCCAGAGCAACGGCATCGAAGACGCGCGCTTCGTCCGCTTCCAGAACGACGACGGCAGCTTCACCTACTACGCGACCTACACCGCTTACGACGGCAAGATCACGCTGCCGCAATTGCTGGAGACGCCGGACTTTCGTCCATTTCAAATTCAGCACGCTCAACGGCCCCGCCGTGCAGAACAAAGGCATGGCGCTGTTCCCGCGCAAGATCAACGGGCAATACGCCATGCTCTCGCGCCAGGACGACGAGAACATTCTCCTCATGTTCTCGGACAACATTCATTTCTGGCAGACACCCAAAGTGTTGCTGCCGCCCGCGCAACCGTGGGAATTCATCAAGATCGGCAACTGCGGTTCGCCGATTGAAACGGAAGCGGGCTGGCTGGTGTTGAGCCACGGCGTCGGCGCGATGCGGAAATATTGCCTCGGCGCGTTCCTGCTCGACTTGAACGACCCTACGCGCGTCATCGGCCGCCTGCGCGAACCGTTGCTTTCCCCGAACGAATCCGAGCGCGAAGGCTATGTGCCGAATGTCGTCTATACCTGCGGCGCGCTGCTGCACGGACGCGAACTCATCATCCCCTACGCCATGAGCGATTCCGCCACCAGCTTTGCCACCGTTTCCCTGGATGAACTGCTGGCGGCGATGGAGTGAGGCGGGGGTGCTTGGGTGCTGGCGCGGTCACGGATTACGCCGGTTGCGTCATTCGTACTCAGTAGTGATTCAGCAGCGCAGGTTCCCGGCCTTCGTAATCGAACCCTGTTCCACACCGGAACATTATGATTCCAGTGTAATTTCGAGTCGTTCCCCCGCCAACCGACACAGCTGCTCTCTAAATTCAACCGCGGTGGAATCCATTTTGGTATCGGGGCGCTGATACCAACGGCGCAGCTCCAGGCGCAATCCTGCGGAGAGAAGGTGCTCAATCGTCTCGTGAACTCTTGCAGAGTGAACCCCTTCAAGCATGCGAAATAGATCGTGTGTGGCAATCAGGGCGTGGATCCGGCGGAAGTCTCCGGCAGCATCGCCCGCCTCAATCAGGTTGCGGTCAAAACACCGCTGCAATTGGGTGTCCTTAAAGTTCACGATGCTTCCTTCAGTGGCGGCTGAGTCAGGATGGCCGGAATGGCCGCGGACGGGTTGGGCCGCTGTTCGTGAGGCCACGCTTCGCATACGGTGAGGGTGCAGGTTCCCATCGCCTTGCCGTTGAGCGCCTGGATGGCCGTTCGCGCGCCTTCGGATGTGGCCATGGTGACGAAACCAAAACCGCGCGACTTATGATTGATGCGATTAACCGCGATATTAACTTCGTCGACGTTGCCATAAGGGGAAAATAGATCCATCAGCTCTCTTTCCGTCGTCAACGCGGCCAGGTTATCTACATATACTTTGTTGTGCTGGTTGTTCATTTTAAAATGGTTTTTTCAGCGTATTCTTCCGGATCGAATGTCCAATCACTTCCCCAGATACTTGGACGGGTTACGTATCCGGTCGAGCCGTTCGGCTTCAAGTTCATTTCGAACCGCCTGCTGCCGCCTTTGCTTGACGGCATCCGCGACCGTTTGAGGCAGCAACCAAACCTGCCGGATACATTGGAAGGTCGTCATACAAATGAGCTTCAATACATACATATTAATGGCTTCCTCATGCGCATTGTGAAAACTACCCCGCTTTGCTGTCGGCGGAAAATTGCCGGGCAAACGCAAGGAGATGGTCGCCGATCTCCTGGTTGGCCCGTTCTTTGGTTTTGTCCCCGCGGGCGAAACGCTCGAAATGTCCGGCCAGGATTCTCATGGATCGAATCGAGTTCGATGAACTGAGAGAAATCGCATTGTTCAGGCTCATGCTCCAGGGAGTGAACGCCATAGCTTCGAGAAGATCGACGGCTGCGAGGTAAGCATCGACCTTCGTCTTGTCTGGATCCTCCGCTTCGAAGAGCTTCGCGCCGTAGGGTTTTCCTCCGAATTGCGCGTTGAACTTATCGAGCCGGTCCCTGAGTTGCTTTTCCTCTTCGGCGGGCGACGCCATGAACGCCTTTTCGAGTCTTCTAAATGTGTAATAGGCCTCACAATAATCCCGGTTTTTCAGGAGCTGTTCAAATATATGCATACCGAAGAGACCCTGCTCCAACATGAACGACATCAAATGCTCGCGATCAATTTCTGCTCCCAGTATGAACAGCGCCGTGGCGAGAAAAGAACGACCGTGCTCCTTGCTGCCGACCAGCTCGTTCACGAAGGTGGCACTTCCCTGTTGATCGTCGGGTGATGACGCGAATCCCAACATATGCTCGAAAAGAACCCGGAACAGCCGACAGGTCAGCGTCGTGTTTCCGGCCAGGAACGGTTTCAGGCTCTCGATCGCGCTTTCGTGGTCAGCGCTCAACCGGCCCGAAGCTCCGGGCGATTCGGTTTTGGATTGCGCCCAGCTCGTGGAAATGGACTTTGCCATAGTCTGCTTTGGGACGGACCCCGGGTTTGATCCCGGTTGCGCGGCGGTTGCCGTCTGAAAATGCCCGGGGTCAATCAACACAGTCAAAAGCACCTTCGAACTGTCGAAAATGCGGGCCACCCGGTCGGTGACGGAGGGTTCTCCCCAGATCATGACGAACCGCTGGGAACCGATTGCGGCCGCAATATTTTGCGGGTCCTTAAACGCGGCATTATCAATCTCAACGAGTTTGCTGATCTCCCACAAACCTTCCTTTACGCTCCTTTGGCTGGAAGCAGTCGGCATCTTTCTTTTAAGTTCCGATGCGTTCTCGAGCAGTCGGAGGTACGTGTGCAGTGATTTAAGTGTTGCTACGGCCATGAAGTTCCTTCGTCTCCGGGATATTGGCGGTGTTGGGCTGCATATCCGTCTCGTGCTCTAGTCGGTATAGAATAGTGTGCAGAAGATGATGATGGATGCCCGTCAACTTCCCTGCGCGGTTTCGACCATCGCACGGATAACCCGACATGAATTTTCGCTCTCATCCCCATTCCTCGGTCTCCTCTCTTTGCCTGACAGCTCAACCGCTTCTTACGCCGGTTGCCGCCACCACTGACGAAGTCCCAAAAACGCCATGACAATTGCAGCCGCCAGCAGGATGTAGATCGCCCCGCCCATTCGGTCACCGTACAGCATCCCCAGCACCCAGAGAACTCCCAGTGTTCCACCCATAGCTAAGTACATATTGTTCCTTTCTATGTTTTGGTTATTGGATTTAACATCGGAGGCAGGCTACTCCATCCGGCGGCCCTTCGCTATCAGGTGTAACCAGAACATTAGTTATGGGTTGAGTTCACCACCATGTTGTCCCATCAGGTTCCGGTAACCCTCGTGCAGCGTCTCCCGGTTCATCCGTGGAATGAAGTTGGTTGTCCCGTCCAGGTTGTTGCCGGTGGTCCGGCCGATCGGGCGACCCTGGATGTTCAGCCGCTGGTGGAGCTTCGTGCCGGGGTGGCTTGCTCCAAAACCGCCTGAGCGCCATACGGAGAACACCTTATATCCCGATTGGAACAATTGTCCGACTTTGGTTCCGGATTCCCGGCATGTCGTTGAGCGATCCAGCACCCGGGAGAATTCCGCCGAAGGCAGTATGGCAACATGAAACAAAAATTAATCCGGCTGTCCCAACGATATGTGGCGGCACTGCAAAAGCACCTGCGGCACGGTTCGCGGGCGATCCCGCCGTGCGAACCGGCGCGCCGACTGGGACGCGAGGCGGCGGCCCTCAAGTTGGAGACGCTGGACGTGGCCCGGATTCACCAGGGAGCACTCGCCACCCTGGAAGCCTCCCGCAGCCGGGATGGAGTCATCGAGCGGGCGGAGATTTTTTTTGCCGAGGCCATCACCCCGATCGAGGAAACGCATCGCGCCGCGTTCAAGTCCAACCTCCGCTTGAGTCAACTGCGCCAGACACTGGGCCGGCGCACGATGGATCTGGCGGCTTCCCACCGGTCCTTGAAACAGGTCATCGTCCAGCGCAAGACGGTGGAGCGGTCCCTCAAAAAAAGCGGGGAACACTCGCGGAAACTTTTGAAAGAATCCCATCGCCTCCAGAAGCATTTGCAGCGCCTGACCCACCAGCTTTTGTCGGCGCAGGAGGACAAGCGAAAAAAGATCAGCCGCGACCTCCATGATGAAATTGCCCAGACGTTGCTGGGCATCAATGTCCGCCTGTTGACGTTGAAAAAGGAGGCCACCCTCGATGCCAGCGGCCTTAAAAAAGAGATTGTCAGCACGCAACGGCTGGTGGATAAATCTGTAAAAAGCATAAAACGGTTCGCACGTGAATTCGGTATTCACCATCGGACGGAAAGTAGCACCTGACATGGCACGCAAATTAAACGGGCTGTCGCAACGATATGTCGCGGCGCTGCGCAAACACCTGAAGCAAGGTCCAGGGACGAATTCCCCGTTAGCGCAAGTATTGGGGCGCCGTGCCATGGCCCTGGGGCTGGAGACGCTGGATCTGGCCCGGTTTCACGAGCAGGCGTTGATTGCCCTGGTGTTGCCGGACTACTCCCCCGGCACCCGGGACCGGATGATCCGGCGGGCGGGAATTTTTTTTGCCGAGGCCATCACCCCGATCGAGAAAACGCACCGCAGCGCGCGGGAGGCCAATACCCATTTGCAGCAAATGATCCAGACGCTGAGCCAGCGCACCCTGGACCTGGCCGCCTCGAACCGGCAATTGAAACAGGAAATCGCTCCAGCGCAAGGCCGTGGAGGAATCCCTCAGGAACAGCGAGCACCACTACAGCGAGTTGCTGGAGCAATCGCGGCACATGCAGGAACAATTGCGGCATCTTTCCCGCCAGCTTCTGTCCGCGCAGGAGGACGAGCGCAAGAATGATCAGCCGCGAACTGCATGATGTCATCGCCCAGACCTTGACGGGCATCAATGTCCGGCTGGCGGCCTTGAAAAAGGAGTCCACGCTCAACAACAAGGACCTCCAGAGAAACATCGCCAGCACGCAACGGCTCGTGGAAAAATCGGTGGACATCGTGCATCGGTTCGCGCGCGAATTGCGCCCGGCGGTGCTGGACGACCTGGGACTGATCCCCGCGCTGCATTCGTTCATGAAGGACTTTACCAAGCGCACCGGCGTCCGCGTCAGTTTGACGGCCTTTGCCGCGAAGATGGAAAATTGGACAACGCCAGGCGCACGGTGCTCTTTCGCGTCGCCCAGGAAGCGCTCACCAATGTCGCCCGCCATGCGCAGGCCAGCCGGGTGGAGGTGAGCATCCAGAAACTGCCGGACGCATCTGCATGGAAATCAAAGACGACGGCAAATCCTTTGAGTGGAACGGGCCTTGCACGCCAAGGGCGGCAAACGTCTGGGCCTGCTCGGCATGAGGGAACGCGTGGAGATGGTCGGCGGCAACTTCGTTGTGGAATCCGCACCCGGCAAAGGCACCACCGTTCCGGGCGGAAATTCCGCTCGACAAACCGCCGCGGTGCGAAAAATCGGCTGAACGAAGTCCGCTCGAACCAAACTTGAAATTATTATGAAACACATCACTGTTCTGCTGGCTGAAGACCATACGATTGTGCGCGAAGGTTTTCGCAAGATGCTCGAACTCGAAGACGACATTGAAGTTGTCGGCGAAGCGCAGGACGGCCGCCAGGCCGTCGCGCTGGCCAAAAAACTTCGTCCCGACGTGGTGGTGATGGACATCGCGATGCCGCTGCTCAATGGTCTGGAAGCCACGCGGCAGATTCTCAAAGCCATCCCCGCCACCAAAGTGCTCATGCTTTCCGCGCACAGCGATGACGCGTATGTCAAACATGCGACCGAGTCCGGCGCGGTGGGCTTTCTGCTCAAACAAACCTCCGCGCACGAAGTGTGCCGGGCGATCCGGGAAGTCCACAAGGGAAAACATTTTTCAGTCCCTCCGTTTCCAGGCGTCTGGATCGCACTCGATCCGCTAGTCGCCCAACGGCGCGGGCGACTCACAGAAGAAAGCCGTCCAGCTGACTTCGCGCGAGATGGAAGTGCTCCAACTCATCGCCGAAGGCAAGGCCAACAAGGAAACCGCCTCGGAACTCGGCATCGGCATCAAGACCGTCGAGAAGCACCGCGAGCATCTCATGGAGAAGCTCGACATCCACGACACCGCCGGCCTCACCCGCTACGCCATCAGCGCGGGCATCATCGAGAGCAGCGTGCAGTTGACCATTGTTTAGCGACGCTTGATTGGGAGCGCATAAGGAATCTCATTCTGAAGGCACCGAGAAGGAAGAATCCAGAAGCGAACCGGACAAAGTCCATGGCGGCCTTTTCTTCATTCATCATTCCGCCTGCCGCATTTGAAATGAGCCCCGTTACCCCGGCTCCGCTAAATGAATAAAAACAACTTCGCCTTCTGGATGACTTTGACGGGCACCGTTTGCTGGGGTGTCTGCTTTTGGTGGATGCGCCGGCTTTCCATCAAACAGAACGCCCTTCTGGACCAGCTCCGAGAGCAGGGCAAACGCATGGAAAAGCTGTCCCGGATCGAGCATGACCTCATTAAGGAAGTGCATCCGCAGGTCAACGAAATCAAGGAAGGGATGGAGGAGATGATCGCGGTGGTGAAGGAAAATGTGGAAAACAATCCTCCTCCGGCATCCAAAAAGAACGCGCGTTAGCTCACCCTCTTCACTTTGGCCGGATGGCTTCATCAAATCCGGCATAGGTAAAACACCCCATAGCGCCCGTCGGTCATTTCGGCTTATTATGGGACGATGGAAGAAAGTAAATTTTTTCAGGCCATGGGAGCAGGTGGCGAAGGTCTTCAAAGCCAGACGAAACAGGCCCGCTGCGTTCTGACGATGGAGGTTGAACCGGCCAGCGCGCCAGTTCGATGCCGGACGAGTCCGCCCCCGCGCATTCTCGTCGTTGAAGACGAGCCGGACATCCGCCGTCTCAATGCGGAAGTGCTGAAGAATTTTGGCTATAAGGTGGACACCGCCGAAGACGGCATGGCGGGATGGGAGACGCTTCATGCCGTCCGCCACGTCCCCGACAGCTACGCTCTCCTGATCACAGACCACGATATGCCGGGATCGACAGGCCTGGCCCTGGTCAAAAAGCTGCGGGCCGCCCGTATGGCCCTGCCGGTGATCATGGCCACCGGAAGGTTGCTACCGGAAGACTTGTTTACCCGATATGACTGGCTCCAGCCCGTGGCTGCGTTGATTAAGCCTTATTCCGTCGAACAGTTGCTGGGGACGGTGGAAGCCATTCTGCGCCCGGCCAATGGCGCCTGCGCGCCGAGTGTATCGCCGCCAAAGAGGCTGTCAGCCGGTGGCTTGCGGTTGTGATGATTCCAGTCCCCCGCTCCAGCGTCCAGTCATGGTTCCTCCGGATTGGATACTTGGGCGGGGCTGGATTCATCAGGTTCGGCCTGATGGGTAAAACACCGAATAGCGCCCTTCCGCTTTCCCAATTAGGTTGCTGGCATGATTAGAAAATCCCTCAACCAAATTGCAGATAATATATGTCACTGATTTCCCTCGCCATCACTCTGGTCGTCATCGGTGTGCTGCTCTGGCTCGTGAACACCTACATCCCGATGGCCGGATCCATCAAAAAAATCCTCAACGCCGTCGTGGTCATTTGCGTCGTCATGTGGTTGTTGTTTGCCTTTGGCATTCTCCATCACTCCGGCGACATCCGCGTCCCGCAGGTCTAGTAGCCGGTCACCGTCAACGCATTAACCGGATGATACCCATGTGAAGTTATGAATGCTTCCCTTGAAACCGGTGGTGATAAAGCGCGATCAGAACAACCCGAGGCCGGGCGAATCCGTTCCGGCGCCTTCTCTTGGTCAATGGCGATAAACCTGCCAACTCTGAAACAAACCCGCTTTCGGAACGTCAGCAGCGGATCGAGCGAACTGTGGACCGACATAAACCGTGAAGTCAAAAGTATCCGAAGTCATTCTCCGTAAGCTGTCATCCGGCACGTCGCCACCTACGGAATGGAAAACTCTGCGTAATGTATGACACTCATCGAGACTCAATGCAGTCGTTTGTTCGGTGATTTGGAGAAGGTCGGATGGCATCGGAGAAATGGATTTTTGTATGCGCCCCACGAGACCATGTGGCTGCTCATTTCAGAGCCGTGGATTGGAGATTTACAGAATTTCCATCACCGCATGGTTGGCAGATTGCAGCGTGTTAAAAATTTGCGAGCCTATCGTTCGGAGAGCGACCAGCAAAAAGGGGTTAACGATATGACCGGTTTAGTTCAGGTATTGCATTCCATGATCTCGGTTTTGGGAGTGATAACCAACAACAAGTAGCTCACGTGGTCTCTCAAATCGCAGCAAGCAACGCCGACAGGCTCGCTGCCGGGTACGCGGCGAAGTTATTCACAGTCCGGGGCGCCAGCGTTCCGCACGGCTCGCTTCCAGCCCATGAATAACTTCGGATAATCTATATCATCGTCAGGCGGCGATTTGGAACCGCATGGCAGTTGGACTTGTGGGCAGCTCGGAAAGTTTACAAAGATGAAAAAGGCAGAACGCATATTCCAGTTGGCTCAGGAGGGTGCCGACACCTACCGCATGTTCACGTTAAGGCGCTCCGGAGCGGCCACACCTTTTGTCAATGAAGTCATCAATCATTTAAAATTTCTCGTGAATCAGGAATTGGGTGCCGGCGTAGTCAACCAATTCCTGAGCCAAGCCAGTCATCAGTCTGTGGATTTTTGGCTGGAAGACGAGTACACGATTATGGAGATGGAGTTTAATATCTTGAGTTCCCCGCCAGTGTTGGAGAAGGAGATTTTTAAGGCGTTACTGGCCAAAGACGCAGGCAATGACGTGCGGCATCTTATTCTGATTGGGGATCCCGGTTCAGTGATTCTGTCGCAAGCCCCCGCCGCGGTCGCAATTATCGATTGGGTGGAACGACGGCATCAGATTCGAGCGCAGATTTGGGAATTAACAGACCGGAGCGAACCTGATGGCCTGGCGGGAAGCCTGCGGTGAAAATATCCAGTTTGATACAAGACCCACGCCAGGAGCCAACGGCCACTGCGCCTTGAGATTTCGGATCAGGTAGTTAACCGCCGCCTGACTCGCCGCACGTTGGGCTATTCAAAGGAGCATGAGAATCTCAGACACACGATTGGCCTGTTTGTGTGGCATTCCAACGTCTGCCCCACCCATAGGGCACACGGCAAAACACCCGCACAGGCCGCTGAACTGACAGACAAACCTATGACGATTGAGGATTTACTGAACAATACATTGTGAAATGAGTTGCTAATATCAGCAAGCGCACCCAGTCTCACACTGCATGGCAAGGCCCTCAGTTTTGCCTGTCGGCGGGCGTGATCTCCGACGCAGTTCAAACACCACGTCCGTCGCTTTCTTAAAACCTGCTCAAGAGCCATTTCAAAAAGAAACACTTAATCATAATGGACGTGGTTTGCCCCCTATTTGCACAGGACAAGCCAACTCCTTGGCACGATGCAGCTGAGGTTGGCAATCATCACGATTTCGCGTAAAATTTCCGAGTGCCCGTGATTGATCATCTGTTCTCCATAGGCAGGATTCGCAAAGCCATCTGGCAACTTTGGTACCCATTTCTCACGAGGCGGCTGCACGGCGAAGAAGTTCTGTTTCTTAATTACGCCTATGAAGAAGAACCACCGATGGGAATATCGCTAACGCACGGAGACGAACCCAATCGCGCCTGTATCCAGCTTTATCATCACGTCGCTACACAGGTGGAATTGCGCGGCAAAAATGTTCTCGAAGTGAGCTGCGGCCATGGCGGCGGTGCCAGCTACCTGACGCGCACCCTGCAACCGCAACGTTACACCGCGATCGATTTGAACCCCGCTGGTATCCGTTTTTGTCAGCAATGCCATCGCGTTGAAGGATTGAACTTCGTGCAAGGCGACGCGGAAAAACTTGCGTTCTCACCCGACACCTTCGACGCGGTCATCAATATCGAGGCGTCCCATTGTTATTCGGACTTCCCGCAATTTCTGGCGGAGGTAACACGTGTGTTGCGACCGGGTGGGTATTTTCTCTACGCGGATTTCCGGTTTGCCGACCGCATGTCTGAATGGGAAGAGGCGCTCGCGGCCACCCCGCTGAAAGTGCGGCAAACCCGAAATATCAATGCTGAAGTTCTGCGCGGCATGAACCAGAACTCGCCGCGTTCGCAGGATTTGATCGCAAGGCATCTGCCACCATTTCTGCATACCCTCGGCGCAGATTTTGCCGGCGTCAAAGGCTCGCGGATCCATAACGCACTGAATAGCGGGGAACTTTCTTACCGTTCCTACGCCTTTGAGAAGAGTTCCTAGAGTTGTTTCCGCGCACACCTGCTGCTGCCACCCCCCGCTACATTCAGAAATCCCCCAAAAATTGGATAATATTTAGGCAGCGGATTAGCCTTGGGCTGACTCTCCCCCCGTAGTGTCCCAAAACTCGCAAGCAGTATCGCTCATATGACTTTGAAGGCGGCGATTTGGGTGTTCCCTGAGTCGGATCAAGTGTTTGGTAGGCCATTTCAATGGCTGCCAAGTCATTTTTGGATACCCATGAGCACCGGGAGCGGTACGTTGTGCAAAATCAAAAACATCATATCCATCACGACGGAATCCATCGGGCCGACGGGATTCCACCGGCCGGGGCCGACGTTGCGCCGGCCCGGAAACCCGCCGAATCCGCACGCGCCGGCGTTTGGATTTTCCGGAAATTTGTTCGTCACGTCACAATAAAACTTGCGGTCATCGAGCAGCTCGCACCAGAAGCTGCTGTAAATGAGGCCGCCTGCGTGCTCGAGGAACTGGCCGTAAACATACGGTGAAATCGGCGGGCCTGGTGCGGAACTGGTGGCAAGCCGGGCGACAAATGCGGGGCAGCGTATCACGGTCATTTCCGTGTTCATTGTGCGCGTCTCTGCGGGTTGGATTTGTTGTGCGAAGGCATGTTCGGTTACGAAGCGACGACAACCCCCAAAACTATATGCCCACTGCGTTTCATCGTGTTTTGGTTACGGAAACTTTGAAATAGTTGTCTTTTTCGCCTCAGCGATGACAGCGTCAAAAGCTGGCTTGGGTTGGTCGTTGCCGTCGAACAGAAGCGGCCGGCCATTGGCGCGCCATGAAACGGCGTCATTCACGCCCCAGAAGGTGACAACCTTCACGGATTTGGCGTGCTTTACGAATGCGCGGAAAAGTCCTGCGTACGCTTCAGCCAACCGCCGGTTGGCGTCTTCCACCAGGCCGCCCTGGGTGGTCGCAGCGTTGTTGGCGATGTCTGCCCCGGTATCGCGCTGTCCGCCCCGCGCGCTGTTGACGTCGAGTTCGGTGATGTGGATGGGCAGGCCAAGTGTCTCCAGTTCCGTCAACGCCTCGTCTTCCTGTTCAAAGCTCGGCGATGAAACGCTGACGTGGGTTTGCGAACCGATGGCCATGACCGGGACGTCTTGCGCCTGGAGTGATTTGATCAAAGTGATGAATTTGTGGCGTTTCGTCGGGTTTTCCAACCCATAGTCGTTGTAGCGGAGGATCGCATCCGGATCCGCTTCGTGGGCGTATTCGAAGGCCTTGGCGATGAAGTCCGGCCCGATGATTTGCAGCCAGAGCGAATTCCGCAGTAGGTTCGTGCCCGCGGTCGGCGACCGCCTCGTTCACGACGTCCCAGACTTTGACCTTGCCCTTGTAGCGGCCGACGACGGTAGTAAATGTGATCGTGCATCCGCTGGAGCAATTCCTCGCGGGACGCGCGAGGTCCGTTGATATCCGAAACCGCCGCCGAAATCCGCGGCCAAATCTTCCACGCCGGGCGCATTTGTTCCGGCGACGTTCGTTTCCGTGAGAGGTCCGGGCGGGGTGTTGGCGACTTCCGGCGGGGATTCGTGCCCGCAAACACCCAGTTGGGTGTCTGGCCGTGCCAGACGAGCGTGTGTCCCACGATGTACATGTGGTTGCTCACGCCGAAGTTCACGAAGGCGTCCGCCGGGCCGAAATCATAGCCGTCCGCGCCTTCCCGCGGATGGATGAGTGCCCACTTCAAGTCGTTCTCCGGGACGATCTGGTTGAATTGTTCCTTGACGAGAGCAATGTCTTTGTCGACCTGTTCCGGGGTCCGGTTGAAGTAGCCGGTTTGGTTCGTGGCGCCAGTCGCCATGTCGCGGTTGATGGCCACGCCAACATAAAAATGATCCTTGTAGGCCTCCTTGAGGGTGGGCGAGTCGGCGGACCGGGCGGTTGATCCAATCGCCAACAGCACACAGGTCAGCAGACTACATCGAGAGGTGAAGCCGGGGATAGGCGTCTTCATTGGCGTAAATTGGATTCAATTGTTCGGGGGGGGGATAATTTTTCATCGCTGTGATTTGCTTCTAAAAGAGTTTTGAACATAAAACCGCCACGTTGCTTCAGGATGCTTTGAGCCATCATCATACTTTTAAGGCTTTTGGAACAGCAACGGTGCAAATTGATAAAAGCTCCGGCGCCAGCTTTGCCATTCGTGTGCCGTGCCCGGCGAAACGTAACAGGTCAGGTTCGTGATGCCGGCCGCGCCCAGTGAATCGTGGTAACTCTTGAGACTGTCGGCGCCGCGTTCGACGCTGCCATAACTGACGAAGGCGACTTTGACGAGACGGTTGAATTCCGCCGGATCCGCCAGCGGACTGTTTGTCGCGTTCAATTCGCCCAATGTGCCGCCGCTGAAAATGCCGAGGTTCGCAAACGTATCCAGGTGCGCCTGCCCGATCATTCGCGTCTGCATGCCGCCCATGGACAATCCCGCCAGCGCGCGATGCTCGCGGTCGGGAATGGTGCGGTAAGTCGCATCCATCATCGGAATGATTTCGTGCAACAGCGTGTCGGGAAAACGTCCGGCAGGGCCGCTCAACAACCGGCCAAACCGGTTCGTGCCTGCCATCGCCGGAGAATTGGTTCCAGCCGGCGCGTTGGTCCCACCCATAAGTCCTGCCGGGCTGCGTGCACCCGTGGCAAAAAGGGCGCTGCCGCCGCCGTTGTCCATCACCACAATCATCGGCCTGGCTTTTCCTTCGGCGATGAGGTTGTCGAGAATGAAATTCACGCGGCCTTGCGTGGACCAGCCGCGTTCATCTTCACCGGCGCCGTGCAGGAGATAGACGACCGGATAACGGGCTGGCGGGTCGCTGTCGTAATCCGGCGGCGTATACACAAAGCACCGGCGCCACGTGGCATTCGTCTGCGAATAGTACCAATGCTCGCGCACCTCGCCGTGGGGTACGTCTTTGGCATCGTAAAAATCTTCGCCCGGCGACGGCACTTCGATGCCGCTCATCATTTTGCTCACACCAAAGAAACTTTCACTGGCCGGATCAGCCACAGACGCACCGTCAACCACGATGGCGTAATAATGGAAGCCGACGACCAACGGCGGCGTGACGACCGACCACATGCCCTGGTCATTCTTCGTGAAATCGTATTTGTGGCCACCGAGGTCGAGCTGCACTCTGGCGGCGCCCGGCGCGCGCAACCGGAATTCCGCGTGGCGCTCCGAATCAATTTTCGGATACGGTTGACCGGGGACATTCGAGCTGGCTGATTTGGCGTCGCTGCCGAGCTGATAGGCGGCAGCGGGCGGATTGGTTTGGGCAACGGCAACCAGGCAGCCGGCCATCATGGTTAGTGCGGTAATCAATTTCGTTCTCATGGTTCTGCTTCGGGTTCACGGGTTGAGGTCGGACGCGGTTTGAAAAAGCAGCGGGGCAAATTCGTGCAGGCTGCGGCGCCAGGTCAGCCATTCGTGCGACGTGCCCGGCGATTCGTAATAGACATGCTTGATGCCGGCCTGTTCCAGCGCTCGATGGGACGCCTGAGTGCCGCGGGCGGCCAGGTCTCCGGCACTGCCATAGCTGATGAAGAGCACCTTGACGTGCCTGGCGAAAGCCGCCGGATCACCCAACAATCCGTTGAACCCGCCGGGGACCTGCGGAAAACCAAACGGCGCGCTGAAGATCCCGATGTAGGCGAATTGGTCGACGTGCGCCTGGGTGATTTCCATCGTTTGCGTGCCGCCCAGCGAGAGCCCAGCCATGGCCCGATGGTCGCGATCGGGTAACGTGCGGTAGGTTGTATCAATCATGGGGATGATGTCCTCGATGAACACCTGGGTGAATTTGGCCAAAAATACGGGAGCTCGGCCTTTCCTTGTCCAGTCATGGCGCCAGTAGTGATACCGCCGTTGGCCATCAACATCAACATCGGCTTGGCTTGGCCTGCGGCGGTCAATTCATCAAGGATGGAACCCGCCCGCCCCTGAGTGGTGACCGCGACCGCTGCGCAAATCAGGAACGCAGTGAGTTTTTCCACAGGTTGTGTTTTTGAAAATTGGAAAATGAAAACATTCCTAACGAGTGTAAGAGCGGTAAAACAGGGTGGGTCGCAGGCTGGAATTTGTCGCGGTGAATTGCCAGAAACCGTTCGCATCGCCGATATTGGTGGAGACGTTCTGCCACGCGTTCAGGTCGGCAGATGTCTGGATAACGTTCGTGGAGCCGGGGTTGTTTGCAAAATACAAGGTCATGCTCGAATCCGGGTTTTCTACGATGTCGTTGATAAATGCCGGCGGGACGTATCTGAACCAATCCACATCAAGATAACCCGCGCCGGGTGCCGGGTTGTAACTGAACATCGCAAATTGTTCGCCTTGGAATGTCCCCGTGAACCAGTCGTATGCGATGTTGAATTGGCCCCCTAGTTGTGTCCAGTTTCGTCCATCGGCACTGTAGAGCACGGTCCCTCTGCTCCGGATAAAATCCATGCCCAATCGCAGAAAAATTGTCGTATTTGTGTAAGGCGCGGTGGTGACAGTTGTTGTGCTTAAGTTGTTTTTGGTGCTGTCGAGTGACACAATCACGTTTTGGCTTAGCGTGTAGTTGCCGGGGCTGTTGCCAGTGACGGCAATGGTTGCATTGCTCTTGCCCAGTGCACCAAGGCCGCAAATGTCGCCTGGCTGGAGATTGCTCAAATCGAATTTAACTTCGGCGCCGCTCCATGGCCCCTGGCCTTTTTGGATGAGGGTGTTCCGCGCATACCAGAAGTTCGTGGCGGCTGTTGGATACAACCGCAGGAAACCGGGCCGGGCCGTCAGCGACCAGCGCGTGTTGTCCGGGTTGTGATTGAATTGCCATTGCAGACCGAGCTTCGGAGATGAGAAATCATCCGAAGTCGGAATCTGGTAGTCCGGCGCTCCGACGACGGGCATGGGGGCAGTGGCCGGAATCTGTCCAGGCGCATTCGACGTGCCCCAAACCGGCCAGCCGTTCGACCAGAAAATGGGGCTGATATAAGTCATCCGTCCGATGGTGCCGCTGTCTTTCAAGTTAAATCCATAATAGCTGCCGTCTGGCATGTCCACGATACCGCCCTGATGTCCTCCATGCGCGTTATCCAAATTCTTCATGAAAGTGTAAGGGCCAAAAAGGCTCGGTGCGCGCGAAACGTAGAGGTTCCCGGTCGCCGGCTGCGAGTTGAAGATATAATAGTAACTGCCGACCTTGTACGCATGAGAGCCTTCAAGTCCCAAACCATTGGTGATCGTGGTGGAGGCGACGACTTGTGAAAAACTGGAGTTCAAAGTCAGGAACGTAGTGTTGCTTTGCCAGCCGCCAGCGGTAACGATGTAGCCCATACCGTTGGTTTCGATGTAAAGCCCCGGGTCAAATGCGCCTACGTTGAGCGGATGAGACTGCCACGGACCGGCAATGTTTGTGGAATAAAATATCGTGGCGGTGGGTTGACCATTCGGTTGATCTACAACATAGAACGTTCCGTTGTAATACCGTATGCTCGATGCAAAAACGCCGTTGCCATAATTCTGGATCCCGTTTGTGATGTTATAGTTTGGGCTGCCGGTAAGCTGAGGAATAAGATGTGTGACGATTTCCCAATGCACCAGGTCCTGTGAATGCAAGATGGTCAGTCCCGGCACATCAATGAACGTGGTGGTGGTGAAGTAAAAGTCGTTGCCGACGCGAATGATGTCCGGGTCAGGATAATCCGCGTAGATGGGAGGATTGACATAGTACGGTGCCGTGGTGTTCGTGCCGGACGGTGGCGGGTTCGGGTACGCATTGGTGTTCGGGGCCACCGTTATCTGAAGATTGTCCAATTCAATCGTTTCGGGAGTGGCCGTCACGCTGGCATTGTAGCCGAGAAATAGAAGCTGGAACGAATACTGGCTGTCAGTTGGATTCAGCGCGGGAATCTGATACCCGGTAGGGAGCGTGCCCAGGTTGACCGAAAAGTGCCCGAACCCGCCCCCGACAGTCATTTGATTAATGGGCACAGCGTAACTCGAACCGTCGGCAGCGCCGGTCCCAAAGATATTGAGCGTCACTCCGACTCCCGTGTTGGCTCCTTGAGTGATGGCCATATCGAAGGACAGGGTGTAGTCGGAGAGATTGGGGTCCATGTTGCCAGTTGGCGTGTACACGGGAGAGTTGACGCCAGCGTTTTCGGAGACGCCGTTGGTGATATTGCCGCTCAACTGCAGCGCCCGGCCGGCGCCCCCCGCCCCCGGAGCTACGATGGTTGACGTGACGTTGCCGCCAGACGCGTAATTATACGTGCTGCCAAACGCACCCAAAGAATCAGAATCGAAATTGTCTGATAAGACCGTGGTCTGCGCTTGGGTTGGGAGACTGAAGCCGCAAATGGCGACGAACAATAACTGACATGAAAGGATGAGGAACCGAACGATAGAGTTTAATGAACACGAATACATGTGAAGAATGAAAAACAGTTTAATAGCGAGTTAAAACACTCTAAGTTTTTTCTACTGTTTTGGAATGAGTAAGAATACTTACGAAGCGAATGCGTCTCAAAATCCGTGCGTCGAATGCGACATGGCCTGCCGACGTTCCATTTTCAGTTGGGAAAAAAAGCGCGCGGCAATCGATTGCCGCGCAGAGCGTGAGCTTCGATTTTATGTAAACATCATTTCAGAATTAAGACACTCGACCGTAACGACGCCATCCAGCCAGAAGGCCAAGGCCTCCGGCGATTATGGCGAACGCGCCTGGTTCCGGAACCATGGTAATCTGAATATTATCCACCAGCAGCGTTTCGGGGCCGGCAGTCATATTGTTACCATAGGCAACCACGCCAATCCCAAAAGCAAGGTTGGCGGAGGTCGGATTAAGAGAGCCCGTAAAAGTGCCCAGATTAAACGAATACAGTTTGTACCCCGCCCCCGCCGTCCCCGCAGGCAGGAGTTACAAAAGGGGATACTGCACTTGGGCCAAATATCCCGCCTCCGTTCTGGACACTAATCTGTAATCCTCCATAACCAGTTGATACGTCAACGCCTTGGATGGCCATATCGAAGGATAGGGTGTAATCTGCGAGACTCGCGCTGGTGTTGCCGACGGCCGCGTATGTTGGAGTGGCCGTCTGGATGTTAACGGTGGTACCGCTCACAGTGTTGAATGTCAATGCCATGGCATTACCGGACCCGCCATCTCCGGGAGTGAGGATGTTGTCTGCCGGGTTGGCGGGGTTGGTGAGATCATTTTGAAAATCCGTTGTGGCACCATACGTACCTGGCGTTAAGGAATCGAAGTTCTGTGACCAGACAACCAATTGCGCCTGACTCGTAAGGGATAAACCGCTCAACGCTGCAACCAAGGACATTGATTTGATTATTTGTTTCATAACGGGATGTTTTAAGTGTGACTCTAATCTTTGCTTCAGATGACTGAATAGCTAATGAAATCATTTTCTTCAAAATCAGTCTATAAGTACGAATACCTACATTTGTGGGAATAGGTCGAAAACATCCGTCAAGGTTCGGCGATACGACGCGAATATTAGTCCCCTGTTATGCCGTAAAAGCCAAAACGAGCCCCAAGCGTAAAGAGTATACATAAAAAATATTAATCGTCGGCTGGATTCGACGTGCTGGTTGGTGAGACCACTCAATTCAGCACTCATTCATTTCGATATCGTTGAAATTTTGCACCCATCGAAGGCATCAAGCATCACATCAGCAGTTTAAAATTATTTACCACCAGAAATGAGGTGTGTTGCCGCCCGTTCGCACCTGCAGTTGAGGCATTGAATTTCTGCCATTGAACATGACCGTCCTTGTATGCGTAATTGCCGCCAGCGGGCACCCATCCTGCAAATGAGCGCTCAAATGTGGGTATTGTCTGCCGTTTATGCTAAAGCCGCCGCCCACACTGCTGAAGTTGTCGCCAGGAGTCGCCGGAAGGTTGGCGCCGACGCTGAGGATCACATCCGCTACGAGCACACGAGTTGATACTGAATCCCGAAACGGTGTAAATGGCCAAACCGGGCTCGGGTGGTTTTCCATGTCAATTTTTGTGTTTTGATTCGTCAGGGACAGGAGCGACGAGTTGGGGGACTTATTGGGCGGATATCCGCTGAAGGCGAAGGAATAGCCGACAATGTTAAATGAATGGCCAGTATTCGTGCCAAAGTTCCACAGGGAGTCTTGGTTTAGAAAGTTCACGTAGTCATTAAATCTCGGCGCGGTACCGGGGCAATAAAACGTTTTTTTCTGGCAGCCACTCGCCAACATCGCACTCGTTACGGGCCATGGTATGTCCCAGGCCCAGGAAGCGCCAGAACCGGGTGTGAGCACGGGCAGGTTGCCGTGATTGTCAATGGCATACGCATCCAGGGAGAGATAGATCTGCTTTTCATTGTTCATGCAAGTTATGCGTATGGCCCTTTCTTTCGCCTTGGCCAGTGCCGGCAGCAACAACGCCGCCAGAATGGCGATGATGGCGATAACCACAAGCAATTCGATCAGGGTAAAGGCAAAACTTCTTTTCATGTCCGATGAATTCAAACTTACTTTATTTGTCATTTTGGTTTGCAGGGCCGTTCCGTTTCGGCCGCCGCAGCTAAAACCGAGCTGCGGCGGCCCTTTTATAGGGTGATTGATCGTGACGCTTAATTACTGGCTCGGCGGGGGGCTCGCGAGCCGGAAAAATGCATTTGGCGAACGTGTTCCGCCCACAGTCCCGTCAACGGTCGGCAGGCATCCGCTGGGGATCAAAGTCCATTTCAGCGTGGTTCCCATCAGGATCGGGGTCGAGTTCGTGCTGGCCGTTCCACTGCCGTAGTAATTGGGCGAGAACCATACATTGGTGCCACCGTTCAGACCGGCTTTTGTTTCCAGTCCGAATCCGTCGTCGGGAATATTCCAGTTCGCCCAATACGAAGGCGTGCTGGGAACCAGGATGACGCTGCCTGCATCCCTGGAAAAGCTCGGATCCCAGACAGTTAGGTCTAAATTGGTTTCACTTGTGAAGTTGTCGTTCTCGTTCAGTCCGCCAACATTCGTAACGGCAATCTTGCTGATGTCTGTGAATTGACCAAAACCGCCTGTGGCTCCCGCGGATGTTCCAAAGAAAATATTCATTGGGTCCGCGAATTGAGCGGCCATATTTGGATCCAGGACGAAGGAGGCACTGGTGCCATCCGGCGCGGTCACCGTGCCACTCGTGTCGGTGGTGAAGGTTAAGGTCCAAGTGCCGCGACCATTGGTGCTGGTGGTGGCCATTGGCGCAACCACGACATTCGTTTCAAAGCCGTTAACGTTAGCCGGCGAGTTGGTTTTGAAAGCAAGCGCTGTCGTAAACCCGCTAGTACCCCCACCTGACCTGATGGTCCACAGAAGGTCATTGTTGGCATTATAAACGGCATACGGGCCGGTGCCGGCATTCGGAACGAACTGAACATTCATCGCATAATTGGCAACCGTATCGAAGCCCTGAAACGTAATCGCATAGCTGACCGGTGTGCTTGGGGTTGCAAGACCAACCCAAGACTGGTTGATGTCCACCGTTGCGATCCCTTCCTGGGTATAGACTGCGTCTGATGCCTGTTGAAAAATTCGCAACCCCCGTTTGGCGGGCAACACGCTTATGGTCGGTCGCGGGGGCGGGGGCGGATTTGTAACCATCGTTATTTGAAGATTATCAATATCAATCGTTATGGGGACACCACCGAGATTGGCCGGATAAGCGACATCGCCAAACCCAAAGGAAAAATTGGTGGTGGTCGTAACAGTAACGCCATTGTTTTTGAAACTTCCCAGGGAAATCGCATAGTGTTGGTATCCCGTCCCTGCGATAAACACATTCGTGTCCGTATTCGGAAGGAGCAGATTGGAACCAAATACACCATAGCCATTGGCGCCAGTTTGATTCGGGAAGAGGCTGAGCTGTAATCCACCAACAGGTGACAAATTAATAGCGCCACTGACTTTCATATCGAATGAGAGGGTGTAGTTCGCGAAAAACGCGTTGGTGTTGCCACTGCACGGATAAGGGACAGTGGTCGTCTGAAGGTTAATATTGGGTTGGTTGGGGTTGAAGGTGATCTCCAGTGCTTGGCTGCCGGCCCCACCTTCTCCAGGAGTGACAATGTTCACGGCCACGTTTTCACCACCTTGAAAGTCTACGAACGCGCCATACGGACCTATTGGGTCGTCAACGAAGTTCGTTGTCGACCAGACGACGCGTTGCGCGTGGGTGACTGTCGGAGCCAACGTTATGGCTATGGCTGCGGTACCAATCGCCAGTGCGGTCACGCAGGTCCGCTGGAGGAATGTTTTTTTGGTTTTCATATTGGACTTTGCTCTTGATTTGACTTGTTTCTGTTTGTTTCTCCTCGAAGAATTTGATTGAGATGCAAGTGACATCAATGCGTACTGTCAACTCTTGGCAGTTCGAGGATAATCATGGAGTAGATTTTATCACATATTCAAAAGGGTTTGGAATGAGTAGCCATGCCTATAAGATGGGTAAGATGAGTATGTATACTCATTCAAAATGGTGACATCGCCGCTAACTTTGCCTGGCTTGGGTCTTATGAATGCATCATGGTCCTAAGAACGGGCACTTTTGCGGTTCATGCCCTGACACGTGCCGGCAAAAACCGCGCCTGAAATCCGAAGGTTTGTCATGCCTCACAGCCCGGGACCTGTGAAAGTACTTGCTACATTCAGCCAAGGTACTATGAAATCATGTACTATTATTTAGCGGGCTATGGGGCGGGCTGTCCGATATGAATTTAATTTATGTTTCAACCGTCAAACCATCGCCGGCAAATGCTCGCAAAATCAATGGTCCTGCTTTTGTCGGCGGCTGGCGTGTTGGGGTGCGGAGCCGAGGACGTTTCGTCCCGCCCGGACCCAGCCAGCGTGGCTGTGAATTCTGTTCATTATGTGACGAACATGGCGCAATTCAGAACCCTCCCGGACGCGGATTACCTTGCCGGGTGCGACTTCCGCCTGACCGGCGTCTTCACGCTGGTCGATACGAACCGCGATTTGGTGGTGTTGCAGGATGCGACGGGGGCGGTCGCCTTGAACTTTCACGTTGGAAACCGGAGACTTCAGGTGGGGCAGTTTGTTACGATTGATGGCACCAATTGCTGTCCCCTTTTTCGAAGCTTTCCAGATTATCCATTTTATCCTTCGGGTCGGAATATTTGCAGTTCATTCGAGGCCCCGATGAACTGGGGCGAATACAACTTAACGCGGATGCGAGGCTATCTGCATCCACAGGTCACAGGTGTTTATACCTTTTGGATAGCCAGCGACAACTCTTCAGAGTTGTGGTTGAGCCCGAACGCGGACCCATCCAAGGTCAGAAAAATCGCGTCCATCCCCCGTTTCGGTTGGGTGCTCTCACACGAATGGTCGCGGTATCCATCACAAATTTCAGAGCCGATACAACTGGAAGCCGGCAAGACCTATTACATTGAGGCGCTGCAAGAGCAAACAACCGTAGCAGAAAACCTTTCAGTCGCCTGGCAGGGACCCGGTCTGACCCGATCGGTTATCAATGGCCCCTACCTCACTCCTTGGAACGAAGACCGCCGTTCCACAGAAGCCTCAACCAACGGCATTCTGCGCGAGTACTGGACCAACTACCCGGATGGTGAATTGAGCGGCATGGGCGGAGCGCGCCCATTCGAATCGGCTCTGACCGTGAAAGACGTTGGGATTCGCATTCATGGACCGGGAAAATTGCCAAAACCCAATGAAATTGCCATGGAACAGCCGTTGCCGGTTGAAAATAACTATCGGTGGGTGCAAGCGGAAGGAGTGGTAACGTTCAAGGCAGTATCCGAAAATACCGCTACCCTGGAATTGTCTGACGGGCGGGCGCAGGTGCAAGTGCGCGTGAAACACTGGAGCGAGGAAATGTCCAGACAGTCAAAACAGTCAAGCAATCTCGTCGTCCAGGTTAATGGCGTTTGTGAGGGAGTTTATGATCAAAATGGAACGTTGATGCCGGGGCTAATCTGGGCCTCGGCAGAAAACAGTGTTTCCTTCCTTAAGCCTGTGACGACAAATGAATTCACCTCGGCCAGCCAACCTGCTCTGTCAATGGTTGCCACCGTTCCGGCCATCCAGGGCTTTTATGGAGTCCGTGGCGTGGTCACTTTCAATGGTCGTGTCTTTGACAAGGACTACATCTTTGTTCAAGAGGAAAACACCGCCATGTTGATTTCTCTTGATGACCTCGCTTTGAAAAACAGTCTGGAAGCAGGGCAAGGGGTTGATCTTGGCGGTGCGCTGGAACCGGGCAAATACCTGCAGGTCATCACCCCGTTGGTCGTCACGAAACTCGGATGGTATTCCATGCCCAAGCCCATTGCCCATCCCCTTGGCGTCCCGAACCCGGACAGCCTGGCAGGGAGATGGAGTGAACTTGAAGGCGTGATCCATTCGGTGAACACGAACGGAACACTCACCATCGTAGGAAAAGACGGTCCCGCCTGTCTCTGGCTGGGCAACACGCCTACCAATTACCTGGCCCGTTATGTGGATGCAGAAGTGTGCGCCCGGGGCGTACTGATGCCAAGCATGCTGGATGAACCGCTGTTGCTGGTCCCGTCCCGCAATTTTCTCGATGTCAAAGAGGAATCGCCAATAGACCCTTTCGGCGTACCAAGGCATTCAATCGCCAACCTCCTTTCCGAAGGAGTGGAATCTTCGTGGTCCCCTCGGATGCGAGTGGTTGGCGAGGTTACCTACCGGGACGCTCAATCGTTTTTCATTCAGGACGACACAGGTGGAATCCGGGTGCGAACCACCAACGAACCGAAAGTGAAAACAGGGGAAACGGTTGAGGTGCTTGCATTCCCGGCGCTCAACGGTTTCATCCACACCCTCACCGAACCGCTGGTACGTCCATCCAAGTCAGTAGAGCAGGTCAGTCCCAAGGATTTGGATTTGAGCGAGGCGTTATCTTCAAAGCAGGGTGGCACTTTGATTCGCGCCAGCGCGACGATGTTGGCCTGCAAAACGAACGGGCAGAATCAAGTGCTGGAGCTTCAGGACCAACAGCGCGTGTTTCTGGCGACCCTCGCAGCCAATCGAGACGGATTGCCGGACATTGCTCCGGGCAGTCGCCTCCGGATCACCGGAGTTTACGACGACGAACCGACGGCGTCGCCGTCCGCTGCCACAGGGCCTGCGAGCGCACCACAGATCATAAACATCCTTTTGCGCAGCCAGAAAGACGTGGCCGTGCTCAGCGGTCCTCCTTGGTGGACCTGGAAAAGAACCGTAACGCTGGTGGGGACACTGCTCACGATATTGTTGGTAACGTTGTCATGGATTCACCTGTTGCATCGCCGGTTGGAACGGCAGCACGCCTCCCAACTCGCATTTTCGCGGCAAGTTCTGGAACGGCTGGAAGATGAGCGGCGTCGGATAGCCGTTAACTTGCACGACAGCCTGGGACAAACCTTGCTGGTAATCAAAAACCACGCCATGTTGGCGATGCAAGGCCCGCCGGAGGAAAAGGGTCTGCGACACCGTTTGGATGAGATTTCCGGCACCACGTCGCAAGCGATTGAGGAAGTGCGCCGGATTACTCATGGCTTGCGGCCTTACCAGTTGGATCGCTTAGGCCTGACCCAGGCGGTTCGCGCCCTGACCGACCGCGCCTCCAGGCACAATTCGATTTTATTCGCCAGCCGAATCAATGACATTGACGGCCTCTTCGATAAGGATTCCGAAATCCACGTTTACCGAATCGTGCAAGAAGCCATCACCAACGTAGTCAAGCATTCTGCGGCCACGGAAGCGACGGTAGTCGTCAAGAAATGGGCAACGGTCGTTTCTCTTTCGATCCGGGACAATGGCCGAGGCTTTGATCCGGCGAAACAGTCCGCCCAACGGCACGACCTCGGGTATGGACTCAGCGGCATCGCTGAGCGGGTGCGCATTCTTAAGGGGACCCTGGCGCTTGATTCCAAACCAGGTGAAGGCACCAGCTTAACCGTCGAAGTTCCATTCCCTAATGCACGACTATGAATCAGGAAGTCACTGTGCTGATCGTGGATGACCATCCACTCCTCCGTCACGGACTGCACGATGTCATCGCGCGCAATCCGCGCTTCAAGATCGTGGGCGAAGCGTCCGATGGGAAGGAGGCGCTGCGGCAGATGACAAGCCTGAAACCCCAGATCACCATCCTGGATATTGATATGCCCCGCCTCAATGGACTGGAAACGATTCGAGCGGTTCGACAGCTGCCGTTTCCGATTAAGGTGGTAATCCTGACGATGTACAATGAGGAAGACATGTTCAACGCCGCGATGGATCTGGGTGCGAAGGCCTACGTTTTGAAGGAGAACGCTGCAAACGATATCCTGGCTGCACTTGACAAGGTGGATCGCGGCGAAAGTTTTGTGAGTGCCTCGATGCTGGAGGCTGGAAAACGCCGGAGCGATCGGGTGCGGGAATTGCTTTTGAGCAAACCTCAAATCGAGTCACTGACGCCTGCAGAGCGACGCATTCTAAAGCTTGTGGGTGAAGATTATACCAGCAAGGAAATCGCCAACCGCCTCAACTTGAGCGTCAGAACCGTGGACAACCATCGGCAGCACATCTGCGACAAATTAAAACTGCATGGAACCCACAGTTTGTTGAAATTCGCCTTTGATAACAACGCATACCTATAGACAACAATACTGATGCCGGAGCCGGGAGTATAATCAGTGGACAAGTCTCGAATCAGCAGTTCGGCATCAGGTTACTGGTTGCCGTCTTGCGTGTTCTGAAAGAGCAACGGTGCGAAATGATAGAGGCTCCGGCGCCAGGTCAGCCATTCGTGCGACGTGCCCGGCGATTCGTAGAAGACGTGCTGGATGCCGGCTTGCGCCAGCGCTCGATGGAACGCCTGGGTGCCGCGGGCGGCCAGGTCTCCGGCACTGCCATAGCTGATGAAGAGCACCTTGACCTGCTTGGCGAAAGCCGTTGGATCACCCAACAGGCCATTGAACCCGCCGGGAACCTGCGGAAAACCAAACGGCGCGCTGAAGACCCCGATGTAGGCGAATTGATCGAGGTGCGCCTGGGTGATTTCCATTGTTTGCGTGCCGCCGAGCGAGAGCCCAGCCATGGCCCGATGGTCGCGGTCGGGAATGGTGCGATAGGTCGAGTCAATCATAGGGATGATGTCCTCGATGAGTATCTGGCCGAATTTGTCCCAAAACATGGGGCGTCCGTCCCTTCTGGGACCGCTCATAGCGCCGGGAGTGATGCCGCCGTCATCCATGACCACCAACATCGGCTTTGCCTTGCCCTCGGCGATCAGGTTGTCGAGGCTGAACCCAGTCCGGCCCTGGTCGGACCAGCCGCGCGCGTCTTCTCCCATGCCATGTTGCAGGTAAAGCACCGGATAGCGCGCCGTGAGGTTGGTATCGTAACCCGGTGGGGTATACACGAAACAACGCCGGATTTTGCCGGTGGTCTTGGCGAAATAGTAGTGCGCGCGAATGTCGCCGTGCGGCACGTCCTTGGGCAAATAAAAATCTTCGTTAGGCGACGGAACCTCGATGCCGCTGCTCATCTTGCCAGTGCCGAAGTAGCTCTCGCTGGCCGGGTCGGACACCGTCGCGCCGTCAACGTCGAGCGTGTAATAATGGAATCCCGGCGCGAGCGGGCTGGTGACAATGGTCCAGACGCTGTCGTCGCCTTTGGTTCCGCGGCCGCCCGGCAGGCTGACGGAGATGCTTTTCGCGCCGGGCGCCACGATGCGGAAGTACGCACGCCGCTCGGAGTCAATCTTGGGAAACTGGACCCCCGGCACGTCCGATGACGCCGGCTTGGCGTCCGCAGGGATTTGGCTTGTTTGCGTCGTGGCGGCTGAACTGGTCAACGCCGGACCTGGATTTTCCTCTACCGCGGATTGAACTGCACCCTGCCCGTGAGTTTGGCAGGCAGTCACAAAAAAGGCAATGCAAGCCGTTACGCAAAGCCAGGCAGTTCGGGAAAGGATGTTTTGCATAATATCAAGATGTCGTTGCTGCCCGGCCTCACTGGGCGGTAACGGTCATGGGCAAATTCAACTGGATATTATCCGAAGCGTCGCCGATGAGGAGCTCATATTTCCCCGGCTCAACCACGTACTGTTTCTTCTCCGTATCCCAATAGCGCAGGCGCTCGGCAGGGACATCAATCGTAACGCGGCTCGATTTGCCGCGCTCCAGATGCACACGGGCAAAGCCGCACAGCGCCAGTTTCGGCTGCGGAACGCTGGAATGAACATGTCGGAAATAAACTTGCGCCACCTCGTCGCCATCGCGGTCGCCGGAATTTTTAACCGTGAACGATATTCTCACCGTGCCATCGGCGGGAATTTTATTTGAGTCCAGTTTGCCCCGGCGGAAATCAAACTTGGTATAGCTCAAGCCGTGGCCAAACGCGTAGAGCGGTTGGCCGTTGAAGTAGCGGTAGGTGCGGTTGCTCATCGAGTAATCGGTGAAATCGGGCAGGGCCGCCGTCGAGGCATAAAACGTGATCGGCAAATGGCCGCTCGGATTAACGTTGCCGAACAGAACCTCGCCGACGGCAAGTCCGCCTTCCTCGCCCGGATACCAGGCTTGAAGAATCGCGGGCAGATTTTTGGATTCCCACGGTAGCGCGATGGCGGAACCGCTGCAATTCACCATGACCACCGGCTTGCCCGAGGCATGGAGCGCCTCGACGAGTTTTTGCTGCACTTCGGGCAGTTCAATCGTATTACGATCAAACCCTTCGCCTTCCTGCGCCGGTGTGATGCCGCCGACATAAATGATCAAGTCCGCATTTGCCGCATGGCTGAGGGCTTCAGCGTTGAGTTCCGGCAAAGGACGGATCGTATCGTTATCCTGGCGGCTCCACGCGGCAATTCCCCGGTTGGTTTCGGTGGTAATCGGACAGCCTTGTGCAAAACTGACCTCAATGTTTGTCCCGGCCACTTGTTTGATGCCGTTCAGAATTGAGATCGGACGCCGAGCTGACCCGTTGTAATTGCCATGCAACATGGACGTCGAGTTGCCATTGGGGCCGATGACGGCAATCCGTTTGATCTTGGAGCGGTTGAGCGGGAGGACACCGTCGTTCTTCAACAGTACGATGGATTCCTCGGCGACTTTGAGCGCCAGCGCGCGGTGTTGCGGCGTGTCGTTCTGGTCAATGCCGATTTTGGAATACGCGCAATCTTCAGCCGGATCGAACAAGCCGAGCTTGAAGCGCGTCCACAACGTGTAATACAAGGCCTGGTCAATTTCCTTTTCGGTGACCAGCCCTTGTTGAACCGCCCGCACCAAAGCCTGATAATCCCCGCCGCAACAGAGATCGCAGCCGGCCTTCACCGCGTCGGCAGCGGCTTCTTCGGGCGTGTTTACGTAATGATGCTGGCTCCAAATATCGCTGATGGCGCCGCAATCCGAAACGACATAACCGTCAAACCCCCATTGCTTGCGCAAGAGATCGGTCAGCAGGAAGGAATTCGCGCAGTCCGGCACGCCGTTAAGCGCATTGTAAGCGCCCATGACTCCGCCCACATGCCCTTGGCGCACCGCCATCTCAAACTGCGGCAGATACGTCTCGTACAAATCGCGTTCGGGCGGGGTGGCATTGAACCGATGCCGCTCGGCCTCCGGGCCGCTGTGGATCGCGTAGTGTTTGGCGCAAGCCATCGCCAGCATGTAATTCGGGTCGTCACCTTGCATTCCTTTGATAAACTGCACGGCGATGGTGCCCGCCAGGAACGGGTCTTCCCCGTAGGTCTCCTGGCCGCGGCCCCAACGCGGGTCGCGGAAAATGTTGATGTTCGGCGTCCAGAACGTCAGGCCGCTCCACCACTTGGAGTCACCGTTGTGCCGGGTAGCGTATGAGTTGAACTTCGCGCGGCCTTCAATGCCGATGACGTGCCCTTCCTGATGAAGCAATTCTGGATTCCACGTGGCGGCCATGCCGATAGGCTCCGGAAAAACGGTGGCGACGCCGTTGTTGGCGACGCCGTGCAACGCTTCGTTCCAATAATTATAGGCAGGCAGGCCGAGCCGCGGAATGGAGGGCGCGTCGTTTTGCAACTGCGCGACTTTTTCGGCCAGTGACATGCGGCGGATTAAATCATTCTCGCGCGCCGGCAGTGGCTGCGACGGATCCCTCCAGATCGGCGGCTCGTTGATTTCCGGTATCCGGCTCGCAACGGCTGAAAATGGTTCCGCCAGTTCCGAGGCGTTGAAAGCAACGACTGGCGTGCCCGAAGCGCTTCTTACCTCGAACGTGTTGAACTTGGCCGTGCCCATATTCGCCGCAAATGAAACCGTCAGCGGCCCGCGGAGCGAGTCATCCTCATGCTCCATCGCGCCGGTGATGTAACAAACTTTTCGCGCGCCGCCGGCGGCAATGAAGATGTCAAAATTCTTCGCCAACTCAGTGTCGCGGGAGGTCACGTCAAACAACCTTTCATTTGGCGTTTTAGACAACGTTTCCACTTCGCCAATGACGATGGTGTATTTGCCCGCTGGCAAATGCGCGATGCTGACGGTGAAATTCGTTCCGTTGATTTCTTCCCGGAACGCCGCCGCATTGTTGGTGGCACCCTCGATGGTGACTGACGCATTGTCCTTGCGATGAGCAAAGTCGCCGCTGACGCTCACCTGCTGTCCGCAGGAAGCGCAGGTTTCATCAGCCGCAGCCGTGGCGGGTACCAAAAGCCAAATATTGGCAAACATCAGGACGAAAACCACCGCGGTCAACGGGTACAATAGATGGCTGAGCTTCATAATATTTGGTTTATGTTAGAATTATTGGCTTCACTTTCTTCTATTTCGAGTACTTGGCCTTCAAATTTTGTCGATAAAAGCCTTCACTGCGGCACGCATCATCCCGGAATTATACTTGGGATCCTCGTGCCCGGCACCGGCAATGGTGTAAAAAGTGACAACCGCACCGGCATTCTTCAGCGCCTCGTATCGCAGTTCACTGGAACCGCTTGGCAACGCTTTTGTGACGTGGATGGACTGCAAAGACCAGGTTTGAATAAATTTGAATGTGTTGTTACCAGATGTTGTTACTAATTCTAAAAACTCACAAAACAGTTGATTCTGTTGGTTGGCGGAAGGGGTGGGATTCGAACCCACGGTAGCCTTGCGACTACGCCTGATTTCGAGTCAGGTGCCTTTAACCACTCAGCCACCCTTCCGTGCGCCGGCAAAGAAACATTTTGCGCAGGTTTGAACCGCGGGCAAGCTCATTCGATGTCCGGATAAATCGACAGATCGTTTCCGGCCCTGGAAAACAGGAAGGCGCTGGCGGTCAGAATTCGCCAGCGCCGATGCTAGGCGTCGGTAGGACTTCTTCTTGTCTCATCAGCACTTAAGCACATTCCCGCAATATCATCAAAGACGGATTGGAAACAAACCGGTGACATTTGGGAAAACGCGAATGGGCCGGGAGGGGGCATCGATTTCGCGCTTTTTTCGCTGGTGGCCGTTGTTTAGAGTTGAGTCATGTTCTGGGTGCGCCGTTGGTGTTTGATCGTTTTCCTGCTGGTGCTGGGAGTGGAGCCGTTGCCTGCCGCCAGCACGCGTGAAGTGCGCGCCTACTCGGCCGCGGCCAGTGCGTTTCAGGACGGAATGTGGGCCCGCGCGGAAGTGGGGTTTGCCGAGTTTGCGGAAAAATTCCCCAAGTCGGAGCGTGTCCCGGAAGCGGTGCTGATGCAGGCCGAGGCCGACATCAAACAGGAGAAGTTTTTACAGGCCATTGAACTGCTGACCGCGCGGGAATCGCAGGCGGGCAAACTGGCCGATCAATATGTTTTCTGGCTGGGTGAAGCCCAGTTTCAAAACGAGGATTACACCGCTGCGGCCGCAACCTTTGCCCGGCTCGTGCGGGATTTTGTGGATTCCAGCCGCCGGCTGGATGCGGCGGTGAATGAAGCGGCCGCCCGCGCCAAACTGGGTCAATGGCCGCAGGTGACCGCTCTATTGCAGGCGCCGGCCGGGGTATTTCAGGTCAACGCAGCCAAAATCCCCGCGGACGACCGGGTGGTGCGCGGCCGGTTGTTACTGGCCGAGGCGCTGTTTCGACAAAACAAATTAAGCGATGCGACGAATGTTTTGCACTCGGTGGCGACTCAGAAGCTCACACCGGATTTGAACTGGCAACTGATTCAATTGCTTTGTCATATCCAGCAGGCGGGCGGAGAGCTGGACGCGGCACTGGCCTCGACGACCAATTTGATCCGGTTGGCCAGTTTGACGGGCCAGCCCCAACTGCGCGCCGAGAGCGTGGTCGAACAGGGCAGGATTCTGGAAAAGATGGGGCGGGCCGATGAGGCGCAGGGCGTCTATCAACAAAATCTCTCGACGAATATACCGGCAGCCTGGCAACGCCAGGCGATTTTGAAAATCGCGGAACTGGCCGCCGCCCAAACCAATTTTTCGCAGGCGGGAGAGGCGTTGGACAAATTCCTGCTCCAGTTTCCGAATTCGGCCTCCGCCGACGTGGCGCGATTAACGCTGGGTGAACTGCGTTTGAGAGAATACCTGGCGCAACCCGACGTGGCGACGAACGGTTTGAAGGACGCGGAGGCGCAATTTGCCCAGTTCCTCAACGAATACAAGGACAGCCCGCTCGCGGGCAAGGTCTATCTGGATCAGGGCTGGTGTTCGTGGCTGGCCGGACGGATTCCCGAGAGTCTGGTGGCGTTCGAAAAAGCCGCCCAATTGCTCCCGCCATCGGTGGATCTGGCCGTGGCCCGGTTCAAAACGGGCGACGCATTGTACCGACAGGGGGATTATGTGGGAGCGCGGAACAGTTACCAGTCGGTGGTGAACGATTTCACAGATTTCCCCGCGGTCAATGAGGCCCTCGGCGCACAGGCACTTTACCAGACACTGCGCGCGTGCCTGGAACTGAAGGACGTGACAGGTGCCAGCAACGCACTGGCGCGAATTCTGAAAATCTATCCGACGAGCACGGTAGCCGATAACAGTGTGCTCCTGGTGGGCGAAGGCCTGTCCGACATGCAACAACCGGCCTCGGCGCGAGCGCTATTCGAAAAATTTGAAGAGCGTTTTCCCGATTCACCCTTGCGCCCGGAAGTCGAGCTGGCGCTGGCCCGCACCTACGAGCAGGAAGGCAACTGGCCCCGGGCCATCGGCATTTATGATCGCTGGGCGAAACGGTACGCCACCGATGGGTTGCTGCCGCAGGTGGAGTATGCCCGGGCCTGGGCAAATTTCCAGGACGGCCGTGGAACGAATGCCTTTCTGTTGTTCACGAATTTTATCGCCCGGTATCCTTCGAACGCCCTGGCTCCCGTGGCGCAATGGTGGCTGGGCGATTATTTTTACAATACCGGGAGCAATTACGTCGATGCGGAGAGGAATTACCAGCTGGTCTTTCAAAACTGGCCAACCAACGCCCTGGCGTACCCGGCCATCATGCAGGCGGGGCGCACGGCCCTGGCGCGACAGGGCTACGACGATGCCATCAGTTATTTCATCAGGCTGACAAGTGACACGAATTGTCCACCGGATTACGCGGTCCAGGCGTTGTTCGCTTACGGCGGCGCACTGATGCAGGAGCAGTCGGACACGAATGAACCGGTGGCCAATTATAAGAACGCCATCCTGGTGTTTCAGAACATCAGCCGGACGTATCCGCAGTCCGAGCAGGCCGCGCTGGCGTGGGGGGAGATGGGAGATTGCTATTTGCAGCTGGCGGGACAGCCGCAAAGCGCGCATTTTTACGACGAAGCGACCAACGCCTATACCCAGGTCATCAACTCGTCAAAGGCGGGCGCCGCCGCGCGCAGCCAGGCACAGATGGGTATCGGGCTGGTTTTGGAAAAACGCGCCGCCCAGGCCAGCGGGTCGGAACAGACCAACCTGTGGCAGCAGGCATTGCAGAATTATCTCGATGTGCTTTACGGAAAAAATCTGCGCGACGGCGAACCGGCGGACCCGTTTTGGGTCAAAAAAGCCGGGTTGCAGGCGGCGGGAGTGGCCGAGATGCTGGGCGAATGGCCGCAAGCGGTGAATATCTATCGGCGCCTGGAAGAGTTGCTGCCGCCGCTGCACGATTTACTGGAAAAGAAAATCGCCAACGCCCAGGAGCATGTTACCACGGGGCAAAATTAGGGGGAGTGGGCTACTGTGCCGGACCGCGCCTGTCTCAGGCGCAGCACCTGAAGGTGCCAGTGAACGCTGGAATTAAAAGCGAGTCCCTTTGCGCCGGTACCCGCTTCGGCTGAGACAGCCGCGCTCGGTAAAATCAGCAAAGTAACCCATCACCAAATTAAAACGCCGTTTGACACCCGTGTGCGCCGGGCTTAGTTTCAACTGGAGATTATGGCTGAAATCATTACAGCTGCACCGGCAATCACGCTCACCCCGAGTGCGGCGGCGGAAGTGAAATTGCTGCTTGCCAAACCGGAGAACGCCGGCAAGTGGCTGCGCATTTTTGTGGAACAAGGGGGTTGTTCGGGCATGCAGTACAGCATGGTCTTCGACGAGAAACGCGAAGGCGATTGGGCGGGCGAGCAACACGGCGTGACCGTCCTGGTGGATGAATTCAGTACTTCCTATTTGCGCGGTACCGTGGTGGATTTCAGTACTGCCCTGACGGGTGGCGGTTTCAAAATCTCCAATCCCAACGCCAAACAGAGTTGCGGCTGCGGGAAATCCTTTGAGGTCTGAACGGGCTCGATCAACCCACACAGACCTATGAATGCCGTTCCGTGTGATGCGGAACGGCTTTTTCTGCGTGACGAGTGACGGGTGGCAAATGACACGAAAAAACCGGCCGGCGCTCGCGGAAATATTCTGCTCACGTGTCGTCTGGCACTGGTCACTTGTTCACACCCACGACTTGCGGATGAGCCAGCTTTTGATGACTTGAGTCAGGCCGACGTAGCAGACCAGTGTCAGCGCCAGGAACGGCCAGAATTGCCAGGGCAACGGTACGAAACCCAGGGGCGCCGCCAGCGGAGAATACGGCAACACCGCACCGATGAGCATGATGAGAATAGTCGTCATCGAAAGCTGCCAGCTCGAGCGCGATTGGATGAAGGGAATCAGATTGGTGCGGATGACATGAATAATCAGCGTCTGGGTGATGAGCGATTCGACGAACCAGCCGGTATGGAACAACTGGGCGGCGTGGGTATGGTTGATGGCTTCATCCTTGAACCGGGCGGCGACTTCCGGGGTTATCTGCGACTGGGCGGCCGCGTTGGTGCATTTGAAGAAGAACCACATCAACGCAAAAGTGGTGTAATCAAAAATCGAGCTGATCGGGCCGATGAAAAACATAAACCGGGCAATTTCCCCGATTTGCCACGGACGCGGTTTGCCAATCTGTAGCGGGCCGACGTTGTCGGTCGGGATCGGCACCTGGGAGAAATCGTAGAGCAAGTTGTTGGTCAGAATTTGCAGCGGCATGATGGGTTGAAATTTGAACAACGCTGCCGCGCCGACCATGCTGAACATGTTGCCGAAGTTGGAACTGGCGCCCATGCGGATGTATTTGAGAATGTTCACGAACACTTTCCGCCCTTCCAGCACACCTTCCTCCAGTACCATCAAATTCTTTTCAAGCAGGATGACATCCGCGGATTCCTTGGCAATGTCCACCGCGTTGTCCACGGAAATGCCCACATCCGCCGCCCGCAGCGCGGGGGCGTCATTGATGCCGTCACCCATGAAACCGACCACATTACCATTCTTCTGGAGCGCCTGGACCACGCGCTTCTTGTGCGTCGGCGAAAGGCGCGCAAAGACATCCATTACTTTCACGGCTTCGGCGAGTTCCGGGTCGGACAGGGCTTCCACCTGTCCACCGAGCAATATCTTTTCCGCGTGGATGCCGACCTCACTGCACACTTTACGGGTGACCAGGTCGTTATCACCGGTCAGGACCTTGACGGTTACCCCATGCTGCCGCAAAGCCTCGATGGCCTTGGCGGCGGTATCTTTGGGAGGATCGAGGAAGGCGAGATAACCGGCCAAAACCAGATTACACTCGTCGGCCTTGGTGAAGGTGGTTTGTTGCCCCAGTTTTTTCGTGGCGACCGCCAGTACCCGGAAACCGTCTTCGCTTAATTCATTGACCTGCTGGACGAGATCCCCGGCCAGGATGGGTTCCATGGGAAAAATTTCGCCGTCACTTTCGAAATGGGTGCATTTGGCAAAGACGGCTTCCGGCGCGCCTTTGGTCAGCAATTGCCGGTCTCCATTGGGCCCCTCGATGGCCACCGACATCATGCGGCGCGAAAAGTCGAACGGGATTTCGTCCACCATTTTGTATTGGTCAATGCCCAGCTCCTTATGCAGTTCCTTGTAACGGAGCACGGCCCGGTCGAGGACATTTTTCAATCCGGTCTGGAAATGGCTGAGCAGATAGGCGTCGCGCAACACCGCTTCGCTTTCGTTTTTAAACACGTCGCAGTGCAGTTCGAGGATCACGTGATCAATCGTCAGGGTGCCGGTCTTGTCGGTGCAGAGCACGTTCATGGCGCCGAAGTTCTGGATGGAATTCAGTCGCTTGACGATGACCTTCTTCCGGGACATCTGGAGCGCGCCTTTGGAGAGGCAGACGGAAATAATCATCGGCAGCATTTCCGGTGTGAGCCCGACGGCCACGGCCAAAGCGAAGAAAAACGCCATCTTCCAATCATGCTTGGTCAGGCCATTGACCAGGAAAACGATGGGCGTCATGACCATCATGAACCGGATCATCAACCAGGTGAATTTCTTCACGCCCCGGTCGAAGGCCGTGTCCACCGGCTGGCCGGCCAGGCTGGTGGCCATTTTGCCGAAATACGTCTGCGCGCCGGTGGCGATGACCACTGCCGTGGCCGAACCGCTTTCCACGCTCGTGCCCAGGAAACAAATGTTCGTGTGTTCGATGGACGAAACATTGGTGCGCGGGTCGCGGGCGTCGGTCTTCTCCACCGGCAGCGATTCGCCGGTGAGGGTGGCCTGGATGATGAATAAATCCTTGGCGGAAATGAGCCGCGCGTCACCGGGGATCATGTCGCCGGCGGACAATTTGACCACGTCACCGGGTACGAGCTCTTGCAGCGGTACTTCCTTCGTCTGCCCGTCTCGCAGTACGGTCGCGGTGACTTTGATCATCGCTTTCAGCCGGGCTGCCGCGTGATCGGCCTTGGTTTCCTGGATGAACCGCAGTGACAATCCCAGGACCACCATGGCCAGCATCACCCCGCCGCCCAGGTAATCGCTGGAGGATTCCGCGGTCGCAAACGTCACAGCGGCGAGCAACATCAGCAAGATCACCAGTGGATTGAGGGCCGCAAAGTAAAGCCGATACAACCAGTTGTGTTTCTTTTCCTGGGCGACTTCGTTGAGGCCATATTGCTCCAGTCGCGCCGCCGCAGCTGGTTCGGTCAGGCCGTTGGGCGATGTGCCCAACGATTGCAGGACCTCGGAAACCTCCCGGTTGGCGGCTTCACGCACAAGGTCACCAGCACGCTGGCTGTTGGAATTGTTCAAGCCGGCCATAAATTGATTCGCGACCCGCGATCAGAACTTCCCTGTTACCGCCTTACTGCGTTTCAGGTTCGTGCAAATAGTGTTGCCGCCCGGCCAATCTTACGCAAGCTTTCGCACGTCCATGCCGGAAATCCCGTTGCTGATCGCCACCCGCAACGCCCATAAAACGGGTGAAATCCGCGCCATTCTCGGCGGCCGGTTCCGGTGTCTGATGCTCGACGATTTTCCCGCTGCACCGAAGGTGATTGAAGACGCACCGACGTTTGCCGGTAACGCCACAAAAAAAGCCGTAGAATTGGCTCGCTGGTTTTCTGGCTCTCGGCCCTCGGCCCTCGACCCTCGACCACTTTTCGTTCTGGCCGACGATTCCGGTCTGGAAGTGGACGCCTTGAATGGTGCGCCCGGCGTGCATTCCGCGCGATTCGCCGCATTGGATTCGGCTAAATCCGGCAATACTCCTGATGCCGATAACAACGCCAAACTGTTGCGCCTGCTCAAGGATGTTCCACTGGAAAAGCGCACCGCCCGCTTTCATTGCGTTATTGCCCTGACACCGGTTTCGCGGGAAAAGACCGAGGTTGCCTCACCCGTTTGTTACGCCGATGAATCCGAAATGCAGACGGAGGTGTTTGATGGCGTGTGTGAAGGGCGAATGATATTCGAGCCACGCGGACAAAATGGTTTCGGCTATGACCCGCTGTTTGTGCCGACCGGGTTTAAACAAACCTTTGCCGAACTGGGCGACGACGTAAAAAACAAACTTAGCCACCGGGCACAGGCGCTGCGAAAACTTCAGAATTGTCTCAGTTCTATTCGCTGAAGGAAGGGAAAGTACGCTTCTTGTGTCCTATTTCTTGAGTCGGAAGAAAAGATCGCCACCGGTCGTGTTGTTGGAAATCACGCTTTGGTATCCGACCAACGTCGAAAAATTGCTGACCGCTAACCAGCTCGCCGGGAACAGGTTGGTGTTGGATTGCAACTGATAGTCGGTCGCCCAGGCGGGCCAACTGACAACATTTTTGGCGCCGCCCGGACTTATACCTAAAGTTGGCGGAACATTGGCAGTGGACACCACCGTTGCGCTGGCGCCGTTCGCGCTTTGGATGGTGAGATAAATCGGGTAAGTCCCGGCGTTGGTATAAGTATGCGATCCGAGCACGTCTTTAAAGCCATTCAAACCGCTAACAATGACGCCGCTGTTGGTGGAGTTGTCACCCCAATTGATGTACGCGGTGAAGTTGTTAGTTGGGCTGTTCGGCACACCGTTGGTAAACGTGGCCAACAATTGATTGGTAAACGGCGTGAGCGCAAAAGCCGTGAAGTTGGTGGCTTGAGCAGAAATCGCCGTGTCCCCGAAGGTGAAAGTGTAGGCTTGAGAGTCGTATGGGTACTGGCTTGGATTATAGAACCACGTTGCGAACGGAAAATAATTCCAATAGGGGAATGAAGCTACAACAAACACAAAACTCACCGGCCCGGTGTAGTTTGTATTGGGCACAACGACCATCTGCAATTGATTCGTAATGACGTTGAGAAACGAATTGGTGGCGCTCACCGAGGAATTGGCGTCGGCATATAAGACGTACCAATAGTTGGTGACGCCGGGAAAATCATAGCCGAAGACAAAGTTGGTCAGCGGCTTATTCATTGGCGCGACCAGGTTGGTTGTGATGTTGGGATAGATGAAGGGATTTTCGAGGTTCGCATCTGCCACCGTAGTCGCGGTGAAGGCATTCGTCGTGAGTCCGCCCGCGCCGTCGTTGGCGACGACATTGATGGTTCCAGCCACTCCCGCGAAGTTCGTTCCTGTGAGCGTGAGCACGGTGTCGAAATTGTCCGGCACCAGCGACGCTTTGGTGATGATCACATTCGCCAGTGGCCGGCTGTTTGCGTCCACCGGCGTGTTGTTGATGTTGGAGAGCACGTTAAACCCGCGCAAAAGCTGGCCGAAAATCACGTAGCCAAAATCACCGGACCGATACGGCGCTACCGTGATAAAAAATTGCGAGCCGTCGGTGTCCTTGCCGGAGTTGGCCAGAGCCAATTGTCCGTTGCCCGTGAACATCGCCTGCGGATTCCACTCGTCGTTGTAGCGGAACACGGGGCCGCCGGTGCCGTTGGTTGACGGGTCGCCGCCCTGATCCATGAAACCCGCGATCACGCGATGAAAGATGGTGTTGCTGGTGTAAAGGCCGGATTCGGTCAGCCCTTGGATTACGTCCACCGTATGCGGCGCGTATTCTCGAAACATCATGAACGTCATGTCGCCAATGTTGGTCACGGTCACCACGCCGCCGCGGAATGGGGTTGGAAATGCACCGGGAGCATTTGAAGGAGCGACTTGAACGACAGACATTTTCCAGAACGGTTCGTTGGTATGGACTACCACGATGATTCTGTTAGTGCTGCTGGTAGCTGTAAACGTCAGGGGCCGGCCATTTGCTGAACTTGCCGTAACCGGCAGAATCAAAGATTTGCCGGCGGGAATGCTCGCATTGGGGATGGGATCGATGACGGGAGCGGCAACCACTGAAAAGGCCAGGACTCCGAAAAACAAAAAAACACCAAGTACGCACCGGCCATTCATAACGTGATACGGACAAAATTATATCACAACCCGAACTGACACGCAATTTGATGTTTATTTGAGTAAATTTTCCAATTGGAGCTTCCGGCGCAGCCTGCCGTTGTCGGCGCACATCCGCAGTTTTCCGCCCGGTGCAGGCAGGGCATGGAATTCACCGCCGGCACATTCAATTAACAATGCACCCGCAGCCACGTCCCACAAATTGATGGTGCGTTCGATGTAGGCATCCAGCCGGCCGCAGGCGACGTAAGCCAGTTCCAGCGCCGCCGAGCCCATTATCCGGATTTTTTTGGCGCGTCGCGCCAGCCGGATCAAATGCGGCAGGGTTTTCTCCAGATTTTCCTGACTTTTGGAAAACCCGATCGCGATGACCGCGTCTTTAAGCTGCGAACGCCGGCTGACCCGGATGATTTTCCCGTTCAATCGCGCCGGCCCGCCGCGAACCGCCGTCCACAGTTCGTCGGTGAATGGATCGTAGATGACTCCAAGGAGTGTTATGTGTGACCGGCCTTTGCTCAGAAGCTCCGGCCCGGCAGGCGCGTGACGTGTGACAAGATTGGAATTGCGGGCGAGAACACCCTTCTTGTCACCTGCCACTTGCCACCTGTCACTGTTCGATTGCAGCGCGATCGAAACAGCTGCGTGCGGCATACCGAAGAAGTAATTTACCGTGCCGTCAATCGGGTCCACCACCCAGCGGTATTCGGCGTTCACGTCACCGGAATCGCCTTCCTCGCCCAGCAACGGGATTTGAGGAAACGCCGTACGCAGGATTTTTCCGATGAGTTTCTGGCAGCGCACGTCGAGATCGAGTTTGATGTCATGGGCTTCGGTCACCTTGACGCGTTTGGGTCGGTGCCAATTGGCATACATGAGCCGGCCGGCGGCGCGCGCGGCTTTGATGGCGGCTTTTTGTGCGGCGTGCAAATTCACAAACGGATTTGATGCCAGTAGAACGACGGCCGGTCGAGAACTTTTGAGAAATTTCAATGTGGCGAAGCCAGGTTCCAGGTGCCGCTGACATCCTCACCGCCATTGGCATCGAAAGTCACAAATTGCAATTGGTTGTTGGTTTCTCGCAGTAAATAATTTCCCGGCGAATCTTCTTCGCGGACTTGTCCGCCAACAAGTAGATTGTCCCAGCTTTTCAAGTAATATGGCGCGGCGTTGGTGGGATTGGAAACGATTTCCTGAAGTTCCGGCCCGGGCTTCTGTGGGAGTTTGCCAAGTTGAGATCACCCAGGGCCATCTGCAGAGCGATTTGTTCTCCGCGCGAGAAGTAACAGGAAAATGCCCGCAACCAATTTTACCTCGATTTTCGGTAAACAGAGATAAGTCATTCCCGCCACGACGATGGTAATGAGGGTCAAGATGCCAACCGATTGCAGGAACCGGGTGTGGTTATTTTCGCCTGCAAACGCCAAAACGCCAAATACCACCAGACCCGCCGCAAAAAATCCCGTTCCCCAATTCAGCGCCGTAATTAAAGCCCCCTGACGGCTGAACCGGCGGTCTTTTTGCTCAGAAACCAATGGGGTTTGTTCGAGCCAGATATCCTCACGCATGTCGGCCGGTGAAAGCGTCGCCGTAAGTTTGGTTGCCACCGGCAAACCAGCCGTCCATTGCTGCAGGAGCGGATGAACGATGTTTGGCCGGGTACTGCTGGCCACGGTAAAATGCGGAGCGTCGATACGCCCGGCGCTGAAAACATAAAGATCCACGCTCAACGGCGGATTGTTCAGGCCGGTCAAGCGCATGGGATAAACAGGTTTTTCCGTCCGAAAGGTGAATGAGAGCGGATGCGGTGTGCTGGTGTCCAGCGCGGCATTTTCGCGCCGGACTTTTATCGCCACAAAGACCCAGCCGTCTTTGACGTAACTGGCAATGACCGGCATCGAATTAGTCGGTACCGCATAGCCGTTTTCCGAGAGCCAGGTCTGTAATGCTTTGGGGTCGTGCGAAGCGATCGTTGTGGTTTCCAGGATGCCGACAATTTTGCGGTTGAGAATGGATACAGTTTCATCAATGGCTCGAGAAGTCATTTCCCTTCGAGCGATTCCCAAACTGGGAAGCAACAAGGTTGCAAGGCAAAAGAATCCAAAAAGAGAACCAAAGACGACAAACTTTTCCGCTTGTGCGATGCGAACCAGCAGCACGGCACAAAACAAGACCAGCGTCGCAATGCCAAAAGCTCCAACATTGAAGAATTCGCGGTGTGAACCGGTGGCGGCGCCAATTCCAACGCAGACGCATGCCAAGGCATCGGTCCAGGTGAGTCGTTCTGCCGGCCGGACAAATAATAGTAAATAACCGATGCCCAGCAGGGCCAGGATCCCGGCATAGTAATGCGGCACGTCATGAATGATTTGTGGCCGGAAGAGATACTGTAACGTCGGGAATAATCCGGTGGTGGCTTCTTCGATTACCGGCCGTCCCGGCAACGGCACCACCCACGCGAAATTGGTTCCGGAAGCGGTAAAACGCGTTTCAATCACCAGACGCTCGGTGCCGTTGGAGAGGCAAATCAGCGCGCGTTGGTCGGGAATGGTGATATTGGCTGGAAAAGCGACTGGGGGGATGAATCTACCGTCGGCCAGCGCTGCCGAGGGCATCAACAGGAGCAGAAACAGTGATATGATCTGCCGCATCCTGTACTGAGGCTTATCGTTGCTACCTCAAAAGGCAAGGTGAATTCCTGGCGTCAGGGAATGACCTCGTTACGATCTTTCAGCTGCCTCGCCTGTTCGCTGCGTTTCTCATCGAGCAGTTTGTTTTCGACGGCGTCGATGACGTTCAACAAGTCCGCGGCTTCCAGCAGACGCGGCGTGCTGACATAACTCGCGCCGGCGGCGTACAGTTTGGGGATGTCTTCGAGCAGTTCGGCGTGAACGATGATTTGCGCATGCGAATTCAGTTCGCGCAATTGCCGGAGCATTTTCAGATTGTCGGCGCCCTTGAGGACGGTGTTGGGGAGGGAGCAGATGATGATTTCAGATCCCGCGACGCCGGCGTGGAGCAGGGTCTCGCGTTGGGTGATGTCGCCGTAGGCAACGGCCACACCGCGCTGCTGCAAACGTTCATAAACCCGCGGATTGAAATCGACCACGACGATTTCAGTGAGCAACGTGGGATATTCCCGGCTGATGCCTTCAATCAACGAACTGGCCGTCCAGGAAAAACCGAGCAGGCAGATGCGGCGGGATTTTCCCTCACTGCCGGTTTCCGGGGCGGACTGGTAAAGATCGCGCAGGCCGAGCCGGTTCAATTGAGGCGCGATTTTGCGGAGGATCGTGTCATTCTTGAGAATGGCGTAAGTCGAACCGACGGCGAGAAACGCGAAGGAGAACGCCGCGATGCCGGCGGAGTTTTCCGAAACCTCGCCGCTGGCCAGGCCCAGGGCCAGCAGCACCAGGGAAAGCTCGCTCATCTGGCTGAGGTTGACGGTGGAGAGCAGACTGACGCGATAGCCCTGGCGCAGGGAATAAAGCGGCGGGAAAATTGTGATGAGCCGGCTGACCATGACGAACAGACAGAACCACAGCGTCCACCACATGAAATTCCAGGTAGGCACGGGAATTTCCATGCCCAGACCGACAAAAAACAGGGTCACAAAAAAATCACGGAGGCTGGTGACCTTGGCGACCACGTCGAGCGTGTAGGGAAAGGTGGATACCATGACACCGGCGACCAGCGCGCCCATGGCGTAAGAGAGACCGAGCCAGTCGGCCAATCCGGCCATGGCAAAGCACCAGGCCAGCGACCCTACGAGCACCAGTTCCGGCAGGCGCGCCACCAGTTTAAAGACCGGCGGCAGCACAAACCGGCTGGCCGCAAAGGCGACGGCCACGAGCAAGACAGCTTTGCCCAGGGCAAAGGCGACGGCACCAACGGCGGGATTTCCTAAATTCGGCTGGATAGCCAGGAAGAGGATGATGAACACGTCTTGCAGGACGAGGACGCCGAGTGAAACACGGCCGGCGAGCGTTTCCAGTTCACGTTTGTCGTAAAGAATCTTGACGATGATGACAGTGCTGCTCATCGCCGCGGCCACGCCCAGGTAAAGCGCTTCCAAACGGCTTTGTGCCGGGCCGATCCAGTCGAAAAACAACCAACCCAATAGTACACAACCAAAGATCTGCACTGCCGCCGTCAGCAGGATGACTTTGCCGGCATGCAGCATGCGTTTCAGGTCGATCTCGAGTCCGATCATGAAGAGCAACAGCGCCAGTCCGATGCTCGAAATGGTTTGGATGGAATCCTGGTGGACCCAGGCGAGGGCATGGGGCCCAATGGCGAAACCGGCGGCCAGGTAGGCGAGCAGGAGCGGTTGCCGGGCCACCTGGGAAAGCACCGCCACCACCCAAGCGGCGATGATGCAAACAGCAATGTCAGTGACCAGCCCGTGCTCCATGCGATGGAAAATTAAACCAGAGGTGGCGATTCCGTCGAGCCGCGGTTTTGCCGGATATCGCTGGTTATGCGGTGCCAGTTATCGGTAAGAGGCCCCGAAATCGCCGGCGCCGGCAGGTGTAATTGCGTCTACCTGAACCCTCCCGGCCTCAGCTTTGCAAGGCTGCGAGCGCGCTTTGGGCGTGCTCACGCTTGGCCTGCGAATCACCGAGCCTTTCCCTCCTCCAGAGCAACCAGGTGGCTGCCATTCCGAGTGCAATCAGGATTGCAGGGGAAGGCTCCGGCACGGCCACGATCATGAAGGACGGATTGGTCTGCTGAGCGAAAACCGAGATAGTCCCATCGGGTGCGACTTTCCAGATTGTGTCGCGCAAATTTGAAACATAAAGGTTGTTCTGGCTGTCAATGGCCAGGCCGCGCGTTGAGGTAGTTTGCGGCGAGTCAAAACTGAAGTCAGCAAACATGAAATCCGCGCCTCCAGCGGTCAGTTCTTCGACCCCTGCCGGGATTGAAACGAACATATTTCCATAACTATCGAAGACGAGACCCCCGGGCAGGCGGCCGAGTGTTGGGAATTGAGCGACCTGTATCGAGTTACCAGAAGCATCATACTTCATAACAGTCCCATCAATATTCACGCAGTAAAGATTTCCATTATGGAACGCAAGGGGACTGGGTTGCGGGCCGGCATTCGCAAAAAGGGAAACGGTGCCAGCGGGCGTAATCTCTTGAATGATCCCACTCCGGCTGGAAACGAACAGGTTTCCGCCGGTTCCGAACGCGAGCCCATATGGGTCGGCCAGACCTGAATTCGCGTCTACAAAAACTGTGGAATTGCCCGACGCATCAATTTTCAAAATCACCTGATCCGCGTTGAACGCGGGGTGGTAGGCGACATACAAATTGCCGCTACCGTCGAAAGCCATACCTCGCGGAACGGTATCCTGTGGTTGTCCTGGTGTCGCGAAGGTCACCGGCGCATTCCCTCCACTCGAAAGCGCATACCGGATGATCGGTGTGTTTAGGCCTTGTTCCCCGACGTAAAGATCCTGTGCGGCCGCGCCGCTGATACCGATCAAGAACAAGGTTGTGGCTACCGTGATAACCAGGCGAAAGTGATTTTTCATAGCTTCATTCACCCCATCCTCCGAACTGTCTGCCGGGGTTCGATTTTCCCACGTGCAATCAAATCGGTCAATCGTTTTTGCTTGATCGAACAGAAAACGTTATGGACGCAATCCTTGCTGACGAGATCAGCCGTCCAATGTGTTCAGTGCGGCTCGGACGTGATCTCGTTTCGCCAGGAGGTCCGCGAGGCGTTGTTTGTGTTCCTGTAACACGTTCGCCGGGACTTTTTGCGCGAAATTCGGATTGGCCAGCTTTTGCTCGACCTTGGCTGCTTCGGCCTCAATTTTCTCGAGTTCCTTCTTCAGTCGCGCCTTTTCGGCCTCGACATCAATCAAACCTTCCAGCGGCAGGAATAAATCGCCCGATTCGGTCCGCACCGTCATCACATTTTTCGACGGCTGGTAGTCCGCCTTCACCTCAACCGATTCGGCGTTCAGCAACAGCCTGAGCACCTCTACATCGTGAGGTGACAACTCGCGGGCCGGTTTCAGGATGAATTTGACTTTTTTGTTTGCGGCGATGTTGGCGTTGCGGCGCAGATTGCGGCCTTGCGAAACCAGCTCGTTGCGCGTTTCAATCTGCTTTTCGTCAGCGCCGGTCAGGCCGTAATGCGATTTGAAATCGTCGTCGAGCGGCCTCGGCCAGGGCGCGGACATGATGGTCTGTCCGCCCTGATTTTCCGGCATGTCCCCGGCGTAACCCATGCCATGCCACAATTCCTCCGTGATAAACGGCAGGAAGGGATGAAACAGCCGCAGCGTGTGCGAGAGGACGAAATCAATGACGGCGAGCGTGTTGGCATGGCGGGCTTGCTCTTCTTTTGTAGGAGCCGACGTGAGGAGGCTCTGATCAATTCCCGGTTTTTCGGTTTGAGTCTCGTTACCTCGACTCCTACTGATGAGAACTGCCTTGCTCGCTTCGACGTACCAATCACAATACTCGCTCCAGAAAAAGCGGTAGAGCGTGGCCGTGGCATCGCTGAATTTGTATTCGGCAAATGCCGTGTCCATGTCCCGGATGGCTACGTCGAGCTTGAGTAAAATCCATTTGTCATCGGCCGTCAGCAGCTTGGGATTGATTTCGCCCTGAATTGGGAAGTCCGCACTGCCGACCATCTGGCGGAAACGGCAGGCGTTCCAGAGTTTGTTGCAGAAATTGCGACCCAGCTCGACGTTTTGTTCGTCGAACAGGATGTCCTGGCCGAGCGGCGCGCTGCGCATTGTGCCGAACCGGAGCGCGTCGGCGCCGTATTTGCCGATGAGATCGAGCGGGTCGGGCGAGTTGCCGAGGCTCTTGGACATCTTGCGTCCCTGCTTGTCGCGGATGATGCCGGTGAAATAAACATTCCTGAACGGCATCTCTGCCTTGAATTCATAGCCGGCCATGATCATGCGCGCGACCCAGAAGAAGATAATGTCCGGGCCGGTGACGAGGTCGCTGGTGGGATAAAAGGCCTTGAGCGTGGGCGTCTGTTCCGGCCAGCCCATGGTGGCAAACGGCCAGAGCCAGGAACTGAACCAGGTGTCCAGCACGTCGGGGTCCTGCTCCCAATTTTCCGGATCGGAAGGTGGCTCAATGCCAACGTAAATCGAGGATGGAGGGTGGAGAATAGAGGATGGATTGGCTCCACCAGCTTCCATCTTCAATCTTCCATCTTCACCTTTATCCTTCCGATACCACACCGGAATCCGGTGGCCCCACCAGAGCTGGCGGCTGATGCACCAGTCCTGGATGTTGCCCATCCAATGGTCATAGACCTTCGCCCAGCGCTGCGGGTGGAAACGCATTTTCCCATTTTTCGGAGGGACGAGCTCTGCGAGTCCCTGACTTTCGGAATTGGGGACTCGTGTAACTCGTCCCTCCGAATCGTTGGTCTGCTCCACGCACGCTCTTGCCTTCTCCGTGCTCGGATATTTCAGGAACCATTGTTCACTCAAGCGCGGTTCAATCGGCACGTCGGCGCGTTCGCTGAAACCCACGTTGTTGGTGTAAGGCTCTTCCTTTTCCAATGCGCCCACCCCGGTAAGAAGCTCCACGGCAACTTTTCGAGCTTTGAACCGGTCCAAGGCGTTCAAATCTTTTCCGGCCAGTTCGTTCATGTGGCCATTGGGATGCATGATATCAATCTGCGGCAGCTTGTGGCGCTGACCGATTTCGAAGTCGGCCTTGTCATGCGCGGGTGTCACCTTGAGCACGCCGGTGCCGAATTCAAAATCCACGTGCTCGTCGCCGATGATGGGAATGAGCTTCTGTTCGCGCGGCAATTCCGCGGGCAACGGACGAATGACATGTTTGCCGATGTATTTGGCATAGCGCGGATCTTTCGGATTCACCGCCACGGCAGTGTCGCCGGGAATGGTTTCCGGCCGCGTCGTGGCGATGGTCAGGAAGGTTCCTGGCGCTTCGGCAATCTCAACCTTAAAGTAATAGAGCGACCCTTTCTGCTCCTTCATCACCACTTCTTCGTCCGACAGCGCGGTCTGGGAGGCGGGGCACCAGTTCACCATGCGTTTGCCGCGGTAGATGAGACCCTTTTTGTACAGCTCGACGAACACCTTCTGCACGCAGCGGGCGTAATCGTCGGATCCATGGTGAACCGTTCACGCGTCCAGTCGCACGAACAACCAAGTTTTTTGAGCTGGTTGATGATGATGCCGCCGTGTTTTTCCTTCCATTGCCAGATGCGCTTGAGAAATTCCTCGCGTCCGATGTCGCGTTTGGATTTCTTTTCCTCCTTCGAAAGCTGCCGGGCCACCACGCCTTCGGTGGCGATGCCGGCATGGTCCATGCCCGGCAACCAGAGGACTTCCTTGCCGTCCATGCGCGCCTTGCGGGCGAGGATGTCCTGGATGGTATTGTTGAGCACGTGGCCCATGGTCAGCACGCCGGTGACATTGGGCGGCGGGATGACGATGGAATAGGCGGGGCGTTTGGGCGACACGCGTGCCGGGTCGGCCACGAAACATTTCCGGTCGAGCCAGAATTGATACCATTTATCCTCTACGGACTGCGGCTCGTAGGCTTTGGAAATTTCAGACATGGGAAATTGTGACGCGAATTACGCGAATTTTCGCGAAATGTTTCCGAGACGAAAATCTTCGGGCAGCCGCTCCGGTTTGTTTTTTCGACTCAACACAACGCGTTTCCACTCCAGCGAATCCGCGCCGAAGTTGACGAGCAGGCCAAGCTCGAGTTTCGAGGCGGCCAGATAATTCAATACCTGTTTGACGTGCGCGTCTGTTAACATCTCAACAGCCTTGGCTTCGAAAAGGATCTTGTCCCATACGACAAAATCGGCCTGGTAATGGTGAGGCAGAATCACGCCCTTGTAACTCACCTTATATTTTAGTTCGCGTTTGAACGGAATTTCAGCACGCTGCAGCTCGACGACGAGTGCGTCCTTGTAAATGACCTCGTCATGCCCTTTGCCCAACTCCCGGTGAATTTCCATGCAGTAACCTACAAGCTTGAACACCTCATCCTTAAAAAGCAGTTCGCTCATGGTTCTGTTTTAAAAATTTGCGCCAATTCGTGTAATTCGCGTCACACCTTCTATTTCTTCAACAGCGCGTATTCGATGCTGTCCAGGAGCGCCTGCAGGCTGGCTTCGATGATATTTTCGTCGACACCGACGGTGCCCCACTCGCGCTTGCCGTCACTGGATTGGATCAACACCCGCGTCTTGGCCGCGGTGCCGATGCCGGAATCGATAATCCGCACCTTGTAATCCGTCAACGTCACATTTTTAAGCCGGGGAAACGATTTGACCAGCGCGGCGCGCAAGGCGCCGTCGAGTGCGTTGATCGGGCCATCACCCTCCGCCACTTCATGATGCACCGTGTCGCGGACACGCACGCGCACGGTGGCTTCGCACACCGATTCCTTCGAATCGCGCCGCATCGAGACGTGATACGTTTCCACACTGAACGGCACCTGGCGGGGCTTGAGCGTTTTGCCGATGAGCAGGGCGAGCGATCCTTCCGCCGCCTCATATTCATAGCCCTGCCCTTCCAGTTCCTTGACGCGAGCGGTGATGGCCTTTACCTCCGGCATGTCCGGCTTGAGGTTAAAACCCAGTTCGGCGGCCTTCATCAAAATGTTCGTGCGGCCCGGACATGTCGCTCACCAGCACGCGACGGGCATTGCCGACCGCGTCAGGCTGGATGTGTTCGTAACTGCGCGCGACGCGGTCGATGGCGTGTACGTGCATGCCGCCCTTGTGCGCAAAGGCGGTCTGGCCCACCCAGGGCTGCCGCGGGTCATGGCGCATGTTCGCAATTTCATCCACGAACTCGGAAAGTTCCTTGAGTTTGGGCAAGCGACTTGCGCGGGCACGCCCGTTTTCTTCATTTTGAAATGCAACAACGGGATGACGCTGATCAAATTGCAATTGCCCGTGCGTTCGCCGTAGCCGTTGATGGTGCCCTGTACCTGCGTAGCGCCCGCTTGCAATGCCCGCCAGCGCGTTCGCCACCCCCACGCCGCAATCGTCATGCGTGTGGATGCCGATGCGCGTGGTCAGTTTGCCCTTGGCCAGTGCCGTGATGCGGGCGATCTCCTCCGGCAGACAGCCGCCGTTGGTGTCGCACAAGCACGACGCATTCGGCGCCGGCCTGCTCCGCCGCCTGCCACGTGGCCAGCGCGTAGTCGGGTTCGTCCTTGTACCCGTCGAAACTGTGTTCGGCGTCGTAGATGACCGTTTTACCGTGGTCCTTCAGAAAACGGATGGTGTCGCCGATCATGGCCAGATTTTCATCCGGCTTGGCGCGCAGCACTTCGGTGACGTGCAGCAGCCATGTCTTGCCGACGATGGTGACCACCGGCGTTTCGGCCTCCAGGATCTGCCGCATCAATTCGTCGTTTTCCACGGCCACGCCCTTGCGGCGGGTCATGCTGAAGGCGGCGATGCGGGCATTTTTCCATTTCCGCCGGGCGGCCTGCTGGAAAAATTCCATATCCTTGGGATTGCTGCCGGGCCAGCCGCCTTCAATGTAATGAACCCCGAATGCATCCAGTTTCTCGGCGATGCGCAGCTTGTCCATCACCGAGAAATTGATGCCTTCGCCCTGGCTGCCGTCGCGCAGGGTGGTATCGTAGATTTCAACCTGGGATTTCATAAATGGCCCGTGAAAAAACGGCGGTCATTATCCCTGAATTGAACGGAACTGGCAAATATCAAAACAGGATTCATGGATTCCCGCGAGGGCGGATGGTGTTTACGGAGAGCTGAAACATTGCTATTTATTAGCAGCCTTTACGAGAGAATCCTGGGTGTCAGGTTTTTCCGGAAACCCACGCCGTCCGGATTACGGAGGCAAATATGCATAAACCGGGCAACTGGCTGAAGCAGCGTTTTGAAGCTGTTATGGATGTGATTGTCGCCATTCCGGCCATTCCGGACGCGATCATTGACCACTACGCCACCTCCCATGGCCAGACGCAGCATCCCCTCCGGCAGCGGAAACGGCGTTCGGAGACCACCATCGGTATCGTTTGCCTGGCTTTGATTGTTCTGGTTGCGATTATTGATTATCGGTCCATCCCGCGGATCAGTTTCACCTTGTTCTACCTGTTAATCGCCGCCTACGCCGCCTGGAGCGGAAGCCGAAGGGTCGGCATTCTTATCGCCTTGGCCAGCTCACTCGCCTCGCTGGTGGACGAAGCCGGCCATGGACTGCAGCCGGACGTTTTGTTTTGGAATCTCGGAGTGCAGACGGGCATTTCCCTGTTTGTGGTGTTGCTGGTGTCCGCGGTCCGTAACCTGACCGGGCATCTGGAGCAACGCGTGAAGGAGCGGACTTTTGCGCTGGAACGTGAAGTCAATGACCGTCGGCAGACCGAGGAGCAATTGCTTAAAACCATGCAGCAGTTGCGTCAACTGGCGGAGAACATTACCGACGCCTTTTGGATCCGGGACCCGGATCCCGCCACGGCGGGACGCATGGTCTATGTCAGCCCGGCCTACGAAAAAATCTGGGGCCGGAGTTGCAAGGAACTCTATCAATCCCCGCATGCCTGGCTGGAAGCCATTCATCCGGAAGACCGCAGAGCGGTTGCCGAGGCCATGCTCACGAAACAAGTCACCGGCGAATATAATCAGGAATATCGCATCCTTCGGCCCGATGGCGCCTACCGGTGGATACGGGACCGCGCCTTCCCGATTCGCGACAGTTCCGGCAAGGTCATCCGCATTGTCGGGATTGCGGAAGACACCACCGATCGTCACCGGCTCGAGCGCGAAATCCTGGAGATCAGCGATCGGGAACAGGCGCGTATCGGTCAGGATTTGCATGACGGGTTATGCCAGCAATTGGTCAGCCTGGGGTTCGACACCAATTCGCTCGAACAGCAACTGACGGCCCGGGCAGGGCCGGAAGTGACCGTTGTTCAAAAAATGGGCCGGGTGCTGGATGATGCGATTGCGGAAGCCAGGGCCCTGGCCCGCGGACTTTTCCCCGTGCAACTGGAGGCCGACGGCTTGAGTCTGGCGCTGCAGCAGCTGGCCGCGGGGGTGAGCGCCCGTGCCCGCGTGCAATGTCGGGTGGATTGTCCGCAACCCGTCCTGGTGCGAGATAACACCGTGGCCACACACCTGTACCGGATCGCCCAGGAGGCGGTGAACAATGCAGTCAAACACAGCCGGGCCGGTTTAATTTTGATCGAATTGAAAACCAACCATAACCGAATCGAATTGAAAGTGAGTGATAACGGAGTCGGGATTCCCGTTTCACGCAACCCGACGGGTGGAATGGGATTGCACATCATGAATTATCGTGCCCAGGCCATCGGCGGTACGTTAATCATTGAACGGGCCACCGGACATGGCACCCTGGTTTACTGTTCCGCCCCGCAACCACCGACTTGAACTGTTTATGATCCCCGATAAATCAACCGAGGCGAAGCCGAAGCGGATCCTGCTCGTGGACGACCACCCGATGGTGCGCGAACGTTTGACCGAAGTCATCCTGCGCGAACCTGATTTGACCGTGTGCGGCGAGGCGGAAGACCGCTTTCTGGCCATGCAGAAGATTGCCGCCACGCACCCGCACCTGGTGATTGTGGACCTCACGCTCAAAGGCTCACACGGAATGGAGTTGATCAAAGATATTCGCAGTCAATATCCGGAGCTGGCGGTCCTGGTCGTTTCGATGCATGATGAAATGCTGCACGCCGAACGGGTCATTCGCGCCGGCGCCCGCGGTTATATCACCAAGCAGGAGGCGACACGGAAGATCATGCTGGCCATTCGTACCGTGTTGAGTGGCGGAATTTATTTGAGCGAGAAGATGACTTCACAGATTGCCTCCACCGCCGTCGGTCGTACGCGGGCCAAACCCAGCCTGCCGATGGACAAGCTTTCGGACCGCGAGTTGCTGGTCTTTGAAATGATTGGCCAGGGCCACAGCACACGCCAGATTGCGGACGAACTGCATCTGGACATGCGAACGATCGAAACTTACCGCGCTCGCATCAAGGACAAGTTGAACCTGAAAGACGCCAACGACCTCCTGCAACACGCCATCCGCTGGATGCAGGTCGAAGGCTCGCTTTAAAAGTCCGGCTATTTGGGCTGCCACTCTTTTCCGATTGGTGCTTTGAAAACCGGAAGCGGTTCAAGCTGCTGTTTGCACGGCGGGCTTGGATTTGAATTTTTCCAGGCAATCGGGGCAAATCCCGTGAGTGAAATCAGCATGGGTGTGGTCGGCGATGTACGTTTCCACCTGTTGCCAGTAGCCCCGGTCATCGCGAATCCGTTTGCAGGACGAGCAGATGGGCAGCAGCCCGCTCAGGGTTTTAACCTGTTTGAGTGATTCGGTGAGTTCTTCGATCAGTTTGAATCGTTCCGCTTCATCATTTTTGCGCAAGGTGATGTCGCGCGAAATGGCCGAACCCCCCACGACTTTGCCATGGGTGTCCTTGACCGGCGAAACCGTCACCGAGACCGGGATGAAATGACCATCCTTTCGCAGGCGGACGGTTTCATACAGCCCCACGCGCTGGCCGAGCTTGATGCGTTCCATGATGTCCACCAACTCGTCCCGCCGATCGACCGGATACAAAATCGAAACCGAATGGCCGGCGATTTCCTCGGCGGTATAACCGAAAATGCGCTCAGCCGCCTTGTTCCAGCTGATGATGGCGCCGTTCAAGTCCTTGCCGTAAATGGCGTCTTCGGTGGATTCGACGATGGCCGCAAGAAATTGCACGGCCACTTCGGCGCGGGCGCGGGCGCGGCGGGTTTGCGCCACTTCCAGTTCCCGTTCAATCGCTGGAACCAGACGGGAGAGATTGCTTTTGACGATATAATCGTTGGCCCCGGCCTTCATCATGTCCACCGCCGCCTCCTCGCCGTAAGTGCCGGAAATGACAATAAAAGGGACGTCCAGGCCTTTTTCGCGCAACAACTTGAGGGCATCGGGCCCGCTGAATTGCGGCAGCACATAATCCGATAGCACCACGTCCCAGGGATGGCGATCTAGCGCGGAAGTCAATTCGGCTGGATTTTGGGCCCTCTCGTAGACCGCTTCGTAACCTCTTTGGTGTAATTCCTCCAACAACAACTTGAGATCATTCTCAGAATCTTCGACAAACAACACATGCAACAACTTGATCATCGCTCAACGCACCTTTCCTTAGCGCTATTCGCAGCTCTCCCCCTCGTCCCTTAAATATCGCCCCTCTTTTCACTTTGTCCAATGGGGAAGGACACGAAATTTCTCTTCTCCCCTTTCCAACCCGCTTCAACGCCGGTGTCTTTTCGACCGTCGGCTGCCGGGAACTGTTCAATAATGAAGATTCCCGTCAATGATTTGGACGCAGAACGGATTATCTTCCCTCATTTCACACGTGACGGTCAAAACCGGAAATGATAGTATCGGATTGTCGCCTGTAGGGCATTGATGGGTTTATGAAATCGCAAATTCACTTCAGTCTTTCCGAAAAGGAAATTCCCACACACTGGTACAATCTGCTGGCCGATTTTCCCGAGCCGCTGCCGCCGCCATTGCATCCGGGTACCAAACAACCCATCCCCGCGGAGGCGTTGCTGGCGATTTTTCCGGAAAATCTGGTGCAGCAGGAAATGAGCCCCGAACGGTGGGTGGAAATTCCCGAACCCGTCCGCGAAATCTACGCGCTTTGGCGGCCGACGCCGTTGATCCGGGCGGTGCGATTGGAGAAGGCGCTCCAAACGCCGGCTCATATTTATTACAAATACGAAGGCGTCAGTCCGGCGGGCAGTCACAAGCCCAACACGGCGGTGGCGCAGGCCTATTACAACCAGGTCGCCGGCACCAAGCGTCTCGCCACCGAAACCGGCGCAGGTCAATGGGGTGCATCGCTCGCGTTTGCCTGCAGCCAGTTCGGGCTGGAATGCAACGTCTATATGGTCAAGGTCAGTTACCAGCACAAACCGTATCGGCGCATGCTCATGCATACCTGGGGCGCCACGGTGCATCCGAGCCCGAGCGACCAGACCGAATATGGCCGCAAATTGCTGGCCGAAGACCCGCATTGCCCGGGCAGCCTCGGCATCGCCATCAGCGAGGCCATCGAAGACACGGTCAAACATCCAAACACCAAATACTCGCTGGGCAGCGTGCTCAATCACGTCTGCCTGCACCAGACCGTCATCGGCCAGGAAGCCATCAAACAGATGGAACTTGCCGGCGAGGAACCGGATTCCATCATCGCCTGCTGCGGCGGCGGCAGCAATTTCGCCGGCCTGGCGTTTCCGTTCATCCACAAAAAATCACCGAGAAGAAGAAATACCGCATCGTTGGCGTCGAGCCGTCGGCCTGTCCGACGCTGACGAAGGGTGAGTTGCGTTACGATTTCGGTGACACGGGGGAAACGACGCCGTTGCTGATGATGTACACCCTGGGCCACAAATTCATGCCGCCGCCGATTCACGCGGGCGGGTTGCGTTATCATGGCATGTCGCCCATGGTCAGCCACGCGCTCAAACTCGGTTTGATGGAGGCCGAGGCTTATCACCAGACGAAAGTATTCGAGGCGGCGACGCAATTTGCGCGCACGGAAGGCATCGTGCCCGCACCGGAATCCGCCCATGCCATCGCCGCAGTGGTGGAAGAAGCGAACCGGGCGCGCGAGGCGGGAACGAAACGAGTGATTCTCTTTAATCTTTCCGGCCACGGCCTGCTCGATTTGAGCGCGTACGAAACCTACCTGTCCGGGAAACTCCAGGATGCCTGAACCAGGCAGGGCGCAAAACGATTTTCCCGGAATGCGGGCCGGCCAAAAGTTCGCAGTTGCCAATTGTGCATCCTCGGGTGACGTTGGCCCATGGAAGTCTCGGAGAACATTCAATGTCCGTTTTGCGGCCAACGGTTCGAGATGGCGATTGACACGAGCGTGTCGTTCCAGCGGTTCACGACGGATTGCGAGGTGTGCTGCCGTCCGTTCGAGGTGATTGCCGAGTGTGAACCGGGCGAAATTCTGAGCTTGGACACCGTGGCGAATTGAGGCAACCTGCGCGGATGCACAATTTCGCGACCTGGATCGTGTGGATTTACATCCTCCTGCTGTTGATTGGCGGATTGATTGGATTTTACAGAGGGAAGAGCAAGGCCTCACTCATCACCTCGGCGGTGTTTGCGGCGGTGCTGGCGTTGACGACCCTTCCGGGCGTGTTTCAACCGGCCTTCGCGCTGATCCTGGCCAACACGGCCATGGCGGTGTTGCTGGTGGTGTTTGCCATCCGCCTGGCCCAGACCAAAAAATTCATGCCGAGCGGATTGATGCTGGTGGTGACGGCGGTGGCGCTGGCGCTGCAGAACCTGAGATTTAAATAAATCGGTCATGGAAACCGGCCGCCGGGAAGCGAACCGGCTTTTTCCGCCTGGCTTCGATTCGGCAAAATCACCGGAAAAGGTGTTGCGCGGGCGGGATGCGACTCGTAGATTTTGTTCCCTTTGGGTGCACCCATAGCTCAATTGGATAGAGCATCTGACTACGGATCAGAAGGTTGTAGGTTCAACTCCTACTGGGTGCGCCATTCATTTACAAGCACTTGCAGAATATAAAAACTCGGCAAGTGCTTTTTCTTCCTGACAAGGTCCTGACAAAATGCGGGGATTAAGATACGAAAAAAGTTGCCCGTGAGATGAAATTCTCAGGTATTGCTTTCCAGTTAGCTAAATAAGGTTGGTGACGAAATTAGAAATTTATGTAAGATATAATGTGGCTCAGTTCATTACCACAATGGCCACAAGAGCAAAAAATCTGGTAAGGCGTAGTTTTGGGGCTGCAGGCTTTGGCTGTTGCTACGGTATTTGTCGGGTTGAAGACCTACCAAAAGGATTTCCGGTGTTCCGTGTAGAAAGAATTGAATTATGAATGCCTTCACTAAAATCCTTGCTATAAAAATGGGAGTTGCGCTGGCGATTGCGTTCTGCGCATCAAATTCAGAAGCACAAATTTTTCTCGTTAATTCTTCCTTTGAAGATGCATCTGAGTTTTTTCCCGCATCCCCAACCTATCCTTCAGGACTTTCTGGGGTGAATCAAGGTTGGGCACTCCATGGTAGTGTTGGGCAAGCGGAGCTGACAGCTGGCCAGCATGGCCTGCTTGAGCAGAATACCCCGGGCAATAACTGGAATCCAGATGTGGCCTATCAGATAGTCAGTGGTGTCACCCCTGGTGTCGAGTACGAGTTTGACGTCTCGTACCTGACGGATACTGGCTTCAGTGGAACTTTTCATCCCAACGTGGCTCTTGAAATCGGCTTTTTGGATTCCTCGTTGACCGAAATTGGTACTGTAGAAGATCCAACTCCCAACGACGCAAGCTTTTCCTACGCTATTCCGTCCAAAAACACCTGGTACAGAGGGTCAGTTTTCGGCACCGCACCTGTAGGAGCCAGTTATGGTATGGTATTTGTTCTCTTCATGGATAACGGCCAAACCACTACAGAAAATGTATATTTTGACAATGCATCGCTATCAATCGTGCCGGAACCCTGCGGCTTTGCACTCATCGGCTTAGGAGTGGCCATGCTGATATCATGTGAAAGCCACAGGCGCAGGGTCACTCATCCTTGTCGTTAGGAGTCGAGAGTTTATGCTAACTATTTCGTCATTACTGAAGACTCGAATACCTGTCAGGAATCGTTGGTTCAGAGGCGTTTTATTCGCTGCTCTTTTGATTGTTTTTGGCATTGGATTTTCAGATTTATCGGCTGACGATTGCACGAGGCATTTTTGGCCAGCCACTTTATCCAGTTGCATTTTGGCTGGTGAGTTGTTCCACGTTCGTTTCATCGGTTTGGTTTCTCTATGTCATCATTGACGAGTGGCGACATGGACCGAGACAGAAGCGGAAGCATAAAGATGAGCACGCCGTCTAACACAGCGCGAGGCCGTGTGAAAAGTCCCGGACTCGGAGAAACTTCGCTCACATTTGGCTTATGACGCATTTTGATGAATCGAGCAGATGGATGGGATGGTCGAAAAATGAGTTTTCACACAGCCTCTCGCTGCAGGCAACGCGGGATGGCGGTTTCAGTTCCGCTTCGCGGTTCACGCTGGTTGGTCCCGCGAGCCTGAGCTTTTGCCGTTAGGCTGAGTTAAATTATGAAAACCATCATCCAAACAGTAATCATCGGTCTTGCACTGCTTATTGTTGGCGTTGATCATGCCGCAGAAATTGCCGTCACATTTGATAATGTGCCGGCGCAAGTGCAGTGCGGTCAGACATGGACGAACAATAATGTCATCCTCAGTTTCAATGAGACAATCGAGTCTGAACAGGGCTTTGCGGGATCTTGCTCTTATGAGGTTGACCCCGGATATGTGTGGCTGTATCCGTCACGCCTTATTTTGGATTTTTCGCTTTTGAGTCAGCCCGTTTCAAGCATCGAAGCTAATGCTGGAGGCGACTTCGCCGGCCTTTTTGCGTATAAGGGAACGAGTAATATCGGCCAAGATCGAGACGCTTCAACAGGAACTGTCTCATTGAATTTTACCAATCTGTATCCTGACTATTGTGCATTTTCTGCTTCCGAGGGAATCGTAAGTGGGATTACGATTTTTACGGGAGTCATCTATCCACCGTTATTGAGCATTGAGCAGACCAAAGGATTCGTGACTGTTTTTTGGGCGACAAACCAAAACTCGTTTGTTTTGGAAAGCAGCACTAATTTATCGAATACATCTGGATGGACCGCTCAGACAAATGGTATTCTATTTGATGGAACTAACTCTTATTACTCTGTTGCATTACCAGCAGGACCTCAGTATTTCCGGCTAAGACACTAACTGCGATTAACGCAGGCAGTCTAACCCGGCGCTGGAACCAACGGCCACTGCCCGTTAAGTTTTGGATTGTTTATGAGATTAGTTTGTCACAGTTGCATTGCTGAGTCCGGCTCCGGTTGCCGTGGTTCAGCTATGAAACGTTCGGCAATTGTCACACACTAAACCCAAAAACCTGTATGAAGAGATCAAGCCTAATCTTTCTCGCTACAGCAGCCTTGCTTCTGAGTTTCAATTCCTTGGCAGGAACAGTCATCATCAATTTTGATACGGACGCTTACGATAACCCACTCACGGCACCTCCCTACATTGATGTAAATGCTCCTCCACTAACGGATCTCTACGCACCGCTTGGCGTCCATTTCAGCGGCCCCGCTAATGGCGTTGGAGGGAGGATCGCGAATGACGCCGGGCATTTTCTCATCTTAGCCCTCAGTGGCCAAAATTTCTTGGCTTTCAGCGGGCTTCCGATCGTCGGAGCGAGCCCGCCAGAGACAATTGCGTTTGATACGCCCATGAGTTCGGTTTCAATCTATGTTACGTCAGGCCCTTCCTATGAAGGGACCTTTACGATGCAGGGATTTGGCGGTAGGGGTGTGGAGGTTGACAGTGATACTTTGACCACCTCTTTCGGTCAATATAGCGAGTTGAGCGTCTCTTCTCCGACCGGGATTCAGAGCGTTGTACTTTCTTGCCTGAATTATCCATATAATCTTCCTGGGTGGTATTACGACGATCTTACCGCGACCCCAGTTCCAGAGGCGTCAGCACTACCACTCGCGCTTTTCGGTTTGACCTTCTCGGTATTTTTACGCCGCCGCCGAACAAGAGGGTGCAGGCAACTGCCGATGGCGCGGCCAGTTCCGCTTCGCGGTCGGCGTCGTTGCTCGGCAGTGCCTGACCCTGGACGTTAGGCGGCTTCACCTATGGCCTTTGACCTTAAAATTGAGAATGGCATCGTTGACGTGAAGTTTCACGGCACGTTTACTTCCATAGACCTCGAACGCCTGGCGGATGAGGCCGAAAAGATAGAAGCCGAATTTGAGGTGACTCCTGACCGGATAGTTGATCTCTCGCCGACTGAAGCCATGGACTTGGAGTACAAAGTGATGGAGGATTTTGCGGGCAGGCGACGCCGTGCGCCGCTGAAGAACAGAGTGAAATCAGCGATTGTTGCTGCGAGACCGATGCAATACGGGTTTGCGTTGATGTTTCAATCGATTAACGATAATCCGAAGATTAAATTGCAGATATTTACAGACCGAGAGAAAGCTTTGCGGTGGCTGAATTTGCTCAAGGGAAGCGATGGCGACGCCGCCTAACACCTATTAAGCCCGATGGTCAACAGACAAAAAGGATCCGACGGAAAAGTTTACATTTCCGTTGTTACGTCCAGCGAACGGGCTCTCCGGCTTAATTTCTCTTGGCAGCTCGGACGGGGCGTCCGGCTAAACACCTATACGGACTCGATCGAGCCGGTCCGAGTCCTGGCCTTGGCCGAACCTCAACTCGCTTTCCAGCCCCGTGATCCAACGCCACGCAGCGGTCCAGAAACTCTCTGCAGTACACCCATGCGCTATCCATTCAAGTGAAATGACGGCTGTCCCGATCAAGTCGGGACTCCAGTTTTTTGCGGACGTGCGGTTGGGGCGGAGTCGCCAAAATTCTTTTCGTTCGTTGGTGATGTCTGTGGCCGGCTAAAGCGAGCCGGGGCGGCTGCGAGCCTCAGCTCGCGCCCCGGCGGTCGCCGGCCACGGTATGGCCCTGGCGGCAGTGCCCAATCAAATCGGCGGAGTCCTGGCGTGCCCAACGCAGACCGGCGGTGCTCGAGGCACCAATGAGTTTGGTCTGTGACTCGTGAGGGCATCGCGTTTTTGGATCGGCTCCAGTTAGACGTCCGGGTTCACGGCTCGCCAGGGCCAAATCAGTTGCGGCTCAAGGCCGCCACCAGGCGGTCGGGATCGAAGACGGTGTGGTTTTTGAGCATGAAATAGACGGCGCGGGCCAGCTTGATGGCCAGCACCGTGTTGGCTTTGAATTTGTTGCCGTTCATCCGCGCTTCCAGCCGTTGGGCCAGCGGGCCGATGACGGCGTGATCGCGTTTGGCGATCACGGCCGCTTCGCCAAAGGCCCAGCGCAGATAAGGATTGCCCAGCTTGGCCCCGCGCAGGCCCTTGATCTTGCCGGCGCTGGCCACCGTGCCTTTGACCAGCCGGCAGTAGGAAAGAAAATCTTTGACGGTGGGAAAACGCTCGATGTCGCCGATCTCGTAGAGGATGGTCAGGCCCAGATATTCGCCGATGCCGGGCACGGTTTGGAGCAAGGCGTAGTCGCGGCGGCGCGTTTGTTTGGTGAGGCTTGAGAGTTCCTCTTCCAGGGTGGTCATCTGTGCGTCGTAATGGCGGATCATGGCCAGATCGTTTTGCAGGGCGAACTGGCGCACCGGATCGGGTTCCTGCGGCCAGGAGTTGTTGCTTCCCACGGATCGCGGTTGGGCCGGGTCTGGCGGAGCGTGGGCCGGTTGTGGGCCAGTTGATGGGACTGGATGCGAGCCAGCAGTTCAGCTGCGGCTGCCAGACGTAGAGAGCCGCTGGCGCAAGAGCGCGCGCAGGGGTCGTTTGTCGGCGGGATAGACATAGGCCGGCGGGATCAGGTTGGTGCGCAGCAGGTGGGCGAGTTTTTCGGAGTCGATGCGGTCGTTCTTGTTTTTGCCGCCGTGAATGGCCTTGAGATAGAGCGCGTGGGCCAGCACGAAGTGCAGGCCAGCCGCCTGGCAGGCATCGGCCAGCCAATACCAGCCGAACATGCATTCGGCGCAGACGGTCAGGTCGTGGCGATAAGGCGCGATGAGCTTGAGGAAGTACGCGAAGTCGTTGTTCCGGATGTTGGTGTGGACGAGCTTTTTGCCGTCCCGATCCATGAGGCAGACGTACATTTGGCGGGCGTGCAGATCGATTCCGCAGTTGAATTGTGTGGTGGAGGTGTAATACTTCATAGCGTTAGACAGATAGGTGCCGCGAGGCACCGGTTATGTATCAAGTCATGCGGGGAAGTGCTTGAACACTTCCCCGCCCATTTCGCCCCAATGATAACCCAAAACCAAAAGGGCTTAGAAGTGAGTATCAAATCGCTGCAGGCAACAGCCACCGCGCCTGTCAGTTTGACGGGTTTATGAAATTTGGACATCATCATTGCAGCCAGGCTCAGTCTCCGGTGGCTGTGCCTATTAAGCCCGATAGGTCAAGAGACAAAAAGCATCCCTGACGGAAAATTTTACTTTCCGTTTTACGTCCAGCGAACGGGCTCTCCGACTTAATTTCTCTTGGCAGCTCGGACGCGGGCGCCCGGCTAAACACCTATGCGGACTCAATCGAGCGGGCCGGAGTCCGGCCATGAATGGCCGAACCTCAACCCGCTTTCCAGGGACGCGATCGGACGCCGCATCCCGGTCCAGAAACTCTCTGCAGTACACCCACCCGCTATCCATTCAAGTTGAAAGACGGCTGCCCACTGGGGCTCCAGTTTTTTGCGGACGTGCGGTTGGGGCGGAGTCGCCAAATTCCTTTTCGTTCGTTGGTGATGGCTTGGCCGAGCTAAACGAGCCGGGCTGCGAGCCATAGCTCGCCCCCGGGGCGGTCGCAGCCGAAGTTGGCCGCTCGGCGGCAGTTCCCAATCAAATCGGCGGATTCCTGCGTGCCCAACGCCGACCGCCGGTGCTCGCAGCACCATGGTTTGGTCGGTGACTCATGCGGGCCTTGCCACGTCGGATCCAGTTAGACCGTCCGGGTTGACTGCTGCCAGGGCCAAAATCATTGGGGCTCAAGCGCCGCCACCAGCCGTTCGGGATCGAAGACGGTGTGGTTTTTGCAGCATGAAATAAACGGCGCGGGCCAGCTTGATGGCCAGC
>CAVPTH010000009.1:0-414376 GCA_963708525.1 uncultured Verrucomicrobiae bacterium | reverse complement strand
CTGCTCGCGTTGCACAAAACCGAAGGCGGCTCCGTCTGGACGCAGGGTTGGAACTTTAATTACACGCTCATTGCCGTCGGCATCGTCATCGGTCTCGTCATCGGCGCGTTTGGCGCCTATTCCGTCAAGATGACCGCAATGCCGCAGATGGTGGCGGCCTTCAACGGCCTGGGCGGCGGGTCGGCGGCCCTGGTCGCCACTCTGGAATTTCTGCGGCACGCGCATGGCCTGGAAGACGTCGCGGCGGCCATTACGGTCCCCATGCTGTTCGCCACGCTCATCGGCTCACTCTCGTTCTCCGGTAGCATCATCGCGTATCTGAAACTGGAGGGGAAATTTGAGAGACCCCATACCTTTCCCGGTCAGAATTTTTTGAATGGCCTGATTTTGCTGGTGATTCTCGGGTTGTGCGGCTGGCTCACGGTCAATGCCACCGGCCACAACGCCATCACCGCGTTCATCGTGATGTTCTTGCTGGCGCTGTTCTTCGGGATCGCGATGGTGATGCCCATCGGCGGCGCGGACATGCCCGTGGTGATTTCACTGCTCAACTCCTTTACCGGTCTCGCGGTCGCGGCAGACGGTTTCGCCATCAACAACCTGGCGATGGTTGTCGCCGGAACTCTCGTTGGTTCGTCGGGCACGTTGCTCACGCTCCTCATGTGCAAGGCAATGAACCGGCCGGTCACGAACGTGTTGTTTGGGGCGTTCGGCTCCGGTGGTGGCGGCACAGGCGGCCGCCGGCGGTAATCGCTGGGACCGTCAAACCGATTCAAGCCGACGAAGCCGCGCTACTGCTCGGCTATGCGCAGCGGGTCGTGATTGTTCCCGGCTATGGCCTGGCGGTGGCGCAGGCGCAGCATCAGGTCCGCGAACTGTCCGACGAACTCGGCAAGCGCGGCGTCGAGGTCCAGTTCGCGATTCATCCGGTGGCCGGCCGATGCCTGGCCACATGAACGTGCTGCTGGCCGAGGCGAACGTGCCCTACGACCAGCTCCACGAAATGGAGCAGATCAATCCCTCGATGGTCCGCGTGGACGTCTGTCTGGTCATTGGCGCGAACGACGTGGTGAATCCCGCTGCACGCGAAGAAAAGAGCCAGCCCGATCTACGGCATGCCCATTATCGAAGCCGACCACAGCCAGACCGTCATCGTGATGAAACGTTCGATGGCCAAGGGATTCGCCGGCATCGAAAACCATTTGTTCTACAAGGACAACACCCGGATGCTCTTCGGCGACGCCGAAGCCTCGCTCAACGCACTGGTGGCGGCGGTAAAGGCGAACTAAAACGAGTAATCTTTGCCACACAAGCGGAAGCAGGGATCAGACTGTCTCAAGGGGAAACCGCACGATAATACTGTTGGCCGGCGCCCACGGCGCCATTGGTCCACTGCGTTATGGGTGATGCATTCGAAAAGGAAACTGCATCGGTCCACGCCGGGACGACGAGGTTCGTACTGGATTGGATGCGGAAATTGCTGCCGGCAGGCGCAAATACTGTCAGCCAGTTTATACCGGACTGCAGATGAATTTGGACGTCGAACAAAGGAGGAACAACATCGGATTCAATGATAGTTCCTCCGGTGCCGACTACATCAAACCGGTTGCTGAGAAAGGCGCAGCCATAAAGGTTCTGACCTCCGGTCGCGCCGATGTTGCGAGGAGTCCAGACAATCCCGTCGGGAGAAGTCCTTACCACCGCGCTATCGCCAGACGCCAGGTAATAGCCATTTCCAGAGGTGATGCTTTCAAGGGTGGAAGGCGTGCCGGAATTCGACTGGAACCAGTTGGTGCCATCGGTGGATGTCAGGATGGTGCCTCCCACACCCACGGCCACAAAACCCGCCGAGCCGTAAACCACCGACAGGAGGTTGGAGAGCGTGCCGGAAAATTGTCCCGTCCACGAAATTCCATCCGTGGATGTCAGCACCGTGCCCAATTGGCCGACTGCAACAAACAGTCCGTTGGAGTAAGCCACTGAAAAAAGTGCCAGCGAGGTGCCGGAAGTCCGGCTGGTCCAGACGGTGCCGGACGAAGAGGTCTGGATGGCGCCGTTGTCGCCTACAGCCACCAGCAATCCATTTCCGCCGGTGACTCCGCGTAAGTTACTTAAGGTTCCGGAATTGCGCTGGGTCCATGAAAGACCGTCGCCAGACTGGTATATCGTTCCTCCCGGCCCGACACCGATAAAACCGCCGCCCAAAGAGGCCACTGAGGAGATGGAAGGCGTGTTGCTCGCCACAGTATAAACGGCATCATTCGAAGAAATCAGAACCGCATTGGGCGTGGCGACAACGTACATCCCGTTATTCAAGGCGATGCTGGTGCCGGTGTAGGTGGGGCCGACAGCCGGGGCGGGTGCATGTTGACGATTGGTCCAATTCAAGCCGTCGCTAGACGTCAAAATGGGCGGGAGAGAGCCCATGAACGACGAGGCTACGATCACATAGATCCCGTTGCCAAAGGCGCCAGCATTACCTTGCTGAGCGACAGTGGGAACATTATACACGGTTGTCCACGCAGTGGAGTTGGTAGAAAATTGAAGAAAAGGCAGCCCCTCTCCGGGTGCCCATCCTGCCGCGATTACATTCCCATTTCCGGTCATAAAAAAGTTGTACGATAAAGACGAAGTAAAAGTTTCAATATTCCCAACCAGATTGGTGGCCCAAGTGTTGCCGTCAGTGGAAGTGAAAATGTAAAGGTTATATGACCCGGAAGAGGCCGCCCGGCGGCTGCCAATCAGGTAAACTCCTTTTGCAAACGTCACAATGTCATGAATTGTCGGTGCACCGTTGTAGCCGGTGCCGGGCGCGTCCAGGGTGTAGTGGGTCCAAAGCGACCCCGTGGAAGAGAAATAGACCTGGTCAAAAATTTGGCCGTTCCCATCGTGATTGACGGCCACGAACCCTGCGCTGCCACAGGCCACGCCAATGAAATCGCCGGTTGTGCCGGAAGTCTGCGTGGTCCAGGTCGCGGCATCGGTTGACATGATGATCACACCGCCGCTGCCCACGGCGGCATAGGTTCCGTTACCGTAAGCCACAGCTTTGAGTGAAGCGGTCGTGCCCGAAGTCCCCAGCGCCCAGTTTATCCCATCGGCTGAATATTCCACCGCACCTCCATCGCCCACAGCAACAAACAACCCGTTACCATACGCGATGGCATTCAGGTTATTCACCGTTGCCGTTGCACTTTCGGTCCAATTGGTACTATCGGTCGAAGTGGACACCACTCCGGAATCGCCAACCGCCACGAAAATCCCGTTCGTAAAGACGATGCCATGGAGATTGTGCGGCAGCACAAGGGGATTTCCATTGGGCAGGGGGTTACGCCAGTGCCAATTGTCGAGGGGACCGGCAAACAGGGCAGTCTGGAATAGCGCCAAGCCCAAACAGGCCAGCAGAAGAGCTTTTGGCTTCATAACAAGAATTGGAATTTTACCTCAATGTCAGTTGACATCGCGTATATCCTTTTGTTCAAATTTTTTTTGGGCACTGACGAAGCAGTGCCTTCCAATATAAATTCTCTTTGCGCCCCCCGCGCCTTTGCGTGAAAATGTCGGTATGAGTTCAGTTGCCGCAAAGAGTTTACCCGACGCCCAGGGCCATTTCGGTCCCTATGGCGGCCGTTTTGTACCTGAAACGCTGATCCAGCCTCTGCAGGAATTGGATGCCGAATACCGGCGCGCTCAGAAGGACCCGGCGTTCCAGCGCGAATTCGATTATTACCTGCGGGAATTCTGCGGCCGGCCTACGCCCCTTTACTTTGCCGAACGACTGACCAAAGAATTAGGCGGCGCGAAGATTTATCTTAAGCGCGAGGATTTGCTTCACACCGGAGCGCATAAAATCAACAACACCATCGGACAGATTCTGCTCGCCAAACGGATGGGCAAGAGCCGGATCATCGCCGAGACCGGCGCCGGCCAGCACGGCGTGGCCACCGCCACTGTCGCAGCCATGTTCGGTTTGAAATGCGTGGTCTATATGGGCGCGGTGGATTGCCGGCGGCAGGAATTGAACGTTTACCGCATGAAAATGCTCGGGGCAGAAGTCGTGCCCGTGAAGGCCGGGCAGCAGACACTCAAGGAAGCCATTAACGAAGCCATGCGTGATTGGGTGACCAACGTCCGTACCACGCATTATATCCTGGGTACTGTTTATGGCGCGCATCCGTATCCGGAAATGGTCCGGAATTTCCAGCGTGTGATCGGTGACGAAGCGCGCCAGCAAATCCTGGAAAAGGAGGAACGACTGCCCGATCTGCTGATTGCCTGTGTCGGCGGCGGCTCAAATTCGATGGGTCTGTTCTATCCGTTTCTCGACGACCAGTCCGTAAAGATGGTCGGTGTGGAAGCAGGCGGGCGTGGTATCAAACCCAATCAGCACGCGGCGCGTTTTCACGGCGGTTCGCTTGGCGTGTTGCAGGGCACGCGCAGCTACATTTTGCAGGATGAATACGGCCAGATCCAACTCACGCACAGCGTCAGCGCCGGCCTGGACTACGCCGCCGTGGGGCCTGAACACGCCTGGTTGCACGACCAGAAACGCGTGGAATACACCTACATCAAGGACGACGCGGCCTTGGAAGCATTCATGAAACTGGCGCGGCTCGAAGGTATCATTCCCGCCCTGGAAAGCGCGCACGCCATCGCCGAAGTCATCAAACGCGCGCCGAAAATGCGGAAGAACCAGCTGATCATTGTGAACCTGTCCGGCCGTGGCGACAAGGACGTGGCCCAGGTGGCGGACAAGGTAAAATTGCAGATGCCGGAATAGAGTGCTGATGGAATTGTTCGCCTTGGCCTTTAAATAAAAACGGCGGGCAGAAAGGAATTCTGTCCGCCGCTGATGACTTTGTTTTCGCTCAACGAAAACCGCCCGAGACCAGAAACGTTTCGCCGGTGATCCAGCCGGAATCCGCTGAAGCCAGAAACGTCGCCACGGTCGCCACGTCCTGCGGCTGGCCGATGCGGCCCAGCGGCGTTTGAGCGGCGGCATTCTTTTCAAAGTCGCTGCCAATGACGCCGGCGGCATGCGTGCCTTCCGTTTCAATCATGCCCGGATTAATGGAGTTCACGCGGACTTTCTTAGGGCCCAGTTCCTGGGCGAGCGACTTGGTAACGGCATCCACTGCCGCTTTGGTGGCACTGTAAACCGCGGCATTGGGCAACGGGTTGACGCCGACCACGGAGCTGATGTTGATGACGCTGCCGCCGTCACCGTTGAAATGTTTCACCGCCTCCTGCGTCGTAAGAATCAAGCCAAGCACGTTCGTGTTGAATTGTTTGTGGAAATGGTCCTCGCTGATTTGTTCAAGCGGACTGAACTCATAGACGCCGGCATTGTTGACCAGAATATCGGTTTGGCCATAGGCTTTCCTGGTTTCGGCGAACAGGCGTTCGATGTCCGCCTTCTTCGCCACATTGCCCTGCACGGCGATGGCTTTGCCGCCCTGCGCGGTGATTTCACCGACGACTTTGTCGGCCCCCGCTTTGCTGGAGGCGTAGTTGACGACGACGGAGGCGCCTTCCGCCGCGAGGTGTTTGGCAATGGATGCGCCGATGCCTTTGGACGCGCCGGTGACGACGGCGACCTTGCCGGTTAGTTTTTTGTTCGTGCTCATGTCCTGTCCTTTCTCCTTTAGTTTGGTTGTTTGGTTATTGTGACTAAAAAAGTAACAATTACGGGTAAATATTTTTTTTAGGGGTGGTTTACCTGGGAAACGATTTGGGCCAGGTTGATGTCGTCCAGGCTGGTTTCCATGGCTTTCTGGGTTTGGGCCAAAGCCTGGTCCAGCGCCTCCTTGATGTGGCAGCTCACGCGACAGGCTTTTTGTTCCGTGTAATGATGGATGGAAAACGCCTTGGGCGCGTCCACGGCCTGGTAAATATCCAATAGCGAAATGTTTTTGGCGTCTTTGGCGAGCCAGCACGCGCCGGCTTTGCCGGTGGCGGTTTCCACCAGACCTGCTTTCGACAATTTGGCGAGCGTCCGCCGCACAAAGCTGGGGCTGGTATTGACACTCAATGCCAGTTGCGCGGAGGTCGTGTCCCGGCCCGAGCGATAACCGAGCGCGGCCATGATATGCACTGCAATCGGAAACTGAATGTTAATCGCCATAACTGTTACTATGATAGTCACAGTTAAAAATAACGCAAGAGTTTTTTTTGGAAATTTTTTTTGGCCGTTAAATCCATACTGACCAGTCTCGCGTAACCTTCTCTTACTCACGCACGTATAATTTGCATTGAACTTTTTTATCGGCCGTTCAGTCGAATAATTGCGAAGGAGGAATGGAGGTTATGAAATGCCGATATTTAATTGGTGTTGTCGCATGGGTGCTTGGCCTCAATGCGGTCATGGCGCAGGAGCAGGAAGAATCTGATCTGCCTCCCGGCGGCGGTCCAATTTTCCGCATGGGCGCCGGCCCGTCCTTTTTCGAAAACGGCGAGCTAACCCAATTCGGCGGCCCGGTTTCCAGCACGGTGACCTATCAGACCGGGGTGGCCTTTGACGGGGCGTTCGGCTGGGCCTTCAACCGATTTGTGGCCCTGGATTTTGAATCCGGATATATCGGAGCAGAAATCAACAATGTGCCGGGGTACCTTTCGGACAATTCGCACCTGTACAATGTGCCATTCCTCGCCAACGTCACCCTGTCCTGCCCGATTCCGCACACCGACCTCACTCCCTATGCCGGCGCGGGCGCCGGCGGCGCCGACGTGATTTTTGATACCAACCGCTTCACCGATGGTTCGACGGTGATTACCGGTGCCGAAAGTGATGTGGTATCAGCCGGGCAGTTCTTCGCGGGGCTGCGTTTCCGGTTGAATCGGAATTTCTCGATTGATTTCGGCTACAAATACTTTGCCACCGGGGATCCCACTTTCAGCTATCCGCCGTCGCCCAATTTCGACGTGGGGTTTCGAGGCGCCCAGACGCATTCCTTCCTGTTCACCCTGCTGTGGAATTTTTAACACCGGAAAGTCAGGAAGAGACGACGAACGCTCCGGGCAGCGTCCGCCTCCGGTGGATTCAATTCGATTTCCCGCCGGATTGGAAAGCTCCGCAAATAGCAAACGACGATCACCCCAGCGAAAGCAGGTTTGATTCGTAATCAGTTTCGGGGCTACCGTATTTTCTCCGCGATTACTTGTATTCGTCCGGCTTTGCAATCCGAAGCCGAAGGATTATTTTCTGACGGACAAATCATGGATGCTGCTCGACCAGGGTTGCGGTTGGCCCCGCAAGGCAGGCTGGGATTACTCCTGCTGGCGGTGTGTTGGCCGCTGAACTGGACCCTGCCCTGCCTACGGACAGCGTATTTGTTCTTTCCCTTGTGGCTGGGTTACATCCTCGTGGTGGATGCATTGGTTTGCGGACGTACGGGTGCTTCTTTGTGGACGCGCTCGCGGAAAGGATTTGTCCTGCTCTTCCTCCTGTCCGTACCCGGTTGGTGGCTGTTTGAAATCATCAATTGGCGGACGGGCAACTGGGAATATCTCGGCGCCGGCACATTCACCCCGCTTGAATACTACGCGCTGTGCACGCTGTCATTCTCCACGGTCATGCCGGCGGTATTCGAGACGGCGGAACTGGTGCGGACATTTCGTTGGGTCAAGTCGATGCGAACAGGCGCACGGATTCCCGATACGCCCCGGGTCAATCTGCAGATGTTGCTCACCGGCCTGGTCCTGCTGTCGCTGACATTGGTCTGGCCGAAATTCTTTTATCCGTTTGTCTGGGTTTCGCTGGTGCTGATTTTCGAGCCGGTGAACCGCTGTCTGGGCCGGAGGCATTTCCTGGAATGGCTGCAACACGGCGACTGGCGGCCGGTGATCTCCCTGTCACTCGGCGCGCTCATCTGCGGGTTTTTCTGGGAGATGTGGAATTACTGGTCGTGGCCGCGATGGATTTATCACACGCCGGGCGCGCAATTCCTGCACGTCTTCGAAATGCCGCTGCTGGGTTACGGCGGTTACATTCCCTTTGCCCTGGAACTGTTCGCGCTGAAAAATCTGCTTTGGCCGCACGGGCCCCGGTTGGAACTTTAACCCGGTCCCTTCAAGGACGAAGCGTGTGTTCCGGTTCCGACGGCGGGTTGGTAATAATGCGGGCGCCGCGTTTGTAGGCAAAGTAGGAGTAGGTCCATTGCAGCAATACGGCCAGCCGGTTGCGGAAACCGATGAGAAAAATCAGATGGACGAACAGCCACGCCAGCCAGGCCGGATAACCGGAGATTTTCAACCGGCCGATCCATGCCACGGCGGCCGAACGACCGATGGTCGCCATCGTTCCCTTGTCCCAATACTTGAACGGCGACCGTGACGTTCGTTTCGGGCCGGAGTTCAATTCACTCTCAATTACTCGGGCGACGTGACGTCCCATTTGCATCGCCGCCGGGCAGATACCCGGAACCGGTTTTCCATCTTGTTCCACCACCAAAGCGAGGTCGCCGATGGCGAAAATTTCCGGATGGCCGGGCACACTTAAGTCCGGGTTTACTTTCACCCGGCCGGCCTTATCCAGTTCCACGCCAAGTTTTCGGGTGAGCGGCACGGCGGCCACGCCCGCGGCCCAAACGATGTTTCCGGCACGGAGAATTTCGCCGCCGGCCAGCTCCACTTCGCCGGCACGTATGTTTTTAACCGGGGTCGCTGTACGGACCTGCACGCCGAGGGCCTCAAGCTGGCGTTGGGCGCTGGCAGAAAGGTCCGGCGGATAGTTCAAAAGCACCCGTGGTGCGCCTTCAATTAAAATGATACGCGCCTGAGCCGGGTCAATCCGGCGAAAGTCGCGTTTCAGAACTGTGCGGGCCAGCTCGGCAAATGCACCGGCCAGTTCCAGACCGGTCGGGCCGCCGCCCACGATGACGATGGTCAATAACTTGTCGCGTTCGGCCGGATCTGTTTCGTTTTCAGCCCTTTCAAACGCGAGCAGGATGCGGCTGCGGAGACGCAAAGCGTCGTCGAGGGTTTTCAGGCCCGGGGCAAATGGCTCCCATTCGGGATGGCCGAAGTAACCGGTCTGACTTCCCATCGCCAGCACCAGAAAATCGTATTCCAGCGTGCTTTGGCGGAGCGCAACTTTCCGGTTGGTGAGGTCGAAATCCGTCGCTTCCTCCAGCAACACGGTGACGTCGGACCGGTGAGACAGGATCGAGCGGATGGGTTGGGCGATTTCCGGCGCGGAAAGGCCCGCGGTGGCGACCTGGTACAACAACGGCTGAAACAGATGGTGATTGGTGCGGTCGACGACAGTCACGCGCGCATGGGGATGCCGGAAATGTTTGCAGAAAAACAGGCCGCCAAAGCCTGCACCGAGCACGACAACCTGGAATGTCTTGTCGCCCGCCATGCCTTCAGTTTCGATGATTCAGAAGAAAATGCAAAGCGCGGCCTTCACCAAATCCGGATGACTTTTATTGTAGGGCATGGTCTAATGGCCTGACTACCAGCATGAATCGAGTCCTTGGTCTCGCCACCAATCTTTTCCCGATTTGGGTTCTGCTTGGCGGTGTGCTGGCGCTGGCACATCCGGTCTGGTTCACGTGGTTTAGCGGGGACTTCATCACCTGGGGCCTGGCAGTCATCATGCTCGGCATGGGCATCACGTTGAGCGTGGGCGATTTCAAACGGGTGCTGAAGATGCCGCGCGCGGTGGGCATCGGGTTCGTGGCGCACTACGCCATCATGCCATTCCTCGGCTGGAGCATCGCGCATCTGCTCCGGCTGGAAACGCCGTTCGCCGTTGGCCTCATTCTCGTGTCGTGCTGTCCCTGCGGCACGGCGTCGAACGTGGTCAATTACATCGCCCGCTCAAACGTCGCGCTGTCGGTGCTGATGACGATGTGCTCGACGCTCGGCGCCATCGTGATGACGCCGTTGTTGACAAAATGGCTCGCCGGCAAATACGTGCCGGTGGACGCGCTGGGACTGTTTCTCAGCACGCTGAAAATCGTACTGGCGCCGGTGGTCATCGGCGTGGCGCTGAATCGTTACACACCGCGGTTTGTAAAATTCGTCCTGCCCGTGTCCCCGTTGATTTCGGTGCTGATGATTACCTTGATCTGCGCCAGCATCATCGGTGGCAGCGCCAATGATTTCCAGCGGTCGGGCGGTGTACTGATTCTGGCGGTGTTCCTGTTGCACAGCGGCGGTTTTTTCCTGGGCTACCTGTTCAGCCGGTTGCTGCGTTGTGACGAATTGACCAGCCGGACCATTTCCGTGGAAGTGGGCATGCAAAATTCCGGATTAGGCGCCGCGCTGGCGAAGGCGCATTTTGCCGCAATGCCCCTGGCCGCCCTGCCCTGCGCGATTTCCGCGACGTTTCATTCGGTCATCGGCAGTATCCTCGCCGGCTACTGGCGCTGGCGGCCGGTCCGTGGCCGAACTTGTTAAACCGGCGCTTATTCGCTAGTTTAGCCCTGTGATTTACGACGCGTCATTGGACGAGTTGCTCCAAAAAATCTGGGACGGCGACCGCATCACTCAGGCCGAGGCCCTGCGGTTGTATCCTCTGCCGCTGGAGGAACTGGGCACACTCGCGGATCGCCGGCGGCAGCTGGCCAAGGCGAAGGATTTCGACGGGCGCGGCAACGACATCGTCACCTACATCGTTGACCGCAACGTCAATTACACCAACGTCTGCAATGTCTACTGCAAGTTCTGCGCGTTCTATCGTGTGGAAAAGGATGACGACGCCTACGTCATCAGCTTCGATGAAATGGACCGGAAGATCGAGGAAACCATTGCGCTCGGTGGGACGCAAATTCTCATGCAAGGCGGGCATCATCCGAAACTGACGAAACAGTGGTACCTCGATTTGCTGTCGCATATCAAAAACAAATTTCCCGGTTTCAACATTCACGGGTTCAGCCCGAGCGAGTTCATCCATTTCCGCGAGGTATTCAACGAGCCACTGGACAAAATCGTCGGCGACTTCAAAGCCGCCGGGCTCGGCTCAATTCCCGGCGGCGGCGGGGAAATCCTGGTGGACCGCGTGCGTCAGCGCATCTCACCGCTCAAGGCCATGAGTGACGACTGGCTGGAGGTCATGGACGTGGCGCACCGACAGGGTTTGTATTCGAGCGCGACCATGATGTTCGGGCATGTAGAGGCAATCGAAGACCGTATCGAGCATTTGGAGCGGCTCCGGGTGCAGCAGGACAAGTCGTTGTCCTATGGCAACGGAGCGCGGGTGTCCTCACCCGCAGCATATCCGAATTCGAAAAATGCATCCAACGATTCGAGTCACCCTGCTTCCGTCGACGCTGCTGCGGCTGGGACAGCCGCGGTCCAGCCCGGCCATTTCACGGCGTTCATCTGTTGGACGTTTCAGGCCGAACACACCAAGTTGAAAGCGCCGACGGTCGGTGCGCACGAATATTTGCGGACGCAGGCGCTGGGCCGGATTTACCTCGATAACTTCACCAATGTCCAAAGCTCGTGGGTGACCCAAGGTCAGGAAATCGGCCAGGTGGCATTGAAATACGGGGCGAACGACCTCGGCAGCATTATGATCGAGGAAAACGTCGTGAGCCAGGCGGGCACCACTTTCCGCATGACCGTCGCGGACATGCAACGATTGATCCGTGACCTCGGTTACGAGCCGCGTCAGCGCAATAACTGGTATCGGCTGGTGAATTGAGCGTTACTGGATATTGAGCTGGAGCACGGTTACGGAACTTGCCGGGAGTGTATAATCGAATTCGGGTTTGATGCCTGAAACTTCGGTAGTCACTGGGGCTACATTCGTTGGTTTATCAATCGAATTGTTTGCGTCCAGTGCCGCGGCCAGCGTGGTGGCCGTGCCTGTGGGTTTAAGGGAAGTCATGCCCTGGATATTCAGATGAAGCGGTTGGGGCGTTGGTTGGGGATTCACCAGCTTAATCAGGATTACCCCGCTCTTGCTGTCCTTCGTCACCGAATAGTGAAGCGCGGCATCGTCCAATGACGCTTTGAGAATCTCGTCGCCGACATTCCGGCTGAACATCTTGAAGGCGTAATAGCTGGGCGAGCCGTAACTGGTGAGCGAATCGAAACCGATGAGGTCGGGCCGCCATTGTCTCGCACCCGGATCCACCCTCACAAACAAAGGCGCATAGCATTGCATTTTTACGAGGTCTGAATTCCGTTCCATCGCCGTCATCCAAGCGGCGTCGCCCAGCGCGGCCGTCATGTTGGCGGTGGGCGGCTCCTTCGCTGAACGCCCGTTCCAGGGCGGGAAGGAAGTGTCGTAAGCGGCCCATTCTCCGACGAAGATTTCCGGGCCTTTGCGGTCATACTTATCAAAATGCGCCGAATCCTTCAGGAAAGTCTGGGCCGAACGGTAGTAATGCTCATCCAGCATATCGGGCTGGCGACCATGCACCCGCAGTTTTTCCGGTTGTTCCGTGCCGACAGTGGAGATGCATTTAAGCTGGGGATATTTCGCCTTGATGGCGTCGGAAAATTGAGCGAAGCGCTGGTCGTAAGAGAGGGATTTGTCAAACCAGTCCTCGTTGCCGATCTCAACGTAGTGCAAAGGAAACGGTTCCGGATGGCCGTCTTTCGCGCGCTCAGCCCCCCATTTGGTGGTTACCGGGCCGGTGACGTATTCAATCTCGTCCAAAGCCTCCTGCACATACGGTTCCAGATCGGTACCCGGATTGACATGCTTACCGCCAAGCGAATATCCGGCATAGACCGCCAGCACCGGCTCGGCGCCCATGTCTTCGCACCAGTAGAGAAATTCCAGCAGTCCCATGCCGTCGGTGGAGCGGTATCCCCAGGGGCAACGATGACCGGGCCGCTCGCTGAGCGGGCCGATGGTTTTCTTCCAGTCAAAACGGGTGGCAACGGTGTCACCCTCCAGATAATTTCCGCCGGGAAACCGCAGGAATTTTGGTTTCAGGTCCACCAGCATTTGCATCAGGTCTTTGCGAAATCCGTTGGGCTGGTCATTCCACGTCGGTGGAAACAGGGAAACGAGATCAAACCAGACTGTGCCCGGACGATCGAGGGTGAGAATAAAACGCGCTTTCGTCGTCGGTTTCACTTTGCCAGTTTCCAACGTCACCTCATATGGCTTCCAGTCTTGCGTGAGCCCGGACACTTCGCCTTTTGCATAAACTTTGCTGCCATCATCCGCTTCGATGGAAACGATGATCGATCCCGAAAAACCGGGCGCAGCCTTCGCATAAAACGACGCGTGATAAGAGGCCTTCGGCTGGACGGGAATCCCCCAATAACCCTCGTTGGCAACGCCGGCGGGATGACGTTTGGAGGCGTTGCTCACGTCCACCCGCAGGCTGACCGGCAGGTTGGTGTTGAGTGGCTGCGCGGGATCCAGCGCCAGAGTCGCGGCTGAATTTATATCCTGAACTGCAGACCAATGCGCGGGTGTGCTCGGGCTGTCCAGAAAAGCCCGGTTCCGAACCAGTTCGGCATAGAGCCCGCCATCGTAGCTGTGATTAATCTCCTCGGTCATCAACCCATAAAGCAGGGGACTGACTTTAGCGACGGGGTTTCCGGCTTCAATGGTGAGCGTGGGATTCGCTGCACCGACGGAGGTCATGGCGCAGGCCAAAAGCAAAATCAAGATTTGTTTAGTCGTCATTGCTTGAAAACCAGGCCGCCGAACCAATACCGGCGTTCCGGGTTGAAACGACCTATCATTTTCAGCACGGGAATCAAGATTTTTTGATTACGGAATATTACTTCAGAGTTGGCTGGCAGCTACCGGAATCCAAAATGATAATTTCGTAGGAGTCAAGGTAACGAGTCTCAAATTTTCCGAGCCAAACGCCTTGAACAGAATGAGCCTCCTCACGTCGGCTCCTAAGGGGATGGGCTTGGAAATTCGTGAAATTCGTGTCCAATTCTCCAAATTCTGCCGCTGCAAGGATTCCTTCCAGTCTGTATTTCTCCGTAGAGCACGAACTGATGGAAGACTTCCCCCAGAATTATTTATGGATTTACGCTGGATTTTTGCGAAACTGATGTTCCGATGAATCCGTTAATCAAACTTTTGCTCGAAGGCGGCGGCTTGAGCACGGCGCAAATGGCGCAGGTGCTCAATCTCCCGGAAGCCGAGGTCAACCGCCAGTTGGATCAACTCAAGAACGACCGGCTCCTGCTGGGTTGGCGCCCGGTGTTGAATCTGGCGCAGGAAGAAGCCGGTGTCGTGCGTGCCGTCATCGAAGTGAAGATCACGCCCGAACGCGGCGGCGGTTTCAACCGGCTCGCCGAGCGCATCAGCCGGTTCGATGAAGTCGAGTCGTGCTATCTCATGTCCGGCGGTTACGATCTGCTGGTGTTTGTCAACGGGTCCAGCCTGCAAAAGGTGGCTGGGTTCGTCTCGGAAAAATTGTCCACGTTGGAAGGCGTGTTGTCCACGGCCACCCATTTCCTGCTGCGCTCCTACAAGGAACAGGGCTTTCTGCTGGACGTGCAAGCCGAAGAAAACAACCGGCTGAAGGTCACGCCCTGACCGAATTCCGAATTCCGAATTCTGAACTCCGAATTCCGAATTTCCCATGGACACCACTCGTTTCATCGCCCGCCATGTTGTGAACCTGCCCCGCTCGGGCATTCGTGATTTCTTTGAAGTCGTTTCGAAGATGGAGGACGTGATTTCGCTGGGCATCGGCGAGCCGGATTTTGACACGCCCTGGCATATCCGGGAGGCGGCCATTTACGCGCTTGAAAAGGGCAAGACTCATTACACCTCGAATCTCGGTCTCATGGAGTTGCGCCGGGCCATCAACCGGTACGTTGAAAGAAATTTTGGCATCAGCTACCGGCCCGAGGACGAAATCCTCGTCACCGTCGGCGTTTCCGAGGCGCTCGATATCGCGTTCCGCGCGCTGGTAAATCCGGGGGACAAGGTGATGTTCCACCAACCGTGTTACGTGAGTTATCATCCGAGCATCACGCTGACGCATGGCGTGGCCGTGCCGGTGCCGACTTATGCGAAGGACAATTTTGCCCTGACCGCCGAGGCGTTGGCGGCCGCGTGGCAGCCCGGGTGCAAATTGTTGATGCTGAACCTACCCTGCAATCCCACCGGCGGCACGTGCGACCGAAGGCAGGTCGAGGCGATCGCGAAATTCTGCCTTGAGAAGGACTTGCTGGTCCTGAGCGACGAAATTTATTCCGAACTGACGTTCGAAGGCGAACACACCAGCATCGCCAGCCTGCCGGGCATGAAGGAACGGACAATTTTCCTGCACGGTTTTTCGAAGGCGTTTGCGATGACGGGCTGGCGGATTGGTTACGCGTGCGGGCCGGCGACGTTGATCGAGGCGATGATGAAGGTGCACCAGTATTCGATGATGTGCGCGTCCATCATCAGCCAGGAGGCGGCCATCGAGGCACTGTTGCGCGGTGAGGACGGCATGAAGGCGATGCGCGAGCAATATCAGCGGCGACGGGATTTCATCGTGCGCCGGTTTAATGAAATCGGTCTGAAATGTCATCTGCCGCGCGGGTCGTTTTATGCGTTTCCCGACGTTTCCAAAACGGGGCTGAACGAGAAAGATTTTGCGATCGGCCTGTTGCAGGCGGAGAAAGTGGCCATGGTGCCGGGCACGGCCTTTGGCGAAAACGGCGCCGGCTTCTGCCGCGCCTGCTTTGCCACCGGTTACGATCAGCTCATCGAAGCGGCCGATCGTATCGAGCGTCACGTGCAAAAACTCGCCGTCCAACGTTGAGCTTTTGATGGTGGAGAGCGTCGGCTACTGGCCGGCGAATTTCGCGAAGCGGCAGGCGTCCCGCGGTCTGGAAACAACCCTCACAGCCTGAAAAGGACTGGTGCCGGCCTGGAATGAGGCTGCGCGCTGGCATTTCTCATGCTGATAGAACACAAACGCCTGCGAAAGGGCCAAAAGCGTGATGAAATTTTCAAACGATGAACTTCAGCAACGATTCTGATATTGCACAAGGCAAATGAAAAGTTTACCATCTGATTCAATGCCGACGGAAAGCCAGGAAATTAACGGGGGTACCCCAGCTGCTACAAATCCCGTTTTTGTGGTCGGAGTTTATCGGTCCGGCACTTCGCTGTTATATGCCATGCTCAATCAGCATCCGCAGATGGCGTTGATGTATGAGTGTGATGTCTGGGATTTTCCACAGACCTTTTCCGGGGTGCGTTTCTCTCGCGATTGGTTACAACGCCAGGAATTTTACAACGGGGCGCTCTCCCGCCACCGGCTGATTTTTGGCGGCAGTTTGCGGGGGCTGGAAGAGGCTCGTACCCCCGAGGATCTATATCGCACTTTCGGAGAAGCCAGGAACGGCATGCTCTATGGGGAAAAATCCCCTTATTATTGTGCGCGGTTGAAACAGCTCGCGCGGCGCCATCCGGATTGTTCCTTCGTCCTGCTCTGGCGCGACCCGGTCGAAATTTATCGGAGTATCGTTCGTGCCGCCCGGGAAGAGCCTTATTTCAGGCGGCGGGGCATTTTAAGCCGGCTTATTTTTTACCACGAACAAATGCTTCAACAGGCGGCCGAACTCAGTCGCGCAAAGGTCCGGATTTGTCATGTCAGTTATAATGGTTTAATCGATGACACCCGGAAAACCTGCGGGAACATTTGCCGGTTTTTAGGAATTGAATTTGACGAACGGATGCTGGATCTGGCCAGCGCCGATTTGTCCGCGGTCTATCCCGGGCCACAGCACAACCATCTGCGCCAGGGCAAAATCGAGCGTCAGCGATTTTGCGGCAAACGGGAAGACATCAAACCGGCAGTCGAAACAAAATTGCGACGGTTTGGCGCGCGTTGGAACCGTCTCCAGAGCCGTTGGCTCGAAGATCCAATCAATTCGTCTGCCGAACGTGAACCTGCCGTTGCCGAGCGCCTTTATTACAGAATATCGGGCAAGCTTTTTTGCACGTTGGACGACGGAAAACGCCTGCTTTTTGAATTTCTGCCGCTGGCCTGGTTGCGCAGTTATCGTCAGATTAAGAAATGGCTTTCGGTCAACCAACCGGTGGAACGGTTATCCCCGCGCGAATTATTTGCCACCCACGGCATCACCATCCTGCTGAGCTATGCCATCCTGGGCGGCGTGGTGGCGATTGATTATTCCACCGGTCCCGACATGACGATGGCGCTTTTCTATATGATGCCCTCTGCGATTCTCACGCTGATTGTCGGTCGCCGTTGGGGAATTTTTGCCGCGGCCATCGCCGTGACCTGTTGGTCTGCCATCCAGAGCATTCAGCTCAGAGGTTCTCTGGATTTGGGGATCGTCACCTGGAATTCGGTCATGCGTTTTCTGGTTTTCCTGACCGTGGTTTTCCTGCTGGATCGCGTTCGGGTGGAGGCCAAAACATCCGGCCGGGCTGATATTTAGAAAAATAATTTTCCTTTCGATAACTCACGGCAGCGGCTAATACTCCAGCCATGCTAGCCCGGATTTGTTCCTCCGCCCTGACCGGCATTGAAGCCTACCCGGTCGAAGTGGAAGTGAACGCCGGCTGGGGTGACACGCAGATTGTGATCGTCGGCCTGCCCGATGCCGCGGTCAAAGAGTCCCGCGACCGGGTCATCACGGCGCTGGCCAATTCCGGTTTTAAATTTCCGATGGGCCGCACGACCATCAATCTCGCTCCCGCTGACGTAAAAAAAGAAGGCCCGAGTTTTGATTTGCCAATTGCTTTGGGGATGCTGGCCGCCAGTGAACAGATTGAAACCGACCAGCTCGATAACTTTGTCATCGTCGGTGAACTCGCGCTGACGGGCGCGGTGCGGCCCTGCAAGGGCGCCCTGCCGGTGGCCCTCCGCGCGCGGGCGGACGGGAAAGTCGGCTTGCTCGTTCCCGCCGAGAATGCCGCCGAAGCGGCGGTGGTTTCGGGATTGCAGGTCATTCCGGTTCGAAATTTGCGGGAAGCCGCCGATTTTCTGGAAGGCGACGTGAAGGTACCCCCGGCGAGGGTGGATGTGGTCAGCCTGTTCGATCAGCCTCTCGACGACGATCTGGACTTTGCCGAAGTCAAGGGTCAGGAAAACGTTAAGCGCGCGCTGGAAATTGCCGCTGCGGGCGGGCATAACGCACTGCTCATCGGTCCGCCCGGCACCGGCAAATCCATGCTCGCCAAGCGGCTGCCCACCATTTTGCCGCCGCTCACTTTGAATGAAGCACTCGAAACCACAAAAATCCACAGCATCGTCGGATTATTGTCGCCGGGGCAGGCACTGGTCACCCGGCGTCCTTTCCGCGCGCCGCATCACACAGCCAGTGACGCCGGTCTGCTCGGCGGTAATATCAATCCGACACCCGGCGAAATTTCACTCGCGCACAATGGCGTGTTGTTCCTGGATGAACTGCCGGAGTTTAAACGCAGTGTGTTGGAAACGTTGCGCCAGCCGCTGGAGGAAGGGCGCGTCACCATTTCGCGCGCGGCGGGGACAATGACTTTTCCGTCGCAATTCATGCTGGTCGCGGCGATGAACCCGGCGCCCGACGGCAAAATGCCCGGTGAATCGCGCTGTTCACCGCGGGAAATCCAAAATTATCTCGGCCGCATTTCCGGTCCCTTGCTCGATCGCATTGATCTGCACGTCGAAGTGCCGCCGGTGAAATTCCGCGAGATCGCCGGAGACCAGAATGGTGAAACCTCGATACAAATTCGCGAACGGGTCGTAGCCGCCCGCCGCCGGCAACAGGAGCGTCTCCGGCACAAGCCCAAAATCACCTGTAACGCGCGACTGGGCACGCGGGAGCTGAAACAATTCTGCGAACTGGACGAGGCGACCAAAGAATTGCTCCGGAACGCGATGGCGGATTTAAATCTGAGCGCCCGTGCCTACGACCGGATTTTGAAAGTGGCACGGACCATTGCCGATCTCGCCGGGTCGGGAAATATTCTCAGTGACCATGTTTCCGAAGCGATTCAATATCGCTCACTGGACCGGCAATTGTGGGCGTAAAGCTATCCATAATGGCCGCCCCTTCAGTGGTGGACACACCGGTTGGAACATCCGTGTTTTGCACTTCGGGCGAGGACTGGAAAATTATATCTTCGATTTGCCGGGCGCAGCAATTTCTGGCAGAGCGGGAAGCCGATTCACCAAGGTAAGCATGGTTACAGACGAAGCCGCCTGACGTTCGGCTTCCTCGATCCGGGCGAATTCACCATACACTTCGGCGCGCACAGCGTTATTGCGTACGGACAACTCCTGTCCGCTGCCCGCGCGCATGGCGTGCAAAACGTGATGAGCCGTGATGGCCTCCAACGGGCGGGCGGGGCTGTACGCGGGCTCGGCGGCGGCAATCTCGCTGACCAGATGCGCAGCCAGAAGGGTCTGAAGGACCTGCTGCGTCGTCCGGCTGGGGATGTCAAGTTCAAGGGAAATTTCCTGGAGCGTAACCGGTGATTGTCCGCGCTGGAAACGTTGTCCGATACAAGTCATCAAGCGCAGGGCGATAAATTCACGGCCGCGTTGGTTCACATTTTCGGCCAGTTTGTCCTGCAAATAGGCCCGGCGATTTTGGAAGGCGTAGGCCACTTGCGAGCCGAACAGCAGGATGAGCCATGACAAATACAGACCCGCCATGAACACGGGTATGAGGCCGAGGCTGCCGTAAATTTTGCTGTTGGTCACGACCCGCGAGACGTAGAGAAAACCGAACACATTATTCAGATGCCAGAGCGAACCGCCGACAATACCCCCAATGAGCGCGGCGTCGAGACGCACTTTGGTGTTTGGCACCAACAGATAGACCAAGGTAAAGGTCAGCCATAAGCAGACCAGCGGCAGCAGATCAAAAATGAAACCACCGATGATTGGCGTTTCGTTGGCGAGTCTCTTAGCGGCCTGCCAATGGGGCCCGCCCGTCAGTCCCACCGCGGCAATTACCAGTAACGGGCCCAGGGTGATCGTCGCCCAGTAAATCACCGTTCGCCAAATCCAGTTGCGTCCGTGCGTGACACCCCAGATGTCATTGAAGGTCGCTTCGATGCTGGCCAGCATTTGAATTGCGATGAACACCAGCACGATCATGCCCGTCACGCCCAGGGCACCGCTGCGCGTGTTCTGCACGAAATCATGAATGTATTTCGCCGCCTCTTTTTGCGCGGTCTCGATCCGGGTGTTGCCGGCGGCAGTTTCCGGAATTCCGTTCGTGGTGAGGGCGGGAGAGTTGGTGGTTGCCCCAACGGCTGGGGAGTTGGTTTGCGCCAACACGATGGACAGGCCCGGGCCGATGTTCAGTGCAGCGCCGGGTGTACTCGTGTCCAGTCTGGCCGGCGGCATGACATCGGAAACGAAATTATCAATCCCCTCGTAAATTTTTTCCTCACCTTCGCTCTTGAGCAGGCTGCTGGTGACGCTGATGACCACGGCCAGCAGCGGGATCAGCGCCAGCAAGGTGGTGTAGGACAGGGCCGCCGCGCGAACCGGGCAACGGTTGCGCACAAAACTGGTCCACAGGAGGACACAAAAGTGCATAAACCGCTCCAGCCGGCTGAATTCACTTTCGGCGCGATGCCAATTCCCCACTGTGCCGGCGCGGATGTCGGACAGGATTTTGGCCAGACGCGAGAACGGCTGTTTCGCCATGACAATTCGCACGCTAGCGGGACAAGAGCGGCAAGTCAACCGGCACGCGAATCCGCTTTATTGCCGGCAGAAAACGGGCAGACTGTGGGTTGGGCGTCCGTAGCTCAATTGGATAGAGCTTCTGACTTCGGATCAGAAGGTTGCAGGTTCAAGTCCTGCCGGACGCGCCAATGAAACAAGGGGTTCTCTCGTTCTAGCCGCAGCCAATTCCGGCGAGTAGTATCAAAAGTAGTAACAGGGGTGTATCGAATCAACCTACTTCGTCACTACTTCCGCCGTTTTACCCAAGACCCTGAAACATCCCGGCCCCGACCAGCGAAAAATGAATCCTGCCGCCCGCCAAACGCTTGTCTTACAGAGTTTAGCGAGGTTTAAGCGGCACCATGGTGGACGACGTAGTCGCTGGGTGGCATCGTTCTGAACCTCAGCAAACAGTTTTGGACCGGCGCTGGTGACGCTACCGAAAGGAATCTTTTTTGCTTGGCTGACCGTCTAGGCGGTACCGCCACCCAGCTCCGCGCTCAGTTCTGTTTCACCGCCGTGGCCATGGGTGGTGCTCTGACAGAATGTGTAATGGGTGAACGCGCCTGAAACGATTGACAGAATGCTGCCAGACTTCGATTCGACCTGACTTGCGAACAGTTTCTTCGCTGCCAGTAAGAAGCCATTCTAACGTGAATTCGGGCCGGAAGGAACGATTTTTGCTCTGCTTTACCCATGCAAGCCCTGAAAGTTCGGCATTTTACCGGAACGAAAACTGGTTTTCACTTTTTCATCGGTTTGTGGTTGAGTGGCTGCTTTCTGTTGTGTTCCGCGTTATGTGCCAGCGGCCAGTTGGGTAGGGGAATAATAACTCCAACCTCTATTACTTTGGGTGGCAATAATATAGTGGACAGTTACGATTCGGCCAACCCTTCGTATAGTCTCTGGCACTCCAATTGGTGGTTCCAAGGCCACAACTTTGGTACCTACACCAACACCTTTCGAACCGATCAGGCGTTTGTTGGGACGGATTCGAGTGTTATCACATTGAATGGCGGCGTTATAATATATGGATTTGTGGATACCGGTCCCGGCGGCGGGGTCGTGCTCAAAGGCAATGGCAATTCAGTCGGCGATCTGGCTTGGATTGGTCCAAATCCCCAAAGCCCGGCCAATACGGGCATTGAATCGGGACATCAACTAAGCAACATGAACGTAGTTTTCAGTAATGTGTTTGTACCAACACCGACGAATTCCCTGTACAACTACGGTACTGGTTGGCCAAGCGGCAGGTGGTTGGACCCGGGTTATTATTCGTCGGGCACCAACATCGGCGGAGTCACATATTATTATCTGGTCACAAACGTACCCGGGCTGATAACCAGTCCCGGCAACAGGGTCTTTTATGCCTTCTTCAACATCACCAACCACCAAGAGAGCATTTTCATCGACGCTTCCAATTGCGTCCTCTTTCTGACCAACGGGATCAGAATGATAAGCGGCGACAATCTGACACTCAATGTAACCAACAATGCGAACGTTGAAATCTATACCGGCGCGACCTTTGACGTCGGCAATGGTTCCGTGAACAATGTTTATCAATACGCGCCCACGTTCAAACTTTATGGCCTTCCCGCCTGCAACAGCATCGTCTTTCCTGGCAATGCCAATCTGTCCGCGTGGATTTATGCACCCGAAGCGAATGTCACGTTCGCTGGTGGCGGCAGCAATCCCTACGATATTGCCGGCGCTTTCATGGTTAACAGTATTGCGCTCAAAAGCCATTTCAATTTCCATTGTGATCAAATTTTTGGGACCAATTTACCGGCACCGCCAGTCTTAATATCGCAACCATCAAATCAAATCGTTCCACTTGGTTCGAACGCGACGTTTACCGTTTCCGCCACCGGCACCGCGCCGTTGTGGTACGCGTGGTTTTCCGACCAAACGAATTTGCTTTCCAGTGGCACAAATTCTTCATCGCTTTCGCTGACCAACGTCCAACTGTCAGATGCGGGCAATTACTTCGTGATTGTGACAAACTTGTACAACTCCATCACCAGCGCCCCAGCCAGCCTTGTTGTTTATACCGACGCCACCCCGACCTTGAACATTGATTTGGGTTCCACGAACGGCCAGTTCCAACTCGATGTGGATGGCGTAACAGGACTGAATTACACCGTGCTGGCTTCCACCAACCTTGTTGACTGGATTTCTTTGGGGACAAATGTTTCGCCGTTCATCTTCGCGGACACTAACACAGCTCTTTTTCCACAACGCTTTTATCGCTCTCTTTTCGTACCGTAAGGTGAAGGAGAACTGCTTCGGCCCGGCGATGGTGTCGCCGCCGGGGTGCGACTGATAATGACCAACAGCAGAGCGAAAATTATAACCGGCGTTTTCACCTTTGCTTCTTTTCTATTGTTGCACACCCACCCGGTAGAAATAAGGACCTGCATTGGTGGCGCTGGTGTCCGTGACACTCAGCATGCCGTTGTGACCAAAAACAGCGAGGATATTGCTTCGGATGGTTGAGAATATCGGTTGCGTTCCCAAGCTTGTGCTGCGTTGCAGATAATAGCTTTTTCCCGATACGATTTGCCAGCTTACAACGAGCGCCGTTGGATTATTTGTGGGCACGGGCTGCAACATCGCAAAAACGGACAAGACATTGGTGGGATCGGTGCCGGCGATCCATTCCTGGTAATTGTTCATGCTATCGCCATCCAAGTCGGAGGTATCGGTGTTGGTGGTGATGGGCAGGCCGTATTGTTGGAGCCAGGCATAGGAGATCTGGCTGACCGGCGTTTGATATTCGTAAGCGCCAATATCCACCGTGCCACCTACGATACGTGGATTGCCATCAAGATCAGTTATAGTAGCTACTTGATTGTTGATTCCAGAATTGATACAGGGCGAATCGGATTGAAGGTGAAAATCTCCGTTGGTGTAATCTACGAAACTAGGAGCATTGGTAATGTTGTTTACACCAATGCTTGGCAGGGGTGTTGTGCAACAGTTGACCATTTTCCCACCCCCCATGTAGTTGGACTCAGTTCCAGTCAAAACAACATTGTAATAAATAATACAGCTGTAAGTAAAATTGCCACCATCACACCCGCCGCCCCACTGGCCTGCAGAATTACCAACAATGGTACAATTGATGAGCGATCCCGGCTGCTCCACTCCACCCCCAAATGCCCAAGCCACGTTGCTTACAATCAAACATCCGTAAAGGCTGCTACCGTCCGCTCCTCCGCCGTAGCCTGCCGTATTTTGAAAAATCTTGCTGTTCCACAGCTTGGCCGTTTCCGCTCCACCGCCGTAGGCTGCAGCGGAATTACTCAGGATGACGCTGTTGGTCACCTGCGAATAAGCTACTCCACCGCCGCTGTAAGCACCATTTCCAATGATCAAACAATCATTGATACGGCCGCCAAATGCCCCTCCACCTAAACCGGCAATATTTCCGGCTAATACGCAATTGGAAACGATTGCACTGCTGCCATTGGTCGCCCACACGCCGCCACCGTTGATTGCGTTTCCATTCGTTATGGTGAACCCGGTCAACATTGCGCCGTCACGTAAATACACACAGCGCATCAATTGCCTGCCATCTATCAACGTGGCTGCGGGTCCATTGACACCTTCCAGCGTAATCGCCTTGGTTATGATGACGCAGTTAGTCGCTCCGTCACTACTCAATCTCCCGCTGCTTTGATAAACACCATTTGTCACCAAAACCAAATCACCGTTCGTTGAAACGTCAACCGCATCCTGAATGTTTGTGGCGGCGGTGCTCCAATCGGCATAGGGTGGAACTGGGTTGGTGCTGTCCAAGCTGACGTAAAGTGTCACCGCTGAGACCCGGAAAAGCAGCAGCGCTGAGAATAAAGTGGCCCATGCGTATCGTTGCGGTCTCATACTGTCTTTGTCTGATTCAAGCTATTCTTATCATTGCACATGTAAATATCAAGTAGAATCCAGCCACCGAAGTCGCGCCGCTGTAAGGGCCGTGGCGCGCTATCGCCTTGACGCGGCGACCAGCCCGTGCGAGCGGTGAATCAATGACTGGCCATTATCACGACCCGGCGGAAGTCACGGGAGCACGCCGGGTACCCGGATCGCGCCGAGATCCTTGTGAGCTCACGGCCAAGGCTTCCCGACGGTGCGGCCGAACAGGCGCCGGCCTTTCACCCGACAGGCGTTTGTTCGTTCAGCCGCAGGGCTTCCTTCAGGGGAGTAAGATGCTTTTCATAATGACGCCATCGTTCCAGGGCATGGCGGTAGACCGGCTGCCGCACCTGCCACTGGCTGGCCGTTTCCACGGCACATGGATTGGTGTGGGGAGAAAGACAGCGTTCGTCCCATTCCAATCCCAGAAACTCCAGCGCCCGGCGCGCTGTTGGTTCCAGGTTCAGAACCATCTCCTCATAACTGATTTCGATCATCTTCAGGGGTAGAACGTTACGCCAGTGCTCCATGAGTCTGGCGTATTCCCGGTAAAAATGGCCGATGTTTCGCAGATCAAACGAATAATCCAGGTTCAGCGGAAACCGTACGAAATAATTGGAAAGCCCCGTATCCAGGGGATTGCGGGTGCAATGGATAATCCGCGATTGCGGAAATAACCGCGAGATGAAGCCCAGGTGCCGGAAATTGAGCGGATTCTTGTCAATCATGTAAAGCGGAGCATCTGAACCGGTATCGCGTGCCAGACGCTGCTCATAATTATTTACCAGACGGGTTACGGCGGCCGGGGTGAGATACTTTACCGCCTGTGGATAGGGAAATCCCTTTTTTGCCAACTCCCCGAAGTCAGGTGCAAATTCGATGATGGCCGGCAGCTCACCGGCCGTGCCGATGGCAGGATGATGGGACAATATATTCGCCAAAAGCGTCGTACCGGATCTGGGCATGCCGACGATAAATAAAGGTGACCGGCGGATCGATAGCGGAGCGAACGGCTGCGCCAGAAAGTCCCGGTTGAAGACGTCCATGATGGCATCGGTCATTCTAACGACGTCTTCAGGCTGGTAAGCGACACTCGCGTTGCGAATCTGGTTTGCCAGCCGGAAACATTCGAATGCTTCATCGTAGCGACCGCAATCCTCATAGATTTTCCCCAGGGCGAAATAGAGAATTTCTTTGGCGTTCGTAGGAATGCCGGGTATCTCAAGCAGTCGGCGGATGTTTCTTGCCTCTGCGCTTTCCAGGTTCCTGATATTTGCGAATCGTTACCAGATTGAACAGGGGGTCCGGGAAATCCGGCCTGAGCGCACTCGCCCTCAGAAACATCTTCTCCGCCTCCGGCATGTTACCGATGGTTACAAAGATAAGGCCGGAGTTATTGCAGGCTTCGGCATGGTCAGGTTTCAGCGCCAGGGCTTTGTCAAAGCTGGCCAGGGCATCGCGGTACCGGTTCATTCTTTTCAGCACGGTACCCTGGTTGTAGTGGGCGTTAGCGTAGCCGGGCTTGAGCTTTATGGCCCGGCCGTAACACGCCAGCGCCTCATCATACCGATGCATCTGTTGCAACAACGCGCCCCGGTTGTTATGAACTTCGGCACTGTCAGGAGCCCGGGCGAGAACGAGTTCGTAAATATCTGCCGCCGCCTGCAGGTTTCCCAGGCTTTGCTCCTGGAAGGCCAGTACGCAGGCTTCTCCAATTGAATACGATCGGCCACGCCAGGGGATTGCCGTCTTATCCCTGGCTGGTGACTGAAAGCCACGTCGTTGCTTGTTGCTCATGTTGCAGACCAGTCCGATGGTATGCTTGTGGCCAATACTTAACCGTCATCCGCCGTTTGGCAATCTTTGTGGCGGTTTTCCAGGTCAATTTGATCCAGTTCACCACGTTGAGGTCGTTCGAATTTGAATGAATACTTCGCGTTCGCGCAGGAGCAGGGCTTCAAGAAAAGTCGTCAGTTGCTTTTCTGACGTAAGAAAGAGCGGAAGGATAATTTCGCAGGTGTGAGGAACCAGTTGTTTGACCTTTTCAAAACCTGAAGGTCAGGTCCACCTGATAGATGTTATAATTATCGATGGGATTGATTTGTGGGATGTCCTGGCCGCTGCCCCCGGTGCCCAGCAGGTCGTTAATTCGGCCGGCATGGCCGTAACGGAAGGTGCCGATGAAATTGTCGGTGAAACTATAGGCCAGGGCGGCGTACACGCCCTGGAGGTTCTCCTGGCCCTCAAAGAAATCCGTGTCCAGCAAATTGGGATCCAGGGCATACTGTTCAATATGCTGCCAGTAGGTCCGGATCTCCCACGCATTCTTTTTGGAAGTGGTGCCATAGACCAGGCCCCGGCCGCCCTGGCTCGCCAGATCAAAGCCGACTTGATAGGCTTTGACATCCTGCGTTTGGGCCGGGAAGGCATGGGGAACGGACGGAGGATTGATTTGGGCGTTTAAAACCGTCTGATAGCCGGCGGCGGCAGCTTCGGCGCGTTGTTCGCCATCCAGGTTGTAGGCCGCATCGCCAAACACTTGTGCATCCAACTGGCTGATTTTGAAATCGAATTCGAAGGGGATCTCCAGCACCAGCAGGTTATTGAGGCCGACTTGATTCAACGGATAGCTCGTGCTGGCATTACCCGGCACACTGTTAAACTGCTGGCCGGGGCTGTAGCCGCTGCTGCCGACGGCCGGGTTCGGAGGGTTGCCATTGTTCAAGCCGCCGCCCAAATAGGAAGAACCTTCACCGATGTAAGGGTCGCCGAAGTAGGGTGACAGAGCACCGACCGTGTTGACGGAACTCTGCTGGAGCCCGGTGTAATTGTAGACCGTGGCTGCAATCTTGGCCAAGGTATTGGTGGTGACGTGATAGTCAAACCCGGCCTGCCAGGCGAACATGAAAATATTGTCGGTGTTCTGTCCGAGACCCGAGTTAATACCCAATCCCGGAGAAGCGGAATTGGGATTGAGGTCCGCATAGAGAAATTGTCCGAACGTGGCAAAAAATTCAGCCTGGCCGACGTCATATTTAAAATGTTCCGCCGCGCCTTCAGGGTTGATGTTGCCGCTCCAGACCATGGGCGTGGTATAGAGGGGATTTGGCATCTTGCCCACGGCAAGGTCTGCCCAGTCCCACGGCCGCCAGCCCAGGTAGGCCTGGCCAATGTTGATACCCGCGTTGGATTTACCGAAGGGACCCTGGTAGGCACCGCTACTCGTAGACGTGCCGAGGGTGACAAAAGATGAACGTGGATTTGCACCCGTTTCCAGCCTGAGGCCGTAGTAAAAGTCATCAAATGCCTCACCCCGCAGCCCTACCCTGACTGAGTAACGCCAGCGCTGCAAATCGATACTGTTCCCGAAAGGGTCAGCGGCATAACGATCCTCATAACGCAGGCGAACGTCACCGAACAACTCCACCTTTTCGATGCCCTTGGTAATCTTCCATTGGGACGACGGAGGAGCGACATGAGCGAACTGATTGGTCCGGTTGGATTCTGCCTCGGCCTGCACCTGTTCCGCTTCCTGCTGGGTCACAAACCCTTTCTTGATGAACAGATCCAGCAGCGGATCAGTGGTATTGGTGGAATCAGAGCACCATCCCCAGGTCGCCGTGCTCACGATCGCCATCGTAACAATCCCTGACAGCCCAAGCACCCGGGACCTTGCTCTGGTTATTCGCATGCGGCCGGAATGCTGCCGGTTCAATGCGGCAAATGCGTGGCACGACGGTTACAACTGAGTTACAAACGATACCGCGACGGGATTCACCAACGCAGAACCCGGTAAAATCGCTGAGAGACAACTGCGGGATCGGTGAATTGCTGCATACCGCCAGTGCCGGCGCTCAAAGGCAGGGATTGCCAGAGGCTGTCCGTGAGGGAATTTTTGTATTGTAACTGATAAACCCTGCCATTTTGCGTCGGCAATGACACGTTGAAACCGAACGCACCGAGATTGGGCTGGATCAGCATGGCCTTTGTCACCGGCGGGCCGCTTCCCAATACCGCCAGGCTGTGCACCTTTCCGGCGGCGATTTGCACCACGTTGTTCAGGTTGGTAGGGACGATGCTTTGACCGCAATCTATAAAGCTATTGGTTCCAGTTGTTCCGGCGCCCCAGGCGACCACGGTTCCATCACTCTTAAGTGCCAGGTTATGCCAGCCGCCCGCCGCGATGGCCACGACGTTGCTCAGTCCGGGAGGAACATTGGTTTTGCCATAGGTATTCAAGCCCCAGGCCACCACGTTGCCGTCGGCTTCGAGAACCAGGTTGTGGGCGGCGCCGGCTGCGATGGCGACCACGTTGCTTAATCCGGCAGGGATATTGGTCTGGTCGCTGTCATTCCTTCCCCAGGCAAAAAGGGTACCGTCTGATTTCAGCACCAGGCTATGCCAGCCGCCGCCGGCAATCGCCACCACGTTGGATAAACCGTTCGGAACCGTTCCCTGGCCGTAATTCACAGAGCCGGTTCCGCCCCAGGCAACGACCGTGCCGTCCGATTTCAAAGCCAGGGAATGATAAAAGCCGCAGGCGATGGCCACCACATTGCCGGGATTGTTCGGAACATCCGTCTGCCCGTATAGATTACCAAGACCAAACCCGGCTGCGGCTACCGTGCCATCCGTCTTCAAGGCCAGACTGTGATACCATCCACAGGCGATCGCCACGTAATTGTTGGCGCCTGGCGGAAAAAAACTCGTTTGCCCTTGGGAATCATCACCCCAGCCTTCCAGGGTACCGTCGGCTTTCAACGCCAGACTGTGCCACCAGCCGCCGGCCACCATCACCGCATTGGTCAGGTCGGCCGGAATGATGGACTGGCCGTAATCATTGGTATCCGCCGGTTTATAAATCATGCCGGCTCCCCACGCGACGGCATTGGTTCCGGCACGGATGTTGTGCAGGCAACCAAACAGGACCAACAAGACCAGCACCAGAACCGGTTGGATCAAAAAGAAGCTCCCGTTACTTCCCCTTGGATCCCGAAGGTTATTCATGATGACCACGGCTCCTATCTATAGTTGCCGCAACGGGACTCTGTCAAATGACGCGGGAGGTATTGTTTGTTACAAGTGCGTGACGGATTTGGCAGTCAGGACCCGTCTAAAGTTAACTTTCAGCAACAAAGCCCCCCAGATTTCATTTCGTCGCACCGCTTTTATGCTAAGCGGTTTTACGGCAACAGAATACAGCTTAATAATCCAGGTCTTAAAAGAGTCGAGTCATGTCCTCTGACATGAAGCGGTCTTGGGTTGGCGCATGATAGAGTCTGCCCGTCAAGTCACTCGAATTATCAGGCGAGGGCCATTTTTTGGAGAACAAATCAAAAGCGTTAACAAACAAAGCTATATGAAAAAATTAACAACGGCGGCATTTCTGTTTTGCGGGGCAGCGTTGGTTTCCCCATCTGCGTTCGGGCAGTTCATAGCCAACGACCTTTATATGGGGTTCCAAAACAAGGCGGGTAACGGGACCTCAGATTACATGATCAATTTTGGCGCCGCATCCGGCATCGTGGGAAGTTCTTCCGTAGTCGATTTGAGCAGTGATTTCTCGTTGGCCAACTTTAACGCCGTTCTGGGTGCTTCATCGAGCCTGTTCGGAGGTGTGGTTGGTGGCTCCAATGGCAACCCACCGGACCTTTATGCCACCCAATTGCGAAGTGGCGGGGCGGGAAATCCTTCGGTGCCCGGTTCCACCTCTCCCGCATCGTTCTATAAAGGCGACCTCCTGCTTGGCTACAGTGATCTCTCGCAGCTGGCACTGGTTGCTCCTGCGGCGGGCAACGGCGTTCTGGATAGCTCCAAGACATGGGAAAACTTTGTTGAGCCGAACTACGCCCCCGGCACGTTTAATGATGACGCCGGCATCAATCCGGACGCAGCTATAGGCAGCGGCGGTGTCCTTTACGAGGACCTATGGTATGACAGCAACAGTTCAACCACTGTCAAAAAGCCGTTCACCTATCAAGGGTTCTTCACGTTGGATCTTAGCGGCAGCAGCCCGAGCCTGACCTTTACTCCCGCGGCGGTGCCGGAGCCTTCTACGCTTGCGTTGCTCGGTGGTACGGGGCTTTTGCTCCTTTCGTTCCGCCGCCGGATGAGTGGAGGAAAACGCTGACCCGGTTTCGAGTTCACCAAACTAAAGAATAAATAAACAAACAAAAAAAACAACCAGACCAACAAGAATATGAAAAAGATCACCCAATTCAGTGCCGTATTGCTCGCCTTGGGCATCATCTCCCAGGCCGGCGCGGATCCGGTCGTCTATATTACCGGTTCGACGGCCTTCCGTTCAACGGCCATGACAGCGATTTTAAACAATACCGGCACCAACAATGGCGCCGTGTTCGATGCCGGCTCCGTGACCTATGTGACCTATGGCAACTCCGCGGCCACCAGTTGCAATTTCGCGGCGGTTCACGGGACCATCAGTGGCAGTCCGGTCTATCTTGATTGTGCCTGGAGCGGTTCGGAAGCAGGCATCGCCTCAGCGTGCAATGCGTCGCTGCAAAATCAGGATCGCAACGGCAATTCCATTCCCCTGGCCGGTTCGCCCGAGACATGGCTGAACGTCAGCAATGTCACCTTGAACGGCAGTGCCATCGCCACCAATCCGCCCGCCAGCGTGATGGAAGGCAATTCCCACGGAGCGGACCTGGCCCAGTCAGACACGTCGCAGGCCATTTCCTGGACCCCGTTTGTGGCCAACACCCAGACGGCCTTGAAGGACTTCGGCGTGGAAGGCATCGTCACCTTCACCATCACCCGAAACAACCAGAGCGGTAACAGCGGCTCGGGCATACCGACTGGCGCTTCGAATGAATGGGTGAATTGCGCAAATATCACGTTGCCCCAAATGAATACATTGCTTGCCTTGGGTGCGTTGCCAGCCAACTTCATCAGCGGTAATACCAATGACAGCGACTTTACGGTCTATTGCGTCGGCCGCAATCTGGGTTCGGGCACGCGGATGAACATGCTGGGTGACAGCGCCTATGGTGCTCATCGGGCTGTGCAGCAATACTCCATTGGTTATGGCATTGAAGAAACACCGCATCAAAATGCGCTCATCCTCACCAACGAGGGCAACAACGGTTATGAAAGCGGCGGCGACGTCGCCAAGGCACTGGGCATTTTGGGCAGTTGCCAGCAGCCTGATCCGTTCAACGGCGGCACCGGCTGGTTCGCGGTCGGCTACCTTGGGCCTTCCGATGCCCTGAATTTCTCTGGAAATTTTGGCGGCGAACCGACCAACTGCTGGTTGACGGTGGATGGTATTCTTTCCTCCAACGGCGCCATTGAAAATGGCCAGTGGTGGTATTGGGGCCATGAGCACCTGTTGGGTAAACAAAATATCAGCGGCACGGCCCTCACATTGGGCAATGTCCTCTTTAATGGGACTGTGAAAACTTTGGCTTCACTAAATCTGGGAGCCAGTCCCGGTGGCCATGATGCTGCGATTCAGAACTCGCTCATGAATGTTCATAAAAACGGCGATACGGGTTTTCCGCTGCCTGGTCAGTAATTGAAAGGCATCCATGTCATGGCCAGCCCCGAAAGTTTTCGGGGCTGGCTTTTGGGTTCAACAGTCACACGGAAAAGTCGCCGCCGAGGTAACGCGGCGGACAGAGCGCCCCGACCCCCAGAGGAATTCCGCCTTCTCACGTCGGCGGCTACGAGCGGATCGGCATTTTTGACGACGCTGACTGAAATTGAAATGAAGATGAAAACAACGTTAAGGATTTCCGTTTTGCTGAACCTGGTCTTGCTCGGCGGCTTGATATGTCTTCTGGCGAATCGGCAAAGGGAAAAGACTGCCGCCCTGCCGGTCCTGCCCGAAGTCAAACCGCCGGGACAAGTCATGGCCACTGCCTTTACCCCACCGCCTTCAGGCTCGCAAACAGAGTCGTTTCGCTGGAGTCAGCTCACGTCGACAAAGGATTACCGGCTTTATATCGCGAATCTGCGGGCCATGGGCTGCCCGGAAGTCACCATCGAAGATATTGTCCGGGGCGATACCGGGCGGGCATTTGCCTGGGAACGCAGCCAACTGGCGCTGGACGAATCGGGTAGCGGGCCTTGGTCACAGCAGGCGCAGAGGCAAATTGAGCTCTCCCTGTTGCGCCAGCCTGAATCCCCGCGTGCGTCGCCAGCCATTGAAATTACGAAGGACCCGGACGATGGGGGAAAAGCCATTCCGACCTCCAGGCTGTCAGAAAACGCGCAGTCAGAAGCTCCTGACTACCCTTTACTCCTGCAAAATGTGAATTGGAGTGCCTTGGGTTTTAACTCCAGTCAGCAAGCTGACATTGCCCAGGTGCGGCAACAGTACTTGGACCAGATAAGTCACCCGGACCCGAATCTCAGCGGTATGCCAAATCAAAATTTGGGACCTGCCGACCGAAACCCAAATCCGACCGGCAAGAATAATTCCACAGCAGACTCCGGTCCCGAAGATCAGTTACGGGCCTTGCTTGGTGCTCAAGGTTACGCGACTTATCAGCAACAGCAATATTATGCATGGTACCAGCCTCAAGTGCTGGCCAATGCGGATGGCGGTAATCTAACGATCAACCCGAGAGGATCTTCGTCCAAGTGAACGACGCTTCCGGACTGAAAGATGCAGGGCACGACGATATCAGCATGGAAAAGTTACCTTTCAGTGACAAAGACCGGCAGTGTCCTGCCCAAAAGGTGGCTGTTGGACTAAGATATTTTTTTACAACGTGTTACGATATAAAATTCAAGGTCTTGAAACAGACAATTCATGTCCTCAATCTGGCAGCGATGCAGCCTCGGGCCGTGATAAGGTTTTGCACCTCGACCATGGAGTGAAATAACAGTGCAAGACAAAAGCACTTTAAAACGGAGCAAGTCCACGGAAGTTTTAGCACGCAGCCATTTTTAAAGATGAACGACGACGAAACAACGGTTACAAACAAACACGAAGTTATGAAAAGTATCATGAAAAATTTGGTTACAGCAGCAATCCTCGTTGGCGGAGCCTTCATGGTTTCCCCATCCGCATTCGCCCAGGTGTCGCTGATTTCGGACGACTTGTATATGGGCTTTGAAAACCAAGTCGGAGGGGGGACGTCTGATTACGTTATCAACCTCGGACCGGCGTCCGGTATTGTTGGCAGTTCCACTGTGGTCGATCTCAGCAGTGATTTTTCATTGAGTAACTTTAAATCTGTCCTGGGGACCTCCTCGAGCCTGTTTGGTGGCGTCATAGCCGCCTCCAATGGCAACCCGCCGAACCTTTATGCCACCCAATTGCGCAACGGCGGCGCCGGACTCCCCTCGGTGCCGGGTTCCACTTCGCCGGGAACTTTTTATAAGGGCGACATTCTGCTTGGCTACAGCGATCTATCGCAACTGGCCGGTTTGCCAGCCGCAGGCAACGGGTCGCTGGATAACTCCAAGTCGTGGGAAACCTATGTTGAGCCGAGCATAGGCCCCGGCACTTTCTATGGGGACACCGCTATCAATCCCGATTCGGCTGTGGGCACAAACACCGTCCTCTACGAGGATCTCTGGTATGTGAGCAACAATTCAAACTCCACCAAAACGCCTTTTACCTACGTCGGTTACTTCACGCTGAGTCCTAGCGGCAGCCCGAGCCTGACCTTTACGCCGACGAACGCTCCAGCCTCACTGACAGCGCCTCGGATCGTATCGATCAGCAAAGCCGGAAGCACGGTTACCGTGATTTCGAGCAACGCGGCCCCCACCCACATGTATCAATTACAATACACATCCAGTTTGTCGCCAACCAACTGGACCAGCGTCGGCAGCTCACAGATGGCGGGCGGCACGTTGGTAACAAATAGCGACACCACTGCGACCGGTTCGGCGAAATTTTACCGGGTTCAAGGTCAGTAACATCTTTCTTTAGTACCTGACCAGGATAAACAGGCGGGCAGGAAACTGTCCGCCTGTTCTGTTTGTCTATTTTCGCGAATTAACGCGAACGTCCCTCGTCCGGTCAAGGAGAGCTCCTTTCAATTGAAAATCGGCTCGCGAGGGCGCTCGCCCCACCTGGATACGTGCCCGCATCCTGACCTTCCCCTCCAGAAGTAGGTGTAAAAAGCCATGCCAATTCGTGAGCTTCATTTTGAAGGGTTGACAATATATGCCTTATGGAGTATATGTTCGTATTAGTATATGAAGCTCGTGCAAATCTACCGCTGCCTCTGCGATGAAACCCGCCTTCGCATTCTGCATCTACTGACCCACGGCCCGCTCTGCGTTTGTCATTTCCAGAGCATCTTGAAAGTGCCCCAGGTTGCGGTTTCCAAACATCTTGCCTATCTGCGGGCCAACGGCCTGGTGGTGGCCCAGCGCCATGAAAAATGGATGATTTACCAGCTCCCGGAGAAGGCCCCGGCGGAACTTGACCTGCAATTGCGCTGCTTGCAGGACTGTGTGCAGTCCCACCCCATCTTCCGCGAGGATTTGAAGCGCCTTAAAAAGATACATTGCGACTATGAATGGGTTGAGGAAGCCGCTCAGGTTGCAACCAGGGAGAAACCAAATTTATGAACGATTCCAAAACCGTGATTGATTCGGAAGCCGTACACGACACGGTACGCCAGGGCTATGCAAAGATTGCCCAGGACACGTCTGCCGGCTGCTGCCATTCAGGGGTTTCCTGCTGTGATTCGTCGCCACAAGATGGCGACAAACTCGCCCAAGAGCTTGGTTACTCCATCGAAGAGCTTCAAGCCCTCCCGGATGGCGCCAACATGGGGCTTTCCTGCGGCAACCCGGCCGCACTGGCTGCGCTCAAACCCGGAGAAGTTGTTCTCGATCTCGGCAGTGGCGGTGGTTTTGACGTATTCATCGCGGGGCGCAAGGTGGGTGCAACCGGCCGCGCAATCGGCGTCGACATGACACCGGAAATGCTGGCCAAGGCGCGCCGCAACCTGGCGCAATATCGTCAACAAACCGGTCTTGATAATGTCGAATTCCGTTTGGGTGAAATCGAGCACGTGCCGGTGCCTGACAATTCAGTGGATGTAATCATTTCCAACTGTGTCATCAACCTGTCGCCGGACAAACCACAGGTCTGGCGTGAAATTGCGCGCGTGCTCAAACCGGGCGGACGCGTTGCTATTTCGGACATGGCTTTGCTGAAACCGCTGCCGCAAGAGATTCTGAAGATGGTGGAGGCCATGGTTGGCTGCATCGCGGGCGCGGTGTTGGCAAGTGACAGCGGGCGCATGGCGCGTGCAGCTGGTTTGGCAGACATCGTTCTCAAATCCAAGCCGGCCTATGTCGAGGCCATGACTGGTTTTGAAGACCCGCTCCATCAAAAAATCATCGAACACTTTCCGGCAGGATCAAAACCCGCTGATTACGTCACGAGCCTGGAAATTCGAGCTCGAAAATCATGAGACAATTTTTCAATGAAAACTGACCATAAACCCACGATTCTGATTCTCTGCACAGGCAACTCGTGCCGCAGTCATCTCGCCGAGGGAATTTTGCACGCGGCCGCGGGTGATTACCTCGATGTACAGAGTGCCGGTTCGAAGCCGGCGGGCTGTGTTCATCCGCTCGCGATCCAAGTGATGAAGGAAATCGGCGTTGATATTTCCGGCCATCGCTCAAAGCACATGGATGAATTTCTGAAAAATCCGGTCGAAACTGTGATTACCGTTTGCGGCAACGCGGACCAGGCCTGTCCGATGTTTCCCGGCCAGTTGAATCGTTATCATTGGGGGTTTGACAATCCGGCGCACGCCTCCGGCACTGACGAGGAAAAGCTGGTGGTCTTTCGCCGGGTGCGTGATGAAATCAAAAAAGTATTTCAGGCCTACGCCGCCGGCCGGCGAGATCAGGTAAAAGCAACGCAGCCAAAATAGATCAACCTCAGGTTGCTATGAACCACGAAGTCAATTGTGCGCGGCCAAATTGAAAGCAAGATTCTCGACTGGCTTAAAGTTCAAAAACCAAACGACCAAATATGAAACTGACAACCAAAACAATACAAGTGTTCGACCCGGCCATGTGCTGTTCCACCGGTATTTGCGGGCCGGAGGTGGATCCTAAACTCGTGCAATTTGCCGCCGATCTGGACTCCCTCAAATCGGCGGGTGTCGTCGTCCAGCGATATAACCTGTCGCAAAATCCAGGAGCGTTTGTGGAAAACGAACTAGTTCGGAAGGCGCTTGCCGATAAAGGCGAAAAGGTACTGCCGCTCGTGCTGGTAAACGGCAAGGTTGCGGTGACGGGATATTATCCTGACGGCAAGGAACTGGCGGTGCTGGCAAAAGTGGAAGCCAAAACGACCAAGACCTCAATCAAATCAAGCTGCTGTTGTGGTGGCGCCTGCTAGGCGGTGAATTGCCTTATGGAAACATCCCTCGCCCGATTTTTGAAATCACCATCGCGGTTTCTGTTTTTCACGGGCAAAGGCGGGGTGGGAAAAACCTCGCTGGCGTGCGCCTCGGCCATTGCCCTGGCCGATGATGGCCGGCGCGTGTTACTGGTCAGCACCGATCCGGCGTCCAATTTGGATGAAGTGCTGGGCGCAAGTCTGACAACCGCGCCGACAAAGGTTCCGGGCGTGCCGGGTCTGGCCGCGCTGAACATTGACCCGGAAGCGGCAGCGGCAGCGTATCGGGAAAAACTGGTCCGCCCATATCGGGGCAAATTACCCGACGCGATATTGCGGAGCATGGAAGAACAACTTTCCGGTGCTTGCACAATGGAGATTGCGGCCTTCGATGAATTTTCACGTTTGCTCGGCCAGCCGGAAGCGACGGCGGATTTTGACCAGGTGATTTTTGACACCGCGCCCACCGGCCACACGTTGCGACTGTTGACGTTGCCCGGCGCATGGAAAGGGTTTTTGGACAGCAACACCACAGGCAATTCGTGTCTTGGCCCACTGGCCGGATTGGAAAAGCAGCGGGTGATTTACAAAAAAGCGGTCGCGGCGTTGGCCGACAACAAACGCACCACGCTTGTGCTGGTGAGCCGGGCGCAACGCGCCGCATTGACGGAAGCGGAACGCACCAGCAACGAACTGGCCGCGATGGGCGTCCGCAATCAAAGGCTCGTGTTGAACGGATTATTTGAAGCTGCCAATTCCGATGCGATTGCAGTGGCGTTGCAGCGGCGCGGCGAAGAATCGTTGGTATCGGCAAAAGAATTTCTTTCGCGGTTGCCACTGTCGAAAGTGCCGTTGCGCTCTCATAATCTTGTTGGGATTCCGGCATTGCGGGCCCTGGTAAATGCAGAGTCTTCGTCCAATGACATCAACGCAAATGGTAAAGCGAAAGAGGCCATGCCTGAAACGGAGTCTCTGGCGGAGCTTGTGGAAGCGTTGTCCAAAGCAGGCAACGGGGTAATCATGACGATGGGCAAGGGCGGTGTGGGGAAGACAACGATTGCCGCCGCCATCGCAACGGAGCTCGTCAAACGCGGGCATAAAGTTCATCTAAGCACAACCGATCCGGCGGCGCATATCGCGGTCGCAGCGGGGCAGCTCGCGGGCCTGCATGTCAGCCGGATTGATCCACAAGCCGAAACGCGGAACTACGTCGAGCAAGTGATGACGACCGCGGGCAAGAATTTGGACGCCAACGGACGCGCCTTTCTAGAAGAAGATTTGCGTTCGCCCTGCACGGAGGAAATCGCCGTGTTTCGTGCGTTCGCGCGAACGGTGGCACAGGGACAGGATTCCTTCGTGGTGCTGGACACCGCGCCGACCGGCCACACGCTGTTGCTGTTGGACGCCACTGAATCCTATCACCGCGAAATCGCACGCAAGGCGAGTGACATGCCGGAAGAAGTTCTGAAACTTCTGCCACGCCTGCGTGACGGGGACTTCACCCGCATCGCTGATTGTCACCCTGCCCGAACCGACGCCGGTGCATGAGGCGGCCGCGCTTCAAGAGGATTTACGGCGCGCGGAAATTGAACCCTTCGCGTGGGTCATCAACCAGAGCTTCGCCGAAAGCGGTTCACGTGATCCGCTGCTGGCGGCGCGCGGGCGCGGAGAAGTTCAATTCATCCGCGAGGTCGTCGAGCACTTTTCCAAACGCACAATTCTCGTGCCGTGGCAGCTGGAAGAGCCCGTCGGCTCCGAACGGTTACAACAGCTTTTTGCCGGGTCCACTTTACGAAACTCTGTTCGGAACCCACAACCGCGAAAAGCGCTTATGAAACTGCAAATTTTGGGCACCGGCTGCGCCAAGTGCAACGTGCTGACGCAGGCAACTGAAAAGGCCGCGCAATCACTCGGTCTGCCATACGAACTCGAAAAAGTGACCGACTTGAAACATATCCTGTCTTTCGGCGTGATGACGACACCCGCACTGGTCGTGGACGGCCAGGTCAAAGTGGCCGGCAAAGTGCCGTCGCTGGACGAACTCAAAGCGATGCTGCAGCCGGTAAAACAATGAATCAACCAACGACAAACGATTATGAAAAAACATCCGAAGTTAAGTCTGGCCGTTGCGGGCCTGGTCGTCATCGGGGCGGCGCTGATCATCGCCCAAACCAACCCACCGGCGGGCGTCACCAACAGTGCGTGCTGCTCAACCCTCCTCAATCCGGCGATGCTCGCCAGCCTGGGCACGACCAATGCGCCGTTGGTATCGCCGGAAAAACTTCCTTTGCCCAAGCTGCTGGATTTGGGTGCGGGCAAGTGCGTTCCCTGCAAAATGATGTTTCCGGTGCTGGACGAGTTGAAAAAGGAATACGCGGGCGAGCTGGAGGTTGAATTCATTGACGTGTGGCAGAATCCCGACACGGGCAAGAAGTACGGCATTGAGATCATTCCCACGCAGATTTTCTATGGTGCCGGCGGCAAGGAATTATATCGTCACGTCGGCTTCTTTCCCAAAGACGACATTCTCGCCAAGTGGAAGGAGCTGGGAGTGGAGTTAAAAAAATCAGACTAACCAGACATGGAACAACTCTTCACCACATTGAGTCATGCGGTTGAAAGCGCGCCGGCCATCGCGCTGGCTGCAGCGGCAGCCTGGGGTGTGTTGAGCATCCTTTTAAGTCCCTGCCATCTTGCAAGCATTCCGCTCATTGTGGGTTTCATCAGCGAACAGAAACAGGTGACCGTGCGCCGGGCGTTCTGGACTTCAACGCTGTTCGCCGTCGGTATTCTGGTCACCATTGCCGCCATCGGCGCAATTACGGCGGCGGCAGGACGAATGTTGGGTGACGTGGGAAGTTTTGGAAATTATTTCGTCGCTATGATCTTCTTTGCCGTCGGGTTGCATCTGTTTGGCGCGATTCCCATGCCGTGGTCAGGGCCAGGCCGGGTCGGTATCAAGCGCAAAGGTCTGCTCGCTGCGCTGATTCTTGGACTCATTTTCGGCGTGGCGCTTGGTCCTTGCACCTTTGCTTACATGGCTCCCATGCTCGGCGTCACCTTCAAGCTGGCCAAAACCAACCCGGTTTATGGCGCCTCACTGCTGATGGCTTATGGCGTTGGCCACTGTGCGGTGATCGTAGTGGCGGGCACGTCCACCGAACTGGTCCAGCGTTTTCTGAACTGGAACGAAGAATCCAAGGGCGTCACGGTCGTAAAATTCGTCTGCGGCGGGCTGGTACTGCTGGCCGGTGGTTATCTCCTTTGGACTGCGTGAAAATTCAATCATGAACAACCAAACCAACACATCCGCCAACATCCCAAAGCGTCTGGCGTTTTTTGAGCGTTATCTCTCGCTATGGGTTTTCCTGTGCATGGTGACCGGTGTCGCCCTGGGCAGGCTGCTCCCTGATGTGACAACGGCATTGAGCCAGATGCAATTCGGTCAAGGCTCACAAGTGAACATTCCCATCGGCGTTCTGCTGTGGCTGATGATTTATCCGATGATGTTGAAGGTGGACTTCAGCGCCATCGGCGGCATCGCCCGAAAGCCAAAGGGGCTGATGGTTACGCTGTTTATCAATTGGCTGGTCAAGCCGTTCAGCATGGCGTTTCTGGCCTGGGTTTTCATGCAGCATGTTTTTGCGGCGTGGATTGACCCGGAGACGGCCCGGAACTATACCGCCGGTCTCATCATCCTGGCCGCGGCGCCCTGCACGGCGATGGTATTCGTCTGGTCTTATCTCACCGATGGCGACCCGGCTTACACGCTGGTGCAGGTGGCGGTGAACGACCTCATCATGCTTGTGGCTTTCGCGCCGATTGTGATGTTTCTGTGCGGCGTGGCGCATGTGGTGGTGCCGGCGAAGGTGCTGATTACGTCCGTGGTGGTGTTCATCGTGATCCCGCTGGCGGCGGGTTGGTTGACGCGGACCACTCTGCTTAAATCGCACGGAAAAGAATGGTTCGAGAAAAATTTCCTGCCGAAGTTCCATCCGGTGATGATTGGCGCGTTGCTGCTGACGCTGGTTTTGATTTTTGCGTTCCAATCCAAAAACCTCACAAGCCGCTGGCTGGCGGTGCTGCTGCATGGCGGTGCCGATCGTCATCCAGGTCTATTTCAATTCCGGTCTGACCTATCTGCTGATGCGCAAGCTGCGCGTGGAGCACAACGTCGCTGCGCCCGGCGCGCTGATTGGCGCGAGCAATTTCTTCGAGCTGGCGGTGGCGGTGGCCATCACGTTGTTTGGCGCGGATTCTCCGGCGGCGCTGGCCACGGTCGTCGGCGTGCTGGTGGAGGTGCCGGTGATGCTTTCCGTTTGCAAGGTCTGCAATCAGTCCCGCGGTTGGTATAACCAGAAAACTGTTTATGAAGAAAAGAGTCCTGTTCATTTGCATCCATAACAGCGCGCGCAGCCAGATGGCCGAGGCATTCCTGAAGCAAATCTGCGCCGAAGAATTTGAGGTCCAAAGCGCGGGACTGGAACCTGGCAACCTCAACCCTATCGTGGTCGATGCCATGCAGGAAATCGGCATTGATATATCCGGTAACCCAACCAAATCTGTGTTCGATATGTTCAAGTCCGGCAGGCTATTTCAGTACGTTATCACCGTCTGCGACGAGGCGAGCGCGGAACGGTGCCCGATTTTCCCTGGCGTTACGAAACGGCTGCACTGGAGTTTTCCTGATCCTTCGGCTATTCAAGGGACACACGAGGAAAAACTGGCGCGCACCTGTGAGATCCGGGACCAGATTAAGGCGAAGATTCAGGCGTGGTGTTCCGAAGTTTGTCAGCCGGTCACTCCTTAAAATGCTGTTCTGCACAGCTTGATGATGCTATCAAAGTTCAATCCCCCTGCCGTTTCTACTGACTTGCGCGGTGCCAATTTTCGCCTTCAATCGCCGGTTTTGGATTGAGATTCGGTAACAGAAAAAGCGCTATTCGTGTGCAGCCGGGCCTGAAACTCGGCTGCCATGCTTTTTGCCTCAGTGATTTGTCCGGGTGTGAGTGCGTGGTTTAATTCAATTTCCATGGCATCATGCCGTCCTCCGGCGTCTCCCTGCTGGGCGCTCAGCCAAAACCATTTGTAAGCCTGAACCAAATCGCGGGGAAGTCCGGCGTTTCCATTCTCGTACATCTGGCCCAGGTTGTCCTGGCCGGCAGCATCGCCTTTTTCCGCCGCTTGGCGGTTCCATAACAGCGCTTGCTCCCAATCGTGACCCACTCCCACGTTGTATTGGTAGATATATCCCAATGTGCCCATGGCCGGCGCATAACCCTGCTCAGCCGCCCGGCGGAACCACCTGGCGGCTTCCGTGTAATTTATATGATTTGTGTCTCCGGGATATTCACCCCGCAAATAGTAATGGCCCAGGGCATTTTGTGCATAGACCTGACCCTGTTCTGCGGATTTTTTCCACCACGCGACGGCAGCGTCAAAATTTGTTGCCGTGCCTGTTCCATGGGCGTAGGCGTACCCCAGGGAGTATTGGGCCAGCGAATCCTCCTGGACCGCCGCTTTACGATACCAATCGAGTGCTTCCGAATAATCCTGTGGAACCCCCAGGCCGCGTGCGTAATAAGCCCCGAGACCGGTCTGGGCGGGAGCATATCCCTGTTCGGCGGATTTGCGGAAGTATTCGGCCGCTTTGATATGGTCCTGCGGGACTCCATTTCCGTGTGCATAGCATTGCGCCAGCTCATACTCCGCCCGGGCATCCCCTTTATCCGCTGCCGATTGAACGGATTGAAGATGGGCTTGAGGCGAAGAAGCACAGCCTCCGACAACCAAAATCTGAAGTACCATCACCAGCCGAATGGTTGAAAGTCTACAAATGTTCAGTCGCATTTTGAGACCTGTGCAAAACTGGAACGCCGAGCACCGCCGCGGCGCGACGTGATGGAATTTCCCAATGGGCCGAGGCGGTGCTCGGCGCTCCGAATGTTGACGAAAGGGCTTATGCAGAGGTCTCATTTTATGTGTAAAATGGGCTGGTGTGATGGGAACAGGCATTGGCCACCGACAGCAAACACTTTCACAAATTTACTCTAGCTTGCCCTGGGCAAAACGACCGTGACCCGTCCGACGCTGCGGCTTAGACCGGTCTTCTTCTTTTTGTTTTCGTCATCGTTCCCGCTGTCATCGCTGGCGACCTGTTGCTGGGCCTCGGTGCTGGCCTGGCCGGCAGCGCTTTGGCTGGCGGCCGTGGCCGCGGCGGTGGTTCCCATCGTGGAAGTGCCCGCGCCGCCATTGACGGAAACGTTCTGGCCGAGCAACGTGGCCCCGGCTCCGATACCATTGGCGTTCACCCCGGCGCCACCGATAATGGTGATACCGCTGCCGCTGCCTGAGTTTTGAGCGGTGACATTGGCCGTACCGCCGGCCAGTACCGTCAGGCTGCTGACGGATTGGCTGGTGATGCTGGTATTGTGTTTGGAAACGGCCAGACCCTTGATGGTACCAGTGGCCTGGGCAATCACTGTTTCTCCAATCACGCCGACTGTGCCCAGGTCAATGTTGCCTACAAAAATCGGAGGCCCGGCCTGGTTAAGATAATCACCCGGTACCTCGGGGGTTCCGGCGGTCAGCGTCACGGTAGGGCTGGTCGGAGTGGTTCCGTTGAGTGCCTCCTGCTTGATACCGCCTTGATTGGCATTAATATCTCCCTGAGGAGTCAATAGGGTTATGTTACCGGGGGAGGTCGCGCCATGGGGAATGGCCGAGGGATTTCTCAAAGTTTCGGCTACGATACCATTGGCATAAACCTGCTCGCCGAAGTCAGGGGCGCCTGGGGAAAAAACGGTAATGGGGATAAGAAAGGTGGAACCCCCACTGCCGGCATCGACATCGCCGGTGTAAGATTCGACAACGATGTTTCCACCGTTGAAACTGCCAATCCGGGACGTATCGACATTGATGCTGCCCAAAGCGGTCACACTCACATCTCCGCCACCCGTGGTGTAAATGCCCAAAGCGATTCCCCCATTGTTGTGCATAATGGCAGCCAGGAAAGGCGACAATTCCTGGGAACCCAAATCCATGGAGACGCCGACGCCATTATGATTCAAAGGGCTGTCCGGAATCTCGCCGGTACAGGTCACGTTGACGTCGCCGCCACCCAAGGCTGCGATGACGGAGCTGGGCATATCCAAATAACCTGCGATGACGTTGATGGTCGCTCCGGAGGTGATGGCAGAGCCGAGAAAGGAATAGTCCCTGCCTTGGATAAAACCGCTGCCTACGGAAAGAATGCCGTCGGAATTGCCAAGCGAGATGGAACTTGCAGTGACATTAAAAGTGCCCGTGCCGCCTGCGATTAACCCACCCCGGTTGCTCTCCAGCGGAGTCGCTCCCTGGCTTTCCGTATTGAGTTTGGTGATGTCGCCGTAGTTAGCGCTGTTGACGGACGTCCAGGTAATGGTATCTGTCATCAAGTGGCCATAGTTGGGATTCGGTTGACCGTTGGAAAGCGTCTGGTTCAAGTCCAGCAATGGCCTGCCATTCGGGCCATAACGGATCACGGTCAGAGTCGGAGTTTGCAGGGCGGTAAGGAAATCCGTCCCCACCAGGGAGCCAATGGCGGTAAGCGTTTTGGTATTAGGATCATAAACCAGGTGCTGGCCGATGAGACTGATGTCGGTGAACAAACGGGCATTGTTGATGTCCGCAGTCAATTGCGCTTGACTGACACCGATGAATGACGCGGTGAGCAGATTATTATTTGGGTCGATGGCTGCGGCCAGGGGCAAATACCAACTGCCCGACGAAATACCCTGAGGAAGAGCGCCCAAAGGCTGGAAATCCACCGTCGGCAGAGTGGGCAAGGCCTCGGTCAGAGTGACGAAATTAAACGAACCCGCATTGAAGATCTGGCCGCCCACGGTGATGGTCGTGGCCTGGTCACCCCGCAAATTCTCACCAAAGAAAGTAGTCTCGATCAGGTCACCAGTGACGTTGATTTGCGCGAACTTGGACATCTGCAGGATAACGTTTTGCATGCTGCCGGAGATGTTGAGAATGGCCGGGTCGGGATTATTCATCTCAGCCGGGTTGGGATTGTGGTCCGTTTCGCTGAATGGTTGTGTGCCGGAACTGGAGTTAAACCAGTGCGTTTGCCCGCTGTCCGACATGAGCAGACTGGCATCGGTACTGGTGGCGAAGGTGTTATGTGCGGGGTCGGTGCTGGTCATCCAATTCCCACTGCTCAACCAGCCCCCGTCCGTGGTCGTGATTGCCAGATTTCCGTAAGCCGAAGGAAACAACGTGATGTCAGAGTCTGACAGGGTGATGTCGTTAGGTTGTGCCCCGTCTGTCGCTGTTGGAGTTTCCAGGGTGACTCCGCCCTGCGCAGCGTTAATCATTACGATGGGAGGCAGAAGCATGGGCACACCGTCGTTGGGCCGCGGGAGGTTGTAGCCTGTCAGATAAACACCGTTACCGGCAGTCAGGGTAACTGCAGCCTGCGGATCGTAATCAAACAGATGATTTCCCGGGGTAACCTTGCCAGAGATGAACCGCTTATTATCGAAAACACCATTGGGATTCCGGACCTCCTGCAAGTAGATATCGCCCTGGGCATGTAGATTCCAACTGCCTTTGGCCAGGCTCAATGCCACATTCTGTTCGGGCGCTGATAAATTGTTTGGGGATCGCCCAATGCCGATGTTTTTACCGGCATTGATGGTGCCCGTCCCGTTCATCACCACGTAGTTTCCGTAAACACTGCCGGCGGCATTGATGGTTACATTACCGGGCTTTGGCCCAAAAGCGCCTGTTCCGGGATCTCCCGCCGCCACCGTGGTGGTGGGAAAACTGATAACATCATTGCCGGCATTGATCGTTACGTCCCCGCCTGCCATGGTACTGATGCCGCCCAGGGACGAAACGGGCGAATACCAGGGTGCCACGGTCAAATAATTAAACCCGCTGGCGCTCGTTCCGCTGTTAACGTTGCCATAGTGTGCCGTCACAGCAATATTGCCGCCGCCCACCGTTCGGATGGCGCCACTGCTTACCATGACTTCATTGGCGGCATCCAGCGTGATGTCGCCATTAATGGCCTGAAGGGCGGCGCTGCCGTTCAAATAAATTCCATCATTGTTGGGAATCGGCGTCTGTTGACCCGACGTGGGGACAAAGGCAGTGCCGGCAGTCAGGTTGACATTCCAATTGTCCCCGGCATTAAGTGAACCATTCAAGGTGAGGTTGTTACCGGCGGACAAACTCAAAGTGCTGCGTGCCGCCGGGGTGGCAGGGACCGTTTGGCTGCCCAAGTTCCATGATGAACTCAAGGTGAGATTGTCCAATGCCTGCAAATCAATTTGCGAGTACGCGGACAAATCGCTCACACTGAAATTGGCCCACAGTTGAGGGTTCAAACTGTCAGGATCGGTACTCGTGGGTTGACTATTCGGGCTGGTGGCGCTGGAAGAGAGATAGACGTTGCCAGGATTGACCAAGTACGCGAGATAGTTACCGATAGTGGATTGAATGGTACTGGCAGTCACTCCGTTACCGAATATTTCAATGACACCATTTTGTCCGCCCGCGGTGCCGGACACGGAAATAGTCGAACCGGCCACATCGTTAAATGTGTTATTGGCTGCATTCAAAACCACAAATCCACCCGGGCTGGCGCTGGTGGCCAGGGAATCGCCGTTGGCGGAAATAACGGAACCGGCACCCAGGTTGACGGCGCTGCTCGCGACCAGCTCAATGGTGCCATTGACGTTCTGAGCGGAATTGGCCTGAACCAATCCACTTTGGTTCACGAACTGGGCCTGGGCGACAATGCTGCCACCATCGGCGATCAAATTGCCTTTATTGTCCACCGAACCCTGGGGAAGAGTAACTTGTGCGCTTAACCCGCGCCCGTCGGGCGACGTGGAAACCAGTACGGTTTGACCGGCGTAAAAGCCGATTTTACCGCCCGGCGCCGAAATCGTACCGTCGTTTTCAATATCACTGGCGATGAGAAAGGCCGAGCCGCCGCCAGTAATATTAATCTGACCGTAGTTGATGATTTGCTTTAACGGCGGCGGCGCATTAAAGGACCAGGGGCCGCCGATGGAAAGGTTAAGCGCAGGCGTGGAAGCCGTGGTCATGATCAGGCCATGGGCCGTGATGGTCGCCTGGCCGCCCACATTGATGCCGTTGGGATTTTGCAGGATCACATAGCCATTGGCATTGATTGCCCCGTTGATGCTGGAGGCGGCGGGGTCGTTTATGTAATTCCAGGTCACCGAGGACGACGACGGCTGGACGAAGGTTGTGGCTTCCCCGGGGACCAGGTTGAAACCCGACCAATTGATGAAGGCATTGGCGGAACTCTGGTTGATGGTTACTTGCGAGGTGCCCAAACCGTTGATGGTGGCCGCTCCTTGAGTTATCGTGCCACCGGTCGGATTGGCATGGACGCGGATTGGACTCCCTGCCCAGGCCAGCAGGAAAATGCCGATGCCAAAACAACTGCGGTAACGAAACAAAACGTTCCTCATAACAGTGCGTCCTTCATCCGCCAATATATTACCTGAACCTTTTCAATAAATTCGTTTTGTGTGACATTCAGGTGACAAATCAGAACTGTCCGGTTATCGAGAAATTAAAGCGCGGTTGATAGGCCGTCGTGGTGCCGGCGCTCAAAAGCGGCCAGGAAAAAAGCAGTTGTGCCTGCCAATGCGACCCGACGCCCGCGGCGACCCCAAAACCGGTGCCCCAAAGCGGGGTACTCTGCTGACGTCCCTGGGGATCCATCAGGTAAACACAGGCATAGTCCATATAGACCGAGCCACGAACGGTCAGCGGCGCTCCCTCATAAACGGTACCGACCACATGAGTCGGAGTCTGTTGTTCCAGAGAGACGTGCCAGCCGGTGTCGCCGAAAACTTCGCCTTCATGATAACCCCGGACGCTGTTCACGCCGCCGGCACCAAACTGTTCCGGGCTGATCAAAGGTTCATTGGCCCATTGGCCGTCGGCACGGAGGTTCGTGATCCAATTGGTGTAAAGCGAAACGTTCTGGGAAAAGCTGGGGCGGAGGATCACCCAATTTCCGGTGGATTCACGCGAGAGGGTCATGGCTTGCAGACCTTTGACGCCGTTAAGCGTGGGAAAATTGGTGGCGGCCGTGGCAGTCGAATACGAACTGGAATACCACAGGTTGGCGATGAGACCCAGTCCCCACGTGGCCGGCCCAAAGGCGTCCTGCAGGTTCGCGTTGTAGTCGAGTTCCATCGGCAAATAATTCAGGGTCGAGAGGGTCGTTATCGGGGAAGGCACCGTGGTGATTAACGGCGGGAGCGGATTGCCGTTTTGGTCGAACGTCACTTCACTGGTGATGAAGGAGTTGGTTTTATAACTGTCCTCGGAATACACTTTGAAATCCAGGCCGCCGGCGAGCAGGGAGCGAACCCCATCGATTTCCCTCAGCGGTTTGGTTAAGCGGAATCCAGCGTCTTCGTTAATCGTAATGTCCTGCTGTACGTCCTCCTGGCTGATGGTGAAAATGTTGTTGGGGGCGGCGAAGATGATTGAATTACCAAGGTTTTCCAGACCGGTGTCGATGGTGGCGCGGCTGGCGTACAAGGTCAGTTCCGATTGTCCGGTAGACGGCGGCAGGTTGAACTGCCGCGTGGCTTCATCGTAACCGAAACTGCCGGGGTTGCTTGCCACCGTATTCTCGACCCGCTCCGGGTTGCCCACGGGCAGGCGATAGAAAGCGCTGTAATAGGCGACGGCCGGCAGGTCGTAAAAATTCCATTGATCGCCCTGCTTATATTGTCCCGGAGAGAAGCCGTATTGTACGCCAAGTGAATGTTCCGCCTGCCAGAGATTGTCATACACCGCCGAGGTGTTTATCCGCAGGTTCGGGGTACCGGGAGAATTCTGGTTGTCGAACTCCGCCTTGGCATGAAGCGGCAGGCGGTCCTTGACGTTCAGCGTCAGTTCGCTGGTGCCCGGTTTTGGGCCGGGACCGATGACCGGATAGATTTGCCGGTTCTGATTCGCGTTGGCCCGGTTTAGCTCGTCATTGAAAATCGGACCGTTGAGCACCAGGTTCGTGTGCAGACTGGGCAATGCGCGCATCACGTTGTTGGAACTGTAATAGCGGTTGCCGGTGACTTTGATGTCCGCCAACCGGCCTTCCAGCACCTGCAGTTTCACAGTCGCGTTGGTCAATTTCTGTTGGGGCACATTCACGGCCACGGTCACGTAACCGCGTTCGTGATACGCCTTGCCCAGTTCGGTCACCACCGTTTCAATTCCAGCAAAGCCGACATTGGTCCCGAACGCGCCGTCAATGTTGGTGATTGACTGGCCGAGGGCGGCCAGCGGGAGGACAGTGTTCCCGTCGACCAGATATTTCCGCACCTCAAACCGGGGCCCCGCGTTGGTGGAGACCACGTGGACCCGCGTGTCTTTGGCCTGCATTTCCAGTTCAGTCATTTTCGACTGCAAGGCAACCCTCGCCGCGACCATCTCTTCGTAACTGGCTCGCCGCGCCGGAACCCTGCCGGTTGGCGGAAGGGCGCCCGGAGTGGTCAGGGCAGCAGTGGCAACGACAGGCGCGCCGGATGGCTTGGGCGCGGTGACCGGCGGTTGCGAGACAATTTCCAGCCCGTTGCTGAAACTGAGGCAGCGCTCCCCGGCAATGACGATCTGGGGAATGGCGGTCTGGGCGACATTAAAGGTGACTATGCCGTCACTGATTTCCCCCGGCACGAAGGCGACACTCATCGCCGGATAACCCTGTTCGCGATACGCTGATTGCAGGTCCGAGGCGGCTTGCACAATCTGCTGCAGGCTGATGTTGGTTCCGGTGTATTTGGAGAACAGCGGAACCAAAATGTTGGTGGAAAGCAGGACGCCCTCGACGGTATAGCCCCGGACATCAAAGTGCGAAGTCTTGTAGTCGGCCGGAGTTGACGGGGAGACCATGGATTCCGTGCCCGTCACGTTCAATGGAGTCTCACACCACAAACAGCAAAAAATCAGCGATAACAGAACACTCCGGCACTGACCGGATGTCATACAAAGCAGGGTAAGCCGGCCGGTCATACGCACTCGTTCAGACCGATAAACCCCGATGTCAGGACGAAGACGCGTTTCATTGTCAATGGATGCTGATGGGTGACCGGGCCGGGATGCAGCGGAACTACAATCGATTCCGCCTGCCGGGACGTTGTGCCGGGTTGATGGCGAACGGGACGATCAGTTTCATGGTTTGCAATAACACGTTGTCACATGGCTCCCCACACCTCGCCTTGGGTATAACCGGTTTAACGGGATCGGCCCCCACAGTAAAATTCATGACCCAGCCCACCACGGGCACTTAGAAGGCGGGTGTCGGTACATTCATGTCACGAAAGGCTGGGCCACTTATATTACAGGTCTTTGTCAGGATTGTGACAATCCGGAAACAAACCAGCGCGGTGGAAAGCAACCGGATTTCAAAATTAGCCGGCCACGGCTTCATTCGACTGCACGCGAACCGAATTCTTCGGTGGCAACTGTTCCGATTGACGCTGGCGGCATCAGTTTTCATCCATTTTTCAAGACCGACACGAGTTCGTAACACTCCTTCTTTAAGGTGATCGTCGTCGCGAGGCATGTCCGACAGCGCCAAACCACAAACGCGGACAACGGAAACTGGAGTCGAACGTTCGAGCAATGCAATTCAGGCCGGCAAAGAATCCTGGGGACGGTGGAAGTATGAACCGACTGGAGCGAGCGTATCAGCCGCATCTGGCCCTACGGGAATTTTCCGTACCACCCGGAGGCGAGTGGACGCCACGTTCCACCGGCTGGTCCCTGATTCAAATTGAACGGGGGACCGGCTATTTCCTGCAGCCGCAATCAAGCCTGGACCTGGAAACCGGGACGGCACTCCTGGTGGCGGGCTCTGCTCCAGGGAGCATCCGCGCCAGTCAATTGGGCGGGTTGGGTTTGTATTCTTTCAGTATCATACCGTCACGGCTGACCGGATTGATCACGCTGGGCGAGCAGGATTTCCTCGAACGGGCGGCTGCCCGGAAGGATGTTCCGGTTCGCATTTTGCCACCGCACAATCCTGTGGCCGCAAAAATGATGGAGTTGTGTGCGAACGAAAATCCGGGCGGCTTATTGGTCCGGTTGCGACTGCTGCAATTCTTTGTCGAGGCTTTTGGAGATGAATTGGAGCAGGCCGCGTCCGTTTGGGAGGCCGTTGATGCGAGGGAACGGTTGCGGGGTTGTTGGAACAGACGCCGTCAGCGGAATTGCTGGAGCTGAGTTTTGATGAGCTGGCGCAAAGGACCCACTGCACCTCAAGACACCTGAGCCGGATTTTTCACGAGCTGGTTGGCATGTCGTTTCGCGACAAACGCGCCGAACTGCGGTTGACCCGGGCCCGGGATCTGCTGGCCACGAGCAAATCCAAGGTGGTGGAAGTGGCCCTGGAGAGCGGCTACAAGTCGCTAAGTTTGTTCAATCTGATGTTCACACGCCATTTCGGAACCAGCCCCGGCCGGTGGCGACAGAAATATCACAACCACGGTGCCGGCAAATCCATTCGAGGTAAAAGAGTTCAACTGGCCACCGTTTAGACCGGAAATCGGTGGGTTCCACTCATCGCCATCGGGTCGAATGAATCGGTTTGTTGCATAATTGTCGCAATTCCGACACGCGACAGTCACACCCCGTCTTTAGCTTTAAAATGTGATAGTCGAGCGACATCTCATCCTGCAAGAGCTGACCCTGGCGTCATCGGCCGAATGGGTTCCGCATTGTCAGGGCTGGCTGATGGTGCGCGTGGCCGAAGGTACGGGGTATTGGTTGCCGCAAGGTGCCGTCCATCGGCAATTAAACCCAGGCGATGGCTTGATTGTGATTCGGAACGCGGATGGGACCGTGCGTGCCAGCCGGCTCGGCCCGTTAAAACTGCAATTTTTCACCGTCCAGCTCCAGTATCTTAATGGCTTGCTCACGGTGGCCGAATGGCAACGGCTGGAAGTGGATCCGAACACTCCGGATTTACCCGTCTCCGTCTTTACTGCGGGTGAACCGATCGGGCAAAAGTTTATGCGGTTGGCGGACCAAACGCACAGCAACCGGCTCCCCCTGCGTTGTGCCCTGCTTCAGTTGTGGGCCAGCGCGGCGGCGGGTCTCTTGCCGGCGACGGAATTTCCGTCCCCGAGCGGCAATAAACTCCGCGATCATCTTCGGGAACTGGTCGGGCAAATGACCGAGGCTGAACTGTCCGAACGCTCTCTGCCGGAGCTGGCCCGGCACTTGAATTGCAGCGAACGCCATTTCAGCCGCCTGTTTCGGGAGGAATTCGGTGCGCCGTTTCACGCGCGCCAGATCGAACTGCGTCTTCAACGGGCGCGCCAGTTGTTGGCGGATTCCAATGCCAAAGTCATCAATGTCGCCTACGTCAGTGGCTACCGGCATCTGGGCCTGTTCAATGCCATGTTCAAAAAACGCTTCGGGCTGACTCCGGTCGAGTGGCGCCGACAACAAAACTCCCCGAAAGAACAGCCTTCTTTGTCACCGGGTCGTTTGCCACTTCCCGGGGAACGCTTCGATGCCGGCGTACCGCTTCCCGGCGCGCCGACTTGAATGTCACCTATTTGTAACCTACGTCCGTAAAATCACTGGTATAAAATGTGAAAGCGGTGTTATGCGTAAGATTCAATTTACAATCCGGTTTTGCGAACCTATGCCGGAATTCGGCGGCCCTGATTTGTCGCATCGATTGCGGCTTGTCCGCGAACCGATTTGTGATTTACCCCGCCGGGAATTGTCCTTGAACCGAACTTCAACCCAATCTTTATAACAACCATGTTTGTCCAACCCTTGTTTGCCGCTAATGCCATGGTGTACGCGATCCAGAACGCCACCACCGAGGGTAAAATTACCGTCATCGCGTTGCTGTTGCTGTCGTTGTTCAGTTGGACGATCATCATCACCAAGTTTCGTCAGTTGTTGATTGCGCGGAAAGCGACCAAAAAGTTTTTTACCGCCTACAACTCCACGCGCGATCCGCTGGAGATCCGGCGCAAAGGCGAGGAATTTCGATGGCGCACCCGCTTACCAGCTCTACATCCGGGGCGCGGATGAAATGACGTTCCATTTGGAGAACAACGCGGTGCCGGTGCAGATTGCGGCTCCGGCCGAACCCGAAAACGGACCGGAAACGGCCGATACCGCTTTCCTCGCCCGGTCCACTCCCACCAAAATCAGCATGGCGTCGTTTGAGGCTGTCAAAGTGGTGCTGGAAGAGGCGGCCGGCGGTGAGGCCATGGCCCTGGAGAAAGGAATGATTGTCCTATCCACCGCGGTTGCGGGCGGGCCCTTCATCGGTCTGCTGGGCACGGTCTGGGGCGTCATGGCCACCTTTGCGGGCATCGCCGAAGCCCAAGGCGCCACCCTGAAGGCGATGGCGCCCGGTGTGGCCGCCGCCCTTGTGGCCACGGTCACCGGCCTGCTGGTGGCCATCCCGGCCATGTTCGCCTACAACTTCATGGTCACCACCATCCGCCATCTCACCCAGGAATTGGATGGGTTTGCCAGCCGTTACGCCAATCAGATTGAACATGTCTATGTGGATCACCGGCCGTTGGCTGAGGAAATCCGAAGTGCCAACGAAGTCCTCGCCGGCCGCATCGTCGGCGCCCTCAAGCACAATGAAACAACCGCTTTGGTTGAGTCATGAAGAAATGTTCGAAGTCGGCGCATCATTCGTTGACGGAGTTGAACATCACGCCGCTGCTGGACCTGGCGTTTGTGCTGCTGGTGATTTTTATCATCACAACCATTCCGCCGGTCAACGATCTGGATTTGAAACTGCCTAACGCGGCCAAGCATCTTAAAGACCCGCCGCGCAAGGCCAATTACATTAGCGTCCAGGCCGACGGTGCGATGTTTTTGAACAAGGCGAGGATCGCCAATGCCTCCGACATGCTCCAAACCCTCATTGGCCTGCGGACGGAGGACCCGGATCTGAACATCGTCATTCGCGGCGATAGCCACACCAAGTATCAGCAGATTCGCGCCGTGCTCGACGTCTGCCAGCAGGCCAATGTGCCCAAGGTGGACCTGGCCACCGAAGCACTTAAATAGAACGAAGAAGTAAGAATGAAGAATGAAGAAACCATTCAGCGCGCTTCGCGCGGCAGGTTTTCATTTCTGCCTTCTGCCTTCCACCTTCTGCCTTTGTAAAAATGCTGCCGCGTACCCAACCGCGCCAGAAGCGCAACTCGTCAAAGGTGAACCTGCTTATCTCGTTCACCTTTCACGCGCTCATTGTCGTGGTGGCGCTCTATTTTGCCGCGCGCGGGGGGTTGCTCGGCAAACAAATCCAGAAGATCTCGGTGGAAATGGTCAAGGAAAAGCAACCGCCCAAACCCAAGGCGCCCGAAAAACCGAAAGTCGAGCCGCCAAAAATTGAACAACCCCGATTGACCGAAGCGCCCAAGGTCGAGCCGCCCAAGGAAGCACCCCCCACGGCCGCATCCCCGACGGTGGCCCCCCCGGCGGCCGAGCTGCCGTCCTTTGTTTTCGAAGGCGGCAAGGCGGTCGAAAGCAGTTCCGATCCGGTGCAATTGTATAAAGGATTGGTCGAGTACGCCTTTCGTTCCCGATGGAACCGGCCCCAAAACCTGCATGACGATGATTACGTGGCAGAGGTGCGGGTGACGGTGGATCGGCGGGGAACCATCCGGAATGTGGAATGGCTCAAAGGCTCGGGCAACACGCGCTGGGACGCTTCGGTGCGCCAGGCGCTTTCGGCGGTGACAAAAATGGACACCACGCCGCCCACGAATTTCCCGCCCAGCGTGGTCATCCGGTTTGACGTGCAACAGGAAACCGAACCCGTGCTCCAATGATTTTGTGAAAAAAACCTCCCGGAGCCATCACAGTTCGCTCAATGAGTTGAACATCACGCCGCTGCTGGACCTGGTGTTTGTGCTACTGGTGATTTTCATCATTACCACGCCGCAGATGATGAACAACCTGGAGATGACGCTTGCCATCGGGCAAGCCGCCACCCAGGACCAATCAGCCCAAACCGAAAATCCACAAGATTGTGGTGGACGCCCAGGGCCGGACGTTTCTGAACGACGAGTTCGTCACCATCCCTCAACTCAAAGATAAGCTGGCACAATTGCAGTCGGAGAATCCGGATCTGAGCGTGGTGGTCAAGGGTGCCGACGCGGTGGATTACCAGAACATGATTTACGTGCTGGACGTGCTCCGTCAACTGGACATCACCAAGGTTGGTCTGGCTACCGAAGAAGTTGCGTCGCCGTAACAGAAACGTGCCGTGAGCGACTCCCTCCCGAAAGTGTTCGGTTAATTATTCCCCACCGCCGTTGTACCCGTTTTTGCGTTCCCAGCGACGTGGGGCGCGTTCCGGCAAAGCGGTATCCACTTTGGCATAGTAGGTGTCCTCACCGAAACGGGCATCGGCCTCGTGCTGCAATTTCAGCGACGGCGTGACGCTGAAACGCTCGTTGGTGTCCATAAAGACGGTCCCGCCGCCGGGCTGCATGAAGCACAGCAACAACGGGCATTTGCCAGGATGCGCGGCGACCAGTTCGCGTACCCCTTCCAGTTGTTCGGGTTTCAGGTGCGCGGTGTGCAAACGTAAATGGACCTGTTTGGTGAACCTTTTCGGCGCGTCCTCCAGGGGCATGATTTCCTGGGGAAAAATCTTCGGTCGCTCGTCTCCGGTGTTCACTTCGCCGATGACCAGGATGGCCCGGTTTGGTTTTAACAACTCCCGGTATTTCTCGTAGTTCTCATTCATGCAAAGGATCTGCACGGAACCCTCGAGGTCTTCGAGCGTGACCATGGAATAGGGCTTGCCGCTCTTTTTCGAGACACCGTTTTGCACGGCGGCAATCAATCCGCCGATGCGCGTCAGCGAACGGTTGGACAATTCCGCCAGCTTTGCAGTGTTCGTGAGCGTGTATTTTTCAAGAATCGGCGCAAACGGCGTCAACGGATGGCCGGTGACGTAAAAACCGAGCAGCTCCTTTTCATGCGCGAGCAATTCGTGCTGCGGCCATTCGGACAGATTGCTGATGGCCTCCGGCATCGGCGGCGCTTTTTCTTCCAGCGTCCCGAATAACGAGCTTTGCCCCTTCTGTTTGTCGGACAGGATGCTGGCCGCGCGCGCCAGGGTGCGCTCAATTTGTGCGAATAACGTCGCCCGCGTCTGACCAAAGGCATCACAGGCGCCGGATTTGATGAGCGCTTCGAGAATCTTCCGGTTCACGGTGCGGCCGTCCACCCGTTCGCACAGGTCCGAAAGGGAAGTGAATTTTCCGCCTTCATTCCGTGCCTTCAATATCGTTTCCACGGCCACTTCGCCGACACCCTTGATGGCGGCCAGGCCAAAACGGATGCCTCCACGTTGCGCAGCCGTCCCGGCTGCATCCGGGCTGGCAGGCGAGACGCCTGCGCTACGCTTTGCCGGCGCAAAATACACGCTGCTCTCGTTCACATCCGGGCCGAGCACTTCGATGCTGAAGTTGCGCGCCTCGGCGATGTATTGCGCGAGCTTGGCTGTGTCCGCCATGTCGTTGGTCATCATCGCGCAGAAAAATTCCACCGGATAATTGGCCTTCAGATAGGCCGTCTGGTAGGCGACGATGGCATAGGCCGCGGCGTGGGACTTGTTGAAGCCGTAGCCGGCGAATTTCTCCAGCAAATCAAAAATGTCGTTCGCCTGCTTTTCCGGAATGTGATTCTTCTCCTTGCAGCCCTTGACGAAAATACTCCGCTGCTTGGCCATTTCCTCGGGCTTTTTCTTGCCCATGGCCCGCCGGAGCAAATCCGCGCCGCCGAGCGTGTAGCCGGCCAGCACCTGCGCCGCCTGCATCACCTGCTCCTGATAGATCAAAATGCCGTAGGTTTCCCGGGCAATCGGTTCCAGGAGCGGATGCTCGTATTTGATTTCGATCTCGCCCTGCCGGCGTTTGATGAATTCCGGAATCAGTTCCATCGGTCCGGGCCGGTACAGGGCCACCAGCGCGGTGATGTGTTCCACGGAACTGATCTGGAATTTCCGGCAGAGATCGCGCATACCGCCGGATTCCAATTGGAACACGCCGAGCGTTTCTGCGCGATTGAGCAAATCATAAGTCTTCCGGTCGTCGAGCGGCAGATGATCAACGTCAATCTCAACTCCGTGCGTGCGTTTGACCATTTCGCAGGTGTTGCGGATGACGGTCAGTGTCTTCAGCCCGAGAAAATCCATCTTCAACAGGCCCAGGTCGCCTACCGGATTCATCGCATATTGGGTGACCAATGTGCCGCTGTCGTCCTGTTTCAGCGGAAGCAGATTGACCAGTGGCTGATCGCCAATGACGACGCCCGCGGCATGGACCGAGGCGTTGCGGGTGAGGTCCTCGAGGATGAGCGCGGTGTCGATCAATTCGCGCGTGACCTCCTCGGTTTCATAAGCTTCCTTGAATTCCGGCGACTGTTTGAGCGCCTTTTCGAGCGTCATCTTCAGGTCGAACGGGATCATCTTCGCCAGCCGATCGCAGTCGCCGTAACTCAGGCCCATCACCCGGCCCACATCGCGCACCACCGATTTTGCGCCCATCGTGCCGAACGTGATGATTTGCGCGACAGCATCACGGCCGTATTTCTCACGGACGTATTCAATGACGTCGGCGCGACGGTCATCGGCGAAATCGATGTCAATGTCCGGCGGATTGACGCGTTCCGGGTTGAGGAAACGCTCAAACAGGAGGCCATACCGGATCGGATCCACGTTGGCGATTTCGAGAAGATAGATGGCGAGGGAGCCGGCGGCGGAACCACGCGCGACGCAGGCAATGCCATGTTCGCGGCCATAACGGATGAAATCGGCTACGATGAGGAAGTAGGAAATGAACCCGGTTTTTTCGATCACCGCGAGCTCGAGTTTGAGCCGGTCCATCACGACCTGTATCGCCGCGGCGACGACGGGATTGTTAATGTTGTAGGAGCCGACGTGAGGAGGCTCTGACTTTTTTTCTGGATTTGAATTGAGACTCCTTACGTCGTCTCCTACAGGAATAGAAAAGGTCGGCAACCGGCTGGGATTCTCAATGCCCTCGACCACGAAGTCCTTCCCCTCGGTTTTGGTGCGGATGGTGTAACGGCGGTACAATCCTTCCGCGAGCAACTTGCGCAGATAGCCTTCGCGCGTAAAATGTTCCGGCGGCGTGAAGACCGGGTAATGCAACTTGCCGAACTCGATCTCGACGTTGCATTTTTCGGCAACTTCGAGTGTGTTCCGGATGGCGTCGGGCGTGTCGGCAAAACGCGCCTTCATCTCCTCCGTCGTGCGCAGATAAAACTGTTCCGGTTCATAACGCAACCGCTTGGTGTCGGCGAGCTGGGTTTGCGTGCCGATGCAGATCAGACAATCGTGCGCGTGCGAATGGCTTTTCTCAATGTAATGGACGTCGTTCGTCGCGACCAGCTTCAGTCCGAATTCCTTCGCCCATTGAATCAGGTGACGGTTGACCTTGGCCTGTTCGGCGATGCCGTGGTTTTGCAGTTCGAGATAAAAATTGTCCGCACCAAGCGTCTGCTTGAACCAGTCCACCTTCTCACGTGCCTTGTCCAATTGGTCGCGCATAATCAAATCGGGGATCTCGCTGGCCAGGCAACCGGACAGGGCAATCAATCCTTCCTTGTGCGCCGTCAGCAGTTCCTTGTCGATGCGCGGCTTGTAATAATAACCCTCCAGGTGCGCGGCGGTGGTGAGCCGGATGAGGTTTTTGTAGCCGGTTGCGTCCCGGGCCAGCAGGCCGAGATGATGATAAACGTCGCGTCCGCCGCTGCTCGTTTTCTTTTCCAACCGGCTGCCCGGCGCGACATAAACCTCGCAACCGATGATGGGTTTGATGCCTTTTTCACGCGCGGTCTGGTAAAAGTCAATAACGCCGTGCATGGCGCCATGGTCGGTGATGGCCAGGGCGGGAAATTTCAGTTCATGGGCCTTGTCCACCAGCCGGTCCAGACGGCAGGCGCCATCGAGCAACGAATACTCGGTGTGGAGATGGAGATGAACAAAGTCCGCGTGCGACATGGAACCAAGTTACCGCCCGATACCGAGTCGGAGCAAGCCACAGATGTTCACACGACTTGTGGTGAGCCGGTTATTCCTGGTCCGTGACGGTGTCGTGGAACTTGAGGATGTCACCTTTTTCGCCCTTGAGTTCAGCTTCCTTGAACTTGATGGCGGTGCGGGGATGCTGGTTCAACATGCCCGTCAACAGGTACGGCAGGTCGTAGCCCCACAACAATTTGGCCCGCATCGGTTCGATGTGGTTTTGCACACAATCGAGCACGGGGCGGATTTTGTATTTGGGGTTGTGCAGGAATGCCAGGAGCAGTTCCATGGGGCAATTACCCGCGCCGCGGCCGAGGCCCGCTATCGTGGCATCGAGATAATTCGCGCCTTCGATAATCCCTTCGATGGTATTGGCGTAGGCCAGTTGCATGTTGTTGTGCATGTGCACGCCCACTTCCTTGCCCGAGGCTTTGCAGTGATGCATGTATTTCTTCACCAGCTCATGCACCCGCTCGCTGTAAAGTGCGCCAAAGCTGTCCACGACATAAATCGCTTTCGCCTCGGATTTGGCCAGCATTTCCAGGCCTTCGTCCAGTTCGCTCTCCGGCACGGTGGAAACGGCCATGAGATTGACGGTGGTTTCGTAGCCCTTGTCGTGCGCATCTTTGACCATGTCCAGCGCGGTCGGAATCTGGCTGATGTACGTGGCCACGCGAATCATATCCAGGACGCTGTCTTTTTTCGGCAGGATATCCTCGTGATAATCACAGCGCTCCGCGTCGGCCATGACCGTAAGTTTCAAGTCAGTTTTGTTGTCGCCGACGATGCGGCGCAGATCGTCCTCGACGCAGTATTTCCAGCAGCCATGTTCGCCCACTTTGATGCCTTTGCGCGACGCCTTGTAACCGAGTTCCATGTAATCCACACCGGCGGCCACACAGGTGTTGTAGACGACCTTCACAATTTTATCGTCGAACTGGTGGTTGTTCATCAGGCCGCCGTCGCGGATGGTACAGTCGAGCACTTTGATTTCGGGACGATAGGACAGCCAGCGGCTGGTGGCGGAATCTTTGGTTTTTGCAGTTTTCATGGTTACAGATTATTCGGAAACATGCTGAACCGGCATTATGACCTGAATTTACCCGGGAAGGACAGCAGAAACTGACCGTCCGCAGACGCACTTGTCGTGGGTCGCCGGAGCCGGAAACAGCCGCTTAGTCCCGGAAGAAATCCCGGGTGACCTCCGCTACGCGTTGGATTTGCGCATCGGTCAATTCCGGATAAATCGGCAGACTCAGACACTCGCGCGCCGCTTTTTCGGCGACGGGAAAATCACCGGCCTTGTAACCGAGATGCGCGTAGGCCTTCTGCAGATGCAGGGGAATGGGATAGTGGATCGCGCAACCGACGCCGTTGGCTTCCAGGTGCTTTTTCAGTTCGTCCCGGCGCGGATGGCGCACAACATAAAGATGATAAACACTCTCGGCGTAACCGGCTTCGCGCGGCAGTTGCAGCGGCGTCCCGGCCAGCAACTCGTGATAACGGTGGGCGACGCGACGACGTTCCTGGGTCCATTGGGCCAGATGCTTTAACTTCACCTCCAGCACCGCGCCCTGGATGCCTTCCATGCGGTAGTTGTATCCGATTTCGTCGTGATAATAACGGACACTGGACCCGTGTTCGCGCAGGGCGCGGGCGCGTTTGTCAAACGCAGCATTGTTGGTCACCAGCGCGCCGCCCTCGCCGCAGGCGCCGAGGTTTTTGCCGGGATAAAAACTGAAACCGGACATCTCGCCGAAGGTGCCGACGGTTTTGCCTTTGTATTTCGCGCCGTGCGCCTGGGCGGCGTCCTCGACCAGCGGCAACTTGTGCTTTTTGCAGATGGCCAGAATGGGATCGATGTCGAACGACTGGCCATACAAGTGCACCGGCATGACGGCCTTGGTGCGCGGCGTGATGGCCCGCTCGATGAGTTCGGGGTCGAGGTTGAACGTGGCGTCGTCAATGTCCACGTAAACCGGTTTGGCGCCGGCGTAGGAAATCGCCCAACTCGTGGCCACAAACGTGAATGGCGTGGTGACGACCTCGTCGCCGGGGCCGATCCCCAACAGCAACATGGCGACATGCAGCGCCGACGTGCCGCTGTTGAAACCGACGCAATGTTCCGCACCGATGAAACGGGCGAAATCCTTTTCAAACTGCGCCACGTCCGGGCCGAGGCAGAAGGAACAATTGTCAAGCGTGCGCGCAATGGCGGCATCCAGGTCTTTGCGGAGGCTGCGAATCTGCGCCGGCAAATCGAAATAGGCAATCTGGTTCATTTGGTTACCTTCAAAAGTTTCAGCCCCAAATCATCATGATGTTGCGGACACTATGCGGTCGTCGCCCGGACAAGGCGAGTATTTATCGCCGTACTGGTAACGGAAAAAACTCGTTAAGTAGTGAAATTGTGGTCGCCCGCTCAAGACCAACCCGATGATCAAACGGCCGGTCAACTCGCGGAGGCGCCTGAGAAGAGTTTGTTCCCGTTCCCTGGAAAGGCGCTTCGGGATAGCTTCACCCGTTTCATTTCGTCGGCCCGCCGGTTTTTCCTGGTGTACCCAGGCAATCGCCCCAGTGGGCCACAAAGAACTTTTTCTCCACAGGGAGAAAAGTGGCTGAAGTGCCGATGATGGGTCGCAGCGCGGTGGTCATCTGCAATGACACGAGAACGAAGATGACGACCCAGGTGTTGAAACCGGCGAGCGAACGGGCCTGTGAATGAGAAAACCCAACCTGCAAGAAACGCAATCCAAACAGGGTGGCAATAAACCAGAACACCAGATGCAGCGTGCCCATCCACGCCAGCGATTCCGTCGATTGCGAAAAAATCCACGCAACGGGCGCAAAGCCAATCAACAGGATGGTCATCAACATCAACAGTCCCGCCAGCAGGCCGCCGATCTCGACCAGGCGTGCCTGGGAACCACTCAGGCAGGCGAAAATGTACAGACTCGGCAGGCAAATCAGCGCCGAGATCATCAACCCGACGGCGATTTTGACGGGCGCCGCCCAGAGTTGCGTGCCGCCGGAAAAGGTTCCGGCCACGACGCCATAAATCAGGCTGCAAACGACGGCCACAAACAACATACTGGCAATCAACCGGCCGGCGCCCGGCTGGCGCAGTTGAAACATCAGCCGGCGTGGCTGCCGTAAAATGGCTTCGATGGCCACCACGACATTCGGAATGGCAACGCGCTCCGATGGATCATCGCCGGGCAATCGCGATGCGGACGGAATGACAGGTGGAATGGTGGACGGGACCGGGTTGGATTCGTTCATAGGTGGGTGAGGTTGATGGTTATTCGCCGATAATGTTCCTAAGTGAATGAAAAACCGCTTCGTAGAAGTTTCCCTGGAATGCCGTTGTGCGGAAGAATTCGACCGGCAAACCCGGCGAGCCGATGAACGGGCGCAAAATCCATGAAAGCTGGCTGCCGAGGAAAAGATTGCCGGCCAGCCAGGCAACCAACACCCGCAGCGCGACCGTCCGGCTGCCGCCGAGCTGGACGAGTAATTGAAACAAGCGAACGTTGCCCGACGTTCCCGCCAGAGCGATCACTGCTACATGAGTCACCAGCATTAAACTGTACGCCCAACCGACGGACGTCTTGGACGTGATACTCGGCATATTCAAGACCATAAACGCAAGGATTGGACTGAACGCACCTAGAATTGCCGCGGCGATCGTGAAGCTCATCAAAATCGCGGAAAAAGATTGGCGAAACGGAATGTTCAAACCGAGCAATGGCGCGAGGATTCCGTTGAGCAGCGCATTGCCCATAACCGTGAGCAGGATAATGAGGGGGAATTTGATCGCAACGTATAGCGCCTGTTGCGGGTCGCGCCACCACCCCATCGCTGCACCGTAAAGTCCCGCGCCCAGCAGGATCACGCCAACTTGCAGCCAGAATCGTCGGGCGCTCCAATGCTCCGTCCAGCCTGCGAGCGATTCCAATTTGCCGCGCAGCAGCAAATCGATTTCTCCCGCTTTCCCGCTAGTTAAGCCCGGTTGCATGGGTTTTTCGGGTTGCTGACCACCGTCGCAAGCGGCGTCGGCCGGCGCAAGTTCATTTGCTGGCAGGCCTCAATCAAAGGCGCGGCCATCAGTGCCAGCGCCACGCCAAATAACCGCCAGTTGAATCTTTCCGGCAAAGCGGTGCGAATGGCGTCCAGCCCGTTAGTCGCGGCCATGAGAGTATTTGCCATGAAGACATAAAGCGCCAGCATGGTGCCCAGGAAACCCAAAGCCCAAACCGGCCAGTTGAACGCCTTGGCCGGTGAGGTTTCGGGGAATTGGCAGGCGAGCGTGCCCCACAATACCAGCAGCAGCGAAATCAAGACCGGCGCGAGCACCGGTCCCCACCACGGCATCGGCAGCAAAAACAAAACGTCCCAGTCCAGCAACGAGTGCGGCCAGTCGCAGATGACTTTCAGGAAGAGGTAATAAAAGAGGTCCCACATCCCGAACGCGATGGCGAAATAGCCGAGGCGCGTCCTCCATGTCCGGCCCGCGAGCCAGCCGACCATAAACAGCATCACCAGCGTGGCGAGTTCGCGCGGTAGTTCCACCGAACCAAATCCGCCCAGGACCGGCAATGGGTCCGGTTGATACGGTTCAATCCTGTGCATCATGGAGCGCAGGTAAAAGACCACCGCCGCTTCCACCCACGCCATGGCCGCAGCAAAAACAACCACCATCCACCACCGGCCAAAATCGGTTGGTCTCATTCTCATGCCTTGGCATTTGATTCTGATTTAATCGGGCCGTCGGCTGGTTCTGCTGGCAATCCAATCGAACAACAGGAAAGCACAGGCAAAAAACGGGAACACATCATAAAGCGTGTCGCTGACCGAGTGAGAGTTTCGATCGATGGCGATAAAAACCTGTACGCAAAATGCCAGCGTTGCGAGAGCAATGACCATCCCCGGCCAAGAAACAGGAACGTAAAACCAACCCCGGCGTTTGAACCATGATGTCTTCATTGTTTTTTTCATTTTTGACTGGCACGGCAAATCACCTCCACCGCCGCCCCCGCAGATCGGCGTGCCAGGTCGTCGATCGTCTGTTCGACTCCGGCGATGACCAGTTCCGGCGTTGAAGTACCTGCGGTAAGGCCGACAATGTCCTCCGGACGAAACCAATCTTCGCGTAAATCCGCGGCGGTTTGGAGGTGATGCACCCGGGAGCAATGGCGGCGGCAAGTGTTCACGAGTTCGCGGGTGTTGTTGCTGTGGGCACCCCCGATGACGACCACCATGCTGCATTTCTGGGCGAGTTCGATGGCGGCGTTCTGCCGCTGCTTCGTCGGTTGGCAAACCGTATCGATGAAACGCACTGCCGACCGTGGAAATCGTTCGCGAAGCAACTGGACCAGTCGCCGGACCTTGTCGATCGGTTGGGTCGTCTGGGCAATAACACCGAAGCGCGGACGTTCACGCAGATTCGCCAGGTCGTCTTCAAACAGCACCACATCAAATTCGATGAGGTCTTCCGTCATGCCGCGCACTTCCACGTGGTCACGTTGGCCGATGAGAACGGGATAAAATCCCGCCTGCACCAGCCGGGCCAGACTGTGATGAGCGACCTGAACCAGCGGGCACGTGGCTTCCAGAACTTTCAAGCCGAGGTCGCGGGCCTGACTCAGTCGGCGGTCAGAAGCGCCATGGGCCGTCACCATGACAGTGCGCGTGGCTGCGTCGGACGGTTGTTGTGCCACGTGGACACCTCGGGCACGTAATTCCGACAGCACGATTTCATTGTGAACCAGATCACCCAAAATGGTCAGAGGTTCCTGCTTGGTGGCTTCCAGCGCCAGGGTGATGGCGTCCTTGACTCCAAAACACATGCCCAGATGTTCAGCTCGAATTATTTTCATTGTTACTCCTCTTTTCGACTCCGGTGACGGCTCCAGCGTGGTTCACTCATGGAACAGGAAAATTCCGGCCGCCAGTACTGTCCCGGCTGCCCACAGTAACCACCGGTACCGCCGCCAGGCCGCCTGATAATCGGATTGTTGAACCAGGAGATCGATTGCGTAAGCGGCGCAGTACAGAACATTCGCCAGGACGGCGGCGAACAGCAGGCCGATCAGGGGTTGCCAGCCCAGCGCGGCCAGGGGTGGCTGGTAATAAAAAAAGGTGCCGACGACGACGAGGGCGAGGACGGCATTGAAGGCGACGCGGCGCGGTTCCCAGTAACGCAGGCTGTCGGTGATGATCTCTTTCATAGGTAAAAAATCGTGGATTCGTAATTTAACTTTGTGACACAAAGTAAAAGACCATGACGGTTTGAAGTTGTTCAAAGAAAGTTCATTTGGGCCGGTTTTGTTGAACGATCATTTCCAGCAGGTTGATGTATTCCGTAAAGGCCCGCCGGCCGGCCGGCGTGAGCGAGCAGGTGGTGAGCGGACGGCGATTTTGAAACGATTTGGCCACCGCCAGATAACCCGCTTCCTGCAATGCCCGGATGTGCGTGGTGAGATTGCCATCGGTCATGGTCAGCGCGTCGCGCAGTTCGGTGAACGACAGTTCCGGCGAGGCCGCGAGCATGGACATGATGGCCAGCCGGCCTTTCTCGTGAATCACACGGTCGAGCTGTAAATAGGGTTCCGGGTTCACGCCGCATTCTTTCCTTTCTCGCTCAGATAGAGATACCCGCCGTAAGCCAGGTGCAGCGCACCAAAGAAAAACCCCATCAACCAGTGTGCGTTGATTTCCACGTCCGGTCGAAAAACCGCCAGAAACAGAAGAAATCCGGAAGCCAATCCTACATACACCCAGCCGAACCATTTCACGCCGCGTGGCATGAAAGACCCGGCGGCGTGGAGCGCACAGCCGTAAAACAGCGCCCATAAGAAAGGTAACAACAGAGTAAAATCAATTCCCCCGGCGGTCGGAAACAGGGTAAAAACAACTCCCAGAACCATGCCGCCGGCCAGGGGCGGTGCCAGAGCCTGAGCCACCCGACGGGTCGGAGGCGACCAGAATGGCTCGCTATGCTTCAGCGCTTGCCGGCGGACAATAAAAAATGCGCCGGTGATAACGACTACCGCCGCCCCCAGCCAGAGGGCGCCAAACGACCGGGGCAAATTCACATCAAGCGTCCACCCTGTCACCGTCGTCAGGGCGCCAATGACGCCGGCTAAAAGCATGATCGGCGCGAGTGCATGACGGTAGAGCGCAGAGCGCTCCATCAAGGTACGAATGGTTCGTAAATTCTCAGCCGCCCAATTCGATTCCATGGCTTTACTTTGCATTACAAAGCAACTTTTGGCAAGCGGAAAATAATTAGAAGTACCGGGTAAGTGGCGTAGCGGCTTTCAGAAGAAAGCCGCACTCTTTCTCTTTAATTTAAGGCGCTCTACCGAGACGCCGCTGACGATGGCTTGAGCACCACAAAGGTTACCCTCCGGCTTGCTTTCCCGGTTCATTCGGTTGAAAATTTCCTGCAGATGCCGCCCTCCAAAAAATTTTCCGCCCGGCAACGGGTGCTCGCCCAGTGGCGCGGCGTGGATTTATCGCCACTGGAAACAGCGCGGACGGTGCGTGCCCGCGCGGCCGGTGACATCCTGCCCCGGGTCCTTTCGGATTTACACATGGATGACCGCCGTGCCGAGGCCGAGTTGGTCAAGGCCTGGAATTCGCTGGTGGATCCCAACATCGTCGCGCATGCGCAACCGGCCGGATTGCGGAAGGGCACGTTGTTCGTCAACGTGGACAGCAATGTCTGGCTCTCGGAAATCGTCCGTTATCGTCGCAAGGAAATCCTCGACCGCCTGCAGCACTGTTTCGGCAGAAATGTCATCCAGAAGATTTCGTTTCGGGTCGGGTAGGCCGTTCACATTCGGAGGGGCGAGTTACACAAGCCCTTGACTTGACGGCCGGCTTTTTGAATTGGGGACTCGTATAACTCGTCCCTCCGAGGGATTGAAATGGTTTCTGTATTCAAATCATCCATTTCATTTGTTTGGGGGTGAGCAACCAGGTCAGCGTCGCGCACCGGCCCAAACGCAAAGACGCCGTTTCCAGTTTGCACAAACCGCCTTTCTTCAACTCAATGCCCGCCGTTTCCCCGCCCGAAATCAGCAACGCCACCAGCCGGCTCAAATAAGGTTCATGACCGACCAACAGGACGTTTTCCGGCGCGGGTTTTAATTCATTCAGTTGTCGGATCAATACCTTCGGATCGCCGTCCGGGGTCAGTGCATCCGAAAAGGCGAGGCGTTTTTTCAATTCCAATGATCGGGCGACGATTTCGGCGGTTTGCCGGGCGCGCAAGAAAGGGCTGGAAAGGACCAGGCCGAAATCCAGATCCAGGCGCTGCATGGCGGCGGCGACTTGCCCGAGTTGGCGTCTGCCTTTGGTAATGAGCGGCCGGTCGGCGTCGGTTTTGAACCCGGGCGCACCCCGTTCCGCCGCAATACCGTGGCGCAGGAGATAGAGATTCATGGCTCAGCATACCTGTCGGCGGGTCGGGCGCAACCCCGCCAAATGTAACATTTTTTCACTTGGGTTGGGAGGAGGTTGCCTCGTAGCTTTGTCGCCTCATGAAAGCGGTACGGCGCGCTGTCATCGATGTCGGCACCAACTCCATCAAATTGTTGGTGGCCGATGTTTCGGGGCGCGAAGTCAGGCCGGTGCACGAGGAGAGCCGGCAAACGCGCCTCGGCAAGGGCTTTTACGCCACCCATCAGTTGCAGCCGGAAGCGGTCTCCCACACCGCGGCGGTGGTCTGGGAGTTTGCCGAGATCGCCCGCGAAAAGAACACCGACTCCCTGCGCGTCATTGCGACCAGCGCCGCGCGTGACGCAGTCAATCCGGGTGACCTCACCACCGCCATCCAGCGTGCCTCGGACCTCAAGGTCGAAATCCTCTCCGGTGAACGGGAGGCGGAATTGGTGTTTCAAGGCGTTTGCACCGATCTCGAATTGGCGAAACGGCACCTGTTGCTGCTGGATGTCGGCGGCGGAAGCACCGAATTCATTCTGGGTCATGGCCTGCACCAGCATTTCGCCCAGAGTTTTCCGATCGGCACAGTGCGGTTGCTCGAAGCATTTCCCCACAGCGACCCGCCTGGACGCGAGGAATTCAACGCCTGCCGGGATTGGATTAAAAATTTTCTGCGGAGGGAGGTCCACCCGAAGCTGGAACCGGCGCTGCAACGCGAAACGGAACGAGGTTCCAAAACCGGCGGGATTCAGCTGGTGGGGACGGGCGGAACGACGAGCATTCTGGCGCGGATGGAGAACAAACTGGACCGCTTCGACCGCGAGCGCATCGAAAGCACGGTTTTGAGCCGGGAACAAGTCGCGGCCCATCGCAAACATCTTTGGAGTCTGCCGGTGACCCGACGCAAGGAAATCCCCGGCCTGCCGAAGTTGCGGGCGGACGTGATTCTCACCGGCGTCGTCATTTACGAGGCCGTCATGGAGGAGTTCGATTTCAAGCAACTCCGGGTCAGCACGCGCGGCCTGCGCTTTGCGGCCGTCATGGACTGAAGTCATTTACGATTGATGATTTACGATATCCGATTTACGGGGTCGGGATAATTTTGAGCGGTACGTAAATCGTAAATCGCGTATCGTAAATTTAAATGAAATGTTTGATTGTCGGCTGCGGTTATGTCGGTTTGCCGCTGGCGAAGGAACTCGTCCGTCTCGGCCATGAGGTTTTTGGTCTGCGCCGGAACCCGGTGGCGGAAGGCGAGTTGAAAGCCGCTGGCATCCAACCGTTGATTGCCGATATCACACGGCCGGACGAACTGGCCGGGTTGCCGGACGGATTTGAGTGGGTCGTCAATTGCGTCGCTTCCCGGGGTGGCGGCGCGGAGGATTACCGCCGGATTTATCTGCAAGGCACACGCCATTTGCTGGAGTGGCTTTCCGCCAAACCGCCGCAAAAGTTTGTATACACCAGCAGCACGAGTGTTTATGGCCAGACTGATGGTTCGTGGGTCAAGGAAACCAGTCCAACAGAACCGTTATCGAAGACGGCGAAAGTGCTCCTGGAGACCGAAAGGCTATTGTTGGCAGCAGTGGCGCGACCGCAAGGTCCCGGCGGTGATTTTGCGCGTGGCCGGCATTTATGGACCGGAACGCGGCCATGGGTTCAAACAATTTCTGAAGAACGAGGCCCGCATGGAAGGCGAGGGCTCGCAGTTCCTGAACATGATACACCGCGACGACGTGGCCGGCTGCATCATCGCAGCATTGAAGAACGGCCGCGCCGGAGAGATTTATAACGCCGTGGACGATGAACCGGTGAGTCAAATGGACTTTTTCCTATGGCTCGCGGAGGAACTCGGCAAGGAGCTGCCACCAACTGCACCGGAAAATTACGGGGAAGATCGGAAACGCGGGGTGACGAACAAACGCGTGTCGAATCGGAAGTTGAAGATGGAACTTGGTCATCAGTTCAAATATCCAAATTTCCGGATCGGTTACACGGAAGAGATTTCCCGTTTGGAACAGGCGGGAGAACTGCCGGAATGGTAACGCGGTCTCGTCAGACTTTCTGGAGCGCTGCCTTCACGCGTTCCGGCGTCATTGGCAATTGGCACAACCGCACGCCGGTCGCGTCGTGGATGGCGTTGGCCACCAGCGCGCCCATCAGGACGATCGCTGGCTCGCCGCCGCCTTGCGGCGGGGGTTCCGTGTTCTCGATGATCACGGTTTCGATTTTTGGCACCCACGACATAGCGCGGGAGATTTCGTAAGTGTCGAAGTTCGTGTCCAGAACTTTCCGGCCTTTGAAATGGACCTCCTCCGTGAGCGCATAACCCAGGCCCATCGTGATGCAACCTTCCATCTGAATCTTCGCGCCTTCGGGATTGATCACCACGCCCATGTCCTGGGCGCAAACGACGCGCTTGACCTGGACCGTTCCCTTTTTCGCATCCACGGCCACTTCCGCAATGGCCGCCACGTAGATGCCGGCATCAATGCCGCACGCGACGCCGTAGCCGCGTTTGCTCGGGGCCTTCGCCGGCGTCCAGCCGAATTTTTCGGCGGCGGCTTTAAGCACGCGGATCATGCGCGGGTCGCTCAGATTGTTCAGGCGGAATTCCACCGGATCAATCCCCGCGGCGGCGGCCATCATGTCAATCTGCGATTCGCGGGCGAAGGTATTGGTGTTGTTGCCGGGCGCGCGCCACGCGCCGGTGGCAAACGGATGCGCGCTCGCCGGCCCGCCGAAGCCCGACCGCGCGACGCGGTGCGATGGTTGGGAACGGTGTAAAATTGCTCCGCCCCGCGTTCGCCGGCGAAATAAACGTCGTAATCCCAGAACGCCATCTTGCCGGACGCATCCACGCCGGAATTGATTTTGACGATGGCGGCCGGCCGGAAGGTGTCGTAGAAAAATTCCTCTTCGCGGCTCCACATCACCTGCACGGGTTTGCCGGCGGCCTTGGCCAGCCGCGCCGCCTCCACCGCCTCGTGATTGTTCGTCTTGCCGCCGAACCCGCCGCCGACAAACGGCGTGATGACGCGGACTTTCTCCGCCGGGAAATCCGATCGCCCGGGCAATTTCGGCCCTGCGCGCCAAACGGATTTTGCGTCGAAGCCCAGACCGTGGCCTTCTCGCCTTCGATTTGGGCCAGAGGCGGTGTGAGTTTCCATCGGCGGCATGCGCGACGTAGCTGTTGAGATAGGTCGTTTCAACTTTCTTGACGGCCAGTTTTTGGCCTGCGTCCAGATCGCCGCCGACGGCCAGAACACTGGCGGCGGGCGCAACGCTGAGCAGATGATCAAAGATGGTTTTGTCATCCACTTCGCCTCCGGCACGTCGAACTCGGCCTTGATCTGTGCCAGAGCCGCTTCTGCCACGTCGGGAAATTCGTGCAGCACGGCGATCAAATCGCCGTCTTGCACCACCTGCACCCCGGGAACTTTTTTGGCGGCCGCGGTGTCCACGCTTTTCAATTTGGCGCCGTGGGCCGGCGGGCGCAGAATCTTGGCGTAGAGCATCCCCGGCAAACGGATGTCACCCGCGTAATGCGCCTTGCCCGTGACTTTGGCCCGGCCGTCCCGGTGCAATTCCGGTTTGCCGACAGTCGTAAATTGAGAAGGGTCCTTCAAGGTCGGTTTGGCCTTCGATATGCCGTCTCGATTTTTTGTCCCTGAGCAATTGGCCGTAACTCACCCGGTGATCCGGGTTGTCCTTGTCAGTAGATGACGCCGTCTTTCGCCACCAGTCGCGCCTGCGGGACCTTGAGTGATTCCGCCGCGAGTTCCAGCAGCACCGCTTTGGCCTCGGCCGCCGCGGCTTGCAATGCCGGTCCAAACATGCGCGTCGTCATCGAACCAAATGTCCCCATGTCCCAGGGACACAAATCGGTGTCGCCCATCACGATGTCCACGGTTTCCAGTGGCGTGTTCAATTCCTCAGCCAGCATTTGCGGCAACGAAGTGATGGGTCCCTGTCCCATTTCAATTTTGCCGGTGTAACAGGTCACGCGACCATCCTCGCCGATTCGCAGGAACGCGTTGAAATCAGAAGGCAATCCACGGCCAAAGCCCTGGAAGCGCCGCGTTTCCTGGGCCTGCGCTGCCACCAACCCGCGCATCACCACGCAAACAATGATACCTCCGCCCAGACGCTTGAGGAAATCCCGCCGGCTTTGCGGATAGAGGTCCGAGTAATCCTTGATGTCTTTGAAATTCAGCGCCAGATAATCATTCGTATTCATGTGGCCGGCCCTCCCTTCATTTCCGCGGCGGCGGATTGAATGGCGTCGATGATGCGGGTGTGCGCGCCGCACCGGCAGAAATTGTTGTTCATACCCTGCACGATTTGTTCCCGGGTTGGATGCGGATTTTTATTAAGCAGGCTGACGGCGTTCAGCACCTGTCCCGGAATGCAGAATCCGCATTGCAGAGCGTCGTGCGCCATGAACGCTTTTTGCATCGGATGCAATTTCCCGTCCTGTTCCAGGCCTTCAATGGTGACGACTTCCTTGTCCTTGACCGAACTGACGGCCATCAGGCAGGAGCGCCACGCCACGTTGTTCACCAGCACCGTGCAACAACCGCAATGTCCCTGGCCGCACCCGAATTTGGGGCCGGTCAGGCCCAGGTCAGTGCGCAACACCCAGAGCAACAGACGGTTGCCGTCCACTTTCAGACTCGTGGGTTTGCCGTTGAGTTTGAAGGAAATGGTTTCACTCATGTCCGCCTCCAGTTGAGGAATCTGCTCGTTGCCGATCGGCGCGTTTTGCATCCATAACTCCGCCTTTTTATCTGATTAACTCAGGGTGTCAAAGCAGAATTGGGAGCGATATTTGGCGAAACCGCAGGGCAACGGATCTCAGCCCGCCCTTCCATCCCATTGGGGAGTCCAACCGGATCCAAGCAGTATGTCGGTTCAGGCTTCCACCTGACGCTCACACCGCGCTGTCACCGCGTTCACTGGTGCGAATGCGTCGGGCGTCGTCGACGGTGGAAACGAACACCTTACCGTCGCCGATCTTACCGGTTTTGGCCGCATTGAGAATGGCTTCAATGGCGGCTTCCACCTGGGCATCCGGCAGGACGGTTTCAATTTTGACCTTGGGCAGAAAATCGACTGTGTACTCGCTGCCCCGGTAGATTTCCGTGTGGCCTTTCTGTCGTCCGAAACCTTTGACTTCGGTTACCGTCATGCCATGGATGCCGATCTCATTGAGCGCTTCTTTGACGTCATTCAATTTGAACGGTTTGATAATCGCTTCGATTTTTTTCATAAATCACCTTTTTATTCGTTGTAGGCGCGTTCGCCATGTTGGGAAAGATCCAGGCCCAGGCTCTCATCCTCCTGATCCACGCGCAAACCGATGGTGGCATCCACCAGTTTTAAAATAATAAACGTGCCCACGCCCGCGAGCGTCACCGTGGCGGCCACTCCGGCCAGTTGATTCCAGACCTGATGCATGCCGCCGGCCAGCGAAACGACCGCACCATTTTGGGAATAGGTGGTGGCGATCAGCGGATTCACCGCCGCGTTGGCCAGAAAGCCGAGCATGAACATGCCCGTCATGCTGCCGACACCGTGAACACCGAACACGTCCAGCGAATCGTCGTAGCCGAAGACCGATTTAAGTTTCGTGACCGCCAGATAGCAGGCAACACCTGCGGCCAGGCCGATGCAGAACGCCGCCGGTATGCTGACAAATCCCGATGCCGGCGTGATGGTGGCCAGGCCCGCGACCATGCCCGACACTGCACCGAGTACGCTGGGTTTGCCTTTCAGATACCATTCCGTGCCGGTCCAGCTCAAGGCCGCCGCCGCCGCCGAGAAATGGGTGGCGGCAAACGCGCTGGTGGCGAGCGTCCCCGCGTTCAAGGCACTACCCGCATTAAACCCGAACCAGCCCACCCACAACAATCCCGCGCCGATCAACGAAAGCACAACGTTATGCGGCATGATCGGTTCGCGCGGGAAACCGTCGCGTTTGCCCAGCACCAGCGCAAAGACCAGCGCCGAGACGCCCGAACTGATGTGCACCACGGTCCCGCCCGCAAAATCGAGCACGGGAATTCTGCCCCCACCGGCCCAGTTAAACAATCCGCCTTTGCCCCACATCATGTGGCAGAGCGGCAGATAAACGACAATGGTCCATAGCACCATGAACAGGAGATATGCCTTGAATTTGACGCGCTCAGCGACCGCGCCGCTGATGAGCGCGGGCGTAATGATCGCGAACATCATTTGAAACAGCATGAAAGATTCCGCCGGGACCGTGGCTGCGTAATCCGGATTGGGCGCGCCGCCGACGCCTATCAGAAAAAGATGGGTAAACGGATTGCCGAAAAACGCGTTGCCCTCACTGAAGGCCAGGCTGTAACCGAAGACCATCCAGATGGTGGAAATCACCGCCATCAGAATCAGGCTGTGCATCATGGTGGAGAGCACGTTCTTGGTGCGGACCAGGCCACCGTAAAAGAGAATCAACCCGGGTGCCGTCATCATCAAAACCAGCGCGGCACTGGCCAGCACCCAGGCGTTGTCGCCGGAATTGATGACCGGAGCGGCGCTGACGGCGGTGGCCGGTTTCAGTTGGGCCATGGAATCCGAACCGGAGGGATTGTCAGCAGCAAGCGCAGCACAGCCGAACCCAAACATGAAAACTGACAGAATAATCAACAACAAGGGACCTTTGGTGCGATTTGAGGTCATATCAACAAGATTATTGCCCGCCCAGGCTCGGCGCCTGACGCATTTTGGCAAAGTGTAGCCAAGTATTGTCGCATCTGACCGATTTTCCAAGAAAGTTTTTATATCCGGTTCTTTCGCCGTTCGGGCCGTGTAACTGTTCGGATTACGCTTCGGTAGAAATTCTTCGACGCCTCCACCGTTCGTGTTTACTTTTCCTGTCGATGGCCGCCGAAGCCCAGCTCACACCGATGATGGCGCAATATCGCCGCATCAAGGCCGAATTGCCCCGGGACGCATTGTTGCTGTTCCGGCTGGGGGATTTTTACGAGATGTTTTTTGAGGACGCCCAAACCGGCGCCCAGATTCTTAATCTCGCGCTCACGGCCCGCAATGGCGTCCCCATGTGCGGCCTGCCGCATCATGCGGCCAATGCCTACATCGGCCGGTTGCTGAAGGCCGGCCGGAAAGTCGCCATTTGTGACCAGCTGGAAGACGCGCGGCCCGGCAAACTCGTCAAACGTGAAATCACCCAAATCCTCTCGCCCGGCACGCATTTTGACGAACGGATGCTCGTGGCCGAACGGAACAACTTCCTCGCCGCCATCAAACCGAGTGGCAGGACGTTTGGCCTGGCGCTGGTGGATTTGACCACCGGCGATTTTCTGACGACGGAGCTGGAAAATGACGTCGCGTTGCTCACGGAACTCGAACGGCTGCGCCCGGCCGAAATCATTTATCCGGCCGAAGCGGTGGCGCTGCGCGATTTGTTGCAGGGCGCATTCAAAATTCTGAACGGTTATGAGGATTGGACCTTTGCGCCGGAAACCGCGCTTTACACCGTGCGCGATCATTTCAAAGTCGCGTCGCTGGATGGTTTTGGATTGAAAGACCGCAACGCCGCCATCGGCGCAGCGGGCGGGGCGCTCCATTATCTCACGCAACATTTACGCCGGGACGTAAGGCAGCTCACGCGCCTGTCGTTCTATCAGCGTCAGGATTATCTGGCGCTGGATTATACGACCCTGCGACATCTCGAAATTCTGGAGCCGCTGCATCATGATGCCCCGCGCAATGCCTCGCTTTATGGCGCGGTCAATCGCACCGTCACGCCGATGGGCGCCCGTCGCTTGCGCGACTGGCTCTCGCAACCGCTCGCCGCCGTCGACCCGATTCGCCGCCGGCAGGAAGCGGTGCAGAGGTTCATGGATAATTCCGCCGGTCTGGACCAGTTCCGCACACAGCTGGCCCAGGTGCGTGATTTGGAACGGACCATCGGGCGGGTGAGTTCGGGCAGCGGTAATGCTCGCGACCTCGTTGCCCTGCGTCTGGCGCTGGAACAAATCCCGACGATAAAAGAAATCCTGCACAATCTGTCGCCGGCATCCCGCCAGCAACCTGAAATCCTCCGGAAGCCGGATGAAAACGGAAACGCAGCCGGGACGGCGGCGCTGCTCGCTGACCTGAAATCCCGGCTCGCTGAATCACCCGACCTGATCGATTTGATTTCCCGGTCCATCGTGGACGATCCGCCGCTGGCCTTGAAGGAAGGCGGCATGATTCGTGACGGTTTCGATCCACCCCTCGACGAACTGCGCAACGCCACGCGTGGCGGCAAGGATTGGATTGCGAAGTTGCAGGCCGACGAGATCGTGCGCACCGGCATTCCGTCGCTCAAGGTCCGTTTCAATTCCGTTTTCGGCTACTACATCGAAGTCACGAAGGCGAACCTCGACAAGGTGCCGCCGCATTACATCCGCAAGCAGACGATTGCCAACGGGGAGCGCTACATCACCCCGGAGTTAAAGGAGATGGAAGGTAAGATCCTCGGTGCCGAGGAACGCAGTGTGAAACTGGAATACGAGATTTTTCAGCGAGTCCGTGAAACTGTGCTCGGCCAACTGGCGAAAATCCAGCAAACGGCGGCCGCGCTGGCCCAGCTCGACGTACTGGCGTCCTTCGCTGAAACCGCCCGCCTCCACAACTATTGCCCGCCGATGGTTACCGATGAAGGGGTCATTCAAATCCACGACGGCCGGCATCCGGTGCTGGAACAGAGTTTGCAGGACGAACGCTTCGTGCCGAACGACACGAAGCTTGTCAGCGTGACGAACTTTACTTCTCCCGCTCCGCTGCAAAGCGGGGGAGCGGGGCAGGGAGAGGTGGCGCAAATCCAAAACCCTCATCCGGCCTCCGGCGACCCTCTCCCCGCCAGGCAGGGCGAGGGAGAAAATAATTTGTTTGCGCAAATCGCGCTCATCACCGGGCCGAACATGGCCGGCAAAAGTACGTACATCCGGCAGGTGGCGCTCATTGTGTTGCTGGCGCATACCGGCTCATTCGTGCCGGCGGTGAAGGCGCGGGTGGACCTGGTGGACCGCATTTTCACCCGCATTGGTGCCAGTGACGATCTCACCCGCGGACAATCCACCTTCATGGTCGAGATGACCGAGACAGCGAACATTCTCAACAATGCCACCTCCCGCAGCCTGGTGGTGCTGGATGAAATCGGGCGCGGCACGAGCACTTTCGATGGCCTGAGTCTGGCCTGGAGCATTGTCGAATACCTGCACAACCGGGCCGGCGCGAAAACGCTTTTCGCCACGCATTACCACGAATTGACGGAACTGGCGCAACGCCTGCCGCGCCTGAAAAACTTCAACGTGGCGGTGCGCGAATGGCGTGACCAGATTGTGTTTCTCAGGAAAATTGTCGAGGGTGGCACGGACAAAAGCTACGGTATCCAGGTCGCGCGGCTGGCGGGTGTGCCGAAGGAAGTGCTGGAACGGGCCAGGCAGATCCTGGCAAACCTGGAAGAATCCGAGCTGACGCCCGAAGGCAACGTGCGGCCGGCGCGCCGACAACAAGACCGGGACAAACTCAAGCAGCTCGCTCCGCCGCCACAGATGGACTTGTTTGGATCGTAGAACCGCGGGCTACTCCTGCCAGACGGCCACCCCGGCGATTGGCACATCGACGGAGCCGATCAAAATCTTTGCCTTTCCCGGAATAGGCGCGTGCTGGTCCTTTTCGGTGAAGTTGGTGGCCACCCAGAAACCGTCGCGCCAATCCACCAGAAAACCGTTGTCGAAATTTTCCACCGGCACCTCCGCCCGCTGAAAAACACCGCGGATGAGTTGGGCTTCGAGTTCGCCGCTTCGCGAGTCCACGCCGATATACGTTACGGTACCCTTGCCCAGATGACGGGTCACCGCTGCCACGCCGCCGGCGTAATATTGGTCGGCATAATGGGCCAATGCGGTGGTGCCCGGTTGTGGTTCGAGCACTTCGGCCCAGGTTGCCCAGTCAAAGGTTTGTTTGCCGGCCTTCACCTTGCCAACATACGGTTCGGGCAAGGTATCGTAGAATTTTATCTTCGCGCCGATGAGATCAAGAATGGGCGCCGCCCACGGTCCTTCCCAAAGGTGTCCGTGGCGGTCCTTCTGCCCGGTGCGGCAGGTAAGAATCAGATGCCCGCCTTGCTCCGCATAATCCTTCCAGCGTCGTACCAGTTTCCCGTCCACCAACTGGCAGGCCGGCACGACCAGGAACGGATATTGATTGAAATCCTTGTCTTCCGTGATGACATCCACCGGGCAGCCGAGGCGTTTCAAGGCCCGATATTGTTTAAGCATGTGTTCCATCGTGTCCCAGCGCACGGTTTGCTTGTGGTCGTCAATGTTCCAGCGGCTCTCCACGTTGTAGAGCAAGGCAGTGCGGCGCGCGGCGTAAGCAGCCGGCTCCTTCGCGTCGGGTTTGAAATTTTTCCGCAGCAACGCCATCTCCTGCGCGGCCTGCGAATACTGCTCGCCGCCGGTCGTGGGCGTGACGCCGTCCGTGCCGACCAGTCCGTAATGATATTGCTCGGGACCGGAGAGCGGTTCGCGATAGCGATAGGTGCAGACAATTTTGGCGTCAGCGGCGAACGCGCGCATGATCCACAGGTGAACAGCGCCCGGATACGGTTGCGGATTGACATCCCCCCAATTCACCTGGCCGGGCTGCAATTCCATCAACCCCTCATAGCCGTTGATGCTGCGATGAAAGTCGTGAGAGAACGACATCGCCGCCGCGCCGCCGAGACGGAAGCCAAGCGGGCCTTCGTTCAGATTGCCGTGCGCCGGGTAATGGGTCCAGGTGATGATTTCGAAATCGTCGCCATTAAGCGCCGGATTGACCGCGGCGAACATGTGCATGAAGTTGCTCGTGATCCATTGGCGGTGGCCGCAATACTTCCGCAGGATGTTGGCCTGAAAGCGGAGGTAATCGGCGGCTTCCTCCGCGAACCAGCGTTGCGCATCCAGTTCCGCGTGTTCGTTGACCTGGGCTACGAGCTCCTGGCTGTTCGGAATGCGAATCTGGTCGAAGTTCTGATAGACCTGCGACCAAAAAGCCGTGCCCCACGCCTCGTTTAAGTTGTCGATCGTGCCGTATTTGTTTTTGAGCCACGCCCGGAATTTTTTCTGGCTGGCCTCCTCGTACGAAGGCTCATGGCCGTAATGACTCAACTCGTTGTCGAGCTGCCAGCCCCAGACGCGGGGGTCGTTGCCATAACGTTTGCCGAGTTCCTCCACAATTTTGCCGACATATTCGCGATAGACCTCCGAACTCCAACTCGCCTGTTGCCGGGTGCCATGCAACATCGTCCGCCCTTCGGCGTTCACCATGAGAATCTCCGGATGTGCCTCCGAAAGCCACACCGGCGGAGCGGGACTCGGCGTGCAAAGAACCACTTTCAAGCCTTGCCGGGCACAGAGTTCGATGGTGCGGTCCAGCCAGGAGAAATCAAACTTGCCTTCCTCCGGTTCCATGAATGCCCAGGCAAACTCGCCCAGGTGGACAAATTCCAAATGCATTTTTTTGATGTTGGCGATGTCGCGCGCCCATTCGTTCGACGGCCACGCTTCCGGGTAATAATAAACGCCGATCGGCATGAGGTCCGCCCGGGGAAACAACGGGCTGTCAGCGGCGGCCAGCGGGCTGACAGTGAACATCGCCAGGACGGCAACAAGGGCTGGAATTTTCATAGGGTCAGCAGGTTTGTTCTCTAGTAGCTGAAAGGGGCCATCGCGGACAAGGCAAAGATGCGGCCTGGTGGAACGCTGGGCTTCCACTTTCGGGCCGGTTTAGCGGCTAAAACAGGCCTTTTCCGGTTGAACGCAGCGATTTGTTACTTATCTAATGATATATATGAAAAATAAAGCATTGCGTACATGGGCAGCTGTTTGTTTGTCGGCCGTGACAGCGACGGCGGGGTACCGCGCATTGGCGGACGACGCATCGGCAAATGCGGCTGCGAAACCGGACAAAACCTACACGGGTACGATCGTTTCGATTGACCCGAAGGAACACACACTGGAGCTGAAAAGTTTCCCGTTCAGCGACAAAAAGTTCAACCTGGGCGACGCCTGTACCTATGCCATGGTCGGCCAGGACAGCGGAACGGCCGGCGATTTGCGACCCGGCCAGAAGGTCACCGTGGGTTACCAGGATGCGCATGGCGTACTGGTGGCGGACCGCGTGACGCAACAACCGATGCGGGATGAGGGCATGGTCAAATCCATCGACCCGGCAACGCAGACGTTGACACTGGACCAGGCAGTGATGGACAAGAAGTTCCAACTGCCGACTGATTGTGAAGTCACCCTCCGCGGTGACAGGTCCGGCACGATTGCCGATATTCAACCCGGCAATCATGTGTTGATCACCTATGAAGTCCCGAACGGCAAAGCCACGGCGCGACAAATCGCGCAAACCAGCCAAACGTTCACGGGCGATCTGACGGCGATTGACCTGGACCAGAAAACCATAACGGCCAAGGCCATGTTCACCTCGAAGAAATTCAACGTGGGCGATGACTGTGCCGTGGTGATTAACGGCAAGACCAACGGCAAGTTGACCGATCTGCGGCCCGGCGAAAGCCTCAGGTTCAGTTACTACAACGTCAACGGCGTGAACGTGGTCAACCGGATTGCCCCCGCAAACGGGTCAGGCAGTACGGTGGCGGAAAACAAATAAACCGTTAACTAATAAACCGGCCGGTCGATGACCGGCCGCATCATCAGGCGCGTCCCTCTACAGGACGCGCCTGTTGCTTTTACGATCCTTGCTGCTTGCGGAAGGGCTGACTACCAGCCAACCGTCAATCGCTCAAAAATGTATGGCCGGGAATCGAGCAGGCCGGTGCGTTACTGACCGCGCCGATCGTGTAAACGCCACCGGAGGGGCAAATCGGGAAAATGCCGTTTTTCAAAAAGGGCTTGAGGTCTGCCGCCGTGGGAATGTCATCCCCCTTCTTATTATTTTCCAGGGCCCATTGCTGTTTGGCGGCGTCAAGCATACGGAGATTATTGATGCAGGCGTTTTGCATAGCCGTATCACGTGCCTTGACGAAATTGGGAATAGCAATGGCCAGCATCATCGGGATCAGAAAGATGGAGAGTGCGATGCTCAGATAACCGGTAATCAGACCGGCCAGAGCCATCCCCTGGCCAACCAAGGCGCCGCCGGAACGGTTGATGCGCGAATAAGCCATATGCCCGCAAATAACGGCTGGAATGGCGAACAGCGGCCCGATACAGATCAGGAGCAGCACCAGGCCGATTATCCCCAACACGAGGCTCGAGATGGCCAGTCCGGAATTTTTGGGTTGGGGTGCGCTGCCGGATAGCGGAGGGATGTTTTCGTTCATAAGTTTAATCAGTTTCCATTGGTCGGGAACGCCTTGGCTGACCATTACAATGATCGCCCGGGGAATTTCAATGATTTTCCGCGTACCTTCAGCGCCGGCCGGGTTATCCGGCCGCGCGCGATGTTCCCGGTGTCGTGCATTTTAGATCACAAAAAACTGTGCACCTCGGCGGTTTGTGTTAAAAGGATGCCGTTTATGTCAACACCGGCTTTTTCCGAATCATTAACTAAAATTTGAAATTCCGGGACGTATCCGTTTGGCCCGGGGCAACGGTGATCTGCCAAAAATTGACGTCGCCACCGGCCGGAGCACGGCGGAAATTTATCTTCACGGCGCGCATATTACCGGGTTTCAAAAGAACGGCGAAGCGCCTCTGCTGTTCCTGAGCACCAAAAGTTTTTTCGCGCCGGGCCAGCCCATTCGCGGCGGGGTGCCCGTTTGTTATCCGTGGTTCGGCAATCGCGACCATGAACCTTCCCATGGATTCGCGCGCGTCAGCGAGTGGCAGCTGGTCAAAACCTCCGCTGTACCGGCCGGGGCGGTGACTTTGACCTTTGCGCTGCCGCAGATTCCCGGGCGCGAAGCCTGGAAAGGTCTCCGAACGGTATTCGTCGTGACGGTGGCGGACACGCTGACCATGGAGTTGATGACCACGAATGATTCCTGTGCGGAAATGCAGGTGATCGAAAATTGTTTGCATACTTATTTTCACGTCGGCGACATCGCGCAGGTCTTCGTTACCGGTCTGCAAGGCTTGCCGTTTGACGACTTCGCTGCCGGTGCGGCCGGTGTCCGCAGACTGGAAAACGGTTCCACGTTGCATATCACGAGGGAAACCAACCGCGTATATCCCAACGCGACCAGTCCGGTGGAAATCTGTGATGAAAACCTGAATCGGACCATCCGCGTGGAAAAATTCAGCTCCCATTCCACCGTCGTCTGGAATCCGTGGACCACGCAGAAATTGCCCGACGATTTCGATCCGGCGGAACACAAAACGATGGTTTGCGTGGAGTCCGGCAACGTAAAGCAGAATAAGCTTTCGCTCGCGCCCGGTAAAACGGCCGGGCTGAAGGTCGTTATCAGCAGCCGACCCTTTGATAAATGATTTCTGTCATCGAATCTCAACCCGCCGGGGCAGCCATCGATCTGGTCAGACAGGTTGAGGAAATTTTTTCCCCGTCGGGCATCCTGTCGCGCGCGAAGAATTTTGAATTCCGCCCGCAACAGCAGGAAATGGCCGTGGCGGTGGCGCGGGCGTTGCAGAACCGCGAACATCTCGCCGTCGAGGCCGGTACCGGTGTCGGCAAATCGCTCGCCTACCTGATTCCGGCCATTTTATTCGCCGTCGCCGAAAAGAAAAAGGCCATCGTTTCCACGCACACCATCAATTTGCAGGAGCAGCTCACTGAAAAGGACCTGCCGATGCTGGCGCAAATTTTGCCCGTGAAGTTCAGCTTTTCCATGCTCAAAGGCCGCGCGAACTATCTCTGCACCCGCCGGCTGCAAAAGGCCATGCAGCAGTCCGGCAACCTGTTCACCTCCTCCGAGGCCGAGGAACTCCAGCGCATTTACGAGTGGTCGAAGGAAACCCGGGACGGCAGCCTGTCGGATTTTGAGGTCGAGCCGGACCCGAAGGTCTGGGCACAGGTCTGCTCCGAGCGCGGCCTGTGTTCGCCCAAGGTGTGTGGCTTCCCGTCCGATTTCGCCAAAGACCACGGCGTGTGTTTTTTCCAGCGTGCCCGGAATAAATTCCTCTCGTCAGACGTGCTGGTGTTGAATCACACACTGTTTTTCACGTTGCTGGGCGGCGTGGACGAAGAGATGGACGGCGGCATCCTGTTTAAGAACGACTTTGTGATTTTCGACGAGGCCCACCAGATGGAACCGGTCGCGTCCAAACACATCGGGCTGAGCGTGTCGAGCGGTCAGGTGCGCTACGCTTTGAACCGGTTGTGGAATCCGCGCACGGAAAAGGGCCTGCTAGGCACATTGCGTCAAGGTGGAGCGGTGAAGCTGGTGGCCGACATTCTTGGCGAAGCCGACAAATTTTTTGAAAATGTTGAGACCGCCTGTGAGGAAATCCAAAAATCCGCAGGTAAAAACAGGTTCGGTTCGACCGACTCCCGCCCCGCCGGTCGGAAATGGACGGAACTTCGCATTCGCCGGGCCGAACTCGTGAAGGACAATGTTACGTTGTCGATTCAACGGTTGCGTGAGGCCGTCGGCGATATGATCAAGACGAGCGAAGACAAGGACATCGGGCAGGAATTGATTGAATGCAACCGGCGATTGGACGAATTGCGGGTGGAGGTGAAGGCGTTTCTCGAGCAGAGCGCCGGTGACCATGTTTATTGGGTGGAACGCGGTGGCAAGGCGCACAAAAACCTTACCCTGAACGCTGCGCCAGTTGACGTGGCGGAGTTTCTGCGCCGGCGTTTGTTTGAAAGTGACACCAGCATCGTCATGACCAGCGCGACGCTCGCAACGCAGTCAGTAGTCAGAAGCCAGCAGTCAGTACCTGGACAGCCAAAGTTAAAGGCTACCAACTACGAACTACTGACTACTGACAAAACCAAAAATTCCACTCCGGGTCTCCAGTATTTTATCCGCCGCGTCGGCGCCGAATCCGCCACCCAACTTCAGGTCGGCACGCCGTTTGAATACGAGCGGCAGATGAAAATTTTCGTGGCCAAAAAAATGCCCGATCCGCGCGAGGCCGGCTATGCCGACGCGCTTGAACATTGGATTGCGCATTTCGTCAAGCAAACCCACGGCAAGGCGTTCGTGCTGTTCACCAATTACAAACTCATGCAGGAATTGGGCGAGCGGATGGCGCCGTTTTTCGACAAGCTCGGCGTCGCCTGTTTTGTGCAGGGCACCGGCACGCCGCGCTCGACCATGCTGGAGAAATTCAAGGACGACGTGGATTCGGTGCTGTTCGGCACGGACAGTTTCTGGCAGGGCGTGGACGTGCCGGGCGAGGCGTTGAGCAACGTCATCATCACGCGGTTGCCGTTTGCCGTGCCGGACCATCCGCTGATCGAGGCGCGCATTGAGGCGATTGAAGCGCGCGGCGGCAATTCCTTCGGCGAATTTTCCCTGCCCGAGGCGATTCTGAAATTCCGCCAGGGCGTCGGCCGATTGATTCGCACCAAAACCGATACCGGCATTATCGTGGTGCTGGACAACCGGGTTTTAACGAAGCAATACGGCCAATCCTTTCTCGACGCCCTGCCCAAATGTCCGGTGGAGATTGTGTGAAACACTATTTGGAAGCAGGTGATAGTAACTGAAATGGAGCAGAACTCTTTTCGTTAATGGGACTTGTATCTACCGGATTGAAAAACGGATCGTAGCGCACGATTTCTTTAAAATTGCCGTTGCTGTCACCGCCTCGCCATTCTTCTGTCAGCACTCCGTCCTTAAAGATTTCTCGCACCGTGGTATATTTCGATCCGTTTGGCTTCATATCCATTTGCTGAATTATTTGGTGTTTGTAGGTGCAAAACTCGTCGGGGACACCATTGAAGTCTGTGTCTTTTTGGAGGGTATCCCTCCCGTCATCGGAAAACGTCCACCATTCGTCCGGCTTTCCATCAAAATTATGATCTGATTCCGAACGCACTGCGCGCCCATTTTTATAATGAGTCCAATGATCCCAATGCCCGTCAAAGTTTCGGTCTTGAAGAAATTCGACCAGACGTCCGTCGCGATAAACCCAAGCCTCATCGCGTTTGCCAGCTCGATGATGGTAGTATGTTTTTGTCCCAAGTTCGTCTGCCCATTGATAAAGTAAACAAATGATAACTCCAAGAATTGCTCCGATTATAATCCCCAACAGGATCTGACCTTGGGCCAGTGGTTTTTGCGAAACGGGTTCCGGCGGAGCAGAGGCAACGGCCTCGACCTCAATTTGGTTTACTTCAGCGGGTGATGCCGGTGTATTCAGCAAAGCCAGGGCCGCCTCGGCATCCGAAGCGAGAACATGCAAACGCACACCGCCGGGTGCTGTCAGACTCGGGTACATTCCACCGCAATCATCGGCGGTGATCCAACTAGCGATACCGCGAGCTTCCAAATTTCCAACCGCCAGCGCTGCGCTTTCGCGGCTGCTGAAAACGCGGACGACTATAGCTTTGGCTTCCTCAGGCTGATTATCTGCGCTGGAGTCAGAAGCCATTTGAAAGAAAAAATATTCTCTATCAATAAAGTCGTAAAGAGAAACGAGTTTGGTCAAAGTACATGCGCCGGTAGATCAATGCGCTTGCCGGTTCTGGCCGATTCTCGGGCGGCATCCAGAATTTCCATCACGGTCAGGTTCAGGTCCAGGGAAGAAAGCCCTGAAGGTTGGATTTCCTTGTGCACCACGGCAGCGAGATACGACAAATAATCGGCCTGTGTGCCGGTCAGCGGAGGGACCGTGGATTGGGTTTCCACGCCGTTATTTTTCACCACGCGCAACGCATTGCTTAGGGGCACGAACACATAGCCGCCAGTACCGTAAATTTCCATGTCCTTGCGGTTATACGGCCAGTTCCAGGAGGCCTGGATGATTCCCTGCGCTTTGGGATATGTCACTACAATGGTCGCTTCGTCTTCCACCTTTGGATACACGTCCGGTTTGAAATGTTGCGTCACAGCAAAGACCGAGGTGGGTCTTTCGCCCTGCATCAGCCACGTCATCAGGTCTGCACCGTAACAGCCGAAATCCATCAGCGCGCCGCCGCCGTCGAGTTTGGGATCCGTGAGCCAGGCCAGAAAGTCCTGGGAACAGCCGATTTCCTTCGGGCCCCAATGCCCGTCGTTCACCTCGATTTTGCGGATGTCACCGATGGCATGTTGTTGGCAGATCAGATCGTAAGCCGCCTGGTTTCCCGGGTACCAGGTGGTTTCATAATTTACAATAATCGGGATGCCGTATTTTTTAGCCGTCGCCGCAATCGCGCGGCCATCCTTCAAATTCACGGCCAATGGCTTTTCCATCATCACGGTCAGGCCGTGCGGAGCACATTCCTCGACGACGCGGCAGTGATCGTATGTGCTCGTAAACGTCGCCACCGCGTCCACGTTCGTGCGAGCGAGCAAGTCATCCAACGTGGCGTGGAAGAGGTTCGTGTCCAGGTGAAACGAAGCCGCGATGCGCATGGCCAGATCGTGGTTGGGTTCGACAATACCGACCAGTTGCACTTCCCGGCTTTTGAGCACGTTGGGCAGGAACCCTTTCACGTGATCATGAACCAGACCGTAAATCGCGAGGTGCACGGGCGCTGGATTGGGTTCGGTCGCTTCAACCCGGACAAAGCCAGCGGCGATCAAAGTGAGGATGGCGAGAAAGAAACTTTTCATAAGCATGAATGGTCAAGCGTCAGGGGCCGTCACAAATTTGGAACGCAAACGTCACTTGTCAAAAGAGGAAACCGGCTTAAGTTGGCCATGGTAGCCCAAGTTTTGGCGGCGGATGTTGGATACAAGTCATATTTAGTCGTATTTGTATGTTGCTCAACGCCCGCCGCTTTTTTACTCCCTATTTCCCGCCTTCTTTGAGTTCTTGAACACCTTTTTTCAGGCATTCCGGACACATGCCGTGCGACGTCTGCGTGGCGAACTTGGAGTTGAAATACTCTTCCAGGGTAAGCCAATCCCCTTCATGACATACTTTGCGACACCAGCTGCAGATCCGCAGGAATTCCTCCAGATGATGCAACCGTTTCAGCAGCCGCCGGGTTGCCAGATGGACCCAGGTCCAGATCAGAGCTATTACTATGGTCCGCAAAATCGCCCGGTGCCAATTGGGTGTGAACGGCTCGCCGAAAAGAAGATGGGGGATCCGTGTTACTTCCGTCAGCCACGAAAACGCAATCAATATCGAGAAGCCGAAGGCTTCAACCCAGAGGATAGTGTTCGAGCTTTCCTTGGTTTGTTTCATAAATTTGACTGTGCTTCCGCACGTAATTTTTGTCCAGCTAAAGTCACGATTCTCGACACTTCCGCACCCGGGCATTAAGCTTTCCGCACATGACGCGTACTGAAAAGCTCCTGGCCGAACTCATCGCCATCCCCAGTGTGAATCCCGCCTTCGCCCAGCAAGATTCGACAGGGCCGCACTGCCGCGCGGGCTCGGACGACCGGCAGGTCGTCCCGGCCAAGTTTGGTGAAAAGAACGTTGCGGATTTTCTCGCCAAAGTCGCCCGCCGGGCCGGACTCGAAGTCGAGTTTCAAAAGGTGCTGTCCGGGCGCTCCAATCTGATCGCGCGTCTCCGACCACGAACTAAGATCCGCCGGACCATCCTGCTTGCACCGCATCTCGACACGGTCAATGCGGAGGATTCACACTTTGTACCGCGGCAGAAAAACGGTCGCCTGCATGGTCGTGGCGCATGCGACACAAAAGGTTCGGTCGCCGCCATGCTTACCGCGCTTTGCGAAGTGGCAGAATCAAAATCACGTCCGCGGGAGACCGAAATTGTTTTCGCGGGATTGGTGGATGAAGAACACGCCCAGGCCGGTTCACGCGCGCTGGTAGCGCAGGCGTATCGCCTGCAAATTCCAGTCTGCCGCAGCAGCCGGGACGGCTGCGCTACTTTGGCTATCGTCGGCGAGTTCACAAATTTGCAAGTCGTGACAGCGCACAAGGGCAGTTTGTGGCTGGAACTGGAGGCGAGCGGTGTGGCGGCGCACGGCGCGACGCCGCAGTTCGGCAAAAATGCGATTCACGAAATGGCGCGCATCGTTGACTGGCTTCAGACGGATTACGCGGCGGATTTGAAGCGCCGCCGTCGTCATCCGTTGCTCGGCTTGCCGACAGTGAACGTGGGCATGATCTGCGGCGGCCAACAGGCGAACATCGTGCCCGACTACTGCACGATCACGATTGACCGTCGTACATTGCCGGGCGAAACCGAGGCCGGAGTGAAGCGTGAAATCCAGAAATTTCTCCGGTCAAAACATTTTTCGGCGACCATCGCTGACAAAAAACTCGCGCCGGCGCTGCCGCTGGAAACAAATCACAGATTGCCGCTCGTTCGCCAATTCATGAAATGCGTGGGTCAATCAAAACCTGTCGGCGTTCATTTCTTTTGCGACGCGGCGATATTGTCGGCGGGCGGAATTCCGAGCGTGGTGTTCGGCCCCGGCGATGCTGCACAGGCGCATACGACCGACGAATGGATTTCGCTGGCATCGCTGGAGCGCGGCAAGAATCTTCTTTTGAACTTCCTGAAATCGTTACCCTGAAATGTAGGAGCCGACGTGAGGAGGCTCTATATGAAATTTACCTTCAGGAATTTGAGCCCTGTTACCTTGGCTCCTGCATTTGCTTTTACCTTTTCTCGGTTGAACGCATCCGGCAATCTTCCCGCCCATGTCCGAAGCATCTACTGAAACAGTCCCTTCTCCCGCGACGGCCACGTCGCATCACGCCGCCTTTTTCCGGCAGAGCGGCTGGCTGATGATGGCCAACATTTCGAGTGGCGTCATGATGTATGCGGTGCATCTTCTGGCCAAAAGCAAAAATATTTCCGCGGCGGAATATGGAGCGTTTGGAGTCATGCTGTCGGTGGTGATGTGCGTGCCGAACCTGCCGTTGCAAATGGTCTTTGCGCAACAAACCGCCCAGGCGCTGGCGAAGAACCGCGAACGCGAACTGGCGGGCATGATCCGGCTCGCGTGGTGGGGAACTTTCGCCCTTTGCCTGTTGCTGGCCGTCGGGGTGTTCATCTGGCAGGCGGATATCCTGGCGGGCTGGAAATTGGCCAGCGCCGCCGGGTTATGGGCCACCGTCCTGGCCGTGCTGCTTTCCCTCTGGATGCCGATGTTTTGGGGCGTGTTGCAGGGACAACAGGATTTTTTTTCGCTCGGCTGGTCGAATATTTTCAACGGCGTGGGGCGTTTGAGCCTGGCGGCCGGGCTGGTGCTCCTGGTGGGCGCAGGCGCAGGAGGAATGATGGTGGGGGTCTGCAGTGGACTGGCCGTGGCCACCGGCATCGGAGTCTGGCAGACGCGCTCACTCTGGCTGCCGCACCCGCAGCCATTTGCCTGGCGTGACCTGTTGGCGCAAATCATCCCGCTCATGCTGGGATTCGGCGCGGTACAATTTCTATTTACGGCGGATATGTTATTTGTCCGGGCTTACTTCTCCAGCGACGAAACCGGATACTATCTCAGTGCCGGAACGATGTCGCGCGCGCTCATGTGGCTGGTCATACCGCTGGCGACGGTGATGTTTCCCAAAATCGTCCACAGCGTGGCGCGCTCGGAGAAGAGCAACCTGCTGGGCGTGGTGCTGCTCGGCACCGGTATTCTTTCGGCGGGCGGCGCGCTGGTTTTGACGGTTTTGGGACCGCTGATCATCCGGCTGGTGTATAAGGATTCCTATGTGCAGGTGGCGGCAGCGGTGTTGCCGTGGTATGCGTGGGCAATGGTGCCGTTGTCCTTGGCGTATGCGCTGGTGAACAACCTGCTCGCGCGATCGCAATTCCGCATTGTGCCGGTGCTGCTGGTACTGGCCGCGGCCTACGGCTTCGCGCTGACCCGGTATCACGACACGCTGATCATGGTGTTGAAGACGCTCGGCGTTTTTAATCTGCTGTTGCTGGGCGCATGTGCATGGTTCACGTGGGGCGCAAAAGGAAAAGCGGTGATGACGAACCGGGAATAGCAAGGGGCGAAACGACCCACGCCATCCTGCATTCACTATTTTCCATCCTCGTTTCCCTTTGAATCCGGTCCGGGCAGTGGCGGCGGCTGGCGAAGTTTTCCGTAAATCCAGCCTTCCAAAGCACGCAGCGGTCGCAGCCATTTATAAAAAGGTTTATAAATCAGCCAGACACGCAGGGTTGAGAGAAACATCGTCAGTGACGTGCGGCCCAGCGCCACCTTGGTACCCGCTTGGTCCGTCCACTCGGTCGGTATCTCCAGGATGCGGAAACCTGCGCGGTGCAAGGCGACCAGCAGGTTGATGTCGAACGCCATGTCGGCAATCCGCAGGTAGGGGTGGATTTTTTCGACGGCTGCCCGCTTCATCACCTTCGCCCCGCATTGCGTGTCCCTGATGTCCAGCCAGAACATCAGTTGGACGATCAGATGAAAGGTGCGACTCGCCAACCGCCGGTGGCCGGCCTGCGACTGGTGAATGACCGCGCCAGGCAGCCAGCGCGAGCCGATGACACAGTCCGCGTCGTCGAGCTGCCGGACCAGTTCCAGAAAAGCGTGCGGCGGCGTGGCACCGTCGGCATCCACGTAACCGATCACATCGGCGAACGGCGCGAGCTTGAGACCTTCAATGAGTGCGCCTCCCTTGCCGATGGGTCCGGGAAAATTCAAATAGCTGACGCTGGAGTATTCCTTCGTGACATGTTGCACGATGCCGAGCGTGTTGTCGGTACAGCCGTTAAGGATGACGACGAGCTGGAATCGGCCCTGGTATTGCTCCTGGAAGAAACGGGCATAGTCGCGCAACACCGGTTCGATGCGGCGCTCCTCGTTATAAGCCGGGATCAGGAGCAACAGACTGGGATCAGGCACGTGCATTAAGTAGCAAAGAATTTAAAAATTGCAACGCTGCCCACACCTTTTGCTTGCGGCCGGCATCATAACCCATTATTCAGACCGCATGGATTCCCGCGAAGCCCTAATCGCGTTGAACCTCATTGAACATGTTGGCCCGGTGCGGGCTCGCTCGTTGCTCGAACATTTCGGCGAGGCACCCAAAATCCTGGCCGCTTCCCGTTCCGCCCTGCTCCGCGTCCGCAATATTGGCGACGAAACCGCTGAGGCGATTTGTCAGTGGGAGAAAACCGTTGACCTCGCCGGTGAGCTGAAACGCGTTGCGGATTCCGGCTGCCGGGTTTTAATTCAAAGCGATGACGAATATCCCGCCCTGCTCCGTGAGATTTACGATCCGCCGCTCGTGCTTTACGTCAAAGGCAAATTAATTGCCAGGGACAAAAATGCGGTGGCGATGGTCGGTTCGCGGATGACGACGCATTACGGCATCGAGACGTCACGCAAGCTGGCCTACCAACTGGCCTATGTCGGGGTGACGGTGGTCAGTGGTGGTGCACGAGGCATTGACACGGCGGCGCATCAGGGTGCGCTGGCAGCCAAAGGTCGCACCGTCGTGGTGTTGGGTACCGGTATCAACGTCGTATTCCCGCCGGAAAACAGGGAATTGTTCGAACGGGCGGCTGCCGGCGGCGCCGTCCTCACCCAATTCCCCTTCAATCGCAACGGCGACAAACAAAGTTTCGCCATCCGCAACCGGATCATCGCCGGCATGACGCTCGGCACCGTGGTCGTGGAAGCGGACCTGAATAGTGGCGCGCTCATCACGTCGAATTTCGCCACTGAATACGGCCGACAGGTGTTCGCCGTGCCGGGGCGGATTGATTCGCCGCGCAGCAAGGGTAGTCACGACCTGATCAAAAAGGGGGCCAAGCTGTGCGAAAGCGCCGAGGATATTTTGAGTGAATTCGAATATCTGTTTCCGGGAAGCAACCGTCCGCCGTCACCGGGCGAGACCGGCGTGCTGCCGGCGCTGGAATTATCCGAAAACGAACGGCGCGTCTATGATTCTCTGAACCCTGAGGAATCGGCGATTGACGAGGTCATCCGGCGGAGCGGGCTGCCGAGTTCGGCGGTTTCGGTGGCCTTACTGAGTCTGGAAATGAAACGGGCTGTTAAGCAATTGCCCGGGAAATTATTCGTGCGGAACACATAATTTTACAAACCAGTGCTTGCGTAAACGCCGCCAACCGACTAGAACCCGCGAAAATCAATGCGATTATGGCAAACTATAAAGTCATAGGCGGCGACCTGAAACAATACGGACCGGTCTCCACCGAAGACTTGTGCAAGTGGATTGCCGAAGGCCGGCTGAACGCGCAATCCCTCGTGCAGGCCTACGGGGACATCGAATGGAAAAAATTGTCCCAGTTCCCCGAGTTTGCCGATGCGCTGGCGGCTCGCCCCGCGGCCACGAGTACGCCGTCGCCGATCCAAAGTCCGGCCAACTGGCTGGACCTTGACTATCAATTGGACCTTGGCGGTTGCATCGGCCGCAGTTGGGCGTTGTATCAGAAGAACTTCGGGATCCTGTTCGGGGGTTGCCTGCTGTATATGTTAATTGAAGGCGCCATGGGCATGGGCGGACAGATTCCCCTCATCGGACCCTTGTTTTCGATTGCCAATCTGATCCTGGTCGGGCCATTGATGGGCGGGGTCTTTTACATGTTCCTTCAAGCCATCCGCGGCCAGCCGACCACAGTAGGCGACATATTTGCCGGGTTCCGGCTGGCCTTTGGACAGCTTTTCCTGGGTTATCTGGTGCCGGCTTTGCTGGCCGGGCTCTGTCTGATTCCTTTTGTGGTGGTTCTGGCCGTCAAACTCATCCCGGTCTTTGCCCACCTGCATTCCTCCACGCCGGACAGCGCCGAAATGCAAAATCTGATGCCGGCCATCAAAGCGGCGATGGTCGTGTGTCTCCCGGTGTTATTTGTCTGCCTGATCCCGGTGACTTATCTGCACACCAGCTGGCTGTTCACTTTGCCGCTGATCATCGACAAACAGCTGGGTTTCTGGTCGGCCATGAAAGTCAGTTGGAAACGGGTCAACAAACATTGGTGGCATGCGTTCGGGTTGCTGGTGCTCGTGAGCCTGATCAATATCGGCGGACTGCTGTTGTGTTGTGTGGGCATATTGTTTATGGTACCCATTGGCTTGGGGGCGCTGATGTACGCTTATGAAACCGTCTGTTCCCCGGCCGAACCGCAAAACGGTTAGCCGCACCGCCGCCCGCAACGCGGCATTGATCAATCAATTCGCCACGCCGGGCCTGGGTTCGCTCATGGCAAGACGGTGGATGGCAGGAACCGGGCAATTGCTTTTGGCATTGGCCGGCTTTGCCTTTGTGATCAAGTGGTTTTTCGAAACGATGGTTCAGGCCTATAACCAGATCATTGGGGATGTCAGTCCCCAGTCCGTTGCCGGCGTTGGTGAAATGGGCGCGGTGTTGTTCCTCATGGCCTGGTGTTGGGCCCTGGTCACCAGCATCAGCCTGGTGACTCGGTCAAAATCAGAGGAACCACCCGTATCGCAAATAATTCCACCGCCGACCGCGAACCCGCCGGCAGAACCGCCGAAACTGACGGAATAACAACCAAAAACAGAAAGGCCTGTTATGTATAGAATTATCGGAACCGATGGCCGGCCTTACGGTCCCGTCGATGCGGAGCAAATCCGGCGCTGGGCGGCCGAAAACCGGGTAAACGCGCAAACACTTGCCCAAATTGAAGGCGCCACCGAATGGAAACCGTTGATAGAAATTCCTGAACTGGTTGCCGGATTGAAAACGCTTCCGCCTCCCGTGGCGCCGCCGTCCATCTATGCCGCCCGCGCCTCCAATAAAATCCCGGCGGGCATTTGCGGAATATTGCTGGGCAGTCTTGGCATTCATAAATTCATTCTGGGATACACCGGGGCGGGCGTGGTCATGCTGCTGGTGACTCTCGTTGGCGGCTTGATCACCTGCGGCATCGCCGCTTGGGTGATGTGGATCATCGGCCTCATCGAAGGTATCATTTATCTGTGCAAGTCCGACGAGGAATTTGTGCGCGTTTACGTGGAGGGACGGAAAGAGTGGTTCTGAAATTTGCCAAATCGCAAGGTCCGGACGATGGTGAGCCATGTCAAAACTGAACGCTTCTGAAATCAAATCCGCGCTGGCGGTTGTGCCGGAATGGGCGAAAAAGGGCGAGACCATTTCGCGGACATTCCAGTTCAAGGATTTTCCCGCCGCGGTTCGTTTCGTGAACGCCGTCGCCGAACTCGCCGAGCGGGCATGGCATCATCCGGACATTGACATCCGATGGAACAAGGTCACGCTCACGCTTACCACCCATGACGCCGGCGGTCTGACGGAAAAGGATTTCACCCTGGCGCAGGAGTTCGACCGCTTGTTACCGCGTTGACGTATCTGCGTTGGTCGGACTGACCACCGCTTTCGCCGGGATCGTAGGGGCGGGCGGCGGAGCGTTGGTGTCCGGCAAGCGCCCGATCCAGATACGGTGGGGAACATAATACCATTCGAGTCGCGGAATGTCCGGCGGACTGCCGCCTCGGATCACGAGCCGATCGGCCGGCCGCATCTTGTTCACCCACGGCAGGTAGGCCTCGGGGTCGCCCGAATTCCAGAGGATTTTGTGATACACGGCAAAATCTTCGTCACTCATCAGCGCGGGTTCATAGCCCAGAATATACCGCCAGTCGGCGTTCGGGTTCTTGAAAAAAGTCTGGTAAAAAAGCGTCATGTCGATGGTGTAAAAAATGCCGCCTTTCTCCGGAAGCCAGCCAGTGAGGTTCTTGTTGTCCGGGGTCAAATAAGTCCAGGTCAAATTTTGCGTCCAACGGCTGTCAATGTCGTTGGTAAACACCATGAACACGGTCAAGGCCAGTCCGCCAGTCAAAGCCAGCCGTTTGAAGGAATCGGCGGCGAAACGTGTCAGCAGCAACAGTTGCATATCCCCGGCGATCAATACCATTAATGCCGGCCAACCCCAGTCGTCCATGAACCGGACGGCCTTGAAGCCCAGCACCCAGCTCAAAGCCGCCAACCAGAAAGCCGGATCCGCCTCAGCGGTCGCGCCTTCAGCTTCGCGAGTTGGCGTAAAATCAGAAGACCGCCCATGATGATCAATGCAAAAACATTGCCATTGGACGGCTGAAATTCGCTTACCATCGTCCGCTCGGTAATGTGCAGAGCAAACGCCCGCCGGGCCAACTCCACTGCCTGATACAGGGCTTCAAACGGATGCCCCGTGAGCGAAGCACCCAAAAACGAACCCATCATCCAGGCTACAGCCAGGGTTGCTCCCCAGCGAAATTGCCCGGCCAGGAAGAAAGCGACGATGGGCAGGACCCAGAGATACCAGACACCATGTACGAAGATGCAGAGGGCGATAAGGCCCGTCATCCACAACACCGTCCACCGTTTTGGTGGAGACTCGCTATGAGTCCGCCAGAAGAAAAAAATGGTCACCAATCCGGCGACCGTCAGCAGGTATGGTCGTCCGAGCGAGAATCGCATGAACAGACTGGATGCAAGCGCCACGGCCGTCAGGGTAATCAGCCACGCTTCGGGTCGCTTTAGCCACGGCAACGCCGACCAGCCCACCACGACAAATAAGAATACGACAGAAAATACAACCAGCGATTCGGTACTGCAGTGGCTCCAGAGAAAGGTCTGTCGCAGGAACAGGTGCCAGCCGAGGTTATGATCAATCTGGAAGGATGGACCCAGCACCAGGATGTCCGGCCACGGCTTGCCGCTGACGGCCTTGGCCGCGTGCCGCAAAGCGTCATCCACGGGCAGAAAACCATAACTGATAATTTTCAAGGGGATGGCGAGGATGGTCAGAATGACCACGATCCAGACCGCCAGGGGAACGTAACGTCGCAACGCCTCAAGAGATGGCGCATTAAGATGGCCGGTAGGATTGGTCATGCTTGGCGGCGCAATGGCGAATCAAAACACCGTTGGCACGCCCTCGTCAAGTATTTGAAGCTTTGAAGTCAGATTTTCCTGCACCGCAATTTGACGGAGCCAGCGCGGCGGCTCGTCCAGGTCTTCAAACGACAATTTAAACGTGCCGTAGTGCATCGGCACCAGCCAGCGCGATCGCAAATCTTTAAACGCCTTCACCGCCTCGTCCGGACCCATGTGCACGCGACGGAAGGATTCCGGATGGTAGGCGCCAATGGGCAGCAACGCGATTTCCGGTGAAAACTTTTCGCCGATTTCTTTGAAGCCGTCGAAGTAGGCGCTGTCGCCCGCGTGATAAATTTTCCGGCCCTGATATTCCAGCACAAACCCGCCGTAACCGCGGTGATGATCCGCCAGGGTGCGCGCGCCCCAATGCCGGCTCGGGGTGAAAGAGACCTTCCAGTCCCGGTGCGAAAAACTTTCCCACCAGGCCAGTTCGATAACCCGCGAAAAGCCCAGGTCAAAGGCCAGGTCGCCGACGCCCCACGGCATGAGGCCGATTTTGGGGTGCGGCAGGCGGCGCAACGTCGGCTTGTGGAAATGATCAAAATGCGCGTGCGTCAACAATACCAGGTCAATGGGTGGCAGGTCGCGGATTTTCAGCCCGGAACGCTTGATGCGTTTGAGCAGAAACAGCCAGTTGGCGAAGTTCGGATCAATCAGCACGTTCAGGTCCGTGAACTGAATCAGAAACGACGCATGGCCGATCCAGGTAACGGCCATCTGGCCGCGCGACAACTTGGGAAAAACCGGGCGGCGGTGGTGTCCGGTGCGCGGCGTCAACAGGGCCTTCCAGACCATTTCCTGAAAAAACGTTCGCGGATTAAAATGCCGGGACGGGGTCAAGTCCTTGAACGAACGCGGCAATCGCCGCGGGGGTGACGGCGGACGCTGCGAAAATGGTTTCGTCATACGACGACTGCATTTTACTCCCGCCACCCGGCGAATGAAATGGAAAATGCCGCATCAATTTTTGACCATTCCGCCAATTTTTTCTATTCACCATTGGTTATCCCCGACGTTGTCTTGTCGGCGAAGGAACTGCCATCGGCTTTCATGCGCGCATTTGTAGCTTGCCAGTGATTGGTGGCAAAGCGCACATTGCCGACCACCAAGTCGCATCGCCGGTTGAAAGGCAAAATTTATGGAACCCGTAATTGCTCTGGTCGTCTTGGTTGTTTTCGGAATCCCGCTCGCCCTGGCCGTCTGGTTGATTGTCCGCGCCGTCAACGCCAAAAATCGCATCGAAGAGCTAACTCGCCGTCTGGGCACGCTCGAAATGGAGGTTTTTCAATTGAAACGCGGGCGCGAATCGGTGACGCCGATTGAAACGGCGCGCGAACCCAGGGCAGAAATCATTACCCCGCCTCCGGTAACACCGCCAAAACCAATGGTCGTTCCCCATCCAATCATTCAACCGGAAGCTCCGCTCACCGCCGCGCCGCCACCCCTTCCTCCCCGGCCGGAGCCGGTTTTAACCGAGGCGTCTATACCTCCTTCCATCGCGCCGGAACCGATTCGCCCGCCCTCGCAGAAAATCAATTGGGAACAGTTCATGGGGGTCAAGGGATTCGCCTGGCTCGGCGGATTCGCGCTGTTCCTCGGTGTCGCGTTCTTCGTCAAGTATTCGTTCGACAACAATCTTGTCCCCCCGGAACTGCGTGTTGCCATCGGGTTCCTCGCCGGTCTTGGCCTGCTCGTCGGTGGCGTGGTGATGTCGCGGAAAAATTTTCTCGTGCTCTCGCAAACGTTGTGCGCGACCGGTGTCGTCGTGCTTTACGCCGTTACCTTCGCCTGCCGCTCCATTTACCATTTTGAATTTTTCGGGCCCTTGCCCACGTTCCTGCTGATGGCCCTCATCACCACCACGGCGTTCCTGCTGGCGGTCCGGCTGGATGCGCTGGTCGTCGCCATCCTCGGAATGCTGGGTGGTTTCCTCACGCCGGTCCTGCTTTCGACTGGTCAGGATAATCCCCTCGGCCTGTTCGGGTACATTGCCATACTCGACCTCGGCCTGATCGTCGTCGCGCTCGTACGCCGCTGGCACTTTCTTACCGCGCTGGCGGCGCTCGGGACGGCTGTCCTGCAAATCGGCTGGGCCGGGAAATTCTTCGTCAGTGGACAATATTTTGCCGGCGACAAAGTTTTTATCGCGCTCGCCGTCCTGCTCGGGTTCAACGCACTTTGGCTCGCAGCTAACGGGCTGGCGAAAAGCCGCGGTCAAATCAACCCATGGCTTTCCGGCTCGTCGCTCGGCCTCGTTGCCGTCGCCCTGGCATTTACCGCATGGTTTCTGGATTTTTCCCCGCTCGCGCAGCGTCCGTGGCTCATGTTCGGTTTCGTTTTCCTGATTGATCTGGTCGCCATCGCAGTTGCCCGGCTCGATGAACTGGTTTCTTTTGCCAGCTCCATTTCAGGTTTTGCCGTTTTCGGATTGCTCACCTTGTGGACGACAAACTCCTTGTCGAACGAATTGCTCAATGCCGGCCTGGTATTCTATTTCATTTTCGCCGTTCTTCATTCGGCTTTGCCCGCGTGGTTTCAACGCCAGCACGGCGTTATGAAGTCACCTCGGTCAAGTCACCTCTTTCCCATTCTCGCGCTCGCGCTGGTGCTCGTGCCCGTTTTCAAGCTCGCCGAGGTTTCGTTCATCGTCTGGCCGTTCATTTTGCTCGTCGATTTGCTGGCCATCGCGCTCGCGGCGCTGACCGCCAGACTGCTGCCGGTAATTGCGGTGCTGCTGCTGACCCTCGCCGCCACCGGCGCGCTCATTTTCAAAATTCCCTCCGACCTCACCGGCCTGCCGACCACTTTCTTCCTGCTCGGCTCCTTTGTGGTGTTTTTCGTCGTGGCGGGCATCTGGCTGGTCAGAAAATTCAAACCGGAAGCGTTGAAGACGGGAACTAAATTTGGTGGCGACCTCACCGCACCGGGCGATTTGGCCGCCCTGCTGCCGGCGTTTTCCATCGTCTTGCCGTTTCTGTTGCTCATCATGGCCACCTTGCGGCTGCCATTAATCAATCCCTCGCCGGTGTTCGGCCTGGCATTGCTGCTGGTCGTGCTGTTGCTGGGCGTGACCAAATTGTTCTCCTTTGACTGGATGCCGGCCATCGGCCTGGTGTCGGTGACGTCACTTGAGTGTGCCTGGCATTTCAACCGCTTTGATCCGTCCAACCTGAACCAGCCGCTCGATTTGGTGCTGGCGTGGTATTTGATTTTTTTCGCCGTGTTCGCCGTGTTCCCGTTTTTGTTCCTGCCGCAATTTAAAAGTAAAATTGTTCCCTGGGCCGCTGCCGCCATGGCCGGTCCACTGCAGTTTTTCCTCATCCACCGTTTCGTGGCCGCCGTTTATCCGAATCACTTCATGGGCCTGTTGCCCGCCGCGTTTGCCGTCCCCGGCTTGTTGAGCCTCACGGTGGTGCTGAAAACCGTTTCCGCTGAAAACAAAGCACGCCTGACCCAGCTGGCCTGGTTTGGTGGCGTGGCGCTCTTTTTTATTACGCTCATTTTCCCAATCCAGTTCGATCGCCAGTGGATTACCATCGGTTGGGCGCTCGAAGGGGCCGCCTTGTTGTGGCTCTTTCATCGCGTGCCGCATCCCGGATTGCGTCTGGTCGGCGCCGGGCTGCTCGCCGTTGCCTTTGTCCGACTCGCGCTCAATCCCGCGGTACTCGACTATCATCCCAGCACCGCCACAGCCATTTTTAACTGGTACTTGTACGCGTACGGTATTGTAACCGTAGCCTTGTTCGCCGGCGCAAAACTGCTGGCGCCGCCACGAAATCAGATTTTTAAAATCAACGCGCCGCCGATCCTTGCCGGCCTGGGCACCCTGCTGGCGTTTCTCCTGTTGAACATCGAGATCGCAGACTACTTCAGCGCGCCCGGTTCGACCCTCACCTTCCAGTTCAGCGGCAATTTCGCGCGAGACATGACTTATTCCATCGCCTGGGCGCTCTTCGCGCTGGGATTGCTCGTCCGTGGCATTCTTAAAAACACGACCGCCGCGCGCTACGCGGCGATGGGCCTGCTGTGTGTCGCACTGCTCAAGCTGTTCTTCCATGACCTGGCGCGGCTGGGCCAGCTTTACCGCATCGGCGCCTTCGTCGGCGTGGCCATCATCGCCATGCTGGCGTCGTTCGCATATCAGAAATTTTTTGCCGCCAGGGCAAAGAACAAGGAAACGAAAGATGAAATATCTCAATAACTTTCTGGCAACTGGAATTTGCGGATGTCTCCTCTGGGCGGGTTTTTCCGCAGCTGCGGTCAATCTGCCGGCCGATTGGCAGCACGAGCAGACGTTTGACGTCACGACGACCGGACTTGTAAAAATCAATCTGCCGGTCGAAACGCTGGATGCCGCGCGCCCGGCGCTCGAGGATTTGCGTCTTTATGACGACGCCGGCACCGAGATTCCTTACGTGCTCGCACAGCCCGTTCCAGCGCCGAAAATTATTCAGAATGCGAAAACATTCCAGGCTTCGCTCAACGCCAATAACACAGTCATCACGCTGGAAACCGGGCTGGTGCCACCGCTCGACGCCGTTACACTCGAAACTCCCGCCGGTGATTTCATCAAAGCCGTGCGCATCGAGGGTTCGGCTGAGGGCAAGAGCTGGCGGACACTTGCCCAGGGCCGGCCGATTTTTCGCCAGTCCTATGGCGCGGCGAATTTGGATATTCCCTTTCCGCCGACCGCGGCTAAATGGCTGCGGCTGACGGTAGACGACCAGCGTTCGCAGCCGGTCCCGTTCACCGGGGCGCGGGTCCACGCTGCGTCGGGTGAATCAGCCCCGATGGAAACCGTTCCCGTGACCATCGCCGAACGCGATGAAAATCCCGGCGAAACCCGGCTGGCGCTGGATCTCGGCGCGGCCAATCTGGACGTCGCCAGTCTGCAGATTGAAACCGCCGAACCGCTCTTCACCCGGCAGATTTCCATCGCCGTTCCACAAATTTCCGAGGACGCCATTCGCGAACAGATGATTGGGCAAGGCGTGATTTATCGCGTCGGTGTCGAGGGCCAGCCCGCGTCCGAAAATCTTTCCGTGCCACTGGAAAACCGGGTCCGCTCGCGCGAACTGATTTTGTTCGTTAAAAACGGCGACAGCCCGCCGTTGTCCATCAAGACGGTGCGGGCGGAACGGCGACCGGTTTACCTCGTGTTTCTCGCACGCCAACCGGGTACTTTTCATTTGCTAACCGGCAACGCCCGGTGCGCCGCGCCGCGCTATGATTTGGCCGCGCTCGGCATGAACCTGAAATCCGTCCCGGTCGCGCTGGTTGAAATCCCGCCGCCGTCGGACAATCCGGCGTATCACCCGCCCGAAGTCTTGCCCGGTATCGAGATGGCTGGTGCGTCGCTCGACACGTCTGAATGGAAATTCCGCAAACCGCTGCAAATCTCCGGTGCCGGCGCGCAGCAGGTCGAACTCGATTTGGACGTACTCGCGCACTCCCGCCCGGGCGGGACGGATTTCTCCGATTTGCGTGTAATGCGGGGCAGCAATCAGGTGCCCTATATCGTCCAGCACACGTCCATCAGCCGTTCCTTGGCATTGACGGTGATGATGACAAATGATGCGAAGAACCCCAAATTGAGTCGTTGGCTTATCAAGCTGCCGCAAGCTAACCTCCCGCTGACGCGCCTGACCTGCGCTTCCTCAACACCGTTGTTTCAGCGCGCGCTGTCACTTTACGAAGAACTTACCGATGACCGTGGAGACAAGTACCGATATCCACTCGGTAACATAACCTGGACCCAGACACCGGACAACAAATCGAAGGAATTCGTGCTGGTGTTTGATAACGTGCCGCAGAGCGACACGCTGTTTCTGGAAACCGAAAATGGCGATAACCCGCCGATTGAACTGGGAAAGTTCACGGCCGCTTATCCCGTGACGCGGGTGTTGTTCAAATCGAAAGCCGATGACGATCTTTTTCTTTACTACGGCAATCAGCACGTGCCGCCACCGCGTTATGATTTAAGCCTTGTAGCCGGCCAATTATTGGCCGCCGATAAAAAAACCGTGCCACTGGGTGCTGAGCAGCAGCTCAATAAACCTTCATGGCGGGAATACGAAATTTCGGGGAAAGGTGGCGTGTTGTTTTGGGGGATGCTGGCCGTTGTCGTGGCGGTGCTGCTGATCATTATTTCGCGACTGCTGCCAAAATCACAACCGTAGCGGCGTCTCGGGAGAGCGCCGCATTTTCGATACGAGAAAATTCCGGTTTTCTGCCGAAAGCCGCTACGCTTCTAATTGCAAAAATCCGCGACATTCCCGCGTTGCGCGATTAAATTCCCGGTGTGACGACTGTCCATAAACAACTCGACACGTTCCTGCGCAAAACGCCAAAACTTGGCAAAGGCGTTTATCTTGCCAAAACTGCCGTCGTGCTCGGTGACGTGACCCTCGGCGCGTATTCGAGTGTCTGGTATGGCGCGGTTTTGCGCGGTGACATCAACCGCATCATCGTCGGTCACCATTCGAATATCCAGGACAACGCCGTATTGCACCTGGCGGACGATTACGCCTGCGTTATTGGCAATTGGGTTACGGTTGGCCACAGTGCAATTGTCCACGCCTGCACCATCGGCGACGAAGTGCTGGTGGGCATGGGCGCGGTGATTCTGGACGGCGCGGTCGTTGGTAAACAATCCATCATCGGCGCCAGGGCGCTGGTGACGCAAGGGATGAAAATCCCGCCCGGCTCACTCGTCCTCGGTGCGCCCGCGAAAGTTGTCCGCAAACTGACGCCGAAGGAACGCGCCGGACTCAAATGGTGGGCGGAAAAATACGTGGAAAACAGTGAGTATTGCCTGAAACACAAAATCAATGTTGGGGCACCACTTTGAGATATTTTATCATTCGTACGACTGGCAAACTCAAACCACCTGTCATCGGAGCTTCACAACGTTCGGCGACGGTGTAACCAAATGCAGCATACAGGGGTTCTCCTGCCAGCGTTGCCACAAGTTCGGCTTTCTGAAAACCGGCTTCAAATGCAGCGCGTTCGCATGTAGTAAGAATGCTTCGTCCGATTCCTCGTCGTGCCCACGTCGGGTGCACGAAAAAAGCCCGGATGCGCGCCGAGTCGCGCTTCGGGTCAAGCTGTTCGTCTTCACCGGTCCGTCTACGATCGCCGCCGAATAAAGTTTTCCGCCTACTCCAGCCGCCACAGCCTGCAATTTTGTTGTCGTGCTCAACCACAAAATAAGTTCCGTCGCGGATCAGTTGCCGGTCAACACCAAAGACAGGGCCAATGGCGGCTTCCATCTGGGCTGATGAATAATGGGCAGCCTGTAGAATCCGGACAGACAGAGGAATCAATTCCTCCAAAGCGGGAATGTCATTTTCACATGCCAATCGTGGTGTCCAGGTCATCGCCGCAACATGCCTGGCAGACCGCCGCCCATTTTGGCCATCATGCGCTGGAGCTTGCCCATCTTCTTCATCATCTGTTGCATCTGACCGAACTTGTTCAGCATGGTGTTCAGTTCCGTTACACTCACACCGCTGCCGGCGGCGATGCGGCGGCGGCGGTTTGCATTCAGGATTTGCGGGCTTTTGCGCTCCTTTGGCGTCATCCCGCAAATCATCCCTTCCATCCGCTTGAATTCCTTTTCCTGTTTCGACAAGTCGCCCTGCTGTTTCAGCATCTCCGCGCCGCCCGGCAACATCCCGACCACGCTTTCAAGCGAGCCAAGCTTTTTCATCGCGCGCAATTGCTCCAGAAAATCCTCCAGCGTGAACTCGCCCTTGCGCATCTTTTCCTCGAGGCGTTTGGCGTCCTCCAAATTCACGGCTTCAGCGGCCTTTTCGACGAGGCTGACGACGTCGCCCATGCCGAGAATCCGCGACGCCATCCGTTCGGGATGAAACGGTTCGAACTCGTCCAGTTTTTCGCCGAAGCCGGCGAACTTGATGGGCTTGCCCGTGACGGCTCTCATGCTTAATGCCGCACCACCGCGGGCATCGCCGTCCAACTTGGTCAGGATCGAGCCGGTAATTTGCAATGCCTGATCGAAGTGCGTGGCGACATTCACGGCTTCCTGGCCGGTGGCGGCATCGAGCACGAGCAATATTTCCTGCGGCTTCACCAGGTCGCGCAGGCGGACCAGCTCCTGCACCAGCGGCTCGTCAATCTGCAACCGTCCGGCGGTGTCAAAAATCAGCACATTGCGACTGTTCGCCTTTGCAAAGTCCAGCGCTTCGCGCGCAATTTTCGAAACATCCGTTTCACCGCGTTTCACAAAAACCGGCAGTTCCAGTTGTTTACCGAGCGTGTCCAATTGGTCCATGGCCGCCGGGCGATAGACGTCCGCCGCCACCAGCAACGGCTGGCGGCCTTGTTTCTGGAGCAGGCGGGCCAGCTTGCCGCTCGACGTGGTTTTGCCCGAGCCATGCAGACCGACCATCAGGAGGCAACTCGGGTTGGCGCCCAAATTCAGCCCGGCATTTTGCGAGCCGAGCAGATCGACCAGTTCGTCGTGGATGATTTTGATGATTTGCTGGCCGGGCTGGATGCTCTGGACGACATCCGCGCCGATGGCCTTGGTCTTGACGCGCTCGATGAAGTCGCGGGCGACTTTGAAATTCACGTCAGCCTCCAGCAACGCCATGCGGACCTCGCGCAGGGAATCGGCAACATTGGCCTCGGAAATCTTTCCGAGCCCGCGCAGATTGCGGAAGGCGTTCTGGAGCTTGCCGCTTAACGAATCGAACATCCTGCCAGTCTAAACGTTTCGGGTTGCGGGTTCAAAGTGCAAAGTTGGCCGATGCCGCGTCCAACACTGAGCTCTGAACGTTGAACTTTGAACTTGAGACAAAAGCAGTGCTTTGGCTTAATCTGCACTCCCCACGTTCCGGGACGGTCGGTAGGTTACCCAAGTGGCCAACGGGGGCAGACTGTAAATCTGCTGGCTTACGCCTTCGATGGTTCGAATCCATCACCTACCACCACCTCCGAACGCGTTCGGGACTGTCGCGCCGAAACGAAGTGAAGGCGGACGGGAGAGCGGCATCACTGTCACCAGCGCTCCGAGCTGCGGCTCAGCAAGCCAGCCTGATGCAGCGGAGAGCGAAGACTGCCGCGCCGTAGCGCAAAGCGCGTAGGCGGGCCGAAACTCTTGTCTGGAGATATGCTTTGGGCTACGACTCGGCGAGCCGGCTGTTAAACGCAGAGCAAACACAGCGCCGGAAGATGGGAGCGGAGAACAAAGACATTGTTATGGTAAAAACCCTCGGCCCCAAGGTTGCGTTGCTGACGGTTCATATCGAAAGATACGGGCTATCTCTCGTCTATCTGTTCCTGACCTGGGTCGAATTCCATAAGCTCTGGCTCATCTGGCTGAGTCCTCCCAATACTTCCAGTGCCGCGGCCGTGGAAGCCGCCCGCCATGTCATCTTGCTGATGCTGAATTTCTTCGTTGCCTTCCTGTTGCTGCTGGGGCGGCGCGCTGCGGTGCCGCCGCAAACCCCGGGTGACATTATCGTTCCCCTGATCGCGTCCTTCTTCAACCTTACTTACAATGCCACGCGGTGGTTTCCGGCATTGTGGCTGAGAAATCTCAGTTCACCCGATTGGCAAATCCCATTCACGGTCACCGGCCTGATTCTGGGTCTCTGTGGGCCGGCCATGGCGATCTGGAGCGTCCTGTTTCTCGGACGGTCCTTCGGCATCTTTGTCGTGGTGCGGAAAGTGGTAATCGACGGACCTTACCGCTGGGTGCGGCATCCGATGTATCTGGGTTATATTTTTATGTTGGCCGGACTCGTGCTCGTCAACTTTTCACCGGCTTACCTGATGCTGGTCCCAATTCATATCTTCCTGCTGCTATATCGGGCGCATCTGGAAGAGGTGCGGCTTTCCGAGCACAGTGTCGAATACCGGGAATACATGAAACGGGCCGGCTTCATTTTCCCGAAACTCCGGCACCCTGCCCTCGATTAGCCAGGGACAGTGTGAAAAAGAAAGAGGCCGGATTACTCCGGCCTCCCAATGAGAACTAAGCGCTTAAATCATCGTTCATGGCCGCGCCGCCACGAACTTTTCATCGGATGCGGCGCTGCGGACCACGCCTTACTTCACACACGATAAACCGCATTTCTGCATCAACGACGCCATCAATCTACTGGAAGCGCCGTCCCCGGCCAGTCACCAGTTCTGGTTACATGCAGAGGCGGGATTATATCCTTCACAAACCCATTTTGTCTTCAAGCGATTGAATACGAATGAGAAGGAGCGATTTATCGGCGGAGAAACTTGGCCACGGCTTCGGTCCGCGTCCGGACCTGGAGTTTTTCGTAAATGCGGCGGATGTAGGTGTGAACCGTTTCGTAGCTGATGGCGAGCTTGTCGGCAATTTCCTTGTACATCAGTCCCTGGCTCAACAGGTCGAGCACCTGCTGTTCGCGTTCAGAAAGGTTTTCGGTGGGGTGCGCCGTGGCGGCAGTTTTTTGGAAGGACTGCACCACCTTGCGCGCGATGTGCATCGTCATGGGCGAACCGCCGCGTTGCACATCGTGAATGGCTTCCAATAGTTCCTTGCTGGAGGTGCGTTTGAGCATGTAGCCATTGGCGCCGGCCGCCAGCGCGTTGAAAATGTTTTCCGTGTCCTCGTAAACCGTCAGCATCATCACCTGGGTCTGCGGCAGCAGTTGCTTCAGTTGGCGTACGCATTCGACGCCGTTCATACCAGGCAGGTTGATGTCCATGAGCACCACGTCGGGACGGACTTGCGGCAGGTTTTTCAGCGCGTCTTCGGCGTTTCCATAATCGCTGACGCAGCGAAAACCGTCGGCGCGATTCATCACCCGCACCAGCGTCCCGCGCAGCTTTTCGTTGTCCTCTACAATGGAGACGGAAATGGGCATCGCTCAAATGCAGAATGAAGAATGCAGAATGAAGAAACAAGGATTGAACCACCGCGAAATGTTTTCTTCATTCTTCATTCTACCTTCTTCATTTCATGGTGATGGGCACCACCAGGCGGACAATGGTTCCGCCTTTGGCCCCGCCGGCCATGAAAAACTCGCCATGAATATCTTCCATCCGTTTGCGCATGTTCCGCAGGCCGTTCCGCGTCCGTGCTGCCGGTGCATCCGGTTTGCCAACACCGCGCCCGTCGTCTTCAATTTCCAGAACAAAACGGTCAGGCTGCAATCGTAATCGGATCCGGGCTTCGGTGGCCTGGGCATGTTTGACGACATTGTTGACCGCTTCTTTAAATGCCAGAAAGACATTATGGCGCACCTCCGGTGGAATGATGGCCACCGGCAGTTGCGGCGGCACCTCGGCGCGGTAATGCAACCCGGCCATGCCCAGGTATTCCTGCGCGTACTTGCAGGCATACGTGATCAGGCCGTCCAGGGTGTCATTGGAAGGATTGACCGCCCAGACAATTTCATCGAGCGCGTGCGTGGTCTCACGCGCCGTCTGGGAAATTTGCTGCGCGTGGGACGCGATCTCCTCCGGGGAATGCCGGTCGGCTTCGGCCATTTCACCCAACAACGCCACCTGGGTGAGATTGGCGCCCAGTTGATCGTGGAGGTCGCGGGCGATGCGGGAACGTTCCTGTTCCAGCGCCTCCCGCTGTCGGAGCGCCTGCAACTGGCGATGTAATTTCTGCGTGGAAAGATAGCGCACCACGGCAGCAACCAGGCCCAGGAACACCAGGATGGCCACCAGCCGAAACCAGCCCGTCTGCCAGAATTGCGGTTGCACGGTGATGGCCAGCTCGCTGCTTTTTTTGTTCCAAATACCGTCTTCATTGCAAGCTTCGATCTGGAACTGATAATCTCCGGGCGGCAGTTTGTTGTAAAACGCCACGCGCGTGTCCCCAGCCTCCGTCCAGGCCGTTTCGTGTCCGGCGAGCAGGTACCGGAATCGCACTTCGTTTGGTGCGGAAAGATTCAGGCCGGTGTAATGGATTTCCAACCGGTCGCGACCCGGTGGAATCACGATGGCGGGCGGCCAGATCGAATCGATGCGGTTGGTCTTTTGCTCCCGGCCGTCTACCAGCACCGATTCGATCATGACCGGTGGCGGCTGCAGATTGGGGGTTAGCCCGGCCGGATTCACATACGCCAGGCCCCGGGTCGTGGGAAACCACAGGCGGCCGTCACTCGTGCGGCACGCGGCCGGCTGCGAACCGCTCGAACATTCACGCGTCGGCAGACCGTCCGCTTCGCTATAAATCCGACAGGCGGAAAAATCCAATGTTCCCTGGAGCGAAGCGTTCAGGAGTTCTCGTGGAATGCGGATCAACCCCAGATTGGAACCAATCCATAAATTCCCCGTGTCATCCTCGATGAGATAACTGATACTGTCGCTGACCAGGCCCTCTCGCTTTGAATAGTGTGCCCATCGCCCCTGATGATAGCGAGCCAGCCCATAACCCGAGGTGCCGACCCACAAGTCACCCCCTTTGTCGACGTAAAGACAGGAAATATCGTTGCCCGGCGGGCCGTTTTCCGATGCCGGATAAGCGACAAATTTGTCAGCTCTAAAACAGGTTAATCCGCCGTCTTTCGTTCCGATCCAGAGATTCCCTGCAGCGTCTTCGGCCATTGCGGAAACCACGTTTCCGGAGAGACCGTCCCGGGTCGTATAGGTTTTCCAAATCAGTCCGTTCCAAAGTCCCAGGCCGTTGGGGGTGCCGGCCCACACTTGTCCGGCCTTATCTTCATACAAAACGGAAATCTGAGAACGGAGGATTTCCGTGTCGGGTGCCGGCACGAAACGATCGTTTTCAAATTGAAACAGCCCTTCGTACCAGGTCCCCGCCCAAACGCGCTGTTGATGATCCACCAGCACCGTCCAGGCGTTGGAGCCCTGGCCCACGCCAAAGTCTTGCGCGACATTGGTCCGCCAGCAAGTCACGCCATGGGTAAAGAAAGCGGCCCAAAGACCACCCTGCGCGTCACCGGCCAGTGACTGAGCGTCCCAGGGATGCACTCCGTCCGGCGTGTTAAAAATTTTCCGTTTGACGCGATCCAAACCACCCCCGTCGGTGCCCACCCAGAGATTACCGGCGCGGTCCAGGCACAAGGAAAGCACATAAGGCGATGACAAACCCTGCGCGGTGGAGATTTGTCGATAGGTTCCATCCGGTTCAAACCAGAAAACTCCGGCTCCCCGCGTACCAACGATCAAATTGCCCGCGGGATCCTCGCACGCGGCTAAAATCCGCAAATTACCCCAGGGATATGCCCCGTAATTTCTTTCGAGCTGGTTGGAACCCCATTTTTGGACTTGGCCGTCCACGAACCGCCAGGTTCCACCGCGTTGGCTGGCCAGAAGGTAATCCAGCCGCTGAACCGGAATCTGTTGTTCAATGGCAAACGCCGGCGGACTGACGTTGGCGGGGCGAAAGGAAAATAGAAGCGAAACGTTCCGTTCCTGGTCCACCCAGTCCTCACCAATCCACAGCACACCGGATTTTTCCGCGGCCAACATCCGGGTGATCGCCGGCGTTTTGAAACGAAAATCCCAGACCTCCATTTTCCCGTTTTGATACCGCCCCAGGTGGGCGTCCGCCGTATAAAACCATACGGTTCCGGTGGAATCCTCGCAGGCCGACACCAGCCGGCCCTCGCGACCGCTGCGTCCTAAAGCGAAATTTTCCAGCCGGCCTCCCGTTTCCAGGGCCACCCCGCCGGCGTCCGTGCCAATCCAAAGGTTTGAGTGGGTGTCCTGGAACAAATAGTCGATTTGGTCGTTATTCAAACCAGGGGTATTGCCCTCGTCAAAAACGGTGAAATGAATCCCATCGAACCGGACCAGACCATATTGGGTGCCCAACCAGAGATAGCCGTCCCGGGTTTGAATCATGGAGATAACGGCACTTCCTGGAAGGCCCTGTTTCGTACTCCAGCCATCCACAATGAAAGGGGACTCAGACCGGTCCACCGTGTCCGCCCACAGCGGCAGGGCGAAGGCAAAAAAGCAAAACAGGAGCCCGGCGCCTGGAAGCAGCCGGCGTTTCTTCGGCATGTCTGATTTTTCGAACTATCGGGCCGGATGTAAAGCTGTTTACAGCCCGGATGCCGGCTCGGGACCCGGTAATTTTTTTTAAAAACCACTTGTCAGAATCGAGCAATGAGTTAGGTTTCCCCTGCTCCCAATGAGAACTGGGCGCTTCGGCGGGTGTTGGCGGTGTAAACTCGTGTGTGATCGCCGCACCCGCCTTTTTCCTTTTTGCAGGCAGGTGTTTACTCCCCGAGTCGTCGAAAAAACCCTGCGAACCGGTGCGTTCGCAGGGTTCGAACCTGCCCCGGTTAATTGACGCTCACGTCAATTTTCCTCGGCTTGGCCTCTTCCGCTTTGGGAACGGTTACCGTCAGGATGCCGTCCTTGTATTGTGCTTTGACCTTGTCTGCCGCAACCGGTGCGGGGAGGGTCAAGGTGCGCTGGAATTTTCCGTAGAAGCGTTCCTGCCGTCGGATTTCGCCTTCCGTTTGCTTCTCCTCGGTCTTGCGCTCGCCGGAAATAACGAGCACGCCATCTTGCAGCGACACGTTAATGTCTTCCCGTTTCAATCCGGCCAACTCCGTGTGGACAACAAAGTTATCCTTGTCCTCGTACACATCGAGTGCAGGCGCCCAATCCGTCAACGGTAATTCAAACAGGCGCTGTAGTTCGTCCTGCAGGGACGACAAACGTCCGAAGCCGGGCCAGATCAGTCCGGGATTTTGATATCGTACCAGTCTCATATTTTTTCCTTTCATTTAAGAATGTTTGTTTCGATGTAAATTACTAAAGCTTTGAGGATGCCAGTTTAAACATAATTTTATAACACATTTATAATAAGTATATTGCAACTCGATAACGATACCAGAAGCGGTGTCTAAATAGAGTCATTATGTCCCTTTTAAATATTTTAAATGGTATTGATGTGTCACAATGACAATTCCGACGTATTGCAGGGTAATTGAGGATCATAAAAATGGCTTCCACCGTTTCTGGTGGAAGCCTGTTCGTTGAAGAGGTTGATTGAAGGTTTAATCCTTAATCAAACGCATGTCCGGCGCAGCAGAGAACATCTTTGATTTTATGACGAACCAGATCTTTTACCTTGTTACGGGCCGGGCCGAGATATTTGCGTGGATCAAACTCTTTGGGATTTTCGGACATGACTTTGCGGATGGCAGCGGTCATGGCCAGGCGCAAGTCCGTGTCAATGTTTACCTTGGTGCAGCCTGTACGCCGGGCCACTTCGATATCGGCTTCCGGGACGCCAGCGGTGTCGGTGCCCAGTTTGCCGCCGTATTTATTGATTTCTTCGGCAAGTTCCTTCGGTACGGACGATGCCCCGTGCAACACCAGCGGATAATCGCCCAAGCCGGCGTCCATCAACGCCTTTTTGATGAGTTTAAGCCGCTCCAGATCGAGATGTTGCGTACCTTTGAATTTGTAGGCGCCGTGTGAATTGCCGATGGCCACCGCCAACGAGTCACAGCCGGATTCCTGGACGAATTTCACCGCCTCTTCCGGAATCGTGTAATGGCCGCTGACGGAATGGGCGCCGCCTTCTTCGCCTTCGTCGAACTGGGCGCCGACCAGGTGGCCCAGTTCGGATTCCACCACGCAGTTGTGTTTGTGGGCGTAATCCACGACTTTCCGGGTAATTTCCACGTTTTTCTCAAACGGTTCGTGGCTGGCATCGATCATCACACTGGTAAATCCTTCATCAATGCATTCCTTGCACAATTCAAAGGTGTCACCGTGATCGAGGTGGACCGCGATAGGGATGGTGGACAGACTGACGGCCGCCTCAATCAGTTTTTTAAGGTAAACCGGATTGGCATATTGACGGGCACCCTTGGAAATCTGGAGCATGACCGGCGCCTTTTCCTCCTCACATGCCTCGATGATGGCCTGAAGCAATTCCATGTTGTTGACGTTAAACGCGCCCAGCGCGTATTTACCCTTCAACGCCTTCGCAAAAAGTTCCCTGGTATGTGTTAGTGGCATATGATTTCGCTTTTTCCGTCTTTGGATTCGAATTTTTCCAACGGGCGGCAAGCATAAACAAATTCACTCGAAAGGAAATACAAAATATGACGCAAAAATTTGCAGCCCGAACGCAATAAATTGCTTTCCGCCACCGCGGCTTTGCGCGAACAATCCCGCGTGCAAGTGCGTTTTCTTCTCGGTCCCGCCGGCAGCGGCAAGACCTTTCGTTGTCTGGCCGAAATCCGGTCGGCACTCCGGGAAGAGGCCAGCAGCATCAGCGGCCCGCCGCTGATGCTGCTGGCCCCGAAACAGGCCACCTTTCAGCTCGAACGTCAGTTACTGGCCGGCAACGGGTTGTGCGGCTATACCCGGCTGCATATTTTTTCATTCGACCGGCTGGCGCGATTTATCCTGGAAAAACAACGGGTCACACCGCCCGCCCAGTTGGACGACGAGGGCCGCGTCATGGTGCTGCGCGCCCTGGTCATGCGGCATGAAGACAAACTGAAATTGTTCCGGCCCAGCATTCGCCGGCCGGGGTTTGCACAGCAACTCAGCCGGTTGCTCAGTGAATTACAGCAGCACCAATTCACTCCGGCCCGATTGCGCTCGCTCACCGCCCGTTTTCCGGAGCGCCATGAACTTCAAGACAAGCTCCATGACCTTGCCTTGTTGCTGGAGGCCTACTTGCATTGGCTCGACCGGCGCGAATTGCAGGACGCCGATGGTCTTTTGAACTTTGCCACGGTCACTCTTCGCTCTGATTTCCGGCTTCAGGCTTCTGACTTCCGAATCAGCGGCCTGTGGCTCGACGGTTTTGCCGAAATGACCCCGCAGGAGCTCGACCTGATGGCCGCCGTTTTGCCGCTTTGTGACAGCGCTACCCTGTCGTTTTGCCTCGAAACCGCACCGGCAGCCGGCGCAAAACATTCCTGGCTTTCCGTTTCATCCGCCGTCGCCAAAACCTGTGAGCAATGCCGCCAGCGCCTCGAATCTTTGCCGGATTGCAAAATCAGCGTCGACTGTCTCAAGCGCGACGGGAAGAAAAATCGCTTCGCAGGATATTCCACACTGGGGCACCTCGAACACAATTGGTCGCATACTTCGGGTGGAAAATTCGGAGAATCGGCAACCGGCAACCGGCAATCCGCCATTTCCCTGGCGGTTTGCGCGCATCCGGATGCCGAGGCCGTGTTCGCGGCGCGGGAGATTTTACGTTTCGTCCGCGCCGGCGGGCGCTTTCGGGACACGGCGGTGCTGGTGCGGAACCTGGATGATTATCACAAACCGCTCGCTCGCGCCTTCCGCCGTTATGGGATCCCCTTCTTTCTGGATCGACGTGAATCGGTAACCCACCACCCGCTGGCCGAACTCACCCGCAGTGCCCTGCGCACGATTGCATTCAACTGGCTGCACGATGATTGGTTTGCCGCGCTGAAGGCCGGGTTTTCCGCCGTGGGCCAGCCGGAGATTGACCGGCTCGAAAACGCCGCGCTCGAATTCGGCTGGCGCGGCGCGAAATGGCGGGAGCCGGTTCAAATCGCTGCCGATCCGGGTTTGGCCAAATCCCTCGAACCGCTGCGCCAAAAAATCCTGCCGCCATTTGAAGCTCTGGCCGTGCAACTGGCCCGGCTGAAAAATCAACCGACCGGACCGGAACTGGCTGAAATTTTGCGTGACCTCTGGGGTGCGTTGCAGGTCAAGGATACCCTGGAACGCTGGAGTCACGTTGAATCGGACCAATCCGTTATCCGCAATCCGCAAGCAGCCATCCACTCCACCGTCTGGGACCAGATGAATGTCTGGTTGGACAACGTCGCCCTCGCTTTTTCCGATGAGTCGCTGTCGTTGCGCGATTGGCTGCCGATTCTGGAAGCAGGGCTGGCGGGCCTGACCGTCGGGGTGGTTCCGCCGGCACTCGATCAGGTGCTCATCGGGGCCGTGGACCGCGCGCGCAATCCGGATTTGCGACTCGCCCTGGTGCTGGGCGCCAACGAGGGGGTTTTTCCTGAAACCCCCGCTGCTCCACCGATTCTGACTGCTGCCGACCGGGATGAATTGGAGCGACAGAAAGTTGTGCTCGGTCCGAATTTGCGTGACCAGCTCGCGCGCGAACGTTACCTCGGTTACATCGCCTGTACCCGTGCCAGCGAAAAACTTTTTGTGACCTGTTCGCGCTACGACACCGGTGGCCGGCCATTGAACCCGTCGTCTCTCATCACGCATTTGCAGGCGTTGTTGCCGGACTTGAAAATTGAGGAATTTCACCCCGATGCAGATTGGCGCGACGCGGTGCAGGTGCATGAATTGGTTGCGCCCCTGGTGGAATTTAACTCGCTTTGCCCGACCTCCGACCACCCTCTTCCTGCCGGGCGGGGAGAGGGCCGGGACGAGGGGCGCGACAAGAATTGGGCCGAACTGCTTGAATTACCGGCGGTCAAAACCCTCGCCGGGAGTCTGCGCCAATTGCGCGAGCCGGATCCGGCTGAAAATCTTTCGCCGGTTTTGGTGGAAGCCCTTTACGGCCCAACGCTGCTAAGTTCGGTCAGCCGATTGGAGGAATTTGCCCAGTGCCCGTTCCGTTTTTTTGTCCATTCCGGTCTGCGAGCCGAGGAGCGCAAAGTGTTCGAGCTGGACGCGCGCGAACGCGGCAGTTTTCAGCACGAAGTCCTCAAGCGGTTTCACGAACAATTGACTGCCGAAGGCCGGCGCTGGCGCGATCTCACGCCGGCGGCGGCACGCAAACTCGTCGGCCAGATCGCTTCCGAACTGGCGCCCGGCTACCGCGACGGTTTATTGCGGGCGGATGACCAGGGCCGGTTCACAGCGCGTATGCTGGGCGGGTGGTTGCAGGATTTTGTGGAAATGCTGGTGACGTGGATGCACGGACAATATGAGTTTGACCCGGCGGTGGCCGAGCTGGAATTCGGGTTCAGTGCCGGGGGAGCACCGTCCTGGGACCTGGCCCTCGGCGACGGCCATCAACTGGCCTTGCGCGGGCGAATTGACCGGATTGATTTGTTCCGGGAGACCGCCAACCGCGCCTGGTGCGTGGTGGTGGATTACAAGTCCGGTCATCGTAAGCTTGATCGGATTCTGCTCGAGCAGGGTGTGCAGCTGCAATTGCCGGCCTATCTGGCGGCGGCGCGACGTTGGACCCGTTTGCGTGTGCTGCCCGGGGTGAAAGAGTTGATTCCCGCTGGGTTCTTTTATGTGAACCTGCGTGGTAAATATGACAGCGGTGCCACGCGGGCCGAGGCGCTCGCCGATGCGGGGGAATCACGGCGCCTGGCCTACCGTCACACAGGCCGTTTCAGTGTGGACGCATTGCCCAGGCTGGACAGCCGGCCCGCCGCGAAGGCCGGCGACCAATTCAATTATCGTCGAAACAAGGATGGCTCCACGAGCAAGGGTTCGGTCGAGGCCTTGCCGCGTGCGGAATTTGAGGCGTTGCTGGACCGGGTGGAAAGGCAGTTGACCGGGATGGGCCGTTCCATTTTTGCCGGTACGGCCAAAGTGGATCCGTACCGCAAAGGCAGTGAAACGCCATGTCGATTTTGCGATTATCGCGCCGCCTGCCGGATTGATCCCTGGACGCACGGGTATCGCGTGCTGCACGCGCCTTCAACTTCCCGGGCGGACGGAGTTCAAAGCGGCGAAGTGGAAGTGGACTAATGATACTCCTGCAGCGTCTTCACGGCGTAACCGGATTTCTTGAGGGCGGCGATGCCGCGCGCGGCGGCCTTGGCGCCGCTCAACGTCGTCATAATGGGCGTGCCGGTGTAAATGGCCGTCGTGCGGATTTTGACTTCATCCTCGCGCGGCGCGGCGCCGCTGGGCGTATTGATGACCAGCTGGATTTCCTTGTTCTTGAGCAGATCGATGACGTTCGGCCGGCCTTCGAGCAGCTTCATCACCCGCTGAATTTTCAGACCTGCCTTCTCCAGAACCGCCGCCGTGCCGCTCGTGGCCACCAGCTCAAAGCCGAGTTCGGCGAATTGTTTGGCCACCGGCGCCACATACTTCTTGTGCGCGTCGCTGACGCTGACAAAGACTTTACCGCTCAACGGCAGCGGCGAGCCCGCGGCCATTTGCGATTTGGCGTAAGCGATGCCGCGGTCGGCATCGAGACCCATGACCTCACCGGTCGACCGCATTTCCGGCGAAAGCAGGATGTCCTGACCGTGAAAACGGTTGAACGGGAAGACAGATTCCTTGATGGCCCAATACTCCGGCCGGATTTCTTTCGTGAACCCCAGCTCCTTCAGACTTTTCCCGGCCATGACTTTGGCCGCCAGTTTTGCCAGCGGCACCCCGATGGCCTTGCTCACGAACGGCACGGTGCGTGACGCCCGCGGGTTCACCTCCAACACGAACACCTTCTCATCCTTGACGGCGTATTGGACATTCATCAGGCCGACGACCTTCAGTTCACGTGCCATCGCCTGCGTGTACTCGCGAATCGTGTCGATGACCTTTTTGGAAAGTGTGTGTGGCGGCAGTACCATGGCGGCATCGCCGGAGTGAACCCCCGCAAACTCGATGTGTTCCAAAATGCCACCGATGACAATGGTTCCTTCGCCGGCCTTTTTGAAATGGCCGACGTCGGCGATGCAATCCACGTCCACCTCGGTGGCATCCTCCAGAAATTTGTCCACGAGCACGGGTCGTTCCGGCGAGGCTTCAACGGCAAAGCGCATGTAATGTTGCAGCTCGGCGTCGGAATAAACAATTTGCATGGCGCGCCCGCCCAGGACGAAGGAAGGGCGGACCAAAACCGGGTAACCCAGTTTCTTGGAGGCGACGAGGGCCTCTTCCGCATTCGTGGCCAGGCCGTTGGGCGGCTGGGGAATTTTCAGCTTGTTCAACATCGCGGCGAACAGCTTGCGGTCTTCGGCGATTTCAATGCTCTGCGGCGAGGTGCCGATGATATTGACGCCGTTCTTCTGGAGGCCGAGGGCAAGGTTGAGCGGCGTCTGGCCGCCGAACTGCGCGATGGCGCCCCAGCAGCCTTCGCGCTCGTAAATATGCAGCACGTCCTCGAGGGTGAGCGGTTCGAAGAACAACTTGTCACTCGTGTCGTAATCGGTCGAGACCGTCTCGGGGTTCGAGTTGACCATGAGGGTTTCGAAACCGTCCTCCTTGAGTGCGAACGCGGCGTGCACGCAGCAATAATCGAATTCGATGCCCTGGCCGATGCGGTTCGGGCCGCCGCCGAGAATCATCACCTTCTGCTTCGGCGTCTGCTTGATCTCGTCGTCACCGCGGTCGTAGGTGGAATAATAATACGGGGTGTAAGCCTCAAATTCGGCCGCACAGGTGTCCACCAGCCGGTAGCTCGGCACGAGTTTTAATTTCTTCCGCAACGCGCGGATTTTGTCCTCGGTCTGGCCCGTCAAATGGGCGATTTGCCGGTCGGAAAATCCCAACCCTTTGGCCCTGGTCAGCAATTCAGAATTTGGAAGCGGCATCGGCGGGACAGTAAGCCGGAAAATGTTTCACCTGTCCAGCGTTGCTTGCCATCGGTTACTGGCTGGCCTGGCAATAACAGGTGAATTTCGGAGAAACGTCGGCGTGCGCCCATGCCTTGCGGAACCGTGCGTCGGCATTGGCTGCGTCCGTCCCTTTACCTTGCATCAGCAAAGCGTTGCGCAGGCCCATCAGGGCCCAGCCGTTTTCCGGGTTCTTCTGCAAATCTTCACGATAGACCGCTTCCGCTTCGGCCGGCCGCCCCGCGCGCAGGAGCACCGCCCCCAGGGTGTGTCGCGCCGGTTGAATCCAGTCGGGCGGTTCATCATATCTCAGATTGTCTTCATGCCGGACGGCTTCGCGCAATTTCACCACGGCGACGTCATAATTGTTCGTTTTCGCCGCGATTTCGCCGTCCAGCATCAGCGTGGCGATGGCCAGCAAATCGGACGCGGAATTGTTTCCCATGGTGCGATCCGGCGGCACGGCGGCAGCTGCTTTGGCAAACGCCACGCGTTCCGCCGCGGCTTCGGCCGGGCGACCCTGCGCCGTCAACGCGGTTGTCCGGGTGTAGCGCCACAAGGCGCGGGCCAGAAAAAGTTGCCCGGCCGGTTCAGGTTCATTCAGGATGTCGTTCCATCGACCAAAGCGCATCTGCGTTTCCGGAACGATGGCCATGTAACCGTCGGCAATGAAGGCGTAATTCTGCAGAAATTCATCAGGGATCTGATTTAACATTGCGTGCGCGCTGGCCAGTGCCTCGGTGCTGCGGCCCTGCATCATGCATACCCACGTCAGGAAATGTTCGTTGTGTGCCATATACATCGCATAGAAACCGGGACGCGGATAAACCGTACGATACAAAACATCGGCTTTGATGGCCGAATGACTGGCATCGGCGGCGGCGTCCCATTGTCCAACCCGTGAGTAAATATGCGCCGGCATGTGAACCATGTGGCTGGCATCCGGCACGAGAGTGCGCAACCGGTCCGCCTCGGTCAGCGCCCGGGCGGGAGCCGGCGATGGCTCCATGACATGGATGTAGAAATGATTGGCCCCTGGATTGGCCGGGTCGAGGCGCAACGCCGTTTCCAGGGTTTCAATAATCTCCGGCGTCCAGGGTTGCGGCGCGCCATTCGTCCAAAAATCCCACGGGTGCAAATCCATCGACGCTTCGGCAAAGAGCGTCCCCACATCGGCATTCTGCGGATAATCATGCCAGACTTCACGCATGGCGGAGGCATAAGCGGCATCCAGGGAGGAACGGTCGTCCGGTTGCGGATTGGCATAGCGTGTTTCGAGTGCTTTGATCAATGCCTTTTCCAGCGGTGAGCAACGCGGGGCGAGCCGTTTGGCTTGCCCGAGCGCCGCCCACGCGACCGCCGCCTTGTCCGGCGGCACCAGCGGGAAGTTGATGTGCGGCCCGTTTACCAGCGCGATGCCCCAGTAGGCCATCGCGCAGTTTGTATCTGCGGTCAAAGCGCGGCGAAACTCCTGCTCCGCGGCATAGTGACTGAAGGAGTAAGCGAGGGTCAGCCCGCGGTTAAAGTCATCTTGAGCCGTGGGCGAAGAAGTGCTGATCTTGAAGGAATGCGTTCCCAGATGCTCTAATCGCGGTGAGGCCTGTTCTCCTGCCGCCGGAAAGGAAACGCCGATGCCTGCCCAAAGTCCAAACGAGATCCAAATGGCGCCAGGCGCCGGTTTTATCATCGCGCGCACGACATTTGATTATGCGAACATAAGTTCATCTGTCCAGCAGAGACTGATTACACTTGCCGCTCCCGGCTCGTTTGGTTACGAAAGTGCGATGAAACGAACGGGGAGGGTTCTGCTTGGGTTGCTGTTGCTGACCCCGTGTTTTGTTTTTGCCCAGGTGGACCCGGTTGCGCGTAACCTGATTCAGCTGGGCTACAACCAGCCGTTGGAAGGCCATGCGCCATTTGCCGGTTACGCCTTTTATTATTACAACCGGCCGGATTTCCTGCGGACCAATCTTACTTTGCGGCTCGCGATCGCACCGGTGTATCTGGATTCTGAATTCGGTTTTGTCGGCGCCCTTGGCCCCAACACGGACCTGGGCGTCGGCATAGCCGGCGGCGGGTTCTCCGATAACTACTATGAAATCCGGGATGGCACGTATTATTCCGATGAATCCTTTGATGGCTATGGGGCCGGAACCGCTCTCGGTATTTACCATCTGTTCAACCCCGCCAGCCGGATACCGCTGAACTTTGTTTTACGCGGCGGGATGCATTATTCCTTTTACCATGACAGCGACAAGACGGCGGCGAATTTTCAGTTGCCCGACAACCATGGCACCTTTGCCGTGCGCACCGGGTTGCGCTGGGGCGGCGTCGAGCCGACTCTGTTCCCGCCATTGGCCATGGAAATGTCCGTCTGGTATGAGGGTCAATTCCGTACCGCCTGGGGCACCTACGGCTTCAATGGCGACCGCCAGCTCAATCCCCAATCGCAGTTGTTCTGGGGTGAGACGGCGCTGGCTTACACGTTGCCCAAGAGCCAGCAGAGTTTTTACGTGCGCCTGACCGCCGGCACCAGTATCGATGCCGACCGTTTCAGCGCCTTTCGATTGGGCGGTTTCCTGCCGCTCATCTCGGAATTCCCACTGTCCCTGCCCGGTTATTATTACCAGGAAATCAGCGCCAAGCAGTTTGCGTTGCTCAACGCAAACTACCTCCTGCCTCTGGATCCCCAGAAACGCTGGGACCTGGATCTGAACGCCTCGACTGCCTGGGTGAACTATCTGCCCGGTGAAGAACAACCCGGCAACTGGCTCAGCGGCGTGGGCGGCGGTATTTTGTTTCATTCGCCGTCCGACCGGTTGAAAATCCTGGTCACGTACGCCTATGGCATTGATGCCATTCGTTCGCACGGGCGCGGGGCCAACAGCATCGGCATTCTCCTTCAGTTGGATTTGGGTCCCCAGCCCAGCCGGGCGTTCAAAGTGCTGCAGCCACAGCATTGGCGCAGTTGGTGGTAAAAGCCGGTCACGCCCAAAAACACCTTGCGCCGGCAGGCCGGGCCTGATTCGCTATTTGTCCGGATGCGGATATGCATTCAACCAATCGAAAAGATTTCTCACCGGCAGATCCGACGCCCCCAATTTCCCGGCTCCGCCTGTGGTTGTTCCGGTTCTGTGCGGCGGTTTTGATTCCGTTGGTGATCATCGGCGGGCTAGAACTGGGTTTGCGCCTGTTAGGCTACGGTTATCCCACGAGTTTCTTCGTTAAGTATAAAATCAACGGACAGGATTATTATGTTCCCAATGACCAATTCGGTCGCCGATTTTTTCCATCGGCCCTCGCCCGTACACCCGTTCCCCAGCGCATGGGGGTAAAAAAATCTCCGGATACCTACCGCATTTTTGTGTTCGGTGAATCGGCAGCGATGGGCGATCCGGATTCGAGTTTCGGTGTCTGGCGTTACCTGCAGGTATTGCTGGACGAGCGTTATCCCGGAACAAAATTCGAGGTCATTTGCGTGGCGATGACGGCTATTGATTCCGATGTGGTGCTGCCGATTGCGCGTGAATGTGCCGGCCGCGACGGCGACTTATGGATTATCTACATGGGCAACAACGAAATGGTCGGACCTTTCGGCGGAGGCACGGTCTTTGGCTCCCCCGCGCCGGGGGTGGGTCTGATCCGGGCTGATCTGGCGATAAAGACCACGCGGATCGGGCAAGGGTTGGACAGCCTGTTGCAACGGTGGCCGAGGCGTTCAGCAGTGCCCGAAAAATGGCAGGGGTTGGAAATGTTCCGAGGTCACCAGCTTCGATATAACGAGCCGGACCGCTTGCGCGCTTATGAAAATTTCAAAGTCAATCTGGAGGATATTTTGCGCGCGGGTCACCAGGCCGGGGTGCCCATTATTCTAAGCACCGTCGGCTGCAACTTGAAAGACTGCTCGCCGTTTGCCTCGCTTCATGCCGCAACCCTGGAAGAACCTCAGAAAGCGAATTGGGATAAACTGTATCAGGAAGGAATCGCTCTGGAGTCGGCGGAAAAATTCCCGGAGGCGTTAAGCAAGTATACCCAGGCCAATGCCGTGGATCCTGATTATGCTGAATTACATTATCGCATCGGACGCTGCCAGTTGGCGATGACCAATGACGACCAGGCCCTGCGCGAGTTTGAGCTGGCAAGGGACTATGACACGCTGGCCTTCCGCGCGGACCGTCGTATCAATCAGATCATAAAAGAAGCAGCAAACACCCGTGCCGGCCAGGGCGTCTATGATTTGGATGCCGCCGAATTGTTTGCCCGGAACTCTCCGGAAAACATTCCCGGCCACGAATTGTTTTATGAGCACGTGCATTTGAGCTTTGAAGGCAACTATTTATTGGGCCGGGCCTTTGCCGACAAGATCGCAAAACTGCTTCCCCAATCCCTGGCTGTGCACGACCAGGGCCAATGGGCGTCCGAAGCATTTTGTGAGGGTCGCCTGGCGGTTTCAGCCTGGGACCGGCTGCGGATCTGGCAGGAGATTTTAAGCCGCATCTCCGGACCGCCGTATAGCGCGCAGTTGACGCAGGCTGCCGGTGTCAATCTGTGCAACGAAAAAATCAGCGAACTGAAATCCCGAACCGATTCCGAGTTGCCGGGGCAAACCCAGGAACTCTACGAGGCGGCGCTCGCATCGGCTCCCGCGGATGCCTTGTTGCACTTTAATTTTGCCCAATATTTGGGAGCGAAAGGAGAACTGGCGCAAGCCACCGCGGAGGCGAAACGTTTTTGTGAATTGCTGCCGCAGGTGCCCGGTGAATTTTCCGATGTGGGTAAATTGTTGATTCTTCAGGCGAAAATCGACGAGGCCGCCGAATATTTTTCACGGGCGTTGGCCATCCGGGGCAATTTCGTGCCCGCGCTGAACGGACTCGGTCAGATCCTGGAAAACCGGCAGAAAACCGATGAGGCCCTGGCCTGTTTCCGGCAGGCGCTTCGGGCTGATCCCGATGACGTGGACACGTGCATCAACCTCGGCTTTCTCGAACAGACCCGGGGAAATTTAAAACCGGCCGCAGTCTATTATCAACGCGCAGCCAATCTTCAACCGCAAGGGGCGGCGGATTATTTTAACCGGGCGGTAGCCGCGGCCGCATTGGGACAGTCGGCCAGGGCGATTGAGTTTTTTGGAATGGCTGTCGAACGCAAACCGGAATTTTGGCAGGCCCACTATCTCCTCGGGCTGGAACTGGCTGCCGCAGGAAAACTCGATGATGCCGGAAAGCGGTTTTGGAACGCCATCATTTATCGCCCGGACTTTGCCGGGTCACATTTGAATCTTGGCGTGGTGTTGCTGAAACAGCAAAGGCTGGACCCGGCGGTGACCCAGTTTGAGATTGCCTTGCAGCTGGATCCCTCAAACCAGCCGGCGAAGCAATACCTCGGTGAAATCCGTGCGTCAAAACATCAAGGTCCGCCGGTTGCGCCGTGATGTCGACGCCTCCCCGGGCCGGATCTCGTTGCCTTGGAGTTTGGTGTCCTTGAGCGTGCAGGGAGGGAAAGGCTTGACTTTGTCCTTGAGCGGCTGACAATGGAAAGTGGTCAATCCGCGACGATTCCGCGGTCGAGCGTTTCGTTTTGCGCATATGGTGGAATTGGCAGACACGCTACTTTGAGGTGGTAGTGGGGCAACCCGTGCAGGTTCAAGTCCTGCTATGCGCACCAGTTCTCTTGAGGTTGATGGTTTGCCGCCATTTCGCGGCCGCCAAAATTCTCTCCCTTGTATCGTTTGTCGGAGTTGCTAAAATTCGCCATCGAATCGCGTCAATCATTTTCAGGTTTTCAATCGGAAACTGCATGGATTTCTTTGGTTTTGGTCGTTCTCTGGTTGGCGATTTGCTTTCGATTGGGTGATCTGCCCTTGCTGCAACCGGACGAAGGCCGGAATGCCGAGGTGGCCCGCGAAATGAAAGTATCGGGTACGTGGCTGGTTCCCACCTATAACGGGATCACCTATCTCGACAAGCCGGCTTTTTATTTCAAGACCGTCGCCCTTTCGCTTGCCTGTTTCGGGGATTCCGAGACCGCCGCACGCATCCCGTCGGCGGCCTTTGGCATCGGTCTGCTGGGCCTGACCTATCTTTTCTGCCGGCGCGAATATGGCGTCCGTTGTGCGGCCCTGGCTGCCATCGTGTTGGCGACCACGCCGCTCTTTCTCGTACATGCGCGCACCGTCATTTTCGATATTGCGCTGAGTTTCTTCACCACGGCGGCAATTTTTGCCGGCTTCCGGGCCGAGGAAACGGAGGGAAAAGCGCGCCGGGTCTGGTATCTGGTTGGGGCCGCCGCCGCCGGCTTCGCCACACTGGTAAAAGGGCCGGTCGGCTTCCTGATTCCGGCCCTCGTGCTGCTGGTCTTTCACCGTGTCCTGGGACGACGCGGGGTCTGGAGGCGTTTTTTCGCGCCGCTGAATCTGCTCGTTTTTTTTGGTATTGGATTGGCGTGGTTTGTCCCGCTTTCACTGGCACATCGGGATTTTCCCTATTATGGGCTGGTCGAAGAGTCGTTCCACCGTTTCACCACCACCAGCTTTCACCGGTCGCAGCCGTTTTATTTTTATGGAATCGTTGTCGTCACCATGTTTTTGCCCTGGAGTTTGTTGCTGCCGGAGGCCGTCGTCGCTGCGTGGAAAGCGCGGCGCAGTCGGTTGCGTGCCGATGTCCTTTGTATCGTCTGGGCGCTGGTGGTGGTGATTTTCTTTTCCCTTTCCGGGTCGAAACTGCCGGGATACATCCTGAGCGCCACGGTCGCCTGCGGGATTCTGGTGGCGCGGCTTTTTGACCGGGCCCTGGGACAGCCCGAAGGAACGCCAACCCGGATCGTATGGCACGCCGCGATCGCCTTCGCAGTTCTGTGTCTGATCGGGGTGGCGATGGTGCTTTTTCTGTCCTCCCGAACCGCGCTAATGGCCCGGCCAATGGGCATCAGCGAAGCCGACGCCGCGCGATTCAAACCTTACTTCACCGCCGCCGTAGTCATGCTGTTGGCGTACGTCACCTTCGCAGGGCTGGCGGTTTGGCGGCGGAACGCCAGGCTTTGTCTTGCCTGTTTTGCCTCATTTCCATTGTTGTTGATGAGTCTGAACCACGGAATGATCAATGTGGTTTTCAGCGCCAAATCGGCGCGGGCCCTGGCGCAACAGATCCCGGCCTTGCCACCCCGGACGGAATTGGCCTGTCTGGAATGTTTCCCCAACGGGCTGGCGTTTTATCTGGATCGCACCGCCACCTTGATCACAAAAGAAGGCGACGAATTAAGCAGTAATTATATTCTGTTTCATCTGAAGTCCGGACAATCCTGGCCGTCCAACCTCGTTGCCGTTTCCGATTTCGATCACTGGCTGGCCACGCGGGAGCATCCGGTGTATTTAGTGGTCAAGCAGCGGGATCGTTCCCGGCTGGAGTCGATTGTCGCTGCCCGAAAAACAACCATCCGGCAATTGACGCCGCAGTATGTCGGCGCGCTTTTGCCGCCATCCTAAATGTGCGGAATTTGTGGTGTCGTCAGCGTATCGGGATTTCGACAACCGGAGTCCGTGCGGCTCCGGGCCAACGCCATGCTGCAGGCGCTCTCGCATCGGGGACCGGACGACTCCGGCCTGGCGGCTTCGGACCACGCGGTGCTGGGGGCGACGCGCCTGGCCATCCGTGGCCTGCAGGACGGCAGCCAACCCCTGTTGGACCCGGAAAGTGGCGTGGTCGCAGTCTGCAACGGTGAGATCGATAATCACCAGGACTTGCGCCACTGGCTGGCCGAACGTGGCCGACCGGTGCCACAAGCCACCGACGTGGCTGTCATCCCCGGCTTGTATCTGGAACTCGGCGATGCCTTTGTTGGCAGGCTGATCGGCGCTTTTGCCATCGCCTTGTGGGATCCGCGGAAACAACGGTTACTCCTGGCCCGCGACCGGGCGGGCGAACGGCCGCTGTTTTTCACCCAAACCGATGGCGAAACGATCTTCGCCACGGAAATCGCCGGGGTCGTCTCGGCTGGGAAATTGTCGCTTCCGTTGGACAGGGAAGCTTTAGGGCGATACGCGCGCTTCGGCTATTTTGCCTCACCGGACACGCCGTTTGCCAACATCCGGAAGGTCCCGCCGGGCGGGCTGGTCCAAATTGATGCGGGCGGTGTCCGTCATTCGAGATATTGGCGCTGGAACAACGTAGAGGCGCCCAAGAAAAAATCTTCACTGGATGAATTTGACACGGTGTTCCGCGAAGCGGTGCGGCGACAAAGTAACGTCGACGTGGATTTCGCGTTGTTCCTGAGCGGCGGGGTGGACTCGTCGCTGGTTTCGGCGGTCACGCGCTCAGTGCATCCGGAACGGCCCTTGAAAGCTTACACCTTGCGCTTTGAGGAAGAATCGTTCGATGAAGGTGAATTCGCCGGGGAAGTGGCGCGATTGCTGAAGTTGGAGCCGGTGCCGGTCTGGGTCCGGCCCGGAGATTTCCGGGGCGAATTGTCATCGCTCATTCGAAAGGTCGGCGAGCCGCTGGCCGACCCGGCCTGGCTGCCCACGGCGCTTCTGGCAAAAAGTGCGGCCGAGGAGGTGCGGCTGGCGCTGGTGGGTGAAGGTGCAGACGAACTCTTTGGCGGATACCCCACCTATCTGGGAGCGGGTATCGCCGAGCGCTATCAACGGCTGCCGGCATGGTTCCGCAAGGCTTTCCGTCGTTACGTCGAATCGCGCCCGCCGGACGAAAAAAAAGTCAGTGTGCTCTTCCTGCTCAAGCGTTTTGTGCGGGGTGTGGAAATGGAGGGCATGGTCCGGCATCAGCTCTGGACTTCCAATATTCCCCCCGAAATCCTGGACCGGCTCGGCGTGCCGCCGTCGCCGCCAAGGGGCACTGATTCTGCCAACGGCGGCTTGCTCGACCGCGTGCAGCGATGGGATTTTGAAGGTTCATTGGCCGAGGGACTGCTCACCAAGGCGGATCGGGCCAGCATGAGTTCCGCGTTGGAATTGCGCGCGCCGTTTCTCGACGAGGCGGTCATGAATTTCGCGGCCACGCTGCCGGTGGAAGAGAGGGTCCGCGGTTTTACGACCAAGGTTTTTCTAAAACGTTACGCGCTGCGTTACCTGCCCAAAACCATCGTGCACCGTCGCAAGCGGGGCTTGTCCGTGCCGCTCAGCCGCTGGTTGCGCGGCCCGTTACGGGATTGGGCCGAGGCCGCACTGAGCAATGCACAACTGGGTTGCGTGGGCATCCGCAACACCGTCGCTCTGGAATTGTTGTCCGAACATTGCCGGCGGGCTGCCGAGCACGGCCGCACCATCTGGACCTTGATCACCTTGAGCGAATGGCTGGACTGGTCAGCGAAGGAAACCGGCGACGTTTCAATGAAGGGTTAAAAGGTCGCCCGCCGCCAGCCATGAGATCGCGGCTGCCGATTACGGTATAAAGTAGGCGTTGGCCTCGATCCGGAAATGGTCGTCCACGCTGGAATAGTCAATCGTCGGTTCCCATCTTTGGATCACCAGCGCATTTGCTCCAACAGCAGCGGCTTCCTTCTTTAACTCCATCTGTGCCGCGTCGGCTTCCTTCTTCGAGGCACAGCAGGCCTCGACATAAATATCGGCCAGCAGGACGGCGTTCGTGGGCGCCGACAACATAAGCTGGACGTCGTTGGCGGAAATGGCCGGGCGCGGCTCAGTCACTTTTACGGACACACTCTTGATGCTGGCACATCCGGAAAGGAGGGCGACGATGAGCAGACAAAGGACTTTTTTCATCGGCATCAGGTTTAACTTTGTTGTCTTCACGTGCAAGCTTAAAAAATAGTCGCGACGAGGACGTCTCATCCGCATCGCTAAACTTTGTCAAGCATCCGTTGAGAATCAGCGGATCTAAGGTCCTAAAACGGTCCGGTAGTAACGAATCGGATAGGCCGCGGAGTTGGTGTCGACCCAGTAGTAAGGCAATCCCGGTGAATTGCTCGTGAAGATGGGAGCCCACGATGTCAGGTTGGTGGATGCCAGGATTGTATAGTCCGGTCCGCTGTCGCCATTGATCCAGAATCCAAAGTTGCCGTTGGTGATGAGCCCGGCATTAATGACGGGAACGGACGGTCTAATCACCGTTGCCGTGAAGCTCTGAGTGGCACTCAGGCCGGGCGTGCCATTGTCCAGGACAACCACGGCGACCGTCTGCGTGGAGGGCGATTGCGTGATGGTTGGTCTCCAGGAGAAAAGCCCGCTGTTGGTATTGATGGTTGCGTTGACTGGAGCTGTGAGCAGGCTGAAGGTCAGGGTCTGCGTCGGGATGTCGGCATCACTGGCCGAATTGGTGACCAGTAACGTCCGCCCGGCCAGGATGGATTGGTTGGGAATCGGTGCCAGCGTGGGCGGCTGATTGCCTGACACAGGTGTTCCATAGACCTGGAATTCCCAAAGGGAGTAACCATAAGTTGTCGCACGCTTCGTTCCATACATCCTCACGTAACGCCCCGTTCCGGATAACCCCGTCAAATCCTGGACGCCGCCAAGACCCGTGGTCGTGCTGTAGCTATTGGTCCAGTTTACGGCGTCGGAGGAAACCTGAATTTGAAAACTCGTCGCGTAAGCGGCTTCCCAGTAGAGCTGCACTTCCGTGACGGTGTAGGCCGCCCCCAAATCCACATAAATCCATTGCGGATCACTCCAATCCGTAGCCCAGCGGGTGCTGGTGGTATTGCCGTCCACCGCATAGCTTCCGGGACAATAGGGGCTATTGGCTTGGAACGAGCTCACCGTGACGGGTCGGTTCAACGCCAGATTCACGTGTGATGCCACGGGTGTGGCACTGACTTCAATGGAATTTGAGCTCAGGTTGATTCCATCTGTCGCCGAGATCACATAGTAATAAGTTGTGCCGTTGACCAGGCCGATGTTCGTATAGCTCGTGGCGGTTGGAAAGGCGATCGTGGTGTAAGGCCCGCCGGCGGTCGTCGAACGTTGGACGTTGTAACTGGTTGCGCCCGCGGACGGGGACCAGCTCAAAGTCACCTGGGAATTGCCGGCGGTTGCGCTGATGCCGGTCGGAACGGCGACCGGGCCATTGACCGACTGGAATTCCATCCAGTTCACTTGTTGCGGGTTTGCGGCAAGGACCACGTGAAGCGTTTGCGTGCCGGCCGGCAGGGAGACGGTAGTCGAAACCGTGGACCAGCTGGTTTTCGTAACATTGGCCGTCCCCAGGAGCGTGCCATTCTCGTAAACGCTGATCTGACCGGTGGTGCCAGCCGCGCGAAAGTTCAAAGGATAACTCCCGGCGGTATCCACCTGGATATTGTAGTCCACACTCCCACCGGTGGCGGTGGATATCATATCGGCCAGGCCGTTAGTGTCGGTTGTCGCCGCAATGTTCATCTGGTTCATGGTGACGTACCGCTCTGCCTGGAGCCGCCCGGGAATACGATAATAGAGGTTTGGATCATGTACCGGCATTTGTACGTAGGCTTGGCCCGCCGGAGTCAAGACGCCGGAACTGCTGGTCAGCAGGCTGTTGTAGGGATTGTCAAACCGTGCCATAAACCAGGAATAGCCTTCAATCCAAGGCGTGCGTTCGAGATAATCCACCGCCGGGATCATGTATGCGAGCACTTGCGCATCGCTGGTGGCGCCCCACGGGCAGAACTCGGTCAGCCAGATTTTTTGGGTGGGATAATCTGTATGCATCTGGCCTGTTATCCCGGTAACGGCACCGGAGTTGACATCATACATATGAGTGGCCATGCCCCCCGGTTGCGCTGGAGCACAGTAATAAAGAAACGCATTGATGAAAGGCCCCTGGGTTGTATAAGTGACAACTGCCCCTTGGATTGGGTCATACGCGGTAATGCTGTCGGCTGGAGCGGAGCCAGCGGCCATGTGGGGGGCAATCACTGGAATGTTATAGGGATCGCAAATCGCCTTGACCTGCTTGAAGGTGACTGCCGAGTTGGAGGGTGTCATGAACGCCTGCCCATTAAGATTTGGCTCATTGAGAGCAAATACTCTCCAGGGCCGGTTTCCCGCCGCGAGATAAGAAGGATTCGCCGTCTGGAACCCTGAAGCTTCCATTCCAAGCCATGGGAATGAAATCCATCGTCACATCGCCGGGCAGAGTCAGCGGGGTTGCACCCCAATTGTAATACCAGGATACGCCCGGTGCCACGGCCTCAAAGTCTGCAGCGGACATGGAATTTACGGCTATACCGCGCTTACGGCTCTGCGCCTGCGCATCACAATTTACGATTTTAACCTGGGCCAGCCCCTCGTCGGCCAGCACCAGCGCCAGCAGCAGGAACACCAAGTGCGCAGCCAGTCGTCCGTGCATTGGAAGTGGCTTGTTTACGAGATCAACATTTCGCGAGAACATGTGGGTGCTGGAAACCAACGGCCGGAGGGTTCGCTGCAATTCAAGGAATTAAGCCGAGCAACATTAGATATTACAACAGATGTCGTATTAAACATGATAAACTCGTTTAATCATAGTATATTTTTGGCCAAAAGCAAGTTTAAATCCCGCCTTTCGGCCTGTGCAGTTCCTTCAGCCCCAGAATTTCCGCACGCAACTGCTCCGCGAGTTCCTTGCGGTCATCGTTCCGCACCGGACCCCGCCCAAAGTGGACAGTCGCCCGCACCCGTTGTTTGCTCAGCAAATTCAACATGTGCGGAAAGAACGTGTGGTTACCCCAGTAACAAACCTCCTGGCCGGCGTCCCCGTCATCAATTTCGTAGTGTAACCAGCCGACGGCCAGCGGCCATTCCGGGTTCGTTGCCGGTTCCAGCAGGGACGATTTGAACGGCAGGATCGTTTCCCCGTTTGAACTGGTTCCCTCCGGAAACACAACCACCAGGGCCCCCTGATTTAACGCCGCCGTGATTTCATCGTTGGTCTGGCCGACCTGAAATCGCCGGGTGCGGTCGACGAACACCGTTCCGGCCAGGACGGCGAACTGGCCGAAGACCGGCCAGTGTTTGACATCGTGCCGGGAAACAAACACCGCGGGTGTGAGTGACGAAAGCACCAGAACGTCGAGATAACTCATATGATTGCTGATCAATAATCCGCGTGCTGGAGCGGGGCCAATCGCCTGTGTTTGGATCCGGAAATAACGCAACGTCCGTGCAGAGGTGCGATGCAGCCAGGCCACGCGGGCGGCTGATTTGGCATCGGGCCGGCAAAACGCACAATGAAACAGATAATCGACCAGGCCAATGAAGATCGAGATGGCCAGGAGCACCAGCCGCGTGACAACGCGGAGTGGGTGGCGGCGCGGACCGTGCATGCACAAATTTCAAACATGAAAGCCGCGCGGGTCAACTGAGAAATCGTGCCCGGGCCGGCGATGAGAGTGCCTCCAGGTCGGGCATGGTCAGAAAATCAATCGTTTTGAAAGAACGATCCAGTGCCGGCGGTCCGCAAATGGTCGCGCCCAGCGTCAGGTACGCCGCAGGTCGGCCAGGTTACGTCACTTTTGGCGGCGGGCAGCCATGAATTTTTCTGCGTATTTGCCCAGCAAATCCGCCTCCAGGTTCACGGCATCACCGACCTTTCGTTCACGCAAGGCGGTTACGGCAAAGGTATGTGGAATGATCCAAATGCGGAAACTTCTCTTTTGAACCGCTGCCACCGTGAGGCTGATGCCGTCCACGGCAACCGAGCCCTTGTGAACCATATATCGCATCACCGCTGCCGGCGCGGCGATATCCAGCAGGTGGTCCTGACCGGCGCGTTCCCAACGGATGATTTTGCCCAGACCGTCAATGTGCCCGGTCACAAAATGCCCGCCGAACTCGCCGTCAGCCCGCAGGGGCCGCTCCAGATTCACGAGCGAACCCGGCCCGGCGAACTGGAGATTGGTGAGCCGCCACGTCTCGCGAAGCAGATCGAATTGCACCAGCCGGGATTTGCCGCGCGTGGCAAGCTTGACGGCCGTCAAGCAACAACCATTCACTGCCAGGCTGCCCCCGACTTTCAAATCACGCCCGGTAGTAGCGGCACGGATCGTCAGTTCAACGGATTTCGCAGTCGGCCGGATGCGCTCGACCGTTCCCGTTTCTTCAACGATGCCCGTGAACATTTAAGCCAAATTAGCGACGGAGCGAGACGCCGTCGAGTCGTGATTGCTTCCAATCAGTTTTAGCCGCGCTGGTGAAAGCGCGGACAATCAGTGCAAAATCCGCGTTCTCACGAACGCGGCTACGATGCCACCCGCGCCGTCAGCAACAAATCCGGGCCGAGCTGTTTCCATTCAATATCATGGAGTTGGAGGGCTTCGTTGAGGTTCCTGGCGCCTTCACCGGCCACGGCTTTGAGCGAATCCCGTCCGCCCAGAATCTTCGGTGCGTAGAAAAACGCCACGCGCCGGGCGAATCCACCCAGCAAGAAGGAAGCGTTCACTTCACCACCGCCTTCCACCAACAGGCTGGTGACGTTTTCCGAACCCAGTTTTTTGAGCAACCACTTCAAATCCAATTTTAAATTTTGAATTTTGAATTTTGAATCAGTTGTCGGAGCCACCAGGACTTTCACCTGCCTGGCCAATACGGCCACACGGTTTTTGGGTGCTTGTTTGCTTACCACAATGGTTGTCAGTTGGGCGAATTTGTCGCTCACAACTTTTGCTTTCAACGGCGTCCGCGCCATTGAATCCAGAACAATCCTCCGAACCGGCTTTGCTATCTTCCCTCTTCGATCCTCTATCTTCGTCCTTGCCGTCAGGCTCGGATCATCCGCCAGGATCGTGTTGATGCCGACCAGAATCGCATCATTTTCGTGCCGCAGTTTCATTCCGTAAGCCCGCGCTCTTTCGCCCGTAATCCATTTCGATTCGCCTTTGACCGTGGCAATTTTCCCATCCAGTGTCATCGCGGCTTTGACGGTGACGAACGGTGTGCGATGAACGATCCAGTGATTGAAAGCTTCGTTCAGCCGGGTGCATTCGTTTGCTAATTTGGAGTGCGGTGACATGTCACCGCTTTTCAAAGCGCCGACGTGTCGGCGCAGTCCAAAAACTTCAATTCCGGCACGCTGCAAAATCTTGAATGCCCGGCCGGAATGCTTCGGGTTCGGATCCAGCGCGCCCACCACCACGCGTTTGATGCCCGCGGCAATAATGGCGTCGGTGCAGGGCGGCGTGCGTCCCTGCGTGCTGCACGGTTCGAGGGTCACATAAAGTGTCGCACCTTTGGGATGGTGGCCGTGTCTTTGTGCGTCGTGAAGTGCCTCGATTTCCGCATGGGGCAGTCCGGCGCGCCGGTGCCAGCCGCGGCCGATAATTTTACCGCTTTTCACCAGCACTGCGCCGACCATCGGGTTGGGCGAGGTCATCCCCTGGCCGCGCCGGGCGAGGCGCAAAGCGAGGCGCATGAATCGGGTATCAGACATTGCCAGCATCGTAGCGGCTTTCGGGAGAAAGCCGCCATCCGAAAAGCCGGAGAAATGCGGCGTTCTGCCGAGACGCCGCTACGCAGTTGGCCCGAATATCGCCCGGGCGGATGGTTCTGCCGGCCAAACTCACCTGGCCGTGATTTTGTAAACGACAGCGAAATTGTTCGGCGCGTTCTTCGGTTGAGCGATAACCAGCGCGTCCGAGGTTTGCTTCCATTTGATTTTCTCTCCGCTGCCAAGCAGTTCAATCTTGCGGATCTTTCCCTCGAGTAAATGGGCGGATTTGCCGAGCGACTTGATGTTCACTCCGTTGGTCGGCCAACCCAGTTCAATCGCGTAAAGCGTGTTGCTTTTCAGCGTGAACCGATAATCCTCCGCCGTGAATGGTTTGCCTTTGCCTTCGTTGAATCCCTCCGCTCTCAACTTCGCACCTGCCGACGCCGGGCCTTCGCCAAAGATTTTCCATGGCTGCGTATCGAAAATGCATTCCCGGTTCACCTCCATCCAGCCGGCGATACCTTCAACGATATTGACTTCCTCGTCGTCAATGGTTCCGTCGCCGCGCACGGGGACGCTGAGCAACAGGTTGCCGTTCTTGCTGACGACATCAGACAGGGTCTGGATGACCGTCTTCGTGGTTTTATAACCGTGTCGCTCGTAGATCTTCCGGTCATAATGCCAGTTGCCCAGGCAGGTGTCGGTTTGCCAGTGCAACGGCTCTATTGCATTTGCCTGCCCGCGTTCGATGTCCCACACCATGCACTGACGCTGGTCGGGCGTCAGGATTTTCCCGAACAGCACGCCGTCGTCCTTGGTTCCGTGCCACTGGTTGTTAAGGTTGTAAAAATTCGCGGCCAGCTTCAGACCCGCGTCGCTGATCGGCCACAACGGCAGCGCCGTGTCATCGAAGTAAATGAGGTCAGGGCGATACTTCTCAATGAGGTCCATCGTGCGGTTGTAGTATCGGTTGCAATAAGCCTCGTCCGGGATGCTGGCGCCGTTATCCCAGTACCAGCGATTGAAAATTGAACTCACCTTTTGATAATTCGCGCTGGGCGTGTGGTTTTGGGCATACAAATCCTGCGGGTCGAGACCGTCCCACCATTTCCCCTGGCCGTCGGCCTTCGTCAGTTTGCCGTCGAAATCCTGCGCGGGCTCATACCACGTCCAGGCATGTGACGCATGAACGCTCACGCCAAAATACAGGCCCTGTTTGCGCGCGGCCTTCGGCCCAGCCGCCGATAAGGTCTTTGCGCGGCCCGACCTTCACGGAATTCCAGGGCTGGTATTTGGAATCCCAGTTATCAAAGTTGTCATGGTGATCGGCCAGGGCCATGAAGTATTGCGCTCCGGCGCGTTTGTAAAGGGCCAGCAGTTTGTCCGGATCCCAGTTCTGGGCCTTCCATTCGTGGATGACGTCCTTGAACCCAAAATCGGCTGGCGACCCGTAGTGCTGGAGCTGAAATCGATACTGCGAGGTGTTGGTAAAATACATTAACCGCGCGTACCAGTCACCGTCCTCAGGCTCGCACTGCGGTCCCCAGTGCGCCCAGATGCCGAACTTCGCATTACGGAACCATTCGGGGCACTGGTATTGCTTCAACGAATCCCAGGTCGGCGCAAACTTGCCCGGGACCATCGGCTCGTCACTGGTGCTGACGACATGGAAAACGGCGTTCGTATTGGCCGCGCGAACCGGGCTGATGGGCAGCATCAGAGTTGTGACGACGAGGATGACCAGCCCTGAAGTGGGATTGTTATTCATGACCGGTCAATTTGCGATTCTGGCCGGCGTTCGTCGAGGAAATCATGGCGTGCCAACGTAGCGGCTTTTGGCAAAAACCGCAAAATGAACATCAATCAAGCTACGCAGCGGCAACTTGGTTGAACGCCGTTGTTTGAAAATTCACAGAGAAGTGCGGCGCTCTGCCGAGACGCCGCTACGCCATGGCGCAATTGCACGCGGAGGATCGACGAACCAAGCATATGCACCAAAGATAATTTCTCCTTCCTTTATTCCTCAAACAACGCCTGCGCAAACTGTTTGGCGTCGAACGGCTGCAAATCGTCCGCCTGCTCGCCAAGGCCGATGAATTTGATCGGGCAGGCCAAGTTCCCTCTGGATGGCCACGACCATGCCGCCTTTGCTCGTGCCGTCGAGTTTGGTCACCACCAGGCCGGTGAGCGGTACGGCCTTGTTGAATTCACGCGCCTGGTTCAGCGCGTTCATGCCGGTGGTGGCGTCGAGCACCAGCAGGACTTCGTGCGGCGCGCCGGGCAGTTGCTTGCCGATGACGCGATGTAATTTCTGCAATTCCTGCATCAGGTTGTGCTTGGTGTGCAGCCGGCCGGCGGTATCGATGAACAGGTAATCCGCCTTGCGCGATTGCGCCGCGGTGACGGCGTCGTGCGCGACGGAAGCCGCATCCGCGCCGTAGGCGCCGGCGACGACTTCCACTTTCAGCTTTTGCCCCCACAATTTGATTTGTTCGATGGCGGCGGCACGAAAGGTGTCGCACGCCGCCAGCAGCGCGGTCTTCTTTCTGCGTTTGAATCAGATGGGCGAGCTTGGCGGACGTGGTGGTCTTGCCGGTGCCGTTGACGCCGACAATGGAAACCACGGTCAGGCCGTGCGGTGCCTGGATCAGGTCGGTCGTATTCGAGCCCAGGCTCTTCTCCACTTCGGCGCGGGCGATGGCAAACACGTCCGGACCGGCACCGCCCTGGGTTTCGTAGGCGTGCTTGACGGCGGCCACGATTTGGGCGGTCGTGCCCAGGCCGAGATCGGCGGCGATGAGCGCGGCTTCCAGTTCCTCGAGCGTGGCGGCGTCGAGTTTGGGCGAGCGTGTGACGATGCGTTTGATTTCATGCGCCAGCTGGCTGTGGGTTTTTTGCAGGCCGGCCTTGAATTTCTGGAAAAGTCCCATGTGATTTTAACCACGGATGGACACGGATGGACACGGATGAAAACCGGAGTGATGGATTAGTGGATTGATGGATTGGCGAAACACCAGGCAGCTGGAGTACTCCAATAATCCGTTTTCGAGAAATCCGTGTTTATTTGTGTCCATCCGTGGTGGAGTATTTCCGTTCTTCAGCTTTTGCCTTCAATATTTCGACATGTTCGTAAGGCAGCTTGACGGTGCCGATGAGCGGTTTGCCCTTGCTGAAACCATGGCAATCCGAACCTCCAGTGATGAGCAGATGAAATTTGTCGGCGATTTCCAGATATCGCTCGGACGCGGCGGTCGAATGTTTGGTATGAAAACATTCAATGCCATCCAGGCCCGCTTCGACCAGGACCGGAATCACGTCATCGGTGCGGTTCAATCCGGGATGCGCCATGACCGCCAGTCCGCCGGCCTGATGGATGAGCTCCACCGCCTCGAGCGCGGACATTTTGGCCTTGGGCACCCAGGCGGGCCGGTTCTTTTTTAAAAAACGCTCGAAAGCCTCGTCCAGGCTCCCGACCAGCCCGGCCTTCACGAGCGCCCGGGCGACGTGCGGACGGCCGGGAGATTTGCAGTTGGCCAGCGCGAATACCGATTCAACCTTCAGCGGCACTTTCAAACCATTGAGCCGCGACACCATTTCATGAATGCGGTTCTGACGCACAGCCTGAAATTTGGCGATTTCCGTCAGTAGCGTCTGGTTCTCCGTATCCAGGTAATAGCCGAGCAGATGAATCTCCGTGTCGTTGTGCTCGGCGGTCAGTTCGGTGCCGGGAATGAAATCAATGCCCGCTGCCGCGCAGGCCGCGGTCATGCGCGCACAACCTTCCACTGAATCGTGGTCGGTCAGTGCCAGCGCCGCAAAGCCCAGCCGATGGCCGTGTCCGACCAGCTCCTCCGGTGAAAACGTCCCGTCGGAGAAATACGTGTGCAGATGCAAGTCGGCGAATTTCATTTCACGATTCGGGCGGGACGCATCAATTCGCCCTTGATCTTGTCCAGAATGCCATTGACGAACTTGCCGCTGTCCTGGGTGGAGAATTTCTTCGCGACGTCCACCGCCTCGTTGATGCTGACAATGGGCGGAATGTCCTCGCGATGGAGCATTTCATAGATGGCCAGCCGCATGATGTTGCGGTCCACCGTCGCAATGCGGTGAAATTCCCAGTTCTTTGCGTGGGACTTGATGCGCTCGTCAATCGCGTCGCGATGCTCCAGAACGCCGCGGATGAGCGGGTCGGCGAACAGGCGCGTTTCGGCTTCTTCGGCGGTTGGCGGCGGCAATTCGTGGGGCTGACCCCACGTCGCCGGGCCTTTTTCCTCGGCGATGGCCGCGGCGCGTTGCGTCTGCCAGAATTCCTCCAGCGCCCGGTCCAAATCCTCCGGCGGATTCAGGTCGTGCTGAAACAGAAACTGGACGGCGCGTTCACGCGCCTCACGGCGTTTACCCATAAATCAAATTCTAAACGCTAAAGGCCAAAGGCTAAAGGCTAAAGTCAAACAAACGGCGGAGCGCGCCTGTCTCAGGCGCCGTGCAGCAATAACGAAAGACGCAATGGAATTGCAGAAGGCTGCTGGAATTTTTGGCCATTTGCGGCCGGAACCGCCACGCTCCGGATACAGGTTGCTTTGGACGTTGGACTTTGGGAGTTGGAGTGCTAAATTCCGCGCATGAGCAAGGTCAACAAGCTCCTGCATACGCGCTATCGCGTGAATGATTTGGAACGGACGGTTAAGTTCTACCGCGAAATCCTCGGTCTCGAGGAAATCAAGCGACACAAATCGCCGCGGGGCTCGGAACTGGTCTTTCTCAAGGCACCCGGCAGTGACGAGGAAATTGAGCTTTGCCATTTTCCCGGGAGCGCCTCGGTCCAGGTGCAACCGGATTTGACGCATCTGGCGTTCGAGGTGGACAGTCTCGACAAGTTTGCGAAACACCTGGCCAAACACGGCCTGAACTATTCGGATGGCCCGACGACCAGTTCGAGCGGCACGACCTTCGCCTTCATCGACGCGCCGGAAGGCTACGAAATCGAGCTGATTCAAAAAGGCAAAGGCGGTGGCTGAAAGTGTCCACTGAAACCCTCACCCGTCGCTTCGCGCCATCCTCTCCCATCCGATGGGAGAGGGCCGGGGTGAGGGCAAAACCAAAACCAAAAACCTAAATCCCAGACCCTGAATAAATGAGCGTTCTCATTGTCGGTTCCACCGCGCTGGATTCCATCAAAACGCCCAAAGCCGAAAACCCGCGCCTGCTGGGTGGCTCGGCCAGCCACGCCGCCGTGGCCGCGAGCTTCTTCAGCCCGGTCAAACTGGTGGGCGTCGTCGGCGAGGATTTCCCCAAAAAATATCTCCAGCTTTATCGCCGGCATAAAATTGATCTGGAAGGCCTGCAGATTTTGCCCGGCAAAACCTTCCATTGGTCGGGTGAGTATGAAGTGAACATGAACAACCGCCGCACGCTGCTGACTGAACTCGGCGTGTTCGAGACCTTCACCCCCACGCTGCCCGAGTCGCACCGGGACGCCCAATTTGTCCTGCTGGCAAACATTGCGCCCGCACTCCAGCACCACGTGCTCGACCAGATGCGCCGTCCGAAATTTGTCGTGGCCGACACCATGGACCTGTGGCTGAACATCGCGCTGCCGGATTTGCTGAGACTGCTCGGGCGCCTGGACGGCTTTGTGCTCAACGACAGCGAGGCGCACCAGTTGACCAAGGAAGACAACGTTTTTTCCGCGCTGAAGAAGATCCACAAGCTCGGCCCCAAATACGTCATCGTCAAGAAGGGTTCGCACGGCTCGATTTTGTCCGGGCCGCGCGGTTTTTTCATCTGCCCGGCGTACCCGTTGTCCAAGGTGGTGGACCCGACCGGGGCGGGCGACTCGTTTGTGGGCGGGATGATGGGCTGGCTGGCGACGGCGCGCGGTTCGATCGACGATAATTTCCGGCGCGCGATGATTCACGGCAGCGTCGTGGCCTCGTTCTGCTGCGAAGGGTTCGGCCTGACACAAACCACCATAACCAGTCGCGCCCAAATTAACCGGCGCGTAAAGGAATTGGAAAAACTGACGAGGTTTTAACCGGCGAATCGGCCAATCGCTTATGAACGTTTCATCACCAATTCAGGTGGGCGCAGTCCTGTTTGAGGGATTCGAACTGCTTGATTGTTATGGACCGCTCGAAATGTTCGGTCTTTTAGAAGGTGACGCCAGGATTACTGTGGCGGCCGAGAAAATCGGCGCCGTGAAAAGCGCTGCCGGCCCAAGTGGAATGGCCGACGCGACAATGGCGGGCGCCAGCGGGTTCGATGTGCTGCTCATTCCAGGCGGGATTGGGACCCGGAAACAAATGACTAATACGCAATTCCTTGCTGAAGTGAAGCGCTTGGCCGAGGGCTCGCAGCTGGTTGCCACCGTTTGTACGGGAAGTCTTCTGCTGGCCAGAACCGGATTGCTGGACGGGCGCAAAGCGACCTCGAACAAGCGGGCCTTTCAGCTTGTGAAGATCAATGCGCCGAAGGTGAACTGGATCGCGAAGGCGCGCTGGGTGGAGGACGACAAGTATTTCACATCGTCGGGTGTCAGCGCGGGTATGGACATGGCGCTGGCCGTGATTGCCAGGCTGTGCGGTCGGGAAAAGAGCTTGGAGATTGCGCGCCGGGCGGAGTTCGAATGGCACGAAGACAGTTCCTGGGATCCTTTCGCGGTCGCCGCGGGATTGTGATGGAGAAAAAGCCGTATCTGCAAACGAGCGATTGGGCTGATGAAATCCAGCGCCGTAGGCGCGGCATATTTGTAGAAAACCCGACCAAAAATCCCCAAGCTCCGTCAGGAACGGCATCGTAGGAACAGATGATGGAATATGCCGCCCCGACGGGGCTCAAGATGGATTTGATTTTCGAGGCTGCAAATATGCCGCACCTACGGTGCTGGAAAACCAAAGTCGCGAAATATCGGCTTTTACGATCAGGTGTTCGTTCCCCAAATTCCCTTCGCTGGAAGCAAATCAAATTTCAGCCGGAAATATTTCAAACTGAGGTTGCATATATTACCTCGACTGGTTTCATTTATCCCGCTTCAACAAAAATTCCGCCAAGGCTTCGAGTGCGATGGCACGGCCTTTGAACAGCTTCAACGCGGCGAAGGCTCGGGCGGTCAGTTGTTTCGCAATCTTTCGGGATTTCTCCAAACCGACAATCGCCGGATAGGTGGCCTTTTGCGCCGCGGTGTCTTTACCCGCCGTCTTGCCAAGTTGCTCGCTGGTTTGAGTCACATCCAGGATGTCGTCAATCACCTGGAACGCGAGCCCGACGTGATAGCCGAAATCTGTCAGGGCCTTGAGTTGCGCAGACGTGCAGTTGGCGCTCATGCCGCCGAGCCGTACGGAACAGCATAACAACGCGGAAGTCTTGCGCTCGTGGATGTAGCGGAGTTCGCTGGCGGAGATTTTTTTGCCTTCACCTTCCAAATCCGCCACCTGCCCGGCGACGAGTTGCAGCGAACCGGAGGCCTTCGCGATCTCCAAAATAATCGTCCGGTGGGGATAACGCGGCCAGCCTTTGGCTTGCGCGGCAATTTCGAACGCCTGCGTCAGCAACGCATCGCCTGCCAGAACGGCAATCCCGTCGCCGAACACCTTGTGGTTGGTCGGTTTGCCACGACGGAAATCGTCGTTGTCCATCGCGGGCAAATCGTCGTGGATGAGCGAATAAGTGTGGATGCACTCGACGGCGCACGCGAGCGGCAGGGCATCGGTTTCGCGTCCATTGCAAGCTTCCGCGGCGGCCAGGCAAAGTGCTGGACGCATCCGCTTGCCGCCGGCGAACAGCGAATAGCGCATCGCCTTGTGGATGGTCGCGGGCCTGGTCTTTTCGGTCGGCAGAAATTTATCGAGCGCGCGGTTGACGGTTTCGGTGCGCGTGGCCAGAAAATCCTGTAGATCAAATTGGTTTGAGGCGGACATGCACCGTTATTTTAAGAAAAAATCCGGTTCGGGCAAGCAACGGGTTATCCGGGAATTTTATTTTCATTGGTAGGGACGTCGCGCCGCGGCGTCCGCGGACATCCCGGCGGGATGTCCCTACCTTTTCATCGCCTGATTAATTGCATCATGTGTTCGGGATACCGTGGGCCGATGGAGAAAACCACCGGCCCCAGCCTCCCTGATTGACGTGTTTTCAGGATTTGCCCTGTTTTATGCCATTTGGCCGCTAAATCGCATCAAATCCGGTTTCGAAAAATCAGCAAAATTCTTATTGCTTAAGTTGGCGAAGCAGCTATTCTTTCCCGCTCTTTTCGACTTGAAATTGTGAACGCTGAATTGTGTAGGAAGGCTGCCGAAAAAGTTGGCAACCCCAACGTACTCGTCAACCTGATTTCCCGCCGGGTCCGCCAGCTCAATGCGGGCGGCGGCGGGTTAAGCCGTCCGTTGGTGGCCAACACCACCAATCTCGGAGTGGCCGACATCGCGCTCCGGGAAATTCTCGAGGAGAAAATCGGCTGGGAAATGCCCGAACCGGTCGAATTGGTCCGGCCGCAGGCCAAGAAACGCCGCAAGCGCTGATTTATTTACGATTTACGATTGATGATTTATGATTTTTAAAAGCGCCGTTGTGAGACCTAAGCTCGATCACCGGCTGCAAATCATAAATCGTAAATCATAAATCAAAAATCCCAAACGGTCATGGCCGACATCGTGACCAACCACAAGGCGCGGCGCGATTACCACATCCTGGAGACGTTTGAGGCGGGCATCGTGTTGCACGGCACGGAGGTCAAATCGCTGCGCGCGGGCAAGGGCCAGATCACCGACGCCTTCGCGCGGGTGGAGAAGGACGAGGTCTGGCTTTACAACGCGCACATCGACGAATACTCGCACGGCAATCTCCAGAACCATCAGCCCAAGGCTCCGCGCAAGCTGCTCCTGCACAAATCGGAAATCAAAAAGTTGTTCGGCCTGGCCGCGGTGAAAGGCCATGCGCTGGTGCCGCTGGCGTTTTACTGGAAGAACGGCAAGGTGAAGGTTGCGCTCGCCGTCGGCAAAGGCAAAGCAGCAATTCGACAAGCGCGAGGATCTGAAACAGCGCGAATCCACCCGCGAACTCAAACGCGCGCAAATGCACCGGTTCAAAGGTAAGTAAAGCGAGGATTCCACGGATGGCACGGAATGGTGCCGCTTGCTTCTCCCCAATTGCTAAAATAGACTCGGGCAAATTCTTCAAAAGGATCCAATGAAACCAAATCAACTGGCGACTCTCGTGCTGAGATTGTTAGGAATCTATTGCCTCCTGCAATTTATCCCAGCATTGACTATAACTTCACCAGCTTTCTCTATAATCATGGAGGCGGAAAATCTTGGTGCTTCTGAAGGAATCATGTTAACGGCTGTAACACTTTTTTTAGGCTTTCAACTATTGGTTGGGATTTTATTAATCGTGAAATCTGTAGCATGGGGAGAACGACTTACTCGGCAAAATACCTCTGAAATAAGCACCTCAGCCGTTGCATTTGAACGGGTCCAAGTGCTGGCATTCGCGGTTGCGGGCGTTTTGATATTCACGAGTGCATTGCCCCAGTTATTCAGCAGTATTGTTTCTTTTTTCATCTCGATTGGTCAGATCAGCCGGGCTAACCAATATTCGAATGGTTCTTTGCTTTACAGTTGGCGCTCTTTGCTAGTAGCCACCGGGGTCTTTTTAAAAGCTGCGGTCGGACTGTGGATGTTTTTCGGTGCGCAGGGATTCGTAAATTTCTGGCGCTCGTTGAGAAATTTTGGAACGCCCAAACCGCCGCAATGAATCGCCGTTCGAAATTCCTCCGAACGTCTGCCCTGATAACCCTCTTGGCGACGGCAATTGAGGTCGCGGCGCAGGACTCCACCCATCGTCCGGCCAACTGGGCGCAGAAAATCGAAGTGGTTGGCGTCAAAAACTGTTTTGAGGTCACGACGAACCTTTACCGCGGCGCACAACCGACGGCTGAAGGCATGGCGCATTTGAAGGCCATGGGCATTAAAACAGTCATTAATCTACGTGCCTGGCATTCGGACAAGCGCAAGCTGGCCGGCACGGGCGTGAAAAGCGTGCGATTCGAAACCGAACCATGGCACGGCAATGAGGAAGTCGTGGTGCGCTTCCTCAAGGTGGTTACTGACACCAATAATCTGCCGGCGTTCGTCCAGTGCGAACGCGGCGCGGACCGCACCGGCATGATGTGCGCGATGTATCGCCTTGTCGTCTGCGGCTGGACCAAGCCCGAAGCCATTGCCGAAATGAAGGACGGCGGATTCGGGTTTAATCCGGTCTGGCATGCGCTGGTCGTTTTTGTCGAAAAGGCCGAGGTGGACAAAATCAAACGCGAAGCAGGTCCGGCGGGAAAATAAAGGAGCGGGCACAAACCCTTGCGCCGTCACGGCTTCACGGTTTCCATCGGAACAAACGTGACGCAGACCGGCTGGCCAACCTCAATGGTCTGTCCAGTCCAGGTCAGTTTGCCGGTTTGGGGATCGATGCGAAAGACCACGACGTTGTCGGAATTCTGATTGGCAGAAATCAGATATTGGCCGGTGGGATCGATGGCAAAACAACGCGGAGTTTTGCCGTGGCAGGATTGGCGTTCCACAAAACTGAGCCGGCCGCTGGCTTCATTCACGGCGAACAAGGCGATGCTGTCGTCACCCCGATTCGAAGCGTAAATAAATTTGCCGGAAGGAACGAGGGCCACCTCGGCGGACGTATTTTTCCCGTGAAAATCTTCGGGTAACGTGGAGACGGATTGAATTTCATTCAGGGCGCCGTGTTCCGGGTTGTAGGCGAACGCTGTCAGGGTGGCACCCATTTCACCGAGCACATAGGCATACCGTCCATCGGGGCTGAACGCGATATGACGCGGTCCTGAGCCGGGTTTCAATGCAACTGAGGGAGTATCTTCCGGCGCGAGCTCGCCATGGGCTTCGTTCAGCCGGTAAATCATGACCTTGTCCAGACCGAGATCGCAGACGAAGACCCGATGATTGGCGCCGTCCACGGCCACGCAATGGGCGTGCGGACCGGCCTGTCGTTCATGATTGACGCTGGAGCCGTGATGTTGAATCACCGACGAGGCCGGACCCAGGGAACCATTTGTCTCCACGGGGAAGGCAGCGACGCTGCCGCTGGTGTAATTGGCCACGAGCACATATTTGCCATCGGGATTGGCGACGATATGACAGGGATCAATGCCGCCGGAAGGTTGCTGATTCAGGAAATCCAATTTACCCGTGGACGCATCCAATTTGAACACGGAAACGGCGCCGCCGGCCTGGCCGTTGAACTGTTTCGTCTCATTGACGGCAAACAGAGAACGGCGATCGGGGGCCATCGCCAGGTAGGCAGGATTGACAGTTTGAGCCGCCAGCATTGGCGCGCTCAATTTGCCGGTGGCCGAATCAAAACGGGAAACATAGATACCCTTACTTTTGTCACCGGTGTAAGTGCCGAAATAAACGAAGAACTGTTTGGAAGGCGCACCTTCAGCGCCTGCTAAAACAGAAACCAAGAGCAACGCCGCGACTGCGGTATGAATCATCGTCGACGATCGGTACCGCAACATCATGTTGCCGATCAGGCCTTGGCTGCTTCAGGCTTCTTCCAGTTCCGTTTGGGCGCCTTGACCACGAGGCCCTTTTTGATGGCACTGGCGGAGACACGAATGTAGCGCACTTCGCCGCTGGGCAATTGTGCCTTCACGCGTTGCAAGTTGGGCAGGAAACGGCGCTTGGTGATGGCGGTGATGTGCGTGCCGATGCCGCCCTGTTTCTTGGGCTTGCCACTGCGCCAGATGATGCTGCCCTTCATCGGGCGTTTGCCGGTCAATTCACAAATGCGTGCCATAAATTTTATCGAATTAAGGGAGCCGAAGCATAGTCACAAAAGGCCGGATGGCAAGCACTTTTTCTGTGCAAATAAGTGTGCCGGGCAGCGTAATATCGGAAAATGAACTTGGCTTTCCGCGACAATTACCGTTGTCTTTGGCGCACATGAACTTGACCCACTTTCGCCGCGACCCGGTCAAACCCCTGTTGTTGGCTCTTAATTTTCTCCTGCCGCTTGCCGGTCTGCTCGCTTTCGCCGCGGACGTCAGTACCGCTTCCGCCGCCGCGCCCATTCCCCCTCCGTCAGCGACCGGGTCGACCGGGACCGATGCAGTGGCAAACTCGGTCGTGAAGGTGTTTTCCACCGTGCGTTATCCGGATTTTTACCGACCCTGGGCGAAGGAATCACCCAGCGACATCACCGGCAGCGGCGTCGTCATTGAAGGCAAACGCATTCTCACGTGTGCCCACGTGGTGCTGTATTCCAGCCAGGTGCAGGTGCAGGCCAATCAGGCCGGCGATAAAATGTCCGCCACCGTCGAGTCCGTTGCACCGGGCATCGACCTCGCCGTGCTCAAACTGGACGACCCGACGTTCTTTGATTCCCATCCGCCGCTGGCGCGGGCCAAAATGCTCCCCGACATCAAAGAAGCCGTCATGGTCTATGGCTTCCCGGAGGGCGGCACCAGTCTTTCCATTACCAAGGGCATCGTATCGCGCACGGAGTTTACCGGATACAATTTTCCCGTCTCCGGCCTGCGGATTCAGATTGATGCCGCGATCAACCCGGGCAACAGCGGCGGGCCGGCGGTGGTGGGTGATAAAATGATCGGCCTCGCTTTCAGCCATTTGAGCGACGCCGAAAATATCGGTTACATTATTCCCGACGAAGAAATCGACTTGTTCCTCCAGGACATCGCGGATGGCCATTACGACGGCAAGCCGGCCATGATTGACGAACTGCAAACGCTGGAAAACCCCGCCCTGCGATCCTTCCTGAAGCTCGATAAATCGGTCCACGGCATGGTGGTGCACCGGCCGAACAACACCGACCCCGACTATCCATTGAAGGAATGGGATGTGATCGCCCGGATTGGCGATACGCCCGTGGACGACCAGGGCATGATCAAAATCGGAGACAATCTGCGAGTCCGTTTTCAATATCTGGTTCAGAAAACCGCCGTGGACGGCAGGCTGCCTTTGACTGTAGTGCGTGCGGGGAAGGAGGTTCAGATCAGTCTGCCCGTATCACCGAGGTGTCCCATGGTTACTCCCAAATTGGAAGGGGCCTATCCCTCGTATTTCATTTGCGGTCCGATGGTTTTTTCCACCGCCACGGATCAATTTATTCATGGCCTTACCAGCAGTAACCGGGGCGCTCGCTGGATGAGCTGGTTGATTGCCCGGAACAGTCCGTTGGCCACGCGGTTTGACGATAAGCCCGCATTTCCCGGCGAGGAACTGGTCGTGATTCCATCGCCCTTCTTTCCCCACAAATTGGATGAGGGGTATTCCTCCCCGTTTTGCGAGGTGGTCAAAGCCGTCAACGGCATTCCCGTTAAAAATCTGAATCATCTCGTGGAGGTGTTGCGGGATGCCAAAGGCGAGTCAATTACTGTCGCCTTTTACGATCGGGATTGCGAAACGCTGGTGTTCCCGCGCCAGGCGATGCTGGCGGCCACCGAGGACATCCTGACGGATAACGGCGTTCGCAGCCAGGGTTCGGCGGATACTCTGGCCATCTGGAACGCCAAAGTTTCCAAATAAGCACGCAGGCCGGCGAACGCCAGCTTTGGAGTTTCGCCCATCAATTCAGACGGGTCAGGTATGTTGGCCGATCAAGCCGAAGGAATCCGGATGAAAACGGAAGGAACCAGCCATGCCATATTGGCTTTCGCGAAGAAATTCCTGGAACATCGTTCCCTTCCGGTGTTCCTCGCCATCGGGGCGATACTGGTGATGTTGCCCGCCCTGAAAACCGGCCTGATGTTGGACGATCTGGTCCAACGCGCGGTCGAACTCAAGCCCGGTCAGTTACCGGCCCGAATGCACGATACGGGCCTGCCTCCTGATTCCGGCAGCCTCGGCACCGTCCTTCGCGATCTTTTCCCCGGCTTGGGCAGGGATTCGCGAAGCATAACGCAGGCAAAGAATTACGGCCTGTTGCCGTGGTGGGCACCGGACGATTTGAGACTCGGTCTTTGGCGACCGGTCACCGCTTTCACACACTGGCTCGATTATCAGTTCTTTCCCGATTCACCGGTGTTGATGCACGCCGAAAACATCACGTGGTTTGCCGCCACCGTGTTTCTCATTACGACGATTTACCGGAAGCTGATGGGGCCGGGCTGGGCCGCCGGCCTGGCCGCGCTGTTGTTCCTGCTGGATGGCAACACGTATTTCCCGGTGATGTTCGTGGCCAACCGGGGCTTCGTGTTGTCGTTGTTCTTCGGCCTACTGTGCTTCTATGAACATCACCAATGGCGTTCCGCAAAATCCCGTTCCGGTTGCGGGCTGTCCGCCTTGTTTCTCGCACTTTCACTTTTCGCCAATGAAGGTGGCGCCTCCACGCTGGCCTTCCTTCTGGCGTACGCCCTGGTGCTCGAACGGGGTCCGTTCCGCGACCGCGCCTTGACGATTCTGCCTTCCCTCCTGGTCATCGTTCTCTGGCGGACCGTCTATAAGCTGGGTGGCTTCGGCGTGTGCCACGTCGGGCTTTACATTGATCCGGCTGCCGAGCCGCTTGCGTTTGCGCAGGTGATGATGCCACGAGCCGTGGCCCTGCTCGGAGGCCAGCTGACCGGTGTGGCGCCGGATTTGTTGTTCGCGATCAAGCCCGCCTTGCACCCGGCGGTCATCGTACTTTACGGCGTGGTCGTGGTTGCAACCCTGGCGGTTTTCCTCCCGTGGGTGCGCCGCGACAAAGTTGCCGCGTTCTGGTTCGCCGTCACGATGCTGGCAGTCATCCCGGCCGCAACGGTAGCGCCCTTGTCCAAAAATTTGGGCTTCGTCGCCGTCGGCGCTTATGGGTTGATAGCCAGTTTCATGGCCGCCCTCTTCACCCGGCCCAGCCGCTTGCCGGAAAGGTTGGCCTACAGAATTCCGGCCTGGATCGTGTGTGTTCTGCTGATGCTGGTACATATTCCGGGAGCCATCGCCGGCAGAGTCCTGACCGTTGGAGCCATTAATTTCGGTTCCCACGCGGTGCGCTACTTCATCAATGTTGACACCACGGCGGACGCGGAGAACCAGAATGTGATTGTCATCAACGCGCCCTGCTCGTTTGCGTTGGCTTATGCGCCGTTTTACCGGGCGTATTACCATCAGCCGGTGCCCAGGACCATCCAGACGCTCGTGCCAGGGTGCACGGGTTTTGATGTTCAACGGACCGATGACCAAACGCTGGTGATTCAATCCCAAGCACCGGACATCTTTGCCTGCGATGATGTCGGGTTCGTTCATCTCGCCTATATCTTCAGTGAATGCAACGTGGCCATAGGCGTTCCCAAAAGTAAAAAAGGCGACCGGCACGACTTCGACGGCCTCACAGTGGAAGTCCTGGACTCCAATGCCGAGGACGTGGCGACCCGGGTGGCGTTCCGGTTCCATACCTCGCTGGATTCGCCTGATTTCCACTGGCTCTGGTGGGACTGGAAAACATTCGCCTACGAGCCTTTCGAGATTCCTGCTGTAGGACAGAGGGTCACGTTGTCCGGTCCTTCGCGGTGATGTTTTCTGAAGCCTGCCCGTAAGCCTTCGGCCTGTTACTAAAAAATCATTCAGGTCTGGATTCAATTTCGGCGTGCCTCCGGTCGGAATCGCCCGTATCTTCACGCCGCTTTTATGGCCATGGTAAAACCCTTTGCCGCGGTGCGGCCCAAACCCGAACTGGCTTCGCAAATCTGCGAACTGCCTTACGATGTCATGTCGTCGGACGAGGCCCGGGCCATTGCCGCCGGCAACCCGCTCAGCTTTTTGCATGTCAGCAAACCGGAGATTGATTTGCCGCCGGAAACGGATGTGCACGTGCCGGAGGTCTATGCCAGAGGCCGGGAAAATTTTCAAAAACTGGTTCACGACGGTACGCTTCAACTGGAGGAACAGCCCTGTTTCTACCTGTACCGGCAGGTGATGGGTTCGCATGTGCAGACCGGCCTCGTGGCGGCTGCCAGTTGCGAGGAATATCAGCGCGGCATCATCCGGAAACACGAACTGACGCGCGTGGACAAGGAGGATGACCGGGTACGGCACATCGAGACTTTGAACGCACAAACCAGCCCGGTGTTTCTGAGCTATCCCGCCGTTCGCGCCCTGGACCGGTTTATTGAGGAAAAGACTGCGAGCAAACCGGAGATTGATTTCACGGCCCGGGATGGTGTGCGGCATGTTTCCTGGACAATTCGAGAGCCGCACGACGTCAGGTTCATCGAAACGCAATTTGTGCGAATTCCCAACCTGTACATCGCCGATGGTCATCATCGCAGCGCGGCGGCGGCGCGGGTTTATCATTCACGCCAGGGCACGGGTGAAAGCGGCCGGTTCCTCGCCGTGATTTTTCCGCACAACCAGATGCAGGTTTTGCCGTATAACCGGGTGTTGAAGGATTTGAACAGTTGGACACCGAACCAATTACTGGAAGTTCTCGGGAAGGTTTTCACCATCAACCCCCATGGTACCGCTGCGCCGGTTCGCGAACACGAGCTCGGCCTTTATCTGGCCGGGAAATGGCACACCCTGACCTTTCGCCAGGATTTCCTGGAAAAACGGGACCTCCAGGAGTTGCTCGACGTGACTCTGCTGCAAAAACGTGTATTGGAGCCGATTTTCGGCATCGACGATCCCCGGACCAATCAGCGCATCCATTTTGTCGGCGGCATCCGGGGCACGCCGGAACTGGAAAAACTGGTGGACAGCGGCGAATTCGCTTGCGCTTTTTCAATGTTTCCCCTGCGCATCGAGACGCTGATGGCCATCAGCGACGCGGGCGGTGTCCTGCCGCCCAAAAGTACATGGTTCGAGCCGAAACTCCGCGACGGGATGTTTTGCCACCTGATTTGATTTATGATTTACAATTTTTGATTTATGATTCAGCCGTACCCGCTTTGAAAATCATCAATCATTAATCATAAATCAAAAATAAATTGTGCCATTGAATCGCCTCCAACGCGGCTTGCGCGCCACCTTTGCGGGAATGGCCGTCAACGTCGTGTTGTCGGGCACCAAACTCGCCGCGGGCATCGTCGGCCATTCGCACGCGCTGGTCGCCGATGCCGTTGAATCCTTCGCCGACATTTTCAGCTCGCTCATTGTGTGGCGCGGACTGGTCGTGGCGGCGGCGCCGCCGGACGAAGACCATCCCTATGGCCACGGCAAGGCCGAGCCGATTGCCTCCGCCATTGTTGCCGCGATGTTGTTGGGGGCGGCGTTGTGGATCGTGCTCACAGCGTTCGGTGAAATCATGAAACCGCATCTGTCGCCCGCGCCGTTTACCCTCATCGTGCTGGTGGCGGTGGTGGCGGTGAAGGAAGGCTTGTTCCGGTTTGTTTCGCGCGAAGGCCGGGCCGTCGACAGTTCGGCGGTCAAAACCGACGCCTGGCATCATCGCAGCGATGCCATCACTTCCGTGGCGGCCGGCATTGGTATCAGCGTGTCACTCATCGGCGGCAAGGGCTTCGAAGCGGCCGACGACGTGGCGGCGATTGCAGCGGCGGGGGTCATCGCCTGGAACGGCTGGCATTTGCTGCGCCCGGCGCTCAACGAACTCATGGACACCGCGCCCGGGCGTGAGGTAATCGACCGGATCCGCCAGATTGCGGCCACCACTCCCGGTGTGGACCGCGTGGAAAAATGTTTCGTGCGCAAGGTGGGCTACCAGTATTTCGTGGACATGCACGTGGAGGTGGACCCGCAAATGACCGTGCTCCGCTCGCATGAAATCGCACACAACGTGAAGGACACAATCCGCAATGTCATTCCCGCCGTCACCGACGTACTTGTGCATATTGAACCGCTGGGCATCGCCGCACGCCGTCAGCCATCCCCGAAGTCGTAGCAGCGGACGTGAGTCCGCTCCAATTTGTAGAGAAGTGAGCCGACTGACGCCGGCGGCTACGAAATCAATGGAAAACTTTTCTGTTCCCTTTTTTGCCCAAGCGGACATTTATAGGTAAATGCCCGAATTGGACGACATCGCCCTGCTGCGGCAATATGCCGAAAACGGTTCGGAAACGGCTTTTGCGGCGCTCGTTGAGCGGCATGTGAACCTCGTTTATTCGGTTGCTTTGCGTCGGATCGGCAACCCGCAGGCCGCGGAAGAGATCGTTCAGGCCGTCTTCCTTATTCTGGCCCGGAAGGCAAAATCGCTCAGCTCGGGTACTGTTCTTACCGGCTGGCTGTATCAAACGGCGCGGCTGACGGCAGCTAATTTTCTGCGTGGCGAAATCCGCCGGCAAAGACGCGAACAGGAGGCCTTCATGCAATCCACTTTGAACGAATCCGAAGCCGCTGCCTGGACCCAAATCGCGCCGATCCTGGATGACGCCATGGCCCGGCTGGGCGAGCGTGACCGCAATGCCATCCTGCTGCGGTTTTTTGAAAACATGGATCTGCGCGCGGTCGGCGCTGCGTTGGGTGGGAGCGAGGACGCCGCCAGGATGCGTGTCAACCGTGCGCTGGAAAAATTGCGGAACTTTTTTGTGAAACGCGGCATTACGCTTTCGGCTACAATGATTGCCGGCGCCGTCCTGGCCAATTCGGTTCACGCCGCGCCCGCTGGCCTGGCCCCATCCGTCGCCGCCGTCGCGGTGACCAAAGGCGCGGCCGTCAGCGGCTCAACTTTAACCCTCGTGAAAGGAGCATTAAAAATTATGGCCTGGACCAAAGCTAAAACCACAGTCGTCGCGAGCGTTGGAATATTGCTCGTCGCAGGAACCACGACAGTCACCGTCAAAGCAATTCAAGAGCACAGAACTTATCCATGGCAGGTTGCGAAGGCAGATTTCGGCGTTTTGTACAGCATGCCCGCCGCCGTCAAAATCGTCCCCACGAAATTTGCCGAGGACGGAAATTGGTGTTGCGACGGCAGCCGGGGAGCAATGGGCATCGCCCAGCCACTCAAGGAAATCATTCAAATTGCCTATCGACAGGATAAACCCCACACCTTGGTGAACGCGGACTTGCCGACGAACCGGTATGATTTCATCGCCAAATTGGTTGGCCCGCGGGAACCGAATAAAAACATTCCGCAAAACCTGAATTGGGCGAACGAGTTGCAGAAAGTAATCGTCAAAAAGTTTGGTGTCACAGGGCGTCTGGAAATGAGGGAAACGAAGGTTTTGGCTCTGCAGCCGGGCAGCACGGGCACGCACGGTTTCGAGGTCAGTCACTCGATGCCCGACGGTCGTGCCATGGAAGTCGGGCGCTCCGGCGGCTGTTCATTTCATGAGCAACCGGTCGAGGTTTTGGTCAGTTTTTTGCAGCAGCGCTTTCAGGTTCCCATAGTGGATCAAACGGGTTTGACCCAGGAATATGATTTTTCCCTCGCCTGGGATGAGCCGGACCCAAAGCATCCGAATCTCGACGGTTTAAAACAGGCGTTACACGACCAACTCGGTCTGGAGCTGGTGCCCACTAACCTGCCCATCGAAATGCTCGTGGTCGAAAAGGTAAAATAGATTGTCACGTTTTGGCCATCGGCAGGCACTTATCCTGGATGACAGTTGAAGGTGAAACGGCTTTGCCTCCGGCAGCGGAAGCCAGGCTCCTGTCTATGACTGAATCCGGTCAAAATCCATTTAAACCCGAACTCGATGTCGCCTTTAAGACGCGCGGTTTCGGGGGCCTGACGGTTTTGACAGTTATTAGTTCATCGCTATAAAAATTGTGGTTTTCTATAATTCCTGTCATGATGGGTATCAGCTATAAAAGTTGCAGTTTTTAAGTAACCAATTCAAAAAAATGCCTAAGTAAAGCAGTAAGAGCCGGTGAAAACGGGATTTTGTAACAACGGCAGACGGCAGCCGGTGACAATCAATAACCATGCAGAAGCGCGGACAGTAGATGATTGAATCAATGAATCGTCAGAACCAATACGACCCTATGAAAAAACGTGTTATCCTTCTCTCCTTGTTCGTGGTGGCCGGCAGTATCCTGCTGTCGGGCTGTTCAAAATCCAAACCGGCGGCGACTTCATCCGACAACAACGGATCCGAGGCCGTGGCGGGCTCCGTGGCGTCCGACCAGCCGGTGGACATGCAAATCAAGTGGGCGATCGGCAAGAAATACCCCATGCACCTTGAACTAAGCCAATCCACCAAAACCGATGTCCCCAACCAGCCTCAGCCAGTGATGCAGGAAATGAATCTCACCCAGGATTTCGATCTATCGCCGCTCAAGCAACTTGCTGGCGGCGGCACGCAGTTGGAATTGCAATTTAACAATCAGGCCATGAATGTTTCTCAGGGCGGCCAAACGGTGTTGACTTTTAATTCCACGCAAAGCCTGGGACAGGATGGCAACAACCCGGCCGTCGCGGTGCTCCGCGCGATGATTGGCGCGCGCATCCAATATTTCACCGGTGCAAGCGGCAAAGTGGAACGGATGGAAGGTGTGGATGCCTTGGGCAAGCGGATCGCCGCTTCCGGACAGCCGCAGGGGGAAGCCATGTTCAAGCAAATGTTCGGCGAAGATACGCTCAAGCGGTACTGTTCCTTTGCCGATGGGATGCCAAACCGCATGATCAATGTCGGCGAGAGCTGGCCCTTCCAGGAAGATTTGACCACCTCCATCGGGGTTCTGGCTCTGGACATGAAATACACCTTCAAGAACTGGGAACAATACGGCAACCGCAAATGCGCCCACATTGTCGGAACCGGCCGTCTCTCAACCAAGAGCGTTTCGACGGCGAACGGGGCCATGGTCGAGGTCGAAAAGGGAAAGATTACGGGTGATTTCTGGTTCGATCCAGCACTGGGCATGATTGTCGGTTATAATGACACTGAAGATATGGCGCTGAAAATTACCACCCGGGCACAAGCGATGAAAACGCAATTCAACCAGAAAATCCGTTATGCCCTGGTGGATATGCCGTAAGACCGGGTCAAAAAGCCTGCCGCAAAAGTATGAAATGGATCGACAACGACGGCATCCGGGCGGGACGCAGCTCACGAGGGGCCTTTACGTTGATTGAATTGCTGACGGTGATTGCCATCATCGCCATTCTGGCCGCGCTGTTGTTGCCGGCATTGTCGCTGGGCCGGGAAAATGCCCGACGTGCCATCTGCTCGAACAATCAACGGCAGCTGGCCCTGGCCTGGCAGATGTACGCCGACGCCAACCGCGGCGTGCTGGCACTGAACGATTGGGGTTTTCGCACGGCGAACGTTCCCGAAAGTCCGACCAACTCGTGGGTCCTCGGCAACGCCGGTTTGGACACCGACCCGGCCACCATCACCGGCGGTTCGATATATTCGTATGTGCGAAGTATGCCAGCTTACCGGTGTCCATCCGATCGCAGCCGGGTTTTGGGCTCGAGCGCGCTGATTTTGCGTACGTATTCCCTGAGCTGCTTTATGGGCGGGCCGCCGCGGGACACGACCGATTACGGCATCAAACCCTTGCAGCAAACCAGCCAGATCCGGAACCCATCCAAACTGCTCACGTTTTTGGAGGAGGATGATGCGACGATTGACGACGGGCATTTCCTGTACTCGCCCATGGTCAACAACTGGTACAACATTCCGTCGTGGCTGCATCAGAACGGCCTGACACTCCAATTCGCCGATGGGCACGGCGAATACTGGCACTGGCGGAGCGCACGCCCTACGACCACTTATTTCACGTCCGGCAGCGCACTCACTAATCCGCAAGCACTGCAGGACATCGCCCGGATACAGCAAACCGCACCGGTTTCCAACAATTAACTTTGGCGGTTATAAGGTTTTCATTTCAACTCCTGGTGGGGCGAGGCTGCTGACCAGCCGTCGCCAGGCTATAGACTGAACCCGGCTCGCGAGTATCTCCGCAGAGCGGGACAGGCTGCTCGCCCCACCACCAAACATCGCCATTTCCCCTTTGCGTTTGCGACAGCCTGGGTTCTAATGTCCGCTCGTGAAAATCGTTCCGGTATATTCAGGCGGCCTCGACACTCCGGTCTTCCTTCTTTTGATCAAACGAAAACGCAAACCCGGATTTGCGTTTTAACCGGTGTGGCTCCCATTCGCTCGGGAAAATGAATGAGTAGAAAATCAAAAAACCGGGTCAGCCCGAAAATGGCCGCGGCCTTGCCTTCGCGCCCGGGTGGCTTGAATGACCGCTGGATGGTTCCCGGGGTCTGCATTTTTCTGGTGGCTATGATCTGGGCCGTTTTTGGCCAGACACTGCGTTACGGGTTTGTGAATTTCGACGACGAAAAGTATGTCTATGAAAACCCGGACGTGACCGCCGGTCTGAGCCTCAAAGGCATCGCCTGGGCGTTCACCCACGTTCATGCCGCCAACTGGCACCCGCTGACCTGGATTTCCCATATGCTGGACTGCCAATTTTATGGATTGAATCCGGGTGGCCATCACTTCACCAACATCCTGCTACATACAACGTCGACCCTCCTGCTCTTTCTGGTTTTGCGGCGAATGACCGGCGCGCTATGGCGCAGCGCGTTTGTCGCGGCCGTGTTTGCGATTCACCCGCTGCACGTGGAATCGGTGGCCTGGGTCTCGGAACGCAAGGATGTCCTCAGTGGGCTGTTCTTCATGCTGACCATCGGAGCGTATGTCCGCTATGTGCATCATCCGTGGTCTCTTTATCGCTACTTGATGGTGGCGTTGATGCTGGCGCTGGGGCTGATGTCCAAGCCGATGCTCGTGTCGCTGCCCTTTGTGTTGTTGCTCTTGGACTACTGGCCTCTGGGCCGTTTGGAAACTCGCACCGGCCAGCGCAACCATTTACTGAGCCTGCGACAGATCATCCTGGAAAAATTGCCCTTAATCGGACTGGCCGCGGCTTCCTGCCTGGCCACGATTTTTGCCCAGCACGAAACCATCAAGTCATTCGAGACGATATCTCTTCCCTTGCGCGCGGGGAATGCCCTGATTTCCTATGTGGCTTATTTGCGCCAGATGTTCTGGCCGGCGGGCATGGCGGTTTTTTATCCATTTTCACCCGGGGCAGTTGGGGTTTCAAATGTGATTCTCTCATCGGTCCTGCTGGCCGGCATTTCCGCGGGCGTATTTGTCCTGCGTCGTCATCGTCCCTATCTGTTAACCGGCTGGCTGTGGTTCCTGGGGATGTTGGTGCCGGTGATCGGGCTGTTGCAGGTGGGAGCGCAGGCACGGGCGGATCGTTACACCTATTTGCCGGAGATTGGATTATATCTCGCATTGACCTGGGCGGTGGCGGACTTCTGCGCCGGCTGGCGTCACCGCCGCCTGTTGCTGGGCGGCTGCTCGGCGGGCATCCTGGTGGCTTTGTTTATCTCTGCGCGCACCCAGACTTCTTATTGGCGGAACAGTGAATCGCTGTGGACCCACACGCTCGCCTGCACTTCGAACAACCTGGTCGCCCACACGGATTTGGGCTTCGCCCTGCTGCAACAGGGACGCGTGGACGATGCGGTGTTTCATTTCCAACAGGCCCTGCAAATCAGACCCGGCTATGCGGACTCCTGGTTTAATCTCGGCAACGCCCTGCTGCAACAGGGACGCGTGGACGATGCGATGGTTCATTTCCAACAGGCCTTGCAAATCCGGCCCGGCTATGCGGACGCCCACTTCAACCTCGGCGTCGCACTGGTTCGAAAGGGAAATGTTGACGAAGCGATCGCTCAATTCCAACAGGCCGTGGAAATTGAGCCGGACGACGCGGAAGCTCGCCTCGCCCTCGGCAATGCGCTGCTCCAACAGGGACGCGTGGATGAAGCGATGGTTTATTTCCGAACGGCCCGGCAAATCGAACCTGACGACGCGGAAGCTCACCTCGCCCTCGGCAACGCTTTGCTGCAACAGGGACGCGTGGACGATGCGATGGTTCATTTCCAACAGGCTCTGCAAATCGAACCCAAAAACGCGGAAGCGCAGTGCGACCTCGGCGCCGCGCTGTTTCGAAAGGGAAATATTGACGATGCGATTGCTCATTTCCAAAAAGCCCTGGAAATCAAGCCTGGCTTTACCGAAGCCCACATCAACCTGGGCAGCGCCTTGGTCAAAAAGGGGAAAGTGGACGAAGCGATTACCCATTTCCAAAAGGCTCTGGAAATTGAACCCGACAATGTGGAAGCCCTGAATGACCTGGCCTGGCTGTTGGCGACTTCTCCGCAGGCATCGGTGCGTAACGGCAATCGAGCCGTGGAACTGGCCCAACGGGCGAATCAGATTACCGGCGGGGAGAACCCGATGATTCTCAGCACGCTGGCCGCCGCCTACGCCGGGGCCGGTCGATTTGGTGACGCCCAGCAGAGCGCCCGAAAGGCGGTTCAAATGGCAACGGTTGCGGGGCGACAAGGTCTGGTGGACGAGTTGACCAGAGAGTTAAGGCTTTACGAGGCGGGACTCCCCTATCAAGAGCCAGGCAGATGAGCGGCAGATTGGAATAGACTGCTGCCATAAAAACCCCCGCCCATTTTGAAACCCTGTTTCTGAATTGTATTTCCCCTTTGCGTTTGTGGCCGCTTGGCGTTTTAATGTCCGCTCATGAAAATCGTTCTGGCATATTCGGGCGGCCTCGATACCTCGGTACTGCTCTCGTGGCTCAAGGAAACCTATGACGCCGAGATGATCGCGTTCTGCGCGAACATCGGGCAGGCCGAGGAGCTGCGCGGCCTCGAGGCGAAGGCAAAGAAAACCGGCGCCTCCAAAATTTACATCGCGGATTTGCAGGAGGAATTTGCGCGCGACTTCATCTACCCGATGATCCAGGCCGGGGCGATTTACGAAGGCCAGTATTACCTCGGCACCAGCATCGCCCGGCCGCTCATCGCCAAGGGCATGATTGCCGTGGCCAAAAAGGAAAAGGCCGACGCCATCGCCCATGGCGCCACCGGCAAGGGCAACGACCAGGTGCGGTTCGAACTGACCGCCGCCACGCTCGCGCCGGATTTGCAGGTGATCGCGCCGTGGCGGGACGTGCGGTATCGCGACGAATTCCCCGGCCGGCAGGAAATGATTGATTACTGCACCCGGCACAAAATTCCCGTCCAGGCCAGCGCAAAGAAACCATTCTCGAGCGACCGGAACCTGCTGCACATTTCCTACGAGGCGGGCATCCTCGAAGATCCATGGATGGACGCGAGCGACAAAAAGTATCGCGGCTCGTTCACCACGCTGTCCGTGTTCCCTGAAGACGCGCCGAATAAACCGGAGTTCGTGACGATTCAGTTCAGGAAAGGCAACGCCGTTGCCGTGAATGGAAAGAAATTTTCCCCGCTGGGCGTGATGCAGGTGTTGAACAAGCTCGGCGGCAAACATGGCGTCGGGCGGGTGGACATGGTGGAGAACCGGTACGTGGGCATGAAATCGCGGGGTGTGTACGAAACGCCTGGTGGCGCGATCCTGCATTTTGCGCACCGGCAGATGGAAAGCCTGACCATGGACCGGGAAGTCATGCATCTGCGGGACTCGCTGATTCCGCGGTACGCCGAGCTGGTGTATTACGGCTACTGGTTTTCGCCCGAGCGGCTGGCGTTGCAGGCATTCGTCACCGAAAGCCAGCAGAACGTGACCGGCACCGTGCGGGTAAAGTTGTACAAGGGCAACATCATGGTTGCCGGCCGCAAGAGTCCGGTAAGCCTCTACAACCCGCACATTGCGACAATGGAAGCCGACCCGACCAAGGCCTACAACCAGGACGATGCCACCGGCTTCATCCGGCTCAACGCGCTGCGCCTGAAAGTCGCGGCCAAGGTGCATGGGAAGAAGTGATTATCAGCTTGGGCTTCCAAATTGGAACCTCTAGTTAAGTGGCAAGCGTTTCAGGGTCACAACTTGTGATCTTGAACGAAGAAAGGAATCCGTTTGATATCGCAATATGCGATATCAAATGTGATGCGGTCGCAAAATGCGACCGGTTCAGAAGGGAACGCTATGAGCAACGAAATGTCGTTGCAGGTTGACCAAATTGGCTCGCTGATTCGTACCATCCGCGGCCAGAAAGTGATATTGGACAGCGATTTGGCCCGAATTTATGGCGTGTCAACGAAGGCGTTGAACCAGGCGGTCAAACGCAACCTCAAGCGTTTTCCTGATGATTTTCTTTTTCGATTATCATTCGATGAATTAGAAGACTTGAGGTCACAAATTGTGACCTCAAGTTTTCACGGTGGCCAGCGGTACCTGCCTTACGCCTTCACCGAGAACGGCGCCATCATGGCGGCCAATGTGCTCAACAGCCCGGCGGCGGTGCGAATGAGCGTGTTCGTGGTGCGGGCATTTGTGCAAATGCGCGATCTGCTGGGCGGCACCAAGGAACTCGCGCGCCAACTCGCCGATTTGGAAAAGAAGCTGACCGAGCGTCTGGACGTGCATGAGAGCGTGATTGTGGATGTCCTGCGGCGCGTCATGGAAATTCTCGATCCGCCGCCACCGCCGCCAGCCCCGCCCCGGCGGCGGATTGGATTTCACGTGAAACCGGAAGACAAACCCGGAAGCAAGGCGAAGAAAAAGACGTGAACCGCCAGCCCGTGCCGCTGTGACGACGACGATGGAAGCCGGCCCGACGAAGGCGTACAACCAGGACGATGCCATCGGCTTGACCTGAACCCTGAACCAAATTCTCGCGAGCTTGAATACGACATGCAGCACAATTCAGGTCGGGGTGGGATTTTTTTACATCACCTATTAGCACCGGAGGCGCGGCATCATTGTAGCCACCCGCCGCCAACATGTCCCAGCTCCGTCAGGAGCGGCATATTCAGGATATTTCGCTCCTGACGGAGCTTCATCATTTCCGCTTTGGATTCTACAACTATGCCGCGCCCATGGCGCTGAGATATGTGGAGCGGAGCCTTTGCTCCGCATTTGATTTAGGCGGCGGAGCACCGCCACCCCACCGCATTAAATTACTTTCGCGTGTTTCGCGTCTTTCGCGGTGGCCGGTAATTAGAGCACCTGCCCGCCGGAGGCTTCAATCCGCTGGCCGTTGATCCAGTAACAATCGTCCGACAGCAGCGCGTTGACCACGCCGGCGATGTCGTCCGCCTGGCCCACTCGGCCCAGCGCGATGTTCGCTTCCATCATTTTCTTGAACTGCGGATTGTTCCGGATGAAGCCGTCGCGAAAATCCGTTTCCGTCGCGCCCGGTGCCACCACGTTGACACGGATTTTGCGCGGACCGAGTTCTTTGGCCATGTAGCGGGTCAATCCTTCCACGGCGGTCTTCAGCGCGGCATAGATGGAATAGCCCGGCAGTACAAACCGGGTCGTGCCGGTGGAGATGTTGACGATCTGCCCGCCGTCATTGATGAGCGGCAGCAACGTCTGCGAGAGAAAGAAGACGGACTTGAAATGAACATTGGTCATCTCGTCGAACTGCGCCTCCGTGGTCTCAGCGAAGGGTTGCGAGAGACCGATGCCGGCGTTGTTGACGAGGAAATCAAATTTCGTCACGCCGAATTTTTCGAGCGCTGCCTTTGCGACGGCGGCGAAGTTCAGGTAGGAATCGCGTGCGGCCACGTCCAAGGGCACAGCCACGGCGCGCGCGCCGAGCGCCGCGATCTGTTTCACCGCCTCGCCGGCCTCGGCCTGGGATGATTTATAGGTGACGATGGAATCGATGCCCGATTTGGCCAGGCGCAAGGCAATAGCCCGGCCAATTCCGCGGGATCCTCCGGTGATGATAGCAATTTTGCGGCTCATAAAAATTCAACCCTACTTTTCGCATACCTTGATTGCGAATTCCAACGGGAATTTTGTTCGGATTCTTTTTATCCGTGTTGATCCGTGTCCATCTGGTTGAAAACATATACCTCCAATCTTATCCATCGCATCGGCATCACCGCAGCCAGGGAAACGATTTACCGCGCCATCGCCACCGACGAAGGCATCCGGGCCTGGGCGTGAAGGTTGGCCTGGTCAAATGCGTACTGGAGGAGCGGCTCGGGGTTGCCTTGGACGGAAACGAGAACCATTTCCTTGCCGTCTAACACCAGCACACAGCATTTCAGGCGATGGGCGGAAATATTTTTCCCGGGCACATACACCGCAACCAGATTGTGGCCGTCCATCACCCCCACCACGCGCTCCCAACCGCGGACGGTCATGGCCGAGTCCGCGGCGGTGAGCATGGCCGCGCGATCCGGCGGCAGTGTTCCCGAGGCCAACCGATAGACACCCACCTCGGCGCTCCGGACGGATTGAAGGGCGGCACGCGCGCCGGGGTCCAACCGGGCGTGTGACAGCCCGGCGCGGACGGCACCCAGCGTGAGACGGCCTGCATTCAGGGCGATCTGCTGTCGCCACTCAACGCCGCTGGACTTCATCAGTCCATTGCGCAACGCCCGCGCATCGGATCCCAGGTAAAAGAAACTGGCCACGCCTGCGCCCAGCAGAAGGAGCAGCAGTGGAGGCGTGACGAGGAGGCCCCAGAGCCAGAGTCGGCGGGCGGGCCGCGGCGTTGCCGGCGGAGGTGGAATCGGATTCATGGCGCTGAGGGGAGAGATTTTGAGGAGGGGCGGTGCCGGTCAGGTTGAAAACCGGCACAGCCAGTAATGTTTCCAATCAGTTCTCCTGAGCCTTTTCCTGGGGAGCTTCTTCTTTCGGCGCGGCATCTTTGGAAGCCGTACCTTTCAGCGCGGCGCCGATGTCCTTGAGAGGTTCAATATCCAGCTTCTCACCCAGGGCCGCGACCTGTTCGGGCCGGATGTCGCCGACGATGTTGATCAGCACGACCTGTTCCTTCGCATCGATCACGGTAATGACGAGTCCTGCCAGCGCCGCGCCGCCGCGCGTTTTGGTGTAAATGCCAACGTCCTGGCCACCCTTTCCCTGCACCGCCACGTTATGGTCCCAGCCCCGGGCGTCGAGGTCGTGGCGGATTTGCCGGACGCGTTTCGTCAGCTCGGCGCGGTTCTCGTCGGTAAGCCCGACGACGTTCACGTGGACGAGTTGCACACTGCGCAACAGTTTGGCGGTCTCGGGTTGCTGGTTTGCGACCACCTGGGCGGCCAGTGACAGCAGGTTGCTGTTGATCTGGATTTCCACGAATTGGCCATCGTCGTCGGGCGGGGTGAATTTGCCAAAATCCACCTGGCCCGGAGGCGGACCGGCGAGAACGTTGAAGCTGACGCCAGCCGCGAGGACGGCGATGGCCGGGAGATAACGGATCATTGTTTTCATAAGTTAGCCATGGTTGATTCAGTCATTTTCTTCGGGAACCCGGAGTTGCCGGTGCCCAAAGGGTGTTCCAATGATTTGCTCTTCGTTACTGTACTTAGGAATCCCGCCAGCAAGGTTGCGGAAAAATTGATTTTTTCGGATCAGAGATCGCTGCCCTGTCAACGGACGGCAAACATTTCGATGGGTTTGCCCAAGCAACCCAATTTCATCGGTCAACGCCGGGCTAATTGACTCAATCCCTTCGGGATAATTTATCGCCACCCTTTCCCAACTCCGTTCCGTGAGGAATGGAATCCTTGTCGCCTGGAATCCCGTCGGGATTTTTATTTGGCGCTTTTCATCCGTGTTTATCCGTGTCCATCTGTGGTTGAGAAATGTATGCCCACCGCCCTCATCCATCGCATTGGGGTTGCTGCTCCAGCAGAAACAACTTACCGCGTCATCGCCGCTGAGAAAGTGTACGGCTGTGGGGAGAAGCGGTCGCGGGTTAATTTCCCGTGAGCGTGCTGCCTTTGATCAGGTTATCCAACGGCCCTTTGACGGCTTCGGCCCAGATTTCGTAACCCTTGGTCGTCGGATGCAATCCGTCGCTCATGATGTCTTTGGCAATGGTCCCGTCCGGACCCAAAAATTTGGGGCCGATGTCGAGATAGAACACGTGTTTCCCGTCGTTCAGCCCGGAAATGATCACATTGATGGCGGTGATTTCAGCCCGAACCGGACTTTTGGGTCCGCTGCGGGGGAAAATACCAAGCAAAAGTATTTTGGCGTCGGGAAAATCCTTGCGCAATTCCTGGACCACCGCGGCGACGCCTTCGGCGATTTGGGGCGCGCTGTTGCGTCGGGTGTTATTGGTACCGATCATGAGCATGATGACTTTGGGCTGGTAGCCCTGCCCTTCACCATTCTGCAGCCGCCAAAGGACGCCCTGTGTGGTGTCGCCGGCGATGCCGAAGTTGGCGACTTTCATGGAACCGAAATATTTGTCAAATACCGGTTTGCCGGTGTAAGCACCGTTTAACCCACGCGGGGATCCGTTCGTGCCGCCCGGATTCCGCCACCAATCGGTGATGGAATCGCCCATGAACAGAACGTCGATGTCGCCCTTTTTGGCAATTTCGACGAAGTCATTGTGCCGGGGCATGAATGCGGGATTGAGCTTTGGAATGACGGCCGTGTTCGTGATTTGATCGGCGGAAGCGACGGCGGCGGCATTGGTGGAATCGGCGGCGCCAGCGATGGTGCAAAAGGCAAAGCCAGCCAGGACCAATGCGCCAAACCAGGAAGACAGGCGGTAACGCGGGATGGATTTCATGCAAGTATGTTTGAATGATGTCAAAGCGAGCACAAGTGCTTTTTTTGTCTGCGAATTTCGACACGTGGTGGCTGAATTCTTGTCGCTACCCGACTTCTTTGAATGGTGTTCACCCCCCTCACCTGTTTCCTCTCCCCAAGGAGAGGACATACTGTAGTGAAATTTCTGGTTGGCGGACGACTCCCGGACAATCCAGTCCCACGTTATTCGAAAGACATGGCGAACGGTTCTCCTTCTCCCGGGGGAGAAGGCCGGGTTGAGGGCGGACCATCAACCATTCTTCATCGCCACTGACTTTCCGGATTGCTAAAGTCGGAGGCAATCTATGCGAGTGACCATCCGGCCGCCGACCCTTCGGGACTGGCCGGCGTTTCAGGCGGCCGTCGGGCGGAGTCGCACCCTTCATGATTCTTGGGTCACCCCGCCGAAGACGCGCAAAGCCTTCAAAGCTTATGTGCAGCGCGCGGTTTCGGGCTCGCACCGCGGATTTCTGGTGGTGTTGCGGCAGTCGGGCGAAATTGTCGGCGTCATCAACCTGGGCAGTATTTTTCGCGGACCACTGCAGGGGGCGTACGTGGGCTATTACGCCTTTGCTCCCCACGCGGGCAATGGGCTCATGGGCGAGGGAATGCAGTTGGTCCTGAAACAAGCCTTTCGAAAACTCAAACTCCATCGGTTGGAAGCCAATATCCAGCCGGGAAACCAAGCCTCGCTACGACTGGCACGGAGTTGCGGGTTTGTGCGGGAAGGATTCTCCCGTCGCTATCTGAAAGTTGCTGGAAAATGGAAGGACCATGAACGCTGGGCCATCCTGGCCGAAGACCTGAGGCGCAGACCCGCCTGATTTCACAAATTCGCTTTACTTTGATTTTTTCTGCCGCAACTCTGCGAGCCAATTACCACCCACGGAGTGATATGAAATTTGGGAGCGCAGTCATATTTTCCTTCGCCGCAATGCTGGCGGCTGCTTCAGTGACCCGGGCCGCAGCCTTTTTGGATGTGAACCAGTTGCCCGTCCGCAAGGAAATGCCGGACGCGATGACCATGGACGACGGCACGAAGGTGACGACGGTTGTGCAATGGCGCGCACGGCGCGAGGAGATGAAGGCGATTCTGGAATTTTACGAACTCGGCCACGCCCCGCCACCGCCCGGCAAGGTGAGCGGACAGGACGTCAAATCCGCTGTCCTGCTTGATGGAAGCGTGAACTACCGGCTGGTGCATCTGAAATTCGGGCCGGCAGAAAATCCAGGGTTCGACATCGCGATTTTCACGCCGACAAAGAGCGCCGGCCCGTATCCGACCATCATCAATCCTTCGTTCTTCAACACACCCGGTGTTGCAGTCACGAACCAACCAGCCACGCCGCCGCCGTCGGCCCTGACGAATACCCAGGCACGCCTGCGATTTCTTTTCAACGCGCCCATTACGCCGGAACGGGGGGCGGAAAGCTTCAGCAACCAACTGGCTCGCGGTTATGCGATTGTGACATATCGCTATACCCAGTGCGGCGAGGATAATGCCAATTTTCGCAATTCCTCCTTCTATCCCGCTTATCCGGGTTACGATTGGGGCGTGCTGTTCGGCTGGGCCTGGGGATTGTCCCGCGTGGTGGATTACCTGGAGACACAACCGTTCGCGAACACAAACCAGCTCATCGCACTGGGCCATTCGCGGCTCGGCAAACTCGTGATGGTGGCGACGGCCTTCGACGATCGCATTGCGCTCGGCGCACCCGCCGGGTCGAGCGGCGCCGGCACGGGCGCGTATCGTTTCTGCGGTCCCGGTCGCGGCGGCAAGGAAGGCATCGAGGACATGACGCGAAAATTTCCGTATTATTTCGTACCGCGTTTGAAGGAATTCACCGGGCAGATGGAGAAACTGCCGTTTGAAGCGTATTGGTACATTGCCCTGACTGCGCCGCGCCCGTGGATTTCCATCGAAGGCACGGACGACCAGAACTGCGTGCCTAATGCGGTCAAACAATCCGTGCTCGCGGCCAAACCGGTGTATGCGTTTTTGGACGTGAGCCCGGACCGCGTGGGGGTGAATTACGAACCGCACCGGCACATGCTGACGGCGGGGGACTGGAACGCCGCGCTGGAGTTCGCCGATCAGCAGCTTCGCGGGATTAACCATCACCGGAGCTTTGACCGGTTCCCGTCGGAACAAGTTTCCACGAATGACATCACGCCGAAATGAAAAAACTTTTCTCTCTCATTGCAGTTGCTGGCTTTTCAATTCTGGCGGAGAGGAATACTTCCGCTCAAATTGACGTTCACGACGGATTTGAAACGCCTGATTTGAGCAAGCTTTGGAGCGCGGACAGGTTCGCGCCGGGCGCGGTGCAGATGCAGACGAACATTGTTCGCGCCGGCCACAGCGCGGCGAAAATCACCGTTCACGCGAAGGAAAAATTTGAGGCCGGACTCAATGGTGACCAGGACAGCGAGCGCGCAGAATTGCTGGAGGCAAATAAATTGACCGCGAAGGAAAACGTCACATACGAGCAGGCTTTCAGCATGTTCATTCCGACGAATTTTCCCATCGTGCCGGTGCGCCTCGTCATCGCGCAATGGAAACAGTATTGCGCCGACGGTGGCAATTGCTCGGACGACAGTCCGGTGCTGGCCATCCGCTACATTTCCGGCACGCTCAAAATCACGCAGAACATCAACAGCAAACACGAAACGGTTCTTTGTGAGGAGCAGGCGGAGTTTCGCGGCCGATGGCTTGATTTCAAGTTTCAAACCCGGTTTTCACCAAACGCAAACGGAAGCGTCAAAGCCTGGCTTGGTGACAAACAAATTGTGGATTACAAAGGCGTTACAGCCAATCCCGAAAATGCGGCGACGGGTTATCCGAGTCCGAGCCGGTTTTATTTCAAAATGGGATTGTATCGCGATCTGATGGCCGAGCCGATGACCATTTACATTGATGAGTATCGCAAGAAGCAATTGCCGGCTGATTTTTTTGACGCGCCATGAAATTTTTTACACTCGCCACTATTGCTGCGTTGTCCGCGCAAATCGGATTTGCCGCCGCTCTGCCTGCTACGTTCAACGTCCGCGCCTTTGGCGCTACCGGCAACGGTACGACAAAGGACACCGCCGCGTTTCAGAAGGCGCTGGATGCCTGCGCCACTGCGGGCGGGGGTGCGGTCGTTGTGTCCGCCGGGAATTACCTCATCGGCAGCATCGAACTGAAGTCGCGAACCATTTTGCAGTTGGAACCGGGCACGCACCTGCTCGGCAGTCCCGACCTTGAGGATTATCCGATTATGAAGGTCCGCTGGGAGGGGAAATGGATTGACGGCCATCGCGCCTTGATTTTTGCCCACGACGCCGATCACATTGCCATCATCGGTGCGGGTAAAATCTCCGGTAACCCGGCGCTGGGCGGACGGGAAATGCCGCGCCGCCCGGTCATCATCGAGCCGATTAATTGCACCAATGTTCAGTTCAAAGGTTTTGCCACTGAACATCGCAGCATGTGGTCCATTCATCCGACCTACTGCGAAGATGTTGTCGCTCAAAATCTGACCATTCGCAGCACCGGCGGCAACGGGGACGGCATTGACGTGGATTCATGCCGACACGTCCGTATTGAAAATTGCGACATTGCGACCGGGGACGACTGCATCGCCCTCAAGTCCGGGCGCGGCATGGAAGGCTATCGCCTCGCCCGGCCGACCGAGGACGTGTTCATTTCCCATTGCACGCTGGCCGACAGCATTTTCGCCTGCATCGGCATCGGCAGTGAAAGCTCCGGCGGCATCCGCAATGTGCGGATTGAGGACTGCAAATTCACGCGTGCCCGCACGTTTGCTATCTACATCAAAAGCCGGCCCGGGCGCGGCGCGTTCATCGAAGACATTTCCGCCACCAATCTGGACGTGGCCACCGCGCCCGGTGGATTCTTACGGGTGAACCTTTTGAACAGTGGCATTCAAGACCCCGAACCCGTTCCCGGCGACGAAGGAATTCCCGTCGCGAAAAATTACCGCTTCAGCGATGTAAAGGCGGACTGCGGCACGCTGGTGGATGCCGCTTCGATTTCCCCGGTGAAACCCGTGAACGGCTTTTCGCTGGTGAACATCAACGGCACCTGCCGGAAGGCCGTTGCCCTGGCCAACATGACCCACGTGGAATTGCGCAATATCCACGTCTCTGGCTACGAAGGGCGCTTCCTCACGCAAACCAATGTCCAGGACATAAGACTGGAAGACACTCCCCAATGATCTTCCAATGCAACTGATTTTTCGGCGTGCCACCCTGAACCATTGCGCCCGGCTCGCGGAGTTGAATCATCAGTTGATTCGTGATGAGGGGCATCGGAATCCGATGACAGTCCCCGAACTGGAGCAGCGGATGAAGAACTGGCTGGCGTCCGAATACACGGCCGTGATTTTCGAAGATGACAGGGCCGTAGTCGCTTACGCGCTATACTGCGAACAGCCGGAGGAGATTTATTTGCGGCAACTGTTTGTCGTGCGCGACCGGCGCCGGCAGGGCATCGGGCATGGAGCGGTGGAAATTCTCCGCTCACAAATCTGGCCAAAAAACAAACGGCTGACCGTCGGAGTCCTGGTCCGGAACGCCGCCGCCGTAGCCTTCTGGCGGGCGATGGGTTACCGGGATTATTCTCTGACCCTGGAACTATTGCCGGCGGACCTCGCGGGCGCTGATTCTCCGTAACCACTCCATCGGTCGCGGTTTCCTCAAATCGAGCCCCTTGTCGCCGAATGGAGAATGTTATGAAATGCATGGACAATACTCCAAAGCGTGTTTTCCGGCTTGAAGTAATGCGTATTTCAATGGAAACATTATCTAATATGAGACCCGAGCAGTGGGAAATTTTCAAAAAAGCCGCGCGGTTGGAGAAACTCGACAAGGTGCCCATGGCCATGATCATCGACAGTCCGTGGATACCCGGTTATCTCGGCTTGAAGCACATGGATTATTTCCTCGACCCGGAGGTGTGGTTCCAATCCAACCTGAAAATTCACAAGGAATTCCCGGATATCATCTTTGTGCCGTCGTGGTGGATGGAATACGGCATGGCCGCCGAGCCGTCCGCACTGGGTTCGAAAATCAAGTTCTGGCAGGACAACACGCCCAGCGAATACCACACGCTTTATCACATCGAAGACCTCGAAAACTGGCCGGACTATGAGGTGGAAAACGACGCGTTCATGGCGATGACCCTGCATCGCATTCGCATGCACCGGCAGCGCATTTTGGACACGGGCGAAATCCTGCCGCTGGTCACCTCGCGCGGGCCAATGTGCACCGCCGGGTTCGTGCGGAGCACGACGGACTTCATGATTGACCTCGTGGAAAAGCCGGACTGGGCGCACAAACTGCTCAACGTGTGCACGAACCTGATCATTGACTGGCTCAAGGCCCAGCATCAGGCCATGGGCAACACGGTGGAGGGTATTTTCATTCTGGACGACATTGTCGGCTTCGTGAACGAGGAGCATTACCTGGAATTTGCGCATCCGTATTTGAAGCGGATTTGCGACGCGTTCCCGAAGGACTGGGTAAAAATTTATCACAACGACGCGGAAGTCCAGGCGTGCCTCGATCATTTACCGGACGTCGGCTTCAACGTGCTGAACTGGGGCAAACAGACGGACATTGCCGAAGTCAAGGAACGTGTGGGCGACCGGATGTGTCTGATGGGAAATGTGAATCCGCTGGAAGTCGGCGTGCGCGGCACGCCCGAGGAAGTGCGCGAAGCCACCCTGGACGTTCTGGAAAAGACCGGCGGCCAGGGAATGATCCTCTCGGTCGGTGGCGGCACCAGTCCGGGCATGCCGAAACAAAATATCGAAGCGATGCTTGCAGGCGCTGGAGGAATTCAACGGCAAACGCGCCGTCGCTTGAGCCAACCCAGGGATTCGAAGAGGAAAATCAAATGCCGGATTATGCGTTGATGAACCAGTGCCTTTACGAAGGCAAGGCCAAGGAAGTGGAGCAGATGACCCGGGACGCCCTGGCCGAAGGCCGGAGCGTGAAGGAAGTTCTGTCCGAAGGGTTGATCGCCGGGATGAGCGTTGTCGGCGAGGATTTCAAATACAATATCCTGTACGTCCCGGAAGTGCTCATCGCGGCGCGGGCGATGAAGGCGGGCATGTCGGTGTTGAAACCATTGCTCTCCGCGCACGACTCGGGCGTGCAACCGGCGGGCGTCCTATTGATGGGCACCGTCCGCGGTGATTTGCATGACATCGGGAAGAATCTGGTCTGCATGATGGCCGAAGGCGCCGGGTTTGAAGTGCACGACATCGGCGTGGACCAGAGCATTGATAAATTTCTGGCGGCGACGCAACAATTCAAGCCGGGCATCATCGGCATGAGCGCGCTGCTCACCACGACGATGACGTACATGAAAACCGTCATCGATGGCTACAAAGAGCGCGGCGTTACGAATATCAAGTTTGCCATCGGCGGCGCGCCGATCAGCCAGATGTACGCCGACGAAATCGGTGCAGACGGTTACGGGGCGGACGCGTCGAGTGCGGTGGATTTGTTTCTTTATTTCATGGGCAAGGGCGCCGCACCGAAGGCGAAATCCAAAATCGAGACTATTGCAGAGGTCAAGGCCGAGCGCGAACAGGCACGCGCCGGGGCCAAGCCGGCCAATGCCCGGGCGAAATTCCAGGTTCTCTACTGGCAGGACACCCCGTCGCAGGTCAAGGCCTGGGACGATTTCAATGAGATCAAGGTGGAATTGCCGCAACGCTTCACCGTGCGCATTGATTCGCAGGCGCAATCGAAGGGCCTGACCAGCACGGACGACTTTCTGTCGCAATGGAAATGGAGCGACGAACAGGAGCGCGCCGGCACGGCCGAGGAAGTGGCCGAGGCCATCAAGCTGGAACTGGAGACGAAATTTCCCTGATTGAAGAATTGGTTATGCCGGCGGACGGATGCAGACCTTGCGCGAAAAATTGTTTGAGACTTCCCGTTTCCTTATTGGGACCGAGCTGGTGTCTGTGCGCGGTTCGATGGCCGAGGACAGCGCGATAAAGGCCCGCACCTTTGCCAACGACCTGGTCGCGTCGTCCGATATCGACTGGATTTCCATCACCGATAACGCGGGTGGCAATCCGCAACTGGCGCCGCTGGCCCTGGGCCGGCCAATGCTTTATGCCGGCAAGGAAGTCGTCATTCATCTTACCTGCAAGGACCTGAACCGGAACGGCCTCGAGAGTGAGGCGTGGATGCTGAACAGCGAAGGCTTCCACAATATCCTGGCCATGACCGGCGATTATCCGGTGGCCGGCCACGATGGCCTGGCCAAGCCGGTGTTCGACATTGATTCCGTTGGCCTGATTTCGATGTTGAACAAGATGAACCAGGGACTGGACCCCAAGAACGGGCCGGAGGGCAAAGCGCAGCGGCTGGCCAAGACGGATTTTTTAATCGGCGCCGTCACGACGAATTTCAAGCTGCGTGAGGGCGAGTTGATGCCGCAATACTACAAGCTCCAAAAGAAAATCGAGTGTGGTGCTCGGTTCATCATCAACCAGATCGGGTTCGACTCGCGCAAAATATCCGAATTGCGGTATTACCGGGACGAACACGGGATGAAAGCCACCCCGCTCATCGGCAACGTCTATCTACTGAGTGCGCGCGTGGCCAGGATTTTTCACGACGGCAGAATCCCCGGTGTCGTCGTCACGCCGTCGCTGCTGGAACTGTGCGAAAAACAGGGCCGATCCGCCGATGGCGGGAAGGCGTTCTTTTACGAGTTTGCCGCAAAGCAAATTGCGATTTATCGCGGGCTCGGATTCCGCGGTGTCTATCTCGGCGGCGTCCACAGCTATCCGGCGATTGAACGGATTCTGGAGATTGAGCGGAAGTTTGCGCCCGACGACTGGAAGCAATTCGCGCGTGAAATCCGGTTCTCCCGACCCGGTGAGTTTTTTTATTACAGCGAAAACCCCGCCACCGGCCTCGCCAACGCGGCAGCGGGAAATTCAAGCCCGACCGCGTCATCCGGGCACGTCACAGCGACTTACCATCTGTCCAAGTGGACCCACGACCATTTCTTCGCGGCGGGCACCGCGTTTGCCGGATGGGGCGCGAAAGTCTGTGCCGGTGCGGGCGATTCCTTTCAAGGTCCGAAACCATTGCGCCTGTTGGAAAAGGCGAGCAAGGCGATGCTGTTCCAATGCAGGGATTGCGGTGATTGTTCGTTGCCGGACATCGCTTTTTTGTGCCCCGAATCGCAATGCGCAAAAAATCAGCGCAACGGTCCGTGCGGCGGCACCCGCGAAGGGCGTTGCGAAGTGGACGGCTACGGTGATTGCATCTGGTTGCGCGCTTATGAGCGCTTGAAACACGACGGCCGCGAGCAGGATTTGCTGCAACACGCGCCCGTCGTTCAGAATCAGGGGTTGCGTGGCAGCTCCGCCTGGGCCAACCACTGGCTGAAACGCGACCACACGGCAAGGCCGCCGCGCCCGGCCGATGCCGGGAGTTGAGACGTCTTTCATGAATAAAAAACTTCATATCATCGGTGAGTTGATGAACAACTCGTACGCGCGCGCTCGCAAGGCCTTCACCGAGCGCGACCCGAAGGGGTACCAGGAACTGGCGAAATTGCAGTCCGGCCTCGGCGCCAAATTTCTGACGCTGAACCTCGACGGCACGCAACGCATCCAGGTGCGTCGCCAGGAAATGCTCGATTTTCTGCCCGACGTGGTTCCGGCCATACAGGAGGCGACCTCGACCCCCATCGCGTTTGACAATCCATCCGTAGAATATCATAAAATCGCGCTCAAACATTACGACCCCAGGAAGAGCGGGCCGCCGATCCTTAACTCGCTCGCCGCCTCGCGCGAACATCTGGACGAGATGGTGGAATTGGTGAAGCACTACGACACACTGGCGGTTATCATGGCCTCGGAAACGTTCGCGCCGGGCGGAACGTCCCAATGCCTGAATCCGCAGGATTCCCACCGGGCTGCGAAACATTTTGTCGAGTTGCTGGCCACGAAAGCCGGCCGGCGTAACGATCAAATCATCATCGATCCCGGCCTCGCGCCCGTTGGCGCGGATACCTACGGCCTGGTGAACATCGGCCTCGATGCGATGCGGCTAATCAGCACCGATCCGGATTTGAAAGGCGTGCATCTTGTCGTCGGCCTTTCCAATTTCGCGTGGGGCACGCCCAAAGGCATCCGCGAGGAGCTGGAAAAAGCCTATCTCACGCTCGGAATGGAAGCGGGTCTGGATTTTGCCCTGGCGAATCCCGAAAAAACTCCCGGCCCACTGCCGAAGGCCCATCCCATGGTCATGCGCCTGCGGGAAGCGCTCGAGCAAGGCCGGCCCCGTGATGGCGAGACACACGAGACCTCCGGTTTCCGTCAGGCCGAAGCCATCATGGCCATCTGCAGCGAAGCAGAAGTGGTCGGAGACTAATGGAAATTTCCGATGCCCCATCAGATCCGCTCTCCGGTCCTTCGGACACCCACTCCCCGTTGAGTGGTGCGAGGGGTATCTCAAACAATATCAATGATTTCCAATAATCGGCCCATTCCATCGGCGACCGGCGGGCACAAAATCTGGCTGTGCGTAGGAACGTTGCTGGACGGGGTCGGCGCCAAACCCCTGCGAAACGCGCACATCGTCTATGACTCGAAGCAAATTCTGTTCGTTGGCGAGAATCCTCCGCCGGCGCAATGGTTGAACGCCGGCCAGCGCGAGCCGGATTTGAGTCTGCCGGAACACACGCTGTTGCCGGGTTTGATCGAGGCCCATGCGCATTTTTTCCTCGAAGGCGGCGAATTGAACCTGGACCAGCGCGCGGCTTATCTGAAACAAACGCCGGAAGAGTTGCTGAAACTCGCGCGCAACCGTCTGGAAAAACTGGTGCGACTGGGCGTGATCGCCGTCCGCGATGCCGGTGACAAGGACGGTGTCGGGCTCGCCTTGAGCAAACTTTACACGAGTGCCAATCGCCCGCTCATGCCTTATGTGGACAGTCCCGGCGCGGCCATTCACCATCAAGGACGTTATGGCAATTTCATGGCTGAACCGATGGAACATTTTGCCTCGCCCGGGAAATGCGTCGAGGCCCGGGTCAAAGCCGGCGCCGACCGGATCAAATTAATTCCGACCGGCATCATCAATTTCAAAAAGGGCGCCGTCACCACCGAACCCCAGATGACCACCAGCGAAGTCCGTGAACTGGTCGTTGCGGCCAAATCCTTCGGCCGGCAGACGTTTGCCCATGCTTCGGGTGACGCCGGCATCGAGCGTGCCATTGACGGCGGTGTGGATTCTGTCGAGCACGGTTTCTTCGTCCGCGCGGATCAACTGGCAAAGATGCGCGACCGGCAAATCGCCTGGGCACCGACGTTCGCGCCGGTCCAGGAGCAGGTGGACCATGCGGAGGTGATGGGCTGGGATGTGGAGGTTATCGCCAACCTCAGGAAAATCCTCGACCAACACGCCGCGAGCCTGGTCAAAGCGCAGGAAATGGGCGTACTCATTGTCGCGGGCAGCGACGCCGGTTCCTGTGGCGTCGCGCACGGCTTTGGCTTCCTGCATGAACTGGAGTTGATGCAACGAGCCGGGCTTTCTCCCATCGCCGTCGTCAAAGCTGCCACGGGAAACAGTTCAAACCGGCTGGCTTTCAAGGAAAAGTTCGGCCAGATCAAGGCGGGTTACCTCAGCCGATTCATCCTCACCCGCCATTCGCCAGTGGAAAGCATTGCCAATCTGCGAAAGCAAAGGGTTATCGTGTTTGATGGCGCAGTTTTTGAAACCAAAGAAAATTTCCTGCCAGCGGGGCTGTAGGGACGAAAACCAGCCTCCACTGTAGCCAAAAAATGCGGCGGCATCGCGAGCAATTGCATTTCGATAAGGCGAACGTTAACATCAGGCGGTCATGAAGAAAGCCAGCTTTGACGCCATCGTCCGGGCATTGAACGAAGCGCGGGTGCCTTTTCTGATTGTGGGCGGTATCGCGGTCATTCATCACGGATACGGGCGGATGACTCAGGACGTGGATATGGTGATTCGCCTTGAAGCGGACATCATCGAACGTGCTTTTCAAGCGTTGGAACAAATTGGCTATCGGCCCGCAGTGCCGGTAAAGGCGACGGAGTTTGCGGACGCGGCCCGGCGCGAAAAGTGGGAGCGGGAGAAAAACATGAAAGTGCTGCGTTTCTGGAGCGATCAACATCGCGAGACGCCGGTGGATATATTTGTGACCGAACCCTTCGATTTCGAGCGCGAATATGCCGGCGCGGACGTCCTGGAATCCACCTCGGGCGTGCCCGTGCGTATCGTGTCCTTGAGCACATTATTGAAGATGAAACGGTCAGCGGCCCGGCCTCAAGATTTGGCAGATATTGACGAAATCAGTCTGCTGCACGAAAAACCATCGAGCTATGACCGGAAAACCTGAACCGGGCGATTGGAATTTGGCCACGTGGAAAGGCAGCCGTCGGCAACAACATCGCGATTTCCATGCGCTGCCTTTCCCCCGCAAGCTTGAGCTTGTCGAAGAGATGTGCAAATTCGCGGCCGACTTGAGGGCTGCAAAAACGGTCGAATCGTCAGCTGCTCTTCACGAAGATAAGGAACCCTATAATTCTCCGGGCGACAGGAAGTAATCGGCCGGTTTCTTTCTAAGACCTCCGACTGGTTGTCAAGGCCGTGATAATTCCTTCCGGGTCATAAACGCAGCCACCCCAGGTCCCGCCGCTGGCCAGTTGCAGCGCTGCCCAAAGGCGCGTGTCTTCCGGCAGGTCCGCATTCGGCGCCAGATCCGTTCGCATCGCACGACGATTCAGGATACTGGCCCCCTCTTCCGGTGTGAACCGGCGTGGGCCTTCACCCACCAGATCAACGCTTCCTTCGATTCGTTTGCAATCGATGTGGATGCGAATGATGTCGCCGTCCAAAATCTTGCCAATCGGTCCGCCGGCCAGGCCTTCAGGGCCAATGTGCCCGATGCAGGCGCCGGTGGAAACGCCCGAAAAACGGGCGTCGGTCAGCAAGGCAACCTCTTTGCCATGAGGCAAATGTTTTAACGCCCCGGTGACTTGATAAGTCTCTTCCATGCCGGTACCCATCGGCCCGATGCCGGCCAACACGATTATGTCGCCCGCCTGAATGCGGCCTTCCTTGATGGCAGACATGGCGTCTCTTTCATTCACAAATACCCGGGCTGGGCCTTCCTTGTGATAGATTCCGTTGGCATCCAACACGGACGGATCCAGCGCTGTGGCCTTCATCACGGAACCTTCCGGCGTGAGATTGCCGCGCGGGAAAACCAGTGTGCCACTCAAGCCACGCTCCCGCGCTTTGTCCGGGGGGAGAATAACCTCATCGGCGTCCACCCCATCCAGTTGTTTGAGCAAATCCCGGAAGCGTTGCCGTCGCTCGGATTTTTCCCACCAATCCAGGTTTTCTCCCAGGGTCTGCCCCGTGACGGTCAGCACATTGAGATGGAGCAACCCGAGCCGGCGCAAGTGCAGCATCACTTCCGGCACGCCGCCGGCCAGAAAAACCCGGACAGTGGGATGATGGACCGGCCCGTTCGGCAAAACACTGACCAACCGCGGCACACGGCGATTGACCGCGATCCAATCCTCCACCATTGGACGTTTCAAACCGGCGGCATGAGCAATGGCGGGAATGTGCAACAGCAAATTGGTGGAACCACCGAACGCTGCGTGCAGCCGCATGGCGTTTTGAATGCTTTCGGGCGTCAGGATTTGGTGAGTAGTCAGTTTCCGTTCATCCAGGTGATGGAGTGCGCGGGCTGAACGCCGGGCCATGTCCAGCCACACCGGCTGTCCTGAGGGCGCGAGGGCCGAGTGTGGCAGCGAAAGTCCCAGTGCCTCGCTGACCACCTGGGACGTGGCCGCTGTGCCGAGGAATTGACAACCGCCTCCCGGCGACGCACAGGCGCGGCAACCCAGTTCCGCGGCTTCTGACAAGGTGACCAGCCCATGCGCAAATCGCGTTCCCAGGGTTTGCACCGCGCCGGCATCTTCCCCGGCCGCCGGCGGCAACGTGACCCCGCCGGGAACCACGACACCCGGCAGCTCCCGCAGTCCGGCGACCGCCATCATCATGGCCGGCAACCCTTTGTCGCAGGTGGCAATGCCAAGCACACCGGCGCGCAACGGCAGCGAGCGGGCCAGGCGCCGGAAAACAATGGCGGCGTCATTCCGATACGGCAGGCTGTCGAACATGCCGGTGGTTCCCTGGGTCCGGCCGTCGCAGGGATCGGAACAGAAACCGGCGAAGGGAATCGTCTGCAGCCGGCGAAATTCCTCCGCGGCGGCCTGGACCAGCAGTCCGATTTCCCAATGTCCGGTGTGATAGCCGAGGGCGATGGGTTTGCCGTCCGGCGCGCGCAAGCCGCCCTGGGTGCTGAGAATCAAGAATTGTTTGCGCCCGACCTCGGCCGGGTCCCAGCCCATGCCGGCATTTTGCGTCAGCCCGAACAAATCGCCGCTGGGCCGCTGCCGGAGCATTTCTTCGGTGAGCGGCAATTGCCCCGCCGGTCCGGCGGCCGTGGTTTGAATCTGGTAGATGTCCGGCGAAGCCTCGAACACGTCATTGCGGGAGCTCATGGGAATGATTGAAGCAGGTCTGAAAAAAATGAAAATCAGAATTAAGGTTCGACGCGCTGTGGCGAGCTTGTTAAAAACTCGCACCACCATTCTTATGACCCAGCAACGTTGGCTCCGTATCATTCCGGTGGCGCTGCTCATGTACACCATCTCGTACATCGACCGCACCAACGTCTCCCTCGCGCTCGACCCGAAAATTTCGAACCATGATGAAGGACCTGTTCATGGACGACCGCATGAAGGGCGAGGCGGCCGGTATTTTCTTTTTCGGTTATCTGCTGTTGCAGATTCCCGGCGGCTGGCTGGCGTCACGCTGGAGTGCGCGAAAAGTCATCAGTTTATGCCTGGTGGGCTGGGGCCTTTGCGCAATCGGCTGCGGACTCTCCCACACGTTCCGGCAATTTGAAATCATGCGATTCTTACTCGGTGTAGCCGAAAGCGCCGTTTTTCCCGCCACGCTCGTCCTGCTGGCGAACTGGTTCCCCCGCGGCGAACGGGCCCGGGCCAACAACGGCTGGCTCTTGTGCCAGCCACTGGCCGTCGCCGGGTCCGCGCCGGTGACCGGCTGGCTGCTCGGCGAATACGGCTGGCGTCAGATGCTCATTCTCGAAGGGCTGTTGCCGTTTCTGTTTCTACCAATCTGGTGGCTCTGCATCCGGGACCATCCGCACGAGGCCAAATGGATTTCTGCCGAAGAGAAAAATCAGGTTGAAACGATTCTGCAACGTGAAACCGCGGAGTTGGAACCGGCACAGGAAATTTCCTGGGTCGAACGACTTCTGCATCCATCATTGTTTGTCATGATTGCGCTTTATTTTCTGCACAATTGTGCCGCCTACGGTTGCATGACTTTCTTCACCACCGTGTTAAAGGACCGCGGGTTCAGCGCGCTGCAATACGGATTCTTATTCGCCGTCCCTTATGCCGTGACCGCGGTTGTGATGATTCTCAACTCCTGGCATTCGGACCGGACCCGTGAACGACGGGGTCATGTGGCGGCGGTTTATCTCATGAGCGGAACCAGTCTCATCCTGAGTGTGCTGCTCGAGCCAACACTTCTGGCTTTCGTATGTGTTCATGTGCCTGGCCATTCCCGGGCCGTTTGCGGCCATGGCGCCGTTTTGGGCCATTCCCGGCGAAACCCTGCCCCGCAACGTAATCGGTGTGGTCTTTGGTACCGTTAACGCCTTCGGCAATCTGGGCGGCTTCGCCGGGCCTTACGTGATTGGCGCGTTATCAAACCGATACCACAGCACGGCGATTGCCTTTACGGTCATTGGCACCGGCATGCTGGGTTGTGCCGGGCTGGCTTACTTTTTGCCTAAAACTGCGCCACACATTAGGATGACCGGACGCATTTCCACAACCTAGCGGCGGCTCGGCACAGCGCCGCAAAGATCGGGAATTGCACGAGTGCGGCTTTCTGCCGAAAGCCGCTACGCCAGCTCTGAGACGTTAATTTATGAAAATCTGTCGCTTCAGGAACGGATCGGGCCCGGTCGGAATCGGTCTGGTGGTGGACGATTCAACGCTGATCGATTTGACACCGGCCGGCGTCACGCACTTGCAATCAATTCTGGAAAACGACAATCCTGTTGCGGAATTAAGTCGGATTGTGAAACAAAACCTGCCGCGCGTCGGGTTGGCAGAGGTCCAATTGTGTGCGCCGGTGGAACGACAGGAAGTCTGGGCGGCCGGCGTCACGTATCTGCGCAGCAAGACGGCGCGCATGGAAGAATCGGATTTCAGCGCCACCGCTTATGACAAGGTCTACGCGGCGGAACGACCCGAGCTTTTTTTCAAATCCCTGGCCGAAAAAGTCGTGGCCAGCGGTGAGCCGGTGGGCATCCGTCGGGATGCGAAATGGAACGTGCCGGAGCCGGAACTGGCACTGGTGTTGAATTCGCGCGGCAAAGTGGTCGGTTACACCATCGGCAACGACATGAGTTCGCGTGATATCGAGGGTGAAAACCTGCTCTACCTGCCGCAGGCGAAAATTTACACCGGTTCCTGCGCACTCGGTCCGTGGATTCAGTTGGGCGCGACCGAAACGGAGGCGCGCGAATGGAAAATCAAAATCGAAATCCAACGAAACGGAGAGAAGGTATTTGCGGGCGAAACGTCGGTTGGCCAGATCAAACGGCGTTTCGAGGAGCTGGCCGGTTTTCTTTTTCGCAGCCAGTCATTTCCTCATGGCGCGGTGCTGTTGACCGGCACGGGTATTGTTCCGACAGACACATTTACCTTGCGGGAAAGGGACGAGACCGGAATTGAAATCAGCGGGATCGGCTGGCTCCGCAACACCGTGATGCTGGTTTGACATGACTAAAGGACCGCCATTTTGTAGCCGCCGAGGTAACAAGGCGGAATCTTTTGACGATTTGAGTGTCCGCCTCCTCACGTCGGCGGCTACAGTTGGCATTGTGAAATCGATATGAACTTGCACGGCCAGAATTTTGTCGGTGATCAACTCGGTTCCGGTTCGGGAGAAACGTTTTATGCGGTCAGCCCGCTGGATCGCCGCCAACTGGAGCCGGCCTTTCATACCGCTACGGATAAGGAGGTCAATGCGGTGATGGAGTTGGCAGAAGCCGCCGGCCCTGATTACCGCAACCTGACCAATGAAGAGCGTGCGAAATTTCTCGAGCGGATTGGCGATGAAATTATGGCGCTGGGCGACGATCTGATCGCCCGGACTCATCTGGAAACCGGTCTTCCGGAAGCGCGGCTGACCGGCGAGCGGGCGCGCACGGTCAATCAACTTAAGCTCTTTGCCCAGCTCGTGCGCGAAGGTTCGTGGGTGGATGCGCGCATCGACACGGCGATTCCCGACCGCCAGCCGGCGCCCAGACCGGACTTGCGCCGGATGCTGGTTCCGATTGGGCCGGTGATTGTTTTCGGGGCAAGCAATTTTCCGTTCGCGTATTCGGTGGCGGGCGGCGACACCGCCTCGGCGTTGGCGGCGGGTAACCCGGTCGTCGTCAAGGCGCACGAACGACATCCCGGCACGTCGGAACTGACGGCCGTGGCCATCCGTCGCGCCGTCGAGGCATGTCGTCTGCCTGCCGGGGTTTTTTCGATGCTGCACGGCCTGGGCAAGACCGTCGGCCAAGCGCTGGTGCGACATCCATTTGCCCGCGCCGTCGGCTTCACCGGTTCCCGCACGGCGGGTCGTGCCTTGTTTGACGCGGCGGCGGCGCGACCGGACCCGATCCCGGTCTTTGCAGAAATGAGCAGTCTGAATCCGGTTTTCATTTTACCCGACGCATTGAGAGAGCGCGGGGCGAAAATCGCCGAAGGCTTGAAAAATTCCGTGACCCTCGGTGTCGGGCAATTTTGCACCAAACCCGGCCTGGTGTTTGGATTACAGGGCGCGGAATTCGCGCAGTTCCAACAATCGCTGGCGCAATTGTTGAAAACCGTCGAGCCGACCACGATGCTGCACGCGGGCATTTGTGATGCCTACCACAAAGGACTGGACCGCGTTTCCCGGACAGATGGCGTGAAACTATTCGCCCGCTCGGAGAAAGATCCCGACACCGGAAAAACCCAGGGCGAAGCCGTTTTAGTTTCTACCGACGCAAAAACGTTTCGGAGCAACCCTGAACTGGCCGGGGAGATTTTCGGGCCGTTTTCGGTTTTGATTTCCGCGCCGACCCTCGCTGAACTGGAGGACATTGCGCAAAACCTTGAAGGCCAGTTGACCGCCACCGTGCATGGCACGCCCGGCGATTTTCAAAAGGCCGGAAAATTGCTGCGATTACTCGAACGGAAGGCCGGCCGGCTGATTCTCAACGGTTTCCCGACCGGTGTGGAAGTTTGTCCCGCGATGAACCACGGCGGTCCCTTTCCGGCCACGACCGACGTGCGTTTTACCTCGGTGGGCACCGCGGCGATTTATCGTTTTGCCCGGCCAGTTTGTTACCAGGATTTTCCAGCAGCCTTGTTGCCGGCGGCGCTCCGGGACGAAAATCCACTGGGCATCCGGCGATTGGTGAATGGAAAATCGACCAAGGATGCCGTCAGCGCGTAAGCAAACGGTTCTCAATTACTGTCAATAGTGTGGGTTACCCGTTTACGAGGGGACTTGGATTATGGTAGCCACTTGGCCGTTCGCGCCCACCGTTCCAGCGTTTACTTTCCATTGGCATCTCCGGAGTCAGAGTTGGGCCGTGAGGTTGTATTTTTCAGTTTCTTACTGATTATGATTGCCATCATGCCGAGGACAATGTTCAGTAAACTCATTCCAGCTCCCTCCCAATCTCCGGATTTGTCTCCTGGTAAACTTTTGTCAGAAATTCGACTGAACGCATAAAGGATCATAAATCCCCCAGCAAAAATAAAAATCCATCCGACAATTCGAAGAAGTACGGAATAAAATTTTAAAAATCGCAATAAAGACGGAGAACTTCTTCGTATATGGCTTTTTCGCCAAAACCAATAGTAAACCAAATAAGCGTAACAGGAAACCTGAACAATTTGGTAGACCATTCTGAGTGACTGTGCAATTCCCCATGAATACAATAAATAGGAGAGTACGGCAGTTATCCCCGCGATGATTGCAATAATTGTCTTTTTGTGCATCTGAACTGCTTTTCAACGACATTCTCGTCAATTAAAATTGTCCACAAAGCCGCCCGGAGGAATTAGCGATCCAGTCGCGTAAGTTGTGGTGGTTGATGGGGCCCCTACACTAATCCTCCACTGCCTCCATAAATGGGTCACACCATTGACACTTTTCCACTCATTTTGTTCTATTCGCCAGACAATTCGCCACATTCGTCCAACTGCCCATCTGTCACCGCTCGCGATCCATTTCAAGGTCATAATGCTTTCAGTCGACGACTTGGGTCAGTGTTGGGTGCTTTCGGGCCAATCATCCGTGCGGAACGGTACCGCCGGAAGGCCGACTCCGTTATAGAGGGTAGCCAGCGGATTAGCCTGCCACGCGTAACGGGCCGCGACCGGGTCGGGCACTTCGGACGACAAAACCACGACCGACTCGCCTTCAATCCGGGCTTCGGCCCAGTGCCATTTGCGGTCTTTCCCGGCGACCGAGAATTCGCCCAGTGTGTTGCCTTTGATGACTAATCCGCCGTCGGTATGAATGAAATTGAGTTTCAGTGCTCCGGGCAGGTGTTTTATCGAAATGTAGGTCGGCCCCTGATAAGGAATCTTTTCGCCGTACGTTTGGGCCAACGCACAGTAAGCCAGGCGGTCGCCGACCGGCACTTTGTTTTTCGGATGAATATCGTCGGCGTCACCGGTATCCACGGTAGTTGCCAGGGCGCAATTGCGAACGTCTTTGGCAGTCAACGCCTGCGCTTCGCGCAATTCAGCCCAGCCATCGGTTCCGGGCGCACTATGTCGCTGCATGAAGGCGGGCAGGCCGACGATGTAGAAGGGAAGGTCGCTCTGGTCAAACTGGTCGCGCCAATTGTCAATCATGGCCGGAAGCAAGGTTCGGTATTGATAAGCGTGCGTAAAGTTGGCTTCGCCCTGATACCAGATCACGCCTTTAATCGCCAAGGGTGCCACCGGTTGAATCATGCCCAGGTAGAGTACGGCGGGCATGGTCGGGTAATTTTCATAATCGAGCGGCATGGGGTGTGGCGGTTGGGCATTGAAACTGAGTTTGGCCTTCCATTCACCGGCAAGCGGTATGGCGGTGCTTCCCACCTCCAATCGCAGGAGGTCAGGTTTGGATAGAAAACTGTCCTTCGATTTCCACTTGAAGATGCGCAAGGTCACAAGATTGGTGCCCGGTTTTAACAGTCCCGCCGATATGTCGTAATCCCGGTTGTGTTCCGCCCAGGAACTGATTCCAACCTGATGACCATTGATATAGGTGGTTTCCATTTTCTCAACCCAACCCAGATGAATGGAGGCCGAACCGGCGGGCAATGGGTCGGGCAGAACGATTTCCTTCCGGAACCAACAGACGCAGGGGACATCCGCCAGACCCAGTTCCTGGAAAGCGCCGGGAATGTGGACGGCTTTCCAATCCGAATCATCCACAACCGGTGAAGCCCATTGGTTGCTGATACCGACGTCATATTCATCGAGCCAGTGCATCAGGAAACTGCCGTAGGGCGGGCTGCCCTTGGCACCCAGACGTTCGATCGCATCCAATTTTCCGTCGTTGCCACCCAATTTGCGCAGTGTCTCCGGGCCCATCCAGCTCTCGACCAGGCTGCCGCCGACGCAATCTTCAATCAAACCCACCGGCACATGAATGTCCTGCTGGAGTCGGCGTCCAAAAAAGTAGGCGACAGCGGAAAACCCACCCCAGCCGCCCTGGCTGATGGTTTCCGGCGAGCAAATTTTCCAGGTGCCATCGGGAACTTTCGCGGGCGAATAGGAAACTTTGTGGTTCACCAGAAAGAGCCGGATTTCCGGATGGTTCGCCTCCTTGATTTCTTCCGCGGCATTATTTACCAGTCCGATGCCCAGCTCCATGTTCGATTGGCCGCCGCACAACCAGACGTCGCCCACCAGTACTTCATGAAATTCAACGGTCTGATCCGGTCCAATGATTTTAAGCGTGTAAGGCCCGCCCGGGGCGGGCGGTTGAATCTCCGCCTGCCAACGGCCGTCCGAGCCGGCTGTGGCTTTTGCCGTATGGCCGGCGATTTCAACGCGGATGACTTCCCCGGGTCTTGCCCAGCCCCAGACCGGGTCCGGTTTTCCGCGCTGGAGCACCATGTTGTCGCTGAACATCGGACTGACGAACGGCAGGGAGTTGGACTCTGCCGCGGTTGCCGAAAGCCAGGCCACGACCGCTAAAAACAGGGTGAAGCAGCATTTAGATCGCATAGGGTTCAAGGTGTGAAATTCTTTTCAAACTAGGAGATGCGGGTTTCGCGTCAAAGTGAAAAACGTTTCTTACGGTTGCCAACGCCAATCCATGAACGTTCGTCGAATCATTTAAGGAAGCAACATCAATTGTGAATTCTCTTTATCAAGACTCCACAACCAAGGTACGACACCTGGTCGGTCTTGTCCGATTTACTGGCTGCGACACACACGAAGACCCTGATCGGAACCCCGGTCATACTGTTCGTAGCCGACCCGGAAAGACAACGCGCAACAGAAGTCGCCGCCGAGCCAACCGCCGCCCCTCCAAACCCGGAGCGAGCCGTGAGAACTTCCTTGAGGGTCATTTTCCACGACCTTCCAGGTCTCCGCACTCTCCAGGTCTCCGTACCAATCCCAGCACCATTCCCTGACATTGCCCGACATATCGTAAAGTCCCAACTCGTTGGGTTCCTTGCCACCGATAGGGTGTGTTTTACCATGGTTTTGTTCTATGACCGGCCAGCTCCAGAATCCGGTTAACTTGGTATCTCCAGAGTTTTGCCAATACCATGCTACTGTATCCACGTCATTGCCTCCGCTGTAAATGTAACTCTGGCTCTTCTGACCGCCACCGGCGGCATATTCCCACTCGGCTTCGGTCGGCAACCGGTACCCATTGGCTCCCGTATTGATCGTTACCGTCCATTTAATATCATCGTTCTCATTCTCATTATCCGGGTCCGTTTTATTCTTATCGATACGGTAATACGGTTTTAAGCCTTCTTTCAGACTCCTTTTATTGCAGTACTCAACGCACTCATACCAGGTCACCATTTCGACCGGCAAATGGTCCCCTTGGAATTGTGAGGGATTACTTTCCATGATCTCCATCCACTCTTTTTGCGTGACCTCATATTTGCCGATATAAAAACTCGATAGGAATACACTTTTTCCGTAGTAATTGGTGGAATTCACGTTTTTGAAAGTCCCGCCTTTGACGAAGACAAGGTTATCCGGGGCCGGTGTGCGACCCGGAATTCGAAGGCGACCCTTTGCCGGTGGAACAACCGCTGCCCGCAACCATCATTGCCGTTAAACAGAAAATAAACAGTTTACTCATTGAACTGAATATAATGCGTGAGAAAGGAATCCCATTTTTTTACCGGCCGGTGCAGACGGATTTTGGGCATCTGTGGCGTCCGCGTCGGTTTTAAGAGTAAGCAGGCCGCACTTCCTGAAGAAGCGCGACCTGCTCAAGTTACGTTCAGGGCAAAGCCTGATGACGAAACGAACCCGTTTCGGGAATATGGCTATAGCCCCCACACGGTTGCGTTAACGGAGCCGCTCCGGCCACCGTACGCTTCTGTCCCCAGGATCTGGTAATTGTAAGTACCAAACCCCTGGCCACCGTTATTCCGCCAATTGGTGATGTGGTTGGCCGTGGTGACGGTGTGGTTTGACCCGGTCGATGAGCCGCCCCATTGATCGAGGTACTGCCAAAAAGTTGCATTGCCGATAATGGAAGGCTGGTTTATCTGCTGATGCTTGTAAAAGGTGTAGGTATGCCCATCACTGTTCACGGTGTTTACCCTCGTTCCAGTCACCACCGAGCCCATCTCACAGACGTAATATTCGATGAGCGGACTGGTCGTCCACCCGTAGATGTTGAAGCTATTGAATCCACTGATGGAGCCGCAATTGTAACCGATGCTGTGCGAGGACCCGGGATTCCAGCCTTTGCCGCCGACCACGTCGTTCACGCCGGACCAGCTCATGGCGTAATTGCCCGGATATTGGCCCGCACCGGGAAAGGATATGCTGGCCGACCCACCACTGTAATACAATGACCAGAAGAAGCCGTGATCAGTGCCCGTTCCTCCACTGGCGTTTGCCTGGGGGCTTGTTGCCATGGTTACGCAACCCGCTATGACAGCGGACAGGATTATTTTTTGTGATGTTTTCATTTCGAATGCTCTCGGTTGTTGTGACGTTTAATTTCTTGGCGTAAAAGGCCTTGCCAAGGCTCCAATCGGGGAACAGCTGAGTTATTTACCCGAGTCGAACAACGGTCAAGGCTGTTTATGATAAAAATAATGGATAATACTATTGCTTAAAGATGGATAAAACTATTGCTGGGATATGGATAAAACCCGGAGGCAATGGGAACGGGTTGTTGAAGTTTTGGCGCAGCCGCTTTTGGCGACCATGAAAATTCCGAGGCAAGCCGGTGTGTGAAGCTACGGCCGTTCAGCGACCTGAAGGATTTCGCCGGTTCCGCAATGTTCCTGGCGCAGAAATCTATGGTGTGGTGATTCGATAGAACGCGATAGCCCCACTGGCGGTATTATCCATGAACGTCGTCGTGGAGGACCCGGAGGTGGCAGCGATTCCGGTGGCGACGGTTGTCCATGAGACCGGAGGGTTCAATGAACCCGATTTCTGCACGGTGTAAGTCGGTGTGGTCAGGGAGCGTTCCGGCGGATTTGAATTCCAGACCAGGGTGACCGTCGATGGGCCGCTGCGGTAAATGTTCTTGATTTGGATTGGTTCCACCCTGGCGTAGCTGACGCCGTCGTACCAGGTCCGGCAGGTGTCGCCGATGAGGTTGGTGGCCGTTCCGGTCTGGATGGCATCACTCCCCACGAAAACTGGAAACGAAGTATTTGTCGAAAGCTGAATCCGGCCCAGGTACGCCTGATAGAGGGATGCATTTGCGTCATTGGTCAGAACCAGGACCGAGTTGTGCGCTCCCGGTTGCACCGGTTGCGCGGCCATTTGCCGGAAGACCTGCATTTGGTTGGTGGTCAATCCTGCTACGATCCGCCAGTCCGCGCCCGGACCGCCCCAGAAATTGACCCACACATCATACAATCCGGTTCCCGGCGCCGTCGCGGTGGTTTCAATCATCGGCGCCGATTCGGCATTCACATCGGCCGATGCGAGCAGTGAGCCGCCGTTTCCCGGCCCGATACGTTCGTGCCATTGGCCGGAGCCCGGTCCCGTTACCAGCGGTGCAACCGTGCCGCTGAAGCAAGTGTTGTTAGTCGTCGCATCTACGTAGGTCATCGGCCCAACCGTCTCCGCATGTCGATCCACAATACCGACAACCGCCGCATCAATAACCAGTGCCGAGCTGTAAACTCCCCGATACCAGAGCAAAGCCGTGTGGTTTCCATCCCACCGCGGGACGATCGGACGCAAATTGTCGCAGGAGGAATTCTGCGTGATCGGGGTCCAGGTAAAACTGGCTCCGTGATTGGTGGTAATGCCCTTCCAGATTTCACGGCTGCTCGAAACCGGTTGATTTGTGTCGTAAACCCCTGCCGAAACGGCGCGGGGATCAAAGGCGGTCGAAATATAAATGGTATTTGGTTCATTTGGATTTAAACAACCCAGGCCGACATAATCGGCCTTGCTGGCATGTGTTTTGTAGCCAGCCTCGCCCAGGTACGTGGATGTCCAGTTCATGCGGTTATAACGACAATAGAAAAAAGCGTGATCCGGATTGATTGGTTGCTGTCATCTCCTTGCGTCACATTATTGTTCACGCGCGCGATGATGATGCAGTCAATCGTGCCGTCCGGGTAACGACGCACGTCGTCATTCCAGCAGCGATAATTTGTCTGGCCAGCCGGCAAGACCGTGTTGGCCAGAAACACCGGCGAATAACTTTGCGGAGTGGGAGCGACAACTTGTCGAAGATATTGCTGTCCACCACGGTCCCATCGCTCCTGAAAGTCATCCCGTTGCTGATATAACCGTGATAAATACTGGTGTTAAAATCATCGCGGATGATACTCGGTACAAATGAAGTCGATCCGATCCACGCCGTTATCCCGAGTATTTGAAGTAGCCATTGACATAACCGATGTTGCCGTTAGTGCGTCAATTCTCCGCCATAAGACCACGTGTCGCCCATAGTTCGGATGAAATCATCATATTTTGGCTGCCGTGGCCATTGCCGCGGGAGAAATTGTAAGTGCGATTTTCAGCGGAGAGATAATGAGGATTGGAATAAGTGGTTGGGAAATCGGCTCCGCCAGGCTGGCTGGCCCAGTCAAAACACGCTGTTCGGCCCCCAAATGCCGCCTGCGGGGTCGTAAATGTTGCAGAAGGAGTAATCGTCATTGTTGTGCCCGGTATAGAACGCAAGGTACTTGCCATCTGGCCGCACGAGAACGCCGGCGCATTGTGATCATCGGCGCCACCGTATGAGAGAAGGCTGTTGGTGAGCCGTGTCCTTCAGTCCGGTTCCGGTTGCCCAAATCGAAAATCGGGTCGCTCCACGTTCCGTCGCGACGGTGGACCCGCCGAACCCGCCGCCGTTTTCCATGTAACCCATGATCAATTTGCCATGGGGGTGTCCACTACCGACCGCTCATCCTGATACCAGCACCAGGCGCCATTGTCGCTGAACTGAATCAAATTGCCGTTCACCTGATCCCGTGGCACCGACGGACCCGGAGGCATTTCGGAAGCGGTCGCCTCCAGCGAGGCCACGGTGAATACACTGTCGGCTGTTCCAAAAACAAAGGTGTCCATGTCGAGACCGCTTGCTCCGGCACCAATTTGGAAGATTTGTGTCAACTGGTCCGGCGGCACGATAAACGCAAGGCCCGGTTCGCTCCCGTTGGTGAATTGCGACAGATTCACCCACTTCCAAACGTCCACCCCCGCCGAGCCGATATCCACCACTGAATCACCCGGATTAACGTAGCCGCCCTGGAACAAATTGTTCACCGTAACCCAGTCGCCCGGATTGATTGGAGACTTGATTCCAAAACCGTTCCCGTAAAAGAAGCTGCCGCTGGCCGACCTGACCCGGAGGTGCGCGTACAAATTGTAGGTGCCGGGGCCGGGAAACGTGACGACATAGGTTGCGACACGGTTACTGTTGCCGGGGCAATCCGAGATTGGTCACGACACTTTCAATGGTGATGTATTGGGTCTGACCGTCATAGCCTACTGTAAAATCCAGTCCGACTGCACCGGCTTCGGTTTCAAGCCGGGCGAAGGCCGCCGGGCCGGGTGGCAGGGTCGTCACCCGGTAGAACCCCGACGCAGGCGCTGCCGAGGGATCATCAAAGGTGGTTGCGTAACCATCGGATGGCAAACCGCCAATCAGCGTGGTCCAATCCGAATCACTCAAAGAAAGTTTTCTTTGCACGGTATAGGTGGGTGTGGCCGAGGCCGACAGCGGTGGAAATGAATTCCAGGTGAGCGCAGCGGATGTGTCCCCGCGTTCCAGACTGGTAATCCGGAATGACCTCGGCGAGCCGGAATTAAAACCATTTGTCGTCAGGAAGAAGTCGTCGAACACCACCGTGTTCGTCCCCGGAATGCCGGCATCCTGTGCGAGAAAAAGCGTGGTCAGGTTCGTGCCGGGGAATCCGCGGGAATTGTCGTAGTTATAAAAGCGGTAAGCCGAGTAATTGCTGAAGACCGGCACCCGGTTGGTATCGCCTTCCTTTTGCAGGTACACCGAATAAATATCTCCCGTAGTGTTCGTGGTGCCATTCAAGTTCGTTTGGAATCCGAACGGCAGATTTTGGACATTCATCCAGACATCATAGATGCAGTCCGTCTGCAGACCATGGGTATCGATCAGGCTCAGGTAGGAGCCGGTGTAGGCCGGTTGCGTGAGGGGAGTGGTTGTATTATATCCGGGCACTCCGTTATAAGCTTGCAGGTCTATTTGTCCGCCTGTCGCCGAGTTACGCACAATCCGGATACACGGTCCGTCATCGCCGGTAAAATCTCCCAGCCCGAGCAATGGTCGATCGGTCAAGCCAACGCGCATGGCGATGTCGCCGGAATTGCCGCCGTTGACACAGAAACGGAAAAACAGCGTGTTGCTTTGCCCTTCGGGAATGGTCAACGAGTTCAACAACAAACCGCAAAGCGATCCGAGACCGGGCTGGCCCCACCCGGCGCTCAACAAATTGTTGGTGGCCGAACCATTGGTCACGGTGGCGACATTGAACAAATCCAGCGGTCCCGTGTAATCCACCGCCACGCTGACCCAACTGCCACCCGCAATTCCCAGTGTGCTCGGTGGCAGCGAATTGAAGCGTTCCAGCAGGTGCCAGCCGGGTGCCACGCCTGGCATTATTGAAACGCTGGTTTGCGCGGTGACATTTGACCCACCGCGCGTTGCCGTCAAAATAAACGTCGTGTTTGCGCCGACCTGGACGTTGGTACTTCCGATGCCCGACAAACTGATGGCTGTGACGTCGCCGATGCCGGGGCTGATCGAAATTGTGTCGGCGTGCAAGGTGTCCCAGCGCAACGTCACGGTGTCACCCGGCGCCGCCTCATGGTAATCTGCGGTGAATGAATTGATTTTGGGCAACACCGGCGGCAGCGTCACGGCGGGAATTCCGTTGCTGTATACCTGCGCGACCTCATTGGAATTGAGCGCGCGGGTCCACATCGCCACATCGTCAATCAACCCGGTAATCCAATGGCTGCCCGGAATATTTCGGGCAACACCGCCGATGCTGGTGGTGTTGATGTTCCAAATCCATCGGCCTCCCGTCACGGTATTGGTCAACGGCAACGGTGGCAGGACCGATGGATTACCGTAAAAATTCCGGTTGGTCCCGCCGCCCGGGTCGATTTGGCCGTCCACATAAACCGTGTAACTGCCGTGGATATCCATGGTCACCGCCAGATGATGCCACGCACCGTTAAACACGGCCCGGCTGCCAAACGCCGTGTCCTGCGTATCGTAAATGTCGGGCGATTGGTTGGTCCCATTGATCACAGCGCCGCGTTGTCGCAACAACCAGTGAGCCTTGTTGTCCAGCGATGTTCCCGGTGCGCCGCCGGTTCCAATCAACCACAACGGATCGGTCGGGCCGTTGAAATATTGTTCGCCGAACACGCGTAAATCGTTTTGATTCGTTCCGTTGACCTGTACCCACATCGAAACCGTGAAGGCCGGATTTTTATTGATGGGCAAGGTGTCATTTGGAGACGCGACATAGCGGAGGAGGGTTTGGTTGGTGCTGTTGAACCGAAAACAATTACTCGCGCCTGGCCGCCCCGACACCAGGTCATTCGTCGTCAGGTTCTGCAGTACCAGGTCATAACCGCTCACCACGTCCGGGGTGACGGGACCGTCCACCGAATTCATTGGCCAGTAAGCGACCAGGCCATTGGTCAATTGCGCCTGCGTACGAACAACCGGAATCAGCACGACACTTGAAAGCAACAGGACCGGTAAGAACCGGGAAAGAGCGGAGGTCGTTTTCATACGGCCTGAACGATCAGGATTCAAAAACTCCAGCCGGCGTGATGCTGGAGTTAAAAGGCACGCTTCTGATTTTCACTCTATCAAGATAAGCGACTTTGAGGCGATTGACAACGGACTTAACCCGACGTTTCAGCGATCGCTGCTTGAATGGCCGGGTAACGCGATCGAATGCTGTTTGCTGACCGGTCAGTCAATGTCCGCCCGACACAGTTTTGATGCCTATCGTCTCTGACTTCAAACCATCGGCAGTGGCGGTGAGGCGAATGGTTCCCGGTTGGCCGGATTTTCCGCGGATAATCGCCAGGGAAAGCCCGTTGAAAGCTTTGCGATCCGGTGATTGAAACGGTTCCAGGCTCGTCGGATCTCCGTTGTCGGTCGCCACGATTTCACCCGGCCCTTCAATTTGAAAGTGGATCCGATTATCAGCCCGCGGCGACATGACACCGTGTTCGTCCGTCACCGTTACCGTAACAAAAGATAAATCCCTTCCGTCCGCACTGAGTGTGCTGCGGTCCGGCTCCAGTTTGAGTCTGGCCGGTGCCTCGGCGGTTTTCACTTCGTCCGTCGCCCAAGCCTTGCCGCTTTTGTAAGTGACCACTTTGAGCGTGCCCGGTTCATACACGACATCATCCCAGCGCAGGCGATATTCGTAAGGTCCTTTCTTTTGACGTCCCAGCGATTTGCCGTTGAGAAACAATTCGCCTTCATCGCCGGAAGTGAAGACGTGGACCGGGGTAATCTGCCCGGTTCTCTCCGGCCAGGTCCAATGCGGCAGGATATGCGCCATCGGAAAATCCGGACGCCAGTGCGCCTGATAAAGATAAAACCGGTCTTTCTTGAAGCCGGCAAGGTCGATGATGCCGGAGTAGGAACTGCGCGAGGAATCGAAGGGTGTCGGCTCACCCAGATAATCCCAGCCCGTCCAGACAAATTCTCCGCCGACGTAAGGATTTTTATCCTGTGAGGCAAACACCTTGTCCGCCGACGAACCAAACGGGGCGGCATACAGCTCGTAAGCGCTGACTTGATGCTTCTGGCGGTTCTCACCGGCGTTCGGTCCGACCGCGGCGCTGATGTTCGTCGTGACCGGAAATAAATACTCGCCGCGGGTGCTCATGGCGTCCGCGGTTTCGCTGCCAAAAATGAATTTATCCGGGAACTGCTCGTGAAAGGCCGGATATTTCCCCGGTGCACCGCGAATGCCGGCGCCCTGGTAATTCAGGCCGATGATATCCAGAACGCCGGGCAGCGGATCGGTGGGATGCGACCAGTTCATGGCGCTGGTGGTCGGGCGCGTGGGATCCTCGTCGTGCACGATATCGCAGAGTTGCCGGGCCAAAACAGCGCCATTGGTCCCGGTGAACTGCTCGCCGACTTCGTTGCCAATGCTCCACATGATGACCGAAGGGGAATTGCGATCCCGCCGGATCTGGGCGCGCATGTCCTGCTCATGCCAGTCATCAAACACCAAATGATAATCATTGGGTGTCTTGTCCCGCCGCCAACAGTCAAACATTTCGTCCATCACGAGGAACCCCATCTGGTCCGCCAGTTCCAGCAGCTCCGGCGCCGGCGGGTTGTGGCTGGTGCGGATGGCGTTACAGCCCATGTCCGCCAGCATTTCCAGCTGCCGTTGCAAGGCGCGATCGTTCACGGCCGCACCCAGCGCGCCCAGATCATGATGATCGCACACGCCGTTCAACAGGATATGCTCGCCATTGATATAAAATCCCTGGTTCGGATCGAACCGGATGGACCGGATGCCAAAAGGTGTTTCATAATTGTCCACCACTTTGCCTCCCTGGGAAACCGTTGTCACCGCGACATAGCGATTCGGTTTTTGTTGTGGTGGCGGTCCCCAGAGCCTGGGCTGAAGCACCGTTCCGCTGCCGTGAGCGAAGGCGCTGGAACCGGCCGGAATTGTCAAATTCACCGGCGCAATGTCGGCCACGACGGAGCCGGTTTGATGACCATCTGCATCCAGCGGAAAAATTTGGGTGGAGACGCTGACATTTACGTCCTGTTTCAAGTCGTTGTCTACCGTCACGTTTAAATCAATGGCGGCGGATGACGAAGAAACCTTCGGAGTCGTGATGTAAGTTCCCCAATGTCCCACATGCACCGGCGCGGTTTTTACCAGCCACACATTGCGATAAATCCCGGCGCCGGGATACCAGCGCGACGAATTCGGTGGACTAGCCAGCCGGATGGCGAGTTCATTGTCTCCGCCCGGTTTCATGTTCGGGGTCAAGTCCACCCGCCAGGAGGCATAACCATAAGGCCAGCCGCCGACGATTTGACCGTTCAGCCATACCGCCGCATAAGCCATCGCGCCGTCCACATCGAGAAAGACGGATTTGCCGGCGTCGCTCGCCGGAACATCCAATTTCTTTCGATACCAGCCCACGCCGGCAGTTGGTAAGCGGCCCATGCCACCACCGCCGGAATGGGTGAACGGCCCGGCGATAGCCCAATCGTGCGGCAAATCCACCGGTTGCCAGGAGCGGTCGTCAAAATCCGGCTGCACGTAGGCGAGGGTGTCGCCTAAACTTCCTTCCGGCCGGACAAACCTGTGCGAAGGATCCTTAATGAATTCATTGCCGGTCGGCAGGATCCATTGCTTGATGACGATGGTCGCGTTCGTTGATTCATTGGTCGCAACCGACTGATTGAGGGTCGGGTTGCCATCGGCTTCCGCAGCAAAGCGGCGTACCGTCTCTGTGCGCCTTGTGTCGTAAAGCAGGTTTACCGCGTTGTTGGTGGGATCGCCTTTGGTAAACCGCCAATGTTCATCGATGGCAATTCGTTCGCGCGGCTGGTCAGATGCCGCCACCCATGCAGCGCTGCCCGCAAATAAAAGAACCGGAAAGACGGATTGAATCAGTCGCAGAATTAAAAACAAACTTCCAGAACAATTCCCGGGGAATCCGGGCACGGCCCTGGTATTCCGAAACGGTTTCATCTTAAATCAGGCAGCGATCAGGATTTCGGTATCTGTAATCTTCAATTCCACACCCGCTGCTTTTGCGGCTTCCTGTAAGGCAGCGCTCAGCATCACGATCGGGTCTTTGCTGACCTGCAACCGGCGCATCAGGCCTTCGCCCTTTTTTGTGCCGACCGTTAGCGAGAGTTTCAACCCTCTGCGTTTGCAACCCACGCGCGTGCCGTCGGGCAGCTTCGTGTTCATCGGTTTGATAAAGGCGTCCGTGTAATGCGCGCCGATGCCCGATTTGTCCGTGAACGCCGGCGGAAGTTTATCTTTCGCAGCGGCGTTGATGTCGCAAAGTTTGGTCATGATGTAACCCATAATGTCCCAGATTTACCGCGGGTTGTCCATCCGACAGTTGTTGGAGGGTGCCAATCAGGATGCCCGAATCCCCGCCCATACACGGTGCTACAATTCTTTTTCGCGTTGAGCCAGGGCAAAGTGAATCACTTCCAGAACCAGACCCCACTTGTGTTTACGCCTGGGCAAATCGCAGAAACAGCCGGAGGGATTGTATTCGCGTTTCCAGGTCAGCACGTCGTTCAGCGGCCGGCCGAGCAATGGCTTTTCCCCGGCAATGCTGTCCATGAGCGCCTCGGCATTGTTCAAGTACTCGCACTGGAACTGATGGCCCGTGTCGCCCGGCGCCGGCGCACATTGCATATCGAGAATCCGGTAACGGTCTTCCGGCCGGGCCAGCTTGACCCGATAATCGAATTCCAGGGCGCGTCCCATATTCGAGCAGGTGGTGCCTTCGTAATGGAAACCGGCTTCCACCGTGCCGTCGCGCGCGAACTCCAGCCGCAATCGTTCCCGGGACCACTTTTCCAGCGCCCGCGGATTGATCGTATATTGGGCGCCGGTGCCCAGTACGGCGACTTGATGTTGTCCATCGAGATTTTCCATCGCCGGTGACAGCAGGTTGCGGACATCCTCGATTTGCGGCGGTGCGTGCTGGTACGGCGTGCGGCGATACTGGCAATTGGGCAGCGAACACGATTCGCAAGGAATCAATCGGATCAGGCTCCGGGCCTTGTCCAGATGGCGCGTGATGCCAAAGACAGCCAACAGCGATTTTTTTGGCCGGAGCATTCCGGTTTCCAAAACGTCGAGCTTGCCGTTGAAATGAGCGGCGCCTTTTTGCCGGAGCAAATCCCATAATTTGACCTGGTCCGAAATGTCCCAACCCGAATACCCCGGACTGTAATGCGGCAAAGCCGCCGCCCCGTGCCGGTCCGCCCAGCCGCAAATGTGGCCGCTCGCGACGGTGACCAGATGCTCCACGACCGCCGAGCCGAACATTTCCAGGAAAAAATACTCGTCCGGTTTCGATTCGCGCCACAATTGTTGCGCGTGTTCCTCGCATTCCCGCCCTGCACTGACCGCAACCAGCACCACGCCATCCGCCCCGGCTTCGACAAATTGATCGTGAAGTTGTTTTGAGCAAAATTCCGTTCCGTGGATGCGCAGTTTTCCCTCCGCCGGTTCAGGCGCGTCCACCTGGCAGGCGTAAAACCAGGGCCGCCCGTTTTCGACATACCACCGGCGCGCAGCATCCGCGAGATCGCGCATACGTCCCTGCATCAAATAATTTTTGGGGAACCCGAGCAGCCGCTGATACTCGGATTCCTGGACGTTGACGTTCGGATTTGTTTCAACCAGCTCGAGCATGTCAGGAAACGGATTGCAGCGTGTGCGAAGATTCGACGGGATTGAACTGGCAGCCTTCGACGAAGAAATCGAAAAAGTCCGGATGCGCCTCCAGCCGGCAATGAACGGCCTTTTTAACGAGACTTTCCAGTTCCAGACGTTTTGAGCGCGACAACAAAGCCAGGCAGGCGCCTTCAATGGAAGCGTTGCCCACTTGCAGGATTTTTGCGCTGTCGAGGTTCGGAATCAACCCGATGCGTTTGGACGACTCGACATTCAGGTGACGGCCAAAGCCGCCGGCCAGGTAGAAAACATCCGCATCCTCAAAGCGGATTCCGTAATCGTGAAAAATGACATGCAGGCCGGCGACGTTCGCGCCTTTGGCCTGCGCGAGTTCGTTGATGTCGCCTTCGGTGAAATAGACCGGGGAATCACTCTTTACGTCCAAAATAAACCTGTCCTCGCCGTGTTCGAACCGGCCAAGGGTGTTCATTCGATTGGTCCGCAACAGTTCGCTCAACAAATCCACAAGGCCGGAGCCGCAAATGCCTTCCGGTGGAACGTCACCGATAACACCGACCCGCACCGAACCGTCTGCGGCGATTTCCACCTTTTCGATCGCGCCCGGCAGACCCGGCATGCCGCAGGAAATCTTTCCACCTTCAAAGGCGGGGCCGGCCGGACACGAGGCCGCGAAGATTTTATTTTTGTTGCCCAGAATCAATTCCGTGTTGGTGCCGATGTCCATGACGGCAACGAGCCGCTCTTCATTGGCCAAATCCACCGCCAGCATGCACGCGGCCGCATCGGCGCCCACGTGGCCGCTGATGATCGGCAGACCGTAAACCCGCGCTTTGGGATGCAGCGGCAACAGAAGTTTTTTGGCGGACCCGGTCAAACTGGTGGTCGTTCGTTTGCCCTCGGCCATTTCCAGTTCCGTGATGGAACGGTAAGGACTTTGACCGATGGAATAAACGTTCAGGCGGAAAAACATATCGCGCATGGTGGAATTTCCCGCCACGACCATTTCATAAATCGTTTGGGGGTCCACCGCAAATGCCTCGATGGCATGGGTGAGGTAACCGGCCAGCGTACGTTGGAGCAGGTGGCTGCCGTCTTCCGTGTCGTAATGAATTCGGGACATCACGTCCGAACCGCCGAACCGTTGCGGATTTTCAAACGAGGCATCGGCGACCACCTCGCCGGTTTCCAGGTTCAGGAGCCGGAGCACCACGGTGGTGGTGCCCAGGTCCATGGCCAGGCCGTGGATCGGGGCGGTGGAACGCGCGATTTCCTCGCCGTCCAGCAAAATCCGTTCACCGCTGCGCGTTACCGCCGGATCCAGTTTTAACGGTTGCACGCTCGGTCGGGAGCTGCAGCGCGTGACGTTCGATGCGCATCTCACCCCGGCGCATCGTGTGGCAACGGACAAGGCCGGTGTCTGTGACGATGCAACAGGAGCAGGACAACCGGAAATTGCCTTTCAGGTGTCTCTCCGCCGGCAACCGTTCGGACAGGCAGTCCATGCCTTCGGCGACTTCCACCACGCATTCCTTGCACTTGCCGTTTTTACGGCAGGACGTCGGGACGTTGATGCCCATCGACTCGGCGTAATCGAACAAGGACACGCCCGGCGTGACCTCACGCCGCTGGTTGTTGAAATGCAGCTCGACGCTCATGGTTTATTTGTTCCACACGACCTAAAGGGAACATGATATACGCTTCCGGATGTCCGCACAATATGCCTGTCTTTATGCCTGAAAGCCACCGCTTTCAGCTTGCGCGATGGTGCCTCTGCCCTACCTTCGGGGCCGCACAATCCGAAACACCATGAAATTGTCGCCTGCCGCCATCATTTTCACCACTTTAACCTCGGTTCTGGGATTTGTGACCCCAACCCGTGGGGAAACCGGCTACGAAGGCTGGCTCCGTTACGCAGGGATTGACGACGATTCAGTCAAAAAAAATTATGAAAAAGCCCTTCCGGCGGTGGTGGTCACACTGGGCCGTTCCGAGGTGGAACAATCGGCGCAGGCGGAATTGATTCGCGGTGTACGCGGCTTGCTGAACCGGACCGAGAGAATTGAAACGGCGTTGCCGGCAGAAAACGCCGTGCTGCTCGGTACCGTTGACGAAGTCAAAAAAGTCGTTCCGACTTTCAACGCGCCGGGAGATTTAATACCGGATGGATTTCTTCTGAAAACAATTTCGGTTGGCGACCATCGGGTTTTGGTGATCACCGCGTTGAACGATCGCGGTGTGCTTTATGGAACGTTCACGTTGCTGCAAAAAATGGCCCTGTATGACTCCATGGCCGGGCTCGATGACGAGGAGAATCCTTACGCGCCCATCCGTGTCATTAATCAATGGGACAACCTTAATGGCACGATTGAGCGCGGTTACGCCGGACGGTCCATCCTCTGGGCGAATGGGCACATCGTTCCCGACCTGACACGGGCAGGTGATTACGCGCGCCTGCTTGCGTCGGTCGGCATCGATGGCTGCTCCATCAACAACGTCAACGCGGACCCGCATGCGATCGACAGCGAGCATATCCCCGAACTCGCCCGCGTGGCGGCAGCGTTCCGTCCCTGGGGAGTAAAGCTGTTTGTCTGTATCAATTTTGGAAGTCCCAAAAGCCTGGGCGGGCTCGACACGTTTGACCCGCTCAACCCGCGTGTCATTGATTTTTGGAACAAAAAGGTGGAGGAAATTTACGCCGCGATTCCTGATTTCGGCGGGTTCATCCTGAAGGCGGATTCCGAAGGTGAACTGGGCCCGTCGGCTTACGGCCGAACGCACGCCGACGCGGCGAACGTCGTCGCCCGCCCGCTCAAAACGCACGGTGGCATCATTTTCTATCGCGGGTTTGTTTACAATCATCACGCCGACTGGCACAATCTGAAGCTCGACCGCGCCAGGGCCGCCTACGACAACTTCCACCAACTCGACGGTCAATTCGACGACAACGCCATCGTGCAGATTAAAAACGGCCCGATTGATTTCCAGGTGCGCGAACCGGCTTCGCCGTTGTTTGGCGGCCTGGAAAAGACTGCCATGACACTCGAGGTGCAAATCACCCAGGAATATCTCGGCCAGCAACGGCACCTGTGTTTCGAAGTGCCGATGTGGAAGGAGACGCTCGATTTTGACCTGCATGCCAAGGGACCGAACACGCCGGTCAAGGCACTGGCCGCCGGAAAGGTTTTCCATAATCCGCTGGGCGGTTTTGCCGGCGTCGCCAACGTGGGTCTCGACACCAACTGGCTTGCCCATCCACTGGCCATGGCGAATCTCTACGGCTTCGGGCGCCTGGCGTGGAACCCGGATTTAAGCAGCCAGGAAATTGCCGGGGAATGGACCAAACTGACCTTCGGTCACGACCCGCAGGTGGTCAAAACGATAAGCGAAATGCTGTTGAAATCGTGGCGGACCTATGAGGATTACACCGGACCATTGGGCGTGGGCGGGTTAACGGACATCATTGAAGTTCACTACGGCCCCGGTATTGAATCCGCCGAGCGCAACGGTTGGGGCCAGTGGATTCGCGCGGACACCAACGGCATCGGTATGGACCGCACCGTGGCGACCGGTACCGGTTATACCGCACAATATCATCCGCCCGTTTCTGATATGTTCGAGTCATTGAAAACGTGCCCGGACGAACTGCTCCTGTTTTTCCATCACGTGCCTTACAATTATACTTTGCATTCCGGCAAAACCGTGATGCAGCACGTCTATGACACGCATTACACCGGTGTGGAACAGGTGCGGGAATTTGTCGAACAATGGCAGTTGCTCCAGGGCAAGGTGGATGAACAACGGTATTACCAAACGCTGGCGCTCCTGGAATATCAGGTCGGCCACGCAACGGAATGGCGCGATGCTGTTTGCCAATGGTTTTTCAAAATGTCCGGCATTCCGGATAAATATGGCCGGGTGGACAATGACCCGAACCGCATTGAAGCCGAGTCCATGAAACTGGACGGGTATGCCGTCTTTGATGTGAAACCGTGGGAGACGGCCTCGCTCGGCAAGGCGATTCAGGTGGTCAATGCCGACAATCATGGTTCGGCCAGCTTTAATTACACCGGCAAACCCGGCTGGTACGATCTCGCCGTCCAATATTACGATCAGACCAACGGCGTGTCGCAGTTCACCTTGCTGGTGGCCGGACAGAAGGTGGACCACTGGCTCGCGGACGACCTGTTGCCGTCGCGCAACGTCAAGTCGCTGCCGAACGGCCACACCTCCACGCGCCATACGGCACACGGCATCGCGTTGCGCACCGGCGATGAAATTAAAATCGATGCCGTTGCCGACGGTGGCGAACGCGCCTGCATTGATTATCTCGAAATCGAACCGGCCAGGCCATAAACTCGAAGCCAAAATGAAAAAGTCACTGCAAGACACCCTGCGCGAACGCCGTCTCGTCTGCGATGGCGCGATGGGCACACAACTCATGCTCGCGGGCCTCGAACAAGGCGGCTGCGGCGAACACTGGAACCTTTCCCATCCCGGACCGTGTGCTCGGCATCCAGCGGCGTTACGTGGAGGCGGGCGCGGATTGCCTGATCAGCAACACATTTGGCGGCAGCCGCATCATGCTCAAGCGACACAATCACGCCGACGACCTGCGCGCCATCAATCAGGCGGGCGTCCGTATCGCGCGCGAAGCGTTTGGTGAGCGCGAGGGATTTGTGCTCGGTGACCTCGGTCCGCTCGGCGCCATCCTGGAGCCGTACGGCGACCTGCCGCAGGAGGAGGCCCGGGCGGCGTATGAGGAACAGGCCCGGGCGCTGATCGAGGCCGGCGCGGACGCGATCATCATAGAGACCCAGACGTCACTCGACGAAATCGGTGTCGCCGTCGATGCCGCGAAAGCCGCGGGTGCACCGTGCATTATTGCTTCGCTGGCCTATGATTTATCGCAGGACAAAACGTTTTACGTCACCATGATGGGTGTAAAGCCGGACCAGGCCGCGGAGTTTATCGAGGAACGGGGCGCAAACGTGGTGGCATTGAATTGCGGGACAGGCATGGACATGCCAGGCGCGGCAAAAGTCGCGGCCATCTATCGTGAACACTGCCAATTGCCGGTCATGGTACAGCCCAATGCCGGCCTGCCGGTGTTGGAGAAGGGGAAGGCCGTTTACAAACAATCAGCCGCCGACATGGCGAGTGGTGTGCCGGGTGTGCTGGCGGCGGGCGCCAACATCATCGGCTCCTGTTGCGGCAGCACCCCGGACCACACCCGCGCCATTCGTCAGATCGTCGCCGCGTTCAACCAGGGCAAATAAGTTAATGGACGCAGCGGAAACCGGTTCCCGGTTTAATCGTTCAACACTTTTACCGCCCAGTCATTGTTCGTGGAGGAGAAGATAACCAGGCATCGGTCTCCTGTCGCTGTGGCATAGAGGTAGGACAGGTCGATGTGTTGCCGGGCCAGTTTCTCGGTGATCTCCCGTAACGAGCCGGGCCGGTGATCGACTTCAGCCACCACGACCCTGGCCTCCTGCACCTCCAGCCCTTGGCCGCGTAATGCGTCCACCGTCCGCTGATGGTCGCCGGTCACCATCCGAATAACCGCTTCGGTGCCTTCCACGGTGGCGATCACCGCTTCGATGTTGAGCCCCATGTCTGCGAGGCTCTTGGTGACCTGGGCCAGCGCGCCAGTCCGGTTGTTCAATCGGACGATTGTTTCCTTTGCCATTCTAGCTTTTATCATATGGCCTCCTTCCAGCCTGCCACGCTGCCGTGCCCCCGGCAGATGGCGTCGTTTAGGTTCATCGCCACTCTAACACATTTGAATCAGTTTTGCTCAAGTGAGTTAAGAAAAGAAACAGACAGGCTGCCTTTGCCAATCGTGGTAGAGACTGGAATCAATCTTCCGCTCGCTCGCCGGCCGGGGCCATTTTGACGAGACGTGGAAAGAATTTCGCCAGCGGTTCCACCAAATCCGTTTGCGCGGCCATGACCTCCTCGATGTTTTTATAGACCATCGGCACTTCGTCCAGCCCGGCGGAGATCAGTTTGACGCCGCGTTCTTCCAGATACGGGTTCACCATCTTCCAGTTGAACCTTTCCCAGGCCTTGTTCCGGCTCATGACGCGACCGGCGCCGTGCGAGGCGGAGTTGAGCGATTCCGGCTGGCCCTTGCCGCGTGCCACAAACGTTGGGCTGGCCATTGAACCAGGTATGACGCCCAACACGCCCGCGCCCGCCGGGGTCGCGCCCTTGCGGTGGACGATCAGGTCGCGCCCGCCGTGACGTTCCTTCCACGCGAAGTTGTGGTGGTTCTCGATGTCCAACAGCACGTCCGCTCCAAGGTGCCGTGCGATATGTTTGTGGATAAGGTAATGATTCGCAGAGGCATATTGGCCCATCAATTCCATTGCCGCCCAATATTCCCGGCCGTCGTCGGAATCGAGATCGAGCCAGGCGAGATCACTGAGTTCCTTTGGTAAATGCTTGTGCTTCGTGCGGGCCAAGCGACTGTAATGGTCGCACACCTGCGCGCCGGTGCCACGGCTGCCGCTATGACTCAGCAAAGCGAGATACGTTCCCGGTTCCAAACCAAGTTGTTTGTCTGCCGCGGTGAATTCGCCGAACTCGACAAAATGATTACCGCTGCCGCTGGTGCCGAGTTGCGCCGCCGCCTTGGAGCGGAAACGTTGCGTGACGGGACTGACCGACCAGTCTTCATCCATTACCGGGTGGGTGCGATGATGTTTGAATTCCGCGCCGATGCCAAAACGTGTCTCGGCTTCGATCGCGCGAATGAGATCCGTCTCGCGGCGGCGGAGCCAGTCGGTGGGCAGATCGAGCACCGTCAGTTTGACGCGGCAGGCGATGTCCACGCCTACGGCGTAGGGAATGACGGCGTTATCCGTGGCGAGCACACCGCCGATGGGTAGCCCGTAGCCGACGTGGGCATCGGGCATGAGCGCCGCGGCGACGGAGACGGGCAACTGGCAGGCGTTTTCCATCTGCTGGCGCGCATTGGCGTCCACATCGGTGCCCCACTGGCGGTAGGTGATGGGCATAATGGCAACGGCAAGTTAAGCCCGGAAATCGGAGGTGAGAAGCGAGAAGTGCGGAACCCTGGAGGGCAATGCTCCGTCAATGCCCTGACCATGGGTAAAATGGGGAAGCGACGAATCGCTTTCCTCCATTTTTTTTGACGATTTGGAATTGGATTGGCCAAAATGTCGAAAAACCGGCAAAGTCCGATTCAACCCATGACTGAAACGACGCCTGAACCATTTCCGGTTCTCCAGGCAGCTTTGCCGGTGAAGCAGTTTGTCCGTTGTCTTCAAGTGGTCGTTTTCGTTGCCGTCTGGATGGCGATCGGCTGGGTGTTTCATCCGGACGCAAACAGTTATCTGATCGCAGGCGTTCCGTTAGTAATGATTTTCCAGATTTTTGTGCGTAAGCAACCTCTGGTGACGCTTTGGATTCGGGACGCTGACCGATTCCGGTTGAATCCCATGGGAATTGTTTTGGGATTTGGTATGACGATTTTGCCTGCTGTGAGATTGGTTCAAACCTGTCGATTGGCAGACTGGCGCGCCCATGAGGCGGAGATCCTCTGGTACGTGTGTTGTATCCTCGGAGCTTTTGGTGCAGGTTTTGGCTTCAGTCAGTTCACAAAGAATACCTGGAGGGAACTGGGATTTTGCACGTTGACCGCCGGAGTCATCGGTAGCGGCACAATGCTATTGGGTACAATTGCCCGTTGGGTGCTGTTGCATAAACCCATCGTGTTGAACGGGGCCATGGCCGTGACCGGTATAGAAAGTTTTGTGCTGTACGTTCCGGTCTGCTTTGTTCTGGAGGAAGTTGTGTTCCGTGGCGCGCTGGATTCGCATGTATTTCAGCCTGGTGACAAAGGCCAATGGTGGACGGCCATTTTTATCTCCACTCTGTGGGGCTGGTGGCATTTGCCGATTACCGGCGCAGCCGGATTTCAACAGTTGATGACCCTCATCTTTCTGCTGCCTTGCGTTCACGTCGCCGTGGGTGCTTTCCTTTCGATCAGCTGGCGGCGCGGCGGAAATCTTGCCGTGCCGGCCACGGTCCATGCTCTCATTGACGCCGTTCGTAATATGCTGATGTAAATATCTCATGAGGACTCTGCGGGCGGCAGAGGCACTAAATGAAAAGGCGGAGCCTGGGTGGCATTGCTCCGTCAATGCCCTGATGATATTCGAATGGGGGAAGCGACGAAGCGCTTCCCTCCAGAGCTGATGTCGGCGGTTTACGTTTCCGGTGGACTGGAATAAGGTTGGCGCATTGTGAAGTACACCTACGAACAGCTGGCCGGGATGATTGATCATTCGTTGTTGCATCCGACCCTGACGGATCGGGAACTCGAGGACGGCTGCAAACTCGCCGTGAAATACGGCGTGGCGTCCGTTTGCATCAAGCCGTACGCCGTCAAACGCGCTGCCGAATTGCTGGCCGGCAGCGGTGTGCGGGTCGGTTGTGTCATCGGATTTCCTCACGGCAATGCCTGCACGGAATCCAAGCGTTACGAGACCGGGCTGGCCTGCCGGGACGGCGCGGTGGAAATTGACATGGTCATCAATCTCGGCAAGGCCCTGGGCGGAGATTGGAATTACGTCGAGAATGACGTGAAAGTTGTGTGCGACGAGGCGCACCGGTACGGGGCAAAGGTGAAGGTCATCCTGGAGAACGATTATCTGGACAAGGGCGGCGCCGGCCTGGATGGCGACGAATTCAAGCGCAAGCTCTGTCAGATTTGCGAGCGTGCGGGGGCTGATTGGGTGAAAACGTCCACTGGTTTTGGTTTTGTCAAACAACCGGGTGGAAATTTCAATTACCAGGGTGCGACGGCGCATGATTTGGAGCTGATGCGGGCGGCGTGTTCGCCCAGGGTTCAGGTCAAAGCCGCCGGCGGTGTTCGCGACCTGGACAGTTTGATCCGGGTACGCGACCTGGGTGCCAGCCGGTGTGGAGCCTCGGCGACTGCGGCAATCCTGGACGAATATCGCCGCCGTGAAGCCGCAGGACAGTGACAGCCGGGAAAAGATTTTGAAGGTTGCTTCCTTCCGTATCTTGCACTACTTCATGGTCGAGAAAGGAAGATCAGTTATGCCAGAACCAATCATCGCCCAAAAATCTCCGTTTGTGCAAAAAGCCGAGGCCGGCACGTTTTGGTGGTGTGCCTGCGGTCGCTCCAAGAGTCAGCCGTTTTGCGACGGCTCGCATAAGGGCACGGGTTTCACGCCGAAGCAGGCGGACATTACCGAAGCCAAAACCGTGGCGTGGTGCGGATGCAAACATTCGAAGAACGCGCCGTTCTGCGACGGCAGCCACAGCCGCCTGGGGTAACCGGAATTACGGGCGTTTTTTCGCGCCTGGTTCCTTTTCCTTTTTGCGGAAAAAGTACTGGGTGTCGGCCACATTGAGCATCGAAAGATCGAGGCCTTCGTCGGGGGCGCGTTTCTTGGCAATTTTAAGCTGGCGCGCGATACGTTTAATGGCCGCGGCGGCGTAGTATTTGACCACGCCCACGCCGGTTTCGGAATTAAAGATCACGACGAGGAGGCAATTGTCATCCACGTTGATGACGAACAGGCTGTGGTTTTCCCCCTGTTGATAGGTGCTGTTGAAGGTGGGCTCGCTGACCAGGCCGGCGATGGTCTGATTGGCCATGAAGGCGCCCGAGGCCAGCGCCGAGATGGTCGTCAGGTCAAATTCGTCCGATTCCCCCTGATGGGTGATGAGAAAACCACCCTTGTCAATGATCAGCGAGACCGTAGCGTCGGCGCTGGTATTGAACTCGCGGAGGGTTTCGTCCAGTTTGTGGATGTCCTCCTCGGTGATTTGCGGGAGAGTAGCCATGGTTATGCGTACTGGGGAACGCTTTGGTTGATGTATTTGTGCAGCAACAGGCGCGTGATCATGTTCAACGTTTCGAACACACCTTCGCACCGGTGGGCCGTCGCGGTGAACGACGGCACCTGCACTTCACGGTTGTTCAGCAGAAATTCCATGTACTCCATCGGCGCCACATTGGGCAAATCGCGCTTGTTATATTGCAGGACGTAAGGGATCTCGTTGAGATTGAGCTTGAGCGACTGGAGGTTGTCCATGAGGTTCTGGAAGCTCTCAACGTTCTCCGCCATTTTTTCGAATTGGGAATCGGCCACAAATACGATGCCGTCCACGCCGCGCAGCACGAGCTGGCGGGTGGTGTTGTAAATGACCTGGCCGGGGACGGTATAGAGCTGGAACTTGGTCTTGAACCCGCGGATGGTCATCGCCTCGATCGGCAGGAAGTCGAAAAAGAGCGTGCGATCCGAACTGGTTGCCAGTGAGACCAGCTTGCCTTTATTGCCGGCGGCGGTTTGGACGTGGTCGTGAACCTGCACCAGGTTGGTGGTCTTACCGCCCATTGCCGGGCCGTAATAGACGATTTTAACCTGCAGTTCGCGAGTGGCTTGGTTGATGATGGCCATAGGATTATTATTTTTTACGGTCGAGTTCACCGGCCAATTGGGCCAGTTGCGCGGTCGGCAACTGCTCGCCGGCGCGACCGAACGCGGCGAAGTAGACGCCATGGATGCGGAACACCTTCCATGGAACGTTGCCAACCGTGAAATTCAAATTGTTCAATTCACCCATCCGCAATTCCTTGGTGCATTGGCTGATGCGCCCATAAATCTGGGGCAAAAAGGCCGCCAAGGTGTCCGCGTTGAGGTCGGAAGGAATCTGGCTGGCCACGGTCAGGCCGTCGGGCAGCGCCACCAGCGCACCGGCAACACCCGGGAACGTCATCGCCCGCACCACGACGTCCTTGGGGGTGGTGCGGCGGGTGCTGAAATCCGTCGGGGGCGTCGCGGCTGCGGCCGTGCGTTTGAATTCGGTGGTGTCCAATTGAGGGGTGTCACTGGTTTCACCCCAGACGTAATAATTGGAATTGGACTCCGACTGTCTGACATCCACCGGTTTGGGTGCGAACTTCGTTTCATTGGGCGGAGGTGCCTTGATGGAGGCTTCGGGAATTTCCGCCGGGGATTGCGGTTGCGGAAAACCAAAAAACAAATTCGGAATCTCCGACGGGAGCGCGGACGAAGGGGTTTGTGGCGAGTGGCTGATTTGAGCCGCCCGCCCTTGTTTCGCCAGAAAGAGCGGGGCCACCACTTTCAAGGGTAGTTCCAGTTCCAAACCATCATGAATCGACACGGCGGTAACCGGAGGTCTGACCCAGGAACGTAAATTCCGCCAGGGGAACGTGACCCGCCCGCGTTTCAGCGCGGTTTCAACCAAATTCACCGGCAGCGCCACTTGCGCGTTGGCCAAAGACATCTGTGCAAGCTCCATTCGCAACGCCTCAGGCCAAGTTTCGGAAAGGGCGGCCAACGGCGCGAGGATCGCGGCCGACTCCATTGCGGGAGCCGGGGGCTTCGCCGTGAACGGCACATTCGGCTGACGAGCGTTCAATGGATGGGGCATTCCCGGAATAATCGGTTGCGCGGGCACGCCATAACCGTTGCCATTGCCATTTCGCATCGGCGAAGGAGCCGGGGGCACCATAGGAGCCTTTGGAACCAATGGAATCGGGGACGCCGGGGGTGCCGGAGGAACCGAAGGAGTCGACGGTGCCAAAGGAGCCTTGGGAACAAATGTAATCGGAGACGCCGGAGATGCCGGAGACGCCGGGGACACCGGGGGCGCCGGAGGTACCGGGTGCGCCGCGGTTTCGGGTTTGATCGGACGGGGGACAAAAGCCGGTGGCGGCGGCGCCACGGGTGGCGGCGAGGCTTTGACCGGTCGTACTGCCGGTGCCGTCATCCGTATCGGCGATTCCGCTGCGGAAGTTGGCTTGAGTGGCGGTGTTGTGGAAATGGCCGCCCCCTCACCGCGCCCGCCAAACGGACCGGTGATTTCCGACGGTACCTGCATATGCTTTTGCGCCGGGTTGCGGGTCAACGAATTGAAATTCAACCGCACCAGAATCTCGTTGAGCGGCAACGCCACAGGCAGTGAATCATATTCCTCGTTGATATTGAACAGGGCAGGCGCGGCCTGGCGCAGTTCGCCGAAGGTGATTTTGACGACGCCCGATGCCAGTTGGGGCATGATTTTGCCAATGGCAATCGAGATCGTCGCATTGTTCACAGCGGCTTCCGTGAGTGTCAATCGCGCGTGCAATTGAGGTGGTAAACTGTTCAGGATGGAGCGGAGCGGCAACTCCAGCTCATTGGGGTTTGCCGCAGGAACCGGTCGGGGCGGCACGTGGTGCGCCACCGGTCGGGGTTGAGACGTGGCCATGGACTGCGTGGGAACCGATGTGGGCCGTGGTGCTGAGTGCGTTACCGGTCGCGCGGATGGGGGGCGTCCGCTCCAGTTTCGTTCTCATCAAAACGTCGCAGCAGTTCTCGCAGCAACCCGGCAAATCTTGTTTTTACTCCGTTTGACATCGCACACAACTTTTCCCGCGGACGATACATCCACAGTTGTTCCCTTCGGAGCAGGAAGCGCGCCACGGAAGTCCCCGACAAGCCGTCTCTTCCTCGGCCGTTGTCCGGTAGTGCCCCGGTCGCAGGTTGTCCTAGCGTTGGACTGGCTGTCCACAAAGCGGTTGCGGATTATTGATCCGGAATGCCGGATTCGGAACGACAACTGCTTCTTCTTTAGCGTTTGCGGCCGAAACGCGTTGCGACCTGGATTCGCAGGCTGACGACACGAGCCGCGTTGTGTATTTAGAGGAATGGAACCGCGCCACAAAATCCTGATTTTGGACGATGAAGCCGCCTGGTTGGAGGTGAATCGTGAGACATTGTTGCAGCTTCCCAGCAAACCGGAAGTCCGCACGGTCAACAGCGGGACCCGCGCCGTCGCGTTGCTGGACGCTGAACCGTTCCGCCTGTTGGTGTGTGATTTAAAAATGCCCAAGATGGACGGGCTGCAGGTGCTCGCCATTGTCCGCCGGCGGTTCCCGGAGTTGCGCACGGTGGTGTTGACGGCTTTGGAGGATGAAGAGTTCCGGTCCCGCGCCTACGCCCTGGGCGTCGATCTGTTCTGGCTGAAGACCGATATCCAGCAAAACCCGCAGATGTTCCTGGATTGCATCGAGTCGTTGCTGGGACGCGATTTGGAAACGGGTTTTCGCGGCATCCAGAGCAAAAGCCTCATGGACATCATTCAAATGGAATGTTTGTCCCGCACTTCCACGGTGTTGCGCATCACCCGCGGTCCCCTCGTGGCCAAACTCTGGATTCAAGAAGGGGAATTGATTGATGCCGAGGCTGAAGGCGCCCGCGGCGAAGCGGCTTTCCAGAGAATCCTGGCCTGGAGATCCGGGACCTTCGAGAACATGCCCGCCGAACCCAAGCGCGAACGCACCATCTTCAAGTCGGTTAACGCCTTGCTGCTCGAATCCGCCCAGAACATCGACGAGGCGGCCAACCCGGTGGGGCCTGATTCGGTCGAGGACGCGGACCATCGCAAAACCATCTGGAAGCTGGCCCTGGTCGCGCGGGAAGGCGCGGAATTTGTCGTCGTCACCTCCGCCGAACAACAGAACGCAGTGGATTCGTGGGGAACACAATCCGGGACGCAACTCGCGGGCTGGACCCGGCGGGTCACGGAAGTGGCCAAACGGTTGAGCGACCGGCTCGAAGCCGGCCCTTTGTTGCACGTCGTCGGCAACAGTTTGGAACGGCAGGTGCTATTGTTGCCCCGCGACGAAAAGTCCTATCTGGTCGCCTGGCCGCCGGACGCGCCGACCGACCAGTTGTTTGAAAAAGCTAAAAAACTGGTTGCATCATGGGATTCTTGACCAAATTTTTCCGAGGTCACGCGGCCGTTCAGCAGCTGCCCGCCGGCAGCCTGACGGTGAACCGCGACGGCAAGGTGCTCACTTCCACCATCGCCTCGGGGTATCCGCAAAGTTTGTTGCGCGACATCGTGCGCGACGTGCTGCTCCTGTTTCGCCAGGCGCGCGAAGCGCAAATGCCGCTGGCGGAATTCAGCATCCATTTCGCCAGCCTGCGCATCACCGCCCGCGAGATGCGCGGCGGCGCCGTGATCTTCCTTTCGCCGCACACCGTGCCGGCTGCACCCAGTCAACCTGACCGCCTATGACCGCCAAAGAACTCACCCAATTGGTTGCCCAGATCGAGACCCATATCGAATGCTGGAAGCAATTCAACCATTTCGTGAACACCGCCCGCCTGAAAAAATTCGGGCCGTCGGATGAGAATCATTTTCTCGAGCTCAAGAGTGTCATCGTCCAGGAACTGGAGATGATTTATGCCGCGCTCGAAATCACCTCGCCCGCGAAGGAGGAAATTCACGCCCTCATCGGCAACGCCCCGTCCCTCCGCTATCTCGGCGAAATGAGCGAAGGCTCGTTGCGCGGTATCGAAGCCCAGTGGCACAAGATCTACATCGGCTGGCATTCCATCCTGGGCCAGCTCAAGGTCAAAGAGCGCGCCGAGGACGCCAAGGCGTTCTTCCGCTGGAAAAAGTAAGCCGCCGGCTCATTTCTTCCTTGCCCGGCACGCCCGTTTCGTGTCTAACCACGCGCCATGCCTGACTGGATAGCGGTTGTCATTCTCGGGATCATTGAGGGAATCACCGAATTCATTCCCGTCTCCTCCACCGGCCATTTGCTCATCGCCGAACACTGGTTGCCGCGCCAGAGCGACCTGTTCAACGTAGTCATCCAGTGCGGCGCCGTCATCGCCGTACTGCCGCTTTTCCGCAACGGCTCTACAAATTCGTCTTCGAATGGCGCAACCGGAAACGCAGAGTTATGCGTTGAAAATTTTTGTCGCCTTCTTCATCACCGGCGTGGGGGGGCTGATTCTGCAAAAAGAAGGGTTCAAACTTCCGGAACACCTCGCACCCATCGCCTGGGCCTGGCTCATCGGCGGGATCGGGTTTGTCGCCATCGAATGGTGGTTGCGCGGAAAGAAATTGAGCAGCGAAATCACCTGGGCCGTGGTCGTCGCCGTCGGCGTCGGCCAGTTGATTGCGGCGGTGTTTCCCGGCACCTCACGCTCCGGCTCGACCATCCTGCTGTGCCTCTTGCTGGGACTGAACCGGCCTGCGGCCACGGAATTTTCCTTTCTGGTTGGCATTCCGACCATGCTCGCGGCGGGTGGTTTGGAAATCTTCAAACAATTGCATCATCCCCCGCCGGGCACCCCGTCGGAAAACTGGGGCATGGTGCTGCTGGCGTTCCTGGTGGCCGCCGCGGTTTCCTTTGTGGCGGTGGGATGGTTACTGCGCTATATCCAGACGCACACTTTTACCGTGTTCGGCTGGTATCGCATCGCACTGGCCATTGCGACGTTTGCCTTCTTAATGCGTTGAGAGCAGTTCGGAGGGACAAATTTCGGAAGGGCGAGTTACACGAGCCCCCGACTTCTTCGACTCGGGAATGTGTTAAACAGGGACTCGTATAACTCGTCCCTCCGAGAAAATCATTGCCCCGGGGACGGAATGAAAATCTTCTGACCCACCTTCATGTTCTTGGCGTCCAATCCCGGGTTCGCCTTTAAAATCTGGTCCGTGGTCACCTTGATGCCCTGGGCGCGGTATGCCTTGGCGATGGCCATGAGCGTGTCCCCGCTGCGGACGGTATAATTGTAGCCGTTTTGCGGGCCGCTGGCGTCCGGGGCAGCATGACCCTTAATTGGCGTGGGGGTGATGTCCGGGGTGATGTCCGGCGGGGGTTTGTGACTGGACGGCGAATTGCCTAGCGATTTCTCGAGTTGTTCCAATTGCTTCAAAACTCGGGCGTTGTCCTCCTGCCGTTTCCGGTCGATCTCCTGCACCTGCTCCGCCAGCTTCCTTACGTCATCCGAATTTGCCGAGCTGACGCCCGGTTGGCTTGCCTGGCCCTGGAGGTCGTTGATTTCCTTTTCCAGCGCCTGGATATGTTTGTTCTGTTCCACCTGGGCGGCCTGCAGGTCCTGGATCTGGCCGCTGAGCTTGTCCAGTTGCTGTTGGGCGGCGTCATCCTGCGCCCAGGCCGCCGCGAAGGAGCAGCTGAGAATCAAAAAGCCGACTAGAAATCGTTTCATGCGCCGACAATAATCCCCCGCCCGCCCGCGTCAAGCGGAAGTACAAGAGTCGGTCAAGAACCTGGTGAGAGTTGCAGTCTATCCGAGTGTTAGGCTCGTCGTTGCTGATCTGACTCTTTTGGTGGCTCGTTGCTTATTAGCTTAAGGCATAAAGCGTAGCCCCACGCAACAGCACACAAACCAAAAAACACCACAGATAAAATGCCGACGGCATAATTCGCTCCGACGGACAGCATCCAAACGCCACCAGCCACGAATAAAAGAGAGCCAATGAAACCGAGTGCCAGTCCAGTCTTGCTGTGCCGCTGCGCGGTCTGGCCGTAAAATGAGCGTGGTCGTAATCGGGCTGGCGCTTGCTGCAAGCCGCTCAAATCGCGAGCGAATACAACTCGACCGACGACCCAGAAAACAACCATCACACCGATGAAGTAGATGACAAACCAGTATGGCTCACGGAGCACATGTGGTCGCAAAATAAATAGAAATGGCTGACCGATAATCAGCCCGCCTAGCAAAACCCGGAGCATCCACACGTGTTTCCTGTAAAGTCTCTGCTCCGTGGCGACATCTGGGATAATGTATGGTCGCGACCACGGCCCGCCGCGGTAGAACAGCCGCTCGCCGCTTGCAGAAGTCTTGAATGCCTGCTCCGCGATATATGTGAAGTAGCGCATATACGAGCCTAACGGATAGTAGGTGTCGGGTTCTGCAGCCTATCCTTTTTCATGATTTTAACCTTATTCCGGGAAAATAGTTTGTCCAGCGTTCTTTGCTCCGAAGTAGCGACGGAAATTAGCCAGCCACGAAGTGGCTGGATCACACGTTGAACGGCTTCGCGTCCTGAAAGGACGCTGGAAATATTGCTTCCGCCGTCCCTTTCAGGACGGATTATTTTTTCGGACAAACACCAGCCACTTCGTGGCTGGCTAATATCCGATGTCGCTTTGCGACAATTTCTTCCTCCGACTTCACGTTCTCCGCTCAGAAAATTTCACGCCAGTTTTCCATACCGCCGGATTTCGGGCCAGATGAACGCCACGGCGATCACGGTTAAAATGGTCCCCACTCCGCCGGAGACGGCGGAGATGATCGCGCCGGCGACCATCGTGTTCCCGATGGCCGGCCCAAAGATTTGCGCGACGGTGCCGGACTCGAACTCGCCCAGTTCATTTGACGTGCCGATGAACAGGTTGTTGACGGCGGAGACGCGCCCGCGCTTCTCGTCCGGCGTGAGCATCTGCACCAGCGTGTGCCGCACCACCACGCTGATGTTGTCCACCGCGCCGCAGAGGAACATCATGAGAAACGAAAACCAGAACCATTTCGAAAACCCGAAGGCAATCGTGGCCAGTCCAAAAATCGTTACGGCCCACAACAGCGTGCGCCCGGCTTTTTGCAGGGGCGGCCGATGGTTCAGGATGAACACGCAGAGGATGGAGCCCAGGGGCAATGCCGCCGCCAAAAGGCCGAGGCCGGTCGGTCCGACAAACAAAATATCCGCGGCATAAATGGGCAACAACGCCGTCGCGCCGCCCAGGAACACCGCGAACATGTCGAGCGTGATGAGCCCAAAAATAATCTTGCTCGCGTAGACAAACTTGAAACCTGTCAGCAGCGCCTGAAGGGTCATGGCTTCCCGGGTTTTGACGGTATGTTGCCGGCGGATCATGCCGACCAGGACGCAAACGACCACCGAGGCCAGCGCGTTGATGACATAAACCGGAGCTGCCGCCGCCGGATCGGTGAGGTGGTTGAAATAGTGCAACATCATCCAGGCAATCAGACCGCCGGCGGCGACCCGACCGATAATGCAGGAGAGCTGGAACGCGCCGGCATTCCAGTTTACCGCGCGTGGAAAATCGGCGCGGGCCACCAGCGCCGGTAAATAGGCGGAGTTGGCCGCCCGCATGAAGGTATTGGCCGCACTGCCCAGGAAGAGACAGAAATAAATCCAAATCACCGGCGCGTGATACCAGGAGATAAAGGCCACTCCCAGGCTCGCCACCGCGATGGCTGCGGTCGTCAGTACCACAATCCGCTTGCGATTGAAATTGTCTGCGACATGTCCGGCTGGCAGCGTGAACAAAAACATCGGGATCATTTGGACCAGTCCCACCAGGCCGAGGGCCAGGGCCGAGCGGGTCAACTCGTAAATTTCCCAGAGGATGGCGATGGTGAACATCTGCTGGCCGGTAATGCCCACCAGTCGGCTGATTAGATATAACGTAAAGTCCCGGTTCTGAAAAATGGCGTAGGGGCCGGCGCCGGCGACACCCGGCGGCGAGTTCAAATCATTTGGCGATTCGGCGTTGTTCATGAACGAGAAACCGCGCTGAACTTAATCGAAAATTACCGCAGGTCGAGTTTTCGCGTGAAGGAATTCTTCGCAACCCGCTGCCGGCCTTAATCGTAATCGCTCTCGGGAGGGATTAAGATTAAGATTACGAACAAGATTAAGATGAACGAACCAGAGGAAAAGCCCCGCCGTTATCAGTGGCCGTGGTTTGTGCTGGCGGCCTTTTTGCTGGGGCTCCTGCTGGCAATTTTGTGGATGCTCATCGACATCCGTGTTGTCGAACAGGAACGCAACCTGAATCTGCCGTCGACGACCAACTCAGTGCCATAGAGCGATTTATTTGATTGGCGCCGACTTACGTCGGCGGCTACACATCTTTTGAAAACGCTCTCTAACAGGATTCTAATGTAGCAGCGGTCTGTGACTGCCGGTATTTTGGGGGGAAGTTTTGAAGCTGTGCGTAGCGCGCGCCAAGGCCCCGTGACATCGCCTCAGGGACACTTACTTCCTCAGGAGTTTCTCAAACCTGGCTATCACTTCCGGATTTTTGGCCGCGACGTTTTCCGTTTCACCCGGGTCCGCTTTCAGATTGTAGAGTTCCCATTTCCCGTCGGCCTTCGTGCGCACGATTTTCCAATCACCCATGCGTGCGGCTTGCGCGAGGTCACGGTCCTGGAGTTGCCAGGATAGAATGTCGTGGCGATTGGTCTGGGTTCTCCCGAACAACGTCGGCAGCACGGAAAGGCCGTCGATATTTTTGGGCGGTTCCCGAAGCGCAATCTGCAGGGCGGTCGGCAGAAAATCCCAGGCGGCCCACGGGAAATCGCTCACCTGTCCGGCAGGAAACCGGCCCGGTCCGTAGACAATCATCGGTACCCGGAGGCCCCCTTCATAAAGCTGCCCCCGTTGACCGCGAAACGGTCCCGCGCTCTGGAAAAATTTCGGGTCCACCCCGCCACCGGTTTGCGGGCCGGTATCGCTGGAAAAGAAAATCACCGTGTTGCTTTCGTTGCCCAGCTCTTTCAATTGTCCGAGCAATTGGCTGATACAATTGTCGAGCCGGGCGATCATGGCGGCGCGGTTCTTTTCCGGTTGCGGCCACGGTTCGGCGGAATAGGGTGCGTCCGTGGGTACCGGCATGGTGTTGCCCACGCCGGGTCGCGCGATGGTGTAGTTCAATAACAGGAAAAACGGCTGATAATGATTGTTTTGGTTGGGTTGATGGACCCGTACGAAATTATTGGCCGCCTTGGTGAGCAGGTCCGGGATGTAAACTCCCTGTTTGCCGTCCGCATTGTCGTAAAGCGTTTCCCTGCCCTGGAAAGCGACCTGGCGACTGTCCGTTGGGGACGGCATATAACGCCACAAGTAACCGGCGTAATAGTCCACCGTATCACCCGGATCCAGGTAACCGGCGAATTCATCAAAGCCCTTCCGCCATGGCGCGCCAGCGGTGTTGTCGCCGCCTAGAAACCATTCGCCGATCACACCGGTATGATAGCCGGATTGCTGTAACAACTGCGCCACGGTGATGTCGTCCGCTGCCAGCGGTACTTCCGCATCGGCGCGTTGCTTCAAGTGTGCTGGACTTTGCCCCAACAGCAGGGCGGCCCGTGCCGGAGAACTCGCCGCATTACCTGCGTAATAGCTTGTAAACCGGATGCCGCCGGCGGCCAGCCGGTCGAGATTGGGCGTCCCAAATTTCGTCTGGCCGTAGCAACTCAAATCACCGTAACCCAGGCCATCGCATTGGATGAAGATGATGCAAGGCCGCCGCGGCGCGGGCGGATGGGTGTCGGGCGTGGAAACGGATTGGGGATGCGCCGGCAAAACCCAAAGGATGGCAACGGCGAGCAGGAGACGGTAAAGACGGTGGCAGCACATGTGTGTCATTGCAAACTTGGATTCTGGAAAACATGCGGCGTTCAATGCAATTCTTTTCCAAAGCGGATTTCGCTGTATTCCATGGTGGGAATCCCGGTGGTCAAGGTGGCGGAAAACGCGAGGGCGCATAAACCGGTGAGCTCACCGTGGCCGCGCGTTACACCATCCTGGTCCCTGCCGGTACTTCTGGAAAAGGCGCTTCATGAGCTGGCAGAGGATTCAGCCCTGGTGCGTCGTCCAAATTCCGGGTCCAGCGGGATTTTGGCGGCCACGATGAAACTGGGAATCGTCGCCAGAATCACCCAGATAAAAAAGTGTTTGTAACCGAGCATTTCCTGCAATTGGCCGCTCCACAGGCCAGGCAGCATTAATCCCAGCGCCATGAAACCGGTGCAAATGGCGTAATGCGCCGTGGCATGTTCGCCGCGCGCGATGTAAATCATATAAAGCAGCAGCGCGGTGAAACCGAATCCGTAGCCGAATTGTTCCACGGCGACCCCCGCACCGATGGCATACAGGTTTTCCGGCCGCACGTACGCCATCCAGATGAACACCGCGTCCGGCAGATGAATCGCCAGCAACATCGGCCAAAGCCAGAATTTCAGTCCGTGCCGGGCGACCACGGATCCACCCAGTAATGCGCCACCCATGAAGGCGATGACGCCGGAGATGCCGTAAATTTCAGAAATATGTTCATCATCGAGCCCCAGCCCGCCGCCGGCCGGCGGGGCATGCAGGAACAGGGGAATTATTTTTATCAATTGCGCCTCGCCGAGCCGGTACAGCAGTATGAAAAGCAGCGGCAAAATGATTTTTTTCTTTTGAAAAAATGCCGCGAACGTCACCAGAAATGCATCCAGGAAATTCTCCGTCGCGGGAATGGTTTTGGGCCGGTCCACCGCCGGCCGGGGCAAAACGAATCGATGGTAGGCTGCGAGGCAGAAAAAAATCGCCGCGGCGATGGCGAACACGGATGACCACGCCAGCGCCGGATTGCCGGTCTGTCTCGCCAGTCTGCCCGCGAGAAAAATCAAGCCCGCCCTGGGCCGCGATTTTTCCGACGTTAAAAAAAATGCTCCGCCAGCCGATGAAAAACGACTGCTGATGCTCCGTGTTTGCCAGGATGTAAAATCCGTCCGCCGCGATGTCATGCGTGGCCGAGCTGAACGCCAGCAACCCAAAAAAGACGATGGTCCATTGGATGAAATGGGGTGACGGGATCATGGCAGCCACGCCGGCGAGCATGACGCCCAGAAATAATTGCATCATCCAGATCCAGTGCCGTCGGGTCTTCAAAATGTCCACCGCCGGACTCCACAGCGGTTTGATGACCCAGGGCAGGTAAAGCAGGCTGGTGAAGAATGCCGTCGCCGCGTTCGAGACGCCGAGGTCGCTGTACAACAGCACCGATACGGTCGCGACCAGCGCATTTGGCATCCCCTCGGCAAAATACACCGTTGGAATCCAAAACCACGGGCTGCGGGAAGTCGGTTTTGCGCCGGTCATCGGCCTTTGAGTAGCAGGCCGGAGGCACGCGCGCAAAAATTTTCCGGCTTGCACTTTACGGGGACGATGATTGAGTCGGGGCGTGACCGGCGCGTTTCTCAACGCTTTGGGTATTCTAATCGGCGCCTTATTCGGGCTGGCCTTGCGCCGGCCTCTGTCCCTCCGCACCCAGTTTTTCTTCCGTTCGATCCTCGGTGTGCTCACCGTTTTCATCGGCCTGCATCTCGTCTGGCTGAGTGTCGATGGTGCTTTTTCCTCCGTATTGAAACAGATTTTCATCGCCCTGCTCGCGATGATTATCGGCAAGCTGCTGGGCCAGCTGCTGGGGTTGCAGAAGATTTCGAATCAGTTGGGCCGTTACGCAGGGAATGTCCTCTCGTCGCCGTCACCGGGCAAACTGGCTGATGGCTTTACTGCATACACCATCCTTTTCTGCGTCGCGCCTTTGGGCTTGATTGGGGCGGTGGCCGACGGAATGTCCGGCTACTGTTATCTGCTGGCCGTCAAAGCCGGCATGGATGGTCTGGCGACCCTGGGTTCCATGAAGACCTTAGGCTGGCCGGCAGCCCTGTCGGCGTTCCCGGTTTTCCTCTTTTTGAGTGCCGTTACTTATGTGTGCCACGGTTATGCGGTTCCCTTCCTCGCGGGCCACACCCCGGCCGGAGCTGATTTGGTCAATTCCGTCAGTATCGTCGCGGGATTCATCTCGTGTGGCGTGGCCCTGGTGATTTTTCAGGTTCGCAAAGTCGAACTGGCCAATTATCTGCCGGGCCTTGCCGTCGCTCCGTTGTTGGCGTGGCTGTTCGGTCACTGAATCACGCCGCGTTTGCGCAGCATCGCTTCCATCGCCCGGTCCATTAACGTTTCTGCCAATGGCCGGGTGATTTCGTCAAGGGCCGCGAGGGCCGCCTGTAACTGCTTCAAATCGCCCGATCCGGTTTCCGGCTTTTCTGTGGCCAGAACCGATTCCACCTGGCGTGCGGCGGCTTCAATCTCCGCGCGATAATCGGCGGTCATTTCGCCGGTACAGTCCGTCAGCGCTTTGCGGGTCGCGACGAGCGTCTCGGTTGCACGCAATTTTACCTCCACCCAGCGGCGCGTGGCCAGATCCGTGAAGGCATGTTCGACGGATTCCTCAACCATTTGCTGCACGGCCGTGTCGTCCACGTCCACCGCGGATTTCATTTCCACCATCTTTTCCCGGCCGGTTTTGACGTCGCGCGCGAGGACATGCAGAATGCCATTGGCGTCGATTTCAAACTGTACCCCCACCCGCGGCACCCCGCGAGGAGCCGGCTCGAACTCAAGGGTGAACCGGCCAAGACTCCAGTTGTCTTTGGCTCGCTCGCGTTCGCCCTGCAACACATGGATGAGCATCGAACGCTGGTGGTCCACCGCCGTCGTGAACATCTCGCCGGCCTTAACCGGAATCGTGGAGTTGCGTGGAATCAGGACGTTCATCAGGCCGCCAAAGGTTTCCAGGCCCAGCGACAGCGGCGTGACATCAAGCAGTAGAACATTTTTGAAACCACCGGCCAGAATTTCAGCCTGGATCGCCGCGCCGAGCGCGATGGCTTCATCGGGGTTTTGGGATGTGTTGAGCTGGGGACCTTTCGGTTTGTGAAAATCGCGGCCAAGCCGGAGGCCACCCCGCGTTTCCTCGAATTCTGCGCAGCCAAACAAATCGCTGACAAATTTGCGGACCAACGGCATCCGCGTCTGGCCGCCGACGAGGACCACCTGGTCCAGCTCCGTAGGCTCGACCTTTGCGTCGGCCAGGGCCCGAAGGCAATGCGGCCGGGTGCGGGCAATGAGATCACGCGTGAGATTTTCAAGTTCGGTACGCGTGAGTTTGGAGCTGAAACTGAAATCCGGCGTGAGAAACGGCAGTGTGATTTCAACCTCGGTTTCCGTGGATAATCTGATTTTGGCCGCTTCCGCCGCTTCGCGAATTCGGGACAGCGTTGAAGCGTTAAAGGGTTGAAGCGTGGAAGCGTGCCCCGTTTCAGCGCTGACACGCGTTATCGCTTCAACGAGGAAGTCAACGAGCCTCCGGTCCAGGTCCTCGCCGCCCAGGCGCGTGTTGCCGTTGGTGGCGAGCACCTGGAAGACGCCCTCGTGCAGTTCCAGGATTGAGAGGTCAAAGGTGCCACCGCCCAGATCGTAAACCGCGATTTTGGATTTTTCCTTCAGTTTATCCAGGCCATACGCCAGGGCGGCGGCGGTTGGTTCGTTGAGGATGCGTTCGACGGTGAAGCCGGCGAGTTCCCCTGCCCGCTTGGTGGCCTGGCGCTGGGCATCGTTGAAATACGCCGGCACGGTGATGACCGCACGCCCGACCGGTTCGCCCAGATAAGTTTCCGCATCGCGCTTCAATTTTTTCAAGACCTCGGCGGAAATTTCTTCCGGCGAAAAGTTTCTGCCGTGGATGGGGATCATTACGGTGCCGGCCTCATTGCCTTTGACCGGATACGTCACCAGCATTTCTTCCCGGGCAATGTCCGCGTTACGCCGGCCGATGAATCGTTTCACGGAATAAATCGTTTCCGCCGGCTTAAGGACGCGCACACGCAGGGCTTCCTGGCCCACCCATGGCTCCGCGCCCGCTGCCGGAAAATGGACCACGGACGGCGTGAGCCGTTGTCCGTTGGCATCGGCGATGACGAACGGGATACCTGAATCCACCGTGGCAACGAGCGAATTGGTGGTGCCCAGGTCGATGCCGACGATTTTACTCATGAAATGGGGGCTGGCGGAATCATCAGACGAACGTGGTGGTGACTCGTTTTGAGGCAGGCATGTACGGTATCCAAATCAGGCTGGAAATGTAATTCTAAACAATGGTAATATTCTGTATCCCGGCTTCTCCGCATGCCCCATTGTGGCACAGGCCTCCGGCGGAATCGAGGCTTTAGCTGCTGATTGAACGCCGACGCCGGCGAAAGTGTCGAGAAAATGGGTCCGGCTTTGGCTTGCCGTCCGCTTTGAACCGGTCAAAGCTGGGACTCCGAAATGAACTTTATTGTCACCGCCGGCCCGACGTATGAACCGCTCGATGAAGTGCGCCGGCTCACGAATTTTTCAACCGGCCGCCTGGGTACGGAACTGGCCAATTTCCTCGTGGCGCGCGGTCACCAGGTGATCCAGCTCCTCAGCGCGCAGGCCACGTACGGCGGTGAACGCCGGGCCCAGCAGGTGGAAGTCTTCACCACGACCACCAATTTGCGGGACAAATTGCAGGCGCTGTCCGGCAAAAAGGCGAATGCTCTTTTTCACACGGCAGCCGTCAGCGACTTTCGTTTCGGCCGGGTTCAATTGAAGTCGCCGCACGGCAAGTTGACGGAGATCAAATCGAAAAAAATTCCCACCGAGGAAGGCACGCTGCTGGTGGAACTCCTGCCCACGCCAAAAATCATCGCCGAATTGCGCGCCTGGTTCCCGTCCGCCCGGCTGGTGGGCTGGAAATTTGAAGCGGAGGGCAAGCGTCCGGAGGCGGTTCGCGCGGCGCAACAACAACTCACCCGCTGCCTGACGGATGCGTGTGTGGCGAACGGCCCGGCCTACGGCGAAGGTTTCGGGCTGGTCACGCGCGGCAATCATGTGCATCTGGCGGACCCGCCGAAGCTGTTTGATGCGCTGGAAAAGCTGGCGCTGGCCTGAACGGCCCGTTTGGGGAACCCGGTCACACTTCGAAGTTCTTCAGTTGCCGCAGGCCTAATTTCAGCGGGAGCCAGCCGATCACAAATGACAGCAGTACGAAGCCGCTGATGCCTTCGGTGGTCCAGATCGCCCGCCCGTGCCAGCCGCTGGCGGCAAAAACCAGCAACAACACCGAGGCGAGGATATAGACGGAACTCAACACGAAACAGAGCGTGCCGCCAAAGCCGCTGACAATCTTGTTGGGATTGGCCTCTTTCAAATTCGGAAACAACACACCCAATCCGACCGCAAGGCCGTTGAGCGCGAAGGTCATGATGGTGGCCACGGCACCGAAAAAGGCCACCCGGTCCCAGCTCATTTTCAGCAGGTAACAGGAAAGCATGATCAGGCCCGAGGTCACCACGAACGACAGCGCGCCGGCCAGCCAGAACTTGGTAATGACCACGCGTTGCAGGCCCATGGGGGCCATGCCGACGATCCAAAGGCGTCGGCCTTCGAGCGAAAATTGCGGGAACACAAACCGGGTGGTCACGGAAGCAAGGTTTAACGCGCAAACCCCCAGATTCAGGAAGGCGATGAGGTTGATCCAAAAGACACTGTTCAACTCATGGGTAAAATTCCGCAGGTTGATGATATACACGCCCAGCAGTCCGAACAGCATCACCGATTGTCCCCATTGCGTGGTGTCGCGCCAGAACATGCGCATGTCTTTAATGGCCAACGCGCGTCGCGTCCCGGCTGAGCCAGAAGAGCATGCCCAGCAATTTTTCCAGCCAGCCCCGCGAATTGACGGATCCGGATTGAAGGCGGAATAGGCTAGCTCTGGCTCCGCTCGCCGCGCGCGGCTTTGCACCGCCGAGGCCGTGTTGTAAAACAAGTCGCCCAAGCCGGGTGAACGCAATGCCGCCGAAGAACAGCGTGTGGCTCAACAGCACCAGCGCGAAAAAACTGCGCCGCGCGGGATGCCTTCCGCCCATTGCAGCACGGCCGCCGACAGCCAGTAGCTGGGCAGGAACGGAAACATGGTGAAGCGGGTCTTGGCCAGCAGTTGGTCCAGCGCCTCCAGCGTGCGTTTGTCGAGCAGGTCATCGTCGACCGGTTGCGCTTTCCACCAGAACGCCACCACCGCCAGCAGCACGACGGCCGTGCGATCACAGCGCGATCTGAAAACTGCGCCGGTCCAGAAACCGGCCCATCCAGATGGCCAGCGCACGCACCGAACACGCCCGGCAACATGATGAACAGCGCGATCAACAGCAGCGTCAGCGGATAAAAATGCCACGGCACGCCGCGCACCAGCCCGAACGCCACCAGCAACGGCGCGATCAAAAATATAAACGCCCACGACGCCAGCACCATGGATTCGATGAATTTCCAGCGGAAAATGGTCTGGGTCGGAAACCGGCAGCGTCAGCAGAAAGGCCGTCTCCCGGTTGCGGAACAGGTTGGTGTAGCTGATGACCAGGTTGCTCAACAGCAGCAGCGCGAAGAGAAAGGCGAACAGCGTGTACATCAACCGTTCGGTCAGCACCGCGCCCAGACCGGGAAACTTGGCGATGAATCTCAACCCGTGATAAAACAGCCAGAACGACAACACGAGATAACCGCCGACAAAGAAAACAATGACGCCCGTGAGCAACTGCGATTGGTTCGCGCACCGACAACAGCCGCCGCCAGGTTTGAAGCACATTGACCCGCAACAGCAGCAGCAGTGGCGAAGTTTTGGGTTGAACGGAATTCCCGGGCACGGCGTCCAAGCTAACGCGAAACGATGCCAGGCGCAATTCCCGCCGACAGGTGACTTTGGTCGAGGCGTCAAAAGCACCAATGAAATTGACCAGATTCAGCCGCCGCCGGTTCCTGCTGACGCTGGGTACAGTCTTTGCCGGCGCACCGTTGGCCACCGTGGCGGATGCCAGTTGGCTTGAACCCACCTGGTTGAAAGTCCGGCACCTGCGTATTGGCGACGGCCCGCCCGCTGTCCGCCTCGTTCATTTCACCGATTTGCATTACAAGGGTGACCGCGCCTATGCGGAATCGGTCGTGCAGACCATCAACTCCTTCTCGCCGGACCTGGTCTGCTTCACGGGCGATATAATCGAAAACGCCCGGTTCCTGCCGGAGGCGCTGGAAATTCTTTCCGGCATCCAATCGCCGCTGTTTGGCGTGCCCGGGAATCATGATTATTGGAGCGGTGCGTCCTTTGCGGCCATCGGCCAGGCCTTTGCGGCTAACGGTGGTGCCTGGTTGCTCGATGAGCAACAGAACGTGGCCGGCGGGAAAATCAATCTGGTGGGCGTTACCTGCCGGACTACTTACGACGTTCCTCCACCTTTGAATCCCGATGCCAAAACCGTTTTGCTGATGCACTATCCGGCATGGATCAAGCAGCAGGGTGACCGCCGGTTCGATTTGGTGCTGGCCGGTCATTCGCACGGCGGCCAGGTGCGCATCCCGTTTTACGGGGCATTGGCGTTGCCCTACGGTGTGGACCAGTATGATCTCGGTCTGTTTGAAACTCCATCCGGCCCGCTTTATGTAAATCCGGGCATTGGCTGGTATTACTTTGACCTGCGGTTTAATTGCCGTCCGGAAGTCACTGTGATTGAAGTTTAATTGTGGCCGGGCGGAGGCAGCGGGTTCTCCTCTTCCTTTCCCGTTGAAGCCGCCGTGAACGGTTTGTATCGTGCGTCCGATGGCGCCGTTGGAATCCACTAATGCACCGCTGGCAGTCCCGACCAGCCGGGACGAAGCCACGCCCGCGTTGCGAAGGCCGGTCACTTCGCTCCGGGGCGTCGGCGCCGAGCGGGCCGCCCAGCTCGCGCGCCTGGAGATTCATACCATCGAGGATTTACTGCTGCATCGCCCGCGGCGTTATGAGGACCGCCGGCATTTCCGCGTCATTGCCGAATTAAGCCGCGATGAAGCCGCCACCGCCCGCGGTACGATTGTTGCCCAGGGGCTCAGGCGTTTTCGCGGCGGAAGGAAGTCCGTTTTTGAATTTGTTCTCGATGACGGTTCGGCGCGACTGCATTGCCGCTGGTGGAACCTGCCGTTCATGGAGAAGTATTTCGCGGTGGGCGACGAGGTTTTTGTTTTCGGCAAGCTCGTCGAAACCAAACCGCGCACGATGGATCATCCCGAAACCGAAGTGATCGAACGCGGCGAGAGAAAACTTCATCCACATCAATCGCATCGCACCGATTTATCCGCTGACCGAAGGTCTGCCCCAACGCTGGCTGCGCGGGTTCATCTGGCGGACGCTGGAAACATTTCAATCGCAAATTGCCGAACCGATAACCGGCGCCCGACTCGAAGCTATTTCCCGCCCGCGCCAACGCGGTCCGGATGGTGCATTTTCCCGAAGAAATGACCGATGTGGAAATCGCGCGGCGACGCCTGGCGCTGGATGAATTTATCGCGCTACAACTCGAAATCCGGTCGCGCCGGAAACATTTTGAGGCGAAGGCGCGCGGACTGCCTTGCGGCGGCAATAACCGCCTGATGAAACCATTTCTCACCCGGCTCGCTTTCCAGCTGACCCGTGCGCAGACGGGCGTGCTCCGCGAAATCCGCGCGGACATGAGGGGTGCGCACCCGATGCGTCGCCTGCTGCAAGGAGACGTCGGGTCGGGGAAGACCGTTGTGGCCGGCTGCACGGCTTTGATGGCGCTGGAGAGCGGTTACAACGTGGCGCTCATGGCGCCGACGGAAATCCTGGCCGAACAGCATTTCCGTAATTTTCAAAAGTGGTTTGAACCGCTGGAGATCCGGGTTGAACTCCAGACCGGAAGCCACAAGACGACTGATGACCAGTGGCCTGTGACAAGCGACATGAACTCACCACCGGCAAATCAAGTCACCCGTCACTTGTCACCTGTCACCCTTTTCATCGGCACGCATGCATTGCTCACCGGCGACTTCGTCCTGCCAAAACTCGGCCTGGTCATCATTGACGAGCAGCACAAATTCGGCGTGGTGCAACGCGAACAATTGCTCCGGAAAGGGAATTATCCCCACCTGCTGGTGATGACGGCCACCCCGATTCCGCGCACGCTGGGGTTGACGTTGTATGGCGATTTGGATGTTTCGGTGATCGATGAACTCCCGGCCGGACGCGGACGCGTGAAGACGTTCGTGCGGGGAACCGACAAGCTTCCGCAGGTCTGGGAATTTGTCCGTGAAAAACTGGCCGCCGGCCGTCAGGTCTATGTGGTTTATCCGCGCGTTGAGGAACAGGACACAGCCGGCGACATCAAGGCAGTGACCCGGGAATTCCAAAACATACAACGTACGCTTGCCCCCTTTCGCGCCGGATTGCTGCACGGGCGCTTGAACAGCCGGCAAAAGGAGGAAGTGATGGCGGCCTTCCGTACCAACCACGTCCAGGCGTTGGTCGCCACGGCATTGATTGAGGTGGGATTGGACGTGCCGAACGCCACGCTTCTGCTGGTTGAAAATGCCGAGCAATTCGGTCTGGCCCAGTTGCACCAGTTGCGCGGGCGCATCGGGCGCGGTGCCCAGGCGAGCTTTTGCATTTTGATTTCCAATGCCACAACCGATGAGGCCCGCGCCCGGCTCCGGGTGCTGGAGGAAACCACGGACGGCTTTCGCATCGCCGAAATGGATTTGCAGTTGCGCGGACCGGGCGAATTGCTGGGGCAGCGGCAGAGCGGCTTGCCGCGTTTTCGTTTCGGCAATCTGGCGGACGATCTGGATTTGATCCGCCAGGCGCGGGCCTTGGTCAACCGGATCCCGGTCACCGCCTCTGAAAAAATCTGAAAATTGTGCTTGCAGCCGGCACGGATTTTCAGCTAGTTGAGCCGCGTATGAAAAAAATCGTCTACTTGGTTGTTGCATTGGGGCTCGTTTATGTCGGTTTGTTGACTGGTTGCCAGAAAGCGTCGGATACGACATCTGCGCCGGAAGCGCCGTCTACCAACGCGCCTTCCACGAACGCACCCGCGCAGTAATCGCGTCGAGTGGTTTGTCGCGAGAGCGCGGCAAAGGGGCTTGATTTCAGTGCCGATCCAAAATCTGCGATTGGCGCTGGGAATTTTTGCGGCTTGGATTAAATTGCCGCTATGAGAGTTATATTAGCCTTATTCGCAATAGGGAGCGGCCTGCTTCTGAACGGCTGTGGTGATTCCAGTCCCACCAATCAGCCGGCGGCGACCAACACCACCACGAACTTCGCCAACGGTAATCCCCTTACTGCCGTTCCGGACTACGTGGGTGTGGTCGGACAGGCGCAGAAGTACTCGGTCAAACAGATAGACCTGGCCTACCTTCACCAGGCCATCGAACAGTTCAACGTTTCGGAGGGCCGCTATCCCAAAAGCCTCCAGGAGATGGTGCCCAATTATATCGGCAAAGTGCCGGACGCGCCCTACGGTTCAAAGATTGATTATGACCCGGGCACCGGCACGGTGAAGGTGGTTCCCAAATAAAATCGAGGCACAACCATTACACCGGATGGCCTGTGGCCGTCCGGTCTTTGCGTTTTTAACTCGCCAAATCAGATTCCGACAGGCAAACCGTGAGTCTTGATTTATAATTCATGACCGAGCAAATCATTATTCTCGATTTCGGATCGCAGTACACCCAGGTCATCGCACGCCGGGTTCGCGAAGGCAACGTGTTTTCGCAAATCCTGCGTTACGACACTCCGGCGCGCGAACTGGCAAAACTCAAGCCCCGCGGCCTGATCCTGTCCGGCGGCCCCAACAGCGTCTACGCGCCCAATGCGCCGCTGCCCGACCGGAAAATATTTGAACTGGGCGTTCCCGTCCTGGGCATCTGTTACGGGGTGCAATTATTCGCGCAATTTCTCGGCGGCAGAGTCGAGAAAGGCCGGAAACGTGAATATGGCAAGGGCACACTCACGGTAAAGGACCCGGTCCTGTGCCTTGTTCGCGGAATTTGCCCCGGAAACTTGCAGGTCTGGAATTCGCACGGCGACAAACTAACCAGGCTGCCCCGCCATTTTAAACCCGTCGCCGTCACGGACAATTCCGAATTTGCGGCGGTGGAAAACCGCGCGCGCAAATTCTTCGGCCTTCAGTTTCATCCCGAAGTCGCCCATACGCCGCGCGGGCGGGAAATCATTGCCAATTTTGTCCATAAGATTTGCGGTTGCGGCAAACGCTGGACGATGCGGAGTTACATCGACCAGGCCGTCGAACAGATCCGCGCCCAGGTCGGGAAGGAAAAGGTCATCCTGGGCTTGAGCGGCGGCGTGGATTCGAGTGTGGCCGCGGCGCTGATTCATAAAGCGATCGGCGACCAGCTTACCTGCATCTTTGTTAATAATGGCGTGCTGCGCGGGCGCGAGGCGGAGGTCGTGCGCGAAGTCTTCGGGCGGCATTTCCAGATCAAACTGCAGTATGAAAACGCCTCGAAACTTTTTTTGCGCCGGCTCAAAGGCGTCACCGACCCGGAGCGCAAACGGAAGATCATCGGCCGGACATTCATCGAGGTTTTCAACGCGGCGACGCGGCGCGCCGGCAAGGCGAGGTTTCTCGCGCAGGGCACGCTCTATCCCGACGTGATCGAATCCGTGCCCATCGGCGGCAATCCGGCCGCCATGATCAAGAGCCATCACAATGTCGGCGGGCTGCCGAAGAAGATGAAGTTTAAGCTGGTCGAACCGTTGAAATGTCTGTTCAAGGATGAAGTCCGCCAGCTCGGGCTGGAACTGGGTTTGCCGAAGGAAATCGTTTTGCGCCAGCCGTTCCCGGGTCCCGGCCTGGCCGTGCGCATCCTGGGCGAAGTCACGCCGGAACGGCTGCGGAATTCTGCGCAATGCCGACGCCATTGTCGTCAATGAGATGAAAAGCACCGGCTGGTACTACAAAATCTGGCAGAGTTTTGCCGTGCTGCTGCCGGTGCGCAGCGTGGGCGTGATGGGCGACGAACGGACTTACGAGTACACGATTGCCATTCGCGCCGTGGAATCGCAGGACGGCATGACGGCGGACTGGGTGAAACTGCCGTACGACCTTGCTGGAAACACTCGCCAGCCGCATCGTCAACGAAGTCAAAGGTGTTAACCGTTGCGTGTTCGACATCACCAGCAAGCCGCCGGGGACGATTGAGTGGGAGTGAGATTTTGTTGTTGGTTTGAGCTTAATACGGAGCTAAACTCATGGCGCCGTCAACCCATTACCGATTATGGACATCATCTTTGACTGCCCCAATTGCCAACAGGAACTGGTCGTGGACAGCGCCGGTGCGGGTACGGAAATTGACTGTCCGGCCTGTGGCGAAACCATCACCATCCCGCGGCAATCCACCAAGGCGGCGTCGGAAGCGGCTGTCCCGGCCGGAGGCCAGCCGATTAATCCCATCGCCGCCTCGGCGGCTGCCAAAATAGAGAAGCACCTGAAGGTGCCGGTGCATGATAAACCGAGTGAACTGCTCATCAAAAAGACCGATGCGCCGATGGAAGTGGTGACCAAGGGCGCCGCGAAAAAAGTCCGCCTCCACACCATTCGCCACGCAACCTGCTTCGAATCCGGCCACGACCGGTTCGACGACAAAGTGACGGAATTCCTGACCGAAGTCGGCGAGGCCAATCTCATCGGCATTCATACCGTCAACTACACGTACGTGGACATCGCCTCTCAAAAGACGTTGACGGATTTTGGCCTGCTGATTCTTTACCGCGGTTGAACCCGGTCGCGGTATGAGTATAAAAACCGTTCACCGAATCACCGCGTGGAGTCTCACGGAATTGTTGTGCGTCATCCTGATTATTTCCATTCTGGCGGCCATTTACCTGGGGGTTATGGCCAGGGCCTTTGTCCATGTCAAAAAATTCCTGGAGGGACATTAATGGCCGGTCCCCTGAGCGTGCCTTGACTTGCTGATTTCGGATGGATAGTGTCGCCGTATGAATCGCCGGATTATTTTAGTGCTGGTCACAGCCGCGGCCGTGGCGTTGTTCCCGTTCCGGTCGCCGGCGCCGGCGACTTATACCCCGGGTGAAGGGTGGACGTACGTTCCCTATGGCGAAGACACCGGCTGGCAGCGGACGCGAGCCAAGGACCAGCTGGAGGTCGCGCAGCGGGCTTTCGACACTCAGAATTATCGCCTGGCGCTTCGCGCCGCTCGCCGCGTGGTCCGGATGTGGCCGCTGTCCGATTATGCGCCGCACGCACAATATCTGGTGGGGCATTCTCTCGAAGCCGTGGGCAAGAGCGAGATGGCATTTGATGCGTATCAGGTGCTGATCGACCAATATCCCAAAAGCGCGGAGTACGAGAATGTTCTCTGGCGCCAGTACACCATCGCCACGCTTTTCCTGAAGGGCGAATGGCCAAAACTCTGGGGTTATGTCCCCTATCCTCCTTCGATGGACCTGCCGGCCGACATGTTCGGCAAAATCGTCAAGAGCGGCCCGTATAGCGAGGTCGCCCCGCATGCCCAATTGCGCATCGGTGCCGCCCGCGAGCAACAGAAAGACTATCCGTCGGCGGTCAAAGCCTACGAAGTTGCCGCCGACCGTTATCAGGACCAGCCGGTGATTGTTGCGGACGCACTCTATCGGCAGGGTATTTCGTACGCGAAAGAGGCCCAAACGGCCGAATACGACCAGAATACCGCCTCGGAAGCCATCGCGACCTTCACCGATTTCATTACGCTTTATCCGGACGACCGGCGGGCTCCGCAGGCCCAAAGGATCATCGCCGCCCTCAAGGCCCAACAAGTGAAAGGGAATTTCAAGATTGCGCAGTTTTATGAATTCTACAAGAAATGGGACGGGGCGGTGATTTATTATAATGAAGTGCTGCAACTCGACCCCAATTCGCATTACGCCGCTTTGGCCCGCCAGCGCATCGAGGTCCTCAAGCCCCGCCTGCAAACGTCCACCGACTGAGATGCGTCCGATCTTGTTTTCCGTCGCTTGCGTCTTGGTCCTGTGTTTATTGGCCGGCTGCGCCGGATATCAGTTGGGATCCGCCAACGGCGCGGTGGCCGGCGGGAAATCCATCGAAGTACTGCCCTTCAACAATCAGACCCTCCAACCCCGCCTGGGCAGACGCGTTGACCCAGGCGTTGCGGGAACAGCTGCAGACCGATGGCACGTTCCGTCTCACCGGGCGCGATCCCGGCGACGTGGTGGTGAGCGGTGTCGTCACGAGTTACAGCCGCAGCGGGGTAAGTTTTTTGAGCGCCGATGCCGCCACGCCGCAGGATTATCGCATTGATGTGACCGCGCACGTCACCGCGCGTGAACGCGCCTCTGGCAAGTTGTTACTCGATAAAAATGTAACCGGCCAGACGCTCGTACCCGTCACCAGCGACCTGGCGGACGCGGAACGCCAGGCGCTTCCGTTGCTCGCGCAAGATCTGGCGCGGAACATCACCGGGCTATTGACTGAAGGAACGTGGTAAAATAATTGTTGTTTGGTTGCCGCAGAGTTGTATTCTTACGCCTGCTTCATCGGAGTAAATAAACAACAACAACTAATCAACCAATGAAAAATCATATCTCTAAAGTCATCCACCTGAGTTTATTTGCAGCCGCTCTGTTGGCCATGCCGGCCCTGGTCCGCGCTCAGGAGGCGAACACCGGCGCCCCGCCGGCCTCGGACCAAACCACCACCACCAAGCCTAAAACGCATGGGGCTATCCCGTTTCATGGCAAACTGAGTGCGGTCGATACCGGCGGCATGACCCTGACGGTGGGCTCCCGTACTTTTGAAGTGACTGCCGGAACGAAGATCTTCAATAACGGCGAACCGTCAACTTTGTCGGATGGCAAGGTGGGCGAACCGGTGAGCGGCACCTATCAGAAAACCGAAAATGGGAAATTGGAAGCCATGACCGTACATTTTGGCGCCAAGACCGGTGAAAAACCGAAGCCGGAACCGTCAAAGGAAAATTAATCCTCCGGACGGGATTCGTTGCGGGCGGGCGGTGACGCCCGCCTTTTTATTTACCGTTTCCACCAACTGGTCAGGCTTTTGGTCTTTTGCGGTACCCCCTGGTATTGTTTGACCAATAATTGACTGCGCGCCGCTTCCAGGGCCATGCGGAACTCATCGTAGCTTAAAAAGCGGTTTGCCGGATTCTTGGCCAGTGCCCGCACCAGGGCATCACTCGTGGGCTGGGTGATTTCCGGTACGGCCAGGTTGGGCGGCGTCAACGGCGTTTGCACCTGGGCCACGACCACCTCTTCGGCCGTCGGAGCGTCGAACGGAACCCGCCCGATCAGCGCGTGATACAGGGTCGCGCCGAGGCTGTACATGTCGGACAAAAATGTTTCCGGCTCCCGTTTGATTTTCTCCGGGGCCACATAATACGGTGTGCCCCAGGTCACGTCCTCCGATTCCTGTTCGGCGTCGGTTTTTTGCGCGAGGCCAAAGTCCACCAGCTTGGGTTCGTGGTCGGCATTAAACAGGATGTTGCCCGGTTTGATGTCGCGGTGGAGCAAATCATGTTTGAGCGCCATGTCGAGCGCGGAGGCGATTTTGATGCCGATGTCGAGCACATCGAGCTCCGGCAGCGCGCGCAATTTCTCGATGCGCTGGTCCAGACTGCCGCGGTCGGCCAGTTCCATCACCAGATAATATTGGCTTTCCGCCTCGTCGAACGTGTAGATGTGGACGATATTCGTGTGGTTAAGGCGGGCGCAGGCACGGGCTTCCCGGTAGAAACTCTCCAGGGCCTTTGCGTCCTCGAGCAGCTCCTTTTTCATCAGTTTGACCGCCACCATGCGTTCCAGCGTTGTATCCCAGGCACGATAAACGTTGCCCATGCCGCCGGACCCGATGACAGCGCGTAACTCAAACTGCCGCAACTGCATGGGCATCATGATCGGATGCCCGCATTTGCTGCAGGGCACGGTGCCGAGCGGGGGCAAATCGCCGGGGATGAATACCTTCGTCTCGCACCAGCTGCATGTAACCATGCGGAGTTGTTCGCTCATGCCTGAAGTCAATTTACCACCGCCCCGCCAATCGACAAGCTTCGAGAATCAGCATTTGCCGGGTCAAAAACTTTTTGACAAACGTTCCAAAATGGTGTCTCTTTCTGCCGTTGAATATGAAAACCACGATGGTTTCAACTCTGAAGCATACGCCGGCCGATGGTCGCATGTCCATTTGGCAGCGCAATTGCTTTGGTTTTGGCGTCGTGGGAAGCAATAGATAAGAACAGTAACCGATTTACCAGAAACCCGCGATTGCCCGTCAATCGCGGGTTTTCTGTTTGCTGGACCAAAACTGATAACGAAAGGCAGAACATGAACAAAAATCCGACACGAGTGGCGACCCGGTTCGCCCCCGAAACCCGGTTCGAATTACAGGCCGGACCGCCGTTGCCATTTCGGGCCACCCAGGAAAATGAGTTTGAACGGCTCAAAAGCCGGTTGCTCACCATGCATTTGGCCGGACTGGCCAAGCCGGAATTGAACACGCCGCTGCGGCGCGCGGCCAACGAAGCCGCGGCGCTCGCCTGGGTCACGTATTACCCCTTGCTGGTGTTCCCGGTCCTGTTCGAGGAAAAAGCCGCGACGGCGGTGCACCGGACCGAGCGTCAGGCGCGCATTTATGCCGCCAGCCGCGAACTGCTCGGCGTATGAACCTGTCGCATCAGCTTGAAGTGGGGCTCGGGCGCGCGGGCGGCCGTTTACACGGGTGAACATTTTCACACCGGTGTCAACGGCTGCCCGTCGCGCTCTTTTATTTTGTGGGGAAATTAAACTGGCGGGAACGGTGCCGTTCGCATCCGAATTTGTGGGTGCGCGCCAACCGTTTCCGCCTTTGGGAGCATCTTCAATACAACCGCAGCCAGCTTCGGAAGTGCGGCCAGTAAATTCCGCGAGGTTTTGGACTGCGGCGGTCCTCCGCCGCCTTTGGAAATTACGACGCGTTGGAAAGCGGCAGGGGACTGCCGCAGTCCAGGACGCTGGCGCGGTTTCACTGGATCAAGCCTCTTGGTGGTCACAGAATTTTTGAAACGGCTCTAATCACTTTTCCTCGACGCGCTGAATCCGCGCGCCGAGTTTCTGGAGCTTTGCATCCATTCGTTCGTACCCGCGGTCCAGATGGTAAATGCGGTTTACCTGCGTGGTCCCTTTGGCGGCGAGTCCGGCAATCACCAGCGCTGCGGATGCGCGCAAATCGCTCGCCATCACCGGCGCACCGCTCAGGGGCCGCCCGCCCTTCACGATGGCGCTGGGTCCCTCGATTTCGATGTCCGCCCCGAACCGCGCCAGTTCGCTGACATGCATGAAGCGTGATTCAAAAATCCGCTCGGTGATTATGCTGATGCCCGGCGCCAACGTCAGCAACGACATCATCTGCGCCTGCACATCCGTGGGAAAACCGGGATACGGCAAAGTCGTCACGTCGGCTGCTTTTAGTTGGCCGCGGCGGCGCGCCATCAGGTTTCCACCGCGCCGTTCGAGCGCCACACCCGCCTCGCTTAACTTGTCGGTTACGGCATGCAGATGATCTGCCCGCGCTCCTTTCAGGATCACCTCACCGTCCGTTGCCGCCGCCGCAATGGCAAAGGTGGCCGCTTCAACCCGGTCGGGAATCACTTCGTGTTCTGCTCCATGCAGTTTCGCGACACCCGTGATGGTGATGGTGGGGCTGCCCGCGCCGGAGATCTTCGCGCCCATGGCATTCAGGAACTTCGCCAGGTCCGCAACTTCCGGTTCGCAGGCGGCGCTTTCGATCACCGTTATCCCGGTCGCCAGCGTGGCCGCCATCATGACGTTCGCCGTGCCGAGCACCGTCGAACCGGATCGGCCACCCAGGAAAGTAATCGTTCCGCCCAGTTGCTTTGCCGTGGCGTCAATATAGCCGCCTTCAACTTTGATCCTGGCGCCCAACGCCTCGAATCCCTTCCGATGCAGGTTGATCGGCCGCGCCCCGATGATACAGCCACCGGGAAGGGATACCCGTGCGGTTTTTAACCGCCCCAACAGCGGTCCCATGATGCAAATCGAGCCGCGCATTTTGCGGACCAGTTCGTAATCCGCGTAGCCGCGAATCTTTCGTGCGCACACCGTCAACGTGCCGCGTTCAAACCTGGTCTCCGCACCCAGGGATTCGAGAATCCGTGTCATGAAACGGGTGTCGCTCAAATCCGGCACGCGCCGGATGACACACGGTTCGCCGGTCAACAGCGCCGCCGCCATGATGGGCAGCGCGGCGTTTTTGCTGCCGCTGATGGCGACTTCACCGTGCAGGGGCACGCCGCCTTTGATCAAAAAACTTTCCATGATTTATTTGTCGTTCTCGTCCTCCTCATTTTCGATCTTCCGATTACGAGGACGATTTGGCGATCAGGATTCTGGCGCGGTGAGAGTAGTCTTCCTTCACGGCTTCGACAATCCACTTTTCAGTCGCAAAGATCCGTCGAATGGCTTCCGCCTGGCCGTCGCCGAATTCCAGCATGAGCTTGCCACCCGGCTTTAAAAACGATTTCACCTGTGACGAAAACATCCGATAAAAATTGAGACCATCCGCACCGCCGTCCAGTGCGGCGTGCGGGTCAAAATCGCGCACTTCCGGTTGCAATGAGTTGATTTCAGCGGACGGAATGTAGGGTGGATTGCTGACAATCAGATCATATTTTCGGAGGGACGAGCTCGGCGAGCCCCCAATTTCCAGGTTTGATTTTGGGACTGGTGTAACTCGTCCTTCCGATTCAAGTGCAGCAAAGCCGTCTCCCTGTAAAAACTGAATGCGCCCGGCAACCCCATGGCGTGCCGCGTTTTCCCTGGCCAGTGCCAGTGCGTCCGACGAGAGGTCGGTAGCCACAATTTTCGTGTCGGGAGATTTGACCGCCAGGGCAATGGCGATGCACCCGGTGCCGGTGCCGAAGTCCAACACCTGGCGGGGCGAGCTCTGCGAGTCTCCAACTCCTCTATGGATTTCAGGGGCTCGTGTAACTCGCCCCTCCGATAGACCATTCAGGAATTGCCAGCCTGCTTCGGCGAGCAATTCTGTTTCCGGTCGCGGCACCAGGGCATAACGGTTCACGGCGATTTCCAGTCCGCAAAACGAAGTAGAACCGGTAAGGTGTTGCAGGGGTTCATGTTGGCCGCGGCGTTTGACGAGTTCACGCAACTCGTCCGTCTCCGCCACGGTGAGCCCGCGTTCAAAGTTCAAATACAACTTCATGCGCGGCATTTGGAGGAGATGTGCCAGCAGCCATTCGGTCTGCAGGCGCGGCGATTCGACGCCTTTTTTGGCCAGAAATTCCGTGCTTTTCTGAATCGCTTCGAGGACGGTCACGCGGCCAGCTTAAACTGAAACGGCGCGCTTGAACAAGTGTCACACGCGCGCCAGTATGAAGCTATGAGCGCGCGAATGAGTTTCCTGTTTGCCGCGGCGTGGTTTTCTCTGGTCGCGGCCAGTTGTGCGGATGAATCCAAAACCGCCAAGGAGCCAGTTATGAACATGCACATCACCAGTACCGCATTTGCTGAAGGCCGGACGATTCCCGACAAATACACCTGTGCCGGATCGAACATTTCACCGCCATTGCAATGGGCCAACGCACCCGCCGGGGTCAAAAGTTTCGCGCTCATCGCCGATGATCCCGATGCACCGGCAGGCACCTGGGTGCATTGGGTGCTTTACAACCTGCCGCCGGCCATGATGTCACTCGCGGAAGACTTACCGTCGTCGCCGGAACTTCCGGACGGTTCCAAACAGGGCGTTAATGATTTCGGCCAGCCCGGCTATGGCGGTCCCTGCCCGCCCCCCGGCAAGCCCCATCGTTACTTTTTCAAAATCTACGCGCTCGACACGATGCTCAATCTAAAATCCGGCGCGACCAAAAGAGAGGTGCTCAACGCGATGGAAGGCCATGTTCTTGGAGAAGGCCGATTAATGGGCATGTATCAGAGGCAATGAGTGCGGTTCAGTAAATCCCGGGCGGAAAAGTAAACGTGCCGGGAATCAGATACGAATCGGTCCAATCGGGTTGTGGTGGCAGGTTCCCGGCGCGGGCATCGGTTTTCCATTGCGAATCGGTTTCTCTGGTGGTGGGGCCGAGTTCAAATTCATAGTGGCTCATCACTGGTCCGGCATACACGGCAGCGTCGTTCGTTCCCCAGTTCACGGCGATTGCCAGGAGATTAATATTTCCCACGCCTTCGTGCAGAATGCATCCAGGGTCCCCGACCAGAGGCTCCGTGGGATCGGTTTGCACGTCCGTGACCAGCGCATCCCACATGTCGCACGGTGGGAGGAGTGACCGTTGCGCCCGGGCGTTGTAATAAAAAATATGTGGATACCAACCGCTAAAGGAGCGCGCGCCGCCGTAATTGTATGGATTCTCAATCAGGCTTTGAATGAAAAAGACTTCATTGCTGGTCAGCGGTTGGCGGCTCAATTCCTTCGCCGATATGTCCCGCAGCATGGTCATTTGTGTAGCGAAGTTGGCAAGGAATTGCATCCGATTTGTGTAAATGTCACCAATCGAATTCGTGAAAGCTGTATCATAGGCATTATTGGGCTCGAATACAAACTGCCCGGTGTTGGGAAGTGTGGCCATCAAATCCTTCGTGCGCAGCGCCATATCACTCATGCGCTGCCAGAAGCTGACCCTTGGTTCAATGAAACCGTCCGGATAAGAACACAAAATCGTTCCAGTGTAGGGCTGCTTGACGTAGAGCACGGTGTCATGACGCAGTTCCGTCCATGAGGCGAGTTGCGTATTCAGTGTTTTCATGGCCCACGCCGGGGTGCGCATGGCATCCGGGTAAGCCGGATCGGTCGTTGGTGCGGATAGTTCTCGCAAGCTGGCGAGCCAGTAAAAGTAAATGTTGTTGGTCCAGACAGAAGGATCTTGCGCGTCAATCACCCTTCGGACTGCGGTCAGGTTATGTTGATACGGATAACCATCGCGCCAGGGCAGGCCATTGGTGTTGGCAATGCGCGATGCGATCTGCGGCACGGTCTGGTCGTTTCCGAGGACTGAGAAGGCGATATCCAAAGCACTGGGCACGCGGCGCATCACTTTATCTTCAAACTCCGGGATGCCGTTCGTGTCCCAGATGATGCGGTCGAAAACACACTGGTTCATCGCCCAGGCATCCAGCACAAAACGCTGGCCCAGCATGGTGAAGGAGCGTGGCAGCTTGATTTGCTGTCGTGACCAAGGCGAGAAAAAGTATCCGCTTTGAATGTTTTGTACTCCAATCTGACCGGACATGATCTGTAACTGTAGATTCGCAAGTGATCCGGGAGGGAACAAACTGGCGGGAGATTGAATGTTCGCCGCGGTCATGAGATCGCCAAACTGGGCAAAGGTCATGGAATCCGGCAGGCCGACGAACATCTGGACGACACCGTCTATCTTCTGCCAGTTGGTGAATTGGCCGGAATTCTTCAGCAGCAGATGCATGGCGATCGCGCCGGACAACTCGCGGAGTGAATTGTCGTTGGTCGAACCGGTGAATCGGAAATCAATCAGCCCGCACCACATCATCGCGCGAAAATATCTCTGAAGACGTTGGGAGGTTTCGTAGTGGCCGCGCACCTGGAATTGCGAACAATCAACGAGCCGATTCGTTCCGAACATGGCAACGGCGGTTGCCGGCTGCAGGTTGCTGATCGCGGTGAGCGTGGCCAGGATCTGCGCGTTTTGGCCGAGCGACCCATAATCGTTTGTGCCTGAGATCAGCGAATGAGCCACCGCCAGAAAATAATCGGCGTCCTTCACTCCATTGGGCAGGGCCGTTCCGGAAGATTGAACCCACAAGCTCGACACCTGGCTGCCCATGCCTTCAATGACCGACTGAAGTGTCGGAGCCAGATAGGTTTCTTCCAGTTCCTCGAGCATGGTGCCATACGATCGGTGCCAGGCGTGCAAGGCGGCATCGCAAGAAAAGAAAACCGGGAGGTCGGCGGTGAACACTTTGTAGAAAGAATCCGCGAAACTATAAGTCCCCAACCGACCACTCACGACAAAACCGTTCGTTTGAAAAATGGCGAGCTCATTCGTATTCAATGGGAAATGGAGATTGAAAGGAGTCCAATACTCCACGGAGGTCGGGTCGAAGGAGATTTGTTGAAGATACAGGTTTGTTGGCGCGTAAAGGCTGACGAAATCATTGAGCGGAAGCTGGCCAACTTGCTGGATCTGGCGGCCAAATTCTGTCCCATAACCATAAATCGCGTTTCCCAGCCGGGAGTCCGGAGCAGCGAGTTTCACATTCGCAACAACCCGGTAGAAAGCCCGCTCGCCAGCCATCGGCACCGCGCAACGCAGCAATTCGTCAGACACCCCAGCGCCGCCGCTCACGGGGCCGGCAACAGATTCCCAGGTCTGCAGGTTGGTACTGCGTAGAACAGTGTATTCTGGATACATCCCGCTCACCGGCAAATCCAGAGTCGAATGCAAGGCTACCGTTCCTTGTGACCCGGCAGGATAGTATTGAAGAACGATCCGGTCTGCTGCGAGACTTTGGGCGTTGGCCAAAAAAGCCAACAAGATGGCGACCGGGACGAATTTATGAGGCCGCACAATCATAACTCTGACTTAATAATTTAGATTAATCACCAGCTGAACTAATGTCAAACAAATCTCGAATATTCTCTGCTTTCGTTAAGACCCAAATTGGTGTTTAGTTCGCGCACTCCATGAGCAAAACCGCACTTCTCTTTGCCGGACAGGGCGCGCAGGTTGTCGGCATGGGCAGGGACCTTGCGGAAAAATTTCCCTCCGCCCGAGCGTGGTTCGACCGCGCCAACACCGTCCTGGGTTATGACCTTGCTGGTATTTGCTTTAACGGGCCGGAACCGGAACTGACCAAAACCGGGAACGCGCAGCCGGGTATTTTTCTCGCCAGCTGGATTGCGTTTGAGCTGCTCAAGGAACAGGTGCCTGATTTGAAATTTGAGGCAACCGCCGGATTGTCGCTCGGTGAATTCACGGCGCTCGCGGCTGCGGGGGCGATGGGTTTTGAGGACGGCCTGCGGGTGGTGCGCCAGCGGGGCTGTTTCATGCAGGAAGCCTGTGACGTCACGCACGGCGGCATGGCGGCGATTATCGGTCTGGACGAGGCGCCGACACGTGAAGTTTGCGCCGAAGCCGGTGTCGTTTTGGCGAACCTCAATTGTCCGGGCCAGCTGGTGATCTCAGGCGAAGCAGATAAAATCACCAAAGCCGTGGAACTGGCCAAAGCCCGGGGTGCCAAGCGTGCGATTCCGCTGCCTGTCGCCGGTGCTTATCATTCGCCCCTCATGGCCGGCGCCCGGCCAAAGTTGCAGACCGAACTGGAGAAGATCAACATTGCAGCTCCGAATGTGCCGGTGATCTCAAACGTGACCGCGCTGCCGCATGGCCGACCGAGCGGCATCCGGGAACGATTGGTCGAGCAGGTCACGTCACCGGTGCTCTGGGAACAATCGATGCGCACGCTGCTGGCCCAGGAGTTCACGTGCTTCATTGAACTCGGTCCCGGCACGGCGTTGAGCGGTTTCATGAAGCGGATTGACAAAAAAGCACAGATGTTGAACGTGGCGGACGTGGCGAGTTTGGAAGCCACTGCCAAGGCATTGGCAAGTTGGTAGCTTGTAGCCAGTGGTCAGTAGTGGTTGCGTTTCGTCTGGTATTTCTACCGACTACCCACTACAACCTACCCACTCAATTTCAAACATGAGTCAACTTGCCAACCAAATTGCTGTCGTCACCGGCGCGGGCCGGGGCATTGGCCGCGCCATCGCGTTGAAATTTGCCGCCGAAGGGGCGGATGTCGCCTGCGTTTCGCGCACGCAGGAAAACTCCGAAAAGGTGGCCGGAGAAATCCGCGCCTTGGGCCGCAAAGCCTGGGCGCATGCCGTGGATGTAGCGGACGCTGCTGCCGTCAGTGCTGCTGCCGGAAAAATCCTGGCCGACTGCAGCCGGGTGGACATCCTGGTGAACAACGCCGGGGTGACGCGGGATGACCTGCTCATGCGTATGAGCGAGGCGGACTGGGACGCGGTGCTGGACACGAATTTAAAGGGCGCCTTTCTGTTTACCAAGGCGTTCAGCCGCTCGCTGCTCAAGCAGCGTTCCGGACGCATCATCAATGTGGCCTCGGTCATCGGTTTGATCGGCAACGCAGGCCAGTGTAATTACGCGGCGAGCAAGGCCGGGTTGATTGGCCTTACGAAGTCGGTGGCGCGCGAGATGGCTTCCCGCGGTATCACGGTGAATGCACTGGCCCCGGGATTTATCGAAACAGACATGACCGCGGCCATAAAGGAGGACTTGCGCGCCACGGTGCTGAAGCAAATTCCGTTGGGCAATTTCGGGCAGCCCGACGACATTGCGGGCGCGGCGGTGTTCCTGGCCGGCCCGGCGGCCCGTTACATCACGGGCCAGGTCCTGGCCGTGGACGGCGGCATGGTGATGTAAAATGATTCAAATATCGCTTTTACCACAATTTTGGCGCAGAAAAATTTTGTGATTGGAGCTTGACGATTCTGCCATTCATGGCATAGAGACTGGGCAAAATTTAAATTATGGCTGACAAACCTATAGACCAACGTGTAAGGGACATTATTGTTGAACAACTCGGCGTCAAGCCGGACCAGGTCACCCCGGAGGCCAAATTCATCGAGGACCTCGGGGCGGATTCGCTCGACACGGTCGAGCTGATCATGGCGCTGGAGGAGGAGTTCGGCATCGAGGTGCCGGACGAACAGGCGGAAAAACTCCTGACCGTCGGCGACGTGGTCAAGTACATCGAAGAACATCAGCAAAAATAGTTGCACCTTTGAAGGCTTCGGGGCAGTTTCGGCTGAATTCAGCTTGAACTGCCCCCTTTAATTTTATGGCAAATAACTGGACCGACCGCCGTGTCGTCATCACCGGCCTGGGCGTGGTGACGCCGCTGGGGCATCAACTCGGCGCTTTCTGGAAAGACCTCATCGCCGGGCGGTGTGGCATTGACCGGATAAAGTGTTTTGATCCGGCGCCGTTCGATACCCAAATTGCCGGCGAGGTGAAGGATTTTGATCCGGTACCCGCATTCCCCTCACCCAAGGAAATCCGGCGGACAGACCGGTATTCGCAATTCGGTGTTTATGCCGGATACCAGGCCCTGCTCGATGCCGGCCTGGACCTGGAAAAGGAAAACCGCGACGAAATCGGCGTCATTATCGGCTCGGGCATCGGCGGCCTGTCCACCACCACCGGCCAGCTCGAGATTTTGCGTGACCGCGGGGCGGGCCGGCTGTCGCCGTTCATGATCCCGATGCTCATCAGCAACATGGCGTCGGGCTTGTTCTCGATGTATTACAATTTACGCGGTCCCAACTTTGCCACCTGCTCCGCCTGTGCCACGGCCAACCACGCCATCGGCGAGGCCTGGCGCGCCATCATGATGGGCGACGCGCAGATCATGTTCGCCGGCGGTGCGGAGGCGGCCATCGTGCCCATCGGCATCGGCGGCTTTTGCGCGATGAGGGCGATGAGCCGGCGCAACGAGGACCCCCAGCATGCCTCCCGCCCGTTCGACAAGGAACGCGACGGTTTCATCATGGGCGAAGGCGCGGGTGTCATCGTGCTCGAGGAATTGGAGCACGCCAAAAAACGCAGTGCGAAAATCTATTGTGAAGTCGTTGGCTACGGGAACACCGCCGATGCCTACCATCTGACCGCGCCGGCACCGGAGGGCGAAGGCGCGGTGCGTTGCATGAAGATGGCCTTGAATAACGGCCGGTTAAGGCCCGAGGACGTTTCCTATATCAACGCCCACGGCACTTCCACGCCCCAGGGTGATGTCTGCGAGACACAGGCCATCAAGACCGTCTTTGGTGAACGCGCGAAAAAAATCGCCGTCAGTTCGACCAAAGGTGCGACCGGCCACATGCTCGGCGCGGCGGGTGCGGTGGAAATGGCCGTCTGTGCGCTGGCCATCAAACATGGCATTGCCCCGCCGACCCTCAATTATCAGGTGCCCGATCCGGAATGCGATCTGGATTACGTGCCCAACACGGCGCGCGAGTTGAAGATCGACGCCGTCATCAACAACTCCTTCGGCTTCGGCGGCCACAACGCCAGCATCGCGGCCAAGAAATTTGCCGGTTAGCACCTCACCGGAATTTGAGTCAGACCAGATGCCTGACCTGCGTCAGTGATTCCAGAATTTTTTCCGCCGCGGCGCGCGGGTCGGGCGCGGCGCAAATGGGACGGCCAATCACCAGCCAGTTGGCACCGGCCGCAATGGCTTCGCGGGGAGTGAGCGTGCGCTTTTGATCATCGGCGGCATGGGTCTCGGGCCGGATGCCGGGCGTCACCAGTTGCACCCCGGCCGTCAGTATCTGACGCAGTTCGGCCACTTCCAGCGGCGAACAGACCAGGCCGCGCAGACCGGATTTGGCGGCCATGTTGGCCAGGCGACGCACCTGACGACTGACATTCGGGTCCAGGCCAATCTCGCTTAACGCCTGGCTGTCGAGGCTCGTCAACACGGTCACGCCCAGCACGAGCGGCGGCGCGTGGCCGAGTTCCCAGGCGGTTTCCTGCGCGGATTGTTCGGCGGCCTTGAGCATGTCCACCCCGCCGGCGGCATGAACGGTGAGCATTTGCACGTCCAGGCGTACGGCCGAGGCCACCGCCCCGGCGACCGTGTTCGGGATGTCATGGAATTTCATGTCCAGAAACACCGCGGCGCCGGTTCCGCGAATCCGGCGGACAATCTCGGGCCCGGCGGCGGTGAACAGTTCGCTCCCTATTTTAAAACCACCAACGACCGGTGCAATTTTCCTGGCCAGCTCCAGAGCGGCCTCGGCCGTCGGCACATCCAGTGCGGCAATGATCGGATTACGTGCCATGCAAGCACCAGTTTACGACAAAACCGCCGACAAAAAAACAATTTCTTGCGCCGACAGGGAATATTTTTTTGAACAGACCAACCGGGCTCTAGCCCCTTCCTGTTCAATCTGCTTCCCTCTTTCTTCGCTTTGTTCTAGCCTGTTTGGTATGAAAGTAATTCGCCACACCGACGCGAATTTTGCCGAACAACTCCGTGCCGTGACGGCGGCTTCCAGCCTGTTTGACCCGGAAATCGAAGCGCGCACAAGTGCCATTCTGCAAGAAGTTTATGTACGCGGCGACAGCGCGTTGCTGGAGTTCACCGAAAAATTTGACGGCGCGAAGTTGACGGTTGACCGACTTGCCGTGACCCACGCCGAGCTCATGACTGCGTCGCTTAAGGCGGATGAATCGTTACGCAAAGCCATTGCCGAAGCGGAGAATAACATTGCCAGCTTTGCCAAAAGATCGTTGCGCCGGGACTGGCAGACGAAAAATTCGCACGGCGCGAGCGTGGGCGAAAAATTCGATCCGTTCCAGCGTGTGGGTGTTTACATCCCCGGCGGCACCGCGCCGCTGGTTTCGACAGCCTTGATGACCATCACGCTGGCCCGGGTCGCCGGTTGCCCGGAAATCGTAGTTTGTACTCCCTGCGGCCGGGACGGGGGGATCAACCCCGGCCTGTTGTTTGCGGCGCGCGCGGCCGGCGCCACGGAAATTTACAAAGCCGGCGGGGCGCAGGCGATTGCGGCACTGGCCTACGGCACAAACGCCATCCGCCCGGTTCAGAAAATATTTGGCCCGGGCAACGCTTACGTCGTTACGGCCAAACGTTTGCTCGTGGGCCACGTGGCGATTGATTTGCTGCCGGGCCCCAGCGAATTGCTGGTGCTGGCCGACGACACCGCGAATTCGGGATTCATTGCCGCCGACCTGCTCGCCCAGGCCGAGCACGGCTCCGGTCACGAGCGCGTCTGGCTCGTGACCACCTCGGCAAAGATATTGAAGACGGTCGAAAGCGAAATTGCGCGGCAACTGCCGAAGCTCGCCCGGCGGGAATTCATCCAGCGCGCCGTGCAAAACAATGGGTGGCTGATTCAGGTGAAGACGCTGGATGACGGCGTGGTGCTGGCCAACCGGCTCGCGCCGGAGCACTGCGAAGTCATGACCCGCAACCCGCGCAAAATTTCCAAAGACATTCTCACGGCCGGCGCGATTTTTCTCGGGCCGTGGTCGCCGACGGTGCTGGGCGATTACGTGGCCGGACCGAGCCACACGCTGCCGACCGGCGGCGCCGGTGCGTCGTTTGCCGGGCTGACCGTGGACCAATTCCAACGCCGCACCAGCGTGGTGGAATATAACCGCGCATCGCTTAAAAAAGCGCTGCCGACGGTGGAAAAATTCGCCGAACTGGAAGGCCTGGGCGCCCATCGGCGTTCTGCCGAAATTCGTTCCGCAAAATGAAGAGCCCGAAGCGATTGATTCGCCCGCTGGTGCGCGAGTTGCATCCTTATGTTTATGGTGAGCAACCGAAGATCAAGGGGCTCATCAAGCTCAACACGAACGAGAACCCTTATCCTCCATCACCGAAGGTGCTGACGGCCATCCAGGCGGCCGTGGACGGGCGCCTGCGATTGTATCCCAGTCCGACAGCACAGTTGCTGCGTGAGAAACTGGCAAAGCTGCACGGCTGTCACGCGGATAACATCATTGTGGGCAACGGTTCGGATGAGTTATTGGCACTGGCGACACGGTGTTTTGTGGAGCCGATTTCGGAGGGACGAGTTATACGAGTCCCAATCCAAAAAAAGTCGGGGACTTGCAGAGCTCGCCCCCCCGAAGTTGTTCAATACTTCACGCCGAGTTATTCGTTGTATCCCGTACTGGCAGATATTCACGGCGCAGCGAAAAATGGGGTGCCGCTCAAACCGGATTTCTCCCTGCCGACGGTCGCCGAACTGAAACGCACCGGGATTTGGAAATTCGACGCCGCGTTGACTTATGTAACGACTCCGAACGCGCCGAGCGGACGTGGTTACACGACGTCGGAATTGGAGAAACTTTGTCGCGCGCAGCAGGGCCTGATCATTCTCGACGAGGCTTACGTTGATTTTGCAAAAGAGAACGCGATGAGACTGGCGCTGAAATATCCTCACGTACTCGTCGCCAGGACGTTTTCCAAGGCCTACTCGCTTTGCTTCCAGCGCGTCGGTTATTTTGTCGGACACCACGACCTCATCGCCGCCCTGCATAAAATCCGCGACAGTTACAACGTGAACGGCCTGGGCCAGGCCGGTGCCGTGGCCACGTTGAACGACTTGAAATATTACCGCGCCAATTTCAAAAAGATCCTCGCCATGCGCGACTGGTTGAGCCGCGAACTAACCAAGTCGGGCTTCCGGGTGTTTCCGAGCCAGACCAATTTCATCCTCGTTCAGCCGTTGCGTTTCCCGGCGCACGAGTGGCAACACCGGTTGCGCGGGCGGAAAATCCTCGTCCGCTGGTTCAATTTCCCGGAGGTAAAGAGCTACCTGCGCATCACGATTGGTACGCCGGCAGAGGCGGCTGCCCTGGTGGCGGCGGTGCGTCGCATTTTGCGCGATTAGCCTTATTTTAAGGTTAAATTTCGCGTTCCCCGCTGAGCACGGTTTCTGCTGATAACCGGGCATGTACCTGGATTATTATGGTCTGACACAGGCGCCGTTCGATATTAGCCCGAACCCGCGGTTCCTGTTTCACAGCACAAAGCACCAGGAGGCGATCAATCATTTGCTTTACGGCATCCGCGAACGCAAAGGTTTCGTTCAACTGACCGGCGAGGTCGGTGCCGGCAAGACGACATTGTGTCGCGCGCTGCTGGAACAGCTGGACGACCGCTTTTCCACGGCACTGATTCTGAATCCCGTGATGAGCGCGGAAGAACTGGTGCGGGCCGTCGCTGCCGAATTCGGCCTGAATATAACGGGCCGTGATCGTCTGGAAACCATAGCGACCATCAACGAACATTTACTGCAACAGGTGCAAAACGGCCGGGACTGCGTCCTCATCATTGACGAGGCACAGGATTTAACCGACGACCTGCTCGAACAGGTTCGGCTGCTTTCCAACATCGAACTGGACGATCGCAAGCTGTTGCAAATTGTGTTGCTTGGTCAGCCGGAATTGCGCGACCGTCTGAACAACCCGCGCCTGCGGCAGCTTCGCCAGCGCATCACCGTGCGTTACCATCTGGCGCCGCTGACCCGCGCCGAGGTCAGCCAATATGTCCAGCACCGGCTGGAGCTCGCCGGCTCGGATGGCACCCCGCAATTCACGCATCCCGCGTTCTGGCGCCTCTTCCATTACACCGGGGGCATCCCGCGGCTGGTCAACGCCGTTTGTGACAAAGCGCTCCTGGCCGGTTTTTGCGAACAAACCGAACGAATCAACTACCGGATGATCAACCGAGCCATCCGCGAACTTGAAGGAGACATACATGTATGAGCCTGATTAACGACGCCCTCAAACAAACCAAACAATCGCAGCCACAGACTCCGCCGTCCCAGCCGCCATCGATGTCGCTGGTCGAGACGGCCACGTCGGGAGGCGGACACTGGCTGGCACCAGTGCTGATTATTTTATTATTCGCTGCCACCGGAATTTTCGTTGGACTATCGCTGTCCCGACATTCACTGTCCGTGGCCGCGGCCTCAAAAGTGAAACCGGCCGCCACTTCTCAGCGGGTGGCAACCAAAACGTCGCTGTCAAATACAAATACCCTCGTCGCAGATGCACCCAGGCCGGAGCCCAAGCTGCAGGGCATCTTGTTGACGGCGACACGTCCCAGCGCGATTGTGGACGGCAAGACCGTCTTTGTCGGGGATCAGGTATCCGGGCTGCGGGTGGTTGCCATATCAAAGAACTCGGTCACCCTTCGAAGTGACACGGAAACGAGAGTTCTGAGCTTGAATCGGTGGTAGAGTTCAGGTCATTGTACTGCGTGCAATTCCTGAAGAATTTCCTGGGGAAATCGCCTCTGGCGGCCCGGGTGGCACCGTTCGTCATTTTCCTCGCCTTGACCTCCTGTCAGGGCCAATTCGGCGCAGCCTCAGCGTACTGGTTTTACCTGGCCAAGACTCTGATCGCCATCTGGTTGATTTGGGACATGCGCCCGTTCGTTTCCGAAATGCGCTGGGCCATGAGCTGGGAAGCGGTCGTTGTCGGCATCGGCGTGTTTGCATGTGGGTCGGATTGGATCCTTTTTATCCGAAATTGATGAAAGAGCGGAGCGGCTGGAATCCTCACGCTGCAATTTGGCCAAAATTCCGACTCTCGCGTGGCTGATGATCGTGACCCGCATCCTCGGATCGACTCTGGTCGTGCCGCCGCTGGAGGAAGTTTTTTACCGCTCGTTTCTGTATCGCTACATCGCCAAGCCAAATTTTTTGTCCGTTCCGCTGAACCAGTTTCTGCCGATGCCGTTTTTTGCGACGGCGGTCGTTTTCGGCCTTTCCCATAATCGAATGGCTGGCGGGCATTTTGTGCGGCGTGGCGTATCAATGGCTGGTGCTGCGCAAGAACCGGCTGGGCGACGCGATGACGGCGCACGCGATCACCAATTTTCTGCTGGGCATGTGGGTAGTCTGGCGCGGGGCGTGGCAGTTCTGGTGATTCACAATCCTCCTCGTCGTCGTCCTCGTTCTCGTAATCGAATTCGACTTTTCGAGGCCGAGGAAGATAAAATTACTTCGCCTCGAGATTGACGTTGTACTGTTCCAGGGTCGTACCCTGCTGCTGTGCCAGAGAGGCGAGTGCCTCGTTATAATCAGCGAGCGCCCGGATTTCCGCCGAACGGGCGGTGGTCAGGTTGTTTTGATATGTCAACACCTCGAAAGTGGTGGCCTTGCCGACGCGCGTAGGTTTTCTGTTCGGCATCGAGTGCGGTCTCGGCGTAAATCCTTGCCTGCCTCGTGGCCTGCACGCTTTCGTACTTGGATTGCGCCGTCTTCACCGCGTTGTCAATTTCCACCATGACATTTTGTTCGAACTGCTTGAGCTGCAACAAGACCTGCTGCAACGTCGCCTTGGTGGATTTGTATTGGTTGCGCGGTCCGACGTTGCTCAACGGCATCGTCAACGCGGCGCCATAACTGTAAAACGGCGAATTACCCTGTCCGAACTGGTTAAAGGTGCCATTGTAATCGCTGGATAGTCCGCCAGAACCGTTGAAACCGTAGGTACCAATCAGGTTAATCTCCGGGAATAGTTGGTTGCGGTAGTACTTCAACTGGATGCCCTGCGCTTCCACATTCAGCTTGGCCTGCAACAGGTCGGGGCGCTGATTCAGGCCCGCATTCCAGCTGTTCTGCAAGTCAAACGATTGCGGCGTCGCCTCCAGCGTGGCCGTGGGCTGGATGTTTAAGTCGTGCCATTGGGAATAACTGTCGGTCAGCAGGTTTTTGAGGGTGTTTTCGTCCGTGTCGAGTGTGCTTTGCGCGGAGATCAAAGCTGCTTTGCTCTGGGCCAACTGCGACTCGTCCTGCTGCACGCTCAAAATGGCGCAGTGTGCCGATCTGCACGCGCTGCTTGTCCTGGTCGAGTTGCGTCTGGGCCAGGTTTAAAGCTTCTTGCTGCACTTGCACATTTTGCTGCGCAAAGATGAGTTCGTAATACGCATTGATGACCGCGGTGACGGAGGTGATGAGCTGCAGGCGCAGCCCTTGCTCGGAAAATTTCAGCCGGTTTTTGGCCACGCGGATGTTCAGGCGTGTGGTATCGATCCAGAAATTCTTCAACAACGGCTGGGTGGCTTGGAGCGAGATCGCCCCGAAGTTGTTATGAACCCCGAAGTTATTGTTGGTCCCGATGTTACTATCCGTAACGTTGGCACTGAGATTATAGGTCATCCCCCAGGGGGTTCCGCCGGTAAAGCCCGTATCAAAATTGTTCTGTTCGGACACCGACCCACCGATGAACTGGCCGTTCTGGTAGCGGAGGCCGGTATTGTTGTAACTATGCTGGCCCGTGAAGTTGAACGTCGGGTCGTAGCCGCTGTAAGTTGCATTCAGAACATAAAGCGCGATCTGAGGGTTATAACGTTCGATTTGGACGTCGAAGTTGTGCGCCAACGATTCCTGGATGCAATCCAGCAGAGACATAGGACGACCGGCGACCGTATTGGTGCTGGTGACCATATTGGTGCTGGTTTGGGCGGCGGCCGTCAGGGCCACAAAGAAAAAAAACGAGAAAACTCTGGAACTTTTCATCATGCCAAAAAAGCGCGGTTGACCGCGCTGTCTCAATAAACTCCACGTCACGGTCAAAGTTGCGGCTTTGGACCGGACCCTCTTAACTCAAAGACGTCCCGGCAGGGCCGGAGGTAACCCATCAGTTAATTCGGCGTGGCGCCAGCTCCCACCGGGGCCGGGGACACGTCTTCAATTCTGGCGTTTTGTTCCAGGAAAGCCAGCACCTTTTCGTGCGCTACCTGGTCGAACAACTCCATCACGCCATTGCGTTTCTGTAAATCCTTGATAAATTTGTCCGGCGGGATTTGATACATCGCCGCCAGAGTCTGCGCCCGACGGAGGACGTCCTCCTGCGACACCTTGATATTTTCCTTCTCGGCTATGCGCTGGACCAGAAACGCCAGTTTCACCCGTTCTTTCGCACTCCGCGTCGCGGCGGAATATATTTCATCCTTCTGCTTTTCGATCATATCGCGCGCCACACCGCGCTGCGAATTTTCCCGCACAATGTCATACACCACATTGCGTGTTTCGTGGGCGACCGCCGTTTCCGGCAGGTCAAAATTCACCCGATCGAGCAGGCCGCGAACAATCTGGTTGCGCACCGTCCGGGTCTGCGAATAGGCCAGCTCGTTTTCCAGGTCCCGGCGCACGCCGGCCCGCAGTTTTTCCAGGTCCTCCGCGCCATATTTTTTGGCGAACGCGTCGTCCATGGCCGGCAAAACCTTTTCCTTCACCTCGACCAGTTCCACGTCGAAGGCACCTTTTTTGCCTGCGAGTTCCTTCGTGGCAAAATCATTGGGAAAATCCGTGTTGACCGTGCGACGGTCCCCTGCTTTGGCGCCGAGGAGCTGATCGGCAAATCCCGGCAGAAAGGTTTCCGGCCCGACATCCACCCAGAAATTTTTCTGTTCCGCCAGCCCTTTGGCCGTCGGCGCGATTTCCGTCATGGGCTTGCCTTCACACGTGCCGGTGTAGTTCACCACGGCGATGTCGCCCAGGCGCAATTCGCGCGCGGCGGTTTCGAACTTGATGTGCTGCTGCGCGAGCAGCTTTAGCGCATGCTCCACGTCCGCGTCCGTGACCGACTTCACCTCGCGCTTCGCCGGCAGGCCCTTGTATTCCGGCAACTGGAATTCCGGCGCGGTCTCGATGGTGGCGGCAAATTGCAGCGGTTGACCGGGGCCAAACTGGATTTCTTCGATGTCCGGCTGGCCAACCACGTCGATTTTCTTTTCGTCCACCGCCTGGCGGTAGGCATCGCCGATGAGCTTGCGTTTGACCTCGTCTTTGATGTCCGCCTCGTATTTTTTGAGCACCATGGCCCGGGGCGCCTTGCCGGGGCGAAAACCGGGCAGCGCTGCTTGTTTTTGAAATTCCTTCGTCGTGGCAGCAAAGGCCTCATCGACGGCCTTCACATCCACTTCCACCCGCAGCAATTTTTTGCACGGAGCCAGATTTTCCACGGTGACGTTCACAATCAAATTCGGTTGTCAGCGAGCCGTGCAGCTTACGTGAACCACGCCGGAATCGTCAACGGTTTTAATGGCATCCCGCCGGCTTTTCCGCTTTGATATCGCCCGCCATGCGGCGAACCACATTCTTTATCACCGGAACGGACACCGGCGTCGGTAAAACAGTGCTGACCCGGTTGCTCGCGCAATATCTCCGCGGTCAGGGCATCCATGCCGTGGCGCTCAAGCCGGTTTGTTCGGGTGGCAGGGATGACGCACGCATGCTCCATGCGGTGTTGAACGGCGCGCTCACGCTGGATGAAGTCAACCCGTGGCATTTTCGCGCCCCCATGGCCCCGTTGCTGGCCGCGCGCCAGGAACACAGACGCGTCAGCTCCGCCGAAGTGCTGGCGCATATCCGCGCGATGCAAAGCCGGTTTGAAGTTGTGTTCATCGAAGGCGCGGGTGGATTGCTGAGCCCGCTTGGCGGAAAATTTGATTCCCGCGATTTGATTGTGTCGTTGCATGCGACTCCAATCATCGTGTGTCCGAACCGGCTCGGTGCGGTCAATCAGGTCTTGCTCACGCTGGAAGCATTGCCGTCGCGTGTCCTGGCTCGGGCGCGCGTGGTTTTGATGTCACCGCCCAGGCCGGACACGTCCACTCAATCAAATCCAGATTTGCTGGCCGAGCATTTCGATGGAAGACGAATTTTCCGGCTGCCGTGGCTGGGCGCGCGGTTTGTCCCGAGGCGGGGATTGCAAAATTTTGGGATACGGAAGGCCATAAAAAAACTGGCTTCTTCTCTGTACATTTTTTTATAAAAAGACATTGCATTTCCCGGGAGGACGGGTAGTAATTTGTGAGGGGCAGGAATGTTGCTCGACCGCCTGCCACTTGGCCGCTACATCGGTTCCTCACGACCAGGTTATTTTGTCGGCATGATTAACGTATTATCGTTTGCTGTCGTGGGGGCCGCTTCCAATCAAGCGGAGCTCCTTTATGTCTGGAAACAGGCGACGCCCGAAGGGAAGGCGGTCATTGCCTGTCTCGCCGTCTTTTCCGTGATTGCCTGGTCGGTGATGACCTCCAAGGCCCTGCAAATGCGCCGCGCCCGCCGGCTGAATTATTATTTCAACGAGGAATTCCGTTCGCAAAAATCCGTGCTCGACCTGTTCGATCGCAAGTTGCAGGTCGAGGGCTGCCCGTTGTACGAAGTGTACCGGGTCGGTTGCGTACAACTGGACGCACGGTTGCGCGGTCCCGGCGGTGAGCGGCGCCGGCAGCGCGTCTCGCTGAAAAACATGGAACACGTCAAACGCGCCATCGAAAACGTGGTCGCGCAGGAATCGTTGAAGCTGGAATCCGGTTTGATCTGGCTGGCGGTGGCCTCGAACGGCGCGCCGTTCCTCGGTTTGCTCGGAACCGTCTGGGGCGTGATGAGCACATTTGCCGACATCGCGCAGCAAGGCGCGGCGACGATGGCCGCGATGGCCCCCGGCGTCTCGGCGGCGCTCATCACCACGGTGGCCGGCCTGCTCGTGGCCATTCCCTCAATGTTTGGCTACAATGGATTGGTACACAATTTGCGGGTGTTCACCGTCGGACTCGACAATTTTGCGCAGGAACTGGTTTCCAAAATGGAATCGGAATACCTGGAAGAAGAAGAATGAGACGCTTTTCACAACGCAGTTACCTGGTGACGCTGAGCGAGATCAACATCACGCCGCTGCTCGACCTGGCGTTCGTGTTGCTCATCATTTTCGTCATCACCACTCCGTTGCTGGAGCAGAGCATCAATCTCAAACTCCCGCGCGGCGGCCAGCCGGAAAAATTTGTGAACAAACGCGACATCCGCACCGTCGAAGTCAGCGCGACGGGGGTTTATGCGCTCGACCGGCGGCGGATGCCGTTCGAAGCGATGATTGCGCAGTTGGCATCGGATTTCCGGGTCAACCCGAACCTGATTGTTTACATTCGGGCGGACCAGGATGATCCGTACAAATACATTGCTGCGGTGATTGACGGCTGCCAGCGCAACGGCATCACGCGCTATTCGTTGCGCACCGAACCGACCAAATGAACCGGCTGCAAAAAAAATGCGTTCTGGCCACGGCAGGCATTCACCTGCTGTTATTCGTGATTTTGCTGGTCGGCCCGGCATTCTTTGAACGCCGCACCAAGACGGATGATTTGCAGGTACTCGATGTTATTCCGGCCAATTTGATTGATGCGCAATTTACCAGCGGCGTGCGGGGTGCTCAGCCACCGCCGCCGGCCGTGCAACCCACACCCCAGCCGCCGACGCCGCAACCCGTGGTGGCGCCACCGCCAAAACCGGTGGAACCGCCGCCGGTCCCGGAAAAAGTGGAGAAACTCGTCAAACCCGAACCGACCAAGCCGGCGCCGGAAAAACCCCAGGAGCACAAGATTCAAGTCGATACCCACCTCGTGAAACGCAATGCCACGCAAAACACTTCAACGCCCGACAATTCTGCGCAACAGGCGCGGGCTTTGCGCAAAGCAATCCGGAGTTTGAAGCAGAATCTCTCACCGAGCACCACGGTGGACATGCCCGGCAATAGCAGTGTGGCTTACGCCAATTATGCTTCCGTGGTCAAAAGCATTTACGATCAGGCCTGGACGCTACCCGACGCCATCGCCAACGACAACGAAAACACAAAAGTGAGAGTCACCATTGCCAGCGACGGTACAGTCATTTCCGCCCGCATCACCGATGCATCCGGGGATGCCGCGCTGGACGCCTCGGTGCAAAGAACGCTGGAGCGGGTCACCTTTATTGCGCCATTTCCGGAGGGAACCACAGACAAACAACGGACCTATACCATTAACTTTAATCCCCAATTGAAACGAATGCTCGAATGAAAAATCGCTTTAAAATTTGTCTGTCGGTTTTGTTGGCCGTCCTTGCCGTGGTCTGGTCGCGCGGTCAAAGTGATCAAAATGAAATTGTCATCACGCGTCCCGTTTCCAGCCTCGGCAACACCAAACCGGTGCCTGTTTCCATCGACGGATTCGGCAGTGACGTCACGGCTATTTTGAAATTTGACCTCTATGTCCAGGGATTCAGCTTTGTGAGTCCCGATGCCGCCCAATACCAGATCAGCGGCAGCAGCAGCGGTGATGTGGTAGGCCGTGTCGTGGACCGCTTCGCGAAAACCAGCATCCTGTCGCGCTCCTACAACGGCGCGACGTTGCGGCGGCAGGCGCATGCCTTTGCCGACGATATTGTATTGGCCATCACCGGCAAGAAGGGTATTGCACAAACCCAAATTGCGTTCAAGGTTCAAGCTTCCAGTGGCAGTGGTGAGATTTACGTGGCCGATTTCGACGGGCACAATGCGAAGGCTGTCACGGAGGACGGTGTCATCGTCTCCGCGCCCACGTGGGTACCCGGCCGGCCGGCCCTATATTACAACTCGTACAAACTCGGCAATCCGGACATCTTTTATCACAATCTGAGCACTGGCGATCGTCACGTCATCGCGCATTACAGCGGGTCGAACATCAGCCCGGCGGCCTCGCCGGATGGTTCACGGGTGGCCATGATTATGAGTCGAAGCGGCAGCCCGAATGTCTGGGTCGCCAACGCCCAGGGTTCCTATCCCAAGAAGCTGACCTCCACCAGCGAGGATTCCTCTCCGGGCTGGTCGCCCGACGGGCAATGGATTTGTTTTGCCACCAAGATGCATGAACGCCGTATGCTGGCGAAAGTTCCCGCCGGCGGTGGCGAAGTGCAGGTGATTCGCACTTCGGGCACCCCCAACCCGACGGAGCCGGACTGGTCGCCGGACGGCAAATGGATCGCCTTCACGATGCAGGCGGGTGAGTTTGATATTTGTGTCATGCCGGCAGACGGCAGCGCGCCTCCCATCATCCTGGTGCGGGGTGAGGATCCGTCGTGGTCGCCGAATTCGCGGACGCTGATTTACGCGCGCCGCTCCGGCGGTCATTACGTGCTGTCTTTGCTTGACGTGTACACGAAACAGGTCAAGGATATTCGCCAGATTTCGGGCAGCGATTCCGAACCGGCCTGGGCGAGATGAGTTTAACCGTTTTAACAAACCTTTAACCGAAGGAAAAATTATGAAAATGATGAAGCTGGTTTACCCTATGACACTGGCATTGGCGGTTACTCTTGCCGCCACGGGCTGCCGAAATCACAAGCCGGTCGGCGTCACGCCCATCGGGAATGGGCAAGGAGGCCAGGTCGGCGACATTGGACCGGGCGGCACCAGGGGAGACAACCAACCCGGCGGCGGCGAGCAGGCAAATATCAACGATTTTGACAACATGACCCAGGACCGCCAGGCGTTGGCCGCTTACACGGTTCATTTTGCCTATGACAGTTCGGTCATCCGCCATAACGAAGAATCGAAACTTCAAGCCGTGGCTTCGAAATTGAATTCCGATCCCAGCGCCAAGCTGACCATAGAGGGCAATTGCGACGAGCGCGGTACCGAGGAATACAATCGTTCACTCGGGGATCGCCGGGCCCTGGCCGCGCGCGAAGCTTTGGCCAAAATGGGTGTTGATCCCGCCCGCATTCGCACCATCAGTTACGGCAAGGACAAACCCATGGATTCCGGCCACGACGAGTCGGCGTGGTCTTCGAACCGCCGGGATGATTTTGTGTTGTTGCATCCCAAGACCGGGGCGTAATTTTTTGACTTTGGGAGGGACGCCGTGTCGGCGTCCCTGATTATTTCACCGTAAAAATTTGGGACGGCGACACGCCGTCCTTCCCGGATTGATTTGCCGCTTTACTAACCGATAAACCGGGCGTAACCTGTCAAAGGCTCGTCAAATTTATGAAAGTCATGATTGCAGCTTGGCTCGGTGGCTGGGAATGGGTGATAGTGATTTTGGCCGTCCTGCTTTTATTTGGCGCCAGGAAGATTCCCGAGTTGGCCCGCGGTCTGGGCCAGGGCATCAAGGAATTCAAAAAGGCGACACGTGAAGTGACGGATGAGATTCACAACGCGGCGGAGGATAAACCCGCGACCCCGAACAAACCCGTCACCGACGGTCAATCGCAGTCCGGTCAACCCGTTTCGCAATCCACCAATCCGCCGAAGGTCTGACGGCGGCGGTTTTTCGGCATGGCCGGCGACAACGAACCGGAACGTCCCGACGAGGCCGAAGGCGGCCCGGTCAAAACGTTTCTCGAACACCTCGAAGACTTCCGTTGGGTGCTCATCAAGAGCATGGTCGCCTTGTTTTTGGGGATGATCGTCTGTCTGATTGGAGCCAACCACGTCGTCAGAATCATCAAATGGCCGCTGGACCATACCTATAACTACCACCCGAACACAAACCAAACCGTGGTCGTCAGCTTCGGCACAAACCATGTCGGCAATTTTCAGATCACGCCCGAACAGGGAAAATCCCTGAACCTGGGAACGAACCGTGTCATTGCCGTCACCGTGGAACCGCTCACACTCGGCACCAACCAGGTGCTGGGCTGGAGCATCGACAGCAATTCCGCCAACTCTGCCACGGCCGGGAAGAGAAACATCGAACTGGTCAACCTGAGCCCGGCGGGTGGATTTGTCGTGGCCTTCCAGGTGGGGCTTTATGGCGGCGCGTTGTTGGCGTCGCCGTTCATTTTTTACTTTGTGGCCGGATTTGTCTTTCCGGCGTTGAAAATCCGCGAGCGTAAATATGTTTATCGTGGTCTGATCGTTGGCATCGGCCTGTTCCTCACCGGCGTGGCGTTTTGTTATTTCCTGTTGATGCCGGTCGCGCTGGCAGCGGCGCAAATGTATTCACAGTGGCTCGGGTTTGGCGCGCTGCAGTGGCGGGCGGAGGAATACATCAGTTTTGTCTGCAAGTTCATGCTCGGCATGGGTTTGGGGTTCGAGCTGCCGGTGGTGATTCTCACGCTGGTAAAAATCGGTGTGATTGACTATCGCACCCTGGCAAAGGCGCGGCGTTACATGATCGTCATCAACCTGGTTTTGGGTGCGGTGCTGACCACGCCCGAGCCGATCACGCAGCTGGTAATGTTCGTGCCGTTACAACTGCTTTACGAGGTCACCGTCTGGATTGCGTGGTATTGGGACCGCCGGGAAAGGAAACGGATGCACGGGGCAGAGGTGACCCCCGGGCGGTGAGGCGGGGACGGATGCAAAACGTGCTTTACATCCCGCCACATTGCCGTAAGCTTCAATCGTCAACTTGAGAATTTATGCGTAGCGCACTTTTCCTTCTGAGCGCGGTTGCTCTGGCCGCGGTGCTCACTTCCGGTTGTGCTGGGCCAGATGGAATCCAAACTCGGCCGCGGCATGAGTAATTCTGCCGAAATTGTCCGTGGTGGCGAATGGCGGCGGTCCGTGGAACAGACCGCCGTGTTTGAGTCGCCGGCCGCCGGTCGCACCGTCGGATTTGTCAGTGGTTTCGACCGTACCGTCGCACGGACCGGCGTGGGCCTCTATGAAGTCATTACTTTTCCGATACCGCCGTATCATCCCCTTTTCACCAGCTATCTCTCGCCCAACCCGGCTTATCCGGACTGTTACCAACCCGGTTTACCGGCCGATCCGTTATATGACACCGATACGTACGTGGGCATAAGTGGAGGCGACATTGCTCCCCTGGTTCCCAACAGCCGGTTCCAGGTCACTGACAATTAAACGTGTCGGAACCCGTTTTGACCCGCGCGCCAACACCTGTTCGTTGGCGCGTTTTGCTTTGGTAAAGACCCCATGCGCCTGGAAAAAAAATCGCCGTGCAAGGTCAACCTGCTGCTGAACATCCTCGGCCGGCGCGCCGACGGTTTTCACGAACTTGAGACCGTCCTGCAACCCGTTAATGTGTGCGACCGGTTGACGTTTACGCGCGGTGGTGCCGGCGTCGAACTTTCGTGTTCCGATGCCAACCTGCCCGTGGACGCGCAAAACCTGGTCCACCGGGCGGCCGCCGTATTTTTGCAGACAACAAAAATCCAGGAAGGGGTAAAGATTCATTTGGAGAAGAAGATTCCCCTCGCGGCCGGTCTCGGCGGCGGCAGCGGCAATGCCGCCATCACCCTGCTGGCCCTCAACGAACTTTTCGAACAGCCACTCGCATCGGAAAAACTCACCGAATTGGCCGCGTCGCTTGGTTCGGATGTGCCGTTCTTTTTGCAGAACCAGCCGGCGTTGGCCAGTGGCCGGGGCGAACAAATCCAACCGCTGTCTCCGTTTCCAGCCTTGCGCGACAAGGCACTGCTGTTGATTCACCCGGGGTTCGGTGTTTCCACCGCGTGGGCGTATCAGGAGCTGGCACGGTTTCCGGTCGCCCTGAACGGCCGGCCCGGGCGTGCCGGGGAATTGATTTCAAATTTGCAAACCGACAACTGGCCCGCCGGTGCTGACCGTTTCTACAATTCGCTGGAAGCACCCGTACTGGGAAAGTACCCGTTGCTCGCGCTGTTCCAGGAATTTCTCCTTGCCCATGGCGCGCTGGTCGCGCTGATGTCCGGTAGCGGTTCGACGACGTTTGCCATTTTTAATAATGTGCCCGCTGCCGAGGCACTCACCGAAAAATTCAAAGCGAAGTTCGGGCAAAATTGCTGGATGGCCGTGGTGAGAATTTGATTTTGGGAGGCACGCCGAGTCGATGTCCCAAATAAAAATCAGGGACGGCGGCACGCCGTCCCTCCCGGTTTATTTTTTAAACTTTGCCAGGGCAAACTCCGCCATCTCTTTCGCCGCTGGAATTTTGAACGCCAGAGCTGTCACCCAGTAAACCAGACCGGCCACTCCGGCCGGTACAAATACCGCGCCGATTTTCAATGCGAGGGTCGCATGTCCGATTTTGCCCTCCCAAAATTGCCAGCCACCCCACGCCACCAATCCCGCCAAAATTCCAGCCACCGCCAGTGGCAAAAAGGTCGCGCGCAGTGGTTCCATTTCCAGCGTGGTGAGTTTCCGGCGCAGCCAGTAAAGCAGCAGGCCAACGTTGCAGATGGACGTTGCCGTGTTTGCCAGGCCGAGGCCGCCCTGCCGCAACGGCAGGATGAGCACAGCCGCCAGGATCAGATTCAGCGTGAGACAAAACACACTGATTTTCATCGGCGTTTTGGTGTCGCCCAGTGCGAAAAACGCCCGTGCCAGGACGTTGACGGAGGAAAAGGCCACCAGCCCGGGGGCGAGGCATTGGAGGGCGAACGTCGCGCGGGTGGTGGAGGCGGCGGTGAATTTGTTGCCGTGTTCAAACAGCAGTCGCACAATGGGTTCCGCCAGCACGACGAGCAAAACAGCGGCGATGAGGTTGGCGAAGAGCAGTGTGCCCAACCCGTGCCGCAACGTGGCGCGAAATTCCGGGTACTTTTTTTCCACCGCCAGGGCACTCAAGGCTGTCAGCAAATACGTCGCCAGTGAAATACCGAACATGCCCTGCGGCAGTTCCATCAGGCGCACGGCGTAATCAAAGGAGGCGTTGATTTGCGGATTGACCGAGACGGCGAGGAATTGGACCAGCGTCACGTTGATTTGAAACGCGGCGACGCCAATGGTGGCGGGAATCATGCGGGTCACCACCAATCGGACGGTTTCATTGTGCCAGGGGGAAACCCACCGGTAACGGAAGCCGTCGCGCCAGAGCGTTGGCAGTTGAAACGCGGCCTGGGCCACTCCCGCCGCCAGCACTCCGTAAGCCAGCGCAAAAATCTGTACCGGCAGCCTTTGTTCCTTCGGCAGGTCCAGGCCGAATTTCGGGGCGAGCCAGAGCACGGAGCCGATCATCACGACGTTAAGCGCGGTCGCGCCCATCGCCGGAATGAAAAAGTGGCCGCGGGCGTTCAACATGCCCATGAACGCTGCTGCGACGCAGACCAGCACCATGTAGGGAAACATCACCCGCAGCAACCGCAACATCAGCTCGGTTTTGGCGTCGAACTGATGCAGCGCCAGGGCGAGGGAGAGACCGAGCAAGACCAGCGCCACGACCACACTCGCAACCATGACCAGGCCGGAAATCACCGCGTTCGCCGCGCGCCACATCTCGGTTTCGCCGTGTGTTTTTTCCTTTTCCTTAAAGATGGGAATGAACGCTGCGGTCAACGCGCCTTCGCCCAGTAACCTGCGGAAGAGGTTCGGAATCTGGAAGGCAAACTTGAAAATCCCGGCGACCCAGGTGTCACCCATGAACTGGGCGTAGACTATTTCGCGCACCATGCCCAGGATACGGCTGGTAAACGTGGCGACAGCCATCGCGCCGGACGACTTCAACATTTGTGACATCGCCGAAGATTAAAGTCCCAAGCCTGAAGTCCAAAGTCCAAAGTTTCTCCAACCGTCCTCGTTGTCGTCCGCGTTCTTGTAATCGAAAATTCGACGACGAGGACGAGAGTGAGGAGGAACCAAACATCAATTGGCCATTGGCAATTAGCCATCGTCAATTTATTCTGCCTTTGTGAGCATTCTGGAAGAATTGAAATGGCGCGGTCTCATTGCCGATTGCACCGATGTGCCGGAACTGGCGAAAAAAGTTTCCACTCCGCTCACGCTTTACTGTGGGTTTGATCCGACCGCTGACAGCCTGCACGTTGGCAATCTGGTGCCCTTGCTCGCGCTCCGTCGGTTCCAGGCGCTTGGCCATCATCCGATTGCCGTGGCGGGTGGCGCCACCGGTTCCATCGGTGATCCCAGCGGCAAGACCCAGGAGCGACAGCTGCTCACCAAACAAGTGCTGGAACGCAACATCGCCAGCGTAAAGGAACAACTCAAACGGTTGCTCGACTTTGAAACCAAAACCAATCCGGCGCGGTTGGTGGACAACGCTTCCTGGACGGCGAACGTTTCTTTTCTCGATTTCCTCCGCGATGTTGGCAAGCATTTTTCCGTCAACCAGATGGTTGCCAAGGAAAGCGTTCGGGCGCGGATGGAGGACCGCGAGGTGGGCATCAGCTATACCGAATTCAGCTACATGCTGTTGCAGGCGTTTGATTTTCTGGTGTTGTACGAGAAACATGGTTGCGAACTGCAGATTGGCGGCAGCGACCAATGGGGTAACATCACGGCGGGCATTGATCTCATTCGTAAGAAGCTGGGCAAAACCGCGTACGGTCTCACGCTTCCGCTGATCACCAATGCCGATGGTACGAAATTCGGCAAGACCGAGGCCGGAGCTGTGTGGCTCGACCCGAAACGGACGAGCGTCTACAAATTTTACCAGTTTTGGGTCAATACGGATGACCGCGATGTCATCCGTTACCTGAAATACTTCACGTTTTTGCCAAAAGCGGAGATTGAAGCGCTGGAAAAAAAGCACATGGAAAATCCTGGCACGCGCGAGGCGCACAAGGCCCTGGCCCGGGCAGCCACCGATTTAATACATGGGCCGGCGGCAACCATGGAAGCCATCCGCGCCAGCGAAATTCTATTCGGGGGTGACCTCAAAGGGCTCGCCGAAAGCACGTTCAACGAAATTGTCGGCGAGGTGCCGACAAAGGAACTGGAAAAGGCGAAACTGGACGGTGCCGGTTTGCCACTGGTGGAGCTGCTCATCCTTTCCGGTTTATGTTCATCCAAGGGTCAGGCGCGCAAAGACGTTGAAGGCGGCGGCGTAAACCTCAACAATGTTCGTGAATCCAGTTTTCAGCATGCGATCACGAGCAACGATTTGCTCTTCGGCAAGCATATCCTGCTGCGCAAGGGCAAAAAAAATTACGTCGTTGTGACGGTGAAATAAATTTCACTGCAGTTCCCCGCGCTCTTTGGCCTCCTCGCGCGCCCGCCGGATGGTTTCTTCGTACTCCCGGTCGTATTTGGCTTCCTCTGCGAGGTCTTCCGCCGGGCGCGGCAGGGATTGAACATGTGCAAACTGGCCGTCGAATGCCGGATCAATGGCCAGAATCCGTTTGGTGAGCGGCGGGTGGGTGGAGAGACAGCTGAGCCACGGATAGAAAGCGGAATTTGCAAAATACAAGTGACTGGCAGTTTCGGCATATGGTGTGTCGAGCCGTCCCTGCTTGTACAACCCGCCGATTTTTTTGAGTGCGCCGGCGATGCCGGCCGGATTGCGTGTGAATTGCACCGCCGCGGCATCCGCCAACCATTCGCGTTCGCGGCAAATCAGACTTTTGAGCAGTCGTACCAGGGGTGAGCTGACGCCGCCGATAATCAGGAACAGCACCCCCAGGGGCGCGGTGGGCAGAAAAATTGGAGGGGTGCCCTCATCAAAGATGGATTCACCGATTTCCGGCGCGCGCGTGGTTCCACGCACCAGAATGCGGCCGACAATCGTCGGCCAGAAAAGCCCGTGGGCCAGCGCCATCAGTTTCATATTCAACCGGGTGTCGCCGTTCAACACGTGGCTGAATTCGTGGGCGACTATGCCCTGCAATTCGTCGCGCGTCAGCAGCTTCAGGCACCCGAACGTGACGCCCAGGACCGTATCCTCGCGGGTGTGGCCGGCGGCAAAGGCGTTGATACCCCGCTCATGGTCGAGCACGTAGATTTCCGGTGAGGGCAGACCGGCAGCGATGGCCATTTCCTCAACGACATCGCGCAATCGTTTTTCGTCCGGGTCGGCTGGATCCGGATCGATTTTCCGGCCACCCAGCAGCTCGGCGACTACGGCACCACCGCCGGACAACAGGTGCATTTTATAAAGACAACCCAGTGTGGTGGAAAGCAAGGTGCCGGCCACGACCCATAAGGCCAGGCGCGGATCCCAAATCCATTGAGAAAAGCCTGTAGACAACGCCGAATTTTTCCAGAAAAACAGAATCGGTACGGCCAGAATCAAATACGTCAGGACAATGAAGGCCAATACCGCCAGCCCAAACAGACATCCGAGCAGGCGTGTTTGCCTCCTGGCATGCGTTTCCTGATCGAAAAAATCCATGGTCGCTTTCCGTTTGTATCATGCCCCCGATGACCGGGAAATATTTTTGCGCGACCGGAGATTTATTTGTTCACGCCGGGAAGGCTGGCAAAGATCTGGTTGGCCTCCTCCAGTGTTTCCTTCGAGCCGATATCAAACCAGAGCCCGGGTACGCGCCAGGTATAAACCGCTGTGCGCGGGTAAAGCCATTGGACCAATCGGCCCGGCTGGTCAGGGTTGTTACCTTCGGCCATGTACTGTCGGATGAGCGGGATGCTGTCTTTCGGATAAAAATAAAGCGCGATGCCGGTGAGGGTACTGGTCGGGTTCTTTGGTTTTTCTTCGAAAAACGTGATCCGACCGGTGCTATCCACAGAAATGGAGTTGTACTTTCTGATCTGTTCCAAATCACCCACGTCGTATAGCGCCAGGACCGGTGCGTTCTTCTCGCGGCAAAATTTTCCGAAATCACCCAGTTTTTCACTGAACAGATTGTCTCCGGCCACGACGATGAGGTCGTCGTCCACATGCTGGGTCTTAAGGACAAAATGAATGTCGCCAATGGCGCCGAGTTTATTGGCGTCGTCGGTCGAGCCGTCGTTGACGACGGTGAAGTCAAATTTGGATTTGGTGGCGCGGTACTGGTCCGACCATTGTTGGAAATGACCTGCGAATTTGGCGTTGGTGACGACGTAAACACGGTCGATGCCTCCGATGGGCGCGAGGTTGTCGAGGACATATTCCACCATCGGTTTACCGGCGACATGCAATAGCGGCTTGGGTTGATTAAGAGTAAGCGGATACAGCCGGGTCGCGTAACCGGCGGCAAGGATGATCATCTTCATGATTCGCTTTCAAAAAGACTCGGTGCCGTCTGGCGAGCCAATTCCCGGCAATGCGCATAAATTTCGGTGGGCGATTCGCATTGGATTGCAAATTCAGCCAGTGCCTGGGCTTCGCTCAATTTGAGGCGGCGAACGATATATTTGACCTGGGCCACGACGGTCGGCGCGGCGCTGAGTTCATCCACCCCCAGACCGATCAACAGCGGCGCGAGCACGGGATCCCCGGCGACTTCACCGCAGACACCCGCCCAGATTCCATGCCGATGTGCTGCATCCACCGTCATTTTGATGAGGCGGATGATCGCCGGGTGCGTTGGTTCATAAAGGTGTGACACCTTCTCATTGGTGCGGTCGGCAGCGAGCGTATATTGGATGAGGTCATTGCTGCCGATGCTGAAAAACTTGACGCGAGGAGCCAGCACGTCGGCGATCAACGCGGCGGATGGAATTTCAATCATCGCACCGATTTCCATTTTTTCATCGAATGGCAGCCCCTCGGCGCGCAGTTCGGCCCGGCATTTTTCCACCAGCGCATTGGCCTGGTTCAGTTCCTCCAGGCCGGAAATCATCGGATACATCATTTTAACGTTGCCCTCGGCGCTGGCGCGCAGGATGGCGCGGAGCTGGGCGCGGAACAATTCCGGTTGCGCGAGGCAGAACCGGATGGCCCGCCAGCCCAGGAAGGGATTGACTTCCTTGGCCAGCTGCAGATGCGAGGCGAATTTGTCACCGCCTAAATCGAGAGTGCGAATGATAACCGGATTCGGTTTCAACGCCGCGGCCACTTTGCGATAGGACTGATACTGTTCCTCCTCGGTCGGCAGGCTTTCGCGGCTGATAAACAGATATTCCGTCCGAAACAAACCCACGCCTTCGGCGCCGTGCGCCAGCACCGATTCGATATCGTTCTGATCTTCGATGTTGGCCGAAAGATGAATGATTTTGCCGTCCAGGGTGACCGCGGGCTGCTGTTGAATTTCCCGCAGTTTCTCCGCCAGGGACGCCTTGATTTTCGCCAACTGCCCGTATTCGAACAGCGTCTGATCGGTCGGGTTGACGATGACCGTGCCGTTATAACCGTCCAGCAATGCGTAATCGCCGCTGTCCAATTCCTGACTGACGGTTTGGAGACCGACGACGGCGGGGATGCCCAATGACCTCGCCATGATGGCGGTATGCGAAGTCTGCCCGCCGATGTCGGTGGCGAACCCCAGCACGAATTTCTTGTCCAGTTGCGCCGTGGTGGACGGGCTCAGATCGTGGCTGACCAGGATGCACGGTTCGGCGAGATGGCGCAGGTCAAATTCATCCTCCACCTCCAGCAGGTTATCCAGCACCCGTGCGGTCAGATCGCGCATGTCGTTGGCGCGTTCACGGAGGTATTCGTCATTGGCCGAGACGAGCGCCGTGACGTAACGCTCCGCCACGGTGTGAAAGGCAAAGTCGGCGTTGACTTTTTGTTCCCGGACCATGCGGATGACCTCATCCACCAATACCCGGTCTTCCAGCATCAGCAGGTGGGCCTCAAAAATGTCCGCTTCCTTCGAGCTGAGGGTTTCCCGCACTTTACCCTGAATTTCCAGGATTTGCTGGCGCGTCTGGACGAGCGCCTTTTCAAAGCGGCTGACTTCTTCATTGAGCTCGTTGTCGGCCAGTCCGCGGCGGGCGATGATGTGGCGGGCACGGTGGAGAACAAGAATTTTCCCCCGGCAAATGCCGGCGGAAACGGCAATGCCGTGAAACAACTTCTCTCCTTTTGCCTGCTCCGGCATATGTGTCGGCACAGAAATAACCAAACCCGGTGGGCTTGAAAAGCATTCCCTTGCAAAATAAAAGCCCGCCGGCGACGGGCTGCAACGGGTCAAAGCCGGCTTCTCCGGCCCTCAGGCGCGCTCCATATACTTGCCGGTGCGGGTGTCCACCTTGATCTTCTCACCCGTCTTGATGAACAATGGCGCTTGAACCGTGATGCCGGTTTCCAGCGTGATGGGTTTCTGGACGTTATTGGATGAGTCGCCGCGGATCCCTTCCGGCGCATCGGTTACGGCCAGGACGACACTGGATGGCAACTCAACGGACACGGCCTTCTCTTCCACAAAGGTCACGGTTGCTCCGCCATTCTCTACCAGATAATTTTTTGAATCGCCGACCAATTCCGGAGTAAGCGTGACCGTTTCGTACGTTTCCGGATCGGTGAAAACATAATCCTCACCATCCTTATAACTGTACTCCATCCGTTTGGTGATCATTGGGACGGGCTCGATGCGCTCGGTGGAACTGAACCGCACGTCGGACGATTTACCGGTGCGGATGCTGCGGAGCGTTGCCTGGACAAACGCGCGCAGGTTGCCCGGCGTACGGTGTTGCATGTCCAGCACCACTGAAATGTCACCGTTGTAGTTGATCGCCATGCCGCGGCGGAGGTCGTTCGCTGTTGCCATAAAATCAATCGTAAAAAAATCGTGTCACTGCCATCTCGCAAAAAGAGTCGTTAAGCATAACCAAAAAATGCGTGAACGCAAGCGCACTTTCTTGTGAATAACTTTCGGCCGCATCCTGCCGGTCACCCCTTGACACCACAAAACTTTGTATGATACAAGAAAGCAGCCACAATTAGCAGTGGCTTTATGCGTTGCACCAAGTGCGGCTGTCAGGAAGACAAAGTCATTGACTCGCGCGCCTCGCGCGAAGGAGCCACGATTCGCCGCCGCCGCGAATGTAGCAAGTGCGGTCATCGGTTCACCACCTATGAAGAAGTTGAACGGGAAGGGCTCATGGTGTTGAAGCGGGATGGGCGACACGAGGAATTTTCCCGCGAGAAGCTTTTGTCCGGCATCAAAAAGGCCTGTCAGAAGCGCCCCGTCAGTCCGCAGGTCATGGAGGATTTGACCGACCATATCGTCGCCGCCGTGACCGACAAGTTTGAAAGTGAAGTGCCCGCTGAATTCATCGGCAAATCAGTCATGGACGGTCTGCGGGACATTGATGAGGTCGCCTATGTACGATTTGCCAGTGTCTATCGGCGGTTTCAGGAGGCCACGGATTTCGTTCATGAAGTCAAAAAACTGGAGGCTGCCAAATGATTGCCTTGCTGTCCGAATGCCTGCTGTTCAGACTCGCCAACGGTGAAAGTGTGCCCTGCTCGGCCGAGATGATTTCCGTCGAGCTCGTGGGCGGCGACGACGGCTGGCTTGACCCCGAAGTATTGCGCCACGCCGCCGCCTCTGTCTTCCACTACTTCAAGAAGGATCTGTGCCGCGAGAGTGTCACCGTAGGGGAGTTCGCCGGCGCCCTGGAAAAGGTGCTGCGCCAGCTCGGTTTCACCATCCGCGCCGGTACCCTGGAATCACACAAACCGGAGACCACGGAAACCGACCTGGGGCTGATGGCGCGTGAAACCGGCGGTGGTTTCGAACTGTTCTTCTTCCCGCGTCTGCGCCATGAATTGCGCGCCCAGCTGCGGCAGTCACCGCGGGTGTTGCGTTTTCGCGGTTTGCGCGGCTGCGTCAAGCAGATGGCCGGGGCTCGCCGCTGGAGCGGCCGCTGCGAAAAATTGCAGGACCATATCGTCGAATACCTGCGCCAATGCCTCTCCGCCGAGCCGGAATCGTCCGATTGTGCCCTGGTGGTGGAATAACTGAATTCTAAATTTTAAGTTTTTTAAGTTTCAAGTGGAAACGTTGTTGCCATTCTGCAACTTCTGGAATTCAAAATTAAAGATGCAAAACTTAAAACTGGATGAAGACCCTGTTTGAAAAAATCATCGCCCGTGAAATCCCGGCACAGATTGTCTATGAAGATGATCAGGTGCTCGCGTTTCGCGACATCAATCCCCAGGCCCCGACACACGCCTTGATTGTTCCGAAGAGACCGATCCCGCGCGTGGCCGAGGCGAAACCCGAAGATCAGGAGTTAATCGGTTACCTGTTGCTCAAGGCCGCCGAAGTGGCGGGGAAGCTGGGTTTGGACCAAAGCGGATTCCGGCTGGTCATCAACAACGGTGCTGACGGCGGCGAAACGGTACCGCATCTGCACGTTCACATTCTTGGCGGACGCTACATGAAATGGCCGCCGGGTTAATCAAGCCGTGGGGTTCCCGCCCCCACGTTTGAACAATTTCCTGAAAAATGCGGCCACAGCGATGATGGCGATGATGATAAATTTTTTCGCCGCGAGAATGAAAACCCAAAGGCCTTTGAGCAGTCCTAACTTTGCCGCCGCCGCCAAGGCTCCGCCGGCCACGAGTGTGGCGATACCGTATTTCGCGACCTTGTCCACTTTGGGATCAAAATCGGCGTAGCGACTGCCTTCTTTGAAGTCCACCATGCCGAGAATTTCCGGGGTTTGTTTGTCGATCGCATCGAATTGTTCGAGGTTCGCCACGGCAGTCAGTTCCAGAACACCACGGCGTCCCAGAATGCGGATGTTGTAATTCAGCGTGTTGCCGCCCTCGCCTTCGAATCTCAATTTCTTTGCCCAATACAATTTATGAGTGGCCGGGTCATAACGCGGCGGCGCGGCCCAGCCCACCAATTCCACGGTGGGATAACCCTCTTTCCGGCGTTCCTTATTTTCTTCGACGACACCCTTTTGCATTTTTTTGAGCAAATCGTCGTAGTTGATTTTATTCGCGTCGTCGTCCTTGACGAAGCCTTCCTCGTTGTAATCAATGGTGACGATCCACGCGTTGGAATTGATCGGCGTCATGCCCGCCGGAATCAGGAGCCCCAGCGGTTTTTGTTCATCGGGCGGGTTGCCCCAAAGCTTCACCAACACCGTTTCAGCGTCTTCCGGGCCGAGGTAATTAAAATTGGTCGGTACCGTCAATCGGGCCAGGCCGCCGCGCAAATCGATTTCACCCTGTCGGTACTTCAAACTTTTAAGCAGCGCGGCGATTTTAGGCGGCAAGGTGTTCGGGTCATCTTGCGCGCGGAGGGAAACCGTTACGGCCAGAAAACCAGCCAACAGCAAAAAGGAGAATTTTATTTTCATGATTTTGAACGATCAGCTCCAACTTCTAAAAACCACGTATCCCCCGGACCGCTGTGATTCTGAGCGGCACAACACTTTTGTCAACGCCTTTGGCAGCGTTATTTCAAAAACGGACGAAGCACCCTGCCCAGCCGTTTGATGCCTTCGCAAATATCTGCTTCACTGGCATTGCCGAAGCTGATGCGCATTTCGTGGTCCGGTTTTTTGCGAGCCGGGTCGGCGGCGTAACAAATTCCACCAGGCACATAGAGCACGTCATTTTTTAGCGCAGTCCGAAAGATTTTTGATTTGACGCCGGTGGAAACATGCGCGGGCAGGCGTGCCCAGAAATAAAGTCCGCCGCTGGATTCCCAGATGTCCATACCCGGCGGAAAATGCTCAGCGATCGCCCGCTTCATCACCTGCGCCTTTTGGCCGTAGCGTTTTTCAATTTTCGCGACATGCCGGTCGTACAGGCCGGTTTCCAGAGCACCGGCGAGCAGCTGTTGCAGCAGATTGGCAGTGCCGAAATCGTGGTTGCCCTTGATGCGCAGGACGCTCGTGAAGAGCGGTTCGGGCAAAAGGCCAAAACCAACCCGTGCGCCCGGGGCGTAAGGTTTGCTGTAGGTGCCGGTATAGATGACGCGTTCCGCCGCCGCCGGCGCCATAAGGGCGGATTTGATGTCCGGGCCCTTGAACCGCAATTCACGATAGGCCGCGTCTTCAATCAGATAAATCGCATGGCCCGCCGCACGCTCAAATTGCCTGAGCAATTGCAGGATGCCGCGTTTTTTGTCGAAGCTGGTGGTAACGCCGGTCGGATTTTGAAAATAGCTGACCAGGTAAAGTGCCTTGACCCGGCGGAGTTCGCCGGATTTCTTCAATCGTTCCAGAACCGTCTCCAGGTGCGCGAGGTCGAGACCGTCGCGTTCCAGCCGGACACCGCGCGCGCGGAGGCCGCGGCTTTGCAGGATACTCAGGAATACAAAATAAGTCGGATCTTCGACGAGCACGATATCACCTTCATCGCAAAGTGCTTCCGTGGTCATATAAAGCAATTGCTGCGAACCGCCGGTAATCAGCACGCGAGAAGGGGAATGGAGTGATGGAGCAGTGGAGCGTTGGGCTTTTGGCCCCATTACTCCATCACTCCAATGCTCCGTCCGTTCGGCTGCCTGCGTATCCAGTTTTCGCAAATGGAGCGCGGTCAGTTGGCGGAGATTGGTTTCGCCGGCAGTCATGCCGTATTGGAGGGCGGGTCGGCCGGTTTTGGACGAGCGTAAAACGTGATGCACTACCTTGTGCGAAATTTCAACGGGCAAAGTGGCGTTGTCGGTGAAACCGGCGGCCAGCGAAATCAATTTGGGTCGTGACAGTGCCGCCTGCATGAGCCAGGAAATAGGCGGCGGAGCGGTGCGGCGGCCCATTTGAGAAAGCGCGTCAGTCTTCATCACTTCGCATCAAACACGCTGTCGAAGATGGTTTCTTTGGTTTTCCAGATGAGCGCCATGGTCATGGCCAGTGGCAACAGAGCAAAGAATACCAGCAACCATAAGCCGAGCTCGTTGAACCAGACGGAACGGATACCGAATTCCAACAGCATGGGCGTTGCGCGGAGCAACACTTCGTAAACGGCCGTCAACAACAGCAGAAAGCCGAGCAACCAGCGATTGAGCAAGGTAAACAGTCCGGTCTCGTGCCGAAGGGTTTCATCCGGGAGCATAGCCCCCAACTGTTTGAGGACCACATTCAAGTTGAATAAAAAGGTTACGGCCGAGAGGGCCAGCACAAAGACCGCGGCGCTGAAAAAGGATTCCTGCGGCAGGCGATTGTGCCAGTAAAGAAACGGGCAAAGCCCGAAGTTGACGAGAGCCAGGAGTTTCGCCCGGTCCAGCACGTTGCGCCAGGGGCGTTCCTGTTTCTGGAAATCGCCCATCTGCCAGAGCCCGAAAACCAACAATCCGGTCGCCGCCAGTGCTGGAACCAGTCCAAAGGATCTCAACCAATCGGTTCGGACGGTTTGCACGCCGATGACCAGCGATGTTGGCAATCCCCAGAACAAGGCGGATAAACCTCGCGTCAACCGTCCGAGCGAGTGAAGCAATTCGGCTTTGTTTCGAGTTTCGATTTCAGGATTTTGGGTCTCAATCAAAACGAAAGGTAGGTATACGCCTTCAAGCCGCGTTCGTAATCATCAAGCAGTCGCATGGCCTCGGAGGGCTTCATACGGTCGGATTTAATCGCCTCGTCAATCTGCGCCTTCATCTGGCGTTTCAGTTCGTTTTCATCATATTGCACCGCCGCCAGCGATTGGATGATGGTGTTACCTTCGATGATTTCCTCGATGTAATAACCGGTCGGTTCGTCAGGTTCGAGAAAAACGTGCACTTCATTGACACGACCGAAGAGGTTATGCAAGTCACCCATGATATCCTGATAGGCGCCCATGAGAAAAAATCCGATATAATAGGGCTCCGGCAGGCCGTTGCCGTTGCTGTTGAGCTGGTGCAGCGGCAGCGTATCGCGCACGTCACGAAAATCGATGAATTTGTTGACCTGCCCGTCGGAGTCACACGTGATGTCCACGAGTGTGCCTTCGCGGGTGGGGCGTTCGTTCAACCGGGCGATGGGCATGATCGGGAAAAGCTGATCCAGCGCCCAGTGATCGAGCAATGATTGGAATACAGAGAAATTGCAGAGATATTGATCGCCGAGGCTGTCTTCCAGCTGACGAATTTCCTCCGGCGCATAATGCTGGCCCTTGTAATGCTCGACCACCGCCCGGCTGATCTGCCAGTAAAGGTCTTCGATCTTCGCCTTATCCGGCAAGTCCAGGACGCCGAGGGTAAACATGTGCTGTGCATCCTCGCGCCTTTCCAGCGCGTCGTGGTAGGCCTCCAACATGTTGAGCTTCGGCAGGTTTTGTTTGATTTCCAGCAGCTCCTGCACCAGAGGGTGCTCCTGGTCGCCATACTTCAAGAACCCGTTGGGCCGGATTTTTTCGATGGCGCCGAAGACTTCGACAATTAGAACACTGTGATGGGCGACGATGGCGCGTCCACTTTCGCTGATGATGTCCGGGTGCGGGACCTTTTCCGCATTGCACACGTCGGCGATGTAATAGACCACGTCGTTGGTATATTCCTGCAGGGTATAATTGGTCGAGCTGTCGAATGCCGAGCGGCTGCCATCATAGTCCACACCCAGGCCGCCGCCGACGTCGAGGTATGAAATCGGGAAGCCCATCTTGTGCAGCTTGGCGTAAAAGCGCGCAGCCTCCTGCACCGCCTTTTTGACCGTTAAAATGTCCGGCACCTGCGAGCCAATGTGAAAGTGCAGCAACTTGAGGCAGTGACCGAGGTTTTCAGTCTTTAACAATTCCGTTGCCTCCAGGATTTCCGCCGTGCTCAGGCCGAACTTCGCGTTTTCGCCACCGCTTTCCGCCCAGCGTCCGGCCCCCTTGCTCAACAGCCGCGCCCGGATGCCGATCAGCGGTTCGACTCCGAGCTGCTTGGAAATGGTAATGATTTGCCGCAGCTCCTCCAGTTTCTCCACGACCATGATGACCGTCTTGCCCAATTTGATGCCGAGCATGGCCATTTTGACGAACTCCGCGTCCTTGTAACCATTACAGACAATCAGACAACCCATCTGGTTTTGCAGCGCCAGTCCGGCAAACAACTCCGGCTTGCTGCCGACTTCGAGGCCGAATTCGTACAATTTGCCCGCGTCGAGGATTTCCTCCACCACTTCGCGTAACTGGTTCACCTTGATGGGGAATACACCGCGATATCGGCCCTGATAATTGTATTCCGTGATAGCGGTGCGAAAGGCCTGATTCAACGACTCGACCCGATGACGCAAAATATCCTGAAACCGGATGAGCAGCGGAAACTTCAACCCCCGCGCCTTGGCTTCCTCAGTGACATCCGTCAAATCCACCGCCACGCCCGCATCCTGCAACGGACGGGCCACAACATGCCCCGCCTCGTTGATGTCGTAATACTTCGCGCCCCAGCGGCGGATGTTGTAAAGAGAGCGCGCCGCGTCGATGCTCCACGGCGAACTCGCATCGTTTGAATTGCTCATCTCATGAATCCATTCGCACTATAGAATGCTGTACGGGGAATTCAATACGCAGATTGAAAAATTTTGGAAACAGAAAAAAACACCCGCGCTGGTTTTACTCTACCAATCCACGATACAATTTTTGCGGGTGAACTGCGTGCTTTGGGCGGTGTACTGCTGAAATTCCAACTCCGTTCCATCCGGGTCTTTGCACCAGCACTGCCACGACTGGTCGCAACCGAGTTTTTTGGGCGTCACTTCCACGCCGCGCCGGATCAACGTCTCACGCATCGCGTCGATGTCGTCCACTTCCAGGCAGAAATGGTGGATTCGCTGGTGGCGAACCTCCGCCGAGGGATCGGCTTTGAAAACTTCGATGAAATGTCCCGGATCGACCTCCAGATAAAATCCAAACAAGCTGCCGTCCTTGAAAAAGTCAAAATGCTTTTTCAGGCCGAGCGCGCCACAATAAAAGTCCAGACTCCGGTTTAAATCTTTTGAAAAGATGCAAAGGTGAGCAAGGGTTTTGATCATATCAGACGCGGGGCACTATAGAACCCGGCGCGTGAAATTCAAGAACCGGTTCAAGGTTTTTGTCGGCGCTTCAAGCTTTGCAATATGGAGCGAAACTGTTTACATCGTTTCATGCCGAAGGTTCAGCTCGAAACGATCGTCGCCTATTGTGACAGGATTCTTCGTGTCGCTGACATCAAAGACTTTGCCGGAGCGGTCAATGGTTTGCAGGTGGAGAACGGCGGCAGGGTCAGCCGCATTGCCGCCACCGTGGATGCGAGCCTGGCCACGGTGCAACTCGCCATTGCCGCCGGGGCGGATCTGCTCATTGTCCATCACGGTTTGTTTTGGAACGTGCGCCAGCCATGGACCGGGAATCACTACAAAGTGTTCCGGTTGTTAACCGAAAACAATCTTGCGGTATACAGCTCACACCTGCCGCTGGATTTTCACCCGAAACTTGGCAATAACGTAATTCTTTGTACCGCGCTGGGTTTAAAAAAACCCCGCCCGTTTTTATTTAAAGACGGACAGGCCTATGGCTTGCAATCGCGGATCAAAATCGCGCGTTCGGTATTGGCCTCACGCTTGCAGCGGGTTACTGGAACAGAAACGCTGACCGTTCCCGGCGGGAGTGAAAACTGCGAACGCATCGGCGTGATCACCGGCGGAGCGGGCGATTTTTTACAGAAAGCCGCGGAAGAAGGCGTGGACACGTTCGTCACCGGCGAAGGGCCGCATTGGACCTACGCGCTGGCCGAGGAACTTGGCGTCAACGTTCTTTACGGCGGCCACTACGCAACTGAAACCTTCGGAGTGAAGGCGCTGGCCGCGCAACTTTCAAAAAAATTCCGTGTGCCCTGGACGTTTCTTGATCATCCGACCGGATTATAAATTTCAAACCTGATGGACCGGTCTTAAACGGTGGGCGATCCGCCGTGTGGAAAAAATCAGAAATCCGCATAAAAGAATTCCAACGCTGATGGCCGAAAGGGTGATATAAAGTGGGCCCATCGGAAGCAAGAACTTGAATTCCACCGAATGGGTGCCGGGAGGCAAATAAACCCCGCGCATGATGAAATTGCAGCGAAGCAGGGGAGCAGATTTGCCATCTACAAACACATGCCAGTTCGGGTCAAATTTGTCATTGAGCAGCAGCACGGACGGCGCGTTGGCCTGCGCGTTTAACAGGATATCGGCCGGGGCATAGCTTTTGAATTCAACTGTGCCGGAATTCTCGTTGGTCGCGTTGCCCGCCGGCATCTCTGGTAATGGCGTAGAGACCAGGACCGATTTCCAAGGGTCGAAGTTCGCGCTAACGAGTGTCTGAAGCGTCATGCTATCGTTCGTGCTGACCTGCCACTGGGAATACAGCATGGCACGTGGTAGCGCACCGGTAAATTCAAACAGCGCACAAGCGCCGTTATCACTGGGCAGGGCGGTCAATTGTTCAAAACTGGTGACTCGGTCAATGCCCGGTTTTGGCACCACATCAAATCGGACAGCGATCCGGAACCGGTGTCTGGCCGGGTCGAGTTCTGTGTTCAGCGCATCAAGATAGCCGGCGAGACCCAACAGGTAGCGCGTATTGGTTAGTTCCCAACGACGGGCAATGAGATATGCCGTATCCAGTGTCCCTCGCGGTGCCAGTGCTCCGCGGTAAGCTGCCAAATCCTCCGCCATGCGCGCCATCTGAATAACGTCCAGCGACTGGATGTTGTAATAGGTGAACAGTTGCTGGGACCACTCAATATTGTAAAGGCCTTCAAACTGGTCATCGTAAAGGGGCAAGTGGTCCGGCGAGCGGGTTTGCAACATGGCAACACGATGCTCGTAGGGTTTGTCACGTAGCACCTCAATAACGGGATTGCTCGCATACTTTTGCGGATAATTCCAAAACACAATCCAGGGTAAATCCGCGCGTCCCAGGTCCAAAAGCAGCAACGCGCCAAGCAATATTCCGGCCCATTTGGCCCGGCGCCCGGCAAAAGCCCCGCTCAAGATCAAGGCGAGCAATGCGGTCGCGAGTGCGAAAAATAAAACGAACCAGCCGACTTGATGAATGCTGAAAGCAGCAATCTGGCCGGCCATATTTTCATCGGGAAAACCCACCAATTTAAGATTGGCAACCAGGTTTGGTTTCTGTAACGCATAAATCAACCAGGCCAGCAGACCGCCTATCAAAATGATGATACAGACCGAAATCCAATTCCGGTCGAAACCGCGGACTTTGGCCCGCCACGTTTTAAACTGGGCAAACACTGAACCAGAACCGGTCGCCGGAACTTCCAAATAGCGTCTACTCAACCCGTGGATGCCGTAGGCAAAGATGATGACGATGGCCCAGGAAAAGACGAAAAGAAACTTCATGGGATTGCGAATGGTCGAAAAGTACGGCAACGCATAGAAGAACTGATAGAACGGGGCAAATCGACCAAATGCCAAAAGCAGTGAAACCAGCAGCACCGCTGTCCAGAACCAAAGAAATCGCCGATGTGTTTCCGAGAATACTGAATTTTGTCGGCGCAACGATTGTGCAATCGCCCAGGCGGCCACCAAAATGACCAGAATACCCGCATAGTTGCCAGTGCCACAGAAACGCTGGAACCCTTGTGGTGAACCCTGTTCTCCATTGGCAAAATAACGATCCCAAGACGCGTCGCGTCCGACGCCGCCCCAGTAATTGCCGCCATCCGGCGTATCCATCCGGTAACCGAACAGTCCGGGCACAATGATTCCAAATGCCTCGGCTTTGGGAAGACTCCATTGCGTGGCCCAGTCCCATTGCGCCGCTTTTGCTTCCTCATTTTGTTTCATGCCGAGGATGCCCTGAATGTTGGTGCCGACCAGTGCTTGAATGGTTTGAGCGGCAAAAAAACCCGCAAATGCGGCTAATGATGACGACACGTCCGATTCCATGACCAATTTTTCTGGCCACGGTGCCGGTTTCCGTGAGCGAGTGGAACAGAGCAAACGCGGCGACGAACAGACTGAAAATGGCGCCGATATCTGCTGCTTCAACCACGTTGATTCCTACGGCGAATCCCGCCAGGGCCAGTCGCGCCCAACGAACAAACCACGGGGTCGTGGCTGAATTGGAAACAATCAAGGCCAGCGCCAGGAAATCCATCCCGAAAGCGATTTGATGCGGAGCCGTGCCCCAGCAGGCGTCCGAAAAAAAAGTGGAAATCAGTGTTGCCGCCAAGGCACCCAAAACCGCCGCCAATGGTGAGAGCTTCAATTGTCGGAAAAAATTCCAGGCACAAAGACCTAATATGAGCAAAGCGATGGGCGCGATAAATTTTGCACAGCCGACCGGGCCCAGCATCCAAATGAATCAGCGTGCTCAAAGACGGTGCGATGATGCCTGCGCTACTGCCGATGTCGTTCAAGTCATACCAGCAACCGGAAAAGCCGGCAGGACAGCTGGTGCCAGGCGGCATTTTGCTGCCCGAGCGGTCCGTCGTTGTTGAAGTGAACATAGTTCGGCAAAAAGCATTTCCAAAATAACAATCCCAGAATTATTGCCAGCATCAGCCCAACCGAAAGGCCTTGGAACTTAGTGGTGATGTGTGGTTTCGTGGCGTTCACAGATGCGCGTCAGGCGTTCAAAACTTAATCATCAATTTTCCAGTTCTGGCTGTCAAGATTATGAAGCATCACTGCCACGATGCCTTGACAGGTTTGGAGACCAATTGTTATGTTTTTTTGAGAATGAGTAAACCAACTAACATTAACGAGCTTTATATCGGCCTGATGAAGCGGTGCTTGAGCGGATTGATTTACCCGGGAATGACCGGCAAAATCTGGCCCCAGACATTTCCAGCCCGGATGTTACTTGGAATGCTGTGGCCTGATGTCCGGTGCCATAAGTTGATGACTCAGGACGAAATCGAGCGCGGCTTGGGTTGGCCGATCCAAGCCCAAACGATGATTGGCCAGAAACGACTGAACAATCTGCAATTTTGTGTCGAAGACGTCATTAAGAACAGTATCCCTGGAGATTTTATTGAAACCGGGGTGTGGCGGGGTGGCTCAGTTATTTTCATGAAAGCCTTGCTCAAAGTGTGGGGCGTGACGGATCGCACTGTGTGGGTTGCCGATTCGTTCGAAGGTTTGCCCAAGCCGAACTCAAAAAAGTACCCTGCCGATGCCGGTGACCTGCAATATTTTGTAAAGGAATTGAAAGTGTCGTTGGAACAGGTCAAAGCAAACTTCGCCGCCTATGATTTGATGGACGACCAGGTGCGATTTCTAAAAGGCTGGTTCAAGGACACATTGCCCGGCGCGCCAATTTCCAAACTGGCGATAGCCAGGTTGGATGGAGACTTGTACGAATCCACGATGGACGCGCTGACAGCGCTGTATCCGAAGCTTTCGGCTGGAGGATATCTGATTGTGGATGATTACTCGCTGCCCATGTGTGAAAAGGCGGTACAGGATTATCGGAATAAACATGGCATCAGCGAAGAAATACAAGACATAGACGGCCAGGGAAGATTTTGGCAGCGAGTTCGATAATTTTTCTTTTGAGCTCCGGTTTGGAGGTTTGCCTGCGCTCCAATGATACGTTTGATACTAATGGCATTGCATTTTGTTTTGCATTCAGCCATCAGGAAGTGAAATACAGGAATCCTATATTCATACGCTGCCAAGTCGCCGGTTCGGAGGATTAAGACGCAATTCAGCCCTCCGGCAGCAGCTGAATTGCACCAGGGTGTTGATAACCAGTAAACTGAAAGCAGAAAGCACGGGAACTGGCTCGAACCTGAGAAACCGAACTTGCTTTTTGCCAAATTTACCAGTCTAAATGACTCCACAACGATGAGACTGCTGATTACGGGGATTTGTGGGTTTGTCGGCTCAACGATTGCCTGTGCCCTGCAGGATCAACGCCGTACCGGTGAACCGCTGATCATCTCTGGCCTGGACAATTTTTCCCGCGCCGGCAGTGAAACGAACCGACACCTGCTGCGACAGCGGGGGATAAAACTTTATCATGGTGACTTGCGCCTGGCGTCGGATTTGGATGCGCTGCCGGTGTTCGATTGGGTGATTGACGCAGCGGCCAATCCCAGCGTGCTGGCTGGTGTGGATGGCAAGACCAGCAGCCGTCAGATTCTCGACCACAATCTGGTGTCCACCATCAATGTATTGGAGTTCTGCAAGCGGCATAAAGCGGGTTTCACTCTATTGAGCACGAGCCGGGTGTATTCCATTCATGCCCTGGCCGGACTGCCAATGTCGGAGAAGAACGGAGCGTTCACGCTCGATTCGGGCAAACCGCTTCCCGAAGGCATTTCGGCGCAAGGTGTGACCGAAGACTTCTCCACCCGGCCGCCGCTCTCCCTGTATGGCGCGAGCAAACTGGCCTCGGAATTTCTTGCGCTCGAATACGGTGAGGCATTCGAATTGCCGGTTTGGATTAACCGTTGCGGGGTATTGGCGGGGGCGGGACAATTCGGGCGCGCCGATCAAGGCATCGTCAGCTTTTGGATCAATGCCTGTTTGCGTCGTCGTCCGCTCAAGTACATCGGCTTTAATGGCCGTGGACACCAGACGCGTGATGTCCTTCATCCGCGGGATTTGGTGCCCGTTTTGCTCAGACAGTTTGCTTACCATGACCGGCCGGAAGATCGGATTTTTAATTTCGGCGGTGGACCGGCCAATGCCTTTTCCTTGTTGCAACTCAGCCGTTGGTGCGCCGATCAGTTTGGCGAGCACAAAATCGAGGCCGATCCGACCCCGCGTCAATTTGATATTCCGTGGATGATCATGGATTCAAATCGGGCCGCCGCATTCTGGAACTGGCAGCCTCAGACGAAGCTTACGGAAATCTTTGACGAAGTGGCACAGCATGCGCACGCGCACAAGGACTGGCTGGAATGTGTCGGCCGATCTTTAAGCCTGAATTTTGGGGATATCAAGTCGCTGCCATCCGTTCCAGGATTTGATCCAGCGACTGGGTGATTCGCCAGTTCGGGTAGTGGCTTTTTAGTTTTCGCAAATCACTGATGTAACAGATGTGGTCGCCTTTGCGCGCCTGATCCACGTATTCGGTTTGGACTTTGCAACCCAGCAGGCCTTCGATTTTCGACACGCATTCCAGCAAGGACGCGGCATTTTCGCGTCCGCCACCGAGATTATACACCTCGCCGGGCCGGGGATTTTTCGCAAATTCCACAAAAGCTAAAATGACATCGGAGCTGTGGATCTGATCCCGCACCTGCTTGCCCTGATAACCAAAAATGGAGTACGTCTGGCCGGCTTTCGCGACTTTCATCAGGTACGACAAAAACCCGTGCGCCTGAGCGCCGGAATGATGTTCGCCGGTGAGACAGCCGCCGCGAAAAATGCCGACGTTCATTTTGAAATAACGGCCGTACTCCTGTGCCACCACGTCCGCTGCGGTTTTGCTGGCCCCAAAAAGGCTGTGCAGGGTGTGATCAATCCGACAATTTTCATTTACGCCATGCCAGTCTTCGGGTCGCGCATAATCCCAGCGCGTGGGCAGTTCCTTCAAGGGGATTTCGTTGGGCGCATCACCGTATACCTTGTTCGTGGACATGAAAATGAAAACGGCTTCCTTGTTTGATTGCCGGGTGGCCTCGAGCAGGTTCAGGGTGCCGCCGGCATTGACATCAAAATCAATAAATGGGATCTCAGCCGCTTTGTCGTGCGAAGGTTGTGCGGCACAGTGGACGATCAGGTCGAACCGCTCCTGCTTGAACAGGTCAAGGATTTTTTGCCGGTCCCGGATGTCCAGACTCAAGTGGCGAAAACGACGGGCGGTCTTTTTCAGGTGTTCCAAATTCCACAAGGTGTCGCCCGCCGGCCCGAAAAACTCGCGCCGCAGGTTGTTATCAACGCCGATGACTTCGTGTCCTTCGCGGTCGAAATAAATGACCGCTTCAGAACCAATCAATCCATTTGAGCCAGTGACCAGAATTTTCATGCAATGTGTGCTGTAGTCAGGCGGCAGAAGGAAAAAGTTTTCCGCCCGCAGTTTCTGCGGTCAATCGCTTGACGGGACACCAAATCAAGAATAGTTTTCCGCAAGTCATTTTTTATCATTGGCAGCAATTTTCCGGGAATCGATGGTTTTGCCCGCCCGTTCAATTTTGGAAGGCGATCGTTTGTCCGGGATCTGATCAGAGACAACCGCGTTACGTGGATTTACCAGATATTCGCGGATGGCTAGAATGGAAATCGGCAGGATATCCAACATGATTCGAAATTCGTTCAAGGCACCGGCCAAAAGCGCAGCCAAAGCGAAGATGCCGATCACCGCTTTTGTCCCTTTTTCAACCTGCGTCTTCATTGGCAGACACAGGGAAATGAGAAAAGTGCCACCATTCGTGAAAATGAAATGATTCAGGGTCGGTGTGGCCAAGTCCTTCAGATTAATGAGGAGTTGGAAGTTTTTAGAACCGTTCGTCCGAGGTACCCGAGATGAACTGGTTGGTGACGAATGAGATTCTACCGTCGATGACCAAAGTAATTCCGGCTTTCATTAAGAAAGCAATGCCAGCCGTAGCCGCGAGATATCGGATCTTATAGGCTTTTGTCAGGTCGGTAAAAAAGAACAACACCCCGGATAAAATGATGGTTTCCTTGAAGAAATAACCCACGAACAGCACCAATAGCATAAGATTGAAACGCTTTTTACGCCAAAGGAGATAATTCAATGTGAAAAAGATCATGCCCGGCAAATCCCAAGGGTAGGAGTAATAATTCGCCCTGGGTGTGAACATGTACAACATGCAGGCAAAACAGGCCGTGACGACGAATAACGGATCGTCCACAAGAAAAATCAGCATCAAAAAAAACAGAAAGAGCCACGCAGACTGGTAGAGCCCAAATAACTGTTGCACGTCTTCAATCCGGAGTTCGCCATTCTTCACTGCACTGTCCACCAGTTTTCCCGTAATCCACATACCCCCAACGCGAGAGCGCCAGACGGGGTAAATCGCACTTAGATGGGGGCTGGTTTGGGACATGGCCGAAAAAACCCAGAAATTCGTCCCATTCCCCGGAGTGCCCATTGCATACGGTTTGACGACGTAGTAATAGGTAACCGTCAGCGACAACGCGACAAATAGACAAATGATTTTAGCTTTTAGTGTGTTCATCTCGTCCGGTTCAAAGCGTGGCCGGCAACCCCGGAATGGTTTGAGCGCTATCTCGGACGGCCTCCAGGCTGGCTTTCGGTCTCTGAGCAACCAGGAAAAACTGCCTTCCCCAGATGCGCCAGGCAAACGGAAGTTTTAAATAGAGCTTGAGAAATAAAATCGGATACTGGACTCCCTGGGGCATCCTGTAAGGCAGAAACCTGTCTCTGCAACAAACCACTTCAAAGCCGTGAATTTTGAGCCCTTCTTCCAATGACTTTTCTGTCAAGGGCAGATGGTGGTCCCAAAAATCCCAATACGCTCCCGACAGGAATTTGATATTGGGTCCCAATGCGATCAGCTTTCCGCCGGGCTTCAGGGAGCGAAATGCCTGCTTCAAGATCGAGGCCAACACCTGTTTATTCGGAAGGTGCTCGAAAAAGTTGCTGGTAAAAATCACATCCAGCGATGCCTCTGGAAGATTCCAGGCAATCGAGCAGTCCTGCTGCAAAAACTGAACATCGGCAGACAAGCGTCTGGCAGTATCGGGATTCATATCCATTCCAAACTTGGTGCGGCATCGAATGTGGTTGATAAATTCTCCATAACCACAGCCAAGATCCAATACCGCCCCATCGAACGGAACATAGGTTTGCAGGAAATCAGTGACCAAAACCCGCCACATACGATTACGGTAATCTTGTCTGCCTTTGAACCGTTGATCGTAAATCGTTGCGAGCTCGCTTTCACTATGGATCATAATTTTCTACGATAATCACCCCGGCTGAAGTACTTTTCCAGCCAAACATACAGGCAGATAAAGAGATAACGGCTTCCCATCTCCTTGATTTTCAGTTTCGGCGTTCCGGTTCGGCGGTTACGCCAGGTGATGGGCATGGTGTTCCACGAAAACCCCCGGACGATGGCTTTGAGCGGCAGTTCCACCGTCAGGTTGAAGTGCGACGAAATTAAAGGTCGGCAGCCGTCGATGACTTCGCGCCGATAGGCCTTGAAAGCGTTGGTGATATCGTTGAGTTTGATTCTAAACAAAACTCGAATGAAAAAATTGGCCAGTCGATTGAGTAACAGCTTGAAGCGGGGATAGTCAATTACCCCGCCTCCCGCCACAAAACGGCTGCCAAAGACACAATCGTAACCTTCGTTCAGCAGTTTCCAATATCGAACCACGTCACGGCAATCGTCTGATTCATCGGCCATCATGATGACGATCGCATCGCCTCTTGAGTGGTCCAATCCCTGGATCACCGCGCGTCCAAAACCATGCGGCGGCGGATTTTTGCACGGATTCAGTTCCCCCACCTCGTTTTTCAACCTGGACAGAATCTCCCAGGTGGTATCGGTGCTGCCGTCATCCACCACCACAATTTCGTGCGGGACATTTTGCAGGCGCAGTTCCAAATGCAAATGCTCGACGGTCGAGGCAATACAACCCTCTTCATCGCGGGCGGGGATCACCACGGACAACAGTTTCACTGGTGGGCTCTTCGGGTTGGGTGGAGGGCTTCTCATCAATCCTCTGACTTTTCAAACAGTGTGGAGTTATTCACCGTGATTGGCAATCACGACAAAAGAGCTTGAGCTTCATAAGGGAAATGACGCATCGGTTTGGGTTTGGCATGCCGGCGGTTTCAAACCAAAAATACGGCTGCTGACTGGAGTCAGATAATGCGCTCCAATATAACAGGTTACGAGCTTGATTGAATGACTTAACTATGCGTTAAGACATCTCTCATTTGAATGTTACATTTCAATAGTTTTTCAAAAGTAACTTGATCATGAACAGGTTATCTTATAGAATTATAGGCAAAGCATCCAAACAAATATTCGGGCAAATAGTTCTCTAACAAGAGGTTTGAACTCACCGATAACTGGATGAATCAGGAGTTTGCTATGGAAATACTTCAATGGTTGGTTGACTGGCGAATAAATTGGTGCCAAAAGGCTGCCGTTTTCCTCGGGACGACTTTGGCAGTTACGATTTCTCCGCTTGCTTTCACCAGCCAAGCAGCTGAGCTGCAGGTGGTGCCCGTCCGGTTGCCTGCGGCAACCGCCGGTTTGCAACCCATCGGAGCAATGGACCGTTCCCAACGTTTAAATCTGGCCATCGGGTTGCCACTGCGCAACCCCGAAGCCCTGGACCATTTGCTCCGGGAAATCTATGACCCGGCCAGTCCGAACTACCATCATTACCTGACCCCCGAACAGTTCACCGAACGATTTGGGCCCACGGAACAGGATTATCAGGCAGTGATCGCGTTTGCCAAAGCCAACGGGCTGACGGTGACGACCGTGCATCCCAACCGGATGCTGGTGGACGTGCGCGCGTCGGTGGGCGACATCGAACGGGTAATGCATGTGAACCTGCAGGAGTATCACCATCCGAGAGAAGCGCGAACGTTCTACGCGCCGGATAAGGAACCGACGGTGGATTTGGCGGTGCCGATCTTGAGTATTGGCGGGCTGAACAGTTATTCGTTGCCGCGGCCGCATTATCGGGTTAAGTCGATGATTCAAGGACAGGGGATAACATCCAACGCTGGTTCAGGTCCCGGCGGCGCCTTCATGGGAAACGATTTTCGCGCGGCTTATGTCCCGGACACAACGTTGAACGGAACAGGACAAGTGGTGGGGCTGCTGCAATTCGACGGTTATACGGCCAGCGACATTACTTACTATGCAAACAAGGCCGGCTTGCCGAACGTGACGTTGACGAATGTATTGATCGATGGTGCCACCGGGAATCCTTCGCACACCGGCGGGGAAGTAGAAGTATCACTGGACATCGAAATGGCAATTTCAATGGCACCCGGATTGTCGCGGGTGATGGTTTACGAAGCTCCAAATCCGAGTCCATTTGAGGACATTCTCAATCGCATGGCCACGGACAATCTGGCCAAGCAATTGAGTTGTTCCTGGTATGCCCCTAACGGACCGGCCGAGCCGGCGGCTGAGCAGGTCTGGAAGGAGATGGCTGCACAAGGACAGTCCTTCTACAATGCTTCCGGTGATTACGATGCCTATACCGGACTGATTGATTTTCCGGGAGACAGCACCAACATCACTCAAGTGGGTGGAACCACATTGACTACGAGCAATGCAAGTGGGGTATGGGTATCCGAGAGGGTGTGGAATTGGGACAATGGGATAGGCAGCGGCGGTGGGATCAGCACACAATATCCGATTCCGTTTTGGCAGACGAATATCAACATGACGGCCAGCCAGGGATCGACGACAATGCGGAACACGCCAGATGTAGCGTTGACGGCGGACAATGTTTATGTTCGGGCCAACGGCTCTGATTACAACGTCGGAGGCACCAGTTGTGCCGCGCCACTATGGGCGGGATTTACAGCACTGGTGAATCAACAGGCGTCGGCTACGGGTGCACCGGCGGTGGGCTTTATCAATCCCGCGGTTGATACGATTGGCAGCGGTCCTAATTATACGGCGTGTTTCCACGATATCACCACTGGCAACAATACCAGTCCTTTCAGCCCGACCAAGTTCTACGCAGTGACCGGTTACGATTTATGTACCGGTTGGGGCACCCCCAATGGACAAAAGCTGATCAGTGCATTGGCCAATCCGGAGGCCCTGCAGATCACCCCGAACATCGGATTTACATCTCTGGGCGGGGTGGGTGGTCCTTTCACCGTGACAAAGCAGAACTTCTCGCTGACCAACGTGGGAACCAATTTGCTGACTTGGAGCCTGGTCAACACGTCATTGTGGCTTAACGCTTCGGCCAGTGGCGGTACATTGGCCCATGGTGGACCGGCAACCAATGTAGTTATCAGTTTGAATTCAGTTGCCAGCAACCTCCTGGTCGGGACTTACTATGCGACGGTCTGGTTCACCAATTTGAATGACCAGGTCGGACAGGAGCCGTCAGTTTGCTTTGGCGGTGCTCAGTCCTCCGACGATTACCAGCAACCGACCAACCAGGCGGTGTTGGACGGGCAAGCGGTTATGTTCACGGTAACGGCCACCGGAGGCTTGCCGTTATATTATCAGTGGCAGTACAACAGCAATAACCTGATAGATGGAGGAAACATTTCGGGCTCTACGACGCCGAATCTGATCATCAGCAATGCTTTCGGGGCCGACGTGGGATATTACAACGTCATTGTGAGCAACGCCGCCGGCACTGCGATAAGCTCCAATGTGCTGTTGACCATTATTCCCTCTCTGCCGGTAATTACCCAGGAACCTGCCGATGTCACAGTAGGTCTGAACGGAACCGCCCAGTTTGCTGTGGTGGCGGTGGGCACCAAACCATTCGTTTATCAATGGACTTTCAACACGACAAATATCACAGGAGCGACGAATGCCACCCTGACTTTGACCAATGTGCAATTCAGTGAGGCGGGGACGTACTCGGTGGAGATAACGAACGTTTACGGCGCCACACTTAGTTCTAACGCCAATTTAACGGTGATTGCCCTGTGATCCGGCGCCGTCGGGATTGGTGAGCTGGTGGCCCGGGGAAGGCAATGCCAATGACATAATCGGAGCCAACAATGGTACGCCGGCCGGCGGCCAGTTATACCAATGGCGAGGTGGGACAGGCGTTTTATTTGAATGGAACGAATGCTTATGTGGAAGTACCGGCCAGTGGGAGTCTGAATGTGGGGACCAACAATGGTCTTACGGTTGAAGGTTGGATTGATCCTGCTGTCGTAGATAGTGCCCCCCGGCCGATCGTGGAGTGGAACAACCACAGCCACGGAGGTGTATGGGGCGTGCACTTATGGGATTCCCAGTCAGCCTCTGCTTATGGCACCGGACCGGGATGTTTGTACCTCAACATCCAGGACGCCAACAACAATCCCCCCGGTGGTTATCACACACTGGCATCGCCGGCCGGGATAGTTCATGCCAATGTGTATCAACATGTGGCATTTACGTATGATCGAACGTCAGGAGTGGCGACGATTTATTTGAACGGTGTCAATGTAGCGCAGACAACGTTTGCCACCGGCATCGTACCGCAAACCAGTTATGATTTCTATTTAGGTGTACGTGCAAGCGATGTGCCGCCGACGCTGTGGGCGGGGAGTCTGGATGAATTCAGTGTGTACAACCGGGTATTATCCTCCAACGAGATTGGGGCGATCTACCTGGCTGGTGGTGGAGGTAAGTGTTTTACCCCCATGGCCCCTGTCATCACCAACCAACCCGCTGACAGCACAGTGGTAGTGGGCCAGACAGCCACCTTTACCGTCAGTGCAAACGGGACACCGCCCTTGAGCTATCACTGGACATTCAATACGACGAACATTAGCGGCGCAACGAACTCCTTGCTGATATTGGATGACGTCCAGCTCAACCAGGCAGGCACCTACGCAGTGATGGTGAGCAATCTGGCGGGTTCGGTGCTCAGTTCCAATGCCATACTGACGGTTGTTCTGCCTCCGACCAATTGTGATCCAGCGCCGTCGGGATTGGTGAGCTGGTGGCCCGGGGAAGGCAATGCCAATGACCTAATCGGAACCAACAACGGAGTGCCGGCAGGCGGCCTGAGTTATACCAATGGCGAGGTGGGACAGGCGTTTTATTTAAATGGAACGAATGCTTATGTAGAAGTACCGGCCAGTGGGAGTCTGAATGTGGGGACCAACAATGGTCTTACGGTTGAAGGTTGGATTGACCCTGCTGTCGTAGATAGTGCCCCCCGGCCGATCGTGGAGTGGAACAACCACAGCCACGGAGGTGTATGGGGCGTGCACTTATGGGATTCCCAGCCAAGCTCTGCTTTTGGCACCGGACCGGGATGTTTGTACCTCAACATCCAGGACGCCAACAACAATCCCCCCGGTGGTTATCACACACTGGCATCGCCGGCCGGGATAGTTCATGCCAATGTGTATCAACATGTGGCATTTACGTATGATCAAACGTCAGGAGTGGCGACGATTTATTTGAACGGTGTCAATGTAGCGCAGACAACGTTTGCCACCGGCATCGTACCGCAAACCAGTTATGATTTCTATTTAGGTGTACGGGCAAGCGATGTGCCGCCGACGCTGTGGGCAGGGAGCCTGGATGAATTCAGTGTGTACAATCGGCTATTATCCTCCAACGAGATCGCGGCGATTTATCTGGCTGGAAGCGGGGGTAAGTGTCCGCCTGGCCAGCCCCCGGTGATTACGATGCAGCCGACCAACCAGACGGTAATCGGAGGTCAAACGGCGGCGTTCTCAGTCAGTGCAAGCGGGACACCGCCATTGAGCTATCACTGGGCATTTAATACAACGAACATCGCGGGGGCTACCAATGCTTCCTTGATCCTAGCCAACGTGCAATTGACCAATGCGGGTTTCTATTCGGTTTTGGTGACCAATAGGTACGGCTCCACACTCAGTTCCAATGCGATGTTGACCGTTGTTCTATCTCCGACCAATTGTGATCCAGCGCCGTCGGGATTGGTGAGCTGGTGGCCGGGGGAAGGCAATGCCAATGACCTAATCGGAACCAACAACGGAGTGCCGGCAGGCGGCCTGAGTTATAGCAATGGCGAGGTGGGACAGGCGTTTTATTTAAATGGAACGAATGCCTATGTAGGAGTACCGGCCAGTTCCGGCCTGAATGTCGGGGTTGGGAACGGGATGACCGTTGAAGGTTGGATTGATCCTTCTGTCGTCGACAGTGCCCCCCGGCCGATCGTAGAGTGGAACAACCACAGCCACGGAGGTGTATGGGGCGTGCACCTATGGGATTCCTACGGCACCGGACCGGGATGTTTGTACCTCAACATCCAGGACGCCAATAACAATCCCCCCAATGGTTATCACACACTGGCATCGCCGGCCGGGGTAGTTCATGCCAATGTGTATCAACATGTGGCGTTTACTTATGATCGAACGTCAGGAGTGGCGACGATTTATTTAAACGGAGTCAATGTAGCTCAAACAACTTTTCCCACCAACATTGTTCCGCAGACCAGCTATGACTTCTATTTGGGTGTGCGGGCAAGCGATGTGCCGCCGACGCTGTGGGCAGGGAGCCTGGACGAATTCAGTGTGTACAATCGTGTGTTGTCCTCCAATGAGATGGCGGCGATTTACCTGGCTGGTAGCGGGGGCAAGTGTCCGCCTGGCCAGCTCCCGGTGATTACGATGCAGCCGACCAATCAGACGGTGGTGGTGGGCCAGACCGCCACCTTTACTGTCAGTGCAAACGGGACACCGCCCTTGAGTTATCAGTGGATGTTCAATACTACGAACATCACGGGGGCGACCAATGCTGCATTAATCCTGGCCAATGCCCAATTGACCAACGCGGGCAGCTATTCGGTTCTGGTGACCAACGCGTACGGCTCCATCACCAGTTCCAATGCTCTCTTGACGGTTTTGGCGCCGGTGATGATCACCGCCCAACCTACGAACCTGACGATTTATGTTGGAGGCACCGCAAGTTTTGCTGTGACCGCCTCCGGCACAATGCCGTTACGTTATCAATGGAACTTTAATCAGACCAACATTGCCAATGCAACCAACGCGACCCTGGTGTTGACCAATGTTCAGTTGAGTCAGGCAGGTCAATACGCCGTACTGGTAAGCAATCTCGTCAATTCCGTCCTCAGTTCCAACGCGGTGCTGACCGTCCATCTGCCGCCGACGCTCGGAGCGACGCCATCAGGCAATAACTTATATATCTTCTGGCCCCAGAGCTCACCTGGTTTTGTACTGGAAACCACTCCCAGTCTGTCTCCGGCAGATTGGGTGATTGTGTCCAATCCGCCCATTCAAATAGGTGGTATATATCTGGAGTCGGTTCAGATGACGGAGACAAATCGATTTTATCGCTTGCTGCTCAGCCAGTGAACGAGGACGAATCGCGCCATTCGTTTTTAAAACGGTTGCCGACATGATTTCACAATCTTGATGCCGGACTTGAATAAACGTTTAATCCGCTGAACGGCCAAAACCAAAGCGGAAAAGCACTCGCATATCCACCAGACTTCAGCTTGGAATTTTCGTGCCGCGGTTGCTGCCACCGCCAAAGCCGTAATTGCCACCGGTGGGGAGGAAGGCTCCGTTCCGCCATCCCGCCATTTCTTTTTCACAAACCTCTGCCGAACCATCCGTTGATGTGTTATCCACCATGATGACTTCGGTACGGTCGAAAATCGTTTGCGCGCGTAACGAAGGGAAAAAACGACCGAGCCATTTTTTGCAGTTATAGTTCACCACCACAACGCTCACGAGGGAAGACTGGATCCGTTGTTCCGGGAGAACTCATTTTCTTTTGAAGGCTTTGCCGTTGGACCATTATGCCGGAAATCCAACAATTTTCGGTTCAGGGATGGGAACGATGAACCGTCCGCCGCGCTTTTGATATTCCGTTTCGCGTCCGACAATTTCCGGAGCGAAATTCCATGCAAGCAACAAGGCAAAATCCGGCTGTTCCCTGAGTAATGTTTCCGGCGGTCGAATGGGTACTCCACGAGCCGGGCGCGACTTTGTTCTGCTTAAACGGAGTGTTATCAATGATATAGTCGAGTTCTTTTGCGCTGAGACCGCAGGTATTGAGCAGGGTGTTGCCTTTTGCGGATGCACCGTAGCCGATGATGCGTTTACCCTGTGACTTGAGACGCCGCACGAGAGCGGGCAATTCTGTGCGTACGTGGTCGACCCTTTCGGTAAACTTTCCTCCAGGTGACGGGTTCAGCCAGCTTCAGGCGACGCTCCACTTCCAGAGCTTTTGCGACACTTTCATCGATTACGACTTTCGACGAGCGGTGACGCAAATGAAACAAAATCGAACCGCCGTGAATCTGATAATGGTCAATCCGGGACAATGCAAACGGCGAATTCTTCACCAGCGCCTCGAGCGCGCGAACCGAAATGTAAGACAAATGCTCGTGATAAATCGTGTCGTATTCCGTATGCTCAAAGAAATCAACAAGGTAGGGCACCTCGAAAGCGATCAGTGTCTCCGGGTGCGAAACCGCTTCCAATCCACCGAGCAAATCGCCCAGGTCGTCAATATGCGCGAAAACGTGCCGTCCCAAAACCAAATCCGCCGTGCCCCATTCCGCTTTAATTTTTGCGGCATTGGCAGCGTTGAAGAACTCGCTGCGGGTCGGGATGCCGGATTTCAGCGCAACCTCGCAGATATTTTTTGCCGGCTCCACGCCGAGAACTTCACAGCCGCGCTCCTTGAATTTGTTCAGGAATACCCCGGTATTGCTGGCGATTTCCAAAACCTTTGGGCGTGCGCCAAAATGACCGACGGACAGGAGATGTGCCGACTGATCGGTCAAGTGCGCATCCATCGTGCGCGAAGTCGAGGTAATGTAAGCGTAGCGTGAGTAGAGAACTTTCGGGTCAACGGTGTCGGCCAGTTGTACCAGGGAACAATCCTGGCACAGCACGACACGCAACGGGAGGGAGATCTTATAGTTTGCAACCTCCTCGGGATCGAGAAAATCATTGGCCAATGCAGTATGGCCAAGATCAAGGATCAGTCGGAGATTTTTTGAGCCGCAGGTACGGCAAAGTGTTCGTTCGCGAATCATGATTGAGGAGGCCGGTAAGGTGAATTCGAATCCAGTTCATGGCGGATTTCATCCACCGGTTCCTGGCGGCCCTCGCCTTGGAATAGCAGGCTGGTGACGGTCACGACCACCCCGGGGACAATGCCGATATTACGATAGGCGTGAACCACACCACGCGGAACATAAACACGTGATGGCGCGCTCGCGCCGGTGTTGATGAACCAGCCCTTGGCTGCCTTGGCTGAACCGGGACGGTCGTCCCACAAATAAACCCGAAAATCTGACGGACCTGCAAAAACAAAATAATCGTCCTGGAAAACATGTTGATGTGGACCGCGGGTCACCCCGGGGGTCGACCAGGAGCAACAGGCCATCACCGGTTTGAATTTTTTCGGAATTTCATCGGAACGGTACAGTTCATGGAGACTGCCGCGAACGTCCGTGAAAACCGGCAGTGCTTCGACGAGTACGCCCGGCAAGTTGGGAATCTCAATAATCCCGCGCACTTCGACATGCTGCCAGCTGGTGGACATGTCTGCGCAGATTACTGGAAATCACTTCATTTGAGCGAGCATTTTTCGCAGACCCGGACGCCACGAACCCGGCCGGCGGTCCAGCAAATGGGTCAGCTTTTTGTTGCTCAAGATCGTGTAAGCCGGACGGCGCATAGTAGAATTGAAGAACGCGGTTGTCACCTTGTCGACCGGAGGGGGTTGCCGGATCAAGCCGGCTTGCGCCGCCGCCTCCAAAATCGCGAGCGTCCAGTCATGGCGGCTAACGCCTTCGTCATTAACAGCATGAATTAAACCGCTGGCGCTCATGCGGACAAGTTCCCAGGTCCATTGCGCGAGATCGGGTGCATACGTCGGCACCGACGCCTGGTCGATGGCTGCTTTCAGTTCCCGACCTTCCTGCGTCAGACGCAGCACGGTGTGGACAAAGGACTTCTTTTGCGTCGGGTGCCAGCCAAAGACCCAGCTGGTGCGCAGGACCAAATGGGTTGCGGACGCGCGTAACACGGCCTGTTCGCCTGCGAGCTTTCCCGCGGCGTAATGATTCAATGGATTTGGCGCATCGGTTTCGAGATAAGGCGACTTCTTCTCGCCGTCAAAAACGTAATCCGTACCATAGTGGACGAGACGGATGCCGGCATGTGCACAAAGTTCCGCGAGTTGCTGTGGTCCGACCGCATTGACATTCCATGACAGTTCGCGTTCGATTTCACAACGGTCCACCTGGTTATAGGCAGCAGTGTTGATGACGACATCGGGGGCAATCCTGGCCAACTGCCGCTGCATGCTCGCCGATGCGGTCAAATCAAAATCCGCATGGGAAAGAAAAATCAATCCACAGCCCGCAGGTCGAAACTCGCGCAGCGCATGAGCCAGCAATCCACCTCCGCCAGTCACCAGGATTTTGAGCATTTGCCCCAGCCTGCCAGACTGCTTTTTCCGGGCAAAGCCAGTTTTTATCGTAGAAACCGAGACGGCGCCGCCCAAAAACCATTCTTATCGTTTGTTCTGGCACCAGCCGAACTCTGCCAGCGAGTTTCTTATGGCTGCGCTGGCATATTTTGTATCGCGAATCTGTATCTCGTAATAACAGAGCGTTGTGGGGTGAATTAAATGCCTCTCGGTTATAGTAAGCTCCTGCGGGTCTGCATCCTGCGACGGATCATGATCACACCCGTCAGGAGGCCGATTGCCAAAACCGGCACTTCAGGTTCTGGTACCGGGATCACGGAAAGAGTTATCCCTCCAACATAATCGGGTTGTCCATTTGCTCCAGTTGTGTATTCCCCAACCAGATCTTGATTGTAGACGGATGGGGTTGCCCAGAAGTAATCGGTCAAAGTAATCACCTCGCCGCCAGTTACGAAGCTGAGCGTGCCGGCGCCAGGAACACGCGAGCCAATGGCAAGTCCGGGTGTGCTTCCCGCGCCATCTGCAGCAAAACTATGCAGTCCCGGCGTCGCCTGCATCGGACCAAACGCCGAAATCGCCGGTGTGGCAGATCCATTGAAGAACAAACTGATCCCGAACTGGCTATAATCGGCGCCCGGATCGGCATTGAGCGTAAACGAATTCACACCAGACGACAGTGTGATGTTTGGTTGCGTTTGGGAATCCAAGGGCCCGCTCAGGAAAATGCCGCCGCTCTGTATCCAGACATTAAAATATCCCTGGTTGGAGATGTTGCCGGGTTGTGTGTCCCAAAGGTCTGGGCCGAAATAGTTGCCCGATGGGTCTGCGCTGAAGAGAGCGATGCTTGTCAGCCTGGGTTGTGCGGAGACATTGATCAGAGATATGAACAATGTAGCCAAAAATGGCAACGAATGTTTAACTTGAGGAGTCATACTATTCCTTTTATTTTAGTGGCCAGTGTTCCGGATGCTTCGGAAACTAATACAGCAAGCTTTACGTGTTCTCCCAAACGGGACGACTGACCAGAATTTTGGGGAAGTAAAGTATATTTGTCAAGAAGGATCTCATCAGTGCAGCTCAGCCTGAAGTGTTGCTCATAGGCTTGGGCCTCCTGAGAAACAAGATCTCCAAGTGATTGCCCATAAATGAAATATCCCTTTGTTGTTCCTTGAATTATTGCTTCTTCCAGGCGGAGTTGAAGTGTTGGTTATCGCACATCCACCTTGGGTAACCCGAGCTTGAGTATGTTTCTGATTTCATCCCATCGACTGAGTCGGAACGAGAAGAAGCGTAACATCCAGAAATCGCTGTGCTGTCGGAAGGCACTGACACGCAGGCGGGATGAAAGGATATGCGTGCGCAACCGCCAGCAGTCGGCGAAGGCGTCCCAGCACGTCCGTCGGAAGAAAGCCCAACGCCTGGACCAGATTGCACCGGCAAGTCCTTCTAAGGTTAGAAACAATATCGCGGGAACCAGAAACAACAGAAGGATGTGCTGGGAGTTTTTCAACCAACAGAGCAGGTGGTTGCGATTGCTGTAAAATCGTTTGGTGTCGCTGGTACGCAGTTCGACCATCCTGGTGCCGCCTTTGGGATTGATTGACGCCGCGCCTCGATGATGAATTCGGGCTGCCGGCGCATAAACGATTCGATGTCCGGCGATCCACACACGCCATGAAAGGTCGACCTCTTCGTTGTAAAGAAAAAAGGATCCGTCCTCTTCGCCAATTTCATAAAACACATCCTTGCGTATGAAATTAAAGCCGTTGGCGGCAAACAATTCCTCCGGGTTTGTTCCTTGCTGTGGCCTTACGCAAAGGCCACAAATATCGAAACCGCTGGCACCATTGCTTTGAAATGAATCATCATCATAATTCAGCACCAAAATGCCGGCAACAGCAGCCTGCCCGCGTTCGGCAGCGGCCACGAGTTGTTCGAGGCAATCGCGCTCCAACCAGACATCCGCATTGAGAAGAAATAGATATTTCCCTGATGCGTGCTTGGCCGCGCGATTGACGGCGCGACCGAAGCCCAGATTTTCGCCGTTCTGGATGAACACAGAATCCTTCCAGCCAACCATGAGTTCCTGTGCCGTTTGATCCGATCCATCGCTGGAAAGATTGTCGGTGACGATGACCTGGATCCTGGGGAAGATCGTCTGCGCGGCCAGCGACTCGAAACAACGGCGCAGCCAAATTTGCGCGTTGTAATTTACTATGATGACGCTGACCAACACTTTGCTTTCGTTTGTCGTCATGCGCAGAAATCATCATTGACCAAACTGCCGAAGGAAAGCTTTCTTGCTTCAGGCCGCGGCTGGTGAAATAATCGCGCGGTTGATGACTTATGATTAACGTAGAATCATTCTACCAAAAACTTCACACACAAGATCAAGTTTACTCCGCGGGTGAATATCATATAAAATCGCTCCTGTCTAAAAGTATCATTGCTGAATGGGCGAGAGCTTATCGGGATAAGCCCCTTCAGATGCTGGATGTGGGTTGTGGGAAGGGGTTGTTCCTGCGAGATTTCGCGACAGGTTTGCGGAAACGATGCGAAATTCAAAATATTCAAGCGTCCGGCATCGATCTCATGCGCAGCCCCGGTGATCATTTCAAAGAAATCGATGAGAATTTTCGATTTTGCCAACAGAATCTTGATGGGACAGACCTGCCGTTTCCGAACGGAAGTTTTGATTTCCTGAGTTGTAACCAGGTCTTGGAACACATTTTTGAGACGGAAAAGTTGATCCGGGAATTTCACCGGGTGTTGCGCCCGGAAGGCATCTGTATCATCAGTGTGCCCAACGCGGCAGCCTGGGTGAACCGCCTGCTGTTCTTATTTGCAGGCCAGCCGCTTGGATCGGAGCTTGGCACCGAAAAAATTACCTATGGGTTCTGGCCGGCTATTCTGCAAACCCGGCTGGAAGGATATAAACCGTCCGGCCACATTCGTGATTTCACGCCGCGAGGATTGCGCGACCTGACCCGATACTGCGGGTTTAGAACCGTTGGGTGGTGGAAGCAGAATAAGGGTCCCATTGCACGTCTGGGATACTGGGCGGGGCGGGATCTAGCCGTCATATTGAAACCCTTGCCGGTCGTAGGGTAAATCGCCGGCATTTCCTGCTTCCCGGTGGTCCGTCACAACGAAATGACCGCAGAAAAGTTCTATCTCGGAGACGAATCCATTGAAATCACCTGATCGCGTCATCCTGCCTCATTCTGCCAAAGGCCTGAAAGGGACCAAAAACAATCTACTTTTCAGTGTGTAAGTCGTGCCGGAGTAAACCCGCTTCAGGCGGCTGCTTTTTCGCGGATTGCAGAGCCTTAATATTTTAGGCCTTCTACGTGGCTCAGAACTTTGCAGAAGTTTTGTTGTGCCGTTCGCCAGCTCAAGCGTTGTTTCAGGTCTGCCAGGTCCATGCGCGCAAGGTAGTTTCGTCCCGCGCGTTGGTTCCGGACTTCCTCCTCGACCATCCGTTGAAGTTGTTCCTGGTCGAATGGCGGCACATAACGCACAAAGTCGCCAAACACCTGCGGATAGCACGCCAGTCTGTATCCCACGACCGGCACACCGGAAACCAGCGCTTCCCCGACAACAATACCCCAGCTTTCGTAATGACTTGGTATGACAAACACACGGCTGCTTTTGAGCAATCGGAATTTTTCCGTTTCGGAAACAAGTCCGCTAAAAAACACGTTTTCACCCAGGCCGGCGGCCCGGATCACCGGTTCAAGCTTGTCCCTGCTCTTGCCGATGATGACCGCGCGAAAATCCGGCAGTCGTTGCTTCAGCCAGACCAGCGTGGCTAACAGATCGTCAATGCCTTTTTGCGGATGCACGCGGCCGGTCCATGCCAGATCAAATTTCTTGGGTTGTTCCGGCACACCCTCAGCGATGGCCACGTCACTGCCATTCGGCACATACCACAAATCCGATTCCTGATAGCCGAATTTCAGCGCATATTCCCGGATCTGCGGATGACTGTAGGTGACGATGCCGCCCTGACAACGTCGGAACCACCTCAGAGAGAGTTGCTGGCTCATCCAGTAATACAATGAGGGCAGCCGGAGTGAAGTCACGTCCGCCCGCCGTCGAGACAGAATTTGACCAAAGGTCGGCGCGGTCATGCCCAGATACATGATTTTCGCGCGCGCCCGGCAGCGAATCAACGGAATGGTGTCAAACCAGTAATCGGAAATCGTATAAGCGATGTCGTCTGGCTTGACTTCGTTCAATTGTGGCAACGTAGCCCGCAACCTGCGCCCGAAATCCCGCAACAAACGAAATTGTCCGGACAATGTGTTCACATCACCGAGATTGCCTGGTCCAGAATCAGTCAGCGTCAGATTGAGTGGCAGGTTTTGCTTTTCCAGATAATTTCTGAAAGCGTGTCCCCCGAAAAAGTGAATGGGGTAACCGGCCTCCCCTGCGGCGCGCGCCATGTAATAAAAATAAACGTCTCCGCCGCCGACGCCTTCGCCAAAGATGCCATTCCCGAAGCAAACCAGACGCGGGTGACCCGTTGTCGCGGCAGAGTTAATGGGTGACGAAGTGTTCACGGAAAGACTGTCGTCAGGGTTTCAAATTCTGTTTCACCTGCAATTCGGCGATCAGTTTTTTTTCGTTCCCGTGCCGTTTGTAAGTCCACATCCCCCAGGCATTGCCACCGACGCTCGCGAGGCACGCGGGTACGTGCCAGAGCCAGCATAAGTCGCTGTCGCGGACTAAACCCCGTGCGGTGTGCCAGAGCGGGCCGATCAAGGTGACACAATAAACCGCCGCCAGCCAAAGCGGGACCCGCGGCTTTTCCTTCATCCAATTTGTCCTGGCTTCCTCCTGCACGCGAAGGAAATGTACGGTCGCGCGACGGCGCTTTTGCACGAATCCCCACCAGGTTTGGACATAATAGTGATGTACCCCGCGCCCGTGTATCCGGAGCCATTCGCGTTTGCCGGCTCGCATGAGGTGCAACGCCGCGTGTGTGTCCTGGAAATGTTCGTCGGCTTTAACGGAACCCAGGTCCTCACGTCGGAAGACAAAACCGTTGGCACCCAGGGGATAGGACAACGAATCGCCGGATAGTGCCCAGCGCTCGATTTCGCCATCACGCGCCACCAGTCGTGGTTTAGCGCACATCAACCAGGCAATCGGGTCGCTGATGTGAAGCAGATGGGTCAGGTAGACACAGAACGAACTCATCTTTGGCGATGGCAAATAATAACTTTCCACGCCCAGCGCCTGTGGGTTCGTCGACAACGCCTTCACGGCGAGTTCAACATAATCGGGATGGGTGATTTCATTGTCGGCATCCATGAACACAATATATTCGCCGGTGGCGTGGCGGAGCGCGAGCCGTTTGCCTTCTTCCATGTTTTTGCCGTCGTCATCAAGGACGATGGCGCCGTATTTTCGGGCGATTTCACGCGTCCGGTCAGTCGAGTGCGCGTCCGCCAGCAGTATCTCGTATCGATCGCGTGGCATAGGTCTGGCGGGTAATGGACGACAGGGCATTTTCCAGCAATGCTTCGACGTTAAGTGTCGGCATGATGAAACTGACGCGCGGCAGATTTTCCGGCCCGGACGGCATGGGACGAGTCTGACCGAAACCAGTGACGAATTCAAATCAGCTTTGCGGAGCGGACCAATTGATGCCGTTGCATTGTAACCAGCCAGGAGACCAGCAAAATGCTGAATACGGCACCGGCAGCAGCCAGCATGGCTTGTAGCAGCATGGCCGGGGTCTTCCCGACCGCGAGTAAGATGAACCAGTAACCGATTCCGAATGCGCCGTAGAGGATGGAAATTTTCAACCAGCGACTGGCGAGTGCCCAGTAGGCAAGCGATTGCAGCAGACCAACAAGCACCATGATAGCGGCGAATTGGCCGACCATGGCGGCCGCTTCCGGTGTGTACCTGTTCAGAAGTTTGAGGCAAAACGCCCGGAGTAAAAAAAGACCGATCGCCCCGAGCACCAGGCCAAGGCCGGACAATGCAGCCAGTTTAAGTTGTTCCGCCAGGTTGTCGCCCACGCGCTCGCCCGAGCGCGAAGTGAATAATACCAACAACAACGGCGCAACCGTCATCGGCAAGGCGCGCGCCAAAATGCCGGCCGCGATGTAGGCGTCGAGTTCGTCCGGTGGGAAAAATTTTCTGGCGACCAGTTGGTCGCTCTGAAAGAAACAAAAATTCCCAATGACGAACGCAGCGCTCACGGCCAAGTACTGAACGAATTCACGGTTCCAAGGGGAGACGGGCGTGCCGTGCAGCGATAAATCTCTTCTCCAGAAAAGCAGGGCCAGGTTGGCCAGTAACGCGAAGCCCGAGGCTAGTACCGCCGTTTCCGCCGAAGGCCATTTCAAGGTAACCAGCCAGCCAAATCCGACCCGCAAGACCATCGCCAAAAGGCCGATGAGCGCGAGCCGTTTAAACCAGGCGAGGCCCTGGCATAAAGCCGTGGCCAGAGCGGCCCACAGTCCAAACAGGGCGCAGCCAAGCGTTACCAGGGTCAGGCTCTGGGAATAATGGAAAAAATCGCTCAACGGTCTCACCAGAATGATGGCCAGTACCGAACCGGCGATCGTCAGGCGAAACAACAATTGACGGCAACCCAAAAGCAGTCCCTGCAGCCGAGCTGTGTCGCCGCTGGCCTGGAAGTGGGCGATGTAGTGCGTGACGGCAAACGTGGCGACTGAAGGCAATAATGCCAGCAGGTTCATCAGACCACCCAAGGCACTGTTGGCGACACCATACTCGCCGATCCCTTTTAAGTGATGTCCCATGACGCCTTGAAAGGCCAGATTACCCATGCCCGTCACGAAACTGACAGCAGAGAAGATAAGGCCACTCTGCAACAAACCGCTGGTTTTGCGTTCCTTAAACTCGGTTGAGTTCTTTCTCATGTCAGCCGATATTCAGTTTATTCACGTAAGGGGAGTGCGATATCGCTGCTCCGTATGCAGATCGCGAAATTGCAGGACACCTATTTATGACGACTGTACCGGCAGACGCGAGAAAAACAAGAACCATCCCCCGCGGAGCAGGTGAGCAGTTGGCCACGACCTCGATGGGCGCAAACCTGAATCCGGCATTTTAAAAGTGGTTGACAAATGGCTGTAGGAACGTAAACGTAAGGTATCTGGTGATGTTGTGGATAGTCTTGTCAATTCTTGTTAACCATCTCCCTTGCAGCAAGCACATAAAGCCGGCTGCCGTGGCAGGGTATCAGTAACGAAATTACGCGAGTGAATGAATAAGAGAATCATTAACATTTCGAGGTCAAACCTTCTTCGCAAAACGTTCAGGACCCTGCGTTTTCACAAGCTCTACAACCATTGGCTCGAACATTTTCCGCGCACGAAATTTCTGGGTGATGGCGATGTTATCTATCGGTGCCGGCGGACAGAAAGTGTTTCGCTGGCGCTGGAGATGCTCGAAGGAGGCGATGCGTATGATGTGAATTTGCTGCCTGACAAATATTCCACATTTGCAGATCTGGGCTGTAACGTGGGGTTCTTTGCCTGTTTATTGGCCTATCATGCAAAGGGGCGCCGAATCAGCGGGATTATGGTGGACGCGAATCCGGCCGTTCTTAAGGAAGCCCGTTGGCATGTGCAGACAAATCATTGGCCGGACGTATTCGTGATGGAAGGATTGATCGGCAATGCCAGCCTGAGTGGGAATGCGGATTTTTTTGTAAATGAAGCGGATACCTGTTCGATGGCTCAATTGGAGGAAGGACAGGCCATGGATATAAAGGGATTCAAGAAAATTACGGTTCCCTTCCTTTCCTTCGGCCGTGAATGGTCTCATAAAATGGGCAATCAACGTTGTCATGTGTTGAAAATCGATATTGAGGGCAGTGAACTGGAATTCTTCCAGACTGAAGTGGATTTCCTTAAACTGGTTGATTCGATTTTTGTCGAGTGGCATACCCACAGGGTTTCATTCAAGGAACTGGATTCCTTTCTGACATCACAAGGTTTCTGTCTGGGGAAAATTATCGAAGATTTTGGGACGCTGGGTACCGCATTTTACCGGAGGCCATTTGCCAACGGGAAACGTGAAGCGGTTTGAGGTCTAATCAACCTTATTTCCACGCGTCAAACTCACTGTAGCTGGAATTATGGCTGTTGCCGATTATGAATGAAATTACCGCCCGGGTCTGCAATCTGACAAAGCCTCAGCCGGAAATTCGGAAGGGTGGTAGATTTGAAAAAGCTGGCAAACCGGAATGATTCCGCCTATCCTGCCTGCTCACCTGATCATGGAAAGAGTTTTTATCACCGGTGCGGGCGGGTTCATTGGCAGCAACCTCGTTGACCGGCTTTTAGCTGACGGTAAAATGATCGTTGGTTGGGACAATTTCTCCACCGGCCAGCCGGAATTTCTCCAAAGTGCGCGGCGCAACCCCCGATTCAAACTCATTGAAGGGGACTGCCTGGATTTGCCGGCGTTGACGAAAGCCATGGCCGGGTGCGATTTTGTGTTTCACCTCGCCGCCAATGCGGATGTGCGTTTTGGCCTCGACCATCCGTCCAGGGATTTGCAGCAAAACACCATCGCCACCTTCAATGTGCTGGAGGCCATGCGCGCCAACGGCGTTAAACGCATCGCGTTCAGTTCCACCGGTTCGGTTTACGGCGAAGCTGAAACGATCCCGACACCGGAACATGCGTCGTTTCCCGTCCAAACGTCTCTTTACGCGGCTTCGAAGCTCGCCGGTGAAAGTCTTATCAGTGCCTATTGCGAGGGGTACCATTTTGAAGGTTATATTTTCCGGTTTGTTTCAATTCTGGGTGAACGTTATACGCACGGCCACGTCCTCGATTTCTATAAGCAATTGATCACTCATCCCGACCATTTAAAAGTTCTCGGCGACGGTACGCAGCGAAAGTCCTACCTCTATGTGGTTGACTGTCTGGCTGCGATGCTTCATGTCATTGCCCAGGGCGCGGCGAAAAAGGCCAAACACCACGTCGAAATCTTCAATCTCGGTACGGATGAATACGTCCAGGTCAACGATTCCATCCGCATGATCTGCCATTCACTGGGGCTCAAGCCCAGGCTGGAATATTCCGGCGGCAACAAAGGCTGGGTGGGCGACAACCCGTTCATTTTTCTCGACACCAAAAAAATCCGCGCTACCGGTTGGAAAACCACGCTTACTATCGAGCAAAGCGTTGAGCGCACTTTGCAATGGCTTCAACAAAACCAATGGGTGCTCCAGCGCCGATGAACCTCGTCGTCACCGGCAGCAGCAGCGGGATTGGCCGGTTTCTGGCAGAGTCGCTCGCGAAAAGGGGCCATCATATCTGCAAACTTGCGCGTTCACCGCAAGACGGGTTCAGTGTTCAATGCGACGTTTCGAATTGGGATGCTCTGCAACAGTGTGCGGCGGGCATCACGTCGAAATGGGAAGCAGTTGACGGGTTGATCTGTTGCGCAGGGATCCAGGAACCCATTGGACCGGCGATGGAAATTGAACCCGCCGCCTGGCGGTCGGCCTTGTCGGTGAATCTTGATGGTACTTTCTTCTCAATTCGCGCGTTTTATCCGTTGCTTCGGCGTGCGCAGCGGCGTGCCAAGGTCATTTGCTTTTCCGGCGGCGGTTCAACCAGTCCTCGCCCCAATTTTGCGGCTTACGGTGTCGCCAAAACCGGTGTCGTCCGCCTTGTCGAAACCCTCGCGGCCGAATGGGAAGGATTGCCACTGGACATCAATGCCGTCGCCCCCGGCGCCATTTTTACGCGCATGACCGAACAAATTTTGGCGCAGGGCGAAAAACGGGCCGGCCAAAAGGAATTTGCGTCCGCCAGCAAATTATCCCGCGACAATTCAGCCAAACTGGGAAAGGTGCTGGGCCTCGTGGAATTTCTGCTCTCGGAGAAAAGTGATCAACTCAGTGGCAAACTTATCAGCGCGCAATGGGATCCGTGGGAAAAACTTTCCGAATTCAAGTCTGATTTGAACAATGACATTTACACCTTGCGCCGCATCCTGCCCGGCGACCGGGGGAAAAATTGGAGTGACCAATGAATTACGCCATCATCGGTTGTGGGCTGATCGGGAAAAAACGGCTGGCTGGATTACCCGCGGGTTCAAAACTGGCCATTGCCTGCGATACCAACCTGGCCCGCGCCGAAGAGCTGGTGAAACTCGCCAATACCGGCCGCGCCCTGGCTGATTTCAATCAGGCCGTCACCGATCCGCAGGTGGACGCAGTCGTGGTGGCCACCATCAATTCCGCTCTCGCCGAAGTTTCCGCTGCCGCGATTCGTGCCGGCAAGCATGTGCTGGTGGAAAAACCGGCGGGCGTTTCCGTTTCCCAGCTGGAGGCACTGATTGCGCTGGCGCAACAGCGGGGCGTTTGTGTCCGCATCGGCTTCAATCATCGCTTTCATCCCGCTTTCCGCAAGGCGTGGGAAATATTTTCCTCCGGGGTGATGGGTGAGTTGATGTTTCTGCGCGCACGCTACGGTCATGGCGGGCGTGTTGGTTACGATCAGGAATGGCGGGCCAATCCGAAATTATCCGGGGGTGGCGAATTAATCGATCAAGGCATTCACCTGATTAATTTGGCCGGCTGGTTTTTGGGGGAGTTCACAACCGTGGACGGACATGCCGCGACATTTTTTTGGAAGATGCCTGTGGATGACAATGCGTTTGTGAGCCTCCGCACCGCCCGGGGCCAGACCGCGTGGTTGCACGTCAGTTGCACGGAGTGGAAGAACCTTTTCTCGTTTGAAATTTACGGTCGCAATGCCAAGCTCCACGTCGAAGGTCTGGGCGGAAGTTACGGCCTGGAGAAACTTTATCATTACCAGATGAAACCGGAAATGGGACCACCCGAGACCAAAGTCTATGAATTTTCCGGGCCGGATGAATCGTGGCAGCTGGAACTGACTGAATTTGAACAGGACATCCGAATGAAGCGGGAACCGGATGCGGGATTAAAAGAGGCAAAGGCCTCGTTGCGTATTGTTGGGGAAATCTATCGGAAATGCGGGTTTAACTTTGACTCCTCATTGCCAAACGCCTAAATCGTTGTGCACGAAACCCGGACATCCGTCCCCGACTTGAAATGATCATCGCACGCTCTCCTCTTCGCGTCACGCTCGGCGGTGGCGGCACGGATTTGCCGTCATACTATCAGAATTTCGGCGGTTTTCTCATCGCCGCTGCCATCGATAAATATGTTTACATCACGTTGCACGACAATTTCACGCCCGACTTGATCCTGAAATATTCGCGGCTCGAAAGGGTGACTGATGTCAACAAGATCGAGCATCCCATCATCCGTGAAGCCTTCGCTCTGCTGGGAATGAATGGTTGTGGATTGGAACTGGCCTCCATGGCTGATATTCCGGCAGGCACAGGCCTGGGATCCTCCGGGAAGTTTTACGACCGCACTGCTCAAAGTCCTGCATGCATACCGGAAAAATCTCGTTCATCCGGCCGAACTGGCGGCGCAAGCCTGTGACATTGAGCTTGTTCGCCTCAAAGAACCCATCGGCAAGCAGGACCAATACATCGCCGCTTACGGCGGTGTCACTTGCTTCAAATTTCTCCCGGACGGCAAGGTGGAGGCGTGGCCGCTGAAGATCGCTGACGACACGCGCGACAATCTCGAAGATAATCTGTTGTTGTTCTTTACCGGTTATTCGCGATCGGCCTCGGCCATTTTGAAAGAGCAGGACCAGAAATCAAAGCAGTCTGACGCGGCCATGATTGAGAACCTGCATTTCGTCAAAGACCTTGGTATGCAAAGCCAGCGTGCTCTGGAATCGGGAAATCTGCCCGAATTTGCCCGGCTGATGGACGTTCACTGGCAGAGAAAAAAACAGCGGAGCGGCGGCATGAGCAACTTGAAAATCAATGAGTGGTACGATTTGGCCATGGCCAACGGTGCTTTGGGTGGCAAACTCATCGGTGCTGGTGGAGGCGGCTTTCTGATGTTCTATGCGGAAGACAAAGCCCGGTTGCGCCAGGCGATGCGCCACACAGGTCTGAAGGAAGTCCGGTTCCGTTTTGATTTTGAAGGGACCAAGCTGTTGATTTCGTGAAAGATTCGATCCCACGCATAAATTGGTCGGATGGCCACGAGGTTTTGGACCGCGGTGACAAGCGAAGCGCGACACCACTCTGGGATCAGACAGGAGAGTGCGTCATCCGTGCTAAAGCGCCGTCGCCGCTGCGCTCCGTCGTCGCAGTCCATAAAGACTACTACGGTCAATGACATCTCCTGCTTTGGAAATTCCGGTAGCCATTCTCGCCGGTGGACTCGCGACGCGCCTGCGGCCCATCACGGAGAAAATCCCCAAATCCCTGGTACCGGTGGCCGGGAAACCATTTCTGGCGCACCAGCTCGAACTGCTCCGTGCGCGCGGCATTCGTCGGGTCGTATTGTGTGTCGGCTTTTTGGGTGAGATGATTCAGCGCGATTTTGGCGACGGCTCGGCGTTTGGCATACAGCTCGATTATTCGTTTGACTCGCCGCGCCAGAGCGTAGCAACGGCGGGTGGTCCTCGGCTGCTCGGTACGGGTGGCGCGGTTAAACAGGCTCTGCCACTGCTGGGGGATGAATTTTTTGTGCTCTATGGCGATTCCTATCTGCCAGTGGAATATCGTCCGGTGGCGGAGTTTTTCCGCCGCAGCGGCAAACTCGGTTGCATGACCGTCTATCGCAATGAAGGCCGCTATGATTCCAGCAATGTGGTCTTCCGCGACGGGGAAATTGCAGTTTACGATAAGAAAAATCGCCGGCCGGAAATGCGGCACATCGATTACGGATTGAGCCTGTTCAAGGCGTTGGTTTTCAATACCTATGCCCCGGACCAGCCATTCGATCTAGCCGGGGTGATGGGCAAACTCGTCCATGAAAAGCAACTGGCCGGTTACGAAGTACACGAGCGCTTTTACGAAATGGGTTCGCCGGCAGGTTTGGCCGAGTTGGAAAAATTACTTCAACGACGACAACGGGAATGACTAAATCATAAATCCGAATGACTAAAGAATTCCAAATGACAAATACCATTGCAGGCTTGCCATTTGTTATTCAGGCTTCGTCATTCTTTAGTCATTCGGATTTAGGAATTAGGATTTCAATTTTCACAAGGTTGTGTTTTCATCCGACCAAAATAAACCATGAGCTTTGCAAAAGAATTTCTGGGGGAAGTATCACAAGTTGTCGCGCAACTGAATGTTGACGCCATTGAAAAGGCCGCCGGGGAACTGGCACGCGTACGCGAACGCGGCGGGCGCCTGTTCATCCTTGGCGTCGGCGGCAGTGCGGGCAACGCCGGCCATGCCGTCAATGACTTCCGCAAAATCTGCGGTTTCGAGGCCTACGCGCCCACGGACAATGTTTCCGAGTTGACCGCGCGGACCAATGACGAAGGGTGGGCAACGATTTTTTCCGAATGGCTCAAGGGCAGCCGCCTGAACGCAAAAGACGGTCTGCTGATTTTTTCGGTGGGTGGCGGCAATCTTGAGAAGAATGTCAGTCCGAATTTGGTCAGCGCCATTCAAGTCGCAAAAAAAGCCGGTGCTTCCGTTATTGGCATTGTGGGACGCGACGGTGGCTACACGGCCAAAGAAGCAACAGCCTGTGTGATTGTGCCGACGGTAAACCCGGAACACATCACGCCCCACAGCGAGGCGTTTCAGGCTGTCATCTGGCATTTGTTCGTCTCCCACCCAAAGCTTAAAGTCGCCCAAACCAAGTGGGAGTCTACGAAATGACTAATTCCTAAACCCTAATGACTAATGAATCTCCAATTCCGAATGACAAACCCAATGGGCGGACTTCATTTGATTTGGAAGAACGCACCGCAGTATTTGGCGAAGCTGTGATTCGTTTTGCCAAAACGGTTCCCAAGAATACCGTGACTCTGCCCTTGATTGATCAGTTCGTCCGCTCTGGAACAAGCGTGGCGGCAAATTATTGCGAGGCAGATGACGCGGTTTCTAAAAAGGATTTCAAAAATAAGATTGGGACCTGTCGGAAAGAGTCGCGCGAAACCAAGCTTTGGTTACGGATGATTGTCTCTGCTGAACCGGAATTGAAGACCGACGCTCGCAAACTTTGGCGGGAAGCAAAGGAATTACACCTTATTTTTGCCGCAATCTGGAGGAAGTCATGAGATGGGTTCCCTTTATTATCTTTATTCTTCGCGGTTCGGCATTGATTCGTCATTAGGTTTTAGTCATTAGTCATTCGCGCGCCAATGTCTGAAATCTCTAAAACTCAGAAGTCCCCTGGCGCGCGCGCTGTTTTTCTCGACCGGGATGGCGTCATCAACCGTGCCCTGGAACGCGATGGCAAACCGTATCCGTCAGCGGATTTAAGCGAATTTGAAATCTTTCCCGAGGTGCCGGAGGCCTGCCGTCGTTTGAAACAGTCGGGTTTTCTGCTCGTGGTGGCGACCAATCAACCGGACGTCGGCCGTGGCACTTTAAAACAGCAAGCGGTCGAGGAGATTCACGCGGAGATGCGCCGGCGGTTGCCGCTCGACCGGGTGGAAGTTTGTTATCACCCGGGAAAGGATTTGTCGGATTGCGACTGTCGCAAGCCCAAACCGGGCATGTTGCTGCGTGCGGCGCGCGAACTGGGCATTGACCTCGCGCAAAGCTGGATGGTGGGCGACCGCTGGCGTGATGTGGATTGTGGCCACGCGGCCGGTTGCCGGACCATTTTTATTGATCGCGGTTATGCGGAAGACTTGAAGCGGCTACCTGATTTTTGTGTCAAAAACCTGCTGGAAGCGGCTGAAATCATCCTGGCGGAAGTGAAATAAGTTGAAGATTGGCCGGGTTGTTTTATCTTGTGAACCACATGAAAAATTTGGCCAGTCTCAAGATCAAACTTTTTGCCGATGGTGCGGATAAAGCCGGAATGCTTCAGTTGAACAACAACCCGCTGATCAAGGGCATGACGACCAACCCCACGCTGATGCGCAAAGTGGGAGTGCACGATTACGAGGCGTTCGCGCGGGACATATTGAAAAGCATCACGGGAAAGCCGATTTCCTTCGAAGTATTCTCTGATGAATTTCCGGAAATGCGGCGGCAGGCGCTGAAAATCAAGGACTGGGCGAAGAATGTCTATGTCAAGATTCCCATCACCAACACGCGCAGCGAATCTTCATTGTCGCTCGTGCGCGAGCTGGCCGGCGAAGGCGTGAAGCTCAATATCACCGCCATTTTCACCGAGGAACAGATCGCCGGGGTTGCGAAGGCGCTCAATCCCAAAGTGCCCGCCGTGGTTTCGGTGTTTGCCGGGCGTATTGCCGATGTCGGGCAGGATCCGATGCCGCACATGGTGAAGGCCAATAAAATCCTGGCGGGGTTGCCCGAGGCCGAACTGCTCTGGGCCAGCGTGCGTGAAGTATTGAATATTTTTCAAGCGGAGGAATGCGGCTGCAAAATTGTCACCGTGCCGCACGATATTTTGAACAAGGCGATGAAGCTGGTCGGGACGGGGCTGCCGGAAATGTCGCTGGACACCGTAAAGACGTTTGCGGCCGACGCCAAGGCGGCGGGATTTGCTTTGTAGTTTTATCAGGGCTGAATCAGCCTGTTTACTGCGTCATAAACGTTGTCGATGGTGATGGACGCCATGCACGCCACCAGTTCTTCGTGCGTTCCTTTGATATCACCGCCATCGTAACGGTAATAATTCAGGTTTCGTCCCGCCAAGACGGGGTTTTTCACCAGAGTAAACGCGTTGCCATAAGGCAGGTTGGTCGCATTCAGGGTGGGCGCTTCGATGACAATCTGATGGGGTACTTTCATTGCCGCCGCGACATGCATGAGCACGGTGTCGACACTCAAAAAGGCATGGCATCGTTTCATCAATGCCGCGGTCTGCCGCAGGTTTTCAGTTTTAACTTCCAGTGTCAGAACGGGATTCGCCTGGGCGAGCACGACCGGATGATCCTTGATTTCTTCCGGCCCGCCGAAAAGCAAGATCCGGATGTCCGGCCGTTTCTGGTTCAACCGTCGCACCAGGCCGGCGTGGTTTTTCAACGGCCAGCGTTTGAGCCGGAGATTCTTGGTTCCACCGGAACCGACGTGGATCCCCAGGAGCTTCTGGCCGGATAAATTGTGTCTGGCCAGAAAATCACCCGCCAGCCGTACATCACCCGGTTCGAGATAAAATTCCATCTCATGCGCTGCCAGTTTTTTCTTCGCACCAATCAACGGCAACACGTCGAAATTGTTCTCAATCGAGTGTCGCGAATAATCCTGCGGCAGCGAGCCGGTCATCAGCAACCGGTCGATCCAGGAAAAACGCTCATATTCATGACTGATGCGGACTTCCGCACCGGCCAGCCAGGCGGCGACGCGATAGAGCCTTGGGCCCTGCGGATGTGTATTGATGGAAAGCTGGTAACGTTCCCGACGCAATGACCGGAAGAAACGCACCACCTCGAATTTTCCACAGGAGATGAGGTCTTTCTGAAACACGCGGTTGACGTTCGGATTATGTTCCAGCAAATCTTTCGCTCCGGGCCACCTGACGAACGCATCAATGGTCACCCCGGGAAAATTCTCGCGCAGCTCGCGGATCAACGGAGTGGCAATGAGTGTGTCGCCGATACCGGCGAGGGAAATGACCAGAATCTTCACAACCGTGAAATTTTTTCCAGCAGTGCCGTGGTGGATTTGCCGGGCACGAAGGGGATGATCACGATTTTCCCGCCGGCGGATTCAACCGTGTGGCGCTCATCCTGGTCGAGCGTGTCCGGTGTATAATCACCGCCTTTAACATAAATATCCGGCTGCGTGGCCGCCAAGAATTTCACCGCCCTGGTTTCCGGGAAAATGCAGACTCCGTCCAAGCTGGCCAGGGCCGCCAAAACGGCGGCCCGGTCCGATTCCGGATTTACCGGCCGGCCGGGACCTTTCAATTCCCGCGCGGAGCCGTCACCATTTACACCCACGAGCAAAGCGTCACCCAGGTTGCGCGCTGATTCCAGATAAGTCACGTGTCCCAGGTGCAAAATGTCAAAGCAACCATTGGTCACGACCAGCTTTTTGCCCTTGGCCCGCACGGCGGCGCGCCATTCCGGCAATTGGTTCCAGGCAATGATTTTATCGCGGAAATGCACAACGCAATCTTTGTCGACCCACCGTCACTTGGCAACGCCCATTATGCGCAACGGAGTTACGGTCAGAACCGGGACAACAGGTAAATCGTCAGCAAGGAAACCAGCCCCATCAGCACGGAAGCCACGGAATGAACTTTCAGCATGGATTTCACGTCCAGTCCGGAGAATTTTGTGATCACCCAAAAGTAAGCATCGTTTACGTGGGAAATCATCATGGATCCGGCGCCCATGGCCAACACGGCGAACAACGGGCCTTTCCCCGTCGCCAGCCCCAGCGCCGGCAGCAGGGGTTGAACGATGGAAGCGGCCGTGATGATGGCGACAGTGGACGATCCCTGTGCTGTTTTTAAGATGAAGGTGATTAAAAAGGGAAATAAAATGCCCAGGCTGTCCAATGCCAAGGATTGACTGAGATGCCGGCCGATGTCAGCCGCGGCCAGTATTGCCCCAAAAGCTCCTCCCGCCCCAATGATAACCAGGATACCGCCGGCTTTTTCCGCCGCTTCCTGCAGCAAATGTCCCAGAGTTTCTGTGCTCCAGGACCGATGGCAATTCATTGCCAGTAACACGCCGATCGCCAGCGCTATAACCGGATCACCCAACGAGAGCAGTGCCGAAAACCACCAGCCTTGGACGGCGGATACCTGGATGGAAAGAAAGGATCGGACGGCAATCAGAACAATCGGCACTACCACGGGCAAAAACGCTTTAATCACCGAGGGTGGTTGGGACGTTTCTTCGGGCATGATTTCCTCTTCGGCAACCGACACGGGAATCTTCCTGCCGGCAATATCAGCCCACAAATAACCGGTTATCGTGGCCGGAATCGCCACCAGAATTCCGAAGAAAATCAATCTCCCGAAATCCACGCCGATGACGCCGGCAGCGGCCGTCGCCCCGGGATGTGGCGGAATCAGGCAATGCACGGCATACAGTCCTGCCGCCAGCGAAACCGCCATCGCTACCATGGAGATGCCGGTTCGCCGGGCCAGCGACCGGCTTAATCCACTAAGAACGATATATCCCGAGTCACAAAAAATGGGCAACCCGACGATGAAGCCCGTAAGACTGATCGCCAGGGTCGCATGTCGTTCTCCGACTTTTCGCAGAATGAAACCCGCCATTACCCGGGTGCTCCCGGTATGTTCCAGCAACACACCCAGGGCCGTTCCCAGAACGATGATCAATCCCAAAGACTTCATAATATTGCCGAAGCCTTCCTTGATGGCATTAATCAGATCCGGAACCGGAAGTTGTGTCCCCAATCCCACCAGAAATGAAGCAATCAACAGCGCGAAAAAGGCGTGCACCCGGTATCTTGCCGTCAACAGGATGATGACGCCAACGCCTACGACCAGACAAATCAGCAGCTGAAGCAACGAAGAGGTCATGAACCTTTGGTTTAACGGCGCTGTAATAATTTCCAGACCCGTAAGGCTTCGGTCACACCCCACGCCTGCGCGTCACATCCACGTTGGACGTGGGGAACGTCCCCGTCCAGGATTTCAGGAAGTTGACCCAGACAACCTTCATCCATCAATTGCTGGATGCTGCCCAGATACGCTTTGGCAGCCGCCACGGCCTCCGGTGCAAAGTCCCACGCGCGGGCGAGTGCCTCGCAAAATATCGGGAATGTCCACGTCCATGCCGTGCCGTTATGATAAGCCGGTTTGCGGCTTGTGTCCTCATCGCCCTCATAACGCGGCCAATAGGGTTCGCTGGGATGGTTCAATGGCCCGCCGTTATTGCTGTAAACCGGGAGAGGCACAGATACCGGTAACGGTGCGAGCGAACGGGTGGCGCCTGGCACAACCAGATATTTTTGCGCCGCGGCGACACAACGTTTGGCGCGGTCGCCAGCTACCAATCCAAGGCTCACGGGAAATAGACAATTGCTGCGAAGGGCATCGCTGGGCGTGGCATCACGAGCCATGACCCGCGGTCCAGCCAGCAACACGTCGGCGAACCAACCCCGGTCTTCCAGCCAGAAGAGCTTTTCAAATGACGCGGTCGCATGGTCGGCAACGTCGCGCCACTGCTTTTGTTCAGCGGGTGGGGAAATGTTTTCGATTTGGCGCAGCAGCCGAATCCATAAAACCTGGATTTCCACCGGATAACCCTCACGCGGTGTGCCGGCGGGATGGTTCGTGTCCATCCAGGTGAAGTGGGCCGGGCTCCAGATCATCGCGGAATCCGCATCCATGCGGATGCCATTCGGTGTACCGCGCGAATAATTTTGCGCGATGCTCTTCAGCACCTCGTGGACGGTGCGGTTGGCATCCACCGGCGTTGCATAAAAATCTGGAGATGAAGTCTGCGAAAATTCCTCGCAGGCCAAAGCGAACCACAACGGCGCATCGGAAGTATCGCGGTTCAACATGTTGTCACCGTAAATCGCGTTGGGCAAAGTGCCGTCCTTTTCAAACTTTGCGAACGTGAGCAGGATTTGCCTGACGTCGTCGGCCATTCCGTCGGCCAACAGGCCCCGCACACAAATGAGTGTGTCCCGCCCCCAGTCCAAAAACCAGGGGTAGCCCGCAATGACGGTTTTGCCTGTGTCACGGCGGACGACGAATTGTCTGGCAGCCGACGAAAGTTGTTGTTCAAACCGATTTTCCTGAACGGACCCCTTGCCCCGTCCCTCTTCCCCCAGGGCGGGGAGAGGGTGGCCGGAGGCCGGGAGAAGGGATTCCTCCATGTCTGCCGTTGCGACCAGCGTTACCGTTGCGCCCTGGGACAATGGGATCTCAAACCAGCCCGGGCTGTAGGCATCACCGCTGCCGGTCTGGTCGCGGCTCAGTTCGGCCGGGTGTGGGATATTTTCACTCCACTCCGGCTGCGGATGGTATTCGCCGGCGTTCGCGAATATACGCAATCGGCGATCGGCCGCCGGTGTAAAAGCAAAACCACAAATCGAATCGTCGTTCCCGGGTCCCGAGGCCGGCAGCGTGTGAGTGTTTGTTGAAAAATGGTAATCCGACCCGCCGTTGCGTTTGGTTTCCCAATGAAAATTCCGATCCTCAATATCAAACCGCACGGTCAGACGCACATCGGCGGCAGCAGGCAATTGCTTCCCACAGGCACGTTCGGCGGTCGGCCGGCTGAATTGCAGGACCGTTGTATTTTTGCCCGCGAGCATTTCGGCACGCAACCCGATCTCGACGGTGCGCCCGTCACCGGCATCGGCGACAAATTTCCAGATCGCCGGGGGACCCGCTGCGAACGAGGACAGGTTTTTTGCGTCCAGAGGCGAGAGAAAACCGTCGGCATTCACCCAGGCGCGGATGCGTTTGACAAAAATATGCCGGTCCACCGGCACGTTCGGATCCAGATTCGCACCCAATACGCAGTCGTACTTGGAATGAATGCGGCCGAGGTCCACGCGAATGCGGGCCATGCCGCCAATGCCGTTGGTCAAAAGAACCACGGCTTCGGATTTCGGATTCCAGATACCGGATTCCGGTCCCGCCGGAAGAAAACGGACCGTCGCGGAAACCTTTTGTGATATTGCGGCATAACGTTCCAGGACCAATTCCGCTTCCGCTGTATTTGCCCGGGGCGGGAAACAGGCGACGTAACCGCTGCGAACGCCGATGGATTGGACATGTTCCGGTGTTTGCACTGAACCATTCCCGTTTCTGGTTGCCAGCCTGGCTCGAAAAGGCGCGCTGTCTTCAACCAGCAACCAATGATCCGGTGGCACGAGTGTAATCCGGCGTTGATCGATCAACGTCCACTCAACGACTGAAGGATATTTTTGCAGCGATTTCGCAAGTGCCATCAACCGGGCTGTCATCGCCGTAATTTCGGAATGGTTCCTTTCAGCCCCGGAAAATTCGCCTGCCAGACAGGTGATGGCGGCGAGGAATTGGCCTGGAGTATTATCAATCAGGCCCGCGAGTTCCTGCCAGGGGAAATTCGGAATCGTCTGGATTGGTAAAACCCAACTCATCGCCTGGATGGCAAACGCGGCTTGAGCCCGGGCGCGGCGATAGGCATCACTGCTCATCCCCTGCGGTTGCGGCGTCGGCGCGAGGCAATGACAAGCCCCCGCCGGGAGGGTGAATGTCATTTGGCTGCCGTCCATGACCGTTTTCGGCAGCGACTGGCCAAGTAATTCAATTTTACAATTCGGAACCCGGTTTTCCGGGTCCATGATGGTGATGGAATTTTCCTTTTCCGCGTCGGTATTGACCAGGACAACCACGGAATCCTGGCCTTCGAAAGACTCGCGCAACAAGGCGTACACCGGCGAATCGGGCGTACTTAGCCGGGTGAGCATTGCGCCATCGAAGAAGCAAGGATGGTCGGCCAGCAGCCGGTTCAACTGCGCCAGATCGGGGACGATATTGTCATGACTATCCCAGGCCAGGCCCGTGCAGTCGTGAACTTTGATCTTTTCGGCGGCGAGCCATTCCACGCCGCAGGTGAACCCAAACCCGCCGCTGATGCTGGTCAAGGCACAGAAGCGATTGCGCAGCAGTGACCAGGCCCGGCCACGTTTGGCGAGCCGTTCGTTGTCATGCGTTTCGCTGTAATGCACGTAAAGTCCGACCCGCGCGCTCTGACGCAGCGCGTAATCGAGGTATTGAGCCACCTCCTGTCCGGAATAATTTTGAAACAGTTCGGAATAAGCCCATTGCATGCCACCCTCGGTGAGCAGATTTTCCGTGGCCTCCCAGGAGCCGCCCAGTCCCTCGAGCAGAAAGATGGCCTCGGGAAATTCCTCCTGAACGCGGGTGATGATGTATTGCCACGCCGGAACGGGAATTTTGTAGCCGGCGTCACAGCGATAACCATCCACTCCGCGGCGACACCAGGTGAGTAGCGCATCGGCGATGATATCCCAGAGCGCAACGCCGTCCTGTTTCAATTCCACCAGATCACCCCAGGTGACCCCCCACGCGCCCGGGCTGGCGAAAGCACCGTCGGGTTGCCGCAGGAAAAATTCAGGATGATTTTCCTGCAGAACGGCACCCCAGCCGGTGTGATTGATGACGATGTCGAGGAACACCCGTGCTCCGAGCGCATGTGCCGCAGTGGTGAGTTCGCAAAACTGATCGATGGCGGTAGTGCGATGGTCGAATTCGGCGAGTGCCGGATCGATCGCCGTCAGATCCAGCGCGGCGTAGGGACTGCCAAATCGTCCGAACCGTGCGTAAGTCGTCGGCGTTGGATGCACGGGCAGCAGATGCAGGAGGCGGCAGCCGAGTGTTTGCACGATATGAGGCAACTGCCGTGTCAAGTCGCGCAATTTACCGGACGGAGGAATAACGGTGTAACCCTGGGAATCAAGGGGGTTAAGTTGAAACTGTAACTGTGGATCCACGGCAATCGCAGCGGTGCGAGTCGTTCCAAAGAGCCGGGTGAAGGCGCAGTAAATGGTATTCGCGGTACGGCAAAAATCCGGATGAACACTGATGCCCACATCGGGTCCCTCCGGCCAGTGTTGCCAGCCTTTGGCGTCCAGCAGATAAGGTTTGGCTTTGAAAAAGCCGACCTCGGCCAGCGGCAATTCGATTTCCCAGGTGTCGCCCTTTTTCTGCATGGGCAGGTCATGCCAGGAAGTGCCGGCGTGACCGGCTCCGCCGGCGTGGCCGGCGATAATTTCGCGGCGCCGGGCCAGGCTGCGGCCGAGGTTAGTACGAAGCAACCCGCGCCAGCTGCCGGGGGGCCATCCGTTGGGGCCGGGTTGGAGGGCGGCTTGCCATCGTGCAAAGTGAAACGGATACGATCACCCACGAAACGCACCAGGCGTTCACCGGCGGGGGGCGTCATGGTTGGCATGGGCCTCTCCATTGGCGGGGTTTTAGCAGGAAAAGACCAAAACTTAAATCGTAAAAGTGCCGTTGCGAAGTTTCTTATCGGGCACGGTGCAGCCGCCGGAATTGGCCGCTCAACCTTGTTCAGGCTGGCAGGAAAATTGCTGAAAAACTGTGTCTTACCGCATATGTTGGGTGAGAATGACGGTGGTCGATTTCGAGGCATGGCTACAGCGACGTTAAATGCAGGTGAAGAAGCTCAATTGCAGCAGACAATTGAGATGTTCGAAGTCATTGTACAATCGCAGCCGAACGATTGCCAATCGCTGGAAATCCTTAAGGAAGCTTACACCAAGCTCGGCCGCGAACCCGACGTCATCACCACCTCCAAGCGCATCGCCCAGGCGTACCTGCAAATGGGACAACTTTCCTCGGCCATTTTGGAATACGAGACAGTCTTGCAGCGCCGTCCGAACGACACCGATGTGCAGTTGGCGTTGAAACAGATCGAGGACAAGGCCAACAACGTGGCCGTACAACAAATTTCGGGAGTCGAGCCGACGGCGCTGACGCCTTCCTCGGACACGGCTCGATTCAAAAAGAAGACCCGCGCGACGGCGGAAGAAGTGGATGACGGCCGGAAGGCGATGCATAAAATTTTCGTTGAAGGTCGCATTATCTCCGCTGGTGATTTCGATTTATGGTGGCACTCGCCCGATATGACCCGGCCGCCCACAGACGTGATCGAACCCTTCGTTCACGCCCTGTCGGAAAAAAGTATTTTGCCGATCGAGAAATCCCTCAAATTGCTGTCGGACAAATCGCGTCTGGCCTATCTGCCGCTCGATAAATATGAGCTGGACATGGAATTGGCGCGCGGATTTCCCATGGCGATTTGCCGGCGCTGGTGTCTGCTGCCCTTCGACCGGATGAGCAAGGGCATTTTGGTGGCGACGGCGAATCCGTTCAACCAGCAAGCAGCCAAGGAACTGGCCGAGACTACGACCAACCGGTTGCTCTGGTATCTGGCGTCGCCGGCGAACCTCATGCTAAACATCCGCAAAGCTTTCCGTTAAGATCATGGCCAAAGTCAAATCATTCGGAGAACGCATTGCCGACGCCCTGGTCGAGGATGGCTTGTTGACGGCCCAACAGGTGGAGTCACTGCTGGAGGAACAAAAAAAGGGGGGCACGCGACTGGTCAAACTGATCATCGAGAAAGCCTATGTCAGCGAACAGGATTTGACGGTTTCCATGGGCCGTGTTCTGAATGTGCCTTCCATCAATCTCGCCCGGCTGACGGTTCCCCTGGAAATTGCCGATTTGTTGCCGCGGGATGCCGCGCATAATTACAAGGTGGTTCCCGTATCACGGCTGGAAAACAAGTTGTTTCTGGCCATGGCCGACCCATTGAATGTGCTGGCCCTCGACGACGTCAAGCGCCTGACCCGCCTGGAAATTGCCCCGCTGATTGCCTCGGAAAAAGCCATCGTGGACAAACTGGCTGCGATCGATTCCGCCAAAGGAAGTTCGATGGAAGATATCATTCAAGACGCTGAAAAACAGCGTGAGAATGATGAAGACGCCTCGATTGAAACGATCAAAGAAACCCTGGAAGAGGTCAACCTCGACCAACTGGCTGCCTCCAGTGGCGAGGCGCCGGTCATCAAGCTGGCCAACCTGATCGTTGTTCAGGCCATCAAGGATCACGCCAGTGACGTGCACCTGGAGCCGTTCGAGAAAACCATGCGGTTGCGTTACCGCGTCGACGGTGTGTTGATTGATGCCACACCGCCACCCAAGCAAATGCAGCTGGCCCTGGCCTCGCGGTTCAAAATCATGAGCAGTCTCGACATCGCCGAACGTCGTTTGCCCCAGGACGGCCGCATGCGGGTGCGGGTGGGTGGCAAGGACTACGACCTGCGCGTTTCGGTGTTGCCCACCGTGCACGGCGAAAAAATCGTGTTGCGCGTATTGGACAAGACCAATCTTTCCGCCAGCATCGACAAACTGGGATTGGATGCCGAAACTTTCAAACAAGTCAAGAACGCCATTGAAGCTCCACACGGATTGATTCTCGTCACCGGCCCGACCGGTTCGGGCAAAACGACAACGCTTTACTCCGCGTTGAACGAACTCAACAACCCCATTTACAACATCGTCACCGTGGAAGACCCGGTGGAATTTCAGATTCCCGGCATCAATCAGGTGCCTACCAAGAAGGAAATCGGCCTGACCTTCGCCAACGCGTTGCGTTCGATTCTCCGCCAGGACCCGGACATCATCATGATCGGGGAAATCCGTGACACCGAGACCGCCGAAATCGCCATTGAAGCCGCGCTCACCGGCCATCAGGTGCTCAGTACCATGCATTGCAATGACGCCCCGGGCGCCATCGCCCGGCTGGATGACATGGGCATCGCCCCGTTTTTGATCTCCTCCTCCGTGATTCTCTCCTGTGCCCAACGCCTGATGCGCCGCATCTGCCCGCATTGCAAGGAACCGGTGACCTATCCTCCAAAGATGTTCGAGGACCTCGGTATCGATCCCGCCACGCTCGAAGGCCTGCAACTTTATCGCGGGCGCGGTTGCGAGCGCTGCAAGAATTCCGGGTACAGCGGGCGCCTCGCGGTCATTGAGGCCATGACCATCTCCGATCAAATCCGTAAACTCGTCATCGCGCGGGCCAATACGCGTGAATTGGCCAAGGTGGCCATCAGCCAGGGTATGCGCACCTTGCGCATGGTCGCCATGGATCGTGCCCGGGAGGGTGTCTCCACCCTGGAACAGGTCCTCGTGATGACCTCGTCGCACTGATTAGCGTTGCCGGCTCAGAATTTACGCTGGGGAACCGCGAACGGCTGGGGATTGGGTGAGGTCCAGGGGGCGGGTTGCGGCGCCCAGGCCGGCGCGAGTGAGGATTGCATGTTGGCCTGACTGGTAATGCCGGGAAGTTGCGTCAAAGGACTCGGTTGACCAATGCCACTGTTTAAGGGAGCGAATGAGGCTCCGATCGGATTGACCAGCGGTTGCGTGGAACTGGAAAACGGCAGAGCGATTTGCGATTTAAGCGATGGGGCGCTGTCCGGTACGATGGCAGTCGCGGTGGCTGGTACCAAGCCCGGATTAAGCATTCGCCGGAACTGGTCCATGTCCGCCTGTTGTTGCAGGGCGTTGACGGGGTTTTGAGCAGGCTGCGGCGCCGGCGAGCCCAATGCATTCCCCCAGACGGAATCTTGATTCGGGTTACCAAACAAATTGTTAACCACTACCGTATTCGGCATGGCGTTTAAAGGCTGACCGGGAGTAGCGGACGACTGCAGGTCGCCCCAGCCCGCGTTCATCTGATCAGAAGAAAAGTCGTCACTATTGGTCTGGGCATTTTCACCTCCCCGGTAGTTCTGGGATGAGGAGGGATTCGACCTGGATTTGGAACCCGGGTTCCGTCCTTCCAGGTAACGTTCAAGCGGGGTCAGGTTTTTCTGCCGACCATCGTCGTTTCGTTTCCCGTTTGACAGTATTTGTTCCGGTGCCACCCCCATAATTTCTGCGGGGGTCTGGAAAGCCCAATCCGCACGGTCGTCGGATTTTTTTTTGGACCCGCCGCCCTGCGTCCGGAGCGGGTGCCGGACCAAAATTGAAAGAAGGCACCGGCGTAGTGTTATCAAACAGGCTCCCTTGCAGATTCGCCGGCAGCACCGGTTGGGTTGAGGGCGAGGTCGGGTTGGAGGAAATCACGTTGTTGTCCGGCGTCGAAAAAATAATCGGCTTCCAGGCATTGGTTGTCGGCGGTTCCGCCCTGGCAAAGGGCACCGCTACCATCGCCGCCAGAACCAAAAGCGGTGTGCATCTTAAATGAAAGAGGCGGCTTTCCATTCAACCTTCACCCTACCGCAGATTAGCACATGCGTCAAAACGGATTTACTGCCGTTCGTATTCGCCTTTGCTGACCTTCTTCAGCACGGTAAACCCGGCCTTTTTGGCGTCGGAAACAGACAGGGGTTTGAGTTTGGTAGGGGTGTTGAAACCGGAAATGATTTTGCGCACCGGCTTTTTACACGCCGGACAATTCGTCAGCGGTTTGGCGGACAGCGGCCGGCGCAGCGTGAACCGCCCGCCGCAAACCTTGCAGTCACCCTCGCACAACTCGTATTCGTACAGCGGCATACCTCAATTTCATTTTTCGATTGCTGATTGTCGAATGGAAATTGAGTAAAATCATCTGCCATGGGCAAAACCATATCCAGTTCGCCCCGGGTCTTTCTAACCGCCGAATGGCGTTATCTGGCGATGCTCAATTACGAAATAGATCCAGCGGTGCTCGCACCTTTCGTCCCTGCAGGCACGGAATTGGATTTTTGGAACGGCAAAGCTTATATCAGCCTTGTCGGGTTTCTCTTTCGGCATGCATGTGTCGGCGGAATACCCATCCCGTTTCACCGCAATTTCGAAGAAGTCAATTTGAGATTTTACGTTCGCCGGAAAGTGGACAATAGTTGGCAGCGCGGGGTTGTTTTCATCCGGGAATTTGTTCCGCGAAGAGCCGTCGCTTTCGTCGCGCGGAAATGTTACAATGAAAACTATTTTGCGGTGCCGATGGCGCATCGGATTGAAAAGTTCCAGGACGAAATAAAATCCGTTTCCTATTCCTGGCGCTCGAAGGGCCGCGCGAATTTTATGAACGTAGCCGTGTCCGACTGTGCCCGGCCAGTGGTGAACGGTTCGTTATCCGGGTTCATCAGCGAGCATTATTGGGGCTACACAAAGCAGCGCGATGGCTCAACCATGGAATATCGGGTGGAGCACCCCCGCTGGCGCGTTTGGGAGGCCCGGGCAACGGAACTTCATTGCGACGCGGCCAATTTGTATGGAGAAAATTTCCGGGAGATTTTCAACCGCCCTCCGTCTTTGGCTTTTCTCGCGGACGGTTCGGAAGTTAAAGTGTTTCAAGGTGCCAAGCTGACGCAATGAAACAAGCCAACCCTAAACCATACGGCTGGATTCTATATGACGATACCTGCGGCTTTTGCCGGCGCTGGGTGCCGTTTTGGGCAAATACCTTGCGGAAACGAGGATTTGAAATCGCGCCGCTGCAAGCTGATTGGATTAAAGAAAAGCTGCGGTTGAACGAAGACGAGTTGCTACAAGACTTACGCTTGTGGCTGACAAATGGCGAACAAATCCGGGGCGCTGACACTTATCGCTACGTTATGAGAAGGATCTGGTGGGCCTATCCGGTTTACCTGTTTTCCATAGCGCCGCTGGGTAGAAATATTTTCGACCGGGGTTATCGAAAATTTGCCACGCACCGCTGCCATGTTTCGCGTGCCTGCAAATTGTAGTTTTACTGAATTGGCCTCACGGTTTATTTCTTCAAAAACGCGCTGAACAAATCGATCGGCAACGGCAGGAAGGTGGTCGTGTTGTGTTCGCTGGCCATTTCGCGCATGGTCTGGAGATAGCGCAGTTGCAATGCAATCGGTTCTTTGGCGATCAACGCCGCAGCCTGCACCATTTTCTCGGCGGCCTGGAATTCACCTTCCGCGTTCACGACTTTCGCGCGGCGTTCGCGTTCGGCTTCAGCTTGTTTGGCCATTGCGCGTTTCATGCTGTCCGGCAACGCCACGTCCTTCACCTCGACGGCGGTGACTTTGACGCCCCACGGCTCGGTTTGTTTATCAATGATTTCCTGGAGCTTTTGGTTGATGATATCGCGTTGCGCCAGCAGGTCGTCCAACGGTGACTGGCCGAGCACGCTGCGCAGCGTCGTCTGCGCGATGAGCGAAGTCGCTTTCCAGAAATTTTCCACCTTCACCACCGCCGCGTTCGGGTCCACTACGCGGAAATAAATCACCGCGTCCACGGTGGCGGGCACGTTGTCCTTCGTCATGATTTCCTGCTTGGGAACGTCTATGGTCACGACGCGCAAATCCATCCGCACCATTTTGTCCACGATGGGGATGAGGAAGATGATGCCCGGGCCTTTCGCACCCTGCAGTTTGCCGAGGCGGAAGATGACGCCGCGTTCATATTCACGCAGGATGCGCAACGCCTGCGGCAGCACCACGACCGCCAGGATAAACAAAACCACCGCCCACGTGCCGAGTTTGGCGATAAATTCTACAGGAATATCATTCATAATTTTTCTCCGTTAGTTTTTGGGTTTTACTTTCAACGTCAAGCCTTCGATGCCGATGACTTCCACCGGCTGCCCGGAGGGGACCGGTGTGTCGCTGATGGCGTTCCAGGTTTCGCCTTCGATAAAAATCCGCCCGCCGTGCAGGTCAATTGGCGAAAGCGCATTCACGGTCTTGCCCAGCATCGTTTCCTTTCCGGCACGGACAGGTTTGAATTGCGCCCGCAGACCGGCCCCGGCCACAAAGATGAAAAAGGCCGCCGTAATCACCGTGGCCGGAATAATCCAGGTCAAAGTCAGGTTGTAGCCCGGTCCCGCACCGTTGAACAACATCATCGCGCCGAGGAAAAACGACACGATGCCGCCGGCGGTCAGCACGCCATGTGTGGTCGCAAAAATATCCGCGATGAACAACACGACCGCGAACCCCATCAACACCAGCCCGGCGACGTTCACGGGCAGGATGGCGGACATGTACAGCACGAGAATCAACGCCACCGCGCCCACGACGCCCGGCAGGATGGCGCCCGGGCTGCTCAGTTCCCCGATAAAACCGTAAATGACCATCAACATCAGGATGAACATGACTTCCGGCCGCAGAAACAACTGGGAAAAACGCTCCCACGCCCTCATGGGGATTTCCACGACGTTGGCGTTCGCCGTGTGCAGCGTCTTGTTACCCACCTTGCGTCCGTCGAGTTGCTTGAGCAAAGCAGGAATGTCATCCGCAATCAGATCAATGACTTTTGTCTTGAGCGCCTTCTCGGCGGTGGTCGCTTTGCTTTCCACGACAGCGGATTTTGCCCAGGTCACATTGCGATGCCGCTTGTCCGCGATGCTTTCGATGAAAGAGGACGCATAATTCTCCAGCTTTTTTTTCATGACGTCGTCGGTTTTTTCCTCATCGCCGGTCGCGCCCAATTCGACCGGGTGCGCCGCGCCGATGCTGGTATTGGGCGCCATCGCCGCTACGTCGGCGGCAAGGGTAATGAACACGCCGGCGCTGCCGGCACTGGCGCCGGAGGGTGCGACATACACCACCGTCGGCACTTTCGAGGCGTAGAACGTCTGGACGATTTGTTTGGTGGATTCGAGCAGGCCGCCCGGGGTATCGAGTTGGATGACAAGGCATTCGTCATTTTGTATGGCAGCCACCTCAACGGCTCGTGAAATGTAGGTGGCGGTCGCCGGGCCGATGGCGCCGTTAATTGTGATCAACCCGACTTGCGTGGCTTGAACGGCCGTTCCCAGAAGCAGTCCTGCAATTGCGATGAAATGCCAGCGCTGCATAGCTTTCCGACTTCAGCCTCAGGCTAACAGAGGTGACCACCGCTGCAAACTATTTCGACGCGATTATTCTGTCATGTGCGCCCGTACCAGTTCACACAGTTTAACCGCCAGCTGGTCTTTCATGCCGTAATAAACGCGCTGGCCCGCTTTCCGGCGCTCCAAAATACCGGCGGCGGCCAGCAGGGCCAGATGCTTGGAGACGTTCGCCTGCGTTGAACCGGTGGCGGCCACAATGTCGTTGACCATCCGGGCCTGTTTGCAGACCGCCTGCAAAATCCGCAACCGCATCGGCTCACCCAGCATCCGGAACCGGCCGGCGATCAATTCCAGTTCGTCGGCCCGCCGGACCCGGGAAAATATTTCGTTTGACATATAACTATATAGTTATACAATTATATCATGATCGACCGGAATGTCCACTGTAAAATGTGGGGCGGCAGGAAAGAGTCTTATGATTTTGCGAATTTTTATCGGTGCGGCCGCCGGGGCCGTCGTCGGCTTCGGCTGGTCCCGCCTGGCGGGATCGGCGGGTGGCCGGACCGGCGCGTGCCCGTTGACAAGCCACCCGGTCATCCGCACTCTGTCCGCATGGCCGTGGGTGGGCTGATCGCGACCCGTTTTCATTAAATCAAAACCAATCACTAACCTTTATGAAAATGCACATGCTCATTCGCCGGTTCGCCGGCGCGTTCATCCTCGCCAGCCTGTTGCTGGCTTATTATCACAGCCATTACTGGCTTTGGTTTACGGCCTTCGTCGGCTTTAACCTCTTTCAATCCTCGTTCACTGATATCTGTCCGCTGGAAATGATTTTGAAAAAGCTGGGCGTGGGACGTAATGCCGGCAGTTGCTGTGAGACCAAGCCGGCCCCGGCCGCACCGGGCCAATGACTCAAACAAATCTTACCACGGCCACGCTATTGCTGGCTGCACTCGCTTTAAGCGGCTGCAGCCGCCAGAGCGCCAACCCAGCCGGTGACGCCCTGCCGTCCGCCACCGTGCGCGCCTTGGTGGTCGAGAGTAAGAGCCGCGCGGCCACGGAGGAAGTCGTAGGCACGGTACGCGCCAAACTGCATTCCGTCATCGAGGCCAAAGTCAGTGGCAAGATCGAGCAGATGCTGGTCGCGCCCGGTCAGGAGGTGGGGGCCGGCGAGTTGTTGGTCCAACTCGATGCCCGCGAAATCCAGGCGCAACTGGATCAGGCCACCGCCGTTCGCCAGCAGGCCGAAAGCGATTTGAAACGCGCCACGGATCTGGTGCAGCAAAAGATTCTTTCGCCATCCGAATACGACAGTGCCCAATCAAAATTCCGCGTGGCCGATGCGGCGGCAACACAAGCGAGAACTCTACTCGGTTATACCCGGGTCACTGCGCCCTTTGCCGGGGTCATCACCCGCAAATATGCCGATGTGGGTGACCTGGCCTCGCCCGGCAAGCCGTTGCTGGAAATGGAGGATGCCCATGCCTTGCAGCTGGAAACCGACGTGCCGGAAGCCGTCATCGGCCGACTCGTGCTGGGCGACAAGCTGGGCGTGCGTGTATCCGGCGTCAGCAATGAATTCACCGGTGTCGTCAGTGAAATTGCCCCGTCTGCCGACCCCAACAGCCGCACGTTCCTGGTCAAACTGGACTTGCCACCGACACCCGGTCTGCGCGCCGGCCAGTTCGGCCGGGTGGCGGTGCCGGTGGGCGAGACCTCGGCGTTGCGTGTGCCCGCCTCGGCGGTGGTGCAGCGCGGGCAAATGGAATTGTTATTTGTCGTGATAAAAGGCCACGCGCAGATGCGCATTGTCAAAACCGGCAAACGGGTTGGCGACGAAGTTGAGCTGGTTTCCGGAGTGGACGCGGGTGAACAAGTGGTGGTGGACGGCGCTACCCGGCTGACCGACGGACAGCCGGTGGAGGTGAAATGAGCGTTCGCCCTCACCCCGGACCTCTCCCCCAGGAGAGGGAGAAAAATATCCCGTCAGCTAGCGCATCGAACAGGCGTGGCGACCAGATACTCTTTGCCGTGAATCACTTGGTGCAGGTGATTGCAATCAGGGCTTGCGAATTATCCAGCTGCGCCACTTCGCTCTCCCTTTCCCCGAGGGAGAGAGCCGGGATGAGGGCGGATGTAAGTAGATTTCAATCTTTTGCAGGCACGTCATGTCTCCCGGCATGAAATCAGAAAATCCAACTCCAACTTCTGCATCACTCGGCATCGCCGGCCGCATCGCCCGTGCGTTTATTGATTCCAAGCTGACCCCGTTGATCATCATCGCGTCGGTGCTGCTCGGCGTTTTTGCGGTAATGATGCTGCCGCGTGAAGAGGAGCCACAGATCAAGGTGCCGATGGTGGATGTGCTCGTTACCATGCCCGGCGCCGGCGCCAAGGAAGTCGAGGAGCGCGTCACCCGGCCGATGGAAAAGTTGCTCTGGGAAATCCCCGGTGTGGAATATATCTACTCGACGTCCAGCGAAGGCCAGTCGCTCGTCATTGTACGGTTCAAGGTGGGCGAGGACATGCAACGCAGCCTGGTCAAGCTGAATCAGAAGCTGCAATCAAACTACGACAAAATCCCACATGGCGTTTCGCAACCGCTCATCAAGGCGTGGTCCATTGACGACGTGCCGATCCTGGCGCTGACGTTTCACAGTGCGCGTTATGATCATTTGACGCTGCGCCGGCTCGTGGCGCAGGTGGACGATGCAGTGAAGCAGGTGCCCCAAGTGGCGGGAACCACCCTTATTGGCGGCAGCCGGCGCGAGGTGCGCGTGCTGCTGGACCCGGCCAAATTGGCCTCGCGCAATCTTAGTCCGGTCGGTTTGATTCCCATGTTGCAACAGGCCAATCGCCAGTATGTCGCCGGCGGCTTGACGAGCAATAACAAGGAAGTCGTCGTGGAAACCGGCGGGTTTCTGACGGATGCCGGGGAGGTCGGCAATGTGGTGGTCGGTGTGTTCGGCGGCAGGCCGGTTTATCTCCGCGACGTGGCCGTTATCGAGGACGGCGCAGAAGAACCAGGCCAGTACGTGCTTTTTGGAGAAGGTAGCCGCCGACGTGAGGAGGCGGACGGGGGACAATCGCAGTCGGTTCGCCTCGTTACCTCGGCGGCTACAGAACAACCCGCCGTCACCCTGGCCATAGCCAAACGGCCGGGGGCCAACGCCATCACCGTGGCCAACGCAGTTCTCAGGAAAATTGACACGCTCAAAGGCCGCATTATTCCCGCCGACGTGCTGGTGTCGGTCACGCGGAATTACGGCGTAACGGCGGAAGAAAAATCCAACGAATTGCTCTGGCACATGCTCATTGCCGTCGTTGGCGTGTCGTTGTTGATTCTACTCGCGCTGGGCTGGCGCGAATCGTTGATCGTGGCTATCGCCATTCCGTCCACACTCGCGCTCACGCTGCTGGTGTTCTATCTCTATGGTTTCACGCTGAATCGCATCACCCTCTTCGCGCTCATCTTCAGCATCGGTATTCTGGTGGATGATGCCGTGGTCGTGGTCGAAAACATCGTCCGCCATTTCCATCTGCCCGGCAACCAAGGCAGGAAATGGAATGCCGTTGCCGTAGAGGCGATCAATGAAGTCGGCAACCCTACCATCCTCGCCACCTTCGCGGTCATCGCCGCCGTATTGCCGATGGCATTTGTCGGCGGGTTGATGGGGCCTTACATGCGGCCCATTCCCATCGGTTCCAGCGCGGCAATGTTTTTCTCGCTGGCGATCGCGTTCATCGTCACCCCGTGGGCCAGCATCCGGATTCTCCAATGGAAACGCAGGAGCCGAGGTGACGAGGCTCTGACTGAAATGGCGGAATGCGAAAGCAAGTCAGGGCCTCCTCACGTCGGTTCCTACAAAGAAAATCTGTTCAGCCGTGTTTACTTGCTTTTAATGGAACCACTCATCGCGTCTCCGCGTCGGCGTTACTTTTTTCTCGGGGGCCTCGCGGTACTCTTGCTCGCTGCGATGACGTTGGTCGGCCTCGGCATGGTGAAAGTGAAAATGTTGCCGTTCGACAACAAGAGCGAATTTCAAATCATTCTAAACATGCCGGAAGGGAGTTCCCTGGAACGCACGACCGAGGCGGCCCGCGAAATCGCTGCCGCCGTGCGTACTGAGCCGGAAGTGACCGACTATCAAGTCTATGCCGGTGTCGCGTCGCCCTTCAATTTCAACGGCCTCGTGCGCCACTACTTCCTGCGACGGGGCGCGAACGTCGCCGACATTCAGATCAATCTGCTGCCCAAGGGCGACCGTTGGGCGCAAAGCCACGACATTGCCAAGCGGGTACGGCCGCGTGTGGCCGCGATTGCCGCGAAATATGACGCCCGGGTGGCTGTGGCGGAGGTGCCGCCGGGCCCACCGGTGTTGCAGACCCTGGTGGCGGAAATTTACGGGCCGGACGAGCAGAGCCGCCTCGCACTGGCACGAAAGGTCATTGAGATTTTCCACAATACCCCCGGCGTGGTGGACACCGACTGGTACATCGAAGCCGATCAGCCGAAGGTGCGTTTTATCATCGACAAGGAAAAGGCTGCGCTGCATGGCATCAGTGCCGAGACCATTTCCGAAACCCTGCGGGTGGCGGTCGGCGGTGAGTCCGTGGATCTGCTCCATATTTCGCGTGAAAAAGAGGATGTGAACATCGTCTTCCAACTGCCGCTGGCCAGTCGGACCAGTCCTGAGGAATTGCTGGCGTTGCGTGTGCGTTCCGGTGACGCCAACGCGTTGCCCGAACCGGGATCAGCGAATACCGCAGCGCCGCTGGTACCGTTGCGTGAACTGGTGACGGTCGAGCACACCATTACCGACAAAAGCATCTACCATAAAAACCTTATGCCCGTGACCTACGTCATCGGCGATGTGGCCGGTTCCATTGAAAGCCCGGTTTACGCGATTTTGAAAATGAACCAGGCGTTGAAGAAGTTGGATGTTTCGGAGGGACGAGTTACACGAGTCCCTGATTTGACAAAGTCACAATCAGAAAATGGGGACTCGCAGAGCTCGTCCCTCCGAATTTACAACGCCGTCCAGCCTTTTACCGATAACACGCCCGCCATCAAATGGGATGGTGAATGGCACATCACGATCGAAGTCTTCCGTGACCTCGGCCTGGCGTTCGCGGCGGTGCTGGTGCTGATTTATATCCTGATGGTCGGCTGGTTCCGTTCGTTCCTCACGCCGTTGATCGTCATGGTGGTTATTCCCTTTTCGCTGGTGGGCATATTGCCGGCGCACGGCGCATTGCACGCTTTCTTCACGGCAACGTCGATGATTGGTTTCATGGCCGGGGCGGGAATCGTGGTGCGCAATTCCATCATTCTCGTGGACTTCATTGAAATGCGGCTGGCGGAAGGCCGGCCGCTAAAGGAGGCCGTCGTCGAGGCGGGTATGATCCGGTTCCGGCCTATCCTGCTGACGGCGCTGGCCGTCGTGGTGGGCGCGACGGTCATTTTGTTCGACCCGATTTTCCAAGGCCTGGCGATTTCACTGATGGCCGGCAGTCTGGTCTCGATGGTCCTCGCGCCGGTCGCCGTGCCGTTGCTTTACTTCATGGCTTACACCCGGAAGAAAAAAAGTGGACCGAACGTATAAATCCGCGAATTTCGCGAATTGACTCGCCAGATTTTGGACTGCGGGGGCAAGCGCAGCGCGACCCTGTTTTCGCACGTGCGGATACCTTTCACCTCAGGCTTGTTTCTCGTACGCCCAAAAGCGCCGTCGCCGCTGGCGCTCTGCCGGCGCACTCCAAAATCGTCCATCACCACAATTCGCGGAAAAAATCAGCCTTCCACAAATCCTTCCGCCATGGCGACGGCTTTGCGCATGGCCATGGATTTGTTGACGGTCTCCTGAAATTCGCCTTCGGGCGTGGAATCGTTCACCCAGCCACCGCCGGCCTGAATATAGGCCGTGCCGTCCTTGATGAGTGCGGTCCGAAGTGTGATGCAGGTGTCGAGGTTGCCATTGAAGGAGAAATAACCGACGCAGCCGGCATACGGCCCGCGCGCGGTCTGCTCCAGTTCAGCGATGATCTGCATGGCGCGGATTTTCGGCGCGCCGCTGACCGTGCCCGCCGGGAACGTTGCGCGCATCAAATCATATAACGTCTTGTCCGCCGAGAGTTTGCCTTCCACCTGCGTTACGATGTGCATGACGTGGCTGTAACGCTCGATCACCATCAGTTCTTTCACCTGCACACTGCTGAAATCGCAGACGCGCCCGATGTCGTTGCGCGCGAGGTCCACGAGCATCACGTGTTCGGCGCGTTCCTTCGGGTCCGCGAGCAGTTCCTTTTCCAGGGCCGCGTCTTCCTGTTCATTTTTGCCACGGCGACGCGTACCGGCGATCGGCCGGATTTCAACCTTGCCTTCTTCGCAACGCACGTGAATTTCCGGCGACGCACCCACCAGGGAAAAGCCGTTCAGCTCCAGTAAAAACATATACGGCGACGGGTTGATGGAGCGTACTGCGCGGTAAATGTCCAATGGCGACGCTTTGACCGGGGCGGAAAACCGTTGCGAACCGACAACCTGGATAATGTCGCCGGCGGTGATGTATTCCTTGGATTTAAGGACGTTTGCAGAAAATTTTTCTTTCGTCTGATTGGATGCGAAAGAAATAACCGGCACCTCGTCCGGCACCGTTACCGGATGATGTTCGCTGGGCTGTTCGAGCAGGGATATGATTCGTTCGATCTCGCTCGTCGCGTTTTCATAGGCCTCCGCCGGGCTGGCCGCGTCGTCCAGAATGGCGTTGACCAGAATGGTGATGGTCTGGGCCACGCGATCGAAAATCAGCAACTGATCGGCGATAAGGAAAACCATCGCCGGGGTACCCAGTTCATCTTTGGGCGGACGCGGTACGACCGGTTCGATGTCGTGTATGAACTCGTAACCGATAAAACCGACCGCACCTCCGGTGAATCGAGGCAGACCGGGCACGGAAACGGCACGATATTTTTTCATCACACGTTCAACGACGACGAGGCCGTCACGTACGGTAGGGCCGACCTGCGGGTCGGCCTGGACGCGCGGCAGCGCGTCCCTGCCAATTTTAGCGGTTTCGATGACCTTGCCGTTTTCAACGACCTCGACGCGGTCGCCCGTTTGCTGAATGACGGCGCGGGGGTTGCAGCCAACGAACGAGAAACGACCCAAATGTTCGCCGCCTTCGACGGACTCGAACAAAAACGATTCGCCTTGCCCGCGAATTTTCCGGTAGGCCGACAGGGGCGTTTCAATGTCAGCCAGCAAACGGCGCGTGACCGGAATCAGATTTCCCTGCGCCGCCAGTTTCAGGAATTCTTCAAGCGTTGGCGAATACATAGCCAATGAAGAATGAAGAATGAAGAATGAAGAAACAAACAGTTTTATTCAGACCGGCGGAATTCTTCATTCTGCCTTCTGCGTCTTCATTCATCAGACGATCTGGTCTGGCGGGCGCGAGTACGTTTCGACCACCAGAGCCCCGGCAGGCGGTGGTTGAGGAGGAAGAGCCTGCAACCGGCGCGCTTCCCGTTTGGTGGCCTGGTGGATGCGCCAGATGGCCAGTAGGGAGTAAAATGCCACTGCAATGGCATAAGCCACCATGCCCATGCCGATGGCGAACGGCACCTGGAGTGGCTTGCTGAAACAGATCAACGCGGCACCGACCACGGCCGTCAGGAAGGTATTGCCGGCCAGGCAAAAAAGATGAAGGGTGACACGGGTCTCCCGGACGCGCTGCACGTGCCATTCACGGTAGACGTCCTCGCCCAGCGAACGCATCAGCCAGGCGGATTGAAAATTGCGCGCCGCCACCAGCACACTGGCGGTGGCTACGACCCAGGCCGACAACGGCCACATGGCCAGGATGACGATCAACACCGCGTTTAACAGCAGCCCCCATTTCCAGCCAAGTTTCTTGGCGATGGGATTACCCTCCAATGTGAGATTCGGCGTGGCAATCCAGGTGCTGAGGAAGTCCATTCCTCGTGCGAAAAGCAGCAACCCGAGCATCACGAGATACTCACGGCTGTCAAATGGAACCGTGATGTCCATTATTTCTTTCCGTAAATTTGTTCCGGTGTCTCCAGCCGGGCCTCCGTTATCTTAACCGATTTTCCGTCTTTTTCCACCGACCGATAAAAACAGGACTGATAGCCTTCATGGCAGGCGGCACCAGTTTGTTCCACCTGGATCAGCAACACGTCGCCGTCGCAATCGAAAGCAATGTCCTTGACCTGTTGCACGTGGCCGCTGGTTTCGCCTTTCATCCAGAATTGCTGGCGCGAGCGGCTCCAGAAATGGGTTTTGCCGGTGGCGACGGTTTTTTCCAGCGAGGCACGGTTCATCCAGGCCATCATCAGCACCCGCCCGGTTTGCTGCTCCTGGACGATGGCGGGGATCAGGCCGTTGGCATCGAATTTCAATTTGTCGTAAAAACTCATGATTTGTGCAGAGACGTTGCCCAATCTAGCAGAATTTTTACTTCATACCAACCACGAAAAACTCACGGAACCCGGTGGGTGGCGTTGGTGGTGGTTATTGAATTGGTGGCGTCGGCCTCCCGCTCCCCGATGGCGTGGGTGACGACCTGTTTGAGATGGGCATACATCGAATTGGTCACCACTTCAAGCTGCTGGCGCGCTTCGGAATAGTGGCCGGCCAACATTTGAATTCGGGCCAGATGAATGTATACGCCCTCGCGCTCAACGTCGTTATGGGCAATCTGCAGGGCATTGGTCCAGGCCACCAACGCGTCGTTCGTGCGGAGCGGGCGGATACCGTAGTAACTCTCGGCGTAATCGGTCGCCAGCGGGAAATCGTCCGGGTCGAATTGCAGGGCCTTGCGGTAGAGCGCGAGCGACTTGTCGAAAACCTGTTGCTCGTTGAGGTGATAAAAGGCTTTTGCATCCGTTCGATAGAGATAAACCATGATGGCAAGATTCTGATAATAGACCGATTCGGACGGGTCCAGTTCGATCGCCTTGGCATAGTAAATAAAAGCGTTGGTGATGGGGCCGTTTTCGCCATAGTAGTTGCCCAGATTGTTCCAGGCCGCCGAATCTTTGGGGTCGAGTTGCCGGGCCTTTTCATTTTCGACTTTCGCAGCGTTCTCCTCGCCGATGTTATTCAAGAAACTGGCATAGGCCAGATGCCCTCGCGTAGAGTCCGGGTAACGACTCAGAAAATCCTGATATTTCTTCCGGACCTCATCGAAACGGGCCAGGATACGCCGGTTGAGGTCCGCCTTCGATTCCCCTGCTCCCTGGACGGCAAAGGCGTTGTTGTCCCGAATCCATTTATCCACCTCCGCCATGGCCGCGTCGTCTTCGGCCATCAATTGGTCCAATTCCTTTTCCGCCGGATCGTTCGGATTGGGAATATTCACCGAGACCCCGGCTTTTTGTTGGATCAAATTGCTGACCGCCTGCGGCTGGTTGGTCGCCAGTAACGCGCTCACCAGGCCGATAAGGAGATCATTCATTCCCGGTAGCATAAACCCGTCGGCACCATGAGTCGAGGCGGAAGGCCCGGGAAAAGCTCTTCCGTTGCCTACTCCGTGACTACGCGATAAAACCGGGTCGTGAACTGGTTCGCATTCAAGTCCTCGAAATCATACTCACCGGGGCCGCCTTCCGGTAACGGCGTTCCAAGGGTGGTCCAGTTTCTCAGGTCGGTGGAAGCCTGGATTAGATAGTTCCGGGTCGGGTCCGCTGAGAATTCCAGGATCGGTATTTGGTTTTCGCTGTTTACGATCAGGTCGGCGACGGGTTCGGCGGGGTGGACATACAGATCGGGAATCTGGTAGGCCCGATAGCAGAAGACGCCCCCGTAGCCGGTGCTGGTGTTATTATAGTCGAAAAAGGAAACATCAAATACCACGTCCGGGACCGGGTCATGTGTGTATTCTATGATCCGAACCACGGTCGCATTGGTCGCGTGAGAATCGGGGCGAACGCCGTTGATATAGCTGACCGCGCCGTAGGTGGCCAAAACATTCCGGGTTTGGGGAAGCCACTGCACCCGGCCTACGTAGGGTGTAAAAAGCCGGTCTTGGTTCGTTTGCCAGGACGAATTCCAGACTTCCGACACCACCATGTCGGTTTCGTCAATACGATATTCAACGGCGCTGCTGTAATTATTCTGGTCTGCCACGGGCGGGTCGTAGGGGCTCGCCTGGTAATTATTGTCGTTGTAAACCAGCAATGTACCTTGAGGCGTCAGTTCCGGCGCATGCTGGCCGTAATTCCAGTTGAACGGCTCGCCCACCGGGGTAAGCAGATAGGGCTGCCAGTCTGCGCCCCAGAGTCCTGGCGGCCCGAGGATCCATTTTAACTGGCCGGTTGAGCGGTAGAATTTGTAGACCGCGTTCTGATTGCGCAGGGAAACAATGATGGAATTATCATTGGTATCATCAACGAGGGCGTTGGCGTGTTCGCTATCGACCCCGTCCGGAGAGCCGGAGGCGATTCCGTATGTCAGATAGGTCACGCGCGTCGGATCCAGGAGGGCCAATGGCGACCACACATTGAGCAGCGCCGCGTTGGTGGCGGAAATTTCGACCACGGGATTGTCGTCACTATTGACTGTCCGGAGTGGAGCATTTGAGGCGGTACTGCTGGGGAAGTTCGACACGGAATGGCTGACGTCACTTAAATAAAGGATGGTGCCATGGTCCGTTATGATGCCCTCATGAGCATTCACCGGATAGCCCTTGGGCGGATTCCAGGTCCTGACTATTTCTCCGAGCATATTGATCTCCACGAAATTGTTTGACGGACTTTGCTGTTCCAGGAACAAATCGCCGTCGTCCAATTGTCTTGCTTCGTTATCGGTGGAGAGGACGGTTCGGCGATACCAAACCACGTTTCCGGAACTGTCCATGATCGTAATGTAATTGTTGGTGGTCCCGGCTCGGTTCGCAACCATGAATAACATATATCCGGGTTCCATTTGGCCCGGTTCGCTGGTCAACACGTGGTAAACGGGGAAATCCGCCGGCAGGGGCGCGGTGACGAGCGTCAACAATTGCGGTGCGGTATATGCGTTTCGCTCGTTGTCGTACACGGTAACGAGAATCTGGTTTGTCCGATTGGGTTTGAATCCCAGCAGTGGCACCGAATGATTTGTGGTATAGTCATAGAAATCCTTTTCCCAGATGTCTGTCCCGTCGCTGACCAGGACGCCGATGCGTGAATTCACATCGGTGGTCAACTGCAGCCGCCCTGCCAGTGGAGCGTTGGTTGCCAGGGCAAAAGAAGGACCCGACAGGATGATGACCGCGTGAGACCATCGTGGAACCGTCAGGATTACCGCAATCAGCCAGGTCAAAACCGCCCGGTAGGCCGTTTTACGAATCATAAAAGCTAATTTAAAAAACTGATTAGATTAAATCTTATAAGCGCAACCCGTTACGCTTCAGGTTCATAGACGCTACCCTAAAGGGAAGGTTTCACGGAAAATTGGATTTTTGGCTTTAAACCGTTAACCGGTTCCAGCCCTGCCTCCGGCCGGTCTGGCCGAAGTCACCCGGAATCCCGCCGGGCAAAGCTACGGCAGGGAACCTGCATAACCGTATGCGCGCCGTGCAACCCCGATGATAGAAGAATCGTTGCCGAAGAAATTCGGACGGTTGTGAAATTGTTGATCGCCGGCTTGACGCCGGCCGTGGCCGGCCGCACGAGCCCGGACGCGTAGAACAGGAACTTTATCGCCGCGGCGTTGTCAATCAGCCGCGCATGCCGGCAGCGGTCGGTGCCGGAACGACTTTGCAGGGTCTGCCGAACAAACTTCGAAAACAACTACCCCCCTCGTGCGGTGCCTTTCCGGCACCGCCTTCGTGGTTCAACTGCTTACTCTTTTCCCCCGGTGGACGATCCGGTTCAGGCCACCTGTCGCATCATATCTTCGCTGCCAAAGGGATTTGGCGCACGAAGAATGCATTCGGGGTCGTCACGCCACTGGCCGTCGACGAGGAACCGGTAGTGATGCGTGCCGGGTGACATTTCCACGGTTGTTCGCCACACGCCGTCCGTGCCCTTCTGCAAGTTGATGGGGCGCTCCTGCCATTGGGTGAAATCGCCCACCAATTGTACACTTGACGCAGAGGGTGCGGAGAATGCGAATGTTTGCTGCCGACCATGGCCACCATTTTTCGGGTTTGTTCTCTTTGCCATATGATACCTTTCTTTGGCCCGACAACGCGGCATTGGTTTTGCAGCCTGAAATCCTGTCCCCTGCACAACTCCCTCCCGAAACGTTCACACGGAGCGGGCTCAACCGTTTTGCGGGTGTTTTGCCCACTCCGTGTCGCTGCGACGGAAAACCCGCCGCGTAAATTTCAGTCCTGCAAAACCAGCCCCGTTGATCACACCCTAAGCCCATGATCCTGGCAAAGCAAACAGTAAGTCGGGTTCATTCGGTTATCCCCCAATGGGGTGTCACGGACAGCCAATCGGCAGTTGATGGCCGCGGCGCCGGTGCTATCGGTTGCTTGCGCTGTTGCAGGCGGTGCGTAAAAGCCGCCGACCCATTATTGGTATTGGTCGTTATGTTGTGGCTGCCCAAAAAAGTCAGATGGTGGCTTTCCACAAACGCCTTGATTTCGTTCCAGGCTTTTAATGAATGGGAACCGGTGTCAGCATGCAGTGTCAGCACCGCTGCGTCCTCAATCCGCCGGTGTTCCGCCCAGTTGTTCAGCCAGTTCAGCAATTCGGCCGGGGGAACCTGCGTGCGGTGCAGGGCCAGCACGATTAAATCCGCGTTGGCGGCGACGGCAATGGTCAGGGCGGCCAGGGTGGGTTGTTTGAGAACATCACATCGCCACGGTTTAATGTCCCACTTGATGGCCTCATCTGCGCGCAGGGCCACGCGTTCCAATAACGTCGTCGCGTGCGCCGCCGAATCGAAGTCGTCGTAAATAATCACGGCCTTAAGAACCGTCCTGGGAATAACCTCTTTATGTGCTGTAACCATGTTCATATACATTCACCCCTTTATGAACTCCGACAGCGCAGGTACAAAATTGGTTCAACCCTGTGAATAATTTTTTCAGGAATTTTTTGAGCGCCTGCCGGGGCCGGATGGACCGTCAGCCGGGCGCGCTGAAAACGGGTGAATCGCAGGGAATATTGCCGTTATCCGTCGATCCGCCTTGTCCGTCGATTGGTTTTCAAACCTCTTTTACCACGCCCCAATAAACATCGAGATGTTTGCCCAGATACAGTTTTACGCCTTTGACCAGCACCTCCGCTTCAACCTCCTGGCCGCGCGCGACAATATCCTTGAGGGTCATACCCGGGCGGATCTGAAATGAGCCCTGGGCGATAATAGGACCTTCGTCCAGTCGCATCGAAACGAAGTGGGCCGTGACGCCGGCGATTTTCACGCCGCTTTCATACGCCTGCCGGTAAGCCTGGGGTCCGGGGAAACTGGGCAACAGGGAGGGATGGATGTTGATGATTTTGTTTTTGAAGCGCCACACGAAATTCGGCGAAAGAATTTTCATGAACCGGGCGAGGACCACGAAGTCAATCCCGTGTTCTTCGAGCAGGCGCAAGGCCCGGCCCTCGGCCCGGGCGCGATCATTCCAGAGGATGCGTGCGAACGGCAGTTTGGATTTCCTCGCCAGGGATGCCAGCTCCGGGCGGTTGCCGAGAACCAGCACCGGGTCGGCTTTGATTTCACGTCGGTGATGCGCGGCCATGAGCGCGTTAAAACAATGCGTTTCCCGGGTCACCATGATCGCGAAACGCTGCCGACGATTGGGTTCGGTGAACCGGATTTTGATTTCCATGCCCAGTCGGCGGGCGAGCCCGTCGAGACCCGTACGCAGGGCGGCGGCATGGCAATCGCTTGTTGACCACGAGGCTTGCAGCGTCATGCTGAACTGGCCGCGGGTGACTTGTTCTTCGAGTGCCTCGATGTTGGCTTTCTGTTCAAACAGATAGGCGGTGACGCGCGCGATGACGCCGGTCTTGTCACGGCCGATGACAGTAATGGTGGCAAATTGCCTCATTTTTGGTCGCACCAGACTTTGCGGGTTTTTCGCGGCAAAACGCAACTTTTTTTCACTGCGATTGTTGATATAAGCAGGTAATCTGAACGACTTAAATGGGTTTTAGCTCAGTAAAAAATCTGGTGGCGACCGTGGCCGAGACCACTTCCGGTCAGTTTGATGACTGGCAGAAGGCCTGGCGCATGGCGGCGGATAATGGCTCCACCGAGTCATTGCTGTCGTTTATTGCGCGCGAGCGCGGCCTGGCCGAGGATATTTTCCTGCAGCGCCTGGCCAAATCGCTCGACTGGCCCTACGTGGATTTGCACAAACACACCATCCCGCCGGAGGCGCGGAACAAACTTTCCACGAAGGTCGCCTTTCAATATTTCGTGTTGCCCACGGCGGTAAGCGACGATGCGCTCCAGGTGGCGGTGAGTGATCCCTTTGATGTGGCGATGATGAACGCCGTGCGGTTCGACGCCCACAGTCCGGTGCAATTTGCGCTCGCCCCCAAAACGGAAATCGAGAAAGCACTCAAGAAATACTACGGCGTCGGGGCGGAAACGCTCGAGGAACTCGGCGAGAATGAGCCGATGGAACTGGAAATCGCGAGCGACAAGGAAATCACCGAGGACGACCAGGAGGCCAGCGTCATCAAGTTTGTCAACCAGATCATCTGGGAAGCGCACAAGGACCGGGCGACCGACATTCATTTCGAGCCGGCCGAAGACGAGTTGCGGATTCGTTACCGCATTGACGGCATTTTGCATCAGACGCCGATGCCGCCGCAATTGAAACGATTTCAGGCCGCGCTCATTTCGCGTATCAAGGTGATGAGCGGGATGAACATCTCCGAGAAGCGGCTGCCGCAGGACGGTCGCATAAATGTCCGCATCAAAGGTGAGGAAATTGACATTCGCGTTTCCACGGTGCCGACGGTCTATGGGGAAAGCGTGTCGTTGCGTTTGCTCACGCGCGGGAAAATATTCCTGAGCCTGGACAAGCTGGGGTTTGCGCCGCAGGACGAGGCGCTGATCCGCGAAATTATCGTCAAGCCGCACGGGATTTTTCTCGTCACCGGCCCGACCGGTTCGGGCAAATCCACGTCGCTGTACGCATTTTTGAGCGCCATCAATTCCGTTCACAAACGCATCATCACGATTGAGGAGCCGGTCGAATACGAACTCAAAGGCATCAATCAAATTGCGGTGCGACCGGATATCGGGCTGACTTTTGCGATGGGCCTGCGCCATATCTTGCGCCAGGACCCGAACGTGATCATGGTCGGGGAAATCCGCGATCTGGAGACGGCGGAAATCGCCATACGCGCGTCCCTGACCGGCCACCTGGTTTTCAGCACGCTGCACACGAACGACGCGCCCAGCGCCTTCACGCGACTGATTGACATGGGGATTGAGCCATTCCTGGTGGCCTCCTCGGTCGAAGCCGTCATGGCTCAACGCCTGGTCCGCACCATCTGCCCGCACTGCAAGACCGAACAGAAAGTGGAGCGGAGTTACCTGCAAAAAATCGGTTTTCCCGAGGGAGAAATTGACACCTCGAAATTCTTCCGCGGCGCCGGTTGCGAGGAGTGCCGCCAACTGGGTTATCAAGGTCGCAAGGGTATTTATGAGTTGCTTATTTTAAATGAGATGATGCGCCCGTTGATTTTGAGCCGCGCCCCGTCTTCGACCATTGCGGCCCGGGCCATCGAACAGGGGATGCGCACCCTGCGCACCGACGGCTGGAACAAAGTCAAGGCCGGGGAGACGACCATTGAAGAAGTGCTGCGCGTCACGCAGATCGAAGAACATATGGACGCACTTATCGGTGACACTAAAACCGAAATGTGGGTCAAAACGTGATGAAATACCAAGGCAAAAGGCAGAATGAAGAATGCAGAATTTTCTGCGGCGTTTTGATTTCCGCCTTCTGCCTTCTGCCTTCTGCCCTCTGAATATGGCCCGCTGGCAATTCTGCAACATCCTCCACGTCGACACCGGCGCGTGTCACCTGTGGCAGTTTGATACCAAAACGGACGGCTGCACCTTGAATCGCGAGCAGGCGGTGGCGGTCGGCGAACCGCTGCCGTTCAACCTGGTGGCCAAGTCCTGGCGTTCCTTGTGGCAAACCCAATTAAACGTCGCCTGGTTGCCGCCGGAAAATGTATTTCTTCGCGTCATCGAATTGCCCAAAAGCAATTTTGCGGAAACCCTGGCGATGGTGGAGTTGCAGCTGGAGAAGCTGTCGCCCCTGCCCGTGACACAGGTCGTTTGGATGATCCACGTGTTGCCGGCAAAGACCACTGAATTACAAACGGTCATCGTTGTCATTGCCGCCCGTCACGCGGTTGAGGAATTTCTTGGAAAACTCGAAGGTCAGGGTTATCTCGCCGACCGGCTCGAGGTGCCCCTGTTGGATGAACTGGAGGCCACCGCCGTTACGGAAGACGGCGCCTGGATTTATCCCGCGGCCTCTGCCGGTCAGAGCGTCGCGCTGGTGGCGTGGTGGTTTAGCGGGACATTGCGAAACCTGAGCTTTGTGGTTATGTCGCCGACGGGAGATCGGGCCAAAAATCTAAAAGACCAGCTGGCACAATTGGCCTGGGCGGGCGAACTGGAAGGCTGGTTGACTGCAGCGCCCGTCTGGCACTTGGTCGCGGCCGGCGAGATTGCCAGTGAATGGGGAGGCGTTTTACTGGCCAGCCAGGGAGAACCGGTGCCAGTGACCCCGCCGTTGCCGTTCGCTGAACTGGCGGCCCGCACCGCCCGGCGTGCCACGCAAAGCGATGCAAGCAGCACCTTGTTGCCTCTGGAATTTTCCACGCGTTATCACCAGCAATTCGTGGATCGATTGTGGCTGCGGGGTCTGGCGGCGACCGGCATTTTGTATGCAGTCGCCGTCTTGATTTACTTCTGCGCGACGACGGTATTGGGGTATCAGGTGAGCCGGGTGGCGAAGCAGGTGTCGGCCTTGAACGGCAGTTATACCAATGCGATGCAGCTCAAAGCGCGTTACGAGGTGCTCAAGCAGCGGCAGGATTTGAAATACGCGGCGCTGGATTGCTGGAAGATTGTGGCCGAACAACTGCCTGCGGGTCTGACCTTGGAAAGGCTGAGTTTTGCCAATGGCCAGCAACTGTCGCTGAACGGGACCGTCGCGCAAAATGATTTGACTCAAATTACCGATCATTTTTATGACGCGGTGCGCAAGGCGCAACAGAACGGTCAACCCATGTTTGAGAGCGGCGAGGTTCCAATGTTTCATTCGATGGCTAATAATTCGGTAAGCTGGCAGTTCACGCTCAAACTCAAACATCCACCGGAGGAAACGCGGTGAAGAAGTATTTTGCCCAATTGCGTCCGCTGGAACGCCGGCTGGCAGTGGCGGTGCTGGTCGCTTTGTTGCTGGTCTTGAATTATGTTTTTATCTGGCCGCATTTTTCCGACTGGGGTCGTCTGCGGTACAGTCTGGGGGATACCCGACGCAAGCTGGCGCTTTACCAGACGACCATCGCACAATCCACCCAGTACGAAGCACTGGTAAAAAAAATGGAAGGCCAGGGCGGCAAGGTGGCGCCCGAGGACCAGGCGATCGATTTCATCCGCACCATCCGATCGCAATCGGCCCGCAGTGGGGTGGGCATTATCAATATGCCGCGACAGATGACCCGCACGAATGCCTTTTTCGTTGAGCTGGCACAAAGCATCACCATTACCGCCGATGACCGGCAACTGGTGGATTTCCTCTACAAGCTCGGCTCGGATGCTTCCATGATTCGTGTCAGTGACCTGGAATTACAGCCCGACCCGTCGCGGCAGCGCCTGAATGCCAACATCCGGCTGATTGCCAGCTATCAGAAAGCCATGGCCAAAAATGATTCGAAGAAAAAACCGCAACATTGAAACGACTGTGAAAACGACCGCGCTAGTCCTCCTCGTGTTTTTAACCGGCCTTGGCCTGCGGGCGCAAATGCCGCCCAACGTGCGATCCGCCGTCCCACCTCCCGGTCCGGCCGCCAACCTGACGGCCACGCCGTCGGCGACGACGCCCGGCGCCCCCGCGGCGTCAGCCTCACCGAATGCACCGGCGGAACAAATGATTCCCCCGGGGGAAATCAATTTTCAAGGGGTGGATGTGGACCAGGTGCTTGACGTGTATGCGCGGTATGTGGGACGTACCTTGTTACGGGCGGGTCTGCCGCAGGCGAAAATTATCCTCACCACCGAGACGCCCCTGTCGAAGGATGAGGTGGTTCAGGCGTTGCAGGGTGTGCTGGCGCTCAATGGCATTGCCCTGATCCCCATCGGCGACAAATTTGTAAAGGCCGTGCCGGTGGCCCAGGCCAGCCAGGAAGGCGCGGCCTTTAACACCCAATCCGCCGCGCAACTGCCGGATGTTGGCCAATACGTCACGCACATCGTCCAGTTGAAATATATCAAGCCGAGTGAATTGGCCCCCGTCCTGCAACAGTTTGGCAAAATTCCAAACGGGGTGTTCCCGATTGACAGCAATGGGATTCTCGTCCTTCGCGATTACGCCGAAAACATCAAACGGATGCTGGAGTTTATCACCAAGGTGGATGTGGTCATGCCGGAGGAATTTGTTTCCGAGGTGATTCCCATCAAGTACGCCATGGTGGACGACATTGCCAACGCGCTGAACAGCCTGGGTGGGTCCAGTTCAGCCATCGGCAACGCCACCACGCCCAGTTCGCGGGGCAGCGCATTGGGCGGTGGTATGGGCGGCATGGGTGGCAACACGGGCAATCAGTACCAACCCGGCGGCGTGACTCAGCCCGGTCAAGCCCGGCCATTCGGGACGTCGGCCGGTGGGCCCGGCGGTTCGGGCGGTACCTTCAGCCAGCGATTGCAGTCCATCATCCAGCGCGCAGCGTCCGGCGGCGGCGGGCAGGGCGAAATTCAACTGATGGGCGCGACGAAAATCATCGCCGACGAACGGAGCAATTCGTTGCTGGTTTATGCGACGAAAGAGGACCTGAAAACGATCAAAGACATCGTATCCAAGCTGGACGTGCTGTTGCCGCAGGTGCTGATTGAGTCAATTATCATGGAGGTCACTTTAAACAAGAATTGGAACCTCGGCGTTTCTGTCGCTCAGGAACCCAAAGCCTACAATCAAACCGTCTCCGGCGCCGGCGGTTTCAACAACGGGCAACAATTCTTCAATTTTCTCAACCGAACCCTCGGTACCAACGCCACCGCCGACTTTGCCAACAATTTGGGCGGAGGTTTCAGCTGGTTCGGGAATATTGGCGACACCTGGGACGTGGCCGTGCAGATGGCGGCGTCAGACAGTTCCGTGAACATCATCCAGCGCCCGCGGATTCAGACTTCCCAGGCAAAGGAGGCGCAGTTTTTTGTGGGTAACACCGTGCCTTACGTCACCAGCGTTTATTACAACAGCGGCATCGGCGGCGGTCCCAGCTCCTCGTACAACCAATTGCAGGTGGGTATCTCGCTGGATGTCACGCCGTTCATCAATCCCCAGGGTTTGGTGGTCATGGATATCGCCCAGGAAATTGACGATATCAGCGGCTCCACGCAAATCACCGGCGTGGGCAATGTTCCCAACACCGACAAGCGCACGCTCTCATCCGAGGTCGCCGTCAGGGATCGCGACTCCATCATCCTCGGCGGGTTCATCCGCAATCAAAACGAGAAGAACAAAAGCGGCGTTCCCATCCTGCAAGACATTCCCATTCTGGGCAATTTATTCCTCAGCCGCAGCAGCGGCAAGACCCGGGACGAGTTGCTGGTGCTGATGCGTCCCACCGTGTTGAGGACGCCGGAACTGGCTGCGGCGCAAACGACTGTGGAAGAAAGGCGGTTGCCCGGCATTTCCGGAGCCATTTCCAGCGAGGAGACTGAAGAACGCAAAGCGGTGCAGAAACAACATCGGAAGGACCATTTGAAGGCCGCCCCGCCGGATTCTTCCTTTCAGCCGGTAGCACCGCCTGTCCTGGTTGAAACGAACGGCGCCGCCATGCCCGACCCGAGTACTCCGACGCAGAACCTGCCGACGCAGAACCTGCCGGCACAACCGCAGATGGAAAAGTCACAGGCGAACCCAACGCCCTCGCATCCTTCATCGGGAGGAGATTTGTTCGAACCCATGTCGCCGGACGGGCACATTAATACCAACGCCGTGCCGGACCAAAACCGCTGAAGTATTGTGGAGTTACCATAACGGCAGCGCGTTGGTGTCAACGCCATTGGAGAGCATCTCCTCCAGGCTGCGGATGGGGTGCAGCGGCGCGAGGAAGGCTTTGGGGATGTAGACCGGCTCCATTAGCGGTTCCTGGAGGGTGCCCGTAATTTGATATTCAAACAATTTACTGACCGGCCACAAGGCCGTGCTCAGGAGCGGTCCCACCACCCAGGTGTCACGCAGCAGTTGAGCGTCCACGCGGGCGTTCACCTTGCTCTGCAAATCCACCGTCCCGGCATATTGCAGCCGCATCATCGTCGTGCGCATGTCCAGGTTGTCCGAAAAGATGACTCCGTTGGTCATGCCGAATTGTGACACGGCGTCCGTTGCGCGACTGCTGCCCAGACCGGGGATAATGGAATTCAATACGGGCGATAAAATGCCAAAGATGGGAACGTCCCAAATCAATCCATCGTGCAGATTGACCTGTCCGTAACCGTTCCACGTGCGCCAACTCGCCGAATTCGCGCTGGTCATTACGAACCGCCCGCTCAATATTCCTTCCAGATGGTTGGTGGGTGACGACAGGTCTGTGGCCAGCAAATGTAAATCCGCGTTTCTAACATTGGCAATGAATTCAAAATCCGTCCCCTGCTTGGGATGAAAATCAAAATGGGCGAACCCGTTGGCCTCTCCCCCGTAAGCCGCCGCCGTCAGGTTGGTCAAAATTAACGTTTCACCCAGCCAATGGATTTTTCCGGTAATGCGCGAAGTTTTTAATTTCAGCCACTCAAACGGCGCGCCGCCTTCCCCTTCAAACCACAAATCCGCGTCCTCGATCCCGCGCAATGGCGCATAACCGTTGACCTGAGCCGGACACGGCACGCCAAAGCGATAGGGGTCCATCACCTCGCCGGCTTTCACGCCGATGGCTCGCGCGACCGCGCGCGGGTCGGCGGTGCTGAAGCCGTTGGTGAAATAAATTCGCCACGAATTGAAGTCCACGGTCACGCCGTCGGCCATCATCTTTTGTGCGCCGGTTTGCAGGCGCGGTTGAAAAAATTCGATGCACCGGTTGGTGTAACGGAAGTCGCTTTCGACGCTGCTCACCCTCTCACCACGGATGGTGAAATTGGTCATCGCCAGATGTCCGGTAGCGCCGATGCTTTCGTTGTCATACAAACGACCCCCCGCCTCTGCGTTCAGTGACAAGGGCTGATTAAAGGTGAATACGTCCGAAAGCCGATCAGCCTGACTGGCGGTCAGCAGGGGCAGAAGGGCAGACGGTGCCAGTACACCTTGTACGTGCCAGTGAAATTTTTTGGTGGCATCGTTCTCGACATCAGTCAGGGTCAGCGCGCCTTCGGGGCGCAGGACGACCAGATGGGGCAGACGCCAGACGAGATTGGAGTAGGAAAAATCCCCCCGTGCTGAATCAACGGTGATGTCATGAAATCCGGCATTGGTTACAGCAAATTCGCCGGCAAGTTGTACGGTCGGTTGCACTTCGTCGTGCCAATCCAGTTGGGTATTTGTCCAGGCGGGAAACATGAATGAACCGCGGACCTGCAACACCGGTGGTTGTGTCCAGGAAAACTGGCCCAGCCAACCACGGGTCTTTTGGGTCAACAACACCTCGATCGCGCGCGGATCAAAATGCGATGAATTGGTGAAGGTGAACCTGCGGGTATCCACATCCAACCTTGCGCCGGCCTCGAGCCCGCCGCCGCCCAGTTCGGCCGACAAATTCGTCACGGCCAGTTCCGGCGCGCGCCAGAACCCGCTGCATTTCGCTCTCCCGGCATTCAGTTGATCCGATTCCAGGCCTTCCACCTCTGCGGTCCAATCGATCCGGTACGGTTGCAGATTCGTCCACCAACCCCGGGCGGAGGTGGTGTTTGCCGGCGCGCCGTTGAACGTCATCAGCCTGGTGGTCAGTTGGATCGTGGCTGCACGCCCCCACGGGGTGTCGATACCGGTGCCATTCACCATCAGATGAACCCGGAACGAATGGAGGTCCCGTGCGTCGCCGTTGATAGTCAGATTCAGCTGGGGGGTTCCCCCGAAATGAATCCGGCGAAGCGTGCCGGCAAATGTATCGGCCCGAGCCCGCCACGCGGAGGTGTTGGTCGTTTGACCGCGGTAAACGTCCCAGTTGCGCAGGGCCGAGGCGTGGGTGATGTCGCCCGACAAGGTGAGTTTTGCGCCGGCAAACGCAGCCTGGAAATTGTCGAGCGACCAGGTATCGTTGGTTTGAAATCGCAAATCGAACCGGACCTGATCCAGCACCAGCATATTGGTGGGTGATAACGGCCAGACTAACTTGCCCTCGCGCAGGACGAGGCCGTCAATCTGTAAATGACGATGCAGCAGGGCTGGATAATTCAACCGCAATTGAACCTGTCGCAGGGAGAGAGTCGGGCTTTCGGCTTTTCCCGTCCGGCCAATCTGAACGTTGTCGGCTACGAGTCCACGCCAGAGGCTCAGGCGCAGGCTGACAAATTCCAGTTCGATACCATGGGCACGGAGCTTTTCCACGAGCGGTTGCTTCAGAAAATCCGGCAGGCCGATCCGGTTCAACCAGACGAGGGCACAAAGCAAAAGGAGAAACAGGAAAATGGACCAGTGGCGCAAATGGCGGAACAGCGTCCGGCACCTCCGCCAGAAGCCTGTTGGATTGCGCATATCAGGGAGTCCCGCCTGGCGGGGCCGGCAGCGAGAGATAACTCAAGACGAACTGATAAAGCACGGGCGGAAATACAAACGCCCACCGTTCCCCGTCCAGGGTCACGGCCGCCACGGCGGTTTGCGTGCCGGCGATGCCGAACTCCACGGTGTGGCGGCTGCCGTTTTTAAGTTCGAGCGTGATGGACAGATTTTCGGGTTTGAATCCAAATTTCTGGCATTCGGCCGCGTTATGGGCGAGCCAGGCGGCGGCGGTTAGCTCGCCAAATCGATGGGTGGTTTCCTCAATGGCGGCCGGCGTGATGATGCCTTGGGAGCCGGGTGCCAGCGACCATTGGTTGAGTCCAGTATGAATAATCTGCCGGGTCCGGCCGCCCTGGCGGATGGTGATTTGCGCCACATCTGTTTCTGAAATATTCCATATCCGCCGATCGCGAAGCTCCCAACTGGCTTGCGGCATCTGATTGAATTCTTCCTGCGGGATGGCATAAACAAAATCCTCATCCGCGCGCCGCACAAACACTTCATTGGTTTGTGTCCCCCCAAACAACAATTGTACGATGACGCTGTTGGTGTCGCCGGCCGATGAAAGCAAAGTAATCTGCCAGGCCGGTGTGGCCAGTCCATAAGCCGGCAGATCGGGCGCGGTCACGACATCTTTGACAAACTCGGCCACCCGCAGGTTGGCGAGGATTTCGAGAAAAGTTTGCACACTGGCCATGTCCACCGGGAACTTTTCGCCAACGACACGCCAGTCATTTGTTCCCTGTCGCTGCAGGGTGAAACTGTTCGTCCCGCGCACTTGAATTTCAGCCACGGGAGCGGACAGTTCAACCAGATAGGGATCGCGAAAGTCATTGACCGCCCCGAACCACGGTGCCAGCGGTTCCCTGGCGGTGGTGACAATGCTGTTCCAGCCGTCATGTCGGGCATAAACCAGCGACGAATCATTGGTGGGGCTTTTGCCAATATGTATCCCGGTGGCAAAATTGGTTCCGTGGCCGAGCCACAAATCAAGGTCGGCAGGTTGCAGATCATAGGAGGACAAATCGGATTTGGGATTGTCGGTGACAAATTGCGAAACCCGCGCGGTTTGCAGCCGCTGGAGTGCTTCGGTAATCCGACCGCTGTTGGCGCGGGCCACCAGCGGTCGGGTAATCTGCCAGAGATGATTGGTAGCGTTCCTGTGAAGTTCGATGACTTTCGTGCCATTGGTTAGAATGATCATATCAGGTATCCGGCCGGCAAAATCCACGAGCGCCGTGTCGCGCCAATCATCGGCCGATCGGGGCAGGTATTTCAGCCAATCGGCATCCGTGACGAACACACCGTCCTTGCCGACAAGCTGCACAAAAACCTGGTCACCGGGCGCGGTTTTGTTGCCAATCTTGAGTTCCCAGCGTTGGTCGCCGGTTTCAATAACGATCGAAATTTGCGGTGGTTCAAAACCGTAATCCGCTTCTGCACTCCGCTGTTCATGGAGCTCGCCGGCGCTGATACGGACGGCGGGCGTGAGTTTCTGCAACGCGGCCAGCAGGGTTTCGATGGCGGTGGCTTGGGCCGGATAGGCAATGGGCCTGGTCAGGAGCCAGGTGGCATTCGTATAGTCGGCCCGGATTTCCAGTGCATTGGCAGGAAACACTTGAATGCTGGTGACGGAGGAGGGTTGTAAGTCCGGCAGCACCGCCAACGATTCCGTCGTATTTGGCCGGAGGAAATGTTCGAACGCGAAAATAAATGCGAACAAAGCCGCGGCGATGACCAGCCAGATCAGGGTGTTTTTCGAATTCATTATTTTCTGCGGCGCAGCCAGACCAGGCCTCCCAGCATCAACACGCCTCCGGGCAGTGCCGCCAGCAAGAGCCAGTGCACCTGGCGTTGTTGCTGTCGTGTCATGACCAGCCGAAATTCAACGACGGGTCGCGGGCCAATGCCTTTAAGCAGGGTCGGTCGATCCAGCAGCCAATTAGCCGCGTACCCGGCAAAATCGCGATTGGCCAGGGCATCGATGACCCGGTTGCTGAGAAAAATCGAATCGCCCACGGCGACTATCCGGCAACCGCCATGAGTGGTGGCCAGGCCTTTTACCTCATTTTGTTCAACGGCGGCCATGAGTGGATAACTGCGCGGCGGCAGGCCGTGCTGATTCAGCAACAAAGAATCGGACCCGGAAAAGGCCAATTCGTCCACCTTCGGTGCGTCGGCGGGGGGATTTTGCCAGTTAATTTGGCTGACCGGCCGCGGAAGAATCATTTCCAGCCCGGATCCGATCAAGGGATTGACCGCCGGATGTTGACTGAAGTTGTAAACCTCCACATCGGATCCGGACAATGTCTGCCCAGGATCTTGCACCACGTCATTGCCAACGTTTACGCCCCAGTGCCGGAGAATATCTTCCAGACCAGTCGGATGCCGGATGGAAGAGTAATCCAGCAGCACGAATAACCGCCCGCCTTGTGAAAGGTATTGTTCAATCTTTTGAAGTTCCGGGTTTAACAGCATGGTCTGAGGGCCGGCAACAATGAGAAGATTGCAATCGTCCGGTATGGAAGTGTCACCGAGCAAGACCAGCGGCTCCACCTCAACATAGTTCTGACCCAGGACGGCAGCGAATTTCAAATAGCCGGCCTCGCCGCTGTCGGCCAGGGACGGTTCGCCATGGCCCTCCAGAAAGTAGGCCTTGAACGGCTTGGAGTTCTCCAGCGCGAGCAAAGCGGAGGTGAACATCATTTCGCCCAAAAACGCGACCGGTTTCTTCCGGAATTCTCGTTCCTTCTCATTGGGAACTTGTTCGTAGGTGTATTTGGCCAGAGCGTCGCCGGGGACAATCTTGGGCAATCGCCCGCTGCCACTGTCAAAAATGATGAGGTTTTTATCGTTCGGTGAATTGAGTTTGTATCGCGTCTTGATCTTCTCCGCTTCGCCCGGGTCACGCACGTAATCCACGATGCGGATCGATATATCGTCCGGCCGGGTTGCGCGATACGCATTGAGCAGGGACAGAATGGTCGGGTAAAGATCTTCCTGGGTGTCATAATACAACGTGACGGTGATCTGGTTCGTCAGGGAGCGGAGGACATCCACGGTGCGCGCGGAAATATTGATGCGGGTCTGGGAGCTAAGGTAAATGCGTTTTGTGAAAAGACTGCCGAGATAATTGACCATGACGACGACGGCCAGCACCAGGGCCGTTCGCACCACCACGTCAAACCCGATTTTCCACCGGCGGCCGGGAGTAAAACTGGGCGGGAGTTTGGGGCTGGCAGTCATTTTATTTCCAACGCCGGCTTTCCACGACGCGCAAGGTCAAAAACAAAAAAAACAACGTGAGGCTGACATAAAAAATCACCGTGCGGGTGTCCACCACACCGCGTGCGAAATCGTTCATCTGATCAAATAACCCGAAATAGGAGAGCAGTTGTGCCCGCCATTGCACGGCTGCGGTAATCGCCTGGGCCAGAAAACCCAGCGAAAACAGGCTGACGCCCAATACAAAACTGATCATCGCCGCCGCCATCTGGCTGCGGCTCAGGGCTGAGGCAAAACAGCCGAGGGACAGGAAAAGACATCCCACCAGAAACACGCCGAGGTACATACCGCCGACGGTCCCGGGATCCAGCGTACCGGGCTGGTTCGTAAAATGCCGGACCACAAAGAGGCACGGCAACATCGGCAACCACATGACCGTGTAAAAAAACGTCGCCGCTGCAAATTTGGCCGCGACCACCTGTAAATCGCTCACCGGCGTGGTCATCAGGGTCTCGAACGTACCGGAAAATTTCTCGAGGGCGAACAGCCGCATCGTGATGATCGGCGCCGAGAGCAACACGATGAGCCAGAAAAAATAGGTCCGGTAAAATAATTCCGTTACCGGCAGGGGCGACGGGTCGCTGCCGAGGTTGGTCATCAGAACCACGAAGCTCCAGCCGATCAGAAGTGTCACCGCCGCAATAATGACGTAACCCGTGACCGAAACAAAAAATGCCCCGAGTTCCCGTCGTGTGAGCGTCAGAAAAATTCGCATCAGCTTTCTTCCTCTTCTTCCCTCGGCTGGGTCACCTGGACGTAAATATCCTCCAGGGAATGGCGATTGCGGGTCAACTCGCGCAATACCCAGCCCTTTTTCAGTGCCAGCGCGAAGATCATGGGTCGTAAATCCAATCCGTCGCGTGGAGTTATGGCGCAACGTTGGAATTCGCCTTCGCTAGCCGACACGTCAAAATGTTCAATCTCAGGCATTTGCGCCAAACACTCGTGCAAGGTCGCAGCGGGCACAGCGAGTTCGACGATGATTTGACTTTTTCCCGCCACCAGCCGCGCCAGATTTTCCGGAGTATCGGCAGCGAGAATCTTCCCGTCGTACATGATCAGCATCCGGTTGCATGTCATTTCCGCCTCGGGAAGGATATGGGTGGAGATGAGCACCGTGTGGGCGCGCGCCAGGCTCTTGATCAACTGCCGAACGGCGCGGATTTGATGAGGGTCGAGGCCGATAGTCGGTTCATCCAGAATGATTAATTCCGGGTCGTGCACCAACGCATCCGCCATACCCACGCGCTGCCGGTAACCTTTCGAGAGCTGTCCGATGATGCGGCGGCTTACATCCGTCAACCCGCATTGTTCCGTTACCGTATTGACACGTTCGCGGGAACGGCGCCAGCCCAGTCCCTTCAGGCGCGCGCGGAATTTCAGGTATTCACGCACGCGCATGTCCAGGTAAAGCGGGTTGTTTTCCGGCATGTAGCCAATCCGTCGACGGACTTCATTGGATTCGTGAAAGACGTCAAAGCCCCCCACCCGGACCGTTCCGGAGGTCGCCGGCAGATAGCACGCCAGAATCCGCATCGTCGTGCTTTTCCCGGCGCCATTCGGGCCCAATAAACCGACGATTTCACCGCGTGCGACCGTAAACGAGAGGCCGGCCACAGCGGTACGACCCGCGTACCGTTTGGTCAGGTTTTTTACTTCAATCATCACGTTCTCGTTCATCGGCATCTCGCAGAGTTTAGTCGGAAAAGCATAATATCGGCCAACAAAAACTTGCCGTGAAGCAATGGCCTGTCTCTATAAACAGGCAAATCCGGCGTTGGATGCGTTCGATTTTATCCGCGTTGACTTGACTTTGTGCCATCATCGGCGCAAAAGCAATTTCAAGATGCTTCCGCCTCCCGGAGATTTTTATGCCACCTGGCGTACGCGGATGGGGGCCATAAATGCCCTGCGCGACGAAAACGACCTGCCGGCCGAGCGCCTGCTTCAGGCCATCTGGCTTCATCAACGCCTGTGTCGGGACCGGCTTAAAACCGTTGATGGCAAAACGGTTCGTATTTTTCATCCCGGTTTTGCCAATCCCGAAGGTGGACCGGATTTTTCCGGCGCCGTGATTCAAATTGGCGGGGACACGCCGCATTCCGGCGATGTGGAAATAGATTTACATGCCGGCAACTGGCATGCGCACGGCCATGATTCCAATCCCAATTTCAAAAACGTCCTGCTGCATGTCGTTTGGAACGACACCCGTCCGGTGGCCGGCGCACCGCCGAGGCTGGCTTTGAGCGATTCGCTCGACGCGCCACTGAGTGAACTCAGCCTCTGGCTCGAAAGCGAACCGCTCCTCCGGTTTCCGGACAATTTGCGCGGCAAATGTTGCCCGCCCTTGCTTGAAACGGACGATAAGCAATTGAAAGGCCTGTTACGCGAAGCCGCCAGCGTGCGTTTTCAGGCCAAAACGGCCTGCTTGCGTCTCCGGGCTCGACGCGTCGGCTGGGAACAGTGCCTTTGGGAGGGGTTGTTCCGTGCCCTGGGTTATAAACACAATGCGTGGCCCATGCAAAATCTGGCGGAAACCCGTGAGCGCTGGATGAGCAGCGCGGATTCGGTGTTTGACCTGCAGGCACGACTGTTTGGGCTCAGCGGTTTGTTGCCGCTGGAATTGTCCCGTATTCCGGCCCGGGGTGACGGTTATTTGCGGCGGATCTGGGACCGCTGGTGGCGCGAACGCGATGAATTCAGTGATTGTGTTTTGCCACGTGGCGCATGGAAATTTCGCGGTGTGCGCCCGGCCAATCGACCTCAACGCCGGCTGGCGCTGGCCGCACATTGGCTGGCGGCCGGCAACCTGGTGGAAAAACTGGAACGCTGGTGCGCCGACGGGACCCCTGAGGCGACCTTGCCCGGCTCGCTGCGTAAATTACTGGAAGTGGAACGTGACGAATTCTGGTCGTGGCACTGGACTTTTGGCTCGGTGCGATTGCGGAAACCACAACCGCTGCTGGGAAATGCGCGGGTAACGGATCTGGCGGTGAACGTGATCTTGCCCTGGCTTTGGACGCGGGCAGTTGCGGGAAAAAATCGGGCCTTACAAGAGGTCATTGAGCAGCGTTACTTTGCCTGGCCGTCCGCGCAGGACAATTCGCTTACGCGTCTGACCCGACAGCGTTTGCTGGGATCCGGCCGGAGTCACTTGTGCCGCTCCGCCGCGGCCCAGCAGGGGTTAATGCAAATCGCCCGCGACTTTTGCGGACACGCCAACGCCCTGTGTGAAGGTTGTCGTTTTCCGGAATTGGTCGGCGCCTGGCGGGCGCAAACCGCTAATTGATTTCCACTTTTGCGAACGGATTGTTCGCAAAACCGGTGGTTTTTGGTTCGGGCGACGTTGGCGGCGAGGCCGGATGATTGTTCGCGGACACCGGAGGTTGGCCGCCTTCACCCACCCGCGGGTTTTTGGCGCGCTTGGCGCGAGGCAACGGGCTGACCATCACATTGATGCCGCGTCCAATCAGCTTTGGGTCGAAATCGGGATGGCCGAAAGGCGCAAGTTCGGCCAGGCATTTGCGGATGACCTGGAATCCGAATTCAGTATGCGCCATCTCGCGCCCGCGGAATTTCAGCGCGATCTTCACCTTCATATCTTCGCAAAGGAAATCAATCGCGTGGCCGACTTTGATGCCAAGGTCGTGCGGGTCAATGCGCGGGCTCAATTGGATTTCCTTGACCGTGGAGGCGTGTTGATGCTTTTTCGATTCCTTGTCCTTTTTGGCCTGTTCGTACCGGAACTTGCCGAAATCCACGAGCCGGCACACCGGCGGCGCCGCGTTCGGAGAGATCTCCACCAGATCCACACCTTGCTGCCGGGCCATGGCCAGCGCGTCGTTGAGTGTCAATACCCCGAGGTTCTTGTCATGCGCGTCAATGACCCGCACTTCACGGGCACGAATCTTGCCGTTGACCCGGACGAACGAGGCGGGGGAGAAACTGCGTGGAACAAAAGGGCGGCTCAAGACACCCTCGTCGGTTGTGACTGTGCTGAATGGTTCTGCATCAAAAAAACCGGCAACTGCCAAAATAGATTACAACATATAATTAAGCTCTTCACCGGCGTTTGTGCAAGAAAAATAAACCGGATCATAGCGCGGAAATGGCCTGATGTGCGGCCTCATAGACCCTTTTTAAAGGGATTTTGGCCCGGACCGCCTGTTTTTTACACGATTCAAATTCCGGGGTGGCGTGGACTACTTTTCCGTTAACTTTGCCTAATTTTACAGTAATTTTGCCGAAGGGCGTTCGGACTTCGGCAAATTCCCGCCGTAACTTGCGGCGTTCTGCGACGGTACGTCGTACGCCGAAGGCGGTGGTCTCGCGCAAAATCATTTCGCTGAATTTGTCCGCTTCCGTTTCTCCGCACAAAATCGTGAGCCATACGCCGGGGCGGTTCTTCTTCATCTGAATGGGCGTATAAAAAACGTCCAGCGCACCGGCTGCCAGCGCGGTTTCCATAAAATGCCCGAGAACCTCCGGGTTATGGTCGTCCAGATTGGTTTCCAGAACTGCAATCTGGTCGGTTTCCCAATCCAACGCGCGCCGGGGGACGGCTGACAGGGGACGGGATTTCTCATGGCGCTGACGTCTCGCGCCACCTGCCACCCGCCCCGCGTCACTCTCTCCCAGCACGGCCCGCAACACGTTCGGGCGTGTTCGGTTCTCGCGCGAACCGAAGCCGATGCCAATCTTTTCGGCAACCAGATTGGTCATCGGCTCAAAACGTTCCACGAATTCGGCCAGCAACGCGGCGCCCGTCGGCGTCACCAACTCGTGCGGTTCGTCGCATTGCGTCACCCCAACACCGCGTGCCCCGAGTAGGGCCAGCGTGGCCGGCGCCGGGACCGGAAATCGTCCATGAGCACAATCAATCCAGCCAGTACCTTCGACGACCGGGGACGCGAACACCCGCGGCCGGCCGAGCATCTCCAGTGCGACACAACCGCCTACGATGTCGACAATGGAATCCACCGCACCGACTTCATGGAAATGGACTTTCTCCGGCGGCAGTCCGTGAATTTTGCCCTCGGCTTCGGCAATGCGTTGAAATACCGCCACGGACTTTTTCCTGACCCAGTTCGAAAGTCCGCTTCGCGCGATGAGCCGCTTGATTTGTGCGAAGTTGCGGCTGTCGTCGTGGTGGTGCTCATGATGAGAATGTTGGGTGTGCCTGTGTCCCCGATTTTCCTGCACCTCCACCTCGAATTTGATCCCGGCGATACCCGATTTTTGTCCGGGAACCACCCGGAGCTGCCAGCCGTCGAGCCCCAATTTCCTTAATTCCCGCTCCAGTTTGCGCGCGTCTGCGCCCAGGTCGATCAACGCCCCGAGGAACATGTCACCGCTGATGCCGCTGAAAAGATCGAGGTAGAGCGTCTTCATTTTTCCACCAGTCCATTGATCTGGCTTGCCGCATAACCGGCGCCGAAACCGTTGTCAATGTTCACCACCGTCACGCCGCTGGCGCAACTGTTCAGCATCGCCAGCAAGGCGGCGATACCGCCGAAACTCGCACCGTACCCGATGCTCGTCGGCACGGCAATCACCGGGCAGGACACCAGCCCGGCGACGACGCTGGGCAGGGCCCCTTCCATTCCGGCAACGACCACCAACACATTCGCGCCCAGGATGGTTTCGAGATGCGGCAACAGCCGATGCAAACCCGAGACTCCCGCGTCGCAGATGCGCTCGACCCGGTTACCCATGATTTCGGCCGTGACCGCCGCTTCCTCGGCCACCGGCAAATCACTCGTGCCCGCACACACGACGGCGATGCGGCCCGGCCGTTTCGGCAGGGGTTTTTTCTCAAGCGTCACACAACGTGCCAAAGGGTGGTGGACCGCGATTTTGAATTTTCGTTTCAGTGCCCGGGCGTGTTCGCCGGTAATACGGGTTACCAGAACACGTTGTTCGCGCTCCAAAAGTTTGGCTGCGATCCTGACCGCTTGTTCCGGCGTTTTACCCGCGCCGAAAACAACCTCGGGAAAACCCCTGCGCAAAGCGCGATGGGTGTCCACCTGGGCAAAACCCAGGTCGGCCACCGGCGCGGATTGGAAAGCCCGCAAAACCCGGCCGCGACTTACATCGCCCGTCCGGAATTTTTCCAGCAATTGAATGGCTTCAGCCGTCGTCATGTACGATTTATGATTGATAATCTGTGATTTCGACCGCGCAACCGTGCCCAGTGCAAATGATAAATCATAAATCGTAAATCGTAAATTTAATGATGGCGAAAGAGCCGTTCCCGGTTTTTATAGAGATACCAGACGACTGCCACGTTGAGGATGAGCACAACCAGAAGGCCGATGGAATAATGACGCGGTGCGTTGGGGCGGGGGATCAGTTCAAAGATTTCAATGGGAATGAAGAAGGCGGATTCCCCGATCGCCAGCCAGATGGCCCATTTCGCACGAAAGGACAGCCCAATCGATTCAACCACCAGGAATAAACCGCAAAGAAACGTGCCGGAGGCCACCGCCCGAACGTTGCCGGGCGTGATGGTATCGAGCCAGTCACCGATCCTTGCAAAAAACGTCCGTTCCGGGTCGAGATGCACCCAGCGCAGAAACTGGTCGAACGCATCCGACAAATCCCGGTGCGCCAGGGTAAGAACGCCCAGAGCCAGCAACAACAACGCGGCGCCTTTAATCAATTTGATGGCGGCGATGAAATACAGCGTCGGCGCTGGTTTCTTGACGGGTTTGGCAGATTTGGTCTCGGTGGCCATCGGACTTCCTTCCCAGTTTAATTCACGATGCCGTCGGAAGCGAGGCGGCGGTTGGAACTGCGGACCCGGCCATTTTGTTGCGCGACGCCTCCACCTTGATGTAATGCAGGACCACCGGCGCGAGAATCATGCCCGGGATGCCCATTAATTTTTCGCCGAGCACCAGGCCGATGAGCGTCAGCCACATCGGGTTTCTGATGCGGTCGCCGATGATTTTACTGTTAAGGAAATATTCCAGTTTGTGAATGGCGATGAGAAAAATCAGTGCGATGAATGCCATGTCCGGTGAAATTGTGAAGCTCACGCCGACGATTAGCGTGTTGCTGATGATGTTGCCAATGATGGGCAACAACCCACAGAGAAACGTGAACGCCACCAGCACTGTCTTGTAAGGATAACCGCTCCAGATCAGAAACACGGCGGTCAACACCGTGTTGATGGTGGAAATCACGATTTGCGCCCCAATGACCCGGGAGAAGCTGTGATAGAAGGTCCGTGCTCGAACGTCCAGTTCACGCACCACGGTCGCGTAAAGACTGTCTCGCGAGGTGTTGGGGTCGTTTTCCGTACCCCAGGTGGCATTCAGGAACAGTCCCGCTGCCACCACCAAACCGATTATCAATAATACGATTTGAAACGCGGCGGTGCGAACACGCCGGCCAACGTTGGTAACGTCTTCCTGGACCTCGTTGATCGCGACTGCCTTCAGGCTGGCGTAATCACTGAACGGCAGTTCCACGCCCTTTTTTTCCGCGTATTCGACCACGGCCGGGATCGCGGTTTCGGCAATCCTGGGTGCCGTGACGTAAGCCTGGCGTGAAAAATAAAACAACCCGCAGCCGATTGTCACAACGGCGATAAGATATAACGTCACGCCCAGGAGTTTGCTCCGTCCGAAGCTGAATTGCTGCAACGCAAAATAGCCGAACAACACGGTGAGCATCAGCGTTCCAAGGTGCAACCATCCGATGAGCAACAATACCACAGCCATAATCACGTAGGAGATGCGCTCAGGCTGGTTCATGCGCGATTCATACACCCTCAGCGGATTTTCGGCAGCAACCAATTCAGCAATTCCCCGATGGCCAAACGCTCCTGCCGGCCGTCATCGCGGTAACGTATCGTAACCGTGTCCTTCAATTCCGGTTTTTCGCCCAGCGTGTCAAAATCTATCGTCACACAAAACGGCGTGCCCGCCTCGTCCTGCCGGCGATAGCGGCGGCCGATCGCCCCCGCGTCATCATAGAAAACGTTCATGTGCGGCCGCAGCCGGTCGCGTACTTCCTTCGCCTTGTGGACGAGGTCGGGTTTGTTCTTGAGCAACGGCAGCACGGCCACCTTGATGGGCGCTACGCGAGGATGAAATTTCAGTACCACCCGGGATTCCAGCTTGCCCTTCTCATCCGGCATCTGGTCTTCGTAATAGGCGTTGCAAATCAGCGCCAGGATAAGCCGGTCCACGCCGGCGGATGGCTCGATGACGTGGGGAATGTATTGGCCTTTGGCCAGACCTTCCGCGTCTTCCTTGGCCTCTTTCCCGGCCTGTTCCTGCGCGACGCCCGTTTTCACCAGGTACTTCAGACGCGCGTCGTAATAACGCTTCGACAATTCCACTTTCCTGCCTTCGTCGAGTTTGCCCCAGGCAGCGCGGAGTTCCTCGTCGAATACGCCCATCGGTTTGCCGGAGCAACGCGCGTGCTGGCTTAAATCAAAATCACTGCGGGCGGCGATGCCCTCCAGTTCCTGGGTTCCAAACGGGAATTTGAACAAAATGTCCACGGTGGCGCGGGCGTAGTGCGCCAGCTCCTCCGGTTTTTGCCAATACTCCACCAGCGTATGTCGCGGCAGGCCGATGCCTTCGTAAAAAGCGACGCGCTGCTCAACCCAGTATTTATGCCAGGCCTCCCAGCCCCAGTTGGAATTTCCGATTTCCGATTTCCGATTTCCGATTTCCGCCGCGCCCGCCACTTTTCCGGAAATGGCTTCCACCACTTCGTCGGGTTTGATGAAAAATTCCAGTTCCATCTGCTCGAATTCACGCGAGCGGAAGGTGTAATTGCGCGGCGTGACCTCATTGCGAAAAGCCTTGCCGACCTGGGCAATGCCAAAGGGCACCTTCTGTCGCGAGGTTTCCAATACGTTCTTGAACTGGGCAAAGATGGCCTGCGCGGTTTCCGGACGGAGGTAGGCAATGGCCGATGCGTCCTGGACCGGGCCGACATACGTCTGAAACATCAGATTGAAAGCCCGCGGCGGAGTTTTTTCACCGTGACAGTCGGCTACCATTTTGCTGGGCTTTTGCGGGCAGGGAATTTCGTTTGTCTGATCGGCGCGAAAACGACCTTTGCAGGTTTTGCAGTCAATCATGGGATCGCTGAACGTGTCCACGTGGCCGCTGGCCTTCCAGATCTGAGGCGACATGATGATGCTGGCCTCGAGGCCGACCACGTCGTCACGCTGACGGGTCATGGTATGCCACCAGAGTTCCTTGACGTTACGCTTGAGCTCGGTACCCAGCGGTCCGTAATCCCAAAAACCATTGATGCCGCCGTATATTTCCGAGGATTGATAAATAAAACCGCGCCGCTTGCAAAGCGACACGATTTTTTCCATGAGCGCATTTTCTTTCGGGTCAGCCACAGGATGGTCAGTGTTTGGGATGTGCGCGCAGCTGTAAATGAGATTTTAACCGGCTGGCCGCGCACGATGCGTGAGATTCACGCGCGACGCGTGAAAATTTTACGCGTACCGCTGTTTTGCTGTCACGGGAATCCAGTTTTTCCTTCAAATTTGCCAAAATTGCGTTTGGCACCGCTGGTGCTAAAGAAATTTTCAGAATAGAAATTGACAGTTGGTGCGGCTTGTTTAGAGTCCACCGATTACCACTCGAAAGAGAAAATTAAAAAACCAAGTAAACGTATGAAAAGAATTCTAAAACAGAAAAAGGCCTTCACGCTGATCGAGTTGCTGGTGGTGATCGCCATCATCGCCATTCTCGCCGCCATGTTGTTGCCGGCACTCGCAGCCGCCAAGCGCAAGGCACAACGCGTCAATTGCATCAGCAATCTTAAACAGATCGGCATCGCCTTCCGGATGTTTGGTGATGACAATAACAGCCAGTACCCGATGACAGTCACGGTCGCCAACGGCGGTGCTTTGGAGTGGGTTTATAGTGCGCAGAATGTCAACCTCAGTGCTTCGCCACCGGCTCCGTATGCGGCGATATATGCCCCGGCGGGTAGTTTTGTGGTTATGTCCAACACGCTGGATAACCCGGCAGTCCTGGATTGTCCTTCGGATGCCACCGGCCAGCACGGTCAATCCGCTACCAATTGGGCTCAATTTTTCACGCCACCCGGCACAGCCAATCCTGTGGCCAATCCCATCAACACTGCTCCGCTGAGCTATTTCGTTGGTGCGGACGCGACGGATGTTCAGCCTCAGTCAATCCTGGCAGGTGACCGCAATATCGGCGTTTCCCCCACTCCCGGAACCTCGGCTCCCGCGCCGCAGATGTATGGAGTATCAGGCACCGTCGGCACTGCTGGCAACGGCTCGGGGGTCAGTCAAGGAACAGGTCCCGCGAAGGGCGTGGATTGGAAGAGTTGGGCATGGACGGCCAATGATATTCACCTGCAGGCCGGGAATGTTCTGCTCGGAGACGGCAGCGCCCAACAGGCGTCGGTAATGGATTTACAAAGTGACCTGTATAACTCCACAAATGGTGCCACGGCCAATCCGTTTTACGATTTTCCACTTAATTAATCTGGTAGACTTCGCAACGAGGCATCCTTTTCGGATGCCTCGTTTTTTTTGGAGACTGCCAAACAGGGAGGGTGGCAGGGTTACGGACCGGCAACGCCTCAGACTTTGTCAGAGGCGTCGTGACCACCCCGCTTTCGGGGCCTGTCCGGGAACCGTTGTTCTGTGAAAAAGTTCTGCAACAGGGTTCGGCAGTCCTTCTCACACACACCGCCGGTGATTTCGCAACGATGGTTCAACGTCGGAAATTGCAGCAGGTTCATGGCGCTGCCCGCAGCGCCCGCCTTGGGATCGCTCACCCCGAACACCACCCGCGTCAGCCGCGTGTGCACCACCGCACCCGCGCACATCGGGCACGGTTCCTTGGTCACATACAGCGTGCAGTCGGTCAGCCGCCAATCCCCGGTCACTTCTTCCGCTTGCGTCAGCGCAAGCATTTCAGCATGCGCGGTCGCGTCCTTGAGCAGTTCAACCTGGTTGAACGCCCGCGCAATCACGCGGCCGGCACGCACCATCACCGCGCCCACGGGCACTTCGCCGGCCGCGTAAGCCCTGGCGGCCTGACGCAGGGCCTCGCGCATGAAATATTCATCGCTGTGCAGGTCGATGATGGGTTCGTCAGACATATTCTCAACATCGAACATCGAACATCGAACGCCCAACATCCAATGAAATATTGAAAGAATCCGTTATGGTTGGATGTTCGATGTTGGATGTTGGTGGTTGGATGTTTCTTCGAGCGTCCATTCGTGCCGCCCGTCCGGATGACAATGGCAGTGGGCCGCGAAAAAGCCGCCACGATGCTGCCAGAACCAGGGCCAGATCTGCTCCCGGTCCGTCCGGGGAATTTTCAGTGTGGACAGCGCCGCCCTCGGGAAAAACTGGAACCGTCCTTCAGGATGCACCGGTGGCAGGGTTTCTAATTTAGCTTTCAACTCGAACAAAAACATCAGCCAGTGTGTCTGGCCTTGATAACCATGTTCGCTGACCAGGCCCGTCAAATGCAAATCGGCCGTTTGAATTTTGATGCCCAGTTCCTCCTCCGCCTCGCGGCCGGCGCAACGGTAGGGTGATTCACCGAACTCCATCTTCAGTTTGCCGCCGCAGGGGCTCCAGAAACCGCGGTTCGGCTCCTGGGCGCGTTCGAGCAACAGCACGTCGTCCCGCTCGTTGAAGCAGTACAACAGCGTCGCGACTTTGTAAGGCAGGACCAGGGACATTTATAATTTACGGTTTGCGATTTGCCAATGCTTCCCGCCGAAGCATTAAAATCATAAATCATCAATCATAAATCGTAAATTCTTGATTGTCTCTGCCCGGCAAATTGCTAGCATGACCGGCCTTGTTTCGATTGCAGGAAATAATTAATGAAAACTTACGACATCGCACTCATTGGCGGCGACGGCACGGGCCCGGAAGTCGCGGCAGAAGGCGTCAAAGTATCCGAGACCGCGGCGAAAAAGTTCGGCTTCAAAATCAACTGGCACAAATTCGATTTCGGCGGAGAACGCTACCTCAAAACCGGCGAGGTGTTGCCGGACAGCGCGGTGGATGAACTTCGCAAGTTCAAAGCGATTTTCCTGGGCGCCGTGGGCCATCCGCAGGTCAAGCCGGGCATTTTGGAAAAGGGCATCCTGTTGCGCCTCCGTTTCGAACTGGAGCAATACATCAATCTGCGTCCCGTAAAACTTTATCGCGCCGCCGACTGCCCGCTCAAGGATAAGGGACCGGAGCAGATTGACTTTGTCGTCGTGCGCGAAAACAACGAGGGGATTTACACCGGTTCGGGTGGTTTTGTCTTCAAAGGCACGCCGCATGAAGTGGCCATTCAGGAATCGGTGAACACGCGCCGGGGAGTGGACCGCTGTCTGAAATATGCCTTCGACCTGGCCGGGAAACGCCGCGACGGCAAACCCTGGAAAGGCCTCAAGCCGGAGGACGTCAAATCGGGCAAAACCACCCAATTAACCTTGTGCGGCAAGACCAATGTGCTGACGTACGCCTTCGATTTGTGGGAACGCGCCTTCCATGAACTCGGTGCGAAATATCCAAACGTTAAGCGCGATTATGCGCACGTGGACGCCACCTGTATGTGGTTTGTGAAAAATCCGGAGTGGTTCGACGTAATTGTCACCGACAATATGTTCGGTGATATCATCACGGACCTCGCGGCGATGATTCAAGGCGGGCTGGGAGTCGCCGCCGGTGGCAACATCAATCCGGAAGGCACCAGCATGTTCGAGCCGATGGGCGGCAGCGCACCCAAGTACACCGGCCTGAATGTCATCAATCCCATCGCCGCTATCAACGCCGCCGGCCTGATGCTGGATTTTCTCGGCGAACCCAAGGCTGGGGCCGCCATTGAAGAGGCGGTGGTGAAAATCATCAACACGAAGATCAAATCACTGGCCGCCGGTAAAATGGGGTATGGCACAAGGGAGGTCGGCGATTTGGTGGCGGCAGCGATTTAAACTTGCGGACGGCGGGTGAAAAGTCTGACCGAACATCTTTGGTTTGAGACCCCGCACCGGCACGACTATCTTAATGTCACGGACCGGGTCGGGGAACTGGTTCGCCAGAGCGGCGTGCAGGAAGGACTTTGCCTGGTCAATGCCATGCATATTACCGCCAGCGTTTACATCAATGACGCCGAAGACGGTTTATTGCACGATTACGATGTTTGGCTCGAAAAACTCGCGCCGCATGCACCGACCTCGCAATACCGTCACAACCAGACCGGCGAGGACAACGCCGATGCCCACCTGAAACGGCAAATCATGGGGCGCGAGGTCGTGGTGGCCATCACGAAAGGCAAGCTCGACCTCGGCCCGTGGGAACAGATTTTCTACGGCGAATTTGACGGCCGCCGCCGCAAACGCGTGCTGGTAAAAATTATCGGTGAATGATTCTTCCCGTCATGGCCGTTTGATCCGGTAAAATTGCTGCGACCCTTTTAAGGGAGCGGCGGCGTGAAAGCTTCCCGGAGTTATTTGCGTGATGGATACCCCCGCCCCGATCGGCGTGTAAGGACCGGATATTTGATCAGAAGTTAGAACTAGAAAAGCGCCCACCCCGTCACTGGAGCTGCCCGTGAAATCGATCTGCGCCTGGCCATTGGTGATGACGAAGTGGCTGATGGCCGGCGGCGTTCCGGGTGCGCTGTTGTTATTCCAGGTCAAAGACAAATTATCGATGCCGAACGTATCGCGAGTGCCCGATCCGCTCGCCGGCGAGAGCGCAACGATTCGAATCCAAACATTGGAAGATGAGCCGTTGGCATCCGTGCCGAGGTTGTAGGTCCCGGTCGTCGCGCCGAAGATTCCCGGGTCGGAATAGTCGCCTAAGGTGACGAACGACGACGGTGAATTGCCGATTCCGTATTGTATGGTCCAGGTGGTGGAATTCGAATTTGTCCTCAGCAGGTCCAGGTCCACTTTAAAGGTGAGATTGCTTCGACCGATCGTATTTGCAATCTGCAATACAAAGGCGGCGCCGGGATCACCAAACGAGCCGGTTTGACGAATGGCCAATGCCCGATTGGTGCAACCGGGCTGGATGGTGGTCGATTCGGTGCCGTTATAATTTGTGCCCGAATTGGCTACTGTCGAGGCACAGTTGCCAAACTCCCCGCCGGAGTCTCCCCAGGTCTTGGGCACGCTCGGAAAATCCACGTTTGTCCCGAGGTTGGTCGCGGTGGCATTGAGCCGGACCGACCAGCCGACGGGCAGGCCGTTGCTGAGGGTATTAAAGTCCTGGATGTAGTTGGTGCCGTTGAGGGTTAATTGCCCTTGGACGGATTGGTTGAACAACGCCGCGCTGAGAAACAACACCGCGCAGCATGAGTACGACGTGTTTCTTTTCATGTTGGTTTTTTATTTTGTTTGGTTTGGGTTTGATGGGAGAAATCGGGAGAAGCCCCCGGCTGGGCGCTTTCCAGCTTCAGGTTACAAATGGAAAACGCGCGTGCCTTGGGGGACGCCTGTACGAAATTAAGCCTCGCCAAACCAACCCTGTCCTCTGTCACCGTTATACCCTTCAGCCTTCTGAATGATTAGTCGTTTGTAATAAAAACGATGTGAATATCACATCACCTAACAACTGTTTCGGCTGGCAGCAAGCACTTTTCGAGAAAGTTATTCACAGCTTCGGGGGAATCTGCGTAAATGGTTGTCGAAACGGGTTCCCGGTGCAAAAATCGAAAACACAAATGAAACCGATACGCTGGTTGTTACTCCTGGCGCTGGCCCTGGACGCCCGTGCGGCGGACATGACCAAAACCAATTCCCCTTCCGAAGAAACCAACGCGCCCGCTGCGAAGAAATCGGAGGTGGCCACCATTCCCGATGCCACCCACAAACCGGTCCTGACCACCAACACCGTGACCATTGCCGGGAAACGCGTAACCTATGTTGCCGAAACCGGCATGTTGCCGGTCCTTAAACCCGACGGCACGTCCCGCGCTTCGGTATTTTATGTCGCTTACACACGGGTCGAGGGAGACAAGGCTGAGCCCCGGCCGGTTACTTTTTGTTTCAACGGCGGTCCCGGTTCTTCGTCCGTCTGGTTGCATCTCGGCGCACTCGGCCCGCGACGCGTCAAGATGAACGAGGACGGCACATTACCCAAACCGCCGTTCGGGCTCGCCGATAACGCGTATTCAATCCTGGATGTCAGTGACCTGGTCTTCATCGACCCGGTGGCCACCGGTTTCAGTCGTGCCGCGAAGGACGAAAAACCGGACCAATTTTTCAGCCAGACGGCCGATTTGGATTCGGTTGGTGAATTCATCCGGTTATGGACGACGCGGCACGAGCGCTGGCTTTCGCCGAAATATCTTTGTGGCGAGAGCTACGGCGTCTTCCGCGCGGCCGGGCTGGCGGAACGTCTGCGCTCGCGCTATGGCATGTATTTGAATGGCCTGATCCTGGTCTCGGGGGTGCTGAATTTTGCCACCATCGATGACGGGCCGGGCAACGATTTGCCGTTTGAACTGTTCCTGCCCAACTACACCGCCACGGCGTATTACTTTAAAAAACTGCCATCGGATTTGCAGAACGATTTGCCCGCGGCCTTGGCCGAGGCGCGCGGGTTCGCCAACGGCGAATACGCCTCCGCGTTGCAGCAGGGCGCCGCGCTGCCGGCCGACGAGCGGGAAAAGATCATCACCCAACTGACCCGGCTCACCGGTTTAAAACCGCAGGTGATTGAAGACAACCATTTGCGGGTCGACAGTGGCGTCTTTCGCAAACAATTGCTGCACGATCAAGGGCTGATTCTGGGCGCCTATGATGCCCGTATTACCGGGCGCGACGACGACCCCGCTTCGCCCTACCCTGACTTTGACCCGTCCTACGCGGCAACCTACGGGCCGTTTGCGGCGGCCATGAACGCTTATGCGCGCGGGGAATTGAAGTTCGAGGACGATTTGCCCTACGAAATCATCGCCGGGGTACAGCCATGGAATTACGGCTCGCATAACGATTTTCCCAGCGTCAGCGACCAGCTCGGGTCCGTGATGAACCAGAATCCTTATATGCGGGTGCTGGTGCTGAATGGCCTGCGTGACCTCGTCTGCCCTCCCGACACGATGCGTTATGCGCTCGAGCACATGCAACTGGCCCCGGCCTATCGCACAAATATTACCTACGATACCTTCGACGCCGGCCACATGATGTACGTCAATTTGCCGGACTTGAAAAAGATGCACACCGTATTGGAGAAGTTTTTGACGAAATGACTAATTTCTAAACCATAATGACTAAAGAATCTCCAAATCCGAATGACAAACACAACGGACGTTCATTTGATCTGGAAGAACGAACGGCAATATTCGGCGAAGCGGCAATCACTTTTGCATAACAGATTTCTCGAAATGCGGTGACGACGCCGTTAATCAGCCAGCTTGTTCGCGCGAGCACAAGCATCGGCGCGAATTATTGCGAAGCAGATGACGCAGTTTCCAAAAAAGATTTCAGAAACAAAATCGGCATTTGCCGCAAAGAGGCGCGTGAAACCAAATTATGGTTGCGGATGATTGCCGCTGCTGAATTGGACTCAAAAGCTGAAGCGCGAAAACTATGGCAGGAAGCGAAGGAACCGCATCTTATTTTTACGGCAATCTGGCGGAAGTCGTGAGCGCTCGAGACTTGTCATTCGTGTTTCGTCATTATTTCGTCATTAGGATTTAGTCATTAGTCATTCACGTCGGCGTCATTCGTGTACCCGGATCAGAGTTTTGACGGTGTGATTGCCCGCCGACATCTTCCTGAACAAATCCGGCAACCGGCTGAGCGGGCATTCACCATCCACGAAATCCCGCGCGCGAATCACACCGGCCTTCGATCAATTCCAGCGCCTGCCGGATTGCCCGCGGCGTGTGATGGAAACTGGCGGTAAGAGTCAGATTGGAATAATGAACCAATTCGGTGTCGAGTGATATTTTGGTGCCGGCCGGGCATCCGCCAAAGAAATTCACCGTGCCACCCTTGCGTACGAGTTGCGTGGCGGCCTCCCACGTTTCGGACCGGCCGACCGCCTCGATGACCGCATCGAAGCGGGTGTCGGATGCGCTGCGGATGGTCGCCACCAGTTCCCGGCCTGCACCGACATCAATGGCCTGGCGCGCTCCGAGTCGTTGCGCGGCCTCCAATCTTCCGGACCGCCGCCCGGCAGCCACGACGCGACAACCGAGATTCTTTGCCAGCGCCACGAACATCAACCCGATCGGTCCGGCGCCGATGACCAGCACGTTTTGTCCGGCATGAAGTTTGGTGTCTTCGACTCCCTGGACAACGCAGGCGAGCGGTTCGACGAGTGCCGCATCGCGAAAATCGGTTTCCGGCTTGAGTCGCAGCAGGTTTTTTTGGACGAGTCGTGCCGGAATGACAACGGATTCCGCGTACGCCCCGTTGAGGAACAACAAATCTTCACAGAGATTCTCCTGATGGTTTTTACAGAAAAAACATTCTCCACAGGGCGCGGAATTGGCGACCACCACGCGGTCGCCAATTTGCCACGTCCCGATGTTTCGGTAGGGCGCGTCACTCCGTGCGCGCCGCTCTTGACGTGGCCGAACGTGCGGCGGGCAAGGGACTGCCCGCCCTACCATCCGCGATTTCCGAAATCACGCCCGCCAGTTCGTGGCCGAAAACGGCGGGCGGCACAATCATCCGGGCATGATAACCGCGTTTGAAGACCTTCAAATCCGTTCCGCAAGTCAACGCGGCCTCGATACGGACGCGAACTTCGCCGGGCTGGAGCGGTGATGGAGCGATATCCTCGATTCGAATATCTTCCTTCCCGCGGAGAATGGCCGCTTTCACGCGGCCAGTTTGGAAGGCACCCCAAAGAGTCTCAACCGAATTCTTTCGGATTTCAAACTGGCCGCAGGAGAATGGACCGCCAGGCGCTAATGAACCTCTTGCCAGTTATTGGCGACGTACCGATAAGGCGGCTCGTTGGTCCGGAGAACCTGATCGAAATGAAAATTAAAATGGCCTTTAAGCGCGACGCTGTGCACCAGGAAAGCACCGGCGATGTCGAATGGGTTGCTGCCGCCGCCATGGAATGTGACATCCGCTTCGGGCCCGTAAACCCACGCCACACAAGTAGCATTGGCGGGAAAGATAATGCTGGTGCATGAGGGAAAGCCATAAATCTTGAACGCAGGCGCGTATTGATAAACATTGTTGACGGAGCCGTTACCGACGTCAAGGGTCCCGCCGACATAGATTGCAACGTTCGCGTTATTGGTCACATCCAGTGTCAGATTGTCACCATTCTTCATGCCGATTCCGTTGGTCATCAGGAAAACGCAGTTGGAAGCACCGATAAAAATATTGTTCTTGAGGGGGTTCGCGAGGGTATAGAACACTTGGTTTGTGGGGCTGGTTTTCAAGCCGTTTACGTTAGTAAGCATGTAATTATATGTGATTCCGCCAATATTGGTGCCCGAAGAAGTATAATAAGGATCCAACCACCTGCCGTTTGGCCAACCAGTAGTTGAGTTGTAAAGAGAATTTGTCGGTATTGGCCCTGGCACGTCAATAAAAGCTACGTTCATGTCATCCCTTTCGTGCCCGGATTGGATGCCGGTGGAGCCACCATCAACCCAACCCTTGTCACCAACTGTGGCTTGGCCATGTAGCGTGGCCGTACCACCGGGGCCGGTATCCACGTATCCATAAATCGCATCCCCGCCATTCAAAGTCATAACACTCAGATCCGTCGCAACCACCGCTTGGTCGCTTCGAAGGGTATTGGTGTAGGTGCCAAAGTTGTGGCCTTGGAACCACCAATTGGAGTGCCAGAGGCTGTAGGAGGGGTTGGACGAATCATAACTGTCCACCGTATTGTTACCGCTCAAGGTCATGGTGGTTGTGGCGATAAGCCCTCCGATCTTGTTCGCATCCGGATAAGTTTGAACCAAAACCTTGCGAACGGCCGCCGGCCCGAACGAGTTGGTCACTGTGCCGATGGATAAAATGGTTGGAACCCACGTCATCCCGTTAGTGGTGCTGGTATAGACATTGGTGACATAGACCGTGTAAGTGCCCATGGTGCCCAACCGACGGCCCATGGAATAGACTTGAATGGAGGACGAGCTGGAAAGATTCGTCCAATGATCCTGCAATATGGAGGCGGAGCCGTACCAATTGGTAATCCCAGTGACGGTGCCTTCATACTTATTGACCAGGGCCAGGCCTTCTTCCACACCGGCTTCGGCCACCATCAGCGACGTGTTCCAGGTCTGGGAGCGGAAGCCGAGCGAGGCTTCCTGCTTCACGAGCAGCAGGTAACAACCCAATGCCCCGCCCACGATCACCGCCAGGATGGCAGCAGCCAGCAGCGTGCTGGCTTGATTGGTTCTGGATAGTTGAATGCGAGTTTTCATACGACTTCTACGGATACAGGTTGATTACGAATGGTTACGAATAACAATTTTGGCGGTCTGGACGCTTTCGGAATTGGTCTCGGCGCCGAAAATGGCCCGCGCACAACGCCAGCTCACGTCGATGAGCTTGGTTTGGAATACATTGGTGCTGGCATCGGGAAATTGGAAAGAACCGATCGGGCGTTGCGAGTAAACGTGGAAAAAGAGAGTGGTGCAGTTTGTCAACAGTATGCTGGTGGTCGCCGTTCCGCCGGCCGGGGTGTATGTGCGCGTAAAGGCGGTGGTGTTGGAATCCCAGTTGTAGGTCACCGAGCTGCCGTCCAGTGCCACCAGTGAAATGGTGTTGGAGGCGTAATTGGTTACGAGGTCCATCGTACGGATGTCGTAGCTCATGGTGTCGAGGGCATTGCGGCTTCGGTCGTCCAGGTCGCGATAATTGGCAATGGCGAGGTAACTTCGGGCCGCAAAAACGCAGACAACCATAAGCGAGCCCAGAATGATCATCCCGCAGACCATGGCGATCATCAGTTCGATGAGTGACCAGCCGGCACGGCGTCGCTTGACGTTGCAATCGGGAGAAGGTCGAAACCGTGTTTTCATTATTTTTGATTACGGGTTGACGAAAACGTAATTTTGCAGGCCGTATTTCGCCACGAAGGTATTGAAAGTTCTTACGTGCGAATTGGTGCGGCCATAGAAGGTATCCTGCCAGCCGACATTGATGACAATCTGTTGCATGTTGGGGCTGTAAGAGGCGCTGGGGCTTAAAGTCACATTGGCTATGGTAACCGAACCGGTATACACCGTGTTGTTGGAGGCAAAGCCGCCCAGGCCGGAGGGATAATAAGTATCTGTGAACGAATTGGGCAGCATCGTGGGACTGAACAATTGATTGGAGTTCCAGGCATACAGGCGCAAGCCTTCCATACGGGCCAGGGCAATTTGGGTCGCGCGCAAATTCTCCCGTTCCATCTGAGTGAGTTTAAAACCGGATGTCAGACCGGTAAACAGCGCCAGGATTATGATGGCCGTGATCGCGGCCGCGCACATGGTCTCCACCAGGGAGAAAGCGTTTTGGGCGACGGAGGGTGCGCTCGCGCCCGCGGTCGAAGCAGGAGCCGGCTTGTTGGTGAATCGCAGTTTCATTGGCCAGGTGAAGATTTACCCATCTTGTTTTTCTGTCGTTTAAAAATTTTATGCGTCGCGCCCGCCACAACCCGGTTTTTGGATCTCATCAGGCAAACTAAAAATCAGTGATAGTTTCATCAAATCAAAACACTTCGACCGCAAATAACCGAGCGTTTTTGAGCACGCCTCATGCCAGTAGGCCGCCGGGAAGAAGTGTTGAATGGAACTGGCGTTAACCGGATTACCGATTCCGGTCCGGTCCGGCGTGTCCCGAAATGGGACGTGCTGGGCAGAAGTTTAATGGAAAAGTTTGTTCGGCGGCGGGGCCTTGATGAACGTTGCCTCCCGCAGATAAATCGGTGTCAGTTGATCGCCGGGCAGCAAAATCGTTTCTTCCGGCGGCCAGCCGTGCCAGGGTCGACGCCAACGGAAACAGGATTTTTCCCTCCGGCCATAGCCGCGTTACTTCCGGGCCGACCTGGATTTCGTCGCGGGTGGTCTGCCGTTCCATCTGAGCGGGGGACACAATCTGCAACGGTTGGATTTCCTTCCAGCCGTGAGCTGAAATTTCATAGCAGGCCAGATAGAATTCGTTCCGTTGCGCGTCCATCACCACGTTGACCCGGCCAAAAATGTTTTCCGCCTGCGCCTGCGCCGCCAGAATCTCGGAACTGCTGACGCCCAGCAACCTCACGCCGCGGGCCAGTTGCCAGCCTTGCGCAATCGAGAGGGCGACGCGGATGCCGGTGTAGGAGCCGGGTCCGAGTCCGACGGCGATTATCTCAATTTGTTCGCGCGTAACGCCCGCCCCGGCCAGGGCTTTTTCGACCAGCTCGAACGCCCTGGTTCCGCCCGCGCCGGTTTCCATGGCCTCACAAACCTCGCCTTCGGAGGGACGAGTTACACGAGTCCCTTTCTTTGCCTGCATCGAGGCAGTCAGGGACTCGTGTAACTCGTCTCTACGAAGATGGGCACGCAAAACCGCCACGCTGCGTTGCGCCGAGGAAAATTCAAGGGCCAAAATCGTCATAAATTATCTTCCGTTCCGATTCGTTTACAATTTCGATTTTGACCGAAATCCATTTCGTTTCTGCCATCTGCCATCTGCCATCTGTCTTCAGTTTCTCGGCCCATTCAATCACCGTCACACCCGCCGGTTGTAAAAATTCCTCCAGTCCGGCGGCGATGAATTGGCCGGAGGTCTCCAGCCGGTACAAATCCAGGTGAAACAACACCAGCCGCCCGCCGGCGTATTCATTCACCAGCGTGAAGGTCGGCGAATGCACCCGGCTGGTGGCGCCCAGCCCGCGCGCGATGCCTTTGACCAGTTCCGTTTTGCCGGCACCCAGGTCGCCGGACAAGGCAAACACCCGGCCGCGCTCCGCTGCCCGTCCCCACGATTCACCGAGCGACCGGGTCTCCGCCGGACTATGCGAAATGAACGTAGCCATGGGCGTCCAACGGTTGGGTGCCGGATTTGTCACGGAGGATGATGCCTTCACCGGCGATGGTCTTTCCGATGCAACTCAGTTTCAGTCTGGGAAACTTCTTCTTCCACGCGTCGAGCAATTTTACCGCGTCGCCGGCAGCCACGGTGAATAATAATTCGAAATCCTCACCGTCGGACAGCGCGGCGGCCAGGGGCGTTTTCCCGAAAGGATTTTTCCGCGTCATCTCGCGGGCGGCGCGGCTGATGGGAATGGCGGATTTCAGAACTTCAGCGCCGACGCCGCTGGCTTTCAGGATGTGTCGCAAATCGCCGGCCAGACCGTCGCTCAGATCAATCATGGCATGGACCGGGAAATGTTCCGTCAGCCACCGCGCTTCGGCCAGGCGCGGTTCAAAATCAAGATGTTTGCCGGCGCAGGCGCCGCCGAGTTCGCCGCTCACAAAAATGGCGTCGCCGGCCCGGGCGCCCGAACGGAGGATTTGTTTGCCCCGGTGAACCGTTCCCAGCAGGGCGACCGAAACAAACAGGCGCTCCGGGTTGGTGGTGGTTTCCCCGCCCACGACCGCGACACGGTGTTTTTTGGCAAGGTGGTTCAGGCCGTCGTAAACCTTTTCAATGGTCTCCGGTTCGAATGGTTCCGGCAATCCGATGGTCACCACGGCGGCGATCGGTGTTCCCGCCATGGCCGCAATGTCGCTGAGACAACGGGCGAGCGCTTTGCGCCCGACTTTTTCCGGAGGCGCGTCTTTTTCAAAATGAACACCTTCAACGACGGCATCGGTTTTAAACAGAAACCATTTGTCCGGGAGGCCAAGATCCAGAACGGCGCAATCGTCACCCGCGCCGGTCACCACTGCGGCATTGGCGGGCAGCGCCTGGGTCAACCGGGCAATGAGTTCCAGTTCATTCATGATGGATCACCACTCATTTCGTGTTGAAAAATGCACAGCAGAATGAGATTCACCGTGTTAAAGAGCGCATGGGCGGTGATCGGCGCCAACAGACTGTCGCTTCTTTCATAAAGCCACGTCAGGATCAGTGCCAGGAGAAACAACGGTACAAACGCCACCGCATCCCAGTGAATCAGGGCGAACAGGAAACTGATCCCCAACCAGGCGAGCAGGCGCCAGGCGCGCTGTCGTAAAAACCAGGCCAATCCCGGCCAGCCCAGGTGTCGCACCAACCGCGCCAGCGCCGGCCAGCGAAACTGTTTGACGAACGGATATAACATGCCGCGAAAAATAAATTCCTCGGCGACCGGGGCAATCACCACGGTGAACACCCCCAGGTAAATACGCAACCACCACCCTTTTGCGCTCATCAACGCGGTCACGGCGGCTTCGTTTTCGGCCGACCAGCCCAGGCGGGTAAACACGTGCAAGGCCAGGTTTTGCAGCAACCATGCCACCGGCAAAAAAACTAACACGACCGGTACGGCCGGAAACCACGCACGATGCAGCTCCGTCCAATGCAAACCGAACGCATCCCGCCAGTCCCGATCATGCATCCGCAAAAAAATGAAAATCAGCACCCACGTGACCCCTTGAAAAGCCAGAGTGTCCAATACGATCGCGCCGGCCCCGGTCAAGGGTTGAAACGCGGCCAACCCGGTCTTCTGCAGCACGCCAATGAGGGTCAGTCCCACACAAAGGCTGACCATTTGCGCTGCACAAAACCAGAGGACGCTTTCCGGTCGCCAGGGTTTGGCCGATAACATGGTGCCAGCCTAACGCAGCCACGTGATACTGACGACGCAAAACTGCCCGCGCTTTCGTTTTGCCGACGTTCCCCCGACGACGTATTCTTCGGCCGATGGCTGTCGAGCGCTTAAACCGACTGGCCCGGGAGAAATCGCCTTACCTGCTCCAACACGCCCGTAACCCGGTGGATTGGTTCGGGTGGAGCGATGAAGCTTTTGAACGGGCACGCACGGAGGATAAGCCGATTTTTCTCAGTATCGGCTATTCCACCTGCCATTGGTGTCACGTCATGGAACGTGAATCCTTCGAGGACGAAGCCGTGGCCAAATTCCTCAACGAGCATTTCGTCTGCATCAAGGTGGATCGCGAAGAGCGCCCCGACGTGGACAAGATTTACATGACCTTTGTCCAGGCCACGACCGGCGGCGGGGGCTGGCCGATGAGTGTCTTCCTCGCGCCGGATTTAAAGCCTTTTTTTGGTGGCACCTATTTCCCGCCGGATGGTCGTCACGGCCGGCCCGGTTTTCTGCAATTGCTGCGGCAAATTGTCGGGCTTTGGCGGGAACATCAGCGGCGAACTCACCAATTCCGCCACGGAAATTCATGCCCGCCTCGCGGCGGCGGAGGCCGGCTCCACCACGTCGAACCTGCTGTTGACGGAGGATGTCCTGGCCCACGCCGCGGCCATGTTCAAGACCGCTTACGACCCGCGCCACGGCGGCTTCGGCGGTGCACCGAAGTTTCCGCAACCGAGCGTTCCCTTGTTGTTACTGCGTTGCGCCAGACGTTTTCAGGATGACGAGGCGGTCCGGATGGTCCTGCACACGTGCGAACGCATGGCTGCCGGCGGTATTCATGATCAACTCGGCGGTGGATTCGCGCGTTATGCCGTGGATGCCGAATGGCGGGTGCCGCATTTTGAAAAAATGCTCTATGACAATGCGCAACTGGTGGAACTTTACCTCGACGCGCATTTGGTTGCAAAAGAACGGAGTGATGGAGTAGTGGAGAAATGGAGTGATGAAACGTCCAATACTCCATCACTCCGTCACTCCAACACTCTGTTTGCTGCCGTCGCGCGCGATATTCTCGACTATGGGCTCCGGGACATGACTCATCCCGAGGGCGGCTTCTATTCCGCCGAAGACGCCGACAGCGAAGGCCATGAAGGCAAGTTTTATTGCTGGACCAAAGAGGAACTTTCAAGACTGCTGACCGCGGAAGAATTCAAGGTGGTCGTCCGCTGTTTCGGTATCACCGATAACGGGAACTTCATCGACCACAGCCATCCTCACCCCTTGCCGGGGCAAAATGTGTTGAGTGTCGTCAATCCCATGGGGAAGGACGGCGTGTCGCCGTCCCAAGCTTCGCCTCCAATGAAAGTCAGGGACCGCGACACACTGTCCCTCCAAACGGTGAAACCTTGCTTGCTTCCGCCAAACGCAAAATGTTCGAGGCACGCGGTCGGCGTATTCGCCCGCATTTGGACGATAAAATTCTCGCGTCCTGGAACGGTCTGATGCTTGGCGCCATGGCCCGCGCTGGTGCCGTGCTGGGCGAAGCGAAATACCTCGCGGCGGCGGGGAAAAATCTGGCGTTCCTTCGCGAAAAATTGTGGGACGAACCGTCAAAAACGTTGTTTCACCGTTGGCGCGAGGGCGAACGCGACCGGGTGGAATTATTGGAAGGCTACTCCTTTCTGCTGGCCGGCGTCATTGAATGTTACGAGTCCACGCTGGTCCCGGAACACCTTGATTTTGCCATCACCCTCGGCGAAGCGATGATTGTGAAATTTTACGACGCGGGCGATGGCGGTTTCTGGCAAAGCACCGTCGGCGCCCGGGACCTGATTTTACGCGTGAAGGACGATTACGACGGGGCCGAGCCGTCCGGGAATTCCGTTGCCGTGTTGGCCTTGCTGAAACTGGCCGCCATTACCGGTCGTAACGATTTGCGCCGTCCGTCCGAATCGACGCTGCGTTATTTTGCGCACCGGCTGCAAAATTTTCCGCAGGCCATGCCTTTCATGCTGTGCGCGGCGGATTTCTGGCTCGAAGAACCCCGCCGTGTCGTTATTGCCGGAGACGCGGAGTCCGCGCCTTACCAGGAGCTGTTACACGCCGCGCACTCGGTTTATCAGCCCAACAAGGTCGTTTTGGGAAATCGCGGTGCAGTCGATGAATTTGCGCGAACCCTCCCCGACAGGGACGGTGCGGTGGCTTATCTTTGCACCGGTACGACGTGCCAGCCGCCGACAAACCGGGCTGAGGAACTGCGCCGTCTCCTGAGTTGACCTTCGGTCTGGACGATGGTTGAACCGTTTCGGGACAGTCATCCCCGGGGGATCGCGCGGGTCGGTCGGGTACGACCTTTCGATTCAGCCTCACATTATCGTTGAAAGCGCTGTTGGTAATCGGTTCTGGTGGTCGGCATGGAATTTGCGCCAGGAGCGGTGTCACAAGACGTATATCTATGAAGTTTAGTTTTGAAGTTGGCGAATTGGAGAAACATCACGTCGAATTTAACTTCAACCAGCTCTGCGGCACGCTGCTCATCAGCGTGGACAAAAAGCCCATTCACCGGGCCACCCGCCTTTTGAATGAGCCGATTCAAGAAGTTTTCGACTTTATCGTCGGCAATACCGAGCGCTGGCCGGTACGGATCGAGAAGCGGCGCAAACCATTGTTTGGCTCCCGCAACGTTCTCTACGTGAACCACCGCCTGGCGCGGGTGGTTGAGGGCTTCTAAAGCGGTTCAGGTAATGTCGTCGCCGCCGAGGTGACGACGCGGATTCCCTATTTGGCCGGGATATCAGGTCCGTCTCCTTGACGTCGGCAGCTACCGTTTTATAGAAAATGCACTAGTCGCTGCCCTGTTCGTGCGTCTCGTCTTTGTGGCCGCGCGGCTGGTGAATCCTCCGCATGGCCCGGCGCAATGATTCAATTTCCCGTTCGTCGGCAGATTTCTGCCGGTCTGCCAGTTCGACCAGTTCCTCAATTTCTTCCATTTGATCCAGAGCCTGTTCCAGCGACTGGACGATTTGTCGCACCTCCTCAATGGCGCGGCCGATGGCAGAAGAATCCTTACCGACAGGAGCTTTGGCAGGAATCGCCGGCGGGAGTGCCACCGTTGCTTCCGGCGGTACGCCTGCGGGCTGATCGACGGGCGCGGTGGGCGGGGAAGGTCGTGAACCACGGCCACGACTGCGACCGCGGCCGCCTCGTCGGCCCCGTCGTCGCCGGTTGCCCTGGCCTGGCGGCGGCACGGCCGGATTAGATTCCGTTGGCTGTTCTTCCGGTGACTCCATCTTTCCCGCGAGCATGGCGGGTCGGCGGGCAAATGCAACCCCGAAAACGTTCGGGGTTACTTTTTCACAAACAACGCCAGCGAGGCGGTGTAGCCATGGAGGAAGTTCTTTTCACCGACGGGCCCGATTTCGCCGTTGCAAAAGAAGCCGGCCAGGCCGAGCGGACCGAGTCGTTGTTGCACCATGTCCGCATCGTGATTTGGCCGTCCAAACAGGTTTTGGCCGCGGCCATTGCAGGAACAAAGGCAGCCGCCGTAAATCGTTGTCTCCGCCAGCTGCTTTTGCGCGCGGGAAAGCAGTTCGTTCATATCCTCGTTTGCCGCCGCTGCGTCACGTCGCTGAAATTGCATGGTCTGGCCGGCGCGCGGCATGGCGCCGACGGACAGGACCCCGGAATTCGGGTCGCCCCCGATGAGATTGCGTACGAGAAAATCACCGCGGTGAAAATCTTCGAGGTATTCGTTGACGACCAGACCGATGAACAGGTTGCCGCGGGCTTTTTGCTGTTCGGCGGGCGAGAGTTTTTGAAATGTTTCCGCCAGCACAGCGTAAGCGGGACGATTGGCGATCTGCCGGATCAAATTATGCTCGACGCGCGTAAGCGTCCATGCTTCCCCGATGGGCGTGCAACCCTGGGAGATGACGCTGGCCAGCTTGACCTCACCGCCAAAAGAAATGGCCACGCCGCCATCTTCGAAGACCTCGCCGTTCAAATAAATCTGTGTGGTTTGATCGGAGAACACGCCGCTGGCCAGTCCGCCGAGCGCCGGCAACGACGTGTAAGCTTCGTTCCAGGAACGGAGCCAGCTTTCCGCATCGATATGAAACGGGTCGATGAACACGAGCCAGCCGTTCGTGCGTTTGGGTTCGATGCCGGTTTCCAGATGCCAGTAGTTCCGCCCGTTGACCTCTTCCACCTGCTTTTGCGTGAAGCGGACCCCTTTCAATTCCGCTCCCGGCAGGGAATAAAGCGCCAGGACAAAGCCGGTGGCGCCTTCGATTTCGTTTGCCTCGGCAATCAATCCCGTGCTCGAACATCCTGCCAACAGGGGAATCCGGGCATGGACGCGCAAAATTTCCAGTGTCTGCCGCGCATGCGGAAAGAATTTCGGCGACATGAACACCAGTCCGAGCGAAACCTGGGGCGCCAGAAGTTGCGTGCGCAGGTTCTCCGCCCACTGGCGGAGCCGCGTCTCGTCAAACTCATCCGGCCAGTGGGCGGCAATGGAAAATTCGGTATTCACGACTTTACTTTAACCATGCCACAACTTTTTCACCTGACCAAATTTCTTCGGTCAACTGGCGTTGGCGGGCGATGGCGGCGTGGCGGCCGTTCACCAGGACCTCGGCCGCCAGCGGGCGTGCATTGTAATTGGACGCCATCACAAACCCATAGGCGCCAGCACTTAGCAACGCCAGATAATCGCCCTCGCCAACCCTCGGCAGCGGGCGGTCCTTGCAAAAATAATCGCCCGATTCGCAGATCGGCCCGACTACATCCGATTTGATGGTCGCGCCGGCCTCTGCGGTGTAACGGGCACGATTTCGTGGTAGGCGTCGTAGAACGCCGGGCGAATCAGATCGTTCATTGCCGCATCGACGATCACGAAATTTTTCTGCCCGGTGCGTTTCACGTATTCGACGCGCGTGACCAGAATGCCCGCGTTGCCGGAGATAAACCGGCCCGGCTCCATGCAGAATTTTCAGACCGAGCGGCTGCGAGTAATGGCACCAGCGTGCGGCGTATACTCGCCGGCGTCAAAATGTTCCTCGCGGCGGCGGTTTTCCACCATCTCCGGCGACCGCTCGCCAGCGCCGGGCTCGTAAATGATTCCCAAACCGCCGCCGATGCTGAAAAATTCCAGTCGGCAGTGTCTCCCTCAGCCGTCGCAACAGCGGCAGCATCTTGCGCACGGCCTGTTCAAACGGCGTCACGTCGGTCAATTGCGAACCGATATGCATCTGCAGCCGCGCAGGCGCACGTTCCTCAACTTCGCCGCGCGCGCATAGAACCTCTTCGATTTGTTCGAACGCGATGCCGAATTTGTTTTCGTAGGTGCCGGTGGTGATTTTCGCATGCGTGTGCGCGTCCACGTTCGGATTCACGCGCACGGCGACCGGCGCGACTTTCTTCAATCGCGCCGCCACGCGGTTGATGCGTGCCAGTTCCGGTTCGCTTTCCACGTTGAACGAATAGACGCCTGCGCGCAGGGCAAATTCAATTTCCCCTTCCGTCTTGCCCACGCCCGCGAAAACGCATCGGCCGCGGATCGCCGCCGGCCGCGATGACGCGCGCCGCAATTCGCCACCGCTCACGATGTCAAAACCGCTGCCGAGATTGGCGAGCGTGCGCAGCACGGACTGGTTGGAATTGGACTTCATCGGCGAAGCAAATCAGGTGATCCACGGCGCGAATCGCGCGGTCGAGCTTCCGGAAATGGTCCGTCAGCGTCCGTTGCGAGTAAACGTAAAGCGGCGTGCCAAACTTGCGCGCCAATGTTTCCACGGCGACGCCTTCGCAGTACAACTTGTTGCCGACGTAACGAAAATCATGCATGTGCGTTCAAAGTTTAAAGTTGCCGGGTTGGGGAGGTAAAGAAAAAGCCCGCCGGTAAGAACCGGCGGGCCCGAAAGCAGACGGTTCTTATTGGGGCAAATTCAGGATCTTTTTCGCGCTCAACCTGATATTCCACCGGCGAGATGCTGCCGGCCTCGTATTTCTGCAGCAGCGCCCGGAGTTGTGCCTGCTGGTCAGCGGAAATCGGAAGTGGCGGCGCCACAATCGGTTTCAGCCCCAGTTCTTTCGCGGATTTGTTCGCCGCGTCGTTGTTTTGCGACGGCTCCATCAGCAGGGATTGGTTTGTGGCCGACGTTTGGGTTTGGCCGGCAATGGGCGTGTTTGACGTCGAGGTGTTTTGCTCGGCTATGGCGGAGGCCGGAAGGCCCGCTGAGGGTGGCGGCACCGGGCCATACAAACTGTTGCCTGAACTGGCCGCCGCTGCGGGTGGATTTGTCGCTGGCGACTGGGTCGACGCGGCTGCCGGGGCAGCCGCTTTGGCCGATGCTGCGGGCGCGGAGGACGACGCATTCTGAGTCGCCGGTTGCGAGTCCATCGACTGCATTTGCTGCTCCAGCGCGGCCCGGGCGGCGGCCTGGTTCGGATTGTCCTCTGCGCGAAGGATCGGACTGCTGGCGCATAAGGCGGCCGCGCAAATGACAAGGTACAACTTGGAAATTCGCATGACTTTTCCTTACCCTAATTTGGGGCCGGATGCAACAGCATTCGGGTTGATAACAAACTGTTTCCGCCACGCGGCTGGCAGCGGATAAAGCAGCACCGAACGCAGCAAAATCCCGCGAACTTCGCCGCGGGAAACTTTAATGCCTTGCCGCAACTCCGGCAATTCGGCGGCACGCAACCGTTCAATCGTCCTGACACCGATTAAAATCGGCCACGCACAGGCCAATCGGATCCGCATCTGCCCGCGCGGCAGGGAATTGGTATATTTCCAGCCGGCCTGCAGATGGTTTTCCGCCAGATCAAGATAACGTTGATATAACGGGCGAAACCGGGATTCATTCACAGGAGAAAACAGGACTGTGGGCCACAGCCCCAGCGGTTCCAGTTCCAGGGACGGCAAATAACAACGGCCCCGACGCAAATCCGCCGACAAATCACGCAGGATGTTGACCAGTTGCAAACCCTTGCCGAACCGAATGCTGTCACTGAACAATTGCGCATATTCCAATTCCGCGCGGGGAAACAGATGCGCGCGGCACACCTGGGTCCAGAATTCACCCACACAGCCGGCGACGCGATACGTGTAGTCGTCCAGTTCGACGGCAGATTTAAGCGCGATGATGTTCCCGGCCGAAGCGTCCGCGAACCGTTCCAAATCCAGTTGCTGGCCGCCGGTGATGATGTCAAGCACGCCACGGACTCGTTGCAGGTCGGCGGGTGAAAGCTTTTGCAACAACGCCAGGCTGTCCTCAACCTTATCCAGCAGCTGTTGCTCGGCAGGGAGGGTCTGTTGTTTGGCGAATTCGCCAAAATTCAGTCGTGCCGTCGATTTGCCCAGGATCCGGTCGCGCAATTCGTGCAACGCGTCGAGTCGCCGGCCCAAGGGGATGATTTCGGTGTCGGCAATCGTATCGGTGGTGCGTGCGAGCAGGTAGGCCAGGCCGATTTGCGGACGCACCCGCCCGGGCAGTACGCGCAACGTCAGGTAAAACGAGCGCGAGGTGGCTTTCAGCAGTTTTTTCAATTCGGCGGCCATCGGTAACCACAGAGTAAGTTTTTCCGCCTTCTCCGCCAGCTAAACCCGTGCCGCCGCGCCCTAAGAAAGCTGCTTCCGCCACCTCGCCAACTGCTTCGCCACTTCCTTCGTTCCGGGTGCGCCGATCACATTGCGTTTGGCCATCGCGCGTTTCAAATCGAACACGCCGAGCGCGTCGCGGCCAAAGGTTTTGTCCACGGATTGCAGTTCGGCCAGCGTGAGCCGGTTCAGCGGTTTGCCGGTCTTTTCCGCCAGCGCCACGACGGCGCCGACGACGTGATGCGCCTGCCGGAACGGCATGCCTTTGCGCACGAGATAATCCGCCAGATCGGTCGCCAGCAACGCCGGATCGCCCGCGGCGGCAGCGCAGGCGGCCTCGATTCACTTTCGTGTTCCGCAGCATCGCGGCCATGAGCCGCGCGGTGGCGCGCACGGTGTCGGCGGTGTCGAACAACCGTTCCTTGTCCTCCTGCAAATCGCGGTTGTAAGTCATCGGCAGGCCCTTCAACAGCGTGAGCAGCGCGACGAGATTGCCGATGACGCGGCCGGATTTGCCGCGGGCCAGTTCGGCGATGTCGGGATTCTTCTTCTGCGGCATCAGGGATGAACCGGTGGTGTAGGCGTCGGCGATTTTGATGAAATTAAATTCCGTGCTCGCCCAGAGAATCAAATCCTCGGCCAGCCGCGACAGATGCACGGCCAGCAACGCAGCCGCGGCGCAAAATTCGACGGCAAAATCCCGGTCGCTCACGGCGTCCATGGAATTTTGGGTGAGCTGCGGCCGGCCTCTGGCATCCACAAAGCCAAGCAGTTTGGCGACGAATACGCGGTCGAGCGGCAGCGTGGAACCGGCCATGGCGCCGCTGCCGAGCGGACAGACGTTCACGCGCGAATAGCAGTCCCAGAGCCGTTCGCAATCGCGTTCCAGCATTTCGACGTAGGCCAGCAGATGATGCGCAAGATAAACCGGTTGCGCGCGTTGCAAGTGCGTGTAGCCGGGAATCAGGACGTCGGCATTCTTTTCGCCGAGCGCAACCAGCGCCCGTTGCAGATCGCGCGATTTCGCCGAGCAGCACGACGATCTCGTCGCGCAGCCAGAGCCGCATATCGAGCGCGACCTGGTCGTTGCGCGAGCGGGCGGTGTGCAGTTTCGCGCCGGCCGGCACGCGCCGCGTCAATTCCGCCTCGATGTTCATGTGCACATCTTCGAGGTCGGCTTTCCACCGAAATTTGCCCTGCTCGATTTCCCGGGCGATGGCTTCGAGGCCCTGCACGATGGCGTTGCGTTCAGCCATGGAGAGCACGCCGATTTTTTGGAGCATTGTCGGCATGGACCAGCGAGCCCAGGATGTCGTGCCGCCAGAGCCGCCAGTCGAACGAAATGGATTCGGTGAATTGCGCGACGTCCGCCGCCGGGCCGCCGGCAAACCGTCCGCTGCGGGAAACAGGAGAAATTTTTTTCATGCGCTTTGACTTAATCACCGCTGAACGCGGATAAACACAGATTTTGAGATGCGGCGGTAAAATTCAATCTCAAAGACGGATTAAAATTACTTAAAAAACCTCATTGCCGCTGTGGCGCGAATGTGAAATGTTTCTCCCGTCAGCCATGAGCGAGTTCAAATTTGCCTGCCCGGTTTGCGGCCAACGCATGGCCGTGGATTCGAGTGTGAGCGGCGCGCAAGTGGAATGTCCGACGTGTTTCCAGATCGTGATCGTGCCCAAGGCCCCGGCGGCCGGTTCAAAATATCAACTGTCTGCGACCCAATTTATCAGACCGGTCATCCTCCCGCCGACCACGCCGTCGTCTTCAACGCCGCCGGTGGTGCATCAACGGAAATCCGCCCTGCTGATTTTCGCGCTGATCTTCGCATGCGCCGCTACCATGGCATTGTTGGTCCGGGAAAGAATTGCCCGGATGCCATCGCCGGAAGCCGGTGCCCCCGGTAAAACCGTTCCGATGGCGGTCAGCCCGTTGTGGACCCTGGATTTGACGAAGGCGACTTTTCCGAAGAAGGCGGCGGCAGGAAAAATTCACGGGTGGGATTTTATCTGTCACGAAGCGGTTTTGCAGAATGGCCTCCTGGTGCTCCGGAGCGGAGAGGGATGGCAGTCAACAATGGCGGCGAACGTTTTTGTTTTCTCCAACGCCTTCTCGACCAATGCCGCCGAGATCCTGAGCGGAGGGACCTTTGAGGTGGACACCAATCATTCCGGCCTGGTGCCGAGTGTTTCCCTCTTTTGGCGGGAAGGCGATTTGCGGGTAATGGAACTGTTCACCAACGGCTTTGCGATGAAGATGGAGTTCGGTAACATTTCCGGCAACAAACTGCCGGGCAAAATTTATCTCTGCCTGCCGGATGAGGCGAAGAGTTGCGTGGCGGGAACTTTCACTGCGGAAATCCAAAGATTTCCCATGCGCCGCCCGCCGTGAAGCGCCACCTTCCCGCCAGGGCCGGAAAACCCGCCGTGAAGCGCATTCGGGCGACGGCCGGCGGCGCCCTGGAGGCTGTCGTCGTGCGTTTGCTGACGGAACGGAAGCAGACACTCGCTCTGGCCGAATCCTGCACCGGCGGTTGTCTGGCGGACCGGATCACGAACGTGCCCGGTGCCTCCGCGGTTTTGTTGGGTGGTGTGGTGGCCTACAGTAATGCCGCCAAGCAAAAATTTCTCGGCGTCCGGGCGAAGACACTGGTGGCGCAGGGTGCGGTAAGTAATGCCGTCGCGCGCGCAATGGCCGAGGGCGCTCGAAAAAGGTTCGGCGCGGATTTTGCGTTGGGCATCACCGGCATCGCCGGGCCCGCCGGGGGGACGAAACCGAAACCGGTGGGTACGGTCTTTATTGCTTTGGCTGGTCCATTGGAAACGATAGTGGAACACCGATTAAATGCTTTTAAACGCAAGCGGTTTAAGCAAGTTACAGCCCGACAGGCACTCACGTTGTTGCATTTATACCTGTAAACTGGCACGTTTTGCGCTTGAGGCTAGGAACCGTTGACGTACAATATTGCTTTAAGACGTTATCAGCCAGCGTGAACCGCACAACATAGTCTTGAATATGACCTTGACCGATGATCCTGTGGCCGAAATGGACGTTGCTATAACCGAAGTCCCCGAACCGGTATCTCCCAAACGCCGTGGTCTGTTGTTGGTGGTAGACGACGAGGACGGCCCGCGGCAGTCGTTGCGCGTGATTTTCAAGGATGACTACGATTTGCTGATGGCCGAGGACGGGCCGACGGCGATTGAGCTGGCGCAAAAGCATCCGGTGGACGTTGCGGTGCTGGATATCCGCATGGCCGGCATGTCGGGCATCGAGGTGTTGGAACGCCTGAAGTTCGTGAACCCGGAAATCGAGGCCATCATGATGACGGCCTTTGAGACCACTGATACCATCCGGCAGGCCCTGCGGTTGCGCGCGTGTGATTACATCAACAAACCGTTCGACATCGCGACCATCCGTACCGCGGTGTCGCAAGCCATGCAGCGCCGGATGCTGGAAGGCGAAATCCACAGCAGCGCCGAAAAAGTCCAGCAGCTGTTGACCGAACTGCAGAATCAGCGCATCGAAGAGCAGATTGCCAAAACCCGCGGCGACATCTACGCCAGCATTATTCACGACATCAACGGTCCGCTGACGGTCATTTCCGGTTTTGTGCAGGTGCTCAGTCAGCGGCTTAATCGCGCGGTGCGACCGGAACTGGAGGATTTGGAATTTATCAAGGACCGGCTGCGCATCATTGCGCGGCAGGTGGGCAACTGCATCGAAATTTCCCGGCGCTACCTCGGTTTTCTCCGCCGCCAATCGGACGAACATGCGCCCCGGGTCAGCGTCAATCAACTGCTCAAAGACCTGGAACAACTGATGCGCGTGCATCCCAGCGTGCAGGAAAATGAATTCAGCATCACGCCGCTGCCCGAGGACATGGGCGTCAAGATCAACGGGACTGATCTCATCCAGATCCTGCTCAACCTGTCCGTCAATGCTTTTCAATGCGTGCCGAACAAACACCGCGTGGAAGTCGGCGGTGAAATGCTGCGGACGCCCCTGGATCTTTCCAAGTTCAAGGATAGCCCCCATGATCGGCTCTTGAACGTTGAAAGCGCGGACACCACCCCGCCGCTGGTCAAACTTTGGGTACGGGACGATGGTCCGGGTATTCCGCCGGAAGTGCTCCCCAAAATTTTCCAGCCTTACTTTACCACCAAAGGCGCGCGTCAGGGAACCGGGCTGGGCCTCAGCATTGTGCAGCGGCTCATCAAGGAAGGGCGTGGCACGTTGCACGTCCATACCCGGGCCGATGAAGGCACCACCTTTACGATTTATCTGCCGGGAGCGATGCTGCCGAAGTAAAGGCGGGCGGCGTCTTCCGCTTTTATCAAGAATTCATCATCCTGACAGAGGATTGACCAGGCGCCGTGGGTTGAGATTCGGGCTGCTGTTCTGTGCTGCCCGTCATTCTTTCCAGAACTTCTTCGAATAGGTTTCGTTTTTCGATGCAAAAAATGCCGTGCGTTGGCCAAAACATGGGTAGTGAATTCGGGCATTCTCACCGACGTTATCCTCAGTGAAATCGGCGCGGATGACCGTGCCGGGCATAGGCATACAAAGAACGGAGCAATGACGATGAAAAAAACAATTCTGCTCGCAGGCGTCATCGGGTTCGCCGCGGCGCTGGCGGTTTCGGCCGCTGAACCGAAGGAATACTGGGCCACTTCCTGCGCGCGCTGCCATGGCGCGGATGGCAAAGGCCAGACCAACATGGGCAAGAAACTCGGCGCCAAGGACTACTCCGATGCAGCGGTCCAGGCCGCGCTGACGGATGATGCCGCGTTCAAAGCCATCAAGGAAGGTTTCAAGACCAGCGACGGCAAGGCCGTGATGAAACCGGCTGCAAATTTGTCGGACGACGACATCAAGGCTTTGGTCGCTTACATGCGGACCTTTAAAAAGTAATCCAGTCGGAGAACCCAGATTTGCGCCACACGGCATCCGGATGAACGCCGTGAACAGCCGGTCTTTCATGCAACCGGGCGCAGAAATGCACGATGGCCGCAAATGAACCAACTACCATGACCACCAACTGTAATCGTCTGAGGTCTGTTCTGTACGGGCGAACGATCGTGGCGGGGTGGCTTTGCCTTGTGGCCGCGTTGGGGTTGGCGGACACGGCGACGTTTGCCCAGGAGACCGCTTCCACCAACGCGCCGGAACAATTTGCCAACAGCGATTGCCTGGGCTGTCATCTCGATCCCAACACCACACGGGTGGTGAACGGCAAAACCGAGTCGCTGGTCTTTCCGACCAACACCTTTCAAAAATCGGTTCATGCCAGGCTTGCCTGCGTGGACTGTCATACCGGCATCAAGGATCTGGTCCACGACCCCTTGGGTCCCCCCGATTGCACGCATTGTCATGAAAAGGAGGCAGAGGCGTACGCCGGCAGTATTCACGGTGTGAGCCATTTGCTCGGCGCTTCCGGCGCGGCAAATTGCTGGGATTGCCACGGGTCGCACGACATTTTGCCGGTCAAAAATCCGGCTTCGCCTGTGTTCAAGATGAACCTGCCCTTCACTTGCGCAAAATGCCACAGCAACCCGGGATTGACGAAGGAATACGAAATCAACCACCCCGAAGCCGCAGCCCTATACATGGAAAGTATCCACGGCCACGCCCTGCTTAAAATGGGCCTGATTGTGGCGCCGTCGTGCGACGATTGCCACGGCGTGCATGACATCAAGCGGGCGGTGGACCGCGATTCGCCCATCAACCACGCCAACGTCGCCCAGACCTGCGGCAAATGTCATCTCGGTGTCGAAGAGACTTACGATCAGAGCATCCACGGCCAATTGCTGGCCAAAGGCGATCCGCGCGGGCCGGTTTGCACGGATTGCCATACGGCGCACGGGATCGTGAATCCGGAGGGAAATAATTTCAAAGCCGTCAGCGATGAGCGCTGCGGCCGATGCCACGCGGACCGGCTGGAGCATTACCGGGACACCTATCATGGCAAAGCCATGGCTCTGGGCCGGCCGAATGTCGCTCCGACGGTGGCCGCCTGTTACGATTGCCACGGTCATCATGACGTGCAGCCGCCGTCCGACCCCCGGTCGCATCTGTCCTCAACCAATATTCTCGCCACCTGCCAGCAATGTCATCCCGGCGCCACCGCCAAATTCACGGAATACAAACCCCACGCCAATCCGCTGGATGGCAAGAATTATCCTCTCCTTCACGCGGTGTTCCTGGGCATGACCGGCCTGCTCATCGGCACGTTTGCGTTCTTCGGCCTGCACACCGCTTGGCTGGCTGGTGCGGGCGGTTTATCTCTACCTGCATGACTCGAAGAAATTCCGCGAAGCGAAGATTCAAACCCAGGTGGACGGCGAATGGTTTACGCGTTTCTCGCCGTTTGAGCGTTTCCTGCATTTCCTCGTGGTGACCAGTTTCCTGTTGCTGGTCATCACCGGCATGCCGCTCAAGTTCTATTACACGGACTGGGCCAAGGCCATTTTCCGCATTCTGGGCGGACCGGAAACCGCACGCACTCTGCATCGTCTCGGCGCCCTGGTGACCTTCCTTTATTTCGGCCTGCATCTCACGGCGCTGGCGGGCAAGGCCTGGAAGGGCCGGAAATCGGTGCGCGACCCGGCCAGCGGCCGGTTCCGGTTCAAACGGCTGTGGGCGACTTTGTTCGGCGCCGATTCCATGATACCGACACTCCAGGACTGGCGTGATTTCGTGGCGCACAACAAATGGTTCTTCGGCAAAGGACCCAAGCCGCAGTTCGACCGCTGGACGTATTGGGAAAAATTCGATTACTTTGCCGTGTTCTGGGGCGTGGCCATCATTGGCGCGTCGGGGTTGATCATGTGGTTTCCGACCTTTTTCACGCGTTTTCTGCCGGGCTGGATCATCAACATTGCCTTGATTCTGCACTCGGATGAGGCGTTGCTCGCGGCGGGCTTCATTTTCTCGATTCATTTCTTTAACACGCATTTCCGCATCGAGAAATTCCCCATGGACACCGTGATCTTTTCCGGCCGTGTTTCCAAGGCCGAGATGTTGCACGAGCGGAAGCGTTGGTATGACCGGCTGGTCGCGGAAGGCAAACTGGACGAACACCGGGTGAAGGATGAATGGGAGCGCTGGAAGAACATCGCCCGGTCTTTCGGTTACTTTTTCTTCGGCCTGGGCCTCGTCCTGCTGGGGTTGATCATCTACGCCATGGCCACACGCCTGGCGCATTGATGGCGTTGAAGAATCCACAGCTGCGACTGCCAAAAAAGGCGCAGCAAATGCCAAGCCGGGTAGAGCGATTTGGCCTGGGCCTGCCGATGCTTATAGTGTGGGTACTGTTGGACGAACGTTAATATCGGCTTTGGCCGGGCTCTGGCTGGTTCTGGCGGCCGGAGCCGCGGCAACGCCGGCAATGTCGGATGACGATTGCCTGGTGTGCCACGCCGACAACACCCTCGCCGTTACCAACACTGCGGGCCGGGCAATCTCTTTGTTTGTGGACAAGGCGCGACTCACGGCGTCGGTCCACAAAACGAACTCCTGCGTCAGTTGCCATAGAGATGTCACGTCGGCACATCCCGATGACAACCGGCCGGTGCCGCCGGTGAGCTGCGCACGTTGCCATGAGCTACAAAGTGAAAGTTATGGCGCCAGTGTACATGGATTGGCACGCAAGTCAGGCCACCAGAACGCCGCCACGTGTGTGGATTGTCATGGTTCGCATGGCATTCTGCCCCCGACCTCGCCGGCATCTCCGCTCCACTTTGTGCAACAGGCGCAGACGTGCGGTCGTTGTCACGTGCCGGAAGCGCGCGACGTGGCGGCCAGCGTTCATGGCAAGGCCATGGCCACCGGCCTGCGGGACGCCCCCACCTGCACCGACTGTCATTCCGAACATAAAATCGAGGCGCTGAAAGACGGCACTCCCCTGGAAATTTCCGGCGTCTGCAGCCGCTGCCATGCATCGGTCTATCTCGACCAGAAATACAACCTGCCGGCTGACCGCGTAAAAACGTATCTGGAAAGTTACCACGGGCTGGCGGCGCAAAACGGTTCGGCTGTGGTCGCCAATTGCGCCAGTTGTCACGGGTACCACCTGATCCTGCCATCTTCGGACCCGGATTCGAGCATCAACACCAACCACCTTGTGGCCACCTGTGGCACGTGTCATCCCGGCGCGGACAAGATGTTTGTGAGCGGAAAAATTCACGCGGACCTGTCCGCAACGCCGGAAGGCCGGGATCTGGCGGGCAAAATCAACTGGTGGGTAAGACGGATTTACCTGGCGCTGATCTTCGTTGTGGTCGGGGCGATGTTCGTTCACAACGCTTTGTTGTTTCATAAAAAGGTCGCGGCGCATCTGCGTGCCAGCGGCCGGCCGGTGCTGCGTATGGGGTTGTCCCACCGCTGGCAACACGCCGTGCTCGCGCTGAGCTTCATCACCCTGGCCGTTACCGGCTTCGCCCTGAAATTTCCGGATTCGGGCCTGGCGCAAATGCTGGGCTCGAGCGAACCCGTCCGCCGCTGGATCCATCGCATCGCCGGCATCGTGCTGTTGCTGACGGGGCTGTACCATCTGATCCATATTTTGCTCAGCCAGGAAGGCCGCCGGTTGGTCAGGGATTTGCTTCCGGTAAAAAAAGACGTCGCCGATCTGCGTTGCATGGTGCGCTTTCTGGCCGGCTTGACCGACGAGAGGCCCAAAGTCGGACGGTTCGGCTACGCCGAGAAGATCGAATACTGGGCCGTCTTGTGGGGCACGATCATCATGGGCGTGACCGGGCTGATGGTCTGGTTCAAGCTCGACGTGACCCGGTTCCTGCCACGTTGGATCATCGACGTGGCCCTGACGATTCATTATTACGAAGCGGTGTTGGCGTGCCTGGCGATTGTGGTCTGGCACTTCTATCACGTCATTTTTGATCCGGATGTTTATCCGCTGAACACGGCCTGCTGGAACGGGCGCGTCTCCGAGGAATGGCAAAAGCATGAACATCCGTCGGATCAACCGGCGGCGACGCCGGCCCCGACTTCAACTCCCCCCTCCAACAAGAAGAGTTGAGGTTCGGCGGATTTGGCAAATTTGGCAGCCGCCTTTGTGAATGGGCGGGAGAACCGCGTTTTAACAAACGCGGTTACAGAATGAGAAGGTCTGGCAGTTACCACGGCGGCGGTCTGCAGACATCGGAACTTGGCAAACCGGCTGCTGTACAGGTTGCCATGAACCTGCGGATTTCAATTCTTTGTGCCCTGGCCTTGTCGAGTGCCCTGTCGGTTTGGGCTGACGAGCAATTGCCGGTGCTGAAAGTCGGCACCGACGTTTACAGCAATGTCACCGTGCTTTCGATCTCCGCCACGGACGTTTATTTCACCTTCAACCATGGGAAAGGCATGGCCAACGCCAAGTTAAAGAACCTCAGTCCCGACCTGCAAAAGCATTTTCATTACAACCTGGCGACGGCAGGTAAAATCGAACAAAAACGGGCTAAGGCCAATGCCGAATACCAGCAGGCGGTGATTCGTGAGCCAGCACCGATGCCTCCGGACGAGACCCGGATACCCGAGCCGGCCGTGGTGCATGCGTCGGATCTAAACTGGAGCACCGATTTCTCCGGGACGCTGGTACAGGCCAGGGCGGACGGAAAAGTGGTGTTGCTCGATTTCACCGGTTCCGACTGGTGCCCGTGGTGCATCAAGTTTGACCGGGAAGTGCTGCAGACAGACCAATTTGCCACCTATGCCCGGAACAAACTGGAATTGGTGGTGGTCGATTTCCCGCGCACCAGGCCTCAGGATAACGCGCTCAAAGAGGCCAATCAGGCGCTGGCCAACCAATACCGCGTCACTGGTTTTCCGACCTTTGTGCTGGTGAACGACGCCGGCGAAGAACTGGGCCGACAAGTGGGCTATGCCGCCGGTGGCCCGGGCGCGTTTATCGCCGAGTTGGAAAAATTCAACCGTCGTTAAGGCGAACCTGCCGGCTAATTTCCCAGGTACTCGCGCGGATCCACAATCTTGCCCGCGATGGCACTCGCCGCCACCGTCATCGGTGAGGCGAGAAACACCTGCGATTCCTTGTCACCCATGCGGCCGGGAAAATTCCGGTTCGTCGCACTGATGCACTTGATGCCGGGTTTGTTGATACGGCCGAACGTGTCGACCGGCCCGCCGAGACACGCGGCGCAACCGGCGTTCTCCGTCATCTGCACGCCGGCGCTCACGAGGATGTCCCAGACGGTCTGATTGCCCCAGTAAGTCGTCTGCAAATCGCGCACGATCTCCGGCGTCGCCGGCACGCCGAACGTATCAATGGCCACGTGATGTCCGCGCAGTACCCGTGCGAACTCCACGAAATCGCTCGTCTTGCCGCCGGTGCAGGAGCCGACATAGGCGCGGTCGAGCTTGATGTGGCCCATGTCCTTCGCCTTTTTGCGCTGGCCCGGATCGGGATGGCAGGCCACCGTCGGTTCGAGCTTGTCGAGATTCACGACCAGGTCGTAAACGAATTTCTGGTCCTTGTCCGGCTCCACTGGCGTGTAGGTGGCTTTCGTACCGTTCAATTTCACACGCGCGTCCACGTATTCCTGCGTGCGCGCATCGAATTCGAAAATGCTGTTCTTGCCGCCCGCCTCGATGGCCATGTTCGCGATGGTCATCCGGTCGTCAATCGAGAGCGACGCGGTGCCGGGACCGTCGAACTGCATCGCCCGGTAGGTTGCTCCATCAAAACCGATTTCGCCGATGCAATGCAGGATTATGTCCTTGGCCATCACGCCCGGCTGCAACTTGCCTTCAAGCCGGAAGTGCATCGTTTCGGGCACCTTGATGAGCAATTTGCCCGTGCCCATGACGAAACCGGCGTCCGTGTTGCCGATGCCGGTGGCGAACTGGTTGAAGGCGCCGGCCATGCACGTGTGCGAATCCGTGCCGAACAAAATCTCGCCGGGCCGCGTGTGGCCCTTTTGCGGCAGCGCCGTATGGCACACGCCCGCATAATGCGAACCGTATTGCTTCTTCAAATGACCCTTGCTCGTGTCGAAATGCCAGTGGCCGTTCGGGTCATCGATCACGTCATAGAAATACGCGATGTCCTGTTCCTTCACAAAGTCGCGCAAAATGTCCACGTTACGGTTGGACTTGGAATCGGCGGTGAAAATGTAGTGGTCGGGGATGATGACGATCCTGGTTTTGTCCCAGACCTTGGCGTCCTTGCCGAACTCGCGTTTGAATACGCCGATGGTGCCCGGCCCGCAGACGTCATGCGTCATGAGCACATCGGCGTTCACCCAGATATTATCGCCGGCCTGGACTTTCGCCTTGCCGGCCGCCCGGGCGAGGATTTTCTCCGTCAAAGTCATAGGCTCACACAATAGCTGATGCTCCGGGCAAGTTCAACTGAACAAAAGCAATGAACGGTTACCTAACGGTAATTTACGACGGTTTCGTCAAGCGTCGGCAGTAAATTCCGGGAATCCCAACGGGATTCAATCATCCAGCCCGGCGTTTCAACGCCGGGTAACGTCAAACAAATGAACAAGTCCCGCAGGGACGCCTGAATTTTCGTCGCCCGTTACAATTTTCCGGCATTTGCACATCGTCGTGGTTCAATCGTCCCTTCGGGACGTATGGGATGCGCGGCGATTTCCCCGGCGTTCAAACGCCGGGCTATTATCACACAATCCCTTCGGGATTATTCTTCGTCGTTGCCGATGAATTGGATTCTTGCCGGCCGGTTCATTTCCACAAATTTCGTTCGTCGCATTTAACGTTTAACGCGCAAGATCGGCTCGTCAGGAGCCTCGTCCCATTCATTTCCCCCCAGCCCCATCGGGGCGGCATATTCCGCTCCTACGGAGCTTTAGTTTTTCTGGAAAAAATAAAACTACAAAGATTTCACGCCTACGGCGTTTCAATCAGTTGTAAGTCAATCTGGCGCAGACTGACTCGAATCTTATTCGTGAAAATTTGTGAAATTCGCGTCAACCTTCCCGGCTTTGGTAAAGTGCCACCAGGGCGGCGCCCATGGCCTGCGAAAGTTCGCCCAGCACCGCGGGGATAATCTTGAGGGTGTTGCGCTGGACCGGCCAGAGATAGGGCATGGCGGTCTCGCGCACGATGTGCAGATAGCGCTCGCGGAATTCCGGCGTGGTCGCTTCATGGTCCATCAATCCGCCGCCAATAACCACAACGCCCGGATCGAGCAACGTGACGAGGTTCGCGATGTGAAAACCCAGCGCATGCGCCTGGAAATCAAAAATCTCCAATGCCAGGGCGTCGCCTTTTTGTGCGCGGCTGCGGAGAGAAAGCACCTTTTCCTTGATCGGCGCGTTGGATTTGACCAGCTCGTGGTCAGGGAATTTCTTCAACTTTTCGGCCAGCAGATGTGGCAGGCCGGAGATGGTGGTATAGGCTTCCACGCAACCCCAGTTTCTCCCGCAACCGCAGGGGAATGGAGGGCCGCTGAGGCCGAATAGATGCAATGGTGCGGCGATGTGAGCGGTTTCCATGGCGGTGAGCGTCTGGCCGATGAGCGGCAGGCCGTCCTCATTCACAAAGGCGCTGCCCAGGCCGGAGCCGGGCATCAGCATCAGCACTGACAACTTGCGATCGCCGCGGGCAATTCGCGCCTCGGCCACGCCGCCGCAGTGACCGTCATTGCTCACAGTCAAGTTTACCGGATGTCCGGCCTGCCGGGCCAGGGCCGCGCTGTATTCCTCATGGACATTCCAGCCTGCAAAGCTCGCCGGAAAATTGGCCGACTTACCAAGCACACCGTAGCGTTCGTAGGGGCCGGGGATGGCCAGACCGACTCCCTGGACCTGCGACCATTGCAAATGGTTCTGCGCGAGAAATTCGCCAACGCCCGAAATCCAGGCGGCGAGGACGGCATCGCGGCCGTTCTGGGAATCGGTCGTGCGCTGAAGCAATTGGGTGGTGACCGGCTCGCCGTTTTCCCGGACGGCGGCGAACTTCGTCGTGGTCGCGCCGCTGTCCGTGCCGATGAAAATGGTTTCGCTCATGGTTTAAGCTTCAAATTGGGGACAGCTTTGGCAAAGGCAAGAAATATTCGCCTTTTGCCCTTCAGCCTGTTCTATTTGGCAGCCGGTGACGCCGTCCGAAACATTTTCCAGCCTGCTTCGCAACGGTGCGCCGTGGCTGGCCCTGGCGCCGATGCAGGACGTGACGACGCTGGAGTTCATGCGTGTCATTGCGCGTTACGGCGGGCCGGATGTGTATTGGACGGAATACTTTCGCGTCCACGGCGATTCCCGCCCGGAGAAATGGATTCTCCGCTCCATCACCGAAAATCCAACCGGCCGACCTGTCGTTGCCCAGCTCATTGGCAACGACGTTCCGGCACTCGTCCGCACGGCCAGAGAACTGCAGAAATACCCTGTTGCCGCGATTGACCTGAACCTTGGTTGCCCCGCGCCGATTGTCTATCGCAAATGCGCCGGCGGCGGATTGTTGCGCGAACCGCAGCGTATCGACGCCATCCTCGGTGCCTTGCGTGACGTGGTAACAGTGCCCTTCACGGTCAAAACCCGCATCGGTTTTGAAGCACCCGCCGAATTTGAAGCATTACTGCCGCTGTTTGCGAAGCATCCCATTGATTTGCTTACCGTCCATGCACGCACGGTAAAGCAAATGTACCGGCCGGGTGTCCGCTACGATTTGATTGCACAAGCGGTGCGGGAATTGAGATGCCCGGTGCTGGCCAACGGCAACGTCCACAGCGCCGCGCAGGCAACACAGCTGCTGGCCGAAACCGGCGTGCGCGGATTGATGATTGGACGCGGCGCGATTCGCAATCCGTGGCTGTTCGACCAGATTCGCGCCGGATTGCGTGGCGAAGAAATCAAACTGCCCGCTGGACGTGACTTGTTGGCGTACATCCGTGAACTTTGGGACAACGAAATAACGTCCGATGTGAAGGAATCGGCCCAGGTGCAGCGGATGAAAAAATTCATGAATTTCATCGGCGAAGGCATCGGTGAGAAATTCCTGCATGAAATCCGTCGCGTCACTACGACGGCTGACTTCTTTCGGGTTTGTGAGAATTTCCTGGCCCACGACGAACCGATGACATTGGAACCTCCGTTGGCTGCTCCGGAAGCGCCTCTAGCTTTGCCAACCGTGTTTTGATTCGCTCGTTTCCCGCGAACCGGAATTCGCCGGCATCGGTGAGTTCATCGGGGTCGGCTTCGCGAGTTCCCCACGTTGTTCGCTGCCTGAGTCGGGTATTTTCCTTTGTTTATCGAGAAAGTGAATTTTGGGGGCGGCATCGTTTCTGCTCCCAAACGGACAGTGTTTCATTCGTACCGCGGTGTCGTTGCCGGTTGTTGTATGGATCAAACCCACCCTATGCGCAGAAAGATATTGGTTGTAGAAGATGATCCGGATCAACTGGAAGCGATTCGCGGAAACCTGAAAGAGGCCGGCTTTGCCATCGGCACCGCTACCAACGGTGTGGATGCCCTCGTCAAAACCCGTTCCGTTTCGCCGGATTTGATCGTGCTGGATTTGATGCTGCCGCAGTTGAACGGACTGGATATCTGCAAGACCCTTCGGGAAGATCCCGCCACCGCTTCTATTCCGGTGATCATGCTGACCGGCATGGACAGCTATTTTACCCGGGTGGCTGGCTTTGAGGCGGGCATCAATGTTTTTCTCACCAAGCCGTACCACCCGGAGGAATTGATCTCGAAAGTGGAAGAATTGTTAACTTCTACAGCTCCCACCGGCGGGAAATCCACCGGTCCAAAGTCAAAACGCGGGGGTTCAAACAAAAAGACTTCATCCCTTTAGTGCATTTTCTATAAAACTGTGGCCGCCGACGTAAGGAGGCGGACCTGATTTACCGGCCAAATAATGAATTCGCCTCGTCACCTCGGCGGCTACGACATTACTTGAACCGCTTTAGTGATGAGGTGTGTGATGGTGAGGATGTCCGTCGCTTGTCAGTGCAAACTCAGGCGAAAAAATTTCGCAGCATTCGTTGGGTCCAGGCTTACCAAGTTTAATCCATTGGTAACCAGGGGTGTATCAACCACGTCCGACCATGCCGCGGCGGCGCCCAGGGATTCCGATGATTGCAGGCCAAATCCCGTGGAAGGCGCCGGCCACGAAACGCTCACCTGATTTCCATCGGCGCGGACGGCCAGTTTTTTGATGGAGACGGCGCCCGCCACCAGCACCGGAAGCGAACACACGGTCGGCTGGCCCACCATGTAAAGCGTTTTGTACTGCGGACCGCCAAAACAAAGGTTGTTGAGTTGGCGGCCCACCAAAATTTTTCCGATCAGATGACCGTCGGGCGCAAAGATTTCTACGCCGTCCCCGGCGGTGGACCAGATCCGCCCGTCCACGTCGCAGCGAAATCCGTCTGCGATGCCGCTGCTGACAGTGCAGTTTGTTCTGCCGCCGGTCACCGTGTTGCTGCTGGTGACGCTGAATACCATGATGGTTCCCTTGTTCCAGTTGATGCCGTCGTCGGCCACATACAATTTGGTTTCATCCGGCGAAAAACAGATGCCGTTGGGTCTCTGAATGCCACTTGTGATCACCGTCGCCACCGTCGCATTGCCGTTGGTTTCGTAAAAGCGATACGCGTAGTAGCCGGGTTGATACCCGGGAGTGCCCAGGGCAATGCCGCTGTCGGACCCCGTGTCCGTAAACCAGATGGAGCCGTCAGATTTGACGCAGGCGTCGTTGGGTGAAATAAATTTCAGGCCGTTGTAATTTGTCACCAATGGAATAATCGCACCACTAGAGGTTCCCGCTGCCACGTTCGTGGTCATCACGACTTTAAATCCGCTGCTGCCGGCTTCACAGGAAATTAAACACTCCTGCCCATCCAGAATGTTGCCGTTGTATTTCGCCCCGGCCGGCTCCAAAAAGTAATCGGTAAGCGCGTTGTTCGACGGATCCAGTTTCTTGAGCTTGTTGTTGCCCATGTCGCTGAACACGAGAAACTGCCCGTTGGGAATCCACACCGGCCCTTCCACCTGGGAATTGATCGTGGCGTTGGTGGTGAAAATGGCATTGGTGTTGATGATTTTGTTGAACTCGACGGGATCGGAAATCTGGAACTGGACCGCATTGGCAGTTTGGACGGTGAACCAGGTGAATCCCAAGAGCAGCAACCCGGAAAGACCGGCAAGACGGAGTACAACGCGCATAATTATTCAGGGCTCAACCCAGTTTAACCTGAAATGCGCTGGTATCAACGACTTTCTTCAGTTCGCCGCTGTAAAATTTCTCGCAATATTCCTCGGTTTCCAGCAGATGCTGGGTCAGTTCCTGCTTATCGCGCTGGATGATGAATTTTAATTCGTCCAGATCGTCCGACCAACGGAACCCGTTGAAGAATTCCGCGCCGGCAAACTGGGTTTTGTACAACGCGGTTTGCGAATAGCAGGTGCCCAGGTAAAGATATTTCACGTTGCGCCCGGCGAACAGCTCCACGGCTGACGTCATCATGAACATGCCCAGGTTGCGCGCGTAATAATTGAGGTCGTAAAATGCATAGTAATAAAATGCCAGCGCCTTGCCTTCCAGATAGAGCGTGGCCACGCCGACTTCGTCGCCGGTTTTAGAGTCGGTGAACACGAGCAGGTGCGAAATGATGGGCGTATTGAACAGCGCATCCAGCCGCTCGAACGTCATCATGTCCTTGCCGAATTTGATGTCGGCGTAGGTCTTGAAAAACTGGCGGCGTTCGGACGTGTAATCGTACTGGTCCCGGGGCACGAGTTTCACCTGAATGCTTGCGCCCTTGCGCAGGATGCGGCGGTTCTCGGACGACGGTTCGAATTTTCCCAGGTTTACGCGCACCTGGCGACAGAGATAGAAACGGTCGAGATAACGCGACGAGGGCAGGAAACCCGCGTTAAAAATGTCTGCCGGCGACTCGCCTGTCCTCCGGCACGGCCCAGACGGCATAAGGAAACTGGTAATGCTCGTAATCGGAATTTTGCTCGGAGAACAGCAGTTTCATGTGAAATCGACCACGGATGGACACGGATAAACACGGATTTTCATGAACTAAGCCTTTCCTCCATGCGCCAGCATACCCGGATAAGTCGGCAACCAATAACGACGTGGGAGCAGCGTTTTCCGCTCACACCATTCGCCAATTAACCAATCAAGCTTTTTGGAGAGCGCCAGATCATCGGTTTTCCATCTGTGTCCATCTGTGTTCATCCGTGGTAAAAAATCATTTCGCGGCCACGGTTTCCAGTTCGCGGTCTGCTTTGACCTGGCCGTTCACTGATTTGCGCCGCAATCGCAGCCGCCAGTTGGTCAACACGTCGTAGCTCACCGAATTCTTCAACTTGGCCATGTCGTGCACGCTGATTTCCTCGTTGCCCTGACGGCCCATGATGACGGCTTCGTCCCACATTTTCGCCTCGGGAATGTCCGTGATGTCCACCATGATTGCGTCCATGGCAATGCCGCCAATGAGCGGGGCCCGTTTACCGTGGATGAGCGCACCGCCCTGGTTGCGCACACGCGGAAAACCGTCGCCGTAACCGATGGGCAGGATGGCGATGCGCCGTTCCGAGGGCGCGGTGTAGCGCATGCCGTAACCGACCACTTCGCCCGGTTTGAGTTTTTGAATCGCCGCGATGCGGCCCTTCACGGACATCACCGGTTCGATCCCGGGAATCCGCCGGCAAACGGACGATGGAAACACACCGTACAGCAGGATGCCCACACGGACCATGTCGAGGTGAGCGTGCGGCAGATCCAGGAAACCGCCGCTGTTGCAGGTATGGCGCAATTTCACGGAAATACCGCGGTCCGCCATGGCTTTCAGAACTTCGTTATAACGTGAGAACTGAAGATCGGCGAAGGACTTGTCGGTTTCGTCCGATTGGGAGAAATGCGTCATGACGCCTTCCAGCCGCAGCGATTTTTCGGCGACAATTTGTTCGATCAGCGGCAGGGCCTCGTCCCAGCGCACGCCGTAACGGCTCATGCCGGTATGGATTTTCACGTGCACCGGCATGCGTTTGGCATGGGCCGTGGCAATGATCGCCAGCTTGCGAACGGTGTGCGGGTCATTGACACAAACCGTCAGGTCATGTTCGACGCACCAAGGCAGTTCGGCCTCCTGCCGTTCGCCCAGCAGCAGCAGCGGCGCGGCGATGCCGGCTTCGCGCAGGGACATGGCTTCCTCGAGCGTGCTCAGACCAAAACCCCAGGCGCCTTCCTCGAGCGCGATGCGGGCCACGTCGAGCGCCCCGTGGCCGTAGGCCTCATCTTTAACGACCGCGAGCAATTTTACCGGTTTCGGCAGATCGCGACGGATCAGCCGCAGATTGTTTCGCAACCGGCCGAGGTCAATCTCAGTCCAGGCCGGCCGCAACGGAAAGTTGGTCGAATCGAAATCCATACTACATCCAAGGCTGTTTAACCATGAATCATGCCAAATGGCACGTAAAATCAGACACGAATTTTACGAATTCATTTCAATTAAAAGTGCGAACAAGAATCTTTGAAAATCCTGCAAAATCTGACCGATGCTTGCGACCGGTGCGAAAATGTCTAGCCTGTTCGCAACCGCATGAAAGGGCTTCCCTCCAGTCTCCAACCCGTGGCCTGGCTGTGCGCCCTGTTTTTGGTCATTCTGGGCGCCAAGTTGTGGCTGATTCAGCTCTATGGCTCGCCCCTGCCGGTCTGGGACCAATGGTCCGAGGCTGACCGGTTTTTCCGGCCCTGGCAGGAAGGCCGGTTGACCTGGTACGACTGGGTTGCGCCCCACAACGAACACCGTATTTTTTTTACCCGGCTGCTCGACCTTCTGCTCATCCGCTTGAACGGCCAATGGGACGTGCTCCTGCAGATGACGGTCAACGCGGTGTTGTACGCCGGTTATGCCGTTGGGCTGGCCTATTGCCTGTGGAATTTCCTGGGCCGGAAAAACATGGGCCTGGTTTGCCTGTTGGTGGCTCCTTTTTTTGCGCTGCCGTTCGCCGCGGAAAACACCCTCCGTGGTTTTGATTCACAACAATACTTTCTGATCATCGTCTCGTTCGCCGCGCTGCTGGGTCTTGGATTCGCGCCGCCGGGGAGCCGTTGGTGGTGGCTCGGATGGCTGGCAGCCATCCTGGCCTTGTTCACGATGGCGGCCGGCCTGCTCGCCGCGTTGGCTGTGGCCGGGCTGACCGGGCTGCGGGCGTTCAAGGATAAAAAATTAACCCGACCAGATGGAATCACCCTCGTCGCCAGTCTGGCGGTTTTCGTGCTCGGTTTGGCTCTGAGTGCCAGGACGCCTACGGACCGGCAGTTCCAGGCGAAATCACTGACGGACTTCACGGCCACCCTGGCCCGCAATCTCTCATGGCCGTTTCTGGATCAGCCGGCGATGCTGGTGGTTGTATGTCTGCCCCTGGTGGTGCTGCTGGTGTTTTATTTCCGGCCGGATTTTACGGAACGCCGGGCGGCGGAATTTCTGCTCGGGTTCGGATTGTGGGGCCTCCTGCAATCGGCGGCGCTGGCTTACGGGCGTGCCCACTACGTTGACGCCCAGGGCAGCCGTTATCTGGACACCCTGTGCCTGGTCGCTATCGCAAGCGTGTTCGCCCTGGTATTGTTATCAAAACGATTCAAGCTGCTTCATTTCCCGGACTGGACAAGCTGCCTGTTGCCGATGGCCTTCGCCGGCCTGATTTTTTTTGGGATATGGCTATCTTCCAGGCAAACCGTGGATTTTTTGCTGATGAGCATGAGAGTGGATAATTTGATTGCGGAGGAAAGCGTACGGGCATTTGCTGCGACCGACGACCCGCGCTGGTTGCAGGATAAGCTGGTTCCTCTGCCCAATCCGACTTTGACCATTTCGGTACTGCGTGATCAGAAATTGTCCGTCATCATGCCGCCGATTTGCCGGGCGCCCGATGAAAAGGCCGATCAAGATCGCGGCCGGCTTTCGGTCATCGCCCAGGCACTTCGCGCACGGGCCACAACGGTGTTGCTGGCAGGATTGTTTTTGTTTCTATGCCTTTCCGTCATCGATATCGCCGACCGGCGGGACCGGGTGTTTGAGCGCAATTTCATTGGCGTGGTTTGTTTGCTGGCCGGCTTGCTGGCGATGGCGCGAATTTGGCCGGATCGAAGCCTGAATTCTGCCGGGCGGGACTGTGAATTACACCAAAACCTGGGTTTTCATTTCATGGCCCGCAACGATTACAAGCAGGCTGCGCTGCAATTCACCGCCGCGGTGCGCCTGCAAACCGACCATCCGGGAATCGGAGGCGGGTCCGCTGAAATCCCTTCGCCATTGTCGACGCTCATTCTCGTCCAACAAAACATCTCCCGTCTTGCCGCCACCAGCGACTCCAACCTGATCGGGTTCTTGAACGAAAATCTGAACTCGGCGGTAGCCCGGTCAAAGTGAAGCCGGCCCTTAAACGGTTCCGGGTGGCCAGAGACTTTGGCCGACGTCGGTGCGGAAGTAGCTGCCGACCACGCGGATTTTGCGGACGTTCGCGTACGCTTTGGCCACGGCCGTGTCCAGCTCCGGCGCAAGCGCAATGACGTCGGCAATGCGATGACCGGTGGAAACGAGCCGGCCATCGGTCTCTCGCGCCACTTCGTTCCACCACACGTCACAATCGAACCCGCCGTTCACTTCCAGCGGCAAATGCGGGCTGCGGACCTGGGTAAACGGATAGCCATAACCGGCCAGTGTCAGCGAGCAGCCAAAATCGAATCCGGACCTGAACTGCGGATCGAGTTTCTCGTTGCGCGTGGTTCGAACCAGGGTCTCCAACGGGTTGTTTAGCATCCGCAGAATCATCGGGCCGGAAGTAACACCGATGCGGATGTTGTATTCAATGACATGCCATTGGCCATTCCGCTTGACCGCGGTCACCTGCAGCGGGCCATTGAATCTGGTCTGGCGCAACCAGGGTAACAGCGGATGAATCAGCTCGCGGGCCAGACCGTATTTGTCCTCCTCATCGCGTTCGACGATGCCGCCCAGCGGCGCCCCGGCCACGATGCCTTGATTTTCATTGAAGGCGTATTTGTATTCCTGGTTCGTGACGAGGGAATAAATCTCACCGCCACTGACCAGGGCGATATGCCCGGCTTCAGCGCGGCCGAGATATTCCTGCAGAAACACACCCTCCGCGTAATTGACATGTCGCAGCCACGCCCGCGTGTCCTCGACGGTTTCGCACAGAATCGTATGAATCGGGCTGGTCGGCGAGCAGAGCGGATTTTTGATAACGAACGGTTGCGGGTGTTGCGCCAGAATTTTTTCGGCCGCCAATCGATTGGAGGCCAGGTAAGCCTGCGGGAACGGAATTTTGAAATCCGCGCACAGTTTGCGGGCAAAATCGCGTTCGCGTTCGATGCGCATCGCCTCGCGCGTGGGACTGAAGATGCCGACCCCTGATTTTAACAAGTCCTTCGCCCACGCCGCGAGCGCCCAGTCAATGGACTGCGGAATGACCACGGCCACACCGTTTTTTTTGATGAGCGGCACGGGGCTGGGGAATGACTCCTGCGAAAAAGTCGGCCCGACCAGCGACGGCGGGAAGTGGCCGTAATTGCGCGTGAGATAGGTGGAGACGGTGGCGCCGGCGTCCACCAGCGTTTGCCCAAGGCTGTGTGCATACGAGCCGACACCGAGAATCATCACCGGTACCGTTGAACCGGGTTGCTTTGACGTTTTACGAGGCATGAAATGGTCTGCGTCCGCAGTGTTTCCGAATTTGGCCGGCGACGCAATGCCAAGCTCAGGGCAAGGCCGGAGTCGCGGTTGGGGTTCAACCGCAAAGCAGCTGAAAACCGATTAAAAGGTATCAGATCCGAAAGGTGGGCTTGTGACGGCAAGAGAAACCATGTTTCATGAGCAGCATTACTATGAGATCCCTTCCTGGTTTTTTGAGTCTGCTTACGCTAACCGCTGGAGTTGTTGGCGCTGCGCCACTGGATTCTTCGGACAATTCCGCCGCCGAAGTCCAGGGCCGGCTCGTGAGCGCCAATATTGATGCCTCGAAGACCGGCCCGCCGATTTCACCGTATGTTTACGGCCAGTTCCTCGAACACGCAGGCGGTCTCATTTACAGCAGTCTCTGGTGCGAGATGCTCGACGACCGCAAGTTTTATTATGACGTGACGAACAAATTTCCGGAAAATCCAAACGCCGGCGCACGCGGATTCGGCGGATTTCCGGGCCGGCGCAACGTCGGCCCCGGCCGGTGGAATCCCGTCGGCCCGATGGCTGCCGTCGTGATGGACGCGGGAAATCCGTTCGTCGGCGACCACACGCCGTTGATCACGTTGGCCGGCGACGAGCCGCGCGGGATTCGCCAGACCGGAATCAACTTCACTCAAGGCGCCGAATACCACGGTCGCATCCAGTTAGCCGGCGATTCCAGCGCGAAAGTTTCAATCAACATCGTCTGGGGCACCAACGCCGATGCCGCGCGCCAGACGATTCACACTCGGCAAATTGGGCAGGAACTACAAAAAATTGACCTTCTTGTTCAAAGCTGAAAACTCCGGCCCCGCTCAATTCGAAATCGTCGGCACCGGCGCCGGTTCCTTCCACGTCGGCGCGGTTTCGCTCATGCCCTCCGACAACCTCGACGGCTGGCGGCCCGACGCCATCGCGGTTCTTAAAAGTCTTCGCTCCGGTGTTTATCGTTTCCCCGGCGGCAATTTTGTTTCCGCCCACGAATGGCGCTATGCGATTGGCGACCCGGACAAACGTCCGCCGGTTTATGACCCGGTTTGGCGAGCGCTCCAGCCCAACGACATTGGCACCGACGAGTTTATGACGATGTGCAAACTCCTTGGCGTCGAACCCTACATCACGGTCAATGCCGGCACCGGCGATGACTGGTCCGCTGCGGAATTGGTCGAATACTGCAACGGTGATGCCTCCACGCCGATGGGCAAGCAGCGCGCCGCCAACGGCCATCCTGAACCTTACCACGTCAGGTTCTGGGGCATTGGTAATGAAGCGTGGGGCTACAGCTACCAGTATGGCGCGGTAAAGCTTTATCAGTTTGAGTACAAGCACAACCAGTTTGCCAAGGCGATGAAGCGGGTGGACCCGACCATCAAACTCATCGCCAGCGGCGCCATGCCCGACACGATGACCGGTTCGAAGGAATCATTGAACCTGGGCACCAACCTGGTTCCGGCTTATCTCTCGCCCGCTGACTGGACCGGCGGGTTGCTGTCGAATTGCTTCGATAACATGGATCTCATTAGCGAGCACTTTTACAACTACGGCGGCACGCATTTCAGTCTCGCCGAAGGCAAGCAGGTGCCGAATGACCCGAACGAGCCAGTCACCGACTGGATGCGCCGCCCCGCCAACCACATCCGCATCAAATACGAGGAGTACAAGGATTACGAGAAGTTGATCCCGGAACTCGCCGCTCATCCAAAACCGTTGAACATTGACGAATGGGCCTATGCCGGGCGCGGCGGCGGAAACACTTATCCGGTTTACCCGTCCTACGCCTGGGTGTTCCACGAAATGTTCCGCTATCCCGACCTCTTTCAAATGGCGGCTCAAACCTTTGCCACCTCGCTGCTCGCCCGCAACGGAACAAATGTCACGCTTACGGCCAACGGTCTCGTCTTCAAAATCTATCGCGACCACTTCGGCACCATCCCGGTTGAAGTTTCCGGCAACTCGCCGCAACCCAAACCCTCCGACCCGCCCGGCGGCGAGCAACCCGTGGTCAATGCCGGCAGCGACACATTTCCCCTCGATGTCGCAGCCGCCTGGACCGAGGACCGTCATACCCTCACCGTGGCGGTTTTGAATCCCACCGGTGCAGATCAACTTCTTAAGCTCAAAATCAGTGGCGCCGACCTGTCGGGCCAAGGCACCTTGTGGCGGCTCGCGTCAGCTGAACCAAACGGCCAAAACCCCAGGATCAGTCATTCACCCATTGATTCCCTGCCGGATACGCCTGCCCTGCCGCGTTTCAGCGTCAGCATTTACGAGTTATCGGTGAGATGACCTGGTACCGGTAAGACACCCTGTTCCCCGCAGCTTTGAGGTCAGGGCTTGGTATTGGAATGCGGCTTCAAATATTTGTCCAGGAATGCCAGGACGGCGGCCCGCATCATGACCGAATCGAACGCCGGATCACCATGGCCCGCGCCGGCAATTTTGTAGAAGGTGACATTGTCGTGTGCCTGTTTTAGCGCTGCGAACAGCAATTCGCTCTGGTTACACGGTACCAGCAGGTCCTGTTCGCCATGGGCAATAAAGAAAGGCGCTGCGTCGTGCGTGACATATCTGATCGGGTTGGCCAGCTCTGCTTTCTGAGGATTTTCCTGAATCGCGCCTCCAATCAATAGTGCTTCGGGTGCCTTCGGCGAATCGTGTTTGATCGGTGAATTCGGCAGGGAATGCGCCGTCATTTGTAAAAAGTCGGTCGGGCCAAAAAAATCCACGACCGCCTGCACCTGACTGGATTCATTCGTGTTGCCCAGGTCGCCCTCCAGCGCCGTGACGTGGCCGGCCGTGCCCAGCAGGCTGGCGAGGTGTCCACCGGATGACTCGCCCCAGGCGCCCATGTGGTCCGCATCCAGTCCGTATTTTGCGGAGTTGGCACGAAGCCAGCGCACGGCAGCTTTGCAATCATAAATCTGCGCCGGAAACTGCGCTTCCGAGCTGAGACGATAATCAATCACGGCGGCCGCGTAGCCCTGGGTTGCCAGCCACCTGGCCTTGGGAACCTCCATCCACTGATTCCGCATCATCCATGCCCCGCCGTAAATCAAAACCACAACGGGAGTGTCGGCCGGACTCTTTTCCGGGCGGTAAAGATCGAGCTTGAGATGTTTTCCGCCTGCTTCGGCAAAAACCAGATTCTGCTCGACCTTCACGCCCGGAGAATTCGGCGTCTGGGCCAAACCACCTGCCGGGAATGCCGTTGCCACCAGCAGCCCGCAAAGGAATACCCGGGATTTCATCTGTTTAATTATAATTGAGATTCGCAGAAACGGTGAGTTGCCAACGGATCAGGGCTGAGTCAAGACCCAAATCACCGCCCGCGCAGCGGGGGGTGCATCTTGAGGGCGTGTTGCCCAAATCGGCCGGAGCGCGGACAGCTTTGTCCGCGCGAGTCGATCCTGCTATAAAAGGCACGACTTTAATCGAGTTTGGAACACGCGGACTCAGCGGTCCGCGCTCCTTTTTGTTTGGGCAACACGCCCTTGACACTGTTTTTAACCGGGGACTGGAAAGTCCCCGAAATCCCGCTCTGCGGGACTGGAAAGCCTGTGCTACGTAGCGCGGACATTCCTGTCCGCGGGTTCGGGCGACTTTCCAGTCGCCCGATGATTCCGGCACGGGCTTCCCGTACAAGGACAATGCCAAGATGCGCCCTGCAGCGGGCGGATGAATCAGCTGACTGCTTTCTGAGGTGCCCGGGCTGGATGGAGCCAGCTGCGGGCGAGGCGGTTACCGCGACCACAACCTCCCCGGCTTGATTCGCGTTTTCAGGGTTGCCCGACACAAAACGGAACCAGATGTTTATCATGGTCTGACATCCATTGTGCGGCCCTGCGCTGGATTGAGGGTAAAGATTTTTAAATTTTCAGGACGAAGGGCTTGAACAATGGCCGAAAATAGCTGAACTTTTTCTAATGCGGTTGGTGATCGTTTCAAATCGGCTGCCGTTTACGGTTTCGTTTAAGGAGGGTGCGCCCGAGTTCAAGGCCAGCGCCGGTGGATTGACTACCGGTCTGTGGAGCTATTTGAACCGCCAGTCGCCGCCGGGCCCGAACCATCCGGATTATCTGTGGATGGGCTGGCCCGGTTCCAGCATACCGCCGGAACACGAGGCGGCGGTGCGAACTTACGGCGCGCAGCAATTCAAATCCTGTCCGGTTTTTCTGCCGGAGGAGAGCATGGACCGGTTTTACCTCGGTTTTTGCAACAAGACCATCTGGCCGTTGTTCCATTATTTTCCCACGCTGGCGCGGTACGAGGAGGAATACTGGCAGGAATACCAGAGCGTGAACCGCCGATTTGGCGAGGCGGTGGTGAACGCGCTCCAGCCGGATGACCTGTTGTGGATTCATGACTATCACCTGATGCTGCTGCCCAAACTGGTGCGCGAAAAATTCCCCGAAATGCCCATCGGCTTTTTTCTGCACATCCCGTTTCCGTCCTGGGAAATCTTCCGGATGCTGCCGCGCGCCTGGCGGGAGGAGATCATTGAGGGCCTGCTCGGCTCCAGCCTCATCGGTTTTCACACGCACGATTACGTCCGGTATTTCCTGACGTCGGTGCTGCGCACCGCCGGTTACGAACACCAGCTCGGCAGCCTGGCCTTGCGCGACCGCGTGGTGAAGGTGGAAACCTTTCCCATGGGCGTCGAGTTCGACCGCTTTGCCCAGGCCGCGGTTTCCCGGGAAACCGAATCACAGGTGACGGAATTGCGGCAGAAGTGCGCGGGGCAGAAGGTGATCTTTTCCGTGGACCGCCTGGATTACACCAAGGGTCTGATCAACCGGTTGCGCGGCTACGAACTGTTTTTGAAGAACAATCCGCAGTGGCACGGCAAGGTGGTGTTTGTCGTTTCGGTGGCGCCGTCCCGCATCGGGGTGGAAAGTTACCAGGCCATGAAATTGGAACTGGAACAGACCGTCGGCCGCATCATCGGCGATTTCGGGAATGTGCATTGGACGCCGCTCGTTTATCAATTCCGGCTGCTGACATTCGAGGAAATTGTGCCGCTCTACCGCGGCTGCGACGTGGCCCTCATCACTCCCTTGCGCGACGGGATGAACCTCGTCGCGAAAGAATTCATCGCCTCGCGCCCCGACCAGGCCGGGGTTTTGATTCTGAGCGAGATGGCGGGCGCGGCCAAGGAAATGGGCGAGGCGCTCATCATCAATCCGTTTCACCTCGAAGATTTTGCCCAGGCGCTGGAGCAGGCGCTGGCCATGCCGGAGGCGGAACAAATCCGCCGCAACCAATTACTGGGCGAACGGCTGCGGCGATACGATGTGAACCGGTGGGCCGACGATTTTATACAAGTCATGTTGTCCACCCAGACGATCGAAGCCGCCCGCCGCGCGCGCGTGTTGACCGGCAAGGCTCAGGCGGCGCTCATCCAGCAATACCGGTCGGCACCCCGCCGTGCCTTGTTGCTGGACTACGATGGCACGCTGGTTCCCTTTGCGGAAGATCCCACCAAGGCCCGGCCGGACGAGGAATTATTGAAGTTGCTGGCCGCCCTCGGAGCGGACCCGGCCAATGAAATCGTCATTATCAGTGGCCGGTCCCGCCGCGATCTGGAGGAATGGTTCGGTCAATTGCCGGTGGCACTGGTGGCGGAACATGGCGTGTGGTTGCGGCACCGGAATGCCGAATGGAAGATGTTGAAAGCAGTGACCACCGAATGGAAAGACCGGGTGCGGCCGATTTTCCACCTTTATGTGGATCGTTTGCCGGGGGCATTGTTGGAGGAAAAGGAATTTTCGCTCGCCTGGCATTACCGCCGCGCCGACCCGGAGCAGGGCCCGTTGCGCGCCAAGGAATTGCTCGATGACCTGGCGGGTTACACGCGTAACATTGACGTGCAGGTATTGGAGGGAAATAAAGTCATCGAAATCCGCAACACCGGCATGAACAAGGGCACCGCCGCGATGGAATGGCTGGCCGGCCACGCACCGGACTTCATTCTGAGCATCGGCGATGACTGGACGGATGAAGACCTGTTCCGTGCCTTGCCGCCGACCGCCTGGTCGGTCCGTGTGGGACTGGCCACCACCGCCGCACGTTATTATTTAAGCAGTCATACCGTTGTACGACGGGTATTGCGTGAGTTGAGCGAGGTGACGCGCGAACAAGGAGCCTCACCGCCGCCCGCAACGGTCTCATCCCAGAAATCCTCCTGATTCCCATGCCCGCTGCCCACCCCAAGCGCGAAGGCCTCGACCGGGACCCCTTCTGGTACAAGAATGGCGTCATTTACGAGGTGCACGTGCGCGCCTTTTTCGATGCGAACGGCGACGGCTCTGGTGATTTTCGCGGCCTGACGGAAAAGCTGGATTACATCAAGGACCTCGGCGTCACCACCATCTGGCTGCTGCCGTTTTATCCGTCGCCACTCAAGGACGATGGCTACGACATCGCCGATTACTGCAACGTGCATCCGATGTACGGCACGTTGGGTGATTTCAAAATGTTCCTGCGCGAGGCGCACCGGCGCGGTCTGCGGGTCATCACCGAACTGGTGTTGAACCATACCTCCGACCAGCACCCGTGGTTTCAGCGCGCGCGCCGCGCCAGGCCGGGCAGCCAGTGGCGGAATTTTTACGTCTGGAGCGACACCTCCAGGAAATACAAGGATACCCGCATCATCTTCAAGGACGTGGAAGCCTCGAACTGGACGTGGGATCATGAGGCCAAAGCGTATTTCTGGCACCGGTTCTTTTCGCACCAGCCGGATTTGAACTACGACAATCCGGAAGTCCACAAGGCCATGTTCAAGGTGGTGGATTTCTGGCTCGACCTCGGCGTGGACGGTCTGCGGCTGGACGCCGTGCCGTATCTTTACGAACGCGAGGGCACTGATTGCGAAAATCTCCCGGAGACCCACGTCTTTCTGAAAAAACTGCGGGCGCACGTGGACGAAAAATATCGCGATCGCATGTTGCTCGCGGAGGCGAACCAATGGCCGGAGGACGCGGTGGCGTATTTGGGACAAGGTCGCGGCGACGAGTGCCACATGGCGTTTCATTTTCCGTTGATGCCGCGGCTGTTCATGGCGTTGCGCATGGAGGACCGGTTGCCGATTGTGGACATTTTGGAGCAAACGCCGCCCATTCCCGAAACCTGCCAGTGGGCGTTGTTCCTGCGCAATCACGACGAGTTGACGCTGGAGATGGTCACCGACGAGGAGCGCGACTACATGTATCGGATGTATGCGCAGGTGCATCAGGCGCGGCTCAACCTCGGCATCCGCCGCCGCCTGGCGCCGCTGCTCAACAACGACCGCAAAAGCATCGAATTGCTGAACGCGCTGCTGTTTTCCCTGCCCGGCACGCCCGTGCTTTATTACGGCGACGAAATCGGCCTGGGCGAAAACATTTATCTCGGTGACCGCGACGGCGTGCGCACGCCCATGCAATGGAGTTCGGACAAAAACGCCGGCTTCTCGCGTGCCAATCCGCAGAGCCTTTACCTGCCGATCATCCTCGACCCCGAGTTACCATTACGAGGCCGTCAACGTGGAAACGCAAATGGCCAACCCGCATTCGCAGCTCTGGTGGATGCGCCGGATCCTTTCGTTGCGCAAACGCTGGCGCGCGCTCGGTGAGGGCAAGTGTGAATTCCTCCAGCCGGACAATAACAAAATCCTGAGTTACGTCATGCGCCACGAGCAGGAAATCATTCTCGTGGTGGCCAATCTGTCGCGCTTTACCCAGCCGGTGGAGTTGGATTTGTCGGCGTTTAAGACGCTCGTGCCCATCGAGCTGTTCGGCCGGACGAAATTTCCCGCCATCACGGACGCGCCGTATTTTCTGACACTCGGCCCGCACAATTTCTTCTGGTTCTCGCTTGAACCGAAGTTGCAGCCGCAAACGGCGCAGCCGGCGGCGGAGGCGCCGGCGACATTGCCGGCCATCGCCGTCACCTCGCACTGGCAGGACATCTTTACCGGTATCGCCCGCGCGAAATTCGAGGCCCTCCTGCCGGACTATTTGAAGTCCCGGCCGTGGTTTTCCGGCAAGACCCGAACCATCAAACTGGTGACGCTTAAGGAGGTATTCAATGTGCCGCAACCGGAGGAAACCACCGCCGCGCTGGCGCTGCTCCAGGTCGAATACGTGGACGCGAACGCGGAATTATTTGTGCTGCCGCTGGCCTTTACTGCCGGGGTTGCCGCCGGACTGCTCCGCGAAAATGCCATCGCCGCGCTGACCCTGCCGGAGGATCCCCAATTCGGCGCGGTCCATGAAGCTTTGGCGGCGCCGGCGTTTGCCTGGTCGCTCCTCGAATTGATGCGGCATCGCGAGCGGCTCCACAACGAACGGGGAGAAGTCGAAGCCACGCGCCTGCCGGCGTCACGGGAAACCCTGAACGGGATGACGGCCCTGGAGCCATCCGTTCACCACACGGACGAAGGCAACACCACGTTGATCTTCGGCGACCAGATTGTCCTGAAATTTTTCCGCCGACTCGGTTCCGGCGTGAATCCGGAACTGGAAATCGGCCGTTTCCTCACGGAGAAAAATTTTCCCCACAGCCCGAAGCTGATTGGCGCGCTGGAATACCACGCTGACGCCGAGACCCGCATGACGCTGGCGGTCGCCAAGGCGTTCGTGCCGCACGCCAAGAACGGCTGGAAATTCACGCTGGATGCCATCACCCGTTATTACGACCACGTGTTTGCCGACGCCGCGCAAGGCCACAACCCGTCCGCCACACCCGCCGTCGGCCCGCTAAAGCCACTGCACCACCCTCCGACCGCTGAGGTCGCGGAACACGTCGAAACTTATCTGGAATCCGCGCGGTTGTTGGGTGAGCGAACTGCGGAACTGCATCTGGCCCTCGCCTCCGGTGAGCCAGGGGAGGAGTTTTCTCCGGAGCCCATGACGCCGCATTATCTGCGCGGCACGTTTCAGTCCATGCGTTCGCTGGCGGTGCAAAACCTGCGGCTGCTCCGCAAACAAATCAAATCCCTGCCGCCGGAACTGGTGCCGTTCGCCGAGCGGGTGGCCGGGCTGGAATCCACCGTTCTTCAGCAATACCATCGACTCGTGGAACAGACTTTCGAAGCCCGGCGCATCCGCATCCACGGCGACCTGCACCTGGGCCAATTGCTCTGGACGGGGCGCGATTTTGTATTTCTGGATTTTGAAGGCGATGCGACCATGCCGATCAGTCAACGGCGCATCAAACGCTCGCCCTTGCGCGACGTGGCCCGGATGCTGCGCTCCTTCCATCACGCGGCCTACGCCGGGTTTCACCAGCAGGTGGATTTGGGCGTCATCGCCCGGGAGAACCTGACGCGGTTCGAGCCGTGGGTCCGGCATTGGAACGTAACGGTGAGCCGCGCGTATTTGCAGGCCTATTTCCGCGGACTCGAAAAATCCGAACTCCTCCCGCGCGACGAGGGGAAATTGCGCGTGATGCTGCTGGCCTACCTGCTTAATCAAGTCGTGGATGAGTTGGGTCAGGAACTGCGTCGGCATTCGGACAAGGTCCGTGCACCGTTGCGGGCCATCCTTTTCCTGCTGGAAGAACCGCTCTCGTTGCAGGCCCCCGCCCCGCCCCCCGGCGCCAATCCGCCGCCGAAATCATGAAATCGGCGCTGTCGTTGGTCTGGAGCGTGCCGGTCGGGTGGCTTTTATTCGCGGGAAGCGCATTTCCCCAAACCATTCCAGTGCCGCAGACCTTCTGGCGACTGGTCTCGCAGGAGGACACCGACGGCGATCAGAAAATTACCATTCACGATCGAACGACGCCCTTCGAAATCCGCGACGAAAAAGGCGCGGAAGTGCGCGTCATTACCAATGAATACCAACTGTCCGTGCTGATGCAGGAACTCAAGGCCGCAGACAACCAACACCAGAAAGCCATCGCTATGGATGATTTACAGCTGAACGAAAACATCGTGGACCGCACGCATCGGTTCATCAAAGATAAATTCTGGGACGCGCTGACCCGGCGCATTGACGCGGATCATATAGACCGGGTCGTGCATGATCCCAAGGCGGCCTCGAAATACGATTACATCTATGTGCCAGCCGCCGATACCAACGCCTTTAAATATTTTCGGGCCCTGGAAAAAATCAAGAATGACCGGCATCATTCGCCGCCGCTGCGGGTGGTGGCCCTCCCCTCCCCGGACAAAATTACCGGCGCATTTGTCCGCGACCTTGACGGAGAACACGGGATTTTATCGCTCGCGCTCGAAACGAACGCGGACGGGAAAATCGCCGGCGCGCTTTACGTGGTTCCCGGCGGCCGCTTCAACGAGCTGTATTGCTGGGACAGTTATTTCATCGTGCTCGGCCTGTTGCAGGACGGACGGACCGGCCTCGCGCGCGGCATGGCGGACAATCTGCTATACGAGGTGCGCTACTACGGAAAAATCCCCAATGCCAACCGCACCTATTATCTCACGCGCTCGCAGCCGCCCTTTCTAACCAGCATCATCCGCGCGGTCTATGATTCGGGGACTGTGGATAAAACGTGGCTGGCGTCCGCGCTGAAAACGGCCATGACCGAATATCAAACGGTCTGGCTCAGCCGGGACCGGCTGGTGAAAATCGGGCCATACGAATTAAGCCGTTACTACGACAGCGGCAACGGCCCCTGCCCGGAAGTGGAGCCCGGCCATTACGACGAACAAATCCAGCCGTGGATGGCTCAGGTAAAACCGGAAAATGCGGATCTGCCGCTGACACCGTACCGCTTTTTGAATGAATACCTCTATTGCGGCAAGTATGCGGATTTAAAGGTGGACGGAATGACCCTCGACGAGTTTTTTAAGCACGACCGCGCCGTCCGCGAATCCGGCCATGACACCACCCACCGTTTCAACGACCGCACGGCGGATTTTGTTTCCCTGGATTTGAATTCCCTGCTCTACAAGTACGAAACGGACTTCGCCGATCTGATTGAAAACGAATTCGGGGGAAAGCTGCCGGGTGTCAACGGTGAACAGGCCGGCGCGGCGCTCTGGCGGGAGCGCGCCGCCAAGCGCAAGGCGGCGGTAATGGCATTGATGTGGGACGAGCAACGCGGTTATTTCTTCGATTATGATTTCGTCAACCACCAGCGTTCGACTTACATCAGCGCCACCGGCTTGTGGCCGCTCTGGGCAAAGATGCTCGATACGAACAATCCGGTGGAAATAAAACGCGCCGAAAGCGCCGCCGCCTTCGCCTGCGAAAAACTCGAACAGTTCACCGGCCTTTCCGCGACCGCGCAGGAATCCGTCGAGTCGGCCCGCCGCCACGATGGGCGGCAATGGGATTATCCCTACGGCTGGGCGCCCCACCAGATGCTCGCCTGGCAGGGATTAAAGAATTACGGCCTCGATGCTGACGCCGGACGGCTGGCCTACCGCTGGCTCTACGCCATTGTCAAAAACGCACACGACTACAACGGCATGGTACCTGAAAAATATAACGTTGTCACCGGCTCGCACGACGTGTTCGTGGAATACGGCAACGTCGGCACGAAGTTTTCCTACATCGCCACGGAAGGTTTCGGCTGGATGAACGCTTCCTTCGAGGTCGGCCTAAACTTGCTTTCGCCGCAACAAATGACGGAACTGCGGGAGTTAAAGCCGCCGCCGCGAAAGTGAATCCGTTTGCCACCGGCAATTCGCTGCGGTGGCCGCGCGCATTTGCTTCCCGCCGCGTGCTTTTTCCTGCGAGCGGCAGTGGGTGCGTTTCGAGCTCGGATGCGATCTGGCAAGTTTTACGAGGCTCGCCCGTTGGATTTACCCTGACACCGACGCACGAGAGTTAGCCCGAACATGCCGACGGCCAGCAATGACAGGCTGGCAGGTTCAGGGACAACCATGGCGTAGGCAACATCATCAAACTCGAAATCGTCACCCGCGTTATCGCCGACAACCTTCGAAAATGGGGTCGAGGAAGTGATGTTGACATAAGCAGTGTCAGACGGAAGGCCACTGCCCAGTGTTATGTTCGGAATGTCCGACCCCAATACCGTCCCTATGACGTTATTCGCACTGTCGTAGAAAGTGAGGCGGTTGTTTGCGTCTATCGTTCCAATAAGAATCCCCAAATAATTCTGTGGCGTTGGAAAGGTGAGTGTCGCTGCACCGTGGTCCGCAATGTCAACGTATTGGGAAGTATCGAAGCCCGTGGTCGGGGATTCGCCAAAATAGGCCGCCGTCGAACCGGAAAAGTAAGGCGGTGTACCACCGGGGCTGAAGTTTATGGAAAGATAGGTGTTAGCAGAAAGTGTCAGAATGGAAGGGGAAGCTTCGTTAAAAGTCTCCAGCGTAGCACCACTTACACTGGGGACGCCACCGACTGCGGCGGTGACGTAAACTGTGCTTCGGTGATGCCGGGGCCGCTCATGGCCAGAATGGTGGCGATTGAGATTATCAGATTTGTTTTCATAATATGCTCCTAGACCTTGATGTTCGTGTTGGATTGTTGCTCTGCATTAGCAGGCAGAGTGCTGGCTGTGGGTCAGTGGTTTCTGAGCCTTTAACAGCAGAATCGATTTACTCACCATTTCCAAAAACCGTCAATCAACAGTTATTGCTTTTAAGCTGGCTAGCTAAGTTGGCTGGGACTTCCTGTCGGTGTTGCGGCATTTGCACCCAGAGGAGTGCTTTCATCAGTGCGCGTCAACGTGCGTGTTTCGACCTCCGGTGCTTGTAGCGAGTTTTACGCGATTCAAAGCGGCACGTCATGTCCCGGTCCAGCATCGCTTTGTTCTTGACTTTTTAGTCCTGCCTGAGACCATAAAAGTACACGGTGTGCACGGGAATTGACCCTTTCTCTGGATACCCCGCCTGTTCAGTAAATCGGGGCTTCTTCAAGAAACAACCGTTTCCAACTCTCGCTCTTCCGATTCGTTTGTTTTTTATATCCTGATGATTGCCGCCCTGCCGTCGGTGCTGCGTGCCGACATCTTCACCTTCGGAGGGCCTGATTTTATTTGGTATCACGATTCGGGTTCGGGTCTAGCCAGTCCCAATCACATCTGGGTGGCCGGGGATTATTGGGAAGAGAGTTTTACCACGAGTCCTTCGGAGGCGAGCGAGTTCGACTTCCACCTCGCTTACAACGACAACAGCTTGGGCCAAGCGCTCGACATGGAGGTGTTGGTCAACAACCTGTTCGTCGGGGACTTCTCCATTGCTCCGGGTCAGTCGTCTTCCGACTTGAGTTTCGTTACGACTTTCATCGGCCCAACCTATGACATCCGCCTTCGAAGCGCTCAACACCATTCCCGCCGGGCAGAACGCTGTATCGCTTGACACGTCGGGGCTCTCGACTGCCTCCTTTACTTTGGTTCCTGAACCCGGCTGGATGGCTCTTTTGAGCGCGGGACTCGCGGCCATGGCCGGAACCATCCGGAACAAATTCAGAGAATAAACCTTAACGGGAAGTTATGTGAAATCCACTCGACCAAAGCCTCCTGCTCGCGCCCTCCGCAGTCTTGAGCATCTCATCGGCCATATGTTTTATAGGCAGCCTGGGTTTGATTTGTCTTTTAGCTCAGACCGTCAGCGCGACGACGTTCTACGTTGACGTGAACAGCACCGACCCAGTGCCGCCGTACGCTGACTGGAACTCCGCCGCCACCGACATCCAAGGCGCGATTGACGCCGCCAGCGCCGGAGACCAAATCCTGGTAACGACGGTGTTTACAATACCGGGGTGCGACCGTGAACAACTCCCCAGTGACCAATCGTGTGGTTGTGAACAAGGCGGTGACGGTCCAGAGCGTCAACGGCCCGGCAGTGACGGTAATTGATGGAGGTCTTATACTTGGGAATAGTGGGGTGCGTTGTGTTTAATATCTAGCCTCCGGGGCCACGCTCAACGGCTTCACCCTAACTGGTGGGTTCGCAAACGTTGAAACCTACTCCGCAGGAGGTGGAGTGTGGTGTGA
>CAVPTH010000008.1:0-155803 GCA_963708525.1 uncultured Verrucomicrobiae bacterium | reverse complement strand
ATGCTCCTCGCGTTTAATAAACCGTTCGGTGTCCTTTCGCAGTTTACGACCGACGGTTCGGCGAACCGCACGTTGTCGGCTTTCGATTTTCCAAAAAACGTTTATCCGATCGGCCGGCTCGACGCGGATTCCGAAGGATTGCTCATCCTGAGTGATGAACCGGAATGGAACGAGCGCCTGCTGCATCCGCGTCAGGCACATGAGCGCGAGTATTGGGCGCAGGTCGAGCGTTTCCCGACAACGGAAACGTTGAAGAAACTGGCGCACGGCGTTTCCGTGCAAGGCCGGAAAACCCTGCCGTGCCGCGCGTGGATTCTCGAACCGCAGCCGGAACAGGTAGGGAGCGCAGTCCCCTGCGCGCCGTCGCATGCCAATCAACCGGGACAGATTCAGGGAGCCGGCGCGCACGGAGTGACGCGCCCTACCATTGCTCCGCGCAATCCGCCGATTCGCTTTCGGAAAACGGTGCCGACCTGCTGGATTGGCCTCGAGTTGGTGGAAGGGAAGAACCGGCAGGTACGCCGGATGACCGCCGCCATCGGACATCCGACCTTGCGATTGATTCGCGTGCGCATCGGCGGATTGGTACTCGGCACGCTGGCCGCAGGCGAATGGCGGGTTCTCTCGATTGAAGACCGCCGGCTTTTGGCCGGTTCACGGTAATAAATTAAACAACCTGTTTTCGAAGAAGCGGCTTGGGCGCGCGAATTTTCAGCGGGGAAAGCCCGTTAGGGCTGGCATATTGGTAGAGATCAGAACAAAAAAGTCCGAAGCTCCGTTCAGGAGCGACATCTTCCGAATATTCCGCCCCGACCGGGCTGAAATTTTGTTTGGGTGATGGTACAACAACAATGCGGAGCCTATGCCGCTTTGGAATGCGGCGACATGTCGCCGCTTTAAGAGCGCGGACATGTCCGCGCAGTCCACAATCTGCGTTCATCTGTGGCTTAAAATGCTTGCCTTCATTGACGCCGCCAGAGCGCAGCAGTAGATTTCCACGATGCCAGATGTTGCCGAAAGCCCGCAGGTGGTCCTGAATGATTTGCAGGTCCGCCCGGCCATGCCCCAACGGCGATTTGAACCGTTGGCGAAGGAGATTCTCACGCTCAAAAAGCAGCTCAATGCCGTCATTCTCGCGCATAATTATCAGGTGCCGGAAATCCAGGAGGTGGCGGATTTTGTCGGGGATTCCCTGGGTCTGTCGCAGCAGGCGGCCAAAACCAGCGCCGACGTTATCGTTTTCTGCGGTGTGCATTTCATGGCCGAAACGGCGAAGATTTTAAACCCGAACAAAATCGTCGTGCTGCCCGACAAGGACGCCGGTTGTTCGCTCGAGGAAAGCTGTCCCGCGGACAAACTGGCGGAGTTGCAGGCGACCAATCCGAATTTCTGGACGATTGCCTATATCAATTGCAGCGCGGCAGTGAAGGCGCTGACGGATGTGATTTGTACCAGTGGCAACGCGGTAAAAATCGTCCAGGCGGCGCCCAGGGACAAGGACCTCCTGTTCGTTCCCGACGAAAACCTGGGCCAATGGGTGATGGAACAGACCGGCCGGCCGATGACGTTGTGGCAGGGCAACTGTTACGCGCACGTTGAGTTTCGTCGCGATCAAGTGTTGCAGTTGCGTGAAAAATTTCCGGAGGCGAAAGTGGTAGTTCATCCCGAAAGCCTGCGTGAAGTCCGCGACCTCGCCGACGCCGTTCGCTCGACTGAGGGCATGATTACCTTTTGCAAAACCAGCCCGGCCAGGCAATTCATCGTTGTGACGGAGTCGGGCATCATTCACCGGATGCAGAAGGAATGTCCGGGCAAGGAATTTCTGTGTGCGCCCTCGTTTGATGTGATGCGGTTGCCATCGGACCACTGCCGGTGCAGCGAATGCAAATACATGAAGATGAATACGCTCGAAAAAGTGCGCGATTGCATGAAGCAGCTCGCACCGCGAATCGAGTTGCCGCCGGAGATTTTAAAACGCGCGCGATTGCCGATCGAGCGGATGCTGGAGATTTCAGCGAGGTAGGGCGCGTCACTGCCGTGCGCGCCGTCGACTTCTCACCCGTCCTCCATAGCCGCCGACGCGAGGAGGCGGAGTCGGTTGAAGCATTCAGTCCGCGCGTTACCTCGGCGGTTGCTTTTAAGATTTCGAACGAACGGTTAGTGAATCCAACCGGCCAATTGCGCGCCACGCACCAGCAGGTAGGCCGTCCCGCCGCAGATGGGCAGAGTCAGAACCCAGGCCCAGATGATGCGTTCGACCACGTCCAGCTTGAGATGATTCAAGCCTCTCGCACAGCCGACGCCCATAATGGACGTGCTGACGGCGTGCGTGGTGGAGACCGGCATGCCGAAATGCGCGGCAGTAATCAGTACGGTGGCAGCGGTCGTTTCCGCGGCAAAACCGTGCACGGGATGCAAGCGGACCATCTTATGGCCCAACGTCTTGATGATGCGCCAGCCGCCCACGGCGGTACCGGCACACATCGTCAGTGCGCAAAGGGCTTTTATCCACGCGGCGATGGCCAACGGCTGGTTTACTCCCGGCGGAGCGGTGCGTAAAAATAACAGCCAGCCGGGCAGGTGATCGAACAAACCACCGTTGGTGCCAGCCACCAGCGCCAGGGCGATAATACCCATGGTTTTTTGCGCGTCATTGGTACCATGACTGAGACCCATATACGCCGCGCTGAGCAGTTGCAGTTTGCCGAATGTTTTATTGACCTTGACCGGACGCCAATTGCGCAGGATCCAGTACAGCAGGCCCATGACGGAGAAGCCGATGACCAGTCCGCAAATCGGCGACGAAATCATGGGCACGACGACTTTCCAGAGCAGACCCTTGCTCAACCACCAATGCTCGTGACTGGGAACTGACCAGACCAGGACATTCCAATCATTGTGCGCGGCGGCCAGGCACGCGCCGCACAAACCACCGACCAGCGCGTGCGATGAACTGGCCGGCATGCCAAACCACCATGTCAACAGGTTCCAGAAAATCGCGGCAAGCAGGGCGCAGATCAAGACTTCGGACGTGGCGACTTTCGGGTCCACGAGGCCGGAAGCGATCGTGGCGGCCACGGCGGTGCCCAGAAAGGCGCCAATCAAATTGGTGACGGCAGCCAGGAGCACGGCCTGGCGCGGTGACAACACTTTGGTGGCAACCACCGTGGCGATGGAATTGGCTGTATCGTGGAAGCCATTGATGTAGGTAAACACCAGTGCCGCGAAGATGACGAGGAGGATGAGAATCATCGCGCGGCTCAGGAATTTTTCAGCACGATATGCATGACCACATTGCCGGCGTCGCGGCAACGGTCAATGGCCTTCTCCATCAGTTCGTAAAGATCGCGGATGACCATGGCCTTGGTGGCGTCATAGCGTCCGCTGTAAAGGTCCTCCAGCAAATTCAACATCAGGCGGTCCGCTTCGCCTTCGAGATATTGCAGCTTGGTGTTCAATTCGTGGATGATTTCCAGGTGCTTCACGTCACGAAGTTGTTTCACCATGGCCAGCACCACGTCGGTGCACTGTTCCAGGATTTGAATCTGGCGGGTGAAATCCACGCCTTGAAGATGTCGCCGGCCGATGTTCACGCGCTCGGCGAGTTTCTCCACCGTCTTGGGAATTTTACGCAACGCCAGCGCCAGGCCCTCGATGTCCTCGCGTTCCAGACCGGTCACGAACGTCTTCACCAGCTCATTGGTGATTTGCTCCCCGATTTTTTTCTCCTTGCGGCGCGAAAGCGCAAGGTCATCCAGGTTTTTGGCGGGCGCCGAGGCCTGGAGCATTTCGATGACCAGACGGACGCTGGAATGCGCTTCCTGCGCGGCGTCTTCCAACAACTGATAAAACCGGTCGGCCTTTCCGAAGAGCATTTGGAGCGAAAACATGTTGGGAACAGGGTTGTGAAAGCGGGTCAAAAGTCCATCCAAATTTATCAACCGGACTAATCGCCGACGCGGAGTTTGACCGATTAAGCCGGCAAAATTGATTCGCTCCGGGAATGCGGGCGTTGTAAGGTGCGCGCGATTATGGGCGTGGCGGACATCAGGCGGGATTACTCGCGGGGCAGCTTGCGGCGCGCGGATTTGGAGGCCAATCCGGTGGCGCAATTTCAAAAATGGTTTGTCCAAACCGCGGGGAACTCGTCCGGCGGCCGGTGGCGAACCATCGGTATCGCCCTGTTCAAACTCTGGCACGCCGTCCTCGGTCACGCACCCGCGGACCCGACCGCGATGGTCCTGGCCACGGTGGACCAGGCCGGCCGGCCTTCCACCCGCACGGTCTTGCTCAAAGGTCTGGACGAACGCGGGTTCGTTTTTTTTACGAATCACGACAGCCGCAAAGGCCGTGAACTGGCCGACAACCCCAACGCGGCCCTGACCTTTTATTGGCCGGATTGGGAACGGCAGGTCTGTATCGGTGGCACGGTCGCCAGAATTTCCCGCGAAGAAACCGGGTCCTACTTCAAATCCCGGCCCCGCGGCAGCCGGCTCGCCGCCTGGGCCTCCAACCAATTCGATGCGGTTGCCGACCGCGCCGCACTGGAAAAGAAATGGAACGAAGCGGCGGCAAAATTTCCCGGTGACGTACCGTTGCCCCCCAACTGGGGTGGTTTTGTTTTAAAACCGGAATGGATTGAATTCTGGCAGGGCCGACCCAGCCGCTTGCACGACCGGTTCCGCTACACCCGACAGCCCGATCAATTCCTGGAAGCTGGACCGGATTGCCCCCTAAAACTTCACAGCCAGGGCGCTGACGAGTTTCACGTCGTTGTTCTGGCGTCCGGGCGCCGGTTCGTTGGCGTAATTGTCCTGTACATACGTAACGAGGCTGAAGTATTTGGTCAGCGGGGTCTCCACGCCGACTACTGCATTGACCAGAAAGCTCTCCGGACTGGTGAACGGAGGGAGGAATTCCACATTCTGCCAAAGGTGGGCGTGCTCATCAAATTTGTGATCCAACCGCTCCGCCAGCCGCAGCGAGGGATAGGTGTGATATTCTCCGTCCAGTTTTTCGTACAGGATCGCCGGACCGGCTTCTCCCGCCAGCCCGGTTTGTAGGTTTTTGACCAGGTAATAACCTGCGCCGGGGCTGAAAGTGAGCCGGTACTCAACATCAGCGATGCCATCATGTAACGCGTCGCCGCGCGCATAACCGTACCAGCGTTCGCTGAACAGGTGGTTGTATTGGACAAAACCGTGCAGGGTTTCGTTGTTTTCAATGGAACTCGCCTCGCCATAGGCCCCGTCCCCGTGGATGACCCATTCGTCTTCCAGCGTCTTCTTTTGCGTCTGGATGATTCCCGTCACGAGCGCGCTGTCGCTGTTGCCTGCGGTGGCGGTGAGCCCAAAGGTGACGGTGCTCAGCCAACGCGGTTGATTGGTGGAGACATTGGTGGAAATCACCGCACCGGGGTTGGTGCCCTGGGTGGTATGACTGTCACCGGTGACGGTCGCCAACAGGGACAAGGCGTTGTTGTTGTAATCCGCCGGAGTGGTGCCCGGCACGGTTTGATCGGAAATAGTGGCGCGGCTGTTTATCGTCAGACCCACCACAACCGATATCATCAAAATTTGTTTTTTCATTGTTCTTCCAGCCGATAATTTGCATCGAACGAGGAACCGATCGGCAGAAGAATGAACTTCTTGCAACCCCCGAAACAAATCGGACAGCTGAATTTTAACTCAGGATCGTAAACACGCAAGCGGCTTTCAAAAATTATTTTTCCGGGCCGGCTTCACCCGCGGCTTCTTCCTTGTCCTCGCTGATGACCGGGGCGATGGCCTGGAGTTTGTCGCCGGCGTCGAGATCGATCAGTTTCACGCCCTGCGTGTTGCGGCCGGCTTCGCGGATGTCCTTCACGACCGTGCGCACCATCTGGCCGCCGAACGTGATGAGCATGATTTCGTCGTTGTCACGCACGGTCAAGCGCGCCCACCACGCCGCCGGTCTTCTCGGTGGTCTTCATGGTGATGATGCCCTTGCCGCCGCGGGATTGCTGGCGGTACTCCTCGAAGTCCGTCCGCTTGCCGATGCCGTTTTCGCCGGCGACCAGCAGCGTGGCGTCCGGCACGACGACGGCCAGCGCGACGACTGCGTCGCCCTTCGACAAGTTGATGCCGCGCACGCCGCCGGCCGGCCGGCCCATGGGGCGCGACGTCCTCCTCGGAGAACCGGATGCTCATGCCTTCGCGGGTGATGAGCACCACCTCGTCGTGGCCGGTGGTCAGCTTGACGTCGATCAACTTGTCGCCCGGCTCGATGCCGATGGCGATGATGCCGCCCTTGCGGACGTTGGCGAAATCCTCCAGCGCGGTCTTCTTGACCGTGCCCTGCTTGGTGGCGAAGAAGATGAAGCCCGGCTGCTTCCAGGTCGTGTCCTCCTTGTTGGCACCGGTTTTGGAGTCGATCGCGGATGAGCGCGGCGATTTTTTCGCCCGCCTTCAATTCGAGCAGATTGGCGATGCTGCGGCCCTTGGCGGCGCGGCCCATGTCGGGAATTTCATGCACGCGCTCGACGTAAACGCGGCCGGTGTTCGTGAAGAACATCAGATAATCGTGCGTGCTGGCGGTGAAGAGGTGCTCGATGAAATCCTTGTCCTCGTCCGGTCGCGCCTTCGCGGGTGGTCATGCCGATGACGCCCTTGCCGCCGCGGCGCTGGGCGCGGTAGGAGCTGACGTTGGTGCGCTTGATGAGGCCGTTGTGGGTGAGGGTGATGATGACGCCCTTCGTTGGCGATCAGGTCTTCGATGGCGATTTCGCCTTCGTCCGGCACGAGGTCGGTCAGGCGCGGGGTGGCGTACTTTTCCTTGATGGCCTTCAACTCGGCCTTGATGATGGCCAGCACGCGCGCTTCCTTGGCCAGGATGTCCAGCAGGTCCTTGATGCGCTCGAGCAATTCCTTGTATTCGGCTTTCGACCTTGTCGATTTCCAGGCCGGTCAATTGGTAGAGGCGCAGTTCGAGGATCGCGTTGACCTGCGCTCTCGCTGAAGGCGTAGCGGCCGTTGGTCAGGCGGGCTTCGCTGCGGATCAAGATGCCGAATCGCTCGACCTGTGCCCGCGTGAAGTCGAACGCCAGCAGCTTGATGCGGGCCTCGTCGCGGTTGTTGCTGACCGCGGATGATGCGGATGAACTCATCCAGGTTGGACAGCGCGATGAGATAGCCTTCGAGGATTTCGGCGCGTTCCTCGGCTTTCCGCAGTTCGAAACCGCGTGCGGCGCATCACCACCTCGCGGCGGTGCTCGATGTAGCAATTGATCAGCTCCTTGAGGCCGAGCGTCTTGGGCCGGCCATGATCGATGGCCAGCACGTTGACGGCGAAGCTGGTTTCCAGCGCGGTGTGCTTGTAGAGATTGTTGATGACGACCTTGGCGATGGCGTCGCGCTTGAGCTCGATGACGACGCGGGTGTTCTCGTCCGACTCGTCGCGGATGGCGGTGATGTCGGTGATGATCCTTTTCGTTCACCAGTTCGGCGATGCGCTCGACCAGCACCGCGCGGTTCACGTTGTAGGGAATTTCGGTGATGATGATCTGTTCGCGTGCCGCCCTTGAGCTGCTCCACGCCGACCTTGCCGCGGACTTTGACGCTGCCGCGGCCGGTCGGCGAAATATTCCTTGATGCCCTCCAGCCCGCACACCATGCAGCCGGTGGGAAAGTCCGGGCCTTTGATGAATTTCATCAGCTCCTTGAGCGTGATGTCCGGGTTGTCAATCTGCGCGCAGATGCCGTCGATGATTTCGCCGAGGTTGTGCGGCGGGATGTTGGTGGCCATGCCGACGGCGATGCCCGTGCCGCCGTTGACCAGCAGGTTCGGGAAGGCGGCGGGAAAGACGGTCGGCTCGGTGCGGGTCTCGTCGTAGTTGGGGACGAAATCCACCGTGTCCTTGTCCATGTCCTCCATCAGCGCGGCGCCGAGGTGGGTCATGCGGGCCTCGGTGTAACGCATGGCGGCGGGCGGATCGCCTTCCACGGAACCGAAGTTGCCCTGGCCGTCCACGAGCCGTTCGCGCATCGCCCACGGCTGGGCCATGTGGACCAGCGTCGGGTAAATCACCGCTTCGCCGTGCGGATGGTAATTGCCGCTGGTGTCGCCGCAGATTTTCGCGCACTTGCGGTGCTGGCGGTTCGGGAACAGCGACGAGATCGTGCATCGCAAACAGGATGCGGCGCTGCGAGGGCTTCAGGCCGTCGCGCGCGTCGGGCAGGGCGCGCGAAATGATCACGGACATCGAATAGTCCAGGAACGAATTCTTGATCTCGTCGGCGACGTTGACCTTGGCGATCTTTTCATTCGCGGCGAACAACGGCGTGTTGGTCACCGGCAAATCATTGGAATCCTTTTTATCCGCCATAATATTTTCGAACCGAAATTAAGAAATTAAATGTCCAGATTGCGCACGTTGAGCGCGTTGTCCTCGATGAACTGGCGGCGCGGCTCCACTTCCTCGCCCATCAGTTTGGTGAACATTTCCTCGGCCTCGACGGCGTCGGTCAGGTCCACGCGCAGCAGCTTGCGCTTGAGCGGGGTCCATGGTGGTTTCGAACAGCTCCTTGCGCGTTCATTTCGCCCAGACCTTTGAAGCGCTTGATGGCCAGCCCGCGCCGGCCGACTTCCTTGACCCCTGCCAGGATCTCCGGGATGGAAAACAGCGGCTTGACCGTCTCGCTTTCGCCTTCGCCTTCGATCAGTTCGAACAGCGGCTTGTCCTGCGCCGGAGTAGTGCTCGATGCTGAAGCCTTTTTTGTCGAGTTGCCCGAGCAATTCCACGATGGCCTTGCTCTCGTGCAATTCCACGTGCCGGGCCCGGCGCGTCGAGCCGTTCTTCGCCTTTTCGACGAGCGTGGTCGTGTCGCCTTCTTCTTCGCCGCCGAACAATTTCAAGTCGGGGTTCTTCGGCGCCGAACTGCGCCAGCTCCTCCTCGGTGTGGAAGTAATGGACCGTTTCGTCGTTGCCCTCGCGCACCTTGACGAGATGCCGCGGCAGTTCGCTGCGTCTTTGGCTGGCGATGCTCGAGGTATTCCGCAAATCGCCGCCGTGGCGGCGCAGGGCGTTGGCGTATTTGTCGAGCGACTCCAGCAATTCCAGGATTTCCGCCAGTTGCTTTTGCGAAAGCTCCTTGTTGTCCGCGAGATTGCGCAGGCGCACTTCCTCGGTGCCGAGCTGATCAGGATCCGGTTCAACTGCGCGTCGTCATCCACGTATTCGACGCGCTTCTTGCGCGTGATCTGGTAGAGCGGCGGCTGGGCGATATAGACGAAGCCCTGCTTGACCAGCTCCGGCATCTGCCGGTAGAAAAACGTCAGCAACAACGTGCGGATGTGCGAGCCGTCCACGTCGGCATCGGTCATGATGATGATCTTGTGGTAGCGGAGCTTTTCGAGGTTGAACGCGCCCTCGCCTTCGCCGTCGCCGATGCCGGTGCCGACGGCGGTGATCATGGTGCGGATTTCGTTGTTCTGCAGCACCTTGTCCAGGCGCGCCTTCTCGACGTTGATGAGCTTGCCGCGGATGGGCAGGATGGCCTGGAATTTCCGGTCGCGGCCCTGCTTGGCCGAGCCGCCGGCGGAGTCACCCTCGACGATGTAACAGCTCGGTGTTCGCCGGGTCGCGGTCGGAGCAATCGGCCAGTTTGCCGGGCAGGCCGCCGCCGGTCAGCGCGCCTTTGCGCACCGTCTCGCGGGCTTTGCGGGCCGCTTCGCGGGCGCGCGCGGCCAGCAGCCCTTTCTCGATGATCTTTTTGGCGACGCGCGGGTTGGCGTCGAAATGCGTCATCAGCCCGTCGTAAATCGACGGACGAAACGATGCCGTCGATTTCCGTGTTGACCAGCTTGACCTTGGTCTGCGATTCGAAACGCGGATTCGGCAGCTTGACGCTCAACACGCAGACCAGGCCTTCGCGCACGTCGTCGCCGGAAATCGTCGGGTCCTTTTCCTTCAGCAGATTGTTCTGCTTGGCGTATTGGTTGATGGCGCGGGTCAGCGCGGAGCGGAAGCCGGTCAGGTGCGTGCCGCCGTCCGGGTTGGGAATGGAGTTGGCGAAGCAGAGGATTTGGTCGCTGTAACTGTCGGTGTATTGCAGTACGCAATCCACAAACACTCCTCGTCCTTGCCGTCAACTTTGCTCTGCCGTTTGCCTGAGATCGCGATGGGCTTGGGATGCAGCGGCTGCTTGCTGCGGCCCAGCTGGCGGACGAATTCCTCGATGCCGTCGCTGTAGAAAAACGTCTCGGTCTTCTCGTCCCGCTCGTCCGTGAGCACGATCTCGATGCCCGGATTCAAAAACGCCAGCTCGCGCAGGCGGTTGGCCAGAATGTCGAACTTGAACTCGGCGGTGATGGTGAAAATCGTCGGGTCGGGCTTGAACGTGATCAGGGTGCCGGTGTTTTTGGATTTGCCGATGACCTCGAGTTTTTGCGTCGTCTTGCCGCGCTCGAACTCCATGGAATAAACCTTTCCGTCGCGCGAGACCTCGACCCTGAACCAGTCGGAAAGCGCGTTGACGCATTTGGCGCCGACGCCGTGCAAGCCGCCGGAATATTTGTAGGCGCCCTGGCCGAATTTGCCGCCGGCGTGCAGGTTGGTCAGCACCAGTTCGACGGCGGGCATCTTCCACTTGGGATGCATGTCCACCGGAATGCCGCGGCCGTTGTCCCGGATGGAAACCGAGCCATCGACGTGGATGGTTACTTCGATTTTGTTGGCATAGCCGGCCAGATGTTCGTCGATCGAGTTGTCCAGCACCTCGAAGACGCAATGATGCAGACCGCGTTCATCGGGGTCGCCGATATACATGCCGGGCCGCTTGCGCACCGCCTCCAGCCCCTCCAGTTTGTCGATTTTGGAGGCGTCGTATTTCTCCGCCGCACTGGCCGTCAGCTTCTTTTCCGGCTCCAACACTTCAGCTTTTTTCGACATAATAAAATTCAAAAAGACGCGTGGTGACGCGTCAAAATTCAGGTCCAAAAATTGTACGAAAAATAACATTTTCGCACAATGCTAAATTACGGATTTTTTAGGCGAAAAACACTATTAGTTGAGCAGGTCTTTACCGGCCAGCCGGATATGTTGTGGTCGTGAATAACTCGCTGGGATCGTGATTTCCACGCGATTTTTTACCGGTCCGAACCTTGCAATGTTTGTGTTTTTTTCCACCACTTTTGAGTATTGAAACTTGCGCTTCCCACTCAAGGCGCGGCGTCTTATTCTCGGCCTGTGAGCCTTCGCCCTGATCAACTTTTCGCGCCCCTGAAACAGTTCTTCGGCTTCAGTTCCTTTCGCCCGTTGCAGGAGGAAATCATTAACGACTCGCTCGCCGGCAAGGACGTCTTCGCCGTGTTGCCGACCGGCGGTGGCAAATCGCTCTGCTTCCAACTCCCCGCACTCGTGCAACCCGGCCTCACGGTGGTCGTCTCGCCGCTCATCGCGCTGATGAAGGACCAGGTGGACGCGCTGCAGGCGGCGGGCGTGGCGGCGACGTTCCTGAATTCGTCACTCGCTGCCGGCGAATCGCGCCCGCGTTTGCGCGGATTGCATAACGGCGAATTCCGGCTGCTTTACGTCGCGCCCGAGCGGCTGATGCTGTCCGGTTTCCTCGAAGATTTGAAAAAGTGGAAGGTGAACCGGTTCGCCATTGACGAGGCTCATTGCATCAGCGAATGGGGCCATGATTTCCGCCCGGAATACCGGCAGCTCCTGGCCTTGCGCGGCCGGTTTCCCGAGGTGCCGATGATGGCGCTCACGGCCACGGCCACCCAGCGCGTGCGCGACGACATTGTCCGGCAGCTGCACCTGAAAGATCCCGCACGCTACATCGCCAGCTTCAACCGTCCGAACCTGACTTACCGCGTGGCGGCGAAATCCGGCGCGTATGACCAGATTCTTTCGTTCATGCAGGCGCGCCCGAACGAAAGCGGCATCGTTTACGTCCAGGCGCGCAAAACCGCGGACACCATGGCGGCCAAACTTTCCGCCGACGGCGTGAAGGCGTTGCCGTATCACGCGGGCTTGACCGCCGGCGACCGGTCGAAAAATCAGGAGGCCTTTCTCCGCGACGAGGCCCGTGTGATTTGCGCGACCATCGCCTTCGGCATGGGCATCAACAAGCCGAATGTCCGCTTCGTGATCCACTACGATCTGCCGAAAAACATCGAGGGTTACTACCAGGAGACCGGCCGCGCCGGCCGCGACGGGCTGCCCGCCGAATGCCTGCTGTTGTTCAGCCCCGGTGACCGCGTGAAACAGATGCGGTTCATTGACGAAAAGCCCAACCCGCAGGAACGCGAAATCGCCCGCGCCCAACTGGAACAGATGATCCATTACGCCGAAATCGCGACCTGCCGCCGGGAGTTTTTGCTGGGATATTTCGGGGAGAAATTTACCGCCAACAACATTCAAGCCAAAGCAGGTAGGGCGCGTCACTCCGGGCGCGCCGATTTTCCGCCATCGAACGACGGCGCGCACGGAGTGACGCGCCCTACCGATCCGGTAAATTGCGCCGGTTGCGACAACTGCCTTGCGCCGCGCGCCACCTGGGATGGCACGCTCGCCGCGCAAAAATTCCTCTCGTGCGTTTATCGCATCCGCGAGAAGAGCGGTTTTGGCGTCGGTATCCAGCACGTCGTCGAAGTGCTCTGCGGCGCGGAAACGGAAAAAGTCCGCAAGTTCGGTCACCACACACTTTCGACCTACAACATTGGCGGCGAGCACACCCGCGCCGAGTGGGGCACGATTGGCCGCGAACTGGTGCGGCTCGGCCTGCTGTTCCAAAACGCGGAGAAATTCAACATCGTCGAGCTGACCGATGCGGGACGCGCCGCGCTGAAATCGCGGAAAAAGATCACCTTGACCAAATCCGTGGCGCCGACCGAAGTGGCCAAACATCGGGCCGGGGAAATTGCCTGTGACGAGGCGCTGTTTGAACGATTGCGGGGCCTGCGGAAAAAGCTCGCCGACGAACGGTCTGTGCCGCCGTACATCATTTTCTCCGACGTGTCGTTGCGGCAGATGGCACGGTTTTACCCGGCCACCGAAAAGGATTTTTCGCGCATCAGCGGCGTGGGCGAAAGGAAGTTGCGTGAGTTCGGTGACTTCTTCCGGCGCGAGATCGCGGCGCATGTGCAAACGAACCCGCGCCAGATTTTCGCGGACGATTTCCCGCAAAGCGCGCCACTGCCCGCCCGGGCAACGCGCCGTTTGGCGCTGACCGACACCGTTCGCGAGACGCTCCACTTTTTCCAGCGAGGCAAAACAGTTCCGGAAATCGCGAAAATTCGCGGGTTCAAAGCTGGCACGATATATACCCATCTGGAAGAAGCCTTGCTCGCGGGCGAGGCCATTGACGTGAACGCTTTGGTTTCCACCGTCGCGCAGCACGAAATCGCGGCTGCCTTCAAAAAATACGGGTTTGGAAATCTGGGCGGAACGGTGGAATCGCTCGGCGGCAAATACGGTTACAGCGAATGCCGCATTGTCCGCGCCGCGCTGCAATTGAAATGACCAGAAGCTGATCGTTTTCAAAAATGTGTAGCCGCCGACGTCAGTCGGCGCCAATCAAATAAAGAGGAATGATATGGCGCGAACTAATCCCGCCCCGCGGGACGGCTACGAGATTAATTGAATTGCTCTAACAGAGAGAACAGACATTGTCTCAACGACTTCGCGCGTGAATGCCCGGTGCGTTTTTCTACCCTCCGTTTTCTCCGTTTCCTCCTGTTAAAACAAATCCAACTCGCTTTTCGCGCCGGCGAACCGTACCTTCCCCGCATGGTTTTGACTGAGTCTGTGAGTGAACCTTCAAAAAAAGTAGAACCGTCTGACGCGCCCGAATTACCGGCGCATCCCGACCAATTTGTGCGCCGTCACATCGGCCCGAACCCTGCTGAGGCGGGTGAAATGCTCGCGCCAACCGGGTTCAAAACCCTGGACGGGCTGATTGCCGCCGCCGTGCCGGAGAACATTCGTCTGCGTCAGCCGCTCCAATTGCCCGCGGCCAAGACCGAGCACGAAGCCCTGGCCGCGCTGAAGGAAATCGCCTCCCAGAACCAGGTTTTCCGGTCCTTCATCGGCATGGGCTATTACGATTGCATCACGCCCGCCGTCATCCAGCGCAATGTTCTGGAGAATCCCGGCTGGTACACGCAATACACGCCGTATCAGGCCGAGATTTCCCAGGGCCGCCTCGAAGCGCTGCTGAATTTCCAGACGATGGTCGCCGATTTGACCGCGCCTCGACATCGCCAATGCCTCGCTGCTCGACGAAGCCACCGCCGCCGCCGAGGCCATGACCATGTGCCACGCGCTCAAGGAAGGACGAAACGTTTTCCTGGTTTCGGAGAATTGCCATCCGCAGACCATTGAAGTCGTCCGGACGCGCGCCCGGGCGCTCGGCATCGAAGTGATGGTCGGCGATCACGAGGCGTTTCAGTTCGGTGAAAAGGTTTTTGGCGTGCTGGTGCAATATCCCGACACGTTCGGTGCCATTCATGATTACACCGGATTGATCGGGCAAGCGCACAAAGCCGGTGCGCTGGTGACGGTGGCGACCGATCTGCTCGCGCTCACGTTGCTCAAGCCGCCGGGCGAATTTGGCGCGGACATCGCTGTGGGCAGCGCGCAACGATTTGGCGTGCCGTTGGGCTACGGCGGGCCGCACGCGGCGTTTTTTGCCACCCGCGACGAATTCAAGCGCCACATGCCCGGTCGCATTGTGGGTGTCTCCAAAGATTCGCGAGGCAAACCCGCCTTGCGCCTGGCGCTCCAGACGCGCGAACAACATATCCGGCGCGAAAAAGCGACGAGCAACATCTGCACCGCCCAGGCCTTGCTGGCCAACATGGCCTCGTTGTATGCCGTTTATCACGGGCCGGAGGGGCTGAAGAAGATTGCGCAGCGGGTCCACGCCCTGACCGAAATCCTGGCTGCCGGCCTGGAGAAACTTGGTTTTACCATTTCCGATACGCCCCGTTTCGATACGTTGCGAGTTGATTTAAAGGACACCCTCGCCGCCGGTATTTTGAGAATTGCCGAAGCGCACCGGATGAATTTCCGGCCGATTGGCGATCACACCCTCGGCATCTCGCTCGACGAAACCACGGACGAATCCGATTTGGTCGAAATCCTCCAGATTTTCAACAATGACAAGCCGCTCAACTTTACGCTCAAGGACGTAGCGCAGACTTTCCAGTCTGCGAGTTCTGGCGACTTTCTTGTCGCCAATCCCAAAGCCTCCGGGCTGGAAAGCCCGGAGAACCGGCAGACAGGAATGTCTGCCCTACAGCTCCGCACTTCGCCATTTCTGACCCACAAAGTCTTCAATTCGTATCACAGCGAAACCGAGATGCTCCGGTACATCAAACGACTGGAATCGCGCGACCTGTCGCTCACGGCTTCGATGATTCCGCTCGGTTCCTGCACGATGAAGCTGAATGCCGCGGCGGAGATGTTTCCCATTTCCTGGCCGGAGTTCGCAAAGATTCATCCGTTCGCGCCATTGAAACAGACCCGCGGTTACCAGACGCTCTTCCAGCAGCTCGAAGATTGGCTCGCGGAAATCACCGGCTTTTCCGGAATTTCGTTGCAGCCGAACGCCGGTGCCCAGGGCGAATACACCGGCCTGCTCGTCATCCGCGCATACCACGAGTCCCGCGGCGAAGCGCACCGCAACGTCTGTCTCATCCCGACTTCCGCGCACGGCACGAATCCCGCCAGCGCCGTCATGGCGGGATTGAAAGTGGTGGCCGTCGTGTGCGACAAGGAAGGCAACATTGACGTGACCGACCTCCGCGCCAAGGCGGAGGTGCACAAGCAAGACCTTGCGTGCCTTATGGTTACGTATCCGTCCACGCACGGCGTTTTTGAGTCAACCATCAAGGAAATTTGCGAAATCGTTCATGCCAACGGCGGGCAGGTTTACATGGACGGCGCGAACATGAACGCGCAGGTCGGCCTCTGCCGGCCGGCGGACATCGGCGCGGACGTGTGCCATTTGAATCTGCACAAGACGTTTTGCATTCCGCACGGCGGCGGCGGACCGGGCGTCGGGCCGATTGGCGTGGCGGAACATCTCGTTGAATTTTTGCCCGGCCATCCGGTCGTGAATCTGGGCGGCGAAAATCCGATTGGCCCCGTGGCCGCCGCGCCGTGGGGCAGCGCGGGCATTCTGCCGATTCCCTGGATGTACATCGCCATGATGGGCGCGGATGGCCTGACCGAGGCGACGAAGTTCGCCATCCTCAACGCGAATTACATCGCCAAACGGCTGGAAAAATATTTCCCGACGCTCTACCGCCGCAACGGCCTGGTGGCGCACGAATGCATCCTCGATCTGCGCGCGTTCAAGAGCGTCACCGTGGAGGACGTGGCCAAGCGGCTGATGGATTACGGTTTTCATGCGCCGACGATTTCGTGGCCCGTGCCCGGCACCATGATGGTCGAACCGACCGAGAGCGAATCAAAATTCGAACTGGACCGTTTCTGCGACGCGATGATTGCGATTCACGGCGAGATCAGCGCGATTGAATCCGGAACGGTGGACGCCAAGAACAACCTGCTCAAGAACGCGCCGCACACGGCGGACATGGTTGCGACCGACAACTGGAACCGGCCTTATTCGCGGGAACAGGCGGCGTTTCCGGTGCCGGGCCTGCGCGAGTTCAAATTCTGGCCCGCGGTCGGCCGCATCGACAATGTGTATGGCGACCGCAATCCAGTTTGCACCTGCGTGGGGATGGAAAACTACACCTGAACTCACTTTTGCATTGTTTTTCAATCCGCAATCCGCAATCTAAATTCCGCATTCCATTTGGCCGCAACCCGATTTGCACCTGCGCCGGGATGGAAGCCTACCAAAGTTCAGCTGAATTTGCTTCGAACTTCGCGGTTAACGTCGCAAAACCATTCCAAGAACAGTTCCAACAATTCCAAAAGCCCATTTTTGCGCAGCGTCATCGTACTGGTTGGAGAGAATAACAAACAACGCTGCCAGCAAGATGCTGATGATAACCACGGAATTGCGGATAACTCCAGTCTGGCTTGGCCGTTTGGTAGGCATGTTTATTTACTTGGAGAGTTAAGTGACTGAAGTCATCAGGGGGTCGCAGCCTCGGGTGCAAGTTGCTTGATAATGTGTGCGACCACACTAAGACCGGGATTCGTCAGCCTCCATCCAGACTCTTTTGAACCGGTTATAAGATTGCCGAAACCAGTGGTATAGGTAGAATGGTTAGGCGCATCGTAACAACCCACCTTGATACAAAGTTCCCGGGCATCCGCGTCTGTGAAATTCAGATCGCCATTTCTCAAGAAAGACCGAATACCACATAACAAGTATGCTTGCGTCGTCTGCTTTCTCTTTGCCGGTCTCCGGCATCCTGGCAGCGATTACATCAATTGAATCAGCTTCGATTGAAAATACATGGTCTAATTGCTCGCGAGTTATTGCATTCTTCTTCATCCAACCGGCGGCCTTTGTGCAAATGCCTTCACCGACTTCGTGAGGCTCACCTTGGGATTGATTCCCGCTTTGAATGGGGGCAGTTTGGCCGAAAAGAATCATGGCAGCGGATATTGCTCGTTGTCGTTCGTCCGGCGTTAAGGGTTCAAGGAGTTGCACAAGTTTTGGGACTGCCGCCACTACGTTCTTTGTGGAAGTTTTTTCTTCGCTCATATTATCGTATGGTTTTATGTTTAAAATCACTTTTCACGTAAAATCATACGAGTTTTTGAGTTCATGTCAAGGGGGATTTTAAAAATATTTTTGAGAAGGACAGATCTAAATCTTTGCGTCTCTGTGGTTCAGGATTTGGAGCTCGTGGAACTCGCCCCTCCGGTTCTTTGGCGGAGTTCAGCCCGAATGACGGCCAATTCCGCGCGCTGGCGTTGTGGGGGTGGCTTATTTGACGGGAATCAACATCTGGGTGAATGAATGCGACGGGAAGCTGTACTTGATGTCGTGGCCGCTGAATTGGATTTCCCTGGTGGCGATGGCGACAGCTTCGTTGGTCCGGGTGTTCGTTGAAGTGACTGACTCGGCGTTGATCTCCTTCACCGTGGCGCTTCCGGTGATATTCTCCGCTCTGCAATACGATGTCGGCGGCCATGACGTTCATTTCGCTGCGGTTGACCACATTGACGACCAGATTTTTGGCGGAATCGTTGAACACGGCGGTCACATCGAGATAGGGGATGTCCTTAAAAAATTTGTTGCGGTAATTTGGGCCGGCGACATTCACGTCCAGTGCGGTGCCGCGCGCGTTGTTGGAATACAGATAAAAGGCCTGATAGAGCGCATTCTTGTAATCGCCATCGGGCGAAGTTCCCACGAGGCTGGAAAGCATGGTGATGTTCGCCATCTTGACGATGTCGGCGTGGCGGATAAAGGAGTTCAGGTGCTGGGCGACCATGAGCGAGCCGGTCAAGTTGGCGCCTCGCGGGTCCAAAACCTGGCGGACCATTCGTCAAAGGAGATATAAATCGGGCGTTTGGAGCTGGAATTCGCCATCGCCTTTTCGATCTCGGCCTTGATCACGTCAATCTTTTGATCAATCTCCAACCCCATGGAAATCACGTCGGGGTATTGCGTGTCACCGTTCAGCGCGTTTCTGGAGTATCGGTGAACGGACAGGTAATCAATGCTGCCGGCCATGTGCTGCAAAACATAATCGTTCCATTCCATCCACTTGTTGTCGGGCTGGTAATTGGACGCGCCGTCGGCGATGAATTTCACGTTGGGGTCCACCAGGTGCATGGCTTTGGCGGCTTCCAGCGCAAACTTGCAGTAATCCTCGGCGTTCTTTTGACCGAGTTGCCAGGGGCCGTCAATTTCGTTGCCGAGCGACCAGTATTTGACGTTGAAGGGTTGTTCATTGCCGTACTTTCGCCGGAGGTCTGAATACCAGGTTCCCTTGGGATAATTGCAGTATTCGATCCAATACCTCGCCTGGTCCAGCGTCCCCAGGCCGGCGTTGATGCAGACGAAATTCTCCGCGCCGATGAGGCTGCAGAGTTTGGCGTACTCATCCGTGCCCATCTGATTGCGGTCAATTTGATTCCACGCCAGGTCGAGCCGGACTGGGCGCTGGTCCTTCGGGCCAATTCCATCCTCCCAATTGTAACCGGAGACATAATTCCCGCCAGGCCACCGCACCACCGGGATGTGGAGTTCTTTGACCAGTTGAATAAAATCTGTCCTGAACCCGTTCGTGTCTGCCAGGGGAGATTTGGGGTCATAAATCGTGCCATAGACCACCGTGCGTATTGGCTCAAGAAAACCGCCGTAGATGTTGGGGTCCACTTCACTGATTTTTCGGTTCAGATCAACCTTAATGACCGCCGTTTGGTCCGCCCGGAGATTCCCGGCGATGAGGCCGGAGAGAAAAATTCCAGTGAAGAGGAGATTTCGCGTGTTCATAAAATGATGGGGTTGATTTGAGTTCGACACTAGCGAGGCGCAACCAAGGAGTCAATCCGTGGCTAATTCAACCTGGATGACGGCCAGTTCGGCGCGTGGTTCGTCGTTGACGTGGTCGAGCCGGTTAGCGCGGTGAGTCATCAGCTGGCTGCGTACCCACTGGATGTCGGTCATTGAAGCAAACGTGGAAGATCATTACGGTGTACGGACACGGTAAAAACGGCAGGAATAATTTGTCCACGCTGGATCACTGAAATAGAACCACCCGCTGGTGAGGGTGTTGGTTGCCACTGGATACCACGTGGGATTAGCCAGATTTGTGCAGGCTTCCACCAGGACAGAAAGGTTGGTTGCCCAAGAAACGGTAAAACCGAAACGGTTCGTCTGTATGCCAAAATTCGGCTCGAAATTTAAGATCGCCGGGTTGGGGAGGAACCATGGCGCCGTCGGAAGACCATAAGGATCGCCGAACCTGGAACTCCAACCCAAAGTGCCCGGCAGATAATAAGCGGTCGCACTGCCATCTCCGGAGAAGGATTCGGAAGAACTCGGGGCATTGCCCCGGAAATAGACGCCGTGCAAGGCGGAACATGAGAGAAAGGCACCGCCGACAATCAGGGTCACGCCGCGGCCAATAATGACATTGGTCAGGCTGGTGCAAATGTAAAACGCATACTGCCCAATGGTCGTTACACTGTCGGGAAGCGCCACGCTGGTCAAACCGGTACAGCCTTCGAAGGCAGCGGTCCCGAGGTTAACCACACTGTTCCCAAGGGTAACGTTTGTCAGGCCGGAGCAGGCCAGGAACGCACTTTGTTGAATGTTCGTCACTCCATCGGGAATCGTGATGGTGGTGAAGCTCGTGCAATTGTAAAACGCATCCATTCCGATAACGTTGACACTTTCAGGAATGGTATAAGTGCTGCCTCCCTTGGCCATGGGATATAAAATGAGTTCGGTTTGCTGCTTATTGAAGAACACCCCGTCCACACTGCAAAAATACTGATTTTGCGGATCCACGATGATTGCCTGCAACGGGCAATGCGTGAATACCGCGTTTCCAAAGCTGGCGACACCCGTGCCGATGACGACGTTGGTCAGACTGGTACACTCATCGAACGTATAATCCGGCAGGCTCGGGACGCCGTTGCCCAAGGTAGCACTGCTGAGCTTGGAGTTGGCCATGAAGATATCGACCCCAAAGTTCGTGACACTGTCAGGGACAACGATTGTCTTCAAAGCGGTGCAACTCGAAAACGCGCTGTTGCCAATGCTGGTAACATTAGGGCCGAGCGTGACACTCTTCAGCCCGGAACAACTCATAAACGCTTCGATGCCGATGCTGGTCATATTGGTGCCCATGGTGATACTGCCCAAGCCGCTCAGGTGAAATGCGCCATACCCAATGCTGGTGATCGGCAGGTTATTGAACGTATCAGGGATAGTCACAGCACCGAAACCGGAGAATGCACTGATGTTGAGCGAGCCGTCGTTATTCGTCGTGAAAGTATATTGAGCCTGAACTCCGAAAGATATCATGGCTGCAGACAGCAAGCAGGCAATTCTTAATGCTCGGCAAGGGTTCATGCTATCTCCGCTCAAGGATAAGGAAATTTTTAATCTAATACAAGTTTATTTTTACAATTAGGGGTCATTAGCGTGATACGATCACGTTTTCCCTGGCTCACCGCACTTCGGCGAGCATTTTTGTGACGCCGGTGTCGGCTGGCCGATCTTGCGGTTTCGCCCACCCAATTTGGTTCCGCCAGCAGTCATCAATTGGACCACATTAAAAACTTCACGGCTTTCGGTCGGGCTTGCCAACCCGTGGCTCAGAACATGGAGGTGTCAGGAGAGATGTTCAGCCCGTTTGCGCTGCGTTTCGACCCGTCAGGTCAGCCCGAATGGCGGCCAGTTCGGCGCGGGGTTCGTCGGTGACGTGGTCGAGTCGGCCAGCGCGCTGGTACCAATAGCGGCTGTTGCCGAGGTCGCCCTCGATTTTGTGCAGCACCGCGTGAATCCATGAGGCCATGGCGTCCTCTTCGTATTGCTGGACCATGTTGTGCGCGGCCTCCCAGTCGCCGGCCAGGGCCAGTTCAATCGCTTTGAGCAGATCATCCTTCGGTGCGCTCATGGTGGGTGTTTTATCGCCGAAAGAGCGTGGTGGCAAGGTTGCCGTGCTTTAACCGCAGAGACGCAGAGACGCAGAGATTTATTGGTAGGGCGGCGTTGCTGCGCCACCTTGGGAGGCTAACCGGCAGGTCAGCCCTACCGTTCGTGTGAATTCGTGTCAGAAGTTTGGGACTTGTATAACTCGTCCCTCCGAATCCGTGTTTATCCGTGTGAATCCGTGGTTAAAATCCTCCGCGTCTCGGCGGTTAAATCCGATTCAATGCCTGCTTGAGGTCGGCAATCAGGTCGCGCGTGTCTTCCAGGCCCAACGCAATGCGCACCAGGTTGTCCACGATGCCGATGCTTTCGCGGTACTCGGCCGGGTAATCAAAGAATGACATCGTGGACATCTGCGTCACGAGGCTTTCGGAACCGCCCAGGCTAGGTGTGATGAGGAACAGTTCCAGGCGATCAATGAATCGGCACGTCGCCTTGCCATCGCCTTTCACGAGAAAGGTGATGACGCTGCCGGCACCGCGCATTTGCGCGCGGGCGATGCGATAATCCGGGTGCGATTTCAATCCCGGATACCAGACGCGCTCGATTTTGGGATGCGATTCCAGATAGCGCGCCACTTCGAGGCCGGATTGGTTGTGTTGGGCCATGCGCAGGCCGAAAGTTTTGAGTCCGCGTTCGAGCAGGAAACAACTGAACGGTCCGGCCATGGACCCGATCATGCGCTGTAACTTGTTGAGTTCCTCCAACTGTTTATAGCCGCCCAGCGTGACGCCGGCCAGCAGGTCGTTGTGGCCGCCCAGATATTTCGTCGCCGAATGGATGACGAGGTCCACGCCCATTTCCAGCGGCCGGATGTTGTACGGCGTCGCCAGCGTGGCATCAATCATCGTCAGAATCTTGTGGCCCCGGGCCACCTTGACGATGGCCGGGATGTCCAGCACGCGCAGGTAAGGATTGGTGGGTGATTCGGTGAAGATGATGTTCGTGTTCGGGCGGATCGCTTTTTTAATGGCCGCAGCAGTCGGCGCGACGAGACTGGTTTGGATGCCGAATTTGGTGAGCAGCTTGGTGGCGAAATCGCGCGTCTGCCGGTAGCAATCGCTGGTAAAAATGATATGGCCGTGAGGTTTCATGTAGGCCATCAAGGTCATGACTACCGCGCTCATCCCGGTGGAGAAAATGATGGCCCGTTCGGCGCCTTCGATGGCCGCCAGCTTGCGCTCGGCTTCCTGTTGGGTCGGATTGCCGTACCGGCCGTATTCCTGTTCGCGGATGATGCGGCCTTCGCCCTTGGCTTTCATGAACTCGACCACTTCGGTCATGTTGTCGAAGCTGAAGTTCGAGGTCTGGACGATGGGCGTGGAAACGGCGTGATGCGCCTTGCGCCGACGTGTGCGGCCGTGAATGGCGAGCGTGGCCAGACCGCGAGCCTGGTAGGGTCGGCTCGCCGAGCCGACCGGACGCCTCGGCGCGGCGTCCCTACCTTTTTTGGCTGGCTTAGGCATGGTGTTCGACTTTCCTGGCGAGCGCCTGGTTGAGCGCCTCTTTGACCGCGTCCAAACGCGCGGGCAGTTCGATCGGCCGGTTGGCGTAACGGCAGGGGAAATCCAGTTCACTCTGGTGATATTTCACCTTCATCTCGACGAATTTCAGTCCGTGTGCGGTCGAAATCACAACGACGCGCTCGGATTTATCGATCTTGCCCGCCTTGAGCAGTTTGATGAGCGCGGCCAACGCGACGCCGGTGTGCGGGCAATTGAACATGCCGGTGCGGTCGCCCAACGCCGCCGCATCGGCCAACTCCTCCTCGGTGGCCTGCTCGACGATGCCATTGAATTGTTTCAGCGTGCGAACGGCTTTTTGGTAGCTGACCGGATTGCCGATTTGGATGGCGCTGGCGAGTGTCTTTTGCGCCTGGACCGGCTCGAACTCCTCGAAGTTGCGCTGGTAAGCCCGGTAAAGCGGATTCGCGCGCTCGGCCTGCGCCACCACGATGCGCGGCAATTTCTCAATCAGGCCGAGGTCCTTCATCATCATCAAGCCTTTGCCGAGGGCGGAGACGTTGCCCAGATTGCCGCCCGGAATGACGATGACGTCCGGCGATTCCCAGTCGAATTGCTGGACGATTTCGATGCCCACGGTTTTCTGGCCTTCGACGCGCAATGAATTCATCGAGTTGGCCAGGTACAATGTTTCGTCCTTGGTCACTTCCTGCACCAGCCGCATGCAGCCGTCGAAATCGGTGTCCAGGTAAAGCACCAGCGCGCCGTTGGCGATGGGCTGGACGAGTTGGGCGATGGAAATTTTACCGCGCGGCAGCAGCACGATGGATTGAATGCCGGCGGCGGCGCAATACGTCGCCAGCGCGGCCGAGGTGTCGCCGGTGGACGCGCACACGACCGCCTTGATGGGCGCGCCTTCGGAAATCATCTGTTTGACCTGCGACACCAGCACCGTCATGCCGAGGTCTTTGAACGAGCCGCTGTGGGTGTTGCCGCAGAGTTTGATCCAGAGATCGTCCACGCCGATCAATTTCCCGAAACGCTCGGCCCAGAACAGGTTGGTGCCGCCTTCGTAAAGCGAGACGACGTTGTTGTCGTTGATTTCCGGCAGAATCCATTCCTTCTTGCCCCAGACGCCTGAGCCGTACGGCCATAGATTGCTTTTGTAACGGTCCTCGAACAGTTTCATCCAGCCCCGGGCGTCGCGGCGGGCGAGCGCCTTGAGTTCATGCTGCACCTCCAGCAGCGAACCGCACTGGGTGCAGTGATAGACGATGGAATTCAGCGGATAGGTGGCTCCGCATTGCGGGTTGATGCATTGAAACCAGGCTCGATATGACATCGTTCAATTCTCCGGTACGGCAGTTCTATTCGAGGAAACAGCGGTACATGACATTATGATTCAAAATGTTCCGCGTCATGGCAATACAATTTAACTTATTAACCAAGATGGACACGGATAAACACGGATTCGGAGGGACGAATTACACGAGTCCCTATTCTAACCGCGAAAAACGCGAACTACGCGGAAGCAACTGGTGGGGCGAGCGTACTCGCGAGCCAAATAAAATATTTCGCCGTTACAGGGCTTCAGTTTGCCTCCGTGGAAATTCGTGGAATCCGTGTCTAAAAAAGTCGGTGTGACTATTTCCACTCGCACAAGCTCTCGACATAGGCGGCGGAGCCGTCACGCAGCCAGCCGTCGAGGTGCGCCTGGTCCTTGAGCTGCTGTCCGCGCAGACGCGGTACGGCGATGAATTGGCAATCGATTTCCGGCAACGCCGTCATGTCGGTCCACAATTTTTCAAATTGGGCCACCGGGAAAATATCCTCCTGCCCATGGCCCCAGCGTTTTTTCACGTCCTTGAGCGTGACGTAGGTCGGCAGTTTCAATGCCAGCGCGCGCACGGCATCGGTCACCTTGCTCGCATCGGCCAGGTCGGCGCGGGTTAACTGAAATACGGCCAGCAGTTTGTCCACGTCGATCCAGCACGTGTTCGAATTGTAATAAGACAGGGCAAATTCATCCTCCTCGCGCGGCATGGCGAGGCCTTCGACCATGCGGGTCTTGCCGTTCACACGCGCGAGACCGCCGCCACGGTCTTCAATCCGTCGCGTGATGACTTCAAATGTCAGGCAACCGCCGAGTTTGAGGTGCAGGCCGAACGTGGCCGGGTCAACGTCCGCACCCACGGTGTCGATGTTATGCAACAACAGGTGTTTCAATTGCGGGCGTTGTTCGAGCAGTTTGGCCAGTGTGCCGTTGCGGAGCAGGTTCGGGATTTCAAACCAGTGGCCGACCGGATGCAGGCATTGCAACGGGACGTTGTCATTGTAATCGCTGCCTTCACCGGCCTGTTGGGCCCAGCCGATGAGCGCGTGCCGCAGGCTGTCGCGGACTTTTTGCGCCTGTTCGTCGAGGATTTGCTGCGGCAATTCCTCCCACATGAACCGCAGGTCGCGTTCCATGGGAATCAGGCGCAGGCCGACCGAACGGCCTTCGGACAGACACAGCGGGCCGTCGTAGCCATAAAATTTTTCGCGTCCGAGAAATTCCTCGGTCGCCTGGTGCGAAACGTAGCTGGTGGTGATGATGTGCGGCAGGGGATTCCCGGCCAGTTTCCCGATGCGCCGGCTCTTGGCGAGGTGCACTTCCAGAAAGGTGCGGTGCTGTCCGCCGAGTTTGCAGAACGGATGCAGCGCCTTGACCGTGCCGGCGCCCTGCGTCCAGCGGCTGCCCGCGCCGGCGGCGAGTGTGACCACGGCCACTTCACCGGCTTTCAGCGCTGCCAGCCCGGCGTCACGATATTCTTTCGATAAACCCCGCGTGGCATCGAACACGTCGCCGTCGGTCACATCCTGGATTTGTGTGCTGACGGGCAGTCGATTTTGCACCAGGCCGATGCGGCCGCCTTTGAGATCGGCGCGAATTTGTTCGTGTTGTGTGCGGTCGAAGCCGTACCGCTCGAGCAACGCCGGAAGCGAAGTTTCGCCTTTGTCATCGGTTTTCTGATGCGGCAGCAGTCGGTCAAACAAGGTTTGCACCATGCCGCGCAACTCGGGCCGGGCGCGGCAGGCCGCGCCGAACTTGTCCAGTTCCGCCCGGCGCAACGGCGGCAGTTTGTACGCCTCCTGCCGGAGCAACTGCGGCATGATGAGCGCGTAATAACCTTGCGGCATTAACGCGGCCGGACCGCTCAGCAGGTCCGCCCAGGTGCCTTTTTCGTTGATGGCGAAGTCGTACACGACCGGTTCCATGGCAAAGGGCAGGGCGTGTTCCAGTTCCCGTTTGGTTTGCGACATCAACTCCTGCAACCGTGCCTGACCTTTGGCTTTATGCGCGGCGTCAAAGATGAAGCCCATGCCGCCGCCGGACATGCCGCCGAGCATCCAAAAGCCGAGAAAGTTTTTGGCAAACTCGCCTTGCACGCGCTGGATGAGGGTTTCGGTAAACAGGTTGGTGGCCCACGGAATGATGGTTTGGATCGGGCCGGAAAAATTCCGGGTGGTGGCGCTGCCCAGGGCCGCGACGTCTTCCTGGCGCAAGGCGGAAAGGACTTCCTTCAGAATACCGAGCATGCTCAACCGCGCCTGCCACTCGGCGCCGGATCGCAGCAGGTATTTTTCCGTGACCATTTCCAGGATGGGTCCGACGTTCTGGGCCATGCCGCCGTGGACGAGCACGAGGCTGTCCTGCAATTTCCGGCGCGCGGCGGGCGAAGCTTCGGCGGCATCGAGGATCCGGTGTTGCGGCATCAACCGTCCACGGCTGACGCCAAGTTCCGGATCGCCTTCGGCCGCCAGCACGCCTTCGATGAGTTTGATCCCGGGCCAGACGCCGCCGGAATCCTGCCAGCCGCCACCCGAGCCGCCCAGCCATTCGCCCAGAATCGCGCGCGCCAGCACCAGCCGGCGTTCGTCTTCCTCCAGGGCGCCCTGAAGCGAGGCCGCCTGGCCGGTCGCCCGCATGCCCAGCGAAATCATCGACGCCAGCAGGTTCGTGGACACCGCGAGGCGCGAACCTTTGGGAATGCCATTCACGCAACTGACCAGTTCCAGGCCGCGTCCCGTGCCCACCACGCGGGCCAGCAAATCCGCCAGGCTCTGGCCTGAACCTTCGACGCCGGGTGGCACAATCCCGCCGGCGATGACGGCGGCCTTGAGCAGCCCGAGATAATCTTTTGCGAAGTCGAACACGTCGGCGAGGCTGGTGATGTCCGCGGTGGCGCCGAGGTCCACGCTGGTCAGGCGCAACAACGGTTCGTCAATTACGCGCAAATACGTTTCGACCGGCGGCCGCGGGCCGGCATCGCGTCCATGAACACCCAGGTCAATCGAAACATTCAGGACCTTGGCGCCTTCGGGGTAGTCCATGCCGAGGAAGAAGATATCGCTCCAGCCGCAATGGGTGAGGTCCATGCGCACCGGCGTGCATTCCCGGAGGATGGGGTAGGTGCCGTCCGTGCCGCGCTGCAACAGTTCCCGACGGAGGCGCAGGGGATGGTCGGCGGGATGGCCCATGCGGAACATCCATTGGTTGCCGCGCACGGACCGGACGCTGCCGCGGACCTGATTGGCCAGGGTTTGAATCGCCAGCCGGTAATACGTCACGGCCAGCGCGCTGGAAACGGGATCGGACGGGCCGTCGTGGTTTTGCACCTTCAGAAACACGGTGATGGCCTCCTCGAAACGGCGTTCCAGCAGGTGGGTATAACCATGGAAGGGAATCAAATTCCGCGTGCCGATGCCGGGTTTCAGCGGCAAATGAAACCGGTGAATGGCATACAGGAAAAGCAACGCCCGCACACGTTCGTAAAGGTTTTCACTACGACGGCGGAACGTTTCGAGTTCGGTGCATTCGGCGAGCAATTCCGGCAAGCCGGCGGCCTGGCAAAACGCGTCCAGCGATTGATTGCGCACCGCCGGGTCGGGCGAAGTGATGATTTGAACGAGTTTGCCGGGCATGGCCTAAATGCGGCGGGACGATGTTGGGAAACATTCAACATTCAACGTCCAACAATCAACGCTCAATGGTAGGGCGCGTCGCTCCGCGCGCGCCGTTTTAAATTGTCTTGGTGGCGGCGCGCACGGAGTGACGCGCCCTACCCAGACAAATGGACGTTCCGTGTTGAAAGTTGAATGTTGAATGTTCATGGAGCAACAAAGGTTCTTTACGTCTGCGCCAGCAGTTCGAGGAGCAGGGTGAGGACCTCGTCCCGGTCTTTGCTGTGCAGGGCCAGGGCCAATTGCGCCGTGAGCAGACCATATTGCACGCCGATGTCGTATCGGCGGCCCTGCAATTCGCAGGCGAGGTAGCGTTCGCTTTCGGCCATTTTGGCGAGGGCCTCGGCGAGATGCACGCCGCCGGCATCGCCCGCCTTGTCCACGAGCTGCTGTAACATGTCCATGACGCCGGGCGTCAATACGTGCATGCCGAAGAAACAGAGATAATGGCCGGCGCGCAAACCGGGCACGATGAGTTTTTGTTCGGCCACCGTGGGCGTCGGTTTTTCCAGCACGCGATCCACCTGATACAATCCCGCCCGGCCCGGCAGCCGCCGCGCGCCCACCGCGCCGTAGTAGGGCAGTTTGCTTTCATGCGTGGCCTGCACCGCGGAAACCGCGCACGCTTCGGCCGACGCAATCTCCAGCAATTGCCGGGCGCAGGAATTTTTGTCTTTGCTGAGGTACAGATGGTCGCCCACCAGCAGCAGGAAAGCTTCGTTGCCGGCAAACTGACGCGCACACGCCACGGCGTGGCCGTAACCGAGCGGGGCGCGCTGTTCAATGAACTGAACGCGATTGGCGTGGGGGCCGGCGGCGGCGGCAAAGGCGCCCTGGTCGGCGGGGTTGATCACCAGGCCAATTTCCTCGATGCCGGCCTGCAGCGCTTCCTCCAACAAGATGGTGAGGGCCGATCTGGACTGGCCGTCGCGGTCCACCAATGTTTGCAGGGGCAGGTTCCGCTGATTGCGGCCCGCGGCAGTGATGACTGCTTTGCGAATTTTCACGGTTGGAACCCCGCTGGGGCAGGTGACGTTTTCTTCATGATTACTGCCTGAGAGCATAGAGACCGCGCGGCTGCATTTCAAGCGCGCGCTGGCGGAACACAACCCGCCGCCCCCCGGGCAAACAATGAGATTTTGTCGACTGAACTTTTTACGTTGTGAACAGAGGCCGTTTACCCTCAATTACAACGGATGGGAAAGTTCAAAATTCTCATTATTCTTGCGGTTTCCATTGTCGCAATGTTGGCGGTCTGTCTGGCAGTTTACGTTGTTGTTTCATCATTGGCCGACCGCCAGAGAGCAGAAACCTTCAATGATTCCGATTTAATTCCAGCGCGAGTCGTAGTCCCGGTGGAAAGTAACGCGTTCTGGACCCTGTTAAAAGCGACCAACGAACTGTATTGGCCCGAAGCGCTGAGTGATCGGCTGGACGATTTGAGTAATAATACCAACTGGGATGATTCGTTGGCCACGGAGGTCCTGGAGAAGAACCGCAGTTGTTTAAGTTTGTTTGACGAAGCCAGGCGGCAGCCTTGCTTGCTCGTTCCCGTACCCAACCCGTTCGTCCAGGAATATTCCTATCTGGCAGGATGGAAGGCCATCAGTCGCGTTGAAGCCATTCAGGTCGTCGCCTTGTTTCGTGAAGGAAAAGAAAGGGACGCCTGCGATTCCGCCTTCAAAATAATTGAATTTGGTCAGCGTGTGGAAAATTCCGGCGGGACGATCATTCATTTTCTGGTTGGCTCGGCCATTAAAACTGTCGGCGTTCGACACATCCAACAAATGATTCCGCAAACCGCACTTCCGGAAACGAACCTGGTCGGGTTGATTGACCGGCTCGACCAGTACCGGGCAAACAAGGAAGGTCTCACCAATACCTTTAAGGTGGAATATCAAATCAATCGTAAATTCCTGGACGACCTGGCCGCGGGGAAATATCAGGCGACCGTCTCCGAAACCAATCCAATGACGTTTTCCTTTTATGATCAATTGCTGTTCAGCCCGACGAAAACCAAAATGAAATTTGCCCGGGAAGATCGTGTTATGCGTGACAACATTTCAAGACCGTTTGACGAAATACCCTGGGCAGAGTTGCCCGTCGTGGAAACCAATACCCCGGTCTGGCGACGCCTGATCAGCGGTAACGCCCTGGGAGATATTCTTTTCGGGATGACGGAATTTTCCTTCAAGCCTTTTGCCTCGCGAGTGAGTCAGGAGAATGTCGATGTCACGGCGACCCAATTATTGGTGGCCCTGAAGCTTTACAAAATGCGGCACGGCCGGTTGCCGGAATCTCTTTCCGGATTGGTGCCGGAATTCTTTCCCCAGGTTCCAACTGACGAGTTTGACGGCAAACCGTTCCGTTATCTGCCCGCCCAGAAGCTGATTTACTCGGTTGGCCCGGATTTGAAGGATTCCGGCGGGGACGGGCGTCGGAAAAATTCCAAAGCTTACGACCTGCCGTACGAAATCGAGTTTTGACCGGATCCATCGGCGGGATGGGACTTCGGACAGGCATTTTTGGCCTCGATGTTTCCAGGGTTCGACGGTTCCGGTTGAAAGAAAGCCAAGAAAAGGTTTGAAAGGGGTTGACGACAGGGTGAATTTAGGATGTGAACGGAAAGAGTCTGATCCCGGCCATGAAAATCACCAAGATCCTGATGGCGGAACACGTGGTGTTCCACAATTTGTTCGATCACATTGAACAGACCGTGCCGCGTCTCCAGACGCTGGCGGAGGTCAAATTGCTGGCGGCCACGCTGGAGGTGCTCATGCGCGCCCATGCCCGGACCGAAGACGAGCTGCTGGTGGAACCCCTGGAGCATTGCCTGTCGCAGATCGGACAGAGCGAGACGTTTCACGAGGAGCACGAGGAAATTGACGCCCGGCTGGCCGCGGTGCAAAAGGCGCGGGGTGCGAAGCAGGCGCGCGACCTGTTGCTGCGGGCGGTGCTGCGTTCACGCGAACATTTTGACAAGGAAGAACGGATTGTCTTTCCGCTGGCGGAACGGGTGATGAAGGCCCGGACACTTTTCAGTCTGGGCGACGAATGGTTGAAACGGCGCGATGCGGTGCTCGAGCCGGCCCGCGCCTGACTTTGGGAAGCCGATCGGATCCGGAGAGGCGGTGACGCGAACAGCAACCGGTGCAGGCGCTCTTATTTTGCCGGGAGAACCGTAGCCGAGGGGACCAACAATAATTTCCATTGCCGTTGCCAGGCCAAAAACAGCAGCACGACGACAGCGAACTGGGCGACCGTGGACGCCGTCAGATAGTTCAAGTCGTCAATCTCCGTGCCGGCGAGCGCAATCACTCCCGGTGCCAGAAATGAAAGTTTGGCAAAGCCTTCATTGGAAAAGACCCCGGCCAGAACAAACGGGAGAAGGCATAATACGAAGAGCCACAACGCGACGAAGCCGACCGCGCGGCGCTGGAAACGCAGGCGGCAAAATTCCAACAGCAAGGAGAACATGAGGAAAAAGACCAGAAGGTTGGCGGCGGCCAGCGCCCAGGCTGTGCCGTGGGCTTTGAAGGAAAAAGTGAACTGGCTTGCCGACACGACGGCGGCTACCCCGCTCAAGGCGAAAGCCAGCCACACGGCGCTGCGGGAAAAAGCCAACTGCAGGTTGCCCCGGCCGGTGCGCAAGGCTTCCACCCGCACGCGTTCCGGCATCGGACTGGCCAAGGCAAGAATCAAGACACCGATGAGAATCGTTCCGCCATGCACGATGGCGAGCATGGGCGCACCCATCGCTTCGGTGCGAGGCGCCTGGGCGTCCGGCTGGTTTCCAAATTCACCGTGCCAGATGCTCCAGACCAATGCCTGCTGGACTGCGACCAGCAGCGAAAAAATCGCGATGGCTTCCCAGCGCAGTAATAACGGTTGAAACGGATTCGCGGTTTTGCGCACGGCCGCGCGCCAGAAGAAAATCCCGATCACCAGCTGAATTCCCAGGCTCAAGGCGATGGGCGGCACCGGCATTCCAAACAGTTGCGGCCAGGTGCTCCAATCCGCGTCCGGATGCTGCCCGGCGCTGAACAGATTTCCGATGCCATAGATCGGCAACAGAAAGTTAATGATCGTGTACCGGGGGAACACGAACGAAAACATCTGCAGGAAAATGAGCGGCAAGAGCAGGATAAGGCCGCTTTGCGGACGCTGGACGGCCATGCCGGCCAGCAGCGCCAGCAGGCCAAAGAACATGGCCGCGCCGATAACCAGTGCCTGCGTTCCGAGCCACAGCGTGACTGGCAGTTTTGCCAGGAGAACAATGACCAGCCCGATCCCGGCGAGTACCAGGCCCATGTAAAATTCGCGCAAGGCCGCGCCCAGCCAGTAGCCGGCGACAATTTCCTCCGGTTTCAACGGTGTCAGCCGGTTGCTTTCCCATAAGCCGGCTTTGCGGTCGTCGGCAAGCACTCGCGAAATTTTGCCGAACCCGCCAAGGATCAACACCAGCACCTCCACACCAATCACCCAACCATAAAACAATTTGCCGGCTTCCCGGGACGAACGAAAATCGAAGTCCTGCGGCGCGGCCAGATAGGCGATCAGTCCGGACAATAAACTCAGGCCGATCAACGCCGCGATGAGCACCGCCGCCAGCACGCCCGCGCGATGCGTCAGTCGTTTCTGCGTCAAAAAAATTGGATTGTCGGCAAGGCTCACATTAATTCCCTGGCACCGGATTGCAGGAAGATTTGTTCCAGATCGTCGGTATTGTCGCGCCACTCGGTGACGCGCACCCCTTCGACCACCAGGGTTTTGAGCAGTCCATCAAGGGCATCGGTGTTGCCTTCAAAATCGAAGGATGCGCCCTGGGCATTGGCTTCGAGGTTTTTGACGCCTTCGCGTTTCAGGATTTGCAGGGCCAGGTCGTCGGCGTTGCGCCATTTCAGGGACAGCTGGCGACGCCCCAGTTTTTGTCCCAGTTCGGCGATGGTCCCGGCCATGACCAGCCGGCCGCGTTCCATGATGGCGGCCTTGTTGCAGAAGCCGGACAACTCGGTCAGAATGTGCGAAGAAATCAAGACCGTTTTCCCGATTTCCCGCAATTGGAGCATCAGTTTGCGCAGTTCGATACGGCCGAGCGGATCCAGTCCGCTGGCCGGTTCATCCAACAGGAGCACCTGGGGATCGGAGAGCAGGGTTTTGGCCAGTACCAGTCGCTGTTTCATGCCTCGCGATAGTTCCTCGCACAAGGCGCCGCGTTTTTCCGTGAGCCAGGTCAGTTCCAGGCAGTGCTCGATCCGTTTGGTGCGGTCGGGCACGTTATAAGCACGGGCGAAATGATCCAAAAATTCCGTGGCGGTGAGCTGGTCGTAAACGGGGCAAAAATCCGGCATGAAGCCCAGCCGTCGTTTCAGCTCCTCCGGTTCGCGTGTGAGTTCGTGTCCATCCACTCTTACCACGCCGTGGGTGCATTCCTGCAGTCCGGAAACCGCGCGCATGGTGGTTGTCTTTCCCGCTCCATTGGGACCGATCAAACCGCAAACGTCACCGGCGTCAACGGTCAGGGAAAGATCATTGACCGCCACCACGCCCGGAAAATCCACCCGCAGTTGTTCGATGGTGAGCGCCGGGCTGGGCATGCCGGGATTATCTTCTTTCCGAAAGGAAAAGCAAGCCAAGTGGCCGGCAGCCTGATTTCAACAAATTGAGCCGGGCGCAGCGGTACGTTATCGACGTTCACTTTGCCTGGCGAGGAGGAAGAACGGCAATGCTGCGAGTTGAAGAAGAACTGAAAAAACAATCAAGCCCGGGAGGGATCGGTCGTACAACCAACCCATTCCCGCACTGCCCGCAAACCATGCCACTCCGAAAATGGTGTCGAAAACACCGAACGCCGTGCTGCGTTTGTCCGCCGGCACCACACCACTGAGCATCGCCTTGAGCAGGGAATCCTGCGCCCCCATGCCGATTCCCCACAGAACCATTCCGGTCAGCGCCAACCCGAATCCGCCCAGGAAAACGCAAGGCGCAAAACCGGCGCCGAGGAAAAACGCCAGCACCACGATCGGCCGGCCGAAGTGATCGAGCAATTTTCCGAATACCAGCGCGGCCAGCGCGCTGGTCACCATGGCTGCAGAGTAAAAGACCGGCACGAGGCTTTGGCCGACCGATCCGGTTTTTTGAAAATGAAACGCAATCAACGAGAAGTCCGCGAAACCCGCCGCGATCAGCGCGCCGGCGATGACATAGAGCCAATAGATTCTGGAAAATCCCTTGGTTTGAAGTTTTGTCGGCGCGCGCGTTTCCAGTTCATGCGGGCGCGGGTACCGCATTCTGGCGACGGCTACCGCACCCAGGCACAGCAACGCCGGAACCAAAAGGACGGCGAACGCATGGTGATAACCGCCGTGGAAATACAAAATGGCTGCCATGAGCAGCGGGCCGATGGTGGCACCGGTCTGGTCCAGAAATTCGTTCAAACCGAACGCCCAGCCGTGGCCGATCCGGCTGCCTGCGTGTGACAACAGGGCGTCGGTGGATGGTTTGCGGATGGCCCGTCCGGTCCGCTCGGCAATCACCAGCACGGCCGCCGTCGGCCAGTTGCCTGCCAGCGCAAGCGCAGGAACGGCGAGCATGTTGACGAAGTAACCGGCGAAAATGAAGACCCAGTATTTATGCGTCTTGTCCGCGAAATAACCGGTAACGGACCGGAATGCATAACCCATTAATTCGCCAAAGCCGGCGGTGAAGCCGACTATGGTCGCGCTGGCGCCGAGCGAACCGAGGAACGGTCCGATAATGCCGCGCGCGCCTTCGTAGGTCATGTCGGCGAACAACTGGACCACCCCGATGATGAGGACGAACCGCAGCGCGAGCTTTTTTGCGGCGGAATTTTCCGGATCCATGTTTTCCGCATCAATTTTTGCACGAGAATGCGGGTCCGGCAAAGCTGTTTTAATTTGGTGACACTGGTTTGCAGTAAATAAAGTGCCAAAACCAGATGGTACCCAGCGCACCGCAAATCGCTGCGCCAAGAAAGTTTGCCTGGGGACTGATATACCACAGCCACGCGCCGAGGAATGAACCGGTCGTGACCGTGCAATCGCGGATGAGATAATACGCGCCGTAAGTGCGCGCGCGTAGTTCCGGCAACGCCTCGCCGATGATAAGCGCTTTGCGCGCCGGTTCACCGAATTCCTTCAGTCCACGCACGACAAACGCCAACGCCAGCCACGCGAAATTGTGCGCAAAAAGCAGCGTCACTGGAAACAGCGTAAAGAAGACGAACGTGATCAGCACAAATGGACGGCGACCGTATTTGTCCGCCAGATGCGCGACCGGAATGTAGCAAAACATCGCCGCCAGCATTTCGAAAGCGACCAGAAATCCGAATTGCTGCGCCGTCACGCCACCGTAATTCATCGCCCACAGAATCACGAAGGCATACGGCAATCGCTCGCAGAAGCGGATAAAAATGTCGCTCACGAGCAGTTCGCGCAACGCGGGCGTGAAGGATTTGACGACGCCAAAGAAAGACATTTGAGCCGGCGGAATTGTTCTTCATCGAACCATCTTCATCCGGCTCGAACATGAACCATTGAAACGCCGCCGTAAGCAGGCTCATGGCGATGCACAACAACAGCGCGTATTTCACACCGTCTGCCCAGCCAAAATGTGTCATCAGCGCACCACCCAGGAGTGGACCGAGCATCATCGGCACACGACGGATCATGGATTGCACGCCAACGCCCATCGTGTGCCGGTGTTGTTCCAGCGACGTGGCGACGACAGAAAAAGTCGTCGGCAGGGACAGCGCGCTCCAGGCGAGAAACAAAAACGAGCCCAGCAGGAGCGCCAGCCAGTGCGGCCACAACAAAACCAAAATGTAACCGGCAATTGAAATGAAGCTGAACAGCAAGAGCGAGCGGCGTTGACCCCAATGATCTGTCAACCAGCCGCCGGGATAGGCATAGACTGCGCCGAGCAACGTTTGCAGCGCGTCGAAAAGCCCGATGATTAAAACCGTCCCGCCAAGCGTTTCGATGTATTTGGGCGCAAAGCCGAGCCAAAGTTTTTCGCCTGTGCCCGCCAGCACGAGCGCGACGAGCAGCAGCGACGTGTTGCGCCGCAGCGCGAGAAATTCGGAAATTTTTCTCCAACCGTTCACTCGTGGGAAGAGGCTACTCGTCGTTGACACTCGGCGTAAAGCGCGTCATAAACAATGAACTCGCGTTCGAGAATTTTGTGATCGCTCAAACCAAGCGCGCTAAAACCGAACGCCACCCAGCGCAACCCTTCGCCGGCGGGATGCGGGTTCGTTGGATGCGAATCCGCCGCGCGCACAATTTGCGCCAGCAATTGCAACGCGGGATCGGCCAGCTTGTATTTCTTCACAATCGAATCGAAAGAAACATCCTCGCCGTGATGGCCCAGATCACAACCTTCGATGTCGTAAGGAATCGCGCCGAGTTCCTTTGCTTTGGCTTCAATTTGGTTTGCCGGAACAAAAATAAATTCTGCGTCTGCGTCTATAAATTTCTTGATGAGCCACGGACAGGCGACCCGGTCCACTTTGATTTTTTCACGCGTGATCCATTTCATAAATCTATTTGGCCGGAAGTCCGTGCCAGCCGTGCCAGGCCATGTAGGACGCCAGCAGAACCAGCAAGACACAGGAAATATAAGGCGCGCGGCGCATCGCTTCGCCGAAGCCTTTGAATCGCTTTTCCGCGTGGCGCACGCTCCAGGCGGCCATCACGCCAGTGGCTACCATCGTCAACGCCAGACCGAAACTGAACGCGCCAACCACCGCAAAACCCAGTGTCACTTTCTTCAGTTGCAGGCACACCAGCAGCACCGTGAACGCCGCCGGACACGGCATCAATCCGCCGGTCACGCCAAACAACATGATTTGCGGTGTCGTGACCGCGCGATCGGCAAAACGCTGGGCGATGTCCTGCGCGTGGGCGCGTTCGTGGGCGTCTTGAAATTCTTTGCTGCCGTCGTCGTCGTCGTGATGGTGGTGATGGTGCTCGTCCTCGCGGAACTCCACGCGGCAAGTGTGGCTGTGTCCGCCGTGGCCGACCGTGACCGTGGCGTCAAACTCGTGCGGTTCGGGAATGTCCACGGTGGATTCGAGGAAATCCTGTTTGGCGGAAAAATTGAAACAGTTGCCGCGAGCCGTCGGGGCGAACGGTTTCGAGCGTCACGTCTTTTGCCGACGGGCAATCGCTCGCCTGCCGGGGCGCGCAGGCGGAAAACCGGCGGCACGCCTTCCTCAAACACGCTCAATTCCAATTTGCCGTGGCCAAGATCGAGCGTGAACAATTCGCTGTGCGCGTGGTCGTGGTTGTGATGTGGCCGAGGCGCGCAAATTCCCGGCGCGTGCGCCAGAACATCCATGCGGCCAGACCGAGGATCATCGCGGCGGAAGCCAGTTGCAAATACGGCTCGACGGTTTCCGCGTTCCACTGGCTGCCGTAATGCAACGCGGTGGCGGCGAGAACCCAGATGATGAGCGAATGCGAGATCGCGGCGGACAATCCGAGCAGCACTGCCTGCCCGATGGTGCCGCGAATGGCGACGATAAAGGCCGCCATCATCGTTTTGGAATGGCCCGGTTCCAGGCCATGCAACGCGCCCAGCAGGATGGCCGCCGGAATGAACAGCCAGGCGTTGCCATGTTGCAGATAATCTTGGAATGAACTCATGCGCTTATTATACCCCCACCCGGTATAGTGGGTCAACCGCATCGAGGTTGGCGCGCCCGGTGTGGTTGTGGTATAAACCGCCCATGAAACACGCTCACAATCCGAAAGAACGGGCGGACCTGGTTGTGCGGCTGCACAAAATCCAGGGCCAGCTTCAGGCGATTGAAAAGATGGTCGCCGCCGACACCGATTGCGCCAAGGTATTGACCCAGGTTCTTGCCGCGCGCAACGCCTTGAAATCATTCGGCGACCGGCTGGTGCGGTCGCATTTGCACGATTGCATCGAGCACGCGGAAACGCAGGCGGAATCCCGCCGGAATTTGCGCGCGTTCGTGACCGTGCTCGAACGCTATGTCGCCTGAACCGTTGATTGGTTTGACGGCAAATCGCGGCTGGCGGCGCAGTTCTCATTTTTTGAGTTCCCGGTAAAGCCCCTCGAAACACGCCACGCCTTTGGCCAGAAGTTCGGCGTCGCTCATGTTGGTTCTGGCCCAACCACTCAAGACGGAGTTGATGCCGATACATTCACGGCGCCGAAATTTGCCATCCTCCAAATCGGCGTCATGGATCATTTCTGCTATTTGCGAGGACAGCTGGGTCGGCGATACCGAAGCGTTTCACCAGCGTTTCAAACGTGCAATCGTCGCCCTGGTGTGAAAACTCGACATTCAGCATGTCGAACGGGAGCGCATTGGGATGCTTGGACGGCTGTGTGCCGAAGTCAAATCGTGCCTTCGGGTCTATGAACTTTCGGATGAGCCACGCGGAACCTGCCCGGTCAATACCGGGACGCGGACGCGTAAGCCAGGTTTTGCCCTTGAACTTGGTCGCCTCCAATTTAGGCAGAACTCCAATCGCGTTTTTGGGGACCAATATTTTCCCAATCTGTTGCATCAGCATTTGCGCGTCGTGCGCAGACGGAGAGTCAAAGTAGTCAACCTCGCGGATTTCATCAAATCGCCGCTGAAGCTTTTCCAGTTCCTCCGCCGATGTCTGCGATTTTCGTTTTTGGGTGCGGCGCGAGCATTTCCCGGCCGGCGGCCACCAGTTCCTTGTATTCCGCCGTGCGCGCCTCGATGAACATTTGGACAATGCGCTCGTTGGGCATCCCTTCGATTTGCGCGACGCGAATCAGTGTTGCCTCGCCACCGCCATCCAGAATTTGTTTGGAAAGCCATTGGAACCGTTCGTAATTGACGGGATTGTCCGGCAGGACGTAGGCCGAGCTTTTGAGTTGGATGGCGCCAAACTTCTTCAACTTGCGCCAGAGGCTGACCCGCTCGGCGTTTCGCTTGGCGGGCAGGCCGTAAAGCAGCAGCAGCCAGGAACCGGTTTTCATACTTGTTGACAATGTTACCTATACGTAATACATATTACAAACGATATTTCAATTCAAAGACAAACAGCCGCAAGGCTAGAAAAGGAAATAATATGAGAATCAATGCATGGGTTCATAGTTACGTCCATTACCAGTTTTCTCCTTGAACCTCTACGGGGCACAATTCGACACCGCCAAAATCGAACAAATCATCGGCATCAAAGGCGCGATGAACACAAACGAAAACGTCTTCAAAATCACCGTGCCGCGCAACGACGTGAAAGTTTCCGTGGACGGCTGGACCATGCCGCCGTTCATGGGGCTTGGCACTTGGGCGGCGTTCACGCCGAGCATGGACCAAACGATGGTCATGGGTGACACCGTGCTTTTCAGGACGAGGTGAATCCGGTGATGAGCGCCGCGCTGGACAACGGCCTTTCCGTGACTGCGCTGCACAACCATTTCTTTTATGACGAGCCGAAGGTTTACTTCATGCACATCAGCGGCAAAGGCTCGTCAGAGAATCTTGCCACAGCGGTAAAAAATGTTTGGGGCAAAATGAAAGAAATCCGCGCGGCAAATCATGCGCCGGCCACAGGCTTTGGCAACGGGGCGATGCCAGCCAAAAGCTCAATCACCGGCAAAACCATCGAAGACATTCTCGGCGTGAAGGGACAGGCCAACAACGGCATGTTCAAGGTCGTCATCGGCAAGCCCACGAAGATGATGGACACCGACATTGGCAAGGAAATGGGTGCGAACACATGGGCGGCCTTTGCCGGATCGGACGACAACGCGCTGGTGGATGGAGATTTTGCCGTGCGCGAAAGCGAATTGCAGGGCGTCCTGAAGGCGTTGCGCAAAGGCGGCGTGAATATCGTGGCCATTCATTCGCACATGACAGACGAGAACCCGCGGACCTTGTTTCTGCACTATTGGGGGCGCGGCACTACCACAGCCCTGGCCGAAACGCTCAAATCCGCGCTCGACACCCAAAAATAAGTCATAACGGCAGCGGAATGTTGGCGAGAATTTCCGCGACCACGTCCTCCACGCGGGTGTCGCGGAATTTTTCCTCCCGCCGGACGATCACGCGGTGGGCGAGGACTTTTTCCGCGAGCGATTTCACCAGGTCGGCAGGAACAAAATCTTTCCCGGCAATCGCTGCCATGGCCTGGGCCGCGCGGAACAGTCCGAGGGACCCGCGGGGGCTGGAGCCGAGCAACAACGCGGGGTGCTCGCGCGTGCCGCGGACGATTTTCAGGATGTAATCGTTCACTTCCGGGGCGACTTTCACGTCGCGCACCGCCACCTGCATTTTCAGGATGCCGTCGGGATTTGCCACCGGCTGGAGCGTGTCCATCGGATGGCGCAATTGAAAGCGCTCGACCATCTGCTTTTCGTCGGCAAACGACGGGTAGCCGAGGTTCAGCCGCATCAGGAAGCGATCCTTTTGCGCCTCCGGCAGGAGGAACGTGCCTTCCTGTTCGATGGGATTTTGGGTGGCGACGACCATGAACGGTTTTTGCAGGCGGTAAGAGACATTCCCTTCCGTGACCATGGCTTCCCCCATGGCTTCGAGCAATGCCGCCTGGGTGCGCGGGCTGGCGCGGTTGATTTCATCCACCAGGACGAACTGCGAAAAGAGGGGGCCGAAATTAAATTCGGCGCGGCCGGTCTTGGGATCCAGATGCGGTTCCCCGAGAACGTCTGACGGTTGCAGGTCCGGCGTGCATTGAATTCGTCTGAAGCTGCAGCCGGCGCTTTGGGCCATCGCGCGCGCGAGCATCGTCTTGGCAACGCCGGGAACGTCTTCAATCAGCAAATGCCCTTCCGCCAGCCAGACCGCCGTCGCCAGCACCACTTGGTCATGTTTGCCGACAATGACTTTTTCCACGTTGTCGATAATCTGCCGGGCGATGGGGGCAACGTCCGCCGGCACCGGCTTTTTCGATTCCTCAATCGGGAGGAGTCTCACCTTCGGTCTTTTTTCGGTCTGCGAAGAGGGAAGGTCCATGAATTCAGGATTTCAAAAAATCGCCAAGGGCGCGACCTATTTCTTCCAGTGCACGCGTCTCGGTCGGTGTGTATGCGACAGGGCGGACGGTGCCGATGCCGAGGGTGCCGGTGATTTTATCGCCGGCGCGCGTGGGGACGCAGAGGGCGCCGCCCACGCCGGACTGTTTCGCGCCGGGCCTGGCCGGGCTGCCGGACTCCGTCTGCAAATTACAGAGGGTAACCGGTTCGCCGCGCGCCACGACCTGGCCGGCGATACCTTTGCCGACCGGAATTGTTTTCACGACGTCGAGCATTTGCGGTGGCAGGCCGATGTGCGCGACGAGCTGAAGTGACCGGCCAGCCGCATCCAGCCGGTGAATGGTCCCGGTTTCGGAGTGGAAATGCTTGAGCACGACCCGCAGTACTTCCTCCAGGGCAACCTCGCCGGGGTGACCGTGTTTCAACAGGGACGTAATTTGTTCATTCAGTTCGTTCACGAAGAAATCTGCGAAACGATGAGAGGTTTATGAGATTCCACGGCGGTGTTCAAATGCGCAGTTATCCGCAGCACGTCAAACCACGGGCGGCAGGTTTGGCGGTGAGGCAGGCTCGGGCAGAAAGACGTCGTAATCGGGTCCGAACTGGGCCAGGAAAAAGAGCGAATAACAGCGCTTGAACATAATGACGGGCAACAACAAGACCGTTCCGATGTAGGGGAGCATCATCAGGCAACAGGCGATGCAACAGGTGATAATCATCACGCCCAGGACGAGAATGCCGATGGCCAGACACAGTACAATTTGAAACAGGAAATAAAGAATGAACGTTCCGACATGACCCGAAATCAGTGTCCCCAATTCCTTCCACGCCTGCAGGCACCGATGGCGGCGCAGAAACATAATGGGCACCACGAAGTCCAGGGTGAGTTTTTGAATGATGGCAAACAGCATGGTCACACAAATAAATGAAAGGCCGAAGCCAATCGCCTGGAGGATGCCGCTGGCAGGAAACTGGCCCGCGAGAAACATCTTGCCGACAATGACGATGGCGATGATGAGCAATGGCAGTGCGAAAATGATCGACGCCAGGCACAGTACGATCCGGAACAAAAACAGGCTGTTGGCCTCCTGGGCGAATTTTTGCCAGGGCTGGGTCACTTCGGCTTTATCCAGGGCGACACAATGCAGGAACATGAATTTGCCGCGGCTGTTGAGCCATAGCAGGACCAGCCACACCGCCAGGCCGATGACCACCAGCACGACGATCAACGGCACGATCCAGTTGAGATGGTCCAGAACGTAATCCCGGGCGTGGATCAGATCGTGGCGGAACTCATCTCCATTGTAGTTGTGATGCGAACCGGAATTGAAATTATAGTTACCGCTGGCTCCACTCTCCCCCAACTGAGCCAGCCAGGCACAAAAGCCGATGACGAACCATTTGCCCAGGTTGAAAGGCTGGAACAGGCTCCGCTTGACCCTTTCCAGCGCCGGGCTGACCGGTTCGACCACACTGATTTCCCGTGGCTGAGTGGTGACGGGACCAATGGGCATAGGTTGAACACCCGATTCATATGAAATCAACACCCCGGGTGCAACCAGAAATCGCAGTCTCAAAGCCGCCCGCCGAATGTTCGTGGGGCCATAAAACAATTCGGGGCTGTTCGCCGAACGAACAGCCCTGATGCTGAGTCAATTTTCCCGGAGAACGGAAATCTTTTAGGCTATGGTCTGGAGCCTGACCTGGCGGCGCCGGGCCAAAGTCCAGCCGCCCATCAACAATCCGCCGGTCGTCAGGAAACCCCAAGCCCCCGGCTCGGGAACCGGATTGGCGGTTTGGGTCAGGCTGTAGGAGGTCGAACCGCTAAACGTCACCTGGTAACCAAAATTCAATGTGCTGTTTAAGAGAGGATAAATCGATACCGGCGTTCCTCCCAGATAATCAATGGTTCCGGTGTAAATCCCGGCGACCGGCGCACCCGGCTGGGTAATGCTGGCCGTCCACCCTCCGGGGGCAACCACACCGGCAGAATTGATCGTGAAACTCTGGTTCATGGCCACGCTGACGATGTACTCCGTCCAGGCGAACGAGGACGTGTTATTGATGGCATTGTTGATGGTAAGAGTCGGGTCATTCGGGGTATCCGTGAGGATGGACAGTCCCAAGGCTCCAAAACTTGATTGGTGCCCGGTCAAATCCACAGTCTGATCAGCGGCCGTGAACACGGGGGCATAGCAATAAAAGCCGCCGCTATAATTCCAGGTTGGCACGCTGGTGATACTTGCCTGACTCAGGGACCAGCCTAGAAGACTCGCCGAAGCGACCAAAAGAATTTTCCTGTTCATCATACTGCTCTCCGCTGATTAGTAGGGGGTTATACCAGTACGCAAATTAGATGAACCAAGGCCGGTTTTGTTCCAAAAATATTTATATTTTTTCAGGAAATGGCAGCCAGACAAAACCGGTTGAAAAATCCTCTTTAGCGGCCCAGAAGGCAAGGAATCCGGGCAAGGGCCTGTTAGTTGATGGATTGGAGGCTTGAGAAATGGAACAAACGCGGAAAAATACCGGAAATCGGGGTTCCAAACCTGATGGCCTGTGGCTTAATCCGTGTCAAGCGCGACGTCGTGAGCTCAAAATCAACAGCAATCCACCGCCCAGGCTTCCGAGCAACAGGGCATCCGGCTCCGGTATTTGATGGAACGACTGCGTGACTTGGGAGATGGTGATAAAGGCGCCCGGCGGCGAGATGGCTGCGAGGCCGATATCTTTGGTCACAAAAAGAATGGTTTGCGGAGGAACGATCGCGAGCTCATCATTATTTTCCGCCGGCGGATCGGTAACATCGTAGGCAGTGAGATGGCTCTGACCGACAATCGGGCCGCCGAAACTGCCTGTGGACGCCGTTTCATCCACCGCGAGAAAAGTGCTTCCGGCCGGCTGAGCGCTGCCGGTATAGGTCTGATCGATCATGACAATCGACCCGCCGCTTGCCATCACAGAGTAGTTAAGTTTCAGGTCAGCGATCGCCGTGCTCAAAGTTGCCAGGGCAACACTGCCTGACCAGGTAAGATAATAAACGCCGTCTGAACCAATGCTGGCGGTCACCTGGATCTGGGTGGGATCGAATGAAGTCAGATCCGTAGCCTGAAAACTGAAATCCGTGAAGGTTTTATCGCCAATGGATAGGGCTCCGCCCTGCGCAGCAAGATCGGCCAACGTGTCGGTATAAATCTGAGCGGAAAGTGAACCGGCTCCTATCGCCGAAATGAAACCGAACAACAGAACTGCTTCCACGAGGCATCCCATCCGAATCCCAACGAGTTTCATAAGTCCTGACTGTTTTATCGGACCGACGACCTGGCAGGGAAGTACCGGAACCGCACTTCCAATTTATCTGCTGCATCAGCCATCTGCCCGAACTCGAAACCAGAGAACAACTTCGTGCCCCCCAATCCTGCTATGCTTTTAGGCACATGTTCTATCCGTTACAACATCTGCTAATTACTCTCGTCTGGCTTTGAAGCGATTCTGTTGAAGTTTGGGGCGCTTGTCAAGGATATTTTAGGGTTTCTTATGTGGCGTGCGGGTGTCAAAAGCTTTCCTTGACTCAGTATTGGTGGGTTCTATTATTTCCGCTACGTTTGGTCTTTTCTAATCAACATAACTACAGGAAATAAAGGAACATGAGTAAAATTCAAGCGATTCAGGCGCGTGAGATTCTCGATTCACGCGGCAACCCAACGGTGGAAGTGGATATAACGCTCTGTTGCAGTGCTTTCGGTCGCGCGGCGGTTCCCAGTGGTGCCAGTACCGGAGAAAATGAGGCCATTGAACTGCGTGACGGCGACAAGAAACGTTTCCTGGGTAAGGGTGTGCAAAAAGCGGTTCGCAACGTTACTGAAATCATTGCGCCCAAGCTGATTGGACTCGAAGCGTGCGACCAATTGACGGTGGACGGCACCATGCTTCAACTTGACGGTACGGAAACCAAATCCAAGCTGGGTGCCAACGCCATTCTGGCGGTTTCCCTGGCCAACGCCAAAGCGGCCGCCGCATCGTTGAACCTGCCGCTGTTTAATTATCTGGGTGGACCCAACGCAAAAGTTTTGCCGGTGCCGATGGCTAATGTGATCAACGGCGGCGCACATTCGGATGCCCCCATTGATTTCCAGGAATTTATGATTATGCCGCTGGGACTGCCCACGTTCAGCGAAGGGCTCCGCGCCATCACCGAGACCTTTCATGCGCTGAAATCGGTTTTGAAAAAGCGTGGCTTGTCCACCGCTGTCGGCGACGAAGGCGGCTTCGCGCCCAATCTCAAGAGCGTGGAGGATGCGCTGGAAACCATCATCCAGGCCATCAAGGACGCAGGCTACAAGCCGGGCAAGGACATTTACCTCACGCTCGATCCGGCGTCGTCCGAGTTCTATGCCGGCAATGCGAAATACACCTTCAAGAAGAGCACTGGTGAAACCATGTCCGGTGACGACCTCGTGAACTTTTATGCCAAACTCGTCGCGAAATATCCGATCGTTTCCATCGAGGACGGTTGCGCGGAAGGCGATTGGGCGACCTGGAAAAAACTTACCGACAAAATCGGCGGCAAGGTGCAGCTGGTCGGCGATGATTTGTTTGTCACCAATGTCAAATTTCTTAAGAAGGGCATTGATACCGGCACGGCGAATTCCATTCTCGTCAAAGTGAACCAGATCGGTTCGCTCACCGAAACACTGGATGCAGTCTCGCTGGCGCAAACGAACAAATACACCGCCGTGCTCTCGCATCGTTCGGGTGAGACCGAGGACGCAACCATTGCCGACATCGCGGTGGCGACCAATTGCGGCCAGATCAAGACCGGTTCCCTGAGCCGCTCGGATCGGTTGGCCAAATACAACCAGCTCCTGCGCATCGAACAATTGCTGGGCAAAAACGCCGTTTACGCCGGGACGAGCGCATTGCCGAAAGGGCGGTAGGCAAACTGGCGCGTCGGCCACATGAGGAAACGCCCTTCCCACAAACTTTCACCTGGGAAAGAGCAGAATATGACGACCACCTCTGCGGCTTCTTCAGCAAGCAAGCCGCGGAGTCATTTTTTTTTGTGGACCATTGTTCTGGCTGCTGTTTTGTTCATATTCCTTCATGAATCACTCATCGGCGGAAAGGGATTGGTTCCAGCCGATGGTGTTCTACATCATCCTCCGTGGAACCAGACGGAACGGCCGTCCAATTACCTGTTGGGCGATCAATATTCCACGTTTATTCCTCAGCACGAATTTGTGCATCAAGAGATACTGCTTGGACATTTCCCGCTTTGGGATCCTTATCTCGACTGCGGCAAACCCAATTTAGGGTCCATTCAAGGCGCGCTCTTGTTTCCCATCAATCTGGTTCTCATGCCGCTTGATCCTTTTTATGCAAGCGGGCCAGCTGCGTTTTTAAAACTCTTCCTTGCCGGGCTGTTCACCATGCTTTACCTCCGTCTTTTGGGGGTATCTGATACGGCGGCTTTTCTGTCGGGTCTCGTCTTCAGCCTGTCCGGGTTCATGATCGTCTGGCTGGGACATCCGCACGTAAACTGCGCCATGTGGCTTCCGTTGTTGCTTTACTTCATCGAAAAATCTTTTCTGAGATTACCGGGTCAAACTGCAAATGTCTTTTCCGGAGAAATTCTGCGCGCTTGGATTGGCTTTGCGGTCACTTACGGCTTGGTACTTCTAGGCGGCCACCCGCCCACAATGGTTCATCTCACAATCCTGGCCGTTGTATATTTCCTTTTCCACTTGACCAAATATCGCAGGGCACAGCCGTTTTGGCGTTTGGGAATGTTTATGGGCTCCCTGGCAATGGGGTTTATCCTGGCCGCACCGCAATTGCTTCCTTACCTCGAATACTACCAACACAGCTCCACGACCATGGCTTCCGCGGCACTCCACCGTTGGTCCACGACATTGACTCCCGGCTCGCTCCTTTTCTTCCTGTTTCCCCACCTTGCGGGCAGCCCAACGGAAGGTTTCGAGGATTTGGCGAAAGTGCTGGGACTTGTCGATTTGCCAAATTTTAACGAGAGAACAGGGTACGTCGGGATACTGCCGCTCATGTTCGCAATCTGGGCCATTGCTTTTCGACGCTGCAGGTTCACCTGGTTTTATTCGCTCATTATAATCGCTTCTCTGCTGGTCATCTTCGGTATTCCGCCGTTGGCGGCAATCATCAGCAAGCTGCCGGTTCTCTGCGACATCAACCAGACGCGTCTGCTTTTGTTCGTTGGATTTGGCGTCGCCGTGCTGGCCGGCCTCGGTTGGGACACATTCCGCCGCAGAAGCGAACGGCGGAAAATGCTTTTTGCCACCATAGCCTTCTGGGTCACCGTGAGTGTGGTAATGATGTGGGTTTGGTCGGCCGTTGGACCAAAATTCCAGGAACTGGATGAATCCCATCGCACTTTTGTTTTAAAGCAGTTCCTCTTGCTCGCAGGGGGGGTGGTCGCCAGCGGAGTCCTGGTCCTGTGGCCGGGGCGCTGGGGCAACTGGCTCCCCCCGGCTGTCTGTTTAGCCTGGACGGCGTTTGATCTCCTCTGGTTCGGCATGGCATATAATCCCGCGATTCCACGCGATCGCTATTACCCGAGTACACCGGGAATTGAATGGTTGAGAGCAGACCATTCCGTCTTCAGAATTCTCGGCGCCGGAGGAACGCTGGTTCCCAACTCGGCGGAAGTTTATGGTTTGAACGATGTGCGCGGCATCGATTTCATGAGCGTGCAGCGATATGAGGAACTCATGACCGGAAATTCGGGCGATTTCGTTTTCTATTTGTACGCCGCGAGTTTGCCGGACGCGTTGCCGCTCCTGAATGTCAAATACCTGCTGTTGCCCCGGCAGATGGGTTTGAATCCGCAGTTCTTTGAATTGGTCTACTCAGACGGAATGGCCATCTACAAGTATAATGCCTGCGAACAGCGGGCGCTGGCAGTATTCAATACTCGGGTTTCCAATCCTGCTACAATTCTGGACGAAGTCCGTTCGGGCAGATTTGATCCCCAACAGGTTCTTTTATTGGAGGAAGAACCCAAAGTTGTGGCCGGCGAAGAAACCAATATTGCTGAGACGAACACGAATGTTTCTGTGCGGTTTACGTCCTATCAAGCGGATGAAGTGTCAATTGAGGCATCGCTGCCCCGGCCGGGTTTCCTGCTTTTGCTCGATGCTTATTTTCCCGGGTGGATTGCCGCTGTGAATGGCCAGCCGACAAAAATATATCGGGCGGACTATAACTTCCGGGCAGTCGCACTGCCGGCGGGGAAATCAATGGTACACTTCGTTTACCGACCCAAAAGTCTTCGACTGGGGATGGCGTTGTCGGCAACAGGCTGGCTGACACTTATCGGTGCATGGTTTTGGTCGCGTAAACGGCAGCCGGTCGAACCGGGGTGAGCAGCGGTCAAACGAGACCAGAGGCAAATAGCCTGGCAAGGCGATCCTTCGATAACGTTAAAATCGGGCCGAAAAGCCGCATTCGACGAAATCGACTAACGGTATGCCTGCATGAATTGTTGCTGTTTTAACCACGCTGTTAATTCATTGGCCATGATTCGGTCATCGGCTACGCGGGGGTGCGTTGACGTCCAATGCGTGAAGACGAAATGGCTGATGCTTTTGTCCGTAGCTTCCAACTGTGCGACCGCCGATTCCCAGGATTCCCGCAGCGACTGATTCTGTGCGCCGTTATACATACCACCCCTTAAAAGCACGATGTGAGCCTCCGGATATGAGGCACGGATATCGCGAATGAGTGCGACGTAAGCCGGGGTAAAATTGGCGGGAAAGGGTTTGCCATGGGCCGTGGGATAGGAACCGTCGTTTTCACCGAGGTTCACAAAAACCATATCCGGTGTCCAGGCACGTAGCTCTACGGGCGGAGAATTGGTGTCCGGATAAAGGCGGTCCCAAATTTGACCGGCTTTCATCGGCACCCAGCCTATCACGACGCCCATGCCGCTGACGGCGATGTTGCGGTAATCCGCGTCGAACGCCTCCGCCGTCAGGGTGGCGTAGCTCAGCGCACCATTGTGCGTCCGACGATTGTCCCACTGATCCGCGGCGCCGTCCTCGTTGCACGCGCCGACAGTGATGGAATCGCCGATAAATTCCATCGCCAGCTGGTAATGGGATGGTGAAGGTGTCCAAACATTTACGGGTGACGCGATTTCAATTCCTGTGAAATGCACAGTGCCGGCATTGGCCTCGCTGCGCTTGAACACTTCCAAGTGATGTCGGCCCGGGCCGAATCCGGTGACGGTTGCCGGGTTGGCCGAAATTCCCTCGTTGGCTTCGACAATCATATTCGATCCGTCCACCTGCGCGTTGAAATAATTCTGCCCTTTTACTTCACTGAACAGCAGCTGAACAGTGTTACCCTCAAAATCAATGCCGATGCGGCTCGCCTGCCAGATCAACACCGGGGCGTTGGTGTCTGAAAAATCAAACCTGCCCTCGTAGCGGAAACGCACGTCCGACGCCGGAATTCGTAACGACAGACGGTTGGTCTGAAATTCCTGCCCAACCGGTTTCTGCACTACATCCCGCGTCGATGGGGGGCCCGGTTTGGTGGTGCAGGAAGCGAACGCCAGCAATGTGGAAAGCAGGCAGAGACGAATGAGGTTCCTGATTTTCATAAATGCTGGCAAATCAATAACCCTGTTTGGCCAGCCAGTAAACCACGACCATTACGGCAACGCACGCCAGCGACATCAGGACGGCACTGCCAATGAGAATGGAGGCTGCGGTCATCGCCAACCCGCCCAGAAAGGGTGTCAGCACCTTCTGTTTCCAGCCATAGATCAGATAACCGAAGGCAATCGTGCCCCAAAAGAATGAAGCGAGCAGAAAATTTTCATTAAACCAGTTCACATTCATTTCATTATGACGTAACTTCTTCCAACTGGCCAGTGTCGTTCGGCCTGACCTTGGATTTAGGCATGTGACATGCTAGATTGGTTGTGTGAAGCAGTTCTTTCAGCCCAACTTGAATCACCGCGGGCGCATGGCTCGCGGGGTGATTGGCGCCTTATGCCTGATCGCCGGCATCATTACGGTCGACTTTCGATTCTGGTTGGGGCTGGTCCTGGTGGCGGCCGGTTTGTTCGCCATTTTTGAGGCGGTGACCCGCTGGTGCCTGGTGCGGGCCTGCGGCATCAAGACCCGGGTCTGACCCGGCTGACCGCGGTATCCGGTTTTTCGGTTCTGAAATTCATTTCCCTCGCGTCGACTTTCCTTATCCTGTGCGCGCATGAATTTGTTGCCATTCGGAAAATTACCTGCATACCGGCCCCGAAAATTTGTTCCGCAAACCATCGACCTCGGTGACTGGCCGCAAGTCGCCCCTTTGTTCGGGCAACTGGAAAAACGCGCGCCGGATTGCCAAACCATCGCCGATCTCGAACGCTGGCTGCTGGACTGGAGTGAACTGAACGCCGCACTCGACGAGGAATCCTCCCGCCGGTACATCGCCATGACCTGTCACACGGACAGTCCGGAAGCGGAAAAGGCCTATCTGCATTTCGTCGAACAGGTCGAGCCGCAACTCAAACCCCGCCAATTCGCCCTCGAAAAAATTTACGTCGCCCATCCGCTGCGCGGGGAACTGCTCAAGATTCGGAGGGGCGAGTTACACGAGCCCCAATCTCTGCCAGAGAAGGGGACTCTCGGAGCTCGTCCCTCCGGGTTCAGATATGAGGTCTTCGATCGTGACGTCGAGAACCACGTTGAATTGTTCCACGAGAAAAACGTCCCGTTGGAAACTGAAGATGCCAAACTTTCCCAGCAGTACCAGAAATTGAGCGGTGCGTTGACGGTGAATTTTCGGGGTGAGGAAAAGACCCTCGTCCAGATGGGCCGTTATATGGAAGAACCCGACCGCGCGCTGCGGCAGGAGGCTTGGGAACTGGTCGCCCAACGCCGGTTGCAGGAGGCGGATCAATTCGACGGCATCCTGGACGCGATGCTGAAACTCCGCTCCCAAATTGCCGGAAATAGCGGCTTTGACAATTACCGGGACTACGCATTCCGCCGGCTCGGCCGGTTCGATTACACGCCGGCAGACTGCGAAAAATTCCACGATGCAGTGGAACAACACATCATGCCCGTGATGCGTGAATTGCAGGTCGAACGGCGCGCGCAGTTGAAACTGGACAAATTGCGTCCCTGGGACCTGGCCGTTGACCCGTTGAATCGTCCGCCCCTCAAACCGTTTGTGCGGGTGGATGAAATGGTGGCGCGGACGCAGAAGATTTTTGATCGGCTGGACAGCGAGCTGGCCGGCGGTTTCCGGCAGATGCAGGACTTGCAGTTGCTGGATCTGGACAATCGCAAAGGCAAGGCGCCGGGCGGTTATCAGGACACGCTCAACGAGGCGCGGTTGCCTTTCATCTTCATGAATGCCGTCGGGTTGCAACGCGACGTGGAGACGATTTTGCACGAGGCCGGCCACGCCTTTCATGCGCTGGCCACGCGGGACGAGGATTTGCGCGCGTACCGCCATGCGCCGATTGAATTTTGCGAAGTCGCCTCTATGAGCATGGAATTGCTCGGCAACCGGTTCATCGAGGAATTTTATTCCGAGGGCGACGCCAAACGTGCGCGGCGGGTCCATCTGGAGGGCATCGTCGGCGTTTTCCCGTGGATCGCCACTGTGGACGCGTTCCAGCACTGGATTTACACGCACCCGAAGCACACGCGTGATGAACGACGGCAGGCGTGGTTGAATTTGATGGACCGTTTTGGCGGTGACGTGGACTGGAGCGGCTACGAGGCGGCGCGGGCCAATCTTTGGCACCGGCAGCTGCATATTTTCCTCCACCCGTTTTACTACATTGAGTATGGCATCGCGCAACTCGGCGCGTTGCAGGTGTGGGCCAATTCCAAACGTGACCAGGCGAAGGCGCTGAACAATTACAAGAAATCCCTGGCTTTAGGCGGTTCGCGACCATTGCCGGAGTTATTTCAGGCGGCCGGCTGCCGATTTGAATTCAGCGAAAAGACCCTCCAACCGCTGGCGAAGACCCTGCGGGAGGAATTGAAGAAAATTTAAGCGAGGGGTCACCCGTGCGGCTCGTCACCCTCTCCTCGCTAAACGAGGAGAGGGGCGGGGTGAGGAGCTTGAATTTTTCCAGCCAGCATGCATTCTTTCCATGTGAGCCTTCCGCAAATCGCTCGTGAGCTTCGCCGCCGACAGACCGACGAGGAGAAGGGACTCTGGCAGGCATTGCGCGGGCGACGATTTGCCGGATTCAAATTTCGCCGGCAACATATGGTTGGGGGACATATTTTGGATTTTTACTGTGCGGACGCGAAGTTGGATGTTGAACTTGATGGTTTTCAACATGGTTTGCCCGGAGGAATTCAGAGCGACGAAAGGCGCAAAAAATATCTGACAGAACAAGGCATCGAAACTCTCCGGCTTTGGAATCATGAATGGCGGAAGAACCGTGACGGCTGTCTGCTGGAGCTTTGGGAAGCGCTGAAACGGCGAACCGGTTGTGTGCGAATAATGAGGGATGCCGAAGAACAAAAGTTTATCCCGCCGGATTCGAAGACAGTTAAACACCAAAGTAAAACGAACCCCTCGCCCTGACCCTCTCCCCGTTTGGCGGGGCGAGGGAATCGAAGCGCCCTGCGGTTCCAAGCCGCTGCCCGAATCGTTTGCCGTTGGATGAAGTTTTAGATTCAGCGAAAAGACCATCCAACCGCTGGCAAAAACGCTACGCGAGGAATTGCAGAGAATGTAATTTTTGGATTATTGGTTAGAGTTGGACCGCCTGATTCCAACTCAAAACTAAAAATTCAAAATTAAAAACTAAACTTCGATACCGTAGGCCTTGATCTTGTTATAGAGGGTCTGGCGGCCGATGCCGAGGCGTTTGGCCGCCTCGAGTTTGTTGCCATCGGTTTCCTTGAGCATCTGGATAATGGCGTTGCGCTCAACGCCTTCCAGCAGGGTGAAGTTGGTGTCGTTCCCCTCGGACGGGCCGACCCGGACGTTGGAAATGGAAAGGTCGGCCGCCTCCACCTGGCTGCCCTCGCTCAGGAGCACGGCGCGCTGGACCTCGTTTTGCAACTGGCGGACATTGCCGGGCCACTCAAACGCGGTCAGCCGTTCCGCCGCCTCGGTGCTGAAACCGCGAAGGTCCCGGTTCGCCTGCGCGGCGAACCGCTTCAGAAAGGCATTGGCCAGAGGCATGATGTCTTCGTGCCGTTCGCGCAGCGGCGGCAGGTGAATGGAAATGGCGCTGATACGGTAGTAAAGGTCTTCGCGCAATTTACCGTCCTTGATGGCCTCCTCGGGAACGCGATTGGTGGCGGCAATAATCCGGCAATTGGTCTTGTAGCTCGTCTTGCCGCCAACGGGCCGGACTTCCTGGTCCTGCAACACGCGCAACAACTTGCTTTGCGTGTCGATCGGCATCTCTGAAATTTCGTCGAGGAATAATGAACCGCCTTCGGCCTGGCGGAAAAGGCCTTCGCGGTCGGAATGCGCGCCAGTGAAGGCGCCTTTGACCGAGCCGAACAATTCGCTTTCGATCAGTTCACGCGGGAGCGCGGCGCAATTGATTTTGATGATCCGGGCTTTATTCCGGGTGCTGCGCGCGTGGATGAGGTCGGCGATGACCTCCTTGCCGGAACCGCTCTCGCCGGTGACGAGCACCGTCACGTCACTCGGGGCGATGCGTTCAGCGGTGCGGACCACTTCGCGCATGAGCGAGCTGTTATAAATGGGTGAGGCCACGCCGCTCATGGTTTCGAGCGCGCGGCGCAATGTGCTGTTTTCCTGGTTTTGTTCCTTGCGCTCGATGGCGCATTTCACGTCGGCCAGCAACTTTTCGTTCTCAAACGGCTTCGACAGAAAATTATACGCGCCGCGCCGGCCGGCCTCCACGGCCATCGTGATGGTTCCGTGGCCGGTAAGCACGATGACTTCCGTCTCGGGCCAGCGTTTCTTGACTTGGGGCAGGAGGTCCAGGCCGTCCGCGTCCGGCAATTTCACGTCGAGCAGCACGACGTCCGGTGGGTCCTGGGGAAAGCATTTTTGCAGGGCGGCTCCGCTGGCAGCCTGGGCGACGTCATAATTGTCCTCCAATACCGAGCGCAGCAAATCCCGCACATCGGCCTGGTCATCCACAATCAGAACTTTTGATTTCATGTTTTGGCTCTTGGCACACACGCCCGGACAAATCGCGAAAAAATCGCCCGATGTTCGGCAAACCGTTCCGTCAGCCGTTCAGGATGGAATTGCACGCTCAACAGAAACGGCATCCGCGGCGACGCGTCTGATTTCAATTCCATCGCTTCCACAATTCCATCCTGCGCTCGCGCCACGACCATCAGCGGTTTCGCCGGTTGCAACACGGCCTGATGATGCGAGCTGTTGACGCCCAAAATCCGCTTGCGAACGATTCTGGCAAGCAACGAACCGGTTGTCAACGCCACTTCATGCACTAATTCGTCCTTCTTGTCCATGCGCTGGTGGTTGAGCGCGCCCGGCACTTGCCGGCGGATATCGGCCACCAATCGGCCGCCGAGGGCAATGTTCAGCAATTGGTGTCCGCGACAAATGGCCAGCAACGGTTTGCGTTGCCGGAAGGTTTCGTCCACCAACATCAGTTCGCGCAGATCGCGACCGCCACCATCCGGCGTCTGCTCGACGGTTTGTCGGACCGCGGGGGGCAGATGCCGGGTGTAGAGATCCGGATTAATGTCATCGCCTCCGGTCAATAACACGCCATCCACGCGCCGGACTGTTTCTGCCAGCGTCCGCGGGTCCGTCGTGGTCGGCACCGCGACCGGGATGCCGCCGGCCTGCAACACGGCCTTTTCATATTTGATCGAGAGACTGACGGAAAGATCATGGAACTCGACACCTTTTTTTTCAATGCTGGGCGAGACGAGAATCAAGGGCATGCGAGCCATCGACGCAATTTAGGGACGCGGTGCCGGCTTGTCAGCGGGAAAATCAATCCCGTTGCCGGAATCGTTAAAAACACAAAGTTTGGTCCACCTGGCTTGGCCCGGTTTCTGCTAAAAAGGGGGTGTGAAGTTTGACGTACGCAAGATTCAACGCAGCAATATTTACCACTTGCTGAATACGATTATTCCCCGCAATCACCGGCAGAAGGCCGAATCCGACGCCCTGGGTATTGTGATTATCCTGAGTATGATTCTGGCGATTGTGTACGTGGTCCGTCTGATTTTGGGCGGGGTGCACTGATTGTGGGACACACTCAAACCCCGGCCTCGGGAAACCGTTCCCGGATACGGCGGCAAAGATGTTCCTCATCGGCCGGGTGGTAGCGGCGGCGGGGGATAAAGCGGCGGACGGCATCCAACAATTCCAACCAGTCTTCCAAGGGCGGTTCCGCCACCGGCTGCCATGGGTCGTACCGTTTTTCGCGCTGAAAGAAAATCCATTCCCGCCCGACGTGTTGCGCATAAATCTGCAATTTCACGCCGTCGTCGGTGACCCGTCTCCAACTGATTTCAGCCTTGGGCACAAATAATTTTTAATTTTGAGTTTTGAATTTTTAGTGGCGGCACAAAAGTTCTGTAAACTTAAAATTCAAAATTCAGAATTAAAAATCAATGCTCGCCACCGCCATCGCGGCGATGCCTTCTTCGCGGCCGATGAAACCCATGTGCTCGTTGGTTGTGGCCTTGATGCCTACGGTTTTTTCCGGAATTTTCAGTGCCGTGGCGATGTTCCGTTTCATTCCCGCGATATGCGGATAAAGCTTTGGCTCCTGGGCAATTAGTGTGGCGTCCACATTTACGATTTTTCCCGGCCGGAGCGCAATGATGCGGGCGGCTTCCTCCAGAAAAATCCGGCTGGGGGCGTTTTTCCAGCGCGGATCGGAATTCGGGAAAAAGTGGCCGATATCCGGCTCGCCCAGGGCGCCGAGCAGCGCGTCGCAAATGGCGTGCATGAGGGCGTCGGCGTCCGAATGGCCGTCGAGCCCTTTGGTGTGCGGAATCTCGACGCCGCCCAGGATCAGTTTGCGTCCCTCAACCAGAGCATGAACATCGTATCCGATGCCAACGTGAACCATGGTGGGATTGTAAAAATTCCGGGCGGAGAAAGCGAAGGAAAATAACGATCTGGTCCAATGGAATTTAGGCGGGGAAAGACTTCTACCAAACCAACGTAGCGGCTTTTGGTAGAAAGCCGCATCCTTCAATTTTCTAAGACTGGCGGCGCTCTGCCGAAACGCCGCTACGAAACAAAGAAGCTATTTTCAATTCGCGAATTTTTCTTCGGGCAACGTAAAGAAAAACGACGCGCCCTTGCCCGATTCACTTTTCGCCCAGACTTCGCCGCCGTGGTTCTGAACGAGGTGTTTGACAATCGAAAGACCCAGACCGGTTCCGCCCTGTTCGCGCGAGCGCGCCTTGTCCACGCGGTAAAATCGCTCAAACACCCGGTCCAACGCTTCCGCCGGAATGCCCGGTCCGTCGTCCCGGACGCAAATCTCAATCTTGCCGGCTTCGGTCTTTTTACCGCTGACGGTCACCGTGCCTTGGGTACGCCCGTATTTGATGGCGTTGTCGACGAGGTTGGCAAAAACCTGCTCCAGGCGGTGGGCATCGGCCATGGCGGTCAAATCGTTCAGTTGGTTGGCCAGTTTCATGTCCTTTTCCTCGGCGCGCGCCTTCAAATCGGTGAAAACCTTTTCGACCAGGGGCCGCAGTTCCATCGGTTGCAGATTCAGTTTGATCTGGCCCGACTCCAGCGCGGAAATAGTGAGCAGGTCCTGAATGAGCAAATCGAGCCGCTGCGTGTTGCGCTCGATGATCCGGAGAAAACGTTCCGCGACTTCGGGATTGTTGCGCGCGCCTTCGAGCAGGGTTTCGACATAGCCCTTGATCAGGGACAGCGGGGTGCGCAGTTCGTGGCTGACGTTGGCGACAAATTCCTCCCGGGTGCGTTCCAACTGCTTGAGCCGGGTCAGGTCGTGAAAGACGAGGATGGTGCCTTCGCGTTCACCGGCGGAGTTGAAAATGGCGGCGGCATTGACTTGCAACCAGCGTTCGCTCAGCTCCGGCAGCTTCAGTTCATAATCAAAAACCTGGCCGTCGCCCTCGACGCGTTCGACGAGAGCGGCGAGTTCGTGCACGCGCAGGGCTTCCATGATGGTCTTGCCGCGCAACTCAGCTTTCAGGCCGAACAGGTTTTTGAAAGCGCGGTTGGCCAGATAGATCCGGCGATTGCGGTCCAACAGGAGCAGGCCTTCCAACATGCTGTTGAACAGGACCTGCTGTTGGGCTTTGGCGTCCACAGCGGTCAATTGCTCGCGCCGTTGGAAATCGTCCATGTCTGACTGTAATTGCCGTTGCTGGAGCTGGAATTTCTGGCGCCACCAGAGATGAACACCGACGGCGACGGCAACGGCCAGGATGGTCAGGAGCGGCCACATGGGAAGAACAACTGCAGGGTGAAAAACATCCAACATTCAACATTCAACGCCCAACGTCCAATTACACGTGTCCGGCCATCGTTGAACGTTGAGCGTTGAATGTTGAGTGTTGAATGTTTCCAGCTCACTCCACAAACCGATAGCCGACCCCGCGCACGGTGTCCAGATGCTTTGAGGCCGGCCCCAGCTTTTCCCGGAGACGGCGCATGTGGGTGTCCACAGTCCGCGTGTCAATCAGGCTGTCGTATTCCCAGACGTCGCGCAGCAGGTGGTCGCGGGATTGCACACGTCCGGCGCGTTGCGCCAGCACCACGAGCAGTTTAAATTCGGTGGCGGTCAGCTCGATGGTTTTGCCCTTCCAACTGGCGACGTGCCGGGGCAGGTCAATCAACAGATCACCGAAACGCATCTGGTCGTTTGGTTTTTCCCCGTTCTGTCCACGTGACAGGATTTTTTTGATGCGCAGCAGCAGTTCCCGCGGGCTGAACGGTTTGGTGAGATAATCATCGGCGCCCAGTTCGAGGCCGAGCACGCGGTCGATTTCCGCCGCCTTGGCCGTGAGCATGATGACGGGCACCCGCGCGGTGGCCGGTTCCAGGCGCAGGGTCTTGCAAATCTCGAACCCGTCCATTTCCGGGAGCATCACGTCCAGCACGATCAGGTCGGGCGGCTGGGAGCGCGCCTTTTTCAACGCCTCCGCGCCATCCGCCGCCGTGCTGACCGCGTATCCGGCCTGCTTGAGATTGAATTCCACAAGCTCGACGGCTTCCGGTTCGTCGTCCACCACTAGAATCTTGGGCTTCACCTTTGCTTCACATCATGCCCGAAATCGCCGACGCTGCACAATTTCAAATCTGTGACAACCATGTGACGATTTGGTGACAAATTCATTTATGATTCATGATTGATGATTTATGATTTACCGCGTATGTGCTTGAAAACAATCTTCAATCGTAAATCGTAAATCATAAATCATAAATGCCATGCCAGTTCCGGTCGTCAATATCGTCCAGATGCGCCGATGGGAGAAAGCCACCTGGGCCACCGGCCAGACCGAGGCCGCAGTCATCCGCCGGGTGGGCGGTAAAATCGCGCAATGTGCCTTGGGCCTGACCCGGCCGGGCGATTTCATTTTAATCCTAGCCGGCAAGGGGCACAACGGCGACGACGCCCGGGCAGCGCGCGAACAATTACGGGACCGCCGTGTTGAAACGCTGGACGTCGTAGCACAAAAAACCGATTTGCCGAAACTGGAAGCCGCTCTGCGTTCCCGTCCTGCCCTCGTCATCGACGGTTTGTTTGGCATCGGCCTGAGCCGCCCGCTCGATGGCGGCTGGAAAAAACTCATCAGGACAGTCAATCAATCCAAAATTCCGGTTCTGGCGGTGGACGTGCCGTCCGGTTTAAACGCGGATTCCGGCCAGCTACAGGGAGTGGCAATTGAAGCGGCGGTCACGTTGACCGTCGGCGCCCCCAAAATCGGCATGCTCCGGCAAAGCGCCTGGCCATTCGTCGGCCGGCTGGAAGTGGCCGAAGACGTAGGCCTGATTCCCTGTCCGCTTAAGAGCGAATTGAATTGGACGTTGCCGGGCGATTTTACCGGTTACCCGCCGCGTCGGGGCATTGCCGGCCATAAAGGTTCATACGGGCACCTGACAATTATCGCTGGCAGTTTCGGTTTTCACGGTGCCGCGGTGCTGGCCGCGCGGGCGGCGCAGCGCGCGCAACCAGGACTTATAACGCTGTTCACCCAGGAAATTACTTACCGCCCGGCGGCGGAACAGTTGCAGGCGGTGATGGTGAACATTTGGAAACCGGAGACCAAACTGCCGGAATCAACCAGCGCCATTTTAATCGGGCCGGGTCTGGCGGCGCCGGACATCGCCAAAACGATGAAAATGCCGACGCAGAAACTGTGGCGCGAAACGAAATTACCAGTGATTGTGGATGCCAGCGCGCTGGATTGGCTGTTGCCGCACACTTTGCCGAAGAACCGGATTCGAGTAGTCACGCCCCATCCGGGCGAGGCGGCGCGAATGCTGGGAAAAACCGTGCGACAGATACAAGCAGACCGGCCGCAGGCTCTGCGCAAAATTTCGCGCCGGTTCGGCAATTGTTGGGTGGTGTTGAAGGGCCATCAAACGCTGATCGGCCGGAGCACGGGCGAGATATTTGTGAATTCATCCGGCAACCCGCATCTGGCCCAGGGTGGCAGCGGCGACGTGTTGGCGGGTTTCATTGCGGGATTACTCGCACAACGGGAGCTGCAAACCGATGTCGGCAAAACGCTCCGGTACGCGGTCTGGCGGCATGGCCACGCGGCGGATGCGTTGCAAGCTACGGGATCAAATTGGGTCGTCGAAGACCTGGTCGCTGAATTAGGTAAGGCAGACTGAAAATTCTGGCACCGACTTTCAACGGCTGGATTCCATATCCGTTTTTATTCGTGTCCATACGCGGTTGAAAGCCTCTGTGCTGTTTCCTTCACCTTCCGCAAATGCACAGCGGCGGTAAACGCGCCGCAGTCCAGACGCTTCGCGTCATTCGGATGCGCCTATGACGCGCGCCAGTCCCGCTTTGCGGGAGACTGCGGTTTCTTCAGCACCGCTTTTAACCTGGATTCCGAATCCGTGTTTATCGATGTCCATCCGTGGTTGAAAGTTTCTGGGCTGTTTCTTTCACCTTCCGCAAATCCAATTTACCTGTACCCAGCAGCGGGAAGTTATCCACACAATAAAACTGATCGGCGCGCGGTTTCCAGAGATTCGGCAGGTCGCATTGTGCCAGCTTTTCCTGGCAGGATTGCAGTGGGCCGTCGGCGAGCTTGTGCAATACCACCAGGCGTTCGCCTTTCTTCTCGTCCGGCACACCGGCCACCACGAACGTCTGTTCGGTGGAACCGGCGAGTTCATGCAACTTTTCCTCGACCATGATGTGCGGCACCATTTCGCCGCCGATTTTGCTGAAACGACTCAGGCGATCCGTGATTTGCAGAAAACCATCCTCGTCAATCGCGGCGATGTCACCGGTACAATACCAGAGTGGTGGCGACGCGTCGTCGCCGAAAAGGTATTGCGACGAGGGCGTCGCAGCCACCAGCCGCAGTACCTCGGCCGTCTTCTCCGGTTTCCCGAGGTAACCGAGCATCACGTTTGGACCGCTCACGAGCATCAAACCGGGCCGGCCAACGGGCAGGTTTTCCCCGTTCCACGGATTATCGGGATCAACAATTTTCACGCCTACGCCCGGCAACGGATGGCCGATTTTTCCGCGCTTGGCGCCGATTTGCCGGAAGCCGGCCGAGCGGAAGTCGTGTGTGTTCACCGCCACCGCCGGCGCGCATTCGGTGCAGCCGTAACCTTCGAGCGGGCGGATGCCGAAATGCTCCTCGAAGGCGGCGGCCAGCCGGTCGGGCAATTTTTCCGCACCGGTCATCACGATGCGAAGGCTGCCGAAATCCTCCGGCGAACAACCACGCAGGTAAAGTTGCAGGAACGTCGGTGTAGCGAGCAGAAACGCGAGATGATGATTGCGGACGAGCGGGCCGATGACTTTCGCATCGAGCGGATTCGGATGATAAACCACGCCCACGCCCAGCACCGCCGGCAGGCAGAGCGTGCCGGTGAAGCCAAACGAATGGAAGAACGGCAGGACACCCAGGAAACCGTCCCCATGATTCAGTCCAAAAACCTGTTCCAGCTGCTCGACATTCGAGCCGATGTTGTAATGGCTTAACATCACGCCTTTGGGTTCACCGGTGCTGCCGCTGGAAAAAATCACGGTGGCCAGATCATCCAGCCGGGTTTTTCGTTCTGCACCGAGCAATTTCTGCAAAAATCGGTCCGGGACGAACCAGGCGAGGAAAAGGGCGATGAGCTTTTCACCCAATTTCGGAGGGCGGAGCTCCGCGACGCCCTGGCCCTCTTGGTGTTTGGGACTCGCAGAGCTCGTCCCTCCGATAATGTTCTCCAACAAAACCGTTTCGCAAGGCACCTTCAGCTTGAGCCGGTCGAGAAATACTTTGGAAGAGACAATGGTTTTGAGTTCGCATTGCCGGATGCACGAGGCCAGGGTTTCCTCGGACACTGTGTAATTCAAGTTCACCGGCACCTTGGCGAGCAACAACGCGGCGTAATTCACCAGCGCACCCGGCACCGACGGCGGCAGCAGCACACCAACCATTTTCTGGCCCGACCAGATTTTTCGAAGCCGTCGCGCCAGAAACACCGATCGGGTCAGTGCCGCGCCGAAATTGACCCGGGCATTTTGCGCGTCCGCCATGGCGAATCGAAACGGATGTTTGCGTGCTGAGTTGACGAAGGCGATGGGTAGGGGACGCATGCGCGCTTTACGCGCATGCCAGGCTTCAACCAGCAGTTCCTGCACGGCTGAGCGCACTTGGAAGGGGGTCGCCGTGTGCGGCAATGGCTGGCCGTAATTGATCGTGAGGGGGTAGGGGAAGCGCCGCGGCAGTTTCCAAAGAAAACGACCTTTCTCGAAACTGAAGATGCTGCCCCATACGCCATCCATGGCCACCGGAATAATCGGCGCGGCCACATCTTTCATGATGCGCTCGAAGCCGCGCCGGAACGGCAACAGGTGGCCGATGCGCGTGATTTGTCCCTCAGCAAAAATACAAACCACGTCCCCGGCGCGGATAGCATCGCTTGCGGTTTGGAGCGACCTGATCATCTCGCGCGGGCGTTGATCGGAGGAAATGGGAATCACGCCCAGGATTTTGGCGAAGGGTTTGAGGTAGGGCAGTTCGTACTGGCCCCGGAACATCATGAACCGCACCTGCCGGTCGGTGGACGCCAACAGCAACACCGCGTCCACGAACGACACGTGATTGCAGACGAAGAGCGCGCCGCCCTTTTCCGGGATGTGATCGCGACCCAGGACGCGGATGCGGTAGAGCGAATGGGTGGCGCACCAGAGGAAAAATCGCAACAGAGCGTCAGGGAGTAAAATCAGAACGTAAACGGCGCCCGTCAACGTCAAGACGCCACCAATAAAGAAAACCTGGCGAGGTGACAGTTGCAGTTTCTGCGCCAATAACCAGTGAACTCCCGAGGCCAGGAAAACGCCTACGAATGAGAGCCAGTTGGCCATTGCCAATAACTCCCCTTTTTTCCGCGGGTCAGGCCGGTGTTGCAATAATGCGGAAATAGGCACGATGAAAAAGCCGCCGGCGAAACCCAGCAGCGCCAACAGGACCAATGCGCCCCCCAACGCCACCGAGGGCAACGAGAGCAGCGCCGAGACGCCAGACAAGCCGAACGCCCCAATGGGCACCAAACCGTATTCGATCTTGCCACCCGACAGATAGCCGGCCGCCATACTTCCGACACCGATGCCGAGTGCCAGGGCCACATTGAGCAGTCCGATTTTTGCTTCGGTGACGTGCAGCACGTTCGCGCCGTAAAAGAACAGGTTCAGCAGCAGCAACGCGCCGAGGAAATTGAAATAGGTATTGCCGAGCAGCGCGAGGACCATTGGCCGGTCGCGGCGTATGGCGCGAAGCTGGCCGAGAATTTGTGCCGGGAAATTCGGGTGAAATTTCCTGGCCGGATCCGCGGCCGGCACCCGCGTGATGCCCAGACACGCTGCCAGACCGGCCAACGCCAGAAAGATGAGAAGGACGCCGGAAATCCATTGACGGTCGCGGAACTGTTCCGCCAGCAACGCCGCGGTGACCGTGCCGAGGATGATGGCCATGAAAGTCCCGAGTTCGAGCACGCCGTTGCCCCAGGACAGTTTTCGCTCCGGCAACAGCTCCGGCAGGGAACCGTATTTCGAGGGGCCGAAAAATGCGCTGTGCATGCCCATCAGAAATACACCGGCCAGTAAAAGATTTTTGTCTGTCCACGCAAGGCCGGCGAGGACCAATGTCATGACGCCGAGTTCAAAGATTTTCACGCCCAGCATCACCGAGCGTTTACTGAAACGGTCCGCCAGAAAACCGCCGGCCATGGAAAATAAAATAAATGGCAGTGAAAACAGGGCGCCGATGAGCTCGCCATAGGCGTGTTTTTCGGACAGCGACAAGGCTGCCCGACCGGTGGCGAACAGGGCCACAAACACGACCAGGTTCTTCAGCACATTGTCACTGAACGCGCCTTGAAATTGTGTGATAATCAGCGACCAGAAGCCGGAAGTGGCATCCCGGGGCTGGCGTCCGGCGTTCAGGGTCGGGCTTTCGATCACGGGACAAGCTTATCCCTTTCAGCGCCAGAGTGTGAATTGAAAAACTTTTATCCGACATTGTTTGCCACAATGGTGCCGCCGGCTGGTTTCAGCCGGCCAGGGTTGGAAATTCCTTGAACTGATGGCGGCCAGCGGGCATGGTTAAACCGAACGAAATTCTCCGCTATAAACCCGGCGGCTATGGCATTTCATTTCAAAAAAAAGGAATCTCCGACCAGGGCTGTGCGGCGATTGGGCCGCGAGCGGATCGGAAAGGCGCTGGACCAGCTGCGCAAGTGCGACCGGTTGGAAGCCATTCACAGTGTGCGCAAGGAGGTCAAAAAAGTGCGGGCGGTGCTGGGCCTGGTCCGCGAGAAAACGGGCAGGGGCGCTTATCGCAAAAACGTGAAGACCTTGCGCGCGGCGGGCAGGGTCTTGCGGGATGCGCGCGACGCGCACGTCAGACCCAGGACCCTGGAGCGGTTGAAGGCGCGTTTCAAGGACCGGTTAACGTCACGCTCGTTTGCGGGGATCAAAAAGGTTTTGCGCCAGAATTGTGAGGCGGAGACCCGGCAATTTCTGAGGGGCAAATCCGTGACGACCGTGGATCGCATGCTGCGGAAAATGAAACGGCGCACCGGGGATTTGAAGGTCAAGGCTGAGGGTTGGACGGCGATCCGATCGGGTTTGCAGGAAAGCTACGGTCAGGGACAGAAATCTCTGGCCGCGGCCCTTAAAGAATCGTCGCCGGAAAATCTGCATCAATGGCGCAAGCACGTGCAGGATCTTTGGCACCAGCTTCGCCTGCTCAGCTCGATCCGTCCGGAAGACTTGCGGGCGACGGTCGAGGAAACCAAAGCGTTGAGCCAATATCTGGGCGACGACCACGATCTGGTTATGCTCTGGCAATTTCTCCATCGCCGTCCTGCCCCTGGTCATGCCGCGGAACTGCCGCGGTTAAACGAATTGGTGGAGTTGCGCCGGAAGGAACTGCAAACGGAAGCGTTCAGGCTCGGCACGCGCTTGTATGCGGAAAAGCCCTCCATTTTTTGCCGGCGACTCGAACATTACTGGCGCACCTGGCAGACTCCCGGGAATTGAACAGTTTCGGGTTCAAAAATATATGACATAAAATTATTTCTGGTTTGACAGGTGCCTGCATCCGGGTAGGCACATCAAAGATGTACCAGAGTCGGCTGGACAAGCTGCGGTGGAAATTGTTTCAGACAAACAGGTTAATATAAATCCCGGTAAGTTTAATACCGCAGAAGACTTTCCTATATTGGCATATCCGGTGCTGCATTAGCAGACCGCTGAACGTGCAGGACAATGAACGTGAACATCGCCAGAAACAAAACCATCGTTTTTGTTGAAGACAATCCGACTGTCATCATGGCCTATCGGACCTGTCTTGAACAGGAAGGGTTTCGCGTTGAGCCGGCCATGGACGGATTGGAGGCGGTAAAAATTCTTTCCCGGTTGGTGCCGGAAATGGTGGTACTCGATCTTATTTTGCCCAAGCTCAACGGGTCGGATGTGCTCAAATTTATTCAAAACAATCCACGCCTGAATGGGGTCCCCATCGTTATCCTTTCAACCAATTCCATCCTGGTCGCGGCGGAGGAACATATCCTGCAACGGGCGCATCGACGGCTGCTCAAAGATTCCTGCACCCCGGCCATCATGATGCAAGCTGTCCACGAATTGCTCGCCGTTCCGTCAGCCCGCGGCGATACGTCTTCTCCAGCTACCCCTCCATCCACCGGCGTTAAGACGACAAAATGCCGGACCGTCGTTTTCGTTGAGGACAATCCCGTCGTGATGATGGCTTATCAGAACCGCCTGGAGGCGGGAGGCATTCGCGTCGAACCGGCCCGCGACGGTCTGGAGGCGATGAAGATTCTTGCCCGGCAGATGCCTGACGCGGTGGTTCTCGACTTGTTTTTGCCCAAGTTCAGCGGAGTGGAAGTGCTCAAGTTTATCTGTTCCAATCCACACCTTAACAAGGTCTGCGTCATTATTCTCTCGAGCAATTGCGTCGTCAATGAGGGGGAGGAATATGTATTGGAACGCGCGAGCAAACGTCTGCTCAAAGGTTCCTGCACACCGGCCATCCTGCTCCAGACCATTCAGGAACTGTTGGATGGGCCCTCCTCCCAGGCTGGCGCCTCCTCCGGCGGCTCAGCGGGCGAAGCCAGCAGCCAAAAGCCTGGAATCACCATACGCTTTGGCAACTGAAGCAACCTGGCCACTGTCTGGAACGGTTCCGGCGCCCTGTGGACCGCGTTGATTTGATTCAATGGAGGATTGTGCGGTCAGGGCTCCGGGCTTTTCATTGCTTCGGCGTAAGGCTTGCCGTCTACGAAAACCTCTTTGATTTTCGGATGGCCGGATGCCGGCACGACGGCTTGCACGGTCAGTTTGCCCGTTGGATTGCCGGTATTCTCGGCGATGTAATAATTCTCGATGCCATAAGCAAGGTGAACGGAGTTGGAACTCCATCGGCGTTCGTCGCTCTGGCCACGCAACACCACTTCGTTCGTTGCCGGCGTAAGCTCATTGGTGCTGGCGCGGACGATTTCGTAGAACCGGTTCGTTCCCGGCGCCAGCGCCACAAAGACCCTGGTGCCGTAAGGTAAATCCCTGGCCACTGGCGGTGAAAACAAATTCGTCGGCACGTCGCTGATGTTGTAGTTGAGAATCAGATAATCGCCGCGCAGCAGGTCGCGCGGGTCCACGCGGTGCGTTTCCAACAGGATAACCCGGCCGTGGGCGAGGGCGCGCTCCTGCACCACCACCGTACCCAGCAACCAGACGGTTTGGAGGGCGAGGATGAGAACGAACAATTTAAGTTTCATGGAACCTCCGTGGGTGGGGATAATTTCATTTGGAGCATCAGCTTGCGGCGCTTCTTTTCGAGATAAACGCCGAACAATATCAGAACTAAGCCGGACGCGACAAACATCAGGCCGGTGCGTGCCATCGATCCCAGCAAATCGCAGTAGGCCGAAACAATGTCGAGTGCGACGAAGACAACGCCGAGGTTGACGAGGAAGGGCGACCGTTGTTGGAGGCCAACCTGGATTTGAAGCAGGCAGAAAACGAAGAGGGCGAGCGTGGCGGCCAGATAACTCCAGGATTCACCCCAGTAATAATAGTGCGGTCCGGGGGAGCGATCGAGCCGCCAGCAACCATACCAGATGGTCGCCATGAAGACCATCATGCCGAAGGATGCGGCCAGCCACGTCCAACGCCATTGTGCTGTTAGCGAACCGAGGTTTTTCATTCCCGCCGCCAGCGGTAATAGCGCAACCAGGCCAAACGCGGGGAAGAACCATTTCTGAATTTCAGCATTTTCCCAATTGCCGGAAAAAACCTTCCAGGTGAGCGGGTAAAAGAAGATCAGGAATGCGAGCAGGCCGGACTTCTCCGTCACTCCAGCGAATTCCTTGAACGCACCCGACCGCAGCATCCAGCCGGCGCCGAAATAAATCAGGCCGAGCAAGGCATAGAGCAGAAGCTGACGTTCGTCATCACCGCAATAAATCCAACTGCCGCGCTCATTGACTTCCAGTCCGAACCAGATGCCGAACGCAAGCATCAGTAAAACGAGTTGCGACCGGGATCGCAGCAGCCACGGCAACGCGACAAGGCCAATCCACCAGAGCAGAAATGCGTTCGGTGGACGGGACACAATGTTGTAGATCTGGCCGAGCAGCGCGATGTTTGCCAGAAACAGGCACGAGCCGACCAAGTAGAGTGCCTCGCCGGTTTTGCGGTATTTTCCCTGCACCTCCCGCAGCCACCAGCCACCGGCGTGGAAGCCGAGCATCAGCGCCAGGCCTCCGGCAATCTTCACGCCACGCGGGATTTCATTCCAGTGCGCAGAAATCAACAGCGTGATGCCCGCGGCGACCAGCACCGCGCCCAGGAAGGAGACGATGAGCAGAAATTTGTTGCCGCTGTCTTCCTTGAGCTGGAAGTGCTCGATAATTTTCTGTTGCTGTTCACCGGTGATGAGGCCGGTTTCATGCAGTTTTTGAATGTCGGCGTATTTCATGTTGTCTCCGGGTTGTATGCCTGATGTGAACCAGGATGGTTCCGACAATCAACCAAATTCCCCTGCAGCCATCGTTTGCTCCCGCAACGCGGCCTGCGGGTCGGGCTTCTGTGCATGAGTTCCCATCGTTCCACCTCATGGCCGGTTGCACGACTCCGGTTTTGGACCGTCGTGCAACCGGATTGAGATTTCGACTTCGCGATCATTGCGGGCGTATGGCTTAATGGATTTGAAACTCAGCACTTACGGCCGCGTGATCTGAAGCCCATAATGGTGGTTGGGTGCGACCCAGTTCCATGTCCACCACGTCCGTCTGTGTCGGGATGAAGCCGGCGCCTTTGTAGAACATGAGGTCAATCCGGCGGTTAAAGGACACGGCCGGATTGGCGAGGAACTCATCGTGACCCCAGGTCAGCCCGTCAGCGGGGATGTTGGGGTGCAACACAGCCCAAGCGTCACTGAAGCCCGCTTCCGGGAACAGGCCGTAAGCAATCGAGCCGTCGCGCCCGAAGGGATCGGCATTAAAGTCACCCACAATCATGACCGGCAGATCCACATTGGCCGGGCCCGCCAGGAGTTCCTGCGCTTCCAGAATCTGGATTTCCGGAGCGGTTTCTTCCGTGAGGTGTGCGCAAATGTACCGGAAATTCTGGCCGCGCACGAAGACATCCACCGAACACCAACCATACCACAACGGCAGGCCGGTGGGCGTGACCACCACATTACTGAAATTGCCGCCCTGCGGATTGGTGGCGCGCAGCTGGCCGGGCGGCAGGTCGGTTCGGACCAGAATGGCTTCGCGATCGGTCAGTCGGGCATCATCGAGCGTACCGGTCTGCAGATTGAACATCGGCATCTCGGCGTCGAAACCATAGGTGACGGTAGCCACCGTGTAGTGTGCACCTTGCGCGGCCAGTACATCGGTCAGTGTTTGGAGATAATCAAACACGACGTTCGTGGCGGGAGTGCTGCCGCCATAGGCGAGGTCGCCCGGTGATTGCAGGCGAATCAGTGACGCCTCTTCGACGCAGACAAGATCCGGCATCCGGGCCGCGATTTGCTCCGCGACACCCTGCAGGCGGACCGGTGGCTGAGAAGCGACAATTTCGTAGTAAATGCCTGTGACCGCGGTGATGAGTTTGGAAACGTAGTTTGGATCGGTTGGATCCAGAGCGACGGCTCTGTGCAGATCGCCGCCGACGTAGAGGTTGACTTGCATCACATCCACGCTGCGCTTGCCGCCAATCCCGTTCTCCTGGGCTCGAGCCGGTGCGGCTGACGCCAGCAAGCCGGCCATCAACAGCACGCAGACCATGCCGTGCCGTATCCCATCCGGCACGCGGAGTACCACGCGCCAGTTTGAATCATTTACGCCTTCACATTTTTTATTGGTCTTCATAACGAGTTGTCAGTTTTCGCGGCAGACAATGGTTGTCACCGGTCCCGGCTCTGCCGCCTGTCGGTGACTGGTGCTTTCATAAGACCCTTTTTACCAGCGCCTGCTGCCGGAACGTTAATCGAAAAAACTGATTCAAACATTGAGTAGATCGTTATCCACTGATGATGCTCACCGACACGCTGGCGTCGCAGTATGCAGCAGGAATTGGCTGTCTTTTGCCGTTCCGACAGCATTCAGTCCAGGCGCTTGAACTGTGTCGGTTCTTTCCAGGCGTTGGTGTTGTTGATGTATTTAAGAATAAATCGCTGCAATTCCTGGGTGTCGGCGGTCAGAATTATCCGTCCACCTGACTCGTCTCCGGGTTTTTCGCGCAATACCATGTGCCGGATTGCCTTGGGATGCTTTTTCAGCAGCGTCGCGAGCCAGTCGTAATTCAGATTGGCCGTTTCCAACACCGGCCCGATTTGCGTGACTTTGGATACTTGATGCACCGCCACAAAATCCAACGAGCGATTGGTGGGAAACGAATCCACAAACATCTGTGTTTTCAACCGGAACAGGTGCACCTCGAAGCGGTTGGTCTTGTCAGAGCCAAACACCGTCCCCCAATAGCCGTTCGTCCCCATTGGTTCGAACTTCACGTACTCGGAGGTTTCATTGGTCTTGCCCCCCTCCGTCCAATTGCCGAGTACCGCCGGGTCAAAGACCAAATCCTTGTCCGTGTAATACGGGTAGATGGAGGTGACGATACAGCCGGCCAGGAACAACATGCCGGCAAATAACGCAGTCGCCGTGATAAGGATGTGAGGGGATGGTTGGTTCATGTTTCGTATTTTCATGATTTACCTTTGTTTGGTGGTTGTGGGACGGGAAACCATACAACCGTCTCCGCAAAGAGTTGGCGGTTCTACGCCGCGAGCATGTGCTCCTGGCGCGCCGCGTGCCGGCCAAAATTCGGCGACGTTTTTAACATGCGTTTGAACTTGCTGCGACGGTTCTGTGTTTCGTCGGCGGAATAAAGTTGCTTCACCAGTTTCAGAAAACCGCTCTGCAATTCGGAAACGCTCATGTTCTTCGGTCGGAAATTAATGTCGAACAGCGTGCAAAGCTCCCAGGCATTGTCGCGGAGGATACGACCTTCGCGTTTCAACCGCGCATAAAGGGGGGTGCCGGGGAACGCGGTTTGAAAGGTTACTTGAACTTCATAAAGTCCGGACTCACGGACAAATTCCAACACATCGTTGAAGGTTTTGGGTGTGTCACCGTCGAGGCCGAGGATGAAACAGCCGTTCACGGTGATGCCGTAGGACTGGATTCGGGTGATGGCTTCCCGATAAAAAGCCTGTTGGCGCAGTTTCCAATTATTTTTCAATTCGATTCCCGAAAGGCTTGCCCGTCGCGGGCTTTCGAGGCCGATCAGCACCTGCTGGCAGCCGGCATCGCGCATGAGGCCGAGCAGTTCGTCGTCCTCCGCCACGCGCACGTCGGCCTCGGTGAACCAGCGCACGTTTTCCTTCGCCAATTCACGCAGCAGATTTTTGTAGTGCCCGCGCTGGGCGAAGCTGTTGTCGTCGGCAAATTCAATGAAAGGCTTGGCCCAGATTTTTTTAATTTCGCGAATTTCGGCAATGACTTTTTCCACCGGTTTCACCTTGTAGCGCGGCGTGAGCAGGATGGAACTGGCGCAAAACTCGCATTTATGCGGGCAACCGCGGCTGGTTTGAACGGTAAGCCGGTTGTATTTCCGCGGGGCGAGCAAATCGAAACGCGGCATGGGCGCATCGACCAGATCAAATTCGCGGTTCGTGGCGTAAAAGGGTTTCAAATCGCCGCGCTCGAAATCGGCCAGCACTTCCGGCCAGAGCGATTCACCTTCGCCGATGACGACGCTCGTGCAATGTTCCTTTGCCTGCGCGCGCAACGACGAGACGGTGATGCCGCCCATGACCACAGGAATATTTTTCGCGTGATAATAATCCGCGACCTCGCACGCCTCGTAAAATTGCGCGGTGAAGGTGCTGATGGCGACGAGATCGAAATCAACGGGCAACTCCGGTAATTGTTTGAGGTCGGCGATTTCGTGATAGGCAATTTCAAAACTGTCCGGCGTGAGGCCGGCGAGCGTGAGCAGACCGAGGCTGGGCAGGGAGGCGATGATTTTATTGCGATCCACAAAGCCGGGCAGGGTGAGGCCGAGCCTGGTGAGTTCCTCGTTGTGGGCGCGGACGCCACTCATGGCGATGAAGCCGATGCGTTTCATAGTAAGTCAGCAGTCAATGGTTGACAGTCGGCAGCAAAATGACTTCCGCCCGTGAGAACAAGAATGAGTGTCAACAGGCCACCCAAAATCAGGCTGACCACCGGCACGGCGAAAATGAGGTGCGCCTTGGGGAAATGCGCCATGATCACGCAGCAAACCGGCATGGTGACGGCGCCGACCATGAATGCCCATGATGCGGTCCCGGCGAGCGGTCCGGGTTCGGAAATTCCTTGCAGCGTCAACCAGAACAGCAGGTTTAGCGCGCCCAGGCCAAAGAAGGAGATATGGCCGAGGCGATACATGCGTCGTTTGAGGCTGCTGTAGCCCCCGAGCCAATCCTCACGGTGAAAGAACAGGCCGAGCACCATGCCGGTAACAAAACCGAGCAAAATCCAGAGCCAGGCGAGGAAAAGATTGGGATTAGATTTCATTTGCTTTCCAGGAGTTGATTGTTACAAGCTTATGTCATGAAACCCGCCAAAGAAAGGTATTATCGGGGTTTGTTCACCATCGCCGCCTTTTACGACCTTCTGCTCGGCATCACGTTCACCTTTTTTCCGGCGCGGGCCTTCGCCGCACTGGGCATCAGTGAAAAGCTGCCGGCATTCGGCGGTTATCTCACTTTGCTCGGCGCGTTTGTGCTGGTGATTGGCATCGCGTACGCCCTGATTTCGCGCGGTGACCTGCGGTGCAACGGGGATTTGATCCTCGTGGGCACGCTGTACAAGCTGGCTTACGCAGCAGTGGCGTTTTACTACTGGGCTGCGGGCGGCCTGCCGCACATTGCCTTTGCCGCATTGTTCGGAGTGGTGGATGCGGTCTTTTTCGTCTTGATGGCCGAATGCTGGTTCAGCCTGAAGCGGGAAGGCAAAGGCTAAAATTATTTTCATTGCGAGGCCAGTGTACCGTGTCAGCTCACCGTTGCGTTAATTGATAAAACTTCGACGAACATCGGCTGGGTCAATGGCGAGTTCCGGCTCGAATTTGAAGTGGTTTTGTCATTACCCAGCGCCTCGAAAGCCGATCAGACCGTGAAGCCGGCGACGCAGCAACAGCCGCGCGACCCGGGCGAGCAGGAGGAGCGTTTCATACCGGTGACGCGGGTGGAATTTTCTCGTCGATGATTCCCGGGTTGACAACGCGACAATTTCTTCGCGCACGGCGGAGGCAATCTGACGCCAGCCTTGGGCGCCATTGGCCACGGCGTCAAACGTCCTCGGCGATCCGATTTGCAGGGTGATTTTCCGCGGACGCACCGCAAAAGTGTTGGGTGGCATCGCGGTGAAACTGCCGGACAGATGACAAGGCAAAACCGGAATAGCGGTTCCCGCGATGAGCGTGGCGAACCCGGGTTTGAACTCGTGCATTTGGCCGTCCCGGCTCCGGCTACCTTCGGGAAACACGATGTAAATGGCGCGCTCGTTGATGAGCCGCTCACGCAAATCGCCCAGTTCATGACGCTGGCCGGTCCGCCGGTTACGCCAGATGGGCAACGCGTTGAGAATCATCGCCGAGAAACCTGCCCGCGGCGGTGTGGCGAAAAAATAATCGCCGGCCGCCAGCGGTGAAATCCGGTCGCGCCAGCGCAGCGAAAGCGCCGAGGCCAGCACCATGGTGTCCAGGTGGCTTGAATGATTGGCGACGACGACGTACGGCGGTTGCGCGGGCAGATTTTCCAAACCGCGGATATCGAGCCGGTTCCAGCATTTGAGAAGGGTGCGGACGGCCATCAACCAGCCGAGGCGCAGCACGCTGGTCGTCAAATCCGATTCTCGCGACGGGCTGCAATGCCGTTGGTGGGTTTGCAGTCCCAGGTCATGCGCTGAGTGGTATCGCCAGTCATTCATGTTCAGCCTCCGGTAAGGATCCGCATCGGCTGGTTCAGTCCGAGCGGGCCGAGTTCATACGAGAGAAAATGATAAACTGCCGGTGGCACCAGCACGAGGCTGTCAAATCGGTCCAGCCAACCGCCGTGTCCGGCAATGCAGACACCCAGGTCTTTCACGCCGATGTCACGTTTGATGGCCGACAGAATCAGATCGCCCAGTTGGCCGAGCAGACTGATGAGCACGCCCAGTTTCAGCAGCGAGAAGTCGTTGGCCATCGCTGTCCCGGCAAATACGCTTTTGCCCATGCACATGACCAACCCGGTGGTGAGCACCAAGGCACCGAGCGAGCCGGCGACAGTTTTGCCGGGGCTGATGTTCGACAGCAATTTCCGGCTGCCGAAGATTTTTCCGACGCAGTAGGCGAAGATGTCATTCAATTCCACACTCAACAACACCAGGATGAGCAGCGGTCGGTAACGGGAGTCGTTGGCCATTAAACCGAGATAGCCGATGGAATAGCCAAAAAGCAGAAAGCCCAGGCTGCCAAGCGCGACGCGCTGGAGATAGCCTTGCGGACGGTTTTCCGGCAACGTGATGACGGCGATGACGCCGCTGGTCAGCGCAGCCAAAGCAAAATACATCCGGTCGTAGTGGTCCACGTTGGCGAGCAGCAGCGCGAAAATGCCGACCGCGACGACGGCGATGATCGGGAGTTCGCGGAACAACCCGGTAGCGCGGGCGAATTCCTGGAAGCAAAACCAGCTCAGCACCGCCACCGCCAGCATAACCCAGCCTGCGCCCAACAAAATCGGACCGACCATCGCGGCGGTCAGCCAGAGCCAGGATTTCCAACGCAGCCAGAGCTCCTCACGCAGCTTCGGTGAAATGAGGTTGAACCGCGCCAGCGTCTGAATCACCAGCGGCGCAATCACGAGCGCCGCGAGTATGCAAACCACCGCATCGGCCGTGACCGGATGGTCAAAGGCGGTGCGCCAGCCGAACAAATGTTGCAGCGCCGCGGAATTCATTTAGGGAGCGGGTAAGACCTGGAAACTTCACCGGCAATTCGCTTCAACCGGCGGAATGCGGTGATGATCCCACCAAGCACGATGATAGCCAGTCCCAGCGCCATCAGACCGAACGATTGATTTCCAATGGGCACCACTGGCTGCCAGCTCATCGGCGTCAATCCGCAGTACAGCGCGATGATCAGGACAACCACCATCCGCCCAGGCTTGGCCATCGGACCGCAGTATTGGTGTGTGGCGCCGGTGACTTTGCCCTCAGCGCGGACGTAAGCGACAAATACCGCGGTGAGCGCGGCGAGGAAGCCGAGCGTCGGGTTCGCGCCGACCGCGTAACCTGCGCCGACGAGGATAGCGATGTCGGCCACGCGGTCGGGAATTTCATTGAACAGTTCGCCAAAGGGGGAGGCCTTGCCGCTGCCTACCGCGACCATGCCGTCGAGGAGATTCCCCATGCCGCGGACGACGATACCGACGACAGCGAGCAGGAACATGGTTTGAGGCTGCGGCACCCATGGGGTCGCCGCCAGCGCCAGGCCGGCCGCGATTCCGCCGGCCATGCCCGCCAGCGAAATGGCATTCGGCGGCACGTCGTGGGCCATAAGCCAGTTGGCGAATTGTTGCGAGATGTTCCAGTCGCGCGTGAACATCGGACGGCGTTCCAGCGCGGCGACTGGCGTTGAGTCAATTTGGTTTGTTTTCATGTTGTCCTCCCCAGCAAATACATACCGCCGACAAGCAGCGCCATGCCGACGACGTTCGCGGCGGAAATCGTCCGGCCATAGAGCGCGTGCTCGATGAGGGCCGCCCAGATGAACGTGGTGGCATAGAGTGGATACAGCGCACTCGGCGACGCCCGCTGCTTGAAGGCGGCCACGAACAGCACCATCACGGCGATGTAGCAGCAAGCGCCGAGCAAAATCCGGCTGTTCAGCAAATAACTCTGAAGCGTGCCGCGCGTCCGGTCGGCACCGGCCTTGTAGAAGAATTGTCCGACTGCTCCCAGCAGCGAAGCGACCAGGAAGTAGAGAATGGCAAGCGGTGTCGTTTTCATCAGTGCCACTTTAACCGCGGTTGCCTTGGAGGTGGTAATTGATAAAACTTCGCCGAATATCGGCTGAGTCAATGGCGTTTTCATCTGAAGTTGTTGCAGGGTTTTGAGGCTAAAACCGGCAGGTTAAAGCCAACAGAAACGAGTGCGTCATCGTGCCATCCGATTTGAACTCCGTCAGGTTTCCATTGGAGTCAAAGCCCTGCCCTACGTTATGTTCAGTGGTACCGAGGAATTTATAGGCAACGCCGATATCCCAGCGGTCGCCGATTGTATATTTGAGGCCTGCCAGGCCCTGAAACGCAAACGTCGAATCGCTGGCGGTGGTCCCTCCGAAGTCATTTTCATAATAGCTGAACGCGCCGCCCACGCCTCCGCCCAGGTAAGCCGAGAAGTGGCGGCCCAACGGTCGTGTGTAAATCACGTTTACCATTACGGGAAACTCAACCAGGTCCACATTCATGAAATCGGTTCCCAGCACGACCGAATTTTTCACCTGGTTGACGATGAGACCGATTTCCAGTTCCGCCGCCCAATTCGGGGTGAAGTTGTACCCCATTTGACAATCCAGCCGGGCCCCGGTGTCGAACGTCACCTTTTCGTTGTCACCAATAGTGTCGTACAAATTTATGTCCTGCTGGAAAGCAGCACCGGCGTCGAAACCGACATATACTTTGCCGGTTGGCTGCAAATAATAACGACCCGGTGTGGCAGGGGCCGGCGCCCCGGAGTGCGGCGTATCATAATAATCGGGTAATGGGGATTGTGCCTGAAGGCAGGCGACCCAGTTTACAGCGGCAAATGCGGCTGTCCCGGCGAGGAGTCTCATTTTGGTTGTTTTCATAGGTTCAGCGGTTTGAGGTTTTGGTCAGGTTCATGGTTTTGTCCGGCAACACGGTTGCCACCTTCTTGTGTAACTCCACTTGCATCAGGAGTGTTAATTGATAAAACTGTGCGGAACATCGGCCGATTCAATGAATATTCATCATCTCGAACTGTTCTATTACGTCGCCCGACACGGCGGCATCATGCCGGCGGTACACAACATCCCCTATGGCATTCAACAACCCGCGGTCAGTTCCCAGATTGCCCAACTGGAGGAATTTCTGGGCGCAACCTTGTTTCATCGCCGGCCGTTCGCGCTGACACCGGCGGGCCAGGAGCTTTACGATTATGTCCGGCCCTTTTTCGACAACCTGGATGCTGTGGCCGAGAAAATTCGCGGCGGGGTTTCCCAGCACCTGCGCATCGCCGCATCCGAGACGGTGCTGCGCGAACATCTGCCCGCGATGTTGCAGGAACTGCGACGGCCGTTTCCAAAATTGAAAGTGACCTTGCGCGAAGGTTATCATCCAGAGGTCGTCACCTGGCTGCAACAACGGGAGATTGACGTGTCCCTCGGACTGATCGGCAACAAGCCGCCCCCCGGCGTAAACGCTTTGTCGCTGTTCAAACTGCCGCTGGTGCTGCTCGTTCCGAAGACGGCCAAACTGAAATCCGCGCAGGAATTGTGGGAGCACGATCCCATCGCGGAATCACTCATCACGGTGCCCAGCAACGAATTCATCACGCGCGCGTTTCAGGCGGGACTGGCAAAACTCGAGGTGGACTGGTTCAGCCGGATTGAAGTCAGTTCGGTTGAAATCGTGCAAACCTATGTTGCCAACGGTTACGGCATCGGCGTGACGGTGGGTGTGCCCAAAATGAAACTTCACCCGCAGGTGCGCGTGTTGCCCCTCGAGGGATTCGAGCCGGTCCAGTTTGGCGCGCTCTGGCAGGGTGGAAAAAATCCCGTGCTTGATGCTTTTCTGAAAGTTGTCCAGACCACCGCCCACCGGCTGATGGCCGGGGAAAACCTGGACTTGTGACTGTCCTTGGGCGGATGCGGAGGGGTGTGGTCCTTCGTGGATCATCCTGTGTGCCATTGCAGTGGTTAACCCGACTCTTCCGCAGGCTCGATGGCCGGCGGTTCGGGTTGAAGGCCGGCGTATGAATCCAACACAACCACCTGACATTTCGCGACAGGCGGACTGGAAGGTTGCCGCATAATTTTTGGGAAGCAAACCGTGGTTTTTGTCCTGCGGGACCTGAAACATTTCCATCCCGGACCTGTTTCCCGTTGCGACTCGCGTACGAACAGCCGGCAAACGACCGCGCGGCCATTTCCAAGACAGCGCGCCCTGTGTCGGGACAGAAACGCGACAAATAAAGTAAATTTTTCCCAACAATGATATCTGGCGCGGCGATTGCTGAATCTGCGAAGAATTTGTAAGAACGCTGCTTGTAATTGGATAAGTTAAACGTTGGACGACAATATAAAACAAATGGGCCTGCCATTTCTAAACGGTGTCGCGGTAAGAAAGCGAAAACAGATGATATCTGTCGATTTGGGGGGGCGCACAACCAAGGCCATACTCCTGGAGCGACAGGGTGACGGTTTTGTCCTGACGCGCTATGCGTTGTTGGATGCACCCATCTTTGAGAAAACCCTTTCCCCGGAGTTGCTGGCGGAACATTTGAAAGCGGTCGCTGAAGCGCTTGAAGCCAAAACCAAATTTACCACTTTATCCATTGGTGTGAACGACGCCATGGTTCGGCCGCTGGAACTGCCGCAGATTCCCATTGATGACATGCGGCAGGTTTTGAAGAACAATACCCGCGGTTATTTGCAACAGGATTTACCGAACCGGGTTTTCGACTGTGCGATTATTCCGTCCAAGTCGCCGCTTAAACCGGCCGAGGCTCCCAAAGCCACCGCCTTGCCCAAAGTGAAGGTGTTGGTGGCCGCTGCCAAAAAAGAGCTGGTCGATGATTTTCAAAATGCAATCAAGGATGCGGGTCTCGTGCCGGATCACATTGTACCGGCTTTGATCGGTCCGGTGAACGCTTTTGAGATGGCGATGCCGGAGGCGTTCGCGAACGATTCGATTGCGCTGGTGGACATCGGATTCAAAAATTCCACGGTCTCGCTGGTACATCAAGGTGAATTGATTTTGAGCCGGGTGGTGGCCATTGGTGGTGACAAATTGACCGCCGGATTGGCGGAGGCGATGAGCATCAGTTACGCCGAAGCGGAAGGCATTAAAATCGGCATGGCCCCAGAAATCCAGTCCACGCTGGAAACCCAGGTCCTGCCTTTGGGTCGCGAATTGCGAGCATCACTTGACTTCTTTGAGCACCAGCAGGACCGGCCGGTGTCGCATGTTTATGTCAGCGGCGGTTCCGCCCGATCTGAACTCATCCTGCAGATGCTCCACACCGAATTGATTGTGGAATGCAAAACCTGGAATCCGACGACCTTCCTTCAACTGGCGTTGCCTGCACAACAGGTTGTGGAAATTGAGCATGTCGCCCCGCAACTCACTGTGGCCATCGGCGCTGCGATGGCCGCCTTTTGATTATGCCCATACACCTCAATCTACTGGCTGAAACCCAAGCCGCTGACGAACTGCGACGCCGGGATCCAGTCAAACGCATCATTTTCGCCGTGATGCTGGTGTTGGTGGTCATTTTTGTGTGGTGGAGTTGGCTCCAACTCCGGGTGATGGTCGCCAATGCCAGCCTGTCCCGGGTCGAAGCGGAAATACAATCGCACACCAACGCGTATCAGGTCGTACTGGTTAACGAGAAAAAGATTGCCGAAACGAAGGCCAACCTGGCCGCATTGCAAAAATTGGCCAACAACCGCTTTCTTCAGGGCAATTTGTTGAACGCTCTGCAAAGCGGCACGGTGCCGGGGGTCCAATTGGTCAAACTGGTGGTTAGCCAAACCTATGCGGCTGTGCCGTCCGCCAATACCCAGACCAACGGACATATCACTGAAAAAATTGTTGTCACCCTGGATGCGGAGGATTTCAGCGGTGACCCCGGTGGCGAGGTCAACAAGTTTAAGGATGTTCTCGGCCAGGAACCCTACTTCAAAACGCAACTGGGTAAAACGAACGATGTACGACTGATAAACCTGTCCGCACCCCAGGTGGATTCGAGTGGTAAGCCGAGCGTCCTGTTTACCTTGCAGTGCACTTATCCCGACCGCACCCGATGAAACTATCCAAAGAAAAACGCAATCAGCTTGTTATTGTGATCGTCTGCTCAGTGGCGGCCGTCGCAGTGATGTGGATGGAATTAATCCAACCACGCTACACCGCACTGGCCCGCGCCGTTGGCAGTCAACAGAAGGCCCAGGAAAAGCTCGGGAACATTCAAAATGAGATCAAGCGCGCCGATTCGATTGTTACCGAGTTGAACCGGGAGACTCAGTCGCTTTTTGATGCTGAGAGTGACATAGCCTCGGGAGATCTTTACTCCTGGACCTACAACACTATGCGGCTTTTTAAATCCCAATATCCGGTCGCGATCCCGGAAATCGGCCATCCAGAAATCTCGTCGGTGGATTTGTTTCCCGCTTATCCGTTCAAACAAGTCAAGTTCAGTGTTACGGGAACGGCCTATTACCACGATCTGGGAAAATTCATTGCCGATTTTGAAAATACCTACCCCCACATTCGGGTGGCCAATTTGCAGATGCAACCGGGTGACAACAGTAGCGGTGCGGAGAAGCTTTCGTTCCGGATGGATATTATTGCCCTGGTGAAAAACGCCCCCTAACAATAACCAAGCACATGAAACGCTTATGAAGACTTCCAGGACAAAATTGATACCCATCTTTTTTGCAGTCGGATATGTGTTGGTTTCGGCGGCTCATGCTGCCGCCGAGCCCCAGGTCAACCCGACCAACGTGATCCACTCGGTCTTCGTTATTCCTTCGGAACCCAAGGGAGGCCACGATCCGTTTTTCCCTAACTCCAACCGGCCCTATAAGATTGCGGTCGCCACAACTTCCCGGTCGCAGGAGGTTTCATCGCTTGTCATCAAAGGATTTTCCGGTTCGGCGGATCACCGGCTGGTCATTATCAATAATCACACGTTTGCCCCTGGCGACGAGGGCGACGTGATTACTTCGGGTGGTCGCATCCATCTTAGCTGCATTGAAATCAAAACCAATTCCGTCGTGATCGAAGTGGGCGGTGAGCGTCACGAATTGTTTTATTTCGACAAGCCTTGAGATCGAGTTTCTCCTGAGACTAAAAGACAGACGAGTATTCACTCCGGATTTCGTTCGGGAGCGGGGAGGGGTTTTGCTTTGAACCGGGCCGGAGCGCACTTCCGTTTTTCATCGAAGCGTCCGCGAACGTTTTTTCGCAAAAAATAAAACCTTTCCCCTCCTTTAGGGTTGGCTCGCTACCTGCTTGGTATCTCCCGCATTGGGCTAAAGACCAAAAAAAATATAAAATATGAAATCGAAACTGCTAATTGCCACGCTGGGTATGGGACTTGTCTCGCAATGGTGGGCGATGTCTCAAACTGATACCAACAGTGTCGCAACGAATCAACCCGCAATGAGCGCGCCGGCTTCGGCCGCCGCCGCCAATGTCGAAACCGCGCCTGTCGTTACCACCAATGCGGAAACGACAACGGCTGCCTCGATTGCGGCCAACACCAACGAAACCGCCGGCGTGACCGGGACCAACGAACCCGCCATGACGACGACCAATATGGTATCGGCCAGTACCGGCGGCACCAATGAAACTGCCGCGGCCGGCGCGGAAACAAATGCGCCAGTGAATGTACTGCCCATCCAGTTCCAGGACGTTCCGATTACCACGGCCATCGAAAATTTGGCCCGCCTGGCCAATATCAATTATCTGCTTGATCCGAAAATCGGCTACGGCCAGCCCGACCAGAACGGGCAGATCAAAGCAGAACCGACCATCTCTGTCCGGTGGGAAAATGTTTCTGCCCGTCAGGCCCTGCTGGCGGTGTTGGACAATTACAACCTTCAGCTGGTGGAGGACACCAAAACCAAAATTGCCCGCATTACCATCCGAAATCCAAATGCACCGCCGCCGCTGATCACCCGGGTCGTCCAACTCAAATATGCCAGCGTCTCCAACATCGTACTGGCAGTGCAAAGTACGCTGAATGACAAGCGCAGCCGGGTCGTGCCGGATTCACGCACCAGCCAACTGGTGGTCGTTGCTACGGAAAGCGAGCAAGACGCCGTCGACACGCTGGTGGAACAACTCGACAAACCCACCCGCCAGGTGTTGATCGAAACCCGGTTGATGGAGATTTCCAGTTCGCCCCATACCACCAAAGGCATTGATTGGTCGGGTACTTTGGAGGCTCAACATGTCGCGTATGGAAACAATGCAGTGCCGGGTCTTGCCGCCCAACCATTTGTTCCCGCCTCTGTAGATCCGATCACGGGAGTTACAATTCCATCGGTTCCAGCAACCCCAGCCACTGTTGGAGGAATTCTTGGCAGTCCGCTCCTTCTGGGTAGCCCGTCTTCGGCCGGGTTCTTTAATCCTTCCACATTCTTCCTGAATGCCGACGGCGTCAAAGCCGTGATCTCTTTCTTGAATAACGACGCCGATGCACAAACCATTGCCACTCCCCGTGTGGTGACGTTGGACAATGAAAGGGCGCATATACAAGTTACCCGGGCCGAACCCATCTTTGCCACCACGGCCGGCACCCAGGGTTCACCCGGTGGTTCGCAGGTCAATTACACCAACCTGGGAACCATTCTGGACGTGACCCCGCGGATTTCCGCCAACGATTATATTTGGCTGACGGTCATACCGGAAGTTTCCAGTGTGTTCGGCACGGTCACCAAAATCGTTGCCGGCGTGGAAAACCAGGCGGACGAATATGACATACGAAAAATCAGTACGCAGGTGCTCATTCCCAATGCAAACACGCTCGTCATGGGCGGTTTCATCAAGGACAACACAAAAAGCGTTTACACCAAGGTGCCGATCATGGGTGACATTCCCATCCTCGGACTTGCTTTTCGGTCCGAGAACAAAGGCCTCGAAAAAGACAACCTGCTGATTTTCATCACCCCGACCATTGTCAGGGATGGCGACTTCCAACCGACGTCAACAAAATTCCTGCAGTCAAGTCCCCTGGCACCGAAACCGCCGATGAATCCCAAGACGCCGTGGAACAGCTCCAAGCCTTACGATTGGACTAGTCCAAAAAATACGGATCCTTATTGGGATGCAGCCAATCCGCGTTACCAGGAGGCCAATCCGCCTGCAGCGGCGTCTTCCACCGCGCCCAATGGCTCGGCAAATTCGAATCCTTAAGCGTGATATCAACCTTCAAGGCGCGCTCTCGTGAGCGCGCCTTTTCGTTTTCAATCCGATGGCTGGCCGGTGGTCACCCGTTTTAAATAGTCAAACGAGTAAATGCCGGTTGCATGTCCGTCCGCCCAGACCGGTTGAATGGCATAACCTCCCACATAAGAGCACCGGACCAGTTGGAACGCCGGAGGCGTCAGTGGTTGCGGAGGATTCTTATAAACCTTTCCCAGGATATCCACCTCTCCCCGGCAGCTGGCGCAGGGACAAAGGCGCCGCAGCCGTTCAAGGGGAATAAAACTCTCGCTGCCGTCGTCCCATTTGATGGCCAGTTCATCGCCGACGTGCTGGATGTCGCGCGGCTTCATCAGCGCCCCTTTAAACGCCGTTCAAACGCGGCCATCGTTTCGGGGCTGACATGGTGCTCGATCCCTTCTGCATCGAGCTGCGCGGCCCTTCGGGAAATGCCCAGCGACTGCAGAAAAGCGACAACGATCTCATGCCGTTGCTTGCTTTCCGCAGCCAGCTTGCGGCCGATGTCGGTCAGGAAAATGGCACGATAAGGCCTGGTATTCACATAACCGGCGTGGCGTAACCGGGAAAGGGTTCGATTGACGGTTACATGCGTGACCCCCAGTTTCCGAGCCAGGTCCGTCACTCGCGCCTCACTGTTGATGGTCAGCAAATCGGCAATGGCCTCGACATAGTCCTGGGCAACCTCGGTGGCTCGATCGCGGCGGGACCGGCGGAAGCTTTCGGCCGGCAGTGCCGATGCCCGCTTCCGGGCGGTGAGCCCCCGTGTGGGTGTTCGGTAACGGGAACGTGGCATGTGGGTGGCAGTAATACCCAGCCGTATTTTGAAGTCGAGGCTTTATTTTGTATCCGATGCTACATCATCCTTTGACAGACGAGGTTTTGTTTGTATCTTATGCTACCTATTTTATGCGCGGGAACCGGAGAGTGAGAAAGCTGTGAATCCTGAATCAACCAGCAACGGCACCGCCCGATCGACCGGGCGGGTATCGGGGGAACAGGTATCCCTGCCCGAAGTACATCGCAGCATTGTCGTTCCCGCCAATGCGCCATTTTGGCGGAAGCTGCTGGCATTTTCCGGTCCCGGCTTCCTGATTGCCGTCGGTTATATGGATCCCGGTAACTGGGCAACCGACCTGTCGGGCGGGGCCCAGTTTGGCTATACCTTGCTGTTCGTCGTCTTGCTGTCCAACCTCATGGCGATACTGCTGCAGCACCTGTCCATCAAGCTCGGCGTCGTTACCGGACGCGACCTGGCACAGGCGTGCCGAGACCATTACTCCACGGGAACGGTATGGTTCCTGTGGATTCTCTCCGAAGTTGCCATCGCCGCGTGCGATCTGGCGGAGGTCGTCGGCTCCGCGATTGCGTTGCAACTATTGTTTGGCATCCCGTTGGTCTGGGGGTGTCTGATTACGGCCGCCGACGTGATGGCCGTGCTCTTTTTGCAGACAAAAGGCTTCCGCTACATCGAAGCGCTGGTGATTGTCTTGATAGCCACGATTGCCGGTTGTTTCTCGGTGGAACTGTTCTTATCCAAACCTCAGGTCGGATTGATGTTGTCCGGCTTCCTTCCCAGTCGGGATATTTTAAAAAATCAAAACATGCTTTACGTCGCCATCGGCATCATCGGAGCGACGGTGATGCCGCACAATCTGTATCTGCATTCTTCCATCGTCCAGACGCGCAAATACGAGCAGACCACCGACGGCAAACGCGAAGCCATCAAGTTTGCCACCATCGACTCGACGGTGGCCCTCATGTTCGCGTTGCTTGTGAACGGCGCCATCCTCGCACTGGCCGCGGCCGCGTTTCACTGGTCCGGCCACTCAAACGTGGCGGAAATTCAGGATGCCTACAAATTATTGAGTCCGTTGCTCGGGGTAAGCGGCGCCAGTGTCTTGTTCGCGGTGGCATTGCTCGCCTCAGGACAAAACTCCACCCTTACCGGCACCCTGGCGGGACAGGTGGTCATGGAAGGTTTTGTTAACATCCGTCTGCGTCCGTGGCTGCGCCGGCTGATAACGCGGCTGATCGCCATCGTCCCGGCGGTGTGCATCATCGGTTTTTTCGGTGAAAACAAAACCACGGAGTTGCTCGTGGCCAGTCAGGTGGTGCTCTCCATGCAACTCGGTTTCGCGGTCTGGCCATTGATCCGGTTCACGGGCGAACAGAAAAAAATGGGAGGATTCGCGAACCGGCTCTGGCTGAAAATTCTCGGCTGGACGACGGCGGCCATCATCATCATCCTGAATGTGAAGTTGCTTTTTGACACCTTCATGCCCGACGCGGTTTTGAAGGTGATTTACGGGCAGTTCGGGCTGGCCATGCCGACATCGTAGGCACCATGTATCGCCACATTCTCATCCCGCTGGAAAACAGCGCTGCGGACCAGGTCATCCTGGACCATATTGCGCCACTGGCCCGGCTGACCGGGGCGAAATTGTTGTTACTGCACGTCGCCGATGGCTGGGTGGCACGCAATTTCAACCGGCTCAAACTGGCTGAATCCGAGGAAATGAAGGATGACCGCAAATATCTCGAAAAAATCGCCGATAAACTTCGCGGTGTCGGTTTTGCGGTCCAGACCCTGCTGGCCCTGGGCGATCCACCGCAGGAAATATTGAAAGTCGCCGAGAGCGAACATTGCGATTTGATCGCCATGACGAGCCATGGCCACCGGCTGTTTGGCGACCTTTTTCACGGCAGCACCATCACTGAACTCCGCCACAAAACTTCAATCCCCGTGCTCGTTGTTCGCATGCCGAAAAAGTAGCTGACGTCGGGATCGAATCAGGGTCCGCCCAATTGCGAATCCGCCGGTCGTTCCACCAGATGCAGCAGGTTGCCTTCGGCATCTTCAAAGAACAGCACCCGTCCACCGCCGGCCGCCGGCCGGGCGGCTTCCGCAAACTTCACCCCGCGCTTTTCCAATTCGCTTTTGGCCGCTTCCATGGAATCCACCCGCAGTGCGATATGACGGAAACCGGCCAGTTTGTTGTTGCCACGGTTTTCCGGAGCACCCTCGGCGGCGTAAATTTCAAACCATCCGCCGCCCGGCAGGGCTACCAGGCAGGTCGGCGGATTCTGGCCATTGTTGAAAATCTCCCGCGCGCCCAGAACCCGTTCATACCAGTTTTTTAAAGCGACCGGATTGGGAGAGGGAATGGCAATGTGTTCGATGGCGATGTGCATTTGAATGTTAAATGAGCAACCGTTTGAATAGTTAAATGAGTTGAAGCCGTTCGGCAACCACTCATTTAACCAATCACTGGTCTAACCGGTTAACCGCTGAAATTTTCGTTCGTTGATCCCGGGTTTTCTGTATCATCGCCGGACAACTTTATGAACCCCGAACCTTTTCTCCAACAACGGTTGATGTGCATCACCAGCATTGACAAGGCCGACGATGCGGTGCCCCTGGCCAGGGCCCTATTGGCTGGTGGATTGAACGTCATGGAAATCACTTTCCGCACCACCGCCGCGGCCGAATCCATCCGGCGCATCCGGCAGGAAGTGCCGCAGATGGCCATTGGCGCCGGCACATTGCTGACGGCTGAGAACATCAAAGCCGCCGTGGAGGCCGGGGCGCAATTTGGTGTATCGCCGGGCCTTAACGAAATGGTCCTGGCCGCGGCCGGCAAGGCTCAGATGCCGTTTTTTCCCGGAGTCATGACGCCAACCGAAGTGGACCGGGGACTGAATCTGGGCTGCAAGTATCTGAAATTTTTCCCGGCAGAACCCGCCGGCGGTGCGGCGATGCTCAAAGCGCTGGCCGCTCCGTTCGCACATACCGGTGTAAAATTCCTCCCCACCGGCGGCATCACCACCGCCACCCTGGCGAATTATCTCGCCTTGCCGCAGGTCGCTGCCGTTGGCGGTTCGTGGATGGCCGAAAACAAACTCGTTGCCGAAAAAGCCTGGGACAAGATCACCGCAATTACGGCCGAAGCGTTGAAGGTGATGGCAGCAGCACACATGAAAAAGTAGGAGCCGACATGAGGACGGCTCAAGTCAAGTGTCGAAAGAACCAGTCAGAGACTCGTCTACCTCGTCTCCTACAGAGCTAATCAATTTCCAACCGTCACCTGCAACGGCTGGTCCCGACGTTCGGCGAACCGTTTGACGTAATCCTCCCATTGCACGTTATTCGTAAAATCGCCGCTGCGGTCCCAACAGGCGCCAAAGTCATAAGTGAACGGTTGGCCGACCTGGACCTGCGTAATGGCCAGCAGATTGCGGATGGCCGGATAACCCTCATGAGTCGGTTGCGGCACGGCGGCATGAAGGACGGAGTCCGGCATGTTCGGTGCATCATTCGTAAATGCAGTCACGCTGCCTTTTGGTAGCACGATGGCGACGCCCATGATGCCCTTGGGTTTGTCTTCCGGTTGCCAGTAACTCATCCAGCCTTCGCTTTGATCGTCGGCGATGAATGCCACCCGATTCGTGGGGCACGCGCGCTCCGCCAGCCCGACACCGATAGTCAGTGGTCCCGCGCTTGCGGGATCGTCGCTGCTGAACGTGCTTTGCGCCCGGGTGAACCATGATCCCGCATCAATGCGGTAGCGCTTGGTTTCGGAAACCATCCGGCCATTCCCGGCATCCCAGGCGTCGTAGGTTAATTCGAACTCTGACCGGATCGGACCGGTGGTGATAAGGCGCCAGTTCCGATAATTGCTGGAGGTGTGCAGCTTCTTGCCGTCCCAGATGCCCAGCCCGCCGCAGCCGCGGCTGTGACCGACGCGATAATCATCCATGAACGAGCCGTTGTCCTCGTGATAATGGCCGGTTTTATACATGGTATCCACGATCAGGCCGCGGTCCTTTTTGATCCACACATCCGGGCCGCTGCTGATGGTGCCTTCGGCTTTGATCAGCGGAATGCCGTAGGCGCGGTGCGTGATGCGGTCGCTTTCCCAGGCAAAATCGTCATAGCGTTCCGGCACGTAACGCGCAAACGTCTTCACGATGGGCGGTGGCACCATCGCCAGAGCCGAAGCGTCCAGAACGTAATAGGTCCGCGTCTCGTGCGGTGCGAGGTCAACCTGAAAAAGCAATTTGGGGCCTTCTGAATTCTCTGGATCCGATGGCGATAAATAGGATACGGGTTGTGAATCAATGATCCGGGAAGCAACCCCATCCAGAACAATGAAATTTTTTAGCATGTCAGCAGAAGGCCATCTGGTTGTTGCGAATGGATATTCAACCGTCTCACATTCACGCCAAAAATTCGCGGGATTATGCACTTTGATGGTTTCCGGTTTCGCCTTTTCCAAAGCCGCCATCCGATACACCTCGCTGCCCGCGAGCAAAAAAGCCCCGACGCCGTAAGGTGCGGTTGAGTCCTCCGCAAATTTTTTCGGATCACTCCCGACCGGCTGAACGTGCATCAATTTACCGTCGGCACCCACACATTCCACCAGCGCCGCCCAGCCTTTGCGGACCGCCGGCTGAAATTTCGCACGGTCGAGCAGACCCTGATTTACACCCCAGGCCAGCGCGTAGGTGAAGAAACCGGAGCCGCTGGTTTCCTTTTCGGGATAATCCGCCGGGTCCAGCAGGCTTACCCGCCAAAGGCCGTCGGGTTGCTGGAGCGTCACAATTTTCGTGGCCATGTCCACGAACAGTTGCTCGAAGCGCGGACGGTCAGGATGGTTCATCGGCAGGTATTGCAGCACGCGCACCAGTCCGGCCATCACCCAGCCATTGCCGCGGCTCCAGAATACTTTTTGGCCGTTGGCCTCGCGTTTGTCGAAGAAGGTGCTGTCGCGGTAAAACAGGTGATCGTTCGTGTCGTAAAGATAATCCGTCGTGCGCCACCAGTTGGTGACGGCAAAATTCAAATACCGTTCGTCACCGGTCGCCGCATAAAGCCGCAGCCAGGTCGGCGGTCCCATGAACAACGAGTCGCACCAGGACCAGACTTCCAGTGCTTTTCCCTGGGGCTGCGTGAAATCCAGGCCTTGTGCGTCCGCCGGATTGGCCAGAATAAAATCGAATCGTTCGCGCAGCGGGCCGATCATTTTGTTTTCGCGGTAAAGCAGGTAAAGCTCCGCGTAGGTCTGGCCTACGCAATGGTCATCGGCGTGAGTACTTTCGCGGGCCGGTTCGCCAATGGTTGTTTTCACCCATCGCCAGCATGGCATCGCGGTATTTGATGTCACCGGAGATGCCAGCCAGCGCCATCATGCCGGCGTACTCCGGTCCCAATTGCCAATCGGTGGGAAGACAGTTGGTGAACGGATGCGCGAGTTGCCAGTCGGCCACGCGCTGCATCGCCGTGAGCACCGGATAGGGTTTTACCGCCGTGGAAAGCCTCGTAGTTATTGTGATGGGGGGGCGCTGGAGACCAGGCAGAGTAGTGGGTGTGCTGGGTTGTGCGCAGAGCGGCAGGGTTGCGATGAAACAGTTCAGTCCGACAAGCCAGCCGGTCAGGCGATTAAAAATCCAGCGGGGAGTAATGGGTTTCATACGCCGTAAATGGGATAACAAACATTTGGGCGGACGTCAGGGAATTTATTGGTTTGCTCCGGGTGATCACTCAATTAACTGTTGCACTTCAATGCCAGCAAGAATGAACGGGCCGGCGCCTTTGAGATCATTGTCCACCACAGGTTCATGGATATAATACTCGTATGAACCATCCCGCCCATAACCCAGCCCGGCTACCGAACAGCAATGAGTCAACGACCATCTTTCGTTTCTGTCATCCCGGATGAGATGCTCAGTGATGCCGCGATAACCTTTCAACACCGCCGGTTCATAGCTGTGCGGCAAATAACCGTGATGAATGCCTTTGGCCATCGCATAAACAAACATGCTGGATGACGTCGCTTCCAGGTAATTGCCCTTACGACTGTTCTGGTCCACCACCTGCCACCAAAGGCCGGTCCGGGGATCCTGGTATTTGACCACCCCGGCGCATAATTTTTGGAACGTGGCGATGATTTCAGGCCGCGCCGGGATGGTTCGTCGGAAAATAATCGAGCACATCGACCATGGCCATGGCGTACCAGCCCATGGCCCGCCCCCAGAAGTTGGAGGACGTGCCGGTGGTTTTATTTGCCCATGACTGCGATTTGCTTTCGTCCCATCCGTGATAAAACAACCCGGTGTTGGCGTCGTAAGTGTGCTCGTCCACCAAATGGATCTGTCTGGCAACCTCGTTGAAATCCGCCGGTTCATCGAACAATTTTCCGTACTCGGCGTAAAACGGCTCGGCCATGTAAAGTCCATCCAGCCACATTTGCTGCGGATATCGTTGCTTGTGCCAGTACCCGCCGTCACTGGTTCGCGGCTGGGCGTCAAGCTGTTGACGCAGCAAATCCGCGGCCTTGCGATAACGTTCGTCCCGGGTGATTTGCCAGAGGGCCAGCACGGTCCGGCCTGGTGCAATGTTGTCCAGACTCTGATCCTGCGGTTTGTAGCCGTTGATTTTCCCTTCCTTTGTAATGAACGAACCAATGGTGTCCTTGGCAAATTCAAGGTAACGCGGGTCGTTGGTCTGCTCATTCAGTTGGAGGAGGGCGAAGGTGAACAAACCCGTGGTATAATCCCATTTGGCCTTGCCGTCCGGTGTCCACGACAGACTATCCCCTCGGCGCGCTATTTCTGAACCGGCCAAACGTTGCGACCATTCCAAGGGTGAAGCGCCTGAAAATTTTTCCGGTTGGGCCGTCGTTGTGCAGGAAATGGTGATAATCGGAGCGAGAATGTAAACTGCAGAACGAAGCAATTGACGGGCAAAGAGAGTCGACTTCTGCATTCTGCATTCTGTATTCATCTTTTTTACGTTTTCACCGCGCCAGCCAGCCACCATCCACGTTCATGATCGTGCCGTTCAGGTAGTCGGCGTCGCTCGACGCCAGGAACAGCGCCGCACCGGCGATGTCTTCCGGTTTGCCCCAGCGGCCCTCGGGGATGCGTTCGAGGATGGTCTTGCTGCGGACCGGATCCTCGCGCAACGCCTTAGTGTTGTCGGTGGCGATGTAACCGGGCGCGATGGCGTTGAAATTTGCGTGCTCTTTGGCCAGTTCGTTGGCAAACGCCTTGGTGATGCCCGCAATGCCGCTCTTGCTGGCCGTGTAGCCCGGCACGAGGATGCCGCCTTGAAACGACAGCATCGAGGCGATGTTCACCACTTTCAGGCGCGCGTCCGGCGGGGATTTTTCGCGGCCGCCGCTGACCCACCACTTGGCCACGGCCTGCGTCAGAAAAAACGGCGCGGTGAGATTAATTTGAATCACCGCGTTCCAGTCCGCCTCCGGATGGTCCACAATCGGCGCCCGTCTGATGATGCCGGCGTTGTTCACCAGAATATCTACGCGACCGCAATCCCTTATGATTTGCGCGACAATTTCAGCTGCACGTTTCTGCGTGAGCCCGGCGAAATCCTCGGTGTAGGCCGTGAACTTCGCGCCGAGTGCCTTCATTTTGGCGGTGATGTCCGCCGGATCGGCCACGCACACGCTGACGGCGTGGGCCCCTTCGCGGGCAAACGCCAGCGCGATGGACTGGCCGATGCCACGGCAGGCTCCAGTGACAATGGCAACTTTGTTTTCGAACCGTTTTGTGTTCATAAAACTTTTGTAGCGGCGGTCTGTGACCGCCGGGGCGACGCTCATAGAGCGCCGTCACCGTATTCGGAAGTTATCGCAAATCCAGCGGCTTTACTCCGTCCATGTCGTCAAACGTCTGGTTTTCGCCGGCCATACCCCAGATGAATTTGTAACTACTCGTGCCGCAGCCGCAATGAATTGACCAGTTCGGTGACAACACAGCGTCCTGGTTGTGCAAGAACAGGTGCCGCGTCTGTTGCGGTTCACCCATGAAATGCGTCAGCACGTTGTCGCCGAGGTCGAAATAAAAATAAATTTCCGTGCGCCGCCAATGCGTATGCGGCGGGAACGAATTCCACACATTGCCTTCTTCCAGAGCGGTAAAACCCATCACGAGTTGACAGCTTTGGATGCCACCGGGGTGGATGTATTTATAAATCGTCCGCTTGTTCGCAGCTGTTGGCGAACCCAGCGGCACCGGCGAAGCGTCCTTCGGTTTCATCGTAGCGGCGGGGTGAGCTGTGTGCGCCGGGCAACTCAGAAAATAGAATTTTGCCGGAGTTTTGGCGTCTTTGCTCTCGAAAGTGACCGATTTCGTGCCCATCGGCAGGTATAGGCAGTCCAACCGGTCGAGCGAAAACGTTTTGCCGCCGGCATGGACCGCACCGGGCCCGCCGATGTTGATGGCGCCCAACTCGCGGCGTTCGAGGAAAAAAGCGCGGCCGGTTTCCTTGTGGTCCGGTAATTCGACCGGTTTCAGCGGTTCAACACCGCCCACCACCAGGCGATCAAGGTCGGTGAACAGGCCGTGCAATTCGCCTGGGGTGAAAAGGTTGGCGACGGCAAAAGTATCGCGAAGTTGTTGGGTGGTCAGGCTTGCCACATCCTGCGGACGCGGCATCCGGCGGATGGAGTTTTCGAACATGACCCCAGCTTTGCAAAAGTGAAACCGTCAGGCAAAACTTTTAACCGTGAATTAAATGCACGGCCACCTCAAATTTCTCCCGAGGGCTCCCCATCCCGCAACCCGGGACGCGACCGGTTCACTCCGCAGCCATCCGGCCCTTCAAGTTTAATACTGCTCCCTGGAAAATGAAATCCTTCACCTTGAACCTGACTGTCCGGTCCTCATCAAGAGAAAACAGGATTATGTCATTCAATGTCTCAATCGGAAATATCCCCGCGCAATCGTTGGATCATTGACCGGCCAGCTCATCTGACTGTTCGTCTCGGAACCGGCCACATCGCCCCAGGCCGCACGGTTGCCCAAATCTACCAGGTTCGTCTGCAGGACCCAGCCTATATAATTCGTCGGCCAGGATACCGTCAGCGTGGAGCCGGCCAGGGACACGGTGATGTTCGTGCCGGTGGAGGGCACGACCGGGTATGCGGGATTGTTGGTTGGGCTCAGCCACCATAACGCGCTCGTGACCCCGCGAGGATAATGCCGGCTGCCGAGCGGGCCGCCGCTGCCTGTGCTTTGCAACTGGTCCGACCAGCCCTGGTAAGGCGACTCGACCATTTGAAACGTCGCGTGAATCTGGTCTACCGTGCCATCCACGTTGCTGTTGGAGATGCCCAGCACGTTTTCGGTCACATACTGGCAGAGATAGACTTTGCTTTGCCAGGTATTGCCGTTTGCGCTCGACAGTTTCCAGCCGCCGCTCGTTGCGTCCAGGCATCGCCCGGAAATCAGCACCGCGTTTATGTGATTCGACAGCGCCTGCAGCATCGTGGCGTACGGCCCGCCCGTCCGGTCCACCACATTGCTCAGACCCATCTGCGCCGGAACGGCCAGACCTTCCACCATCGGCAGGATCGCCGAAAGATTGCTGCCGTCGAGAAATGCCGGAATGTAACCCGGCGATCCGCTATAAGTATTCCACGCATTGGTGATGGATCGGGCACACGCCATCGCCGCATTTTGACAGGTTGCAGCGTCGGCTGTGTCGCCAATCCGGTTGAACATCGCTTGCATGGCCACGTACGCAGCCCAGCTCTTTACCGTCGTCATCCCATTCAATCGCGGCGATTGGAGTGAAGGATCAAGGGCGTCATAAGTGCTGATTTCGGGTGCCGGACCGCGTTTGTTAATGTAGGTCGTGATGCCGTCGCGTGTCAGCACATTCGTATCGTCCCGCAACAACATGGAAGTGAGGCAGGTTTGCAGCAGCGCCGCATTGTTCGTCAGCCACGCGTCGTTGCCGCTGTGACTCCAGTAAAGTCCGGCGCACAGAATCCAGTTTTGCAGCTCTTCCTGGCCCATATACGAATACGTGTTCTCATAACTTGTCGGGTCCGTCCCGGGTGCGAGTGAGGTTCCGCCGGAACCCATGTCATGGTGGAAGGAGAATCCATTGCTCGAAACAACGGCACCATTGGTGGCATTGTAGAGCGGATGGTTGAAAGAATAACCCGTGCCGTTGATCGCGCCCGAATACGTGTCCAGCACATTGCGCAAGGCCCACGGATACATATACGAATCGAAAAAGGTGTGGTCCACCGTGAGGTCGAACGTGTTAATATAATTGTATTCACCTTCCATTTCCCGCCAGTACACCCGGTTGCCCGGGTCAATCAAACAGACCGTGTCGGCCATGTAACTGTGCAACGCGTGTGATGCCAGAAACCGGCGGTAGGGATTCAATCCGGCAGCGGCTAGCGCCGTTTTGAGTTGCAGACAACGCGCTTGCGCGGCGCTAAATCCCGCAAAGGCCGCGTCAATGACGCTGTCCATCGAACCGAAGAGCGACGTGTAGTAGTACGAGCCCGACACCCGCGTGTCCAACACAGCGCTCCGATAATACGCCACCACGATCGTCAGCGTCTTTGTCTGCCCGGCTGGAACATTTAAATGAAAGGCGAACCCGCTGGTCATACCGCTCAATACCGCAGTCAGACTGGGGCCGCTCAACAGGTCGCAACTCCCCGTTTGCACCGCCAACGCCGCCTCACCGACGTTGAAACCCTGGTACGCGCCGGATGAATAACTTTGCTGTGTTCCGGCAGCGCGTAGACCAAAATAAAAATCTTCCGCGATGCTGTTTGTATTGTTGATGGTGAATACGAGCCAGGTGGCCGGCAGGAAAAACCGTCGTTTGTCGGTCAGGGTGGCGGTGTTCAGATCGGGCATGTTCCACGCCGGTGTGTAATGAGTAAACGCGAGCGCACCGCTGTTGATCCTCCATTCATCCGTGCAGGGTGTGAGCGTTCGCTGAACGTTCGTGTTGGGGAAAAACATGGCATTGGATGAGATGTTGTTGGTCGATGCCACGAAAGGCAGCGCCTGCAATCCGCCCGGTCCTGACAGCGCCATCACCACGCCGCCGCCTCCGCTGGCGTACGGAATGGAAGCCGAGGACATTCCCAATCCACACCGGTCTCCCTGATAACCATAGGCCAGGGTCGAGTACGTCCCCACCGCAGCGTGGTCCACGTTGACGAACACCAGTGCGTTCGATGATACCAGGGTGTAGGCACAAGCTGAACCCGTCAGCATGAACAGCGAGGAGACCAAGCCTCCGACAACGCGGAAGATGACCCGCCCCGCGAAAGCAGTCGAGTGGCCGTAGATGTTTTTTATCCGCATGGGCTCCAGGTAATGTCAGGGAGCCGGCTTTCGTTTCTGAATCGTCGCTATGGCCGACCGTAATCCGCCTTTACACTAACCCGGAATCTCGGCTTCGACAAGTTTCGCCAGAAGCATGAGGGATTCCTGCCAGCCGAGATAACAGGCCTCGGGCGGAATGACATCCGGTACGCCCTCCTGCACGACGTTCAGCTCTGTCCCCACGAATACTTTTTTCAGGGTTATCGTCACCTGAAGTTCCCCCGGCAGGTTCGGGTCGTCGAATTTGTCCGTATAGCGAATCCGCTCGTGCGGTACCAGTTCGAGGTACTTTCCGCCGAAGGAATGGCTTTGCCCGGTGGTGAAATTCGTGAACGACATCTTGTAGGTGCCGCCGACTTCGGCTTCCAGGTGATGAACCTTGCCGGTGAACCCGTTTGGGGGAAGCCATTTGGCCATCGCGTCAGCATCCAGGAACGCCCGATAAATTTTCTCAGGTGGTGCACGGAGGACGCGGTGAAGCCGGATAGTATTCGTCGACATGATTTCCTTTCCTTTCCAAATAATACTATGAAGCAATATTAATCGCTCTGCAACGTCCGATAGTCATCTGACGATCGGTCTCCCACAGACTGCAATACAACAAGTTATGCACAATCTTTGACAACATTGGGTGAACACGTCTCCTTTGGGTGATGTATCCTGGAACATGATAGCGGACGGACAACGACCAAACGAAGGCGTTGAGCGTAACGGATTGTCACCGTCACAGGCAGAGTTGTGTGCCGTGGGTTTGGGCCGGGTGATTGCCTGGGTTTGGGCCGCGGTTGCAGCCCGGGTGCCGGTTGGCTATGAAGACGAGGCGGGATTTCATCTGGTCATGAAATCTCCTTTGCGCTGAGGCCGGTTGACCATTGTGAATTTCGCTGTTCGTTTTGGGTAGGCATAGGGGTTTTTGCCCGTGACGCGCTTTGAACAGCGACCCCAAAGTGGGTGCGTCACACTTCTGAGCGCTTGGGTGAGGGCGTAAAACCCCCATCACCGCGGGGGGCCGGATGAAAATCCGGCCTCCGCTTTCTCTGGAGGATTATTTCCCGGGCAGCGAGCCGACAAATGTGAGCGCAGCGGCTATGAGTTTACGGCGATGTCTTCAACCAAATTGTCGAGGAGATTGAGCTGTAAGGGAGTGTCTCTACGGCTTGTGCAACCGGTAAAATGTGGCGGTGGCCGTGGATGTGTTGGTGATCACGTTATTACTGCCCACCACAACCGGATAGTTTGTTTCCGTGGTCCAGGATCCGGCAGACAAATTAGCTGTTTGCTCCAAATTGAATCCTGCCGCGGCTACCGGCCAGGAAATCACAACCGAACCTGCCAGAGGCGTAATCGTCAGTGTCGGTACCCCGGCCTGCACGTTAAACGGAAAGCTTTGACCCGAGTGCCCCGGAATGCTGGATTGCAGGGTCACCGCCGTCGCCGGCTGAAGCACCGCCAGACTGCCCGACCAGTTGCCGAAATTGAAGTTACCCGACACCGCCGGGCTCATCGGAACCGACACCACATTGGTTCCGTAACGCAAATCCACGAGATATTGACCGCTGTCCGCCCCATTCGGAAAGGCATCTCCGGCCACGCTCCAGCTGTCATTGATGGTTCCATCCACAAACGTCGTTGACAGGTTATCGTTCCAATAAACCGTGCCGTTGTTAATGATGTGGGCTCCCACCCGGTAAGTTACCCCGGCCAGCAACACCACCGCATTGGTCAAAGGCGTCTCCACCCAGGTCCCTTCCACACCCACAACGTGCTGGCGCTGCCAGCAACACCCCGCCGTCGGTCCAGAGCGAGACCTTGTCCCCGAAATAGGAGCGAACAGCCGTCGCCACCAGGTTGGTGTGGGGAGTGAACGAGTAACCGACGGTAGATTCGCCGTTATCGGGGCTGATTTCCTGGGCGCTCGGAGAACCCAGCAAGTTCCGGGTGGCCGGGGCCGTGCCCGGCGCCCAGGCGCTGAGGTTGACCGGCAACATGAAGTTCACTTGAAAATTGTTGTTGTCCAGGGCCGTGAGGGTGGCGCTGAACGGTTGGCCGGCGGTTTGCGGCGAGGGCACCACGCTCCAGCCAAAATGATCAGGCGGGGTATGATAATCATTGATCGTCATCGAGTTGGAACCACCGGTCCAACCCGGAACGTTCGCGGTCACACTCACTGTTTGCGGCCCGTCAATCAGTGTGTTGTCCCGAACCGTGAGGTTGAACGACACCGAACTTTGTCCGCCGGGAATGATGACGCTGGCGGGAACAATCAATTTCGATGAATCGCTGGAAGCAAGGCTGACGAGGTAATTCGATAGTCACACCTGACGAGGCGTTCACGGTGCCGGCGTTAGCCAATGTCCCGGCGCCTTTGGTTGCACTAGCCGGGAGTGTGACACTCAATGTCGCTGTATGAATGTTGGAGACCAGGATGGTGGATTGTCTTGAGCCGTAACCGGTGGCCGTAGCGGTGATGGCGACATTTTGGTTCCCATCCAGGATCCCGTTGTCAACGATGGTCAGGTCGAAAGTGATGGCATTCGATTGCCCGGCGGGGATAACCACACTGGCGGGCACTGTCACTTTGTTGGTGTTGCTCGATGTCAAATTGACCACCAAATCATTCGTCGGAGCCGGATTGATCGTGACGCTGCCCTGACCGGCGAGTACTCCTTGGCCTTCGGTAGCCGTACTTGGAACGGCCAACTGAAAATTGGAGCCTGGAGCCAAAAGCTTGGCGATGGTCACATTCCCGCCATTGGGCACCACGTCGAACATGACGTACAGTTGAAAACTGCTGTTCGTGTAAACCGTTGTCGGGACCGGCGCACCGTTTTGCGCGACGGCGGCCCAGGTCCAGTTGGTGGGCAGCGGCCGGCGCAGGCTAATGGGATAATTAAAGATCGTATTGTCCAGATTGTCGGTCACCTGAACGGTAATGCTGTCACCCGTGTTGGTGGTTTCGGTAACGGACGATGCATTGCGCTCCTTGATGTAACGAGCGACGTTGCCGAAAGTGTCCACCCAGAATTTATTCTGGTTGGTGCTCATATAATTGACGCTGGCCTGCAATACCGAGCTTGGCAGGGGTGAATAGCCGGTGTCGTTGTCCAGCGCATGGATCAGGTACACGCACCATGCATTTGCCGGGACCGCGCTGTCCGCCAGGCTGTTAACGCTGGCGGCGGTATTATAGGACCCCGTGTTGCCCAGAATAAACGAACTGATATTCATGAAATCCGAGGGCGTGCTGGGAACCAATGCGCCGGAGCATCCGCGCGCGGCAACGTAGTATTGCGCAACCACTGTTTCGTCAGGAACTACGCAATTCGGGTAGGCCAAAGTGATGCAGGATTCATTGGTTATGTAGAAATTGATGGTGTTTTGGGAACCGACCAATTCGTCCGTCAATTGAGACGCGGATAAGGTGTTCAGGCTGCTATGCGTTACCGTATGGCTGGCGATTTCATCTCCGTACGATGCCGCGGTTTGTGCCTGAGCCCAGGTAAAACTGGTCCAATAATTAATGACGGTGTTTAAGGTCATCCTGAAACCAGCCGCGTGGAACATCGGAACCGCCGTGGAATACTGGCTGGCCAAATTATCATCAAATGTATAGGAAACTGCCGCCGGACGAAACCCCTCCCAGGTTCCTACTTCGTACGGGGCGACCACCGATCCTGCAAAGCTGCCCGGAATGGCCAGGAACATCGTTAATAAAAAAGCATTCACGGCTTTTTTGACAAGAGACGGTTTCATATTGAGTCTTGGATGATTCAGTTCTTGCAAGTCGTTGGCGTCGTGACCGGTTCGATCACAGCAAAAAAAGTCTGAGTTGGCGGGACCTGGCCTTTAGTTCTGGAAAGCATTGTGTAGTCGTTTGAACATACTCACGGAGATAAAGAAGGTCAATGAAATTGGCGGTTCCTTTTAAGACAAAATCATGGATAATCCACCTGCCGTCCGGGTGTCTGCAGACCATTCCCCGGAAGCCTTCCGAGCGACTCAAGAGGCGCAGTTGCAGGCTTACTCACGACGTGCACCGGAGTCAGTTGCGCTGCCGTGTCAGGCTGTATCATGCGAAACTCAGGGACGGCTTGCTGATGTTCAGTTGTCAAGAGATAGGTGACGTGTCTCTACCAGGGAAAATGATCCACTGCTGGACGCGACGAATACTTGACGCTAGGCCGGTTGCAGTTTTTACTGCGGGTTTAAATCACATGGCAAAACTATTTCTCGGACTGGATTCCAGCACGCAAAGCCTGAGCGCGGTGGTGATTGATTACGACCGGCGCAAGGTGGTGTACGACAAATCATTGAACTTCGACCAGACGTTGTCGCGGTACAAGACTCAAAACGGGGTGCTGCCCAACCGCGATCCGCTGGTCAAACACAGCCCGCCGTTGATGTGGGCCGAGGCGCTGGATGCGCTTTTTGCCACGATGAAAAAGGATGGCGTGGCGTTGGACGAGATTCTGGCCGTAAGCGGCAGCGGCCAGCAGCACGGCTCGGTTTATCTGAATGACCGCGCCCCTGCCGTGCTGAGCGATTTGGATTTCCGAAAGAGTCTGGTGGAGAATCTGAAAGGAGTTTTTTCGCGGTCGACATCGCCGATTTGGATGGATTCGTCCACAGCCGTCGAGTGCGCGGAGATCCGGAAAAAACTGGGCGGCATCAAGGCCACGGCACAGTTGACCGGCTCGGACACGTTTGAGCGGTTTACCGGCCCGCAGATCCGCAAGTTTTACCAGACCGAGCCGGATGCTTATGCGCAAACCGAACACATTGCGCTGGTCAGCTCATTCATGGCATCGCTGGTGGCCGGCCAAATCGTGCCGATTGATTATGGCGATGGCGCCGGGATGAACCTGATGGACATCCATAAAAAGGTCTGGCACCCGGGCGCACTTAAGGCGACGGCGCCGGGCTTGCGGCACCGACTCCCGCCGTTGGCTGATTCCTCGAAAATCATCGGACCCGTCAGCCCGTATTTCGTAAAAAAATACGGGTTAAATCCCGCCGCGCAGGCATTGGTCTGGTCTGGAGATAATCCGTGCAGTGTGGTCGGTTTGGGGCTCATCAAGGAGGGCAGGGTGGCCATCAGCCTCGGCACGAGTGACACGTATTTCGGCTCGATGAAGAGTTGCCGCACCGATGAACAGGGTGAAGGCCACGTGTTCGGCGCGCCGCCGGGCGGTTACATGTCGTTGATTGCATTCAAGAACGGTTCGCTCGCGCGCGAGAAAATCCGGGACGCTTACGGCATTAAAGACTGGAAGGACTTCGGCAAGTTGATGGCGACCAAACCGCCGGGCAATCATGGGGGCATTTTGTTGCCGTGGTTCGAGGCGGAGATTGTACCGCGCGTCAACCGGCCCGGCATTCATCGATTTGACCTGGACGAAAAAGACGCCGCCGGCAACTGCCGCGCCATCGTGGAGGCGCAGATGTTATCCAAGCGGTTGCACGCGCAGTGGATGAAGGTTGCTCCGGACTGCATATATGCGACCGGCGGTGCGTCGAATGATCCAGCGCTGCTGCGGGTGATGGCCGACGTGATGAATTGCCGCGTCGAGCGTATCGAGATTTCCAAGAGTGCGGCGCTGGGTGCCGCCTTGCTGGCGGCGCACGGCTGGTTGATTCAAGCCGACGAGGAATCAGATTGGGGAAAAGTGGTGGCCGGCTTTACGGATCCAATTCCCGGCAGCGAGGTCCGACCCGACCCGAAGGCGGCCCGCGTGTATGATCAGCTCATCGAAAAATACGCCGCCTGTGAGCGCGAGGCATTGGCGAAAAGCCGGTGACGGGTAGTAAGGAAGTTGGAGCGGTACGCTGTTTTCGAGGCGTAGGTTTGATTCGCTACGGCGGATTCAAGACTTCCGGAAATAAATATAACAGACGGTGCCAAACGCTACGATGGCCGCCAGGAGACATGCTGCCGCGCCGGCGTCTGCCATGCTTATCGCCTTGATGATGCCAATCGTGCCAGCCACCAAACAACCGAGCACGACGTATCCGACTACGGCCTCTCCGCTGAAGATGCGTTTAATCACCTTGGCGTCACTCACCTGACTCAGGATTTTTGTCGCTGTTGTCATAGATCCTCCATTGGTCTAATTGAACCATAACGATTATCCCGTGCTACAAATCGAGCTGCAACTGGGGTATTCAACCCAGTGAAGCTGTGGATGGCGCTGAATTAATTTAAAGCAACTGCTCTGCTGATCAGGCTATTCCACAACGCGTCGGCCCTGTTTGCGTTTGTGATATTGCTCGACGGATCCACTTATAGGTAGCCGCCAGACCCTTGTCCAATGGAGTGTTTGGTTCCCAGTTGAGCATTTTCTGGATGAAAGTGTTGTCGCTGTTGCGGCCGGCCACGCCCCGGGGCGCGTTCAGGTCGTAATGCCGCTTGAGCTTCACGCCGGCAATTTTCTCAATCTTGGAAAGCAGTTCATTGATGGTAACCAGTTCGCTGGTGCCCAGGTTGATCGGCGTGGCAATCAAATCATCGCAATGCATGATCATGTCGATGCCCTTCACACAGTCGTCAATGTACATGAAGCTGCGGGTGGCGGTACCGTCACCCCAGATCATGATGTCTTTTTTGCCCTTATCCATCGCTTCGATGACTTTGCGGCACAAGGCGGCAGGGGCTTTTTCGCGTCCGCCATCCCAGGTGCCGTTGGGCCCGTAGACATTGTGAAAGCGGGCGATGAGCGTTTTCATGCCGCGTTCGGCCCAGTATTCCTGGCAGAACATTTCGGAAACCAATTTTTCCCAGCCGTAACCGCGCTCGGCCATGGCCGGGTAGGCGTCGGATTCCTTCAAGGCGCGGACATTCGGGTCCTGCTGCAACAACGTGTTGTAGGCGCAGGCTGACGACGAATAAAAATAGCGGCGCACCCCGGCGCGATAAGCGGCCTCAACCATATGCGTATTGATCAGGATGGAGCGCAGGCACTCGACACGGAATCGTTCGATGAAACCCATGCCACCCATATCGGCAGCCAATTGGTACACCTCCACCGCGCCTTCGCAAACGCGATGGCAATTGTCTTCGAGACTGACATCCAGGCAGAGATTTTCCACGCCGGGCACCTTGAGATACCATTCGTAGAGCGGTTTCTTGTCCACGGCGCGGATGCGTTGAAAGCCCTTTTTCTTGAAATAAAGCGCAAGGTTGCCGCCGATAAAACCGCCGGCGCCGGTGATGACGATCAAATCATCCTTTTTGAGGGGTGGGTCTTTTTCGATAAGTCGTTTTGTTTCCATATCAGATATTTCGATTACAACAGGGGGTGAATATCCCGGGTTCAATTACTGAATGCCCAATCAGGTTGACCTCGCGAAAAATTCATCGTCATCGGCAGCTATCGACTTGTTTTGCATGAAAGAAATAAGTTTGCTCGATCATCGGCAGCGTGGCAATCCAATTTTCCCATAACTCCTGCCCGTTTCAATTTGGACGAGCGGGTGAACATGGCTCCCGGGTTCGCGCCCAGCGGATTTTATTGGCCGGGCGTGTCACAGCCGGTTATGCCAGACCGCAGTTGGATTGGGGACTTCGAAGCGGACGCGCTGGTGCGGACTTTGAAGTGTGTAAATGGAATAACCGGTTGGTTTGAGTGAAAAGTGGCCGGCCATGAGCCTGCGTAAACGATGTTGCAGGATCCAAACGGGTTTGAGCAATCGAAGCCATGGCGGGGTCATTGCCTGCGTTTCTTTGATTTCTCGAATGGCATTTGGTTTTAGATTCATGTTTTCTCCGGTATCAGCAAAAACGGAGGTGAAGCCATCGCAGGCTGCCATGGGCACATGGTTTTTGAGCAGGGCTGAGACCCAGTGAAAATCGCCCAAATCACGCCAGCGCGAATCGAGGAAGATGCCGCGTTGGTCGACCACCTGCCTGCGGATGAACAGCGAACTGGTGAAGACAGGAAAGCGAAACCAAATTTGCCGGGGACTCGGCACCATTGAGTGCCGGTGGCAAATGTAATGGCCATCACCGCCCACCACGATAGTGCCCGCGAGCGCCACTTCGACTTGCGGATTCGCGTCAAAAAAGTTCTGCACACTTTTAAGCGCACCAGGCAGGTATTGTTCATCACAGTTCAAATAAGCCAGGATATCGCCTTGGGCGCGCCGGAAACCCCGGTTCACGGCATCGTACATCCCCGTGTCTTTTTCGATGAACGCCCGCACGCGCGGGTCTCCGGGCAGCCAATCCTGCGTTCCGTCATCCGAACAGGAGTCCTGTACAATATGCTCCCGTTCGACCCCGTCCTGATCCGCCACGGAAGCGATGCAGAGCTTGAGCCATTTTGAACTGCGAAAACTGGGGGTGATAATGGAAAATTTCGACATACGAGAAATCAGACCGTCACCCGGAATCTTTGCGCGATGGGAATGCGCCGTCCAATGCCGAAGGCGCGGGGCGATACTTTCAGCCCCGGCGCGGCCTGGCGACGCTTGTATTCACTGAAGGTGATTTTATTGATGACGTCGTTTGTGACTGCTGCGTCAAATCCGCGTTTGATAATTTCCGGTTTGCTCAAGTTTTGCACGACATAGGCGTCCAGGATCTGGTCCAGGATCTCGTAGGGTGGCAGCGAGTCCTGGTCCTTCTGGTTCGGGCGCAGTTCGGCGCTGGGCGGTTTGGACAGGGAAGCGGCGGGGATGATTTCGCACTCGCGATTCACCCAGCGCGAGAGTTTATAAACATCCGTTTTGAAAACGTCCGCCAGCGGGGCCAGGGCGCCGCACATGTCGCCATACAAAGTACAATAACCGACGGCCATCTCCGATTTATTGCCGGTGGTCAACACCAGCGCGCCAAATTTGTTGGACAACGCCATCAAGGTGACACCACGCAAGCGCGACTGGATATTTTCTTCGGCTTCGTTTGGTTTGGTCCCGGCAAAAACATTGCCCAGTTGTTTTTCAACCGATTGGAAAGCTGTTTCTATTGGCAAGACCTCATAACGGATGCCCAGATTTTTTGCCAGTGCCGTAGCGTCGCTCAGACTGCCCGGGCTCGAATAACGCGCCGGCATGGAGATGCCTACGACTTTATCCGGTCCCAGCGCGTCCGCGGCCAGCACAGCGACGAGTGCCGAATCAATGCCGCCCGAAAGTCCGACGATAGCCGATTGAAAACCGCATTTGCTGATGTAATCGTGAACCCCCAGGGACAGGGCCGCAAATAACTGTTGTTCCCGCACCGGCCACTGGACTTTTTGCGTCGGCGAATCGTCGGCCCAATCCACCAACAACAGATCTTCCGCAAATCCCTTGCCCAAAGCCAGCGGTTCGCCGTGTTTGTTGAGCACGACACTGTAGCCGTCGAAGATCAATTCGTCGTTTGCGCCAATGAGGTTTACATAGGCCAACGGCACGCCCTCGTCCCGCGCGACACGCTGAAGCATTTCCAATCGAACACGTTCCTTGCCGTCATGCCACGGCGACGCGGAAATGTTGATGATGGCCTGTGCGCCTTGCGCGATGAGTTCCTTGATGGGGTCGCGGCGATACAGCCGTTCCGGCCAGAAATCCTGGTCATTCCAGATGTCTTCACAGATTGTGATACCCAATTTGCGGCCATTCAACTCAAACGGCGTAACGGTTTTCGCGGGCTCAAAATAGCGGTCTTCATCAAAAACATCATAAGTCGGCAACAGACATTTGTGCGTGCGCCAGATGATTTTCCCGTTTTGCAGGACGGCGGCGGAATTGCGGAGGGCACGGCCGGGACGGTCCGGATTTTGGTCCACATAACCGACGCACAGAGGAATCTTGCCGACATTCCTCGCGGCTTCCTCCAGGACGGCAAGATTGGTGTCAACGAAATCTGCACGAAATAACAGGTCGCGTGGTGGATAGCCGCATAAAAATAATTCCGGTGCGAGGACAAACTCGGCACCACGCGCGCAGGCTTTTTCGTAACCCGCCAGGAGGTTCCGGCGGTTCGCCGTAAAATCACCAATAGTCGAGTTCAGTTGTAGCAGGCCGATTTTCAATAAGGTGGAGGATAAAAACTACTGACCGTTTCGCAATGTTTTCCTCGTCATCCGCCGGTAGGTCGTCCCATGGGGTTGCGATTGAGTCGGATGAGACTTGACCGGGAAATAAACTCTTGCTTCGGAAGGGTGCGGTGTTATTCAATAACCGATGCAATTTGCGTGATGCAAAAGAAGATTCCCAGCCGGCTCGCCTTTTCATTTCTTTGTGAAAATCCGCAACACCAGACGGCGCTGACGACATTTTTTCGCGAATACCTGATTCATTCACTGAGACATTTCGAAGATCTGGAATGGCTGGTTTTTGCCGGACCGAACCAGGAAATGAATTTCGAACATCCGCGTTTACACTACATCCGGGATTATTCCGCCAATGACCGGATGAAAGCCCGATTATGGGCCGATCATTTTCGCGTCGGCCCGGTGGCGCAGCGGCTTGGTGCGGCAGGACTCTTGACGATTGGTTTTGTGCCGATGCGTGCGCCGTTGCCGGTGTTCATGGGCGTCAATGCGCTATTGCACGTGGACAAGGACAACTGTCCTGGTGTGTTGCGGCGCCGATACCGGGCTTGGAACATCACCCGCGGCATGCGGAAGGCCTCCCTGGTGATCACCAATTCCGAATTCACCGCGTCGCGATTGCGCGAGACGTACCCGATGTGCGTGGACAAATTGATTGTCAGCCACGAAGGAACATTGCCGGAATTCACTCCAGTACGCGCGCCGGGCGAAACCGAAGCGCTGGAGAAGGCGTTGCAGGTTAAACCGGGTTATCTGTTGTGGGTTTCCAATTTTCACCACTATAAGCAGGCACCGCTGTTTTTGGAGGGCTATGCGAACTTGCCAGCCGCCGTTCGCACCGGAATGCCGGTAGTCATGATTGGCGGCGATTGGGGAAGCATGTCGGTGGTGAAGGATTTGATTAAAACCCGGGATCTCCAGTCCAATGTGCGGATCATGGGCTGGGTGGATGCCAAATGGCTCGCGCCGTTGTACCGTCACGCGCTGGCCTATGTTCTGCCGAGCCGCGAAGAAACGTTCGGCCGAACCATCACCGAGGCCCTGTCCTGCGGAACTCCCTGCGTGCTGAACGACATTCCCGTCGCGCACGAAATTTCCGGCGGTCACGCCTTGATTATTGATTTCAACAACCGCTCCCTGGTGACCACGACGTTGCGGCGGCTGGTGGAGGAGCCGTCATTGCGCGAGCAAATCCGGGCTAAAGGTTTGGAGCAGGCGAAAAAATTCAGTTTTGAACGCATGGCCGTCGAACGCGTCGGAGCGGTTCGTGAATGGTTGAAGAAAAACACCGGGTAATTTCAGGCTCGTTGAATATTCCATGTAACGGTCCGGTCCGGCCCCTGGCAACCTGGTGTCGCTGTGCTACGCGCGATTGACTCCGAGGCTTGGAGGTCAATCAAACCGGGATTTGCCAGTGACAGCAGTTCCGGACCGAACCCACCGGGTATTCATGATGAAGGGCAGAGCCGCAAGCTACCGCCTGTTAGTCCGCCAATTTGGCAGGCGGGAGCGTTTCAACAAGCCGCAATCCGGCTGCACACAAAAGCCGCCTGCGTCGGCTTTGAACGGGTCAACCATCCAAACGGTTTCGAAAGCTGTTCCCACATCCGGTATCCCACCAGGGTGGACGGAATCCCCAGGCCAAGACTGGACACCTGGGCGAGGATTCGAACAAATCCGGCGCCCGGCCCTGAGTCCTGAGTGAAGTACGGTTGAGTCCAATAAGTCCAGGGATCAGCTTCCTGATAGCAAATCATCCGCAAGGCACTTGCCTGCAACCAATCCGCGATCTGTCCGTGGTCGACCGTGTGAATATGGTGTGGATTGGGGCGGCGCTCGTTGAGCGGAAGGAGGACCACGAGCGCACCATCCGGGTTCAGACACTCTTTTAACCGTCGCAGGACATCAACCGGATCCGGCAGGTGCTCCAGGACATGGCTGCAAATCACCACGTCGTAGGACTGTTGCAGCAACGGGTGTGTTGCCCAATGTTCGGGATCGATGGAGGCCAGCGTTACCTTCGGGTGGCCGCGTCGGGCAAGCATTCGCCCCACCTCTTCCACCGTCACCGGATCCATTTCAACCCCAAATAACTGCGTGTTCAAAGGACAATATCGAAAGAAAGTCCCTGCGCCGAATCCGTAGTCGAAAAGCGACTTGCCGGCGAGTTCGATTCCGGCTTGGTGCAGGATTTGCTGGCTGAGCAGGACTTTCGACATGCGCATATAAGCCATGTGGTGAAGCGCACTTTGCCGACCTCGATAGGCTGTTTTAAAGACTTGCTGTGTTGCTCGATCGTCCATTTCGAATTCAAAACTAAGGGGAGCCATCAGCCGGCACAATGGAAAATGAACCCTCCGCCCGAATTCCGCTCACCGACCCTCTGGGCCGTGGGGAATCCTTCCCGGATGTCAGTCATAGTCGCTGCTGGCTTCGAAATGGATGTGTTTAGAAACGGAGGCCATCGTGTCCATCGTACGAGCGAAGCCACTGGACGGTTTCAGTCACCGCTTGATTCAAGGAAACCGGGCTGGGACCGAGCAGTTCCAATGTTGCTGACATGGGAGCCTGATCGGAAGTAATCATGCTGCGATAGCGCGACGAATGTATGAGAAATTCGCGTCCGCGCACCTTGCCGATGACGTCACCCACAAACGCGAGGGTGCGTAACAACGGCCGGGGTACCACCGTCACCGGGCGGCTTCGCAAGGCCAGAGAAAAACCGTTGACCCAATCATACAAATCCCGCGGCGCATCGCCGACGTAAAAAATTTTGCCATTGATTTTTGCGACCTCGGCTTCCATCAACCCGGCCATCTGTTGCACCACGTTGCCGACATAGCCGTAAGAACGGACGACAGGCTCACCGCCGGGATGAAGATAAAAGCCGCGCTGGATTGCCCGCCAAACCTGTTGTCGGTAGCGCAGATGCCACGGTCCCCAAATATTTGTCGGCCGAACCATGACCCATGGACACTTCAAACCGGCACGGCGGGTGGCGCGTTCCGTCTCCACCTTGCTCCAGCCGTACACGGTGTGCGGACAATAATCCTGGTCGTCCACTGGCTGGTGTCCGGGCCGGCAAACATATTGGGAAGAGGTGATCAGCGCTCTTTCCAGTGACGGGCTGGTGGCAGCGGCAGCCAGGACATTCGCCGCACCAACCGTGTTCACCGAATATCCGTCTTCAACCGTGGTCGTTTCATCACAATCCGCACGGGCGGCGAGATGAAACAACCATTGGGGACGGAACGAACCAAACTCATTACGAATGGCGGCAGCGTCAAGAATGTCTGCCCGGTGATGAACCTTTTCATGTTCCGGATTCAGCGGCTCATCCCGATCAAGGTTCAGTACTTGATGCCCTTGTTTAAGCAAATGGGAAACCAGGTGGGTGCCGATGAATCCAGAACCGCCGGTGACAATAACACGTTTCACAACACTGAGAGATAAAACCGGAAATTAGGCAAAAGTCCTGCCTGGTGCAAACTCTTTTCGAAGCCGGACCACCCGCAGAATGATGAGGGTGCCGGGGTTTGGCTGGCGTTTTGATGTCCATTTCGTATTTTGCACACTGTTTTCAATCGTATGCTTGTCCAACGAGTCAACGTTCTCGGCGTCGGCGTCAGCGTCCTTAATTTACAAACGGCGCTGGCGACGATTGCCGATGCCCTGGGGCAAAAACGCAAAGGCTATATTTGTGTTACCGGCGTGCATGGTGTCATGGAGGCGCAAAACGACGAAAATTTCCGGGCCATTCTGAACCATGCTTTTCTCTGCACGCCCGACGGAATGCCGATGGTTTGGATGGGCAAAATCCACGGTCATTCCGAAATGCAGCGGGTTTATGGTCCCGACCTGATGCTGGAGGTTTGTGCCTGGAGCGAAAACCACCAGTGCCGGCACTTTTTTTTTGGTGGTGCCGATGGCGTGGCAGACCAGCTTGCCGAAAAATTAAAGGCACGATTTCCGAAAATGCAGAGTGTGGGAACGTTCACACCGCCATTTCGGCCGCTCAATCCTGCCGAGGAAAATGAGTTGCGGGAACGAATTCGTGTCGCGCAACCCGACATTTTGTGGGTTGGCTTGAGCACGCCCAAGCAGGAAAAGTTCATGGCGGAATTTTCACCGATGCTGGACGCGACGTTGACGATCGGTGTCGGTGCGGCTTTTGATTTTCACAGCGGCCGCATTAAACAGGCACCGCGCTGGATGCAGCGCAGCGGACTGGAGTGGTTTTACCGTTTGTGTACTGAGCCGCGCCGGCTGGCCAGACGCTATTTCCGAAACAATCCTCTTTTCCTGCTCAAGATTGCCGGCCAGTTCTTGCGGTTAAAAAAATATTCACTGGAGTAACCTGTAAGTTTTTCCAAATCACCCTATCGCAAAGCAACCCGGTCAACCCGGAACGATTCGCCGGACTGTCCGCGGGTCACCTGGCCGAAGCGCTTCGGCCGGGCTCCAGGGAACACTCCCACAATTAAGTGAGAATAGTATGACGCCCGGGCCCGCAATGCCAGTGAACTCAAGCCCGCTGTTGTGTGATTTAACAAAGAAGTTTACTTTTTTCAACGGGCTGCAATTATGGCGCCTCGACTTGTAACCGCACCTTGGCATACTATGCGCACGATAATTGTTGTATTCAGGCTGGTTGCACCGTCCGATATTCTTGGATTGCTGGGTTATTTCGTGGCGCGAACTGTTTATAAGGTGTTGGGGGTAAGACTGTTCAAAGGTATTTCGCTCACATTTCGAAACATATCTTTGTATTTGCGGCCTGATTTTCCGAGCGGTATCCACTTTATAAAAGAGTTAATTGCAGACGACGTGTACCGCAATTTTAAGACATCGCCCCGCCCGGACGGAAGCATATTGCTGGATGTTGGCTCCAATATTGGCCTCGTAAGCCTGGATCGCTGTCTAAGGAATGCAAAATTACGCACTTACTGTTTTGAGCCGCATCCCGAGACCTGTTCCTTGCTACGCCTCAATGTTGAGCTGAATCAGCTATCGGATCGCATCACGGTTTACAACTATGCCGTGTCCGATCATACCGGGAACATAGCGATTATGGCCGGCTCCAACGATAATATGGCGAAGACGGTTGAATCAGATGAACCAGCCAAATCCGGTGCGATCCAGGTTACGTGCTGGACCCTCGACGCTTTGTGTTCCGATCACAATATAACACCGACGTATCTCAAGGTTGATGTTGAAGGGCACGAATTATCTGTTCTGACCGGCGCCAGGAATGTTTTGAATGATATCTCTGAGGTTATTGTTGAATGCCATACCGAGCAACTTGCCTTGGCCTGCAAACAATTGCTTACCGACCGTGGATTTACAATCTCCTATGCTTCCGGATTACTGTCCGGACACAGGCCTTCGTAGTCGATAGCCACACGACAATTCCAAGGTGGAAGCCATGCAATTACTGCGTCAATTGGAAATGCGGCAATCGCTTACAGACCCGGAAGTAATCACCGGGCAAATGTTGTGAGAGACATCAATTCGGTGAATGCCTTTTTAGCCGGGACCCTGATGATTCCGTGTGATTCCAGCGAATTTGTTTGAATAAATGCAACCAGTTGGTTATCTCAAGGTTGGAATTGCCCGAAAATGAAAGAAAATCAAATCAGCGGAACACATCAGGACTGGTGGCAGGATACGATCGGTTGCTGGCAGCGGTTGCCGAACAAAAGTTTCTTTTTTCTGTTGTTGGCGGCGTGGCTGACGTTGTTTCAATTTTTGGGGAATTCAGTCTTCGGTTACTTGAATACCCCGTCGTTGCTGCGGTGGATGTTTAACTCTTACAACAGCCAGGGTGATGCCGGCGACGATGCCGTGGGAAACCTGATTCCTCTTCTGGTGATCGGCTTGTTTTGGTGGAAACGCAAGGAATTATTGGCATTACCGTTGAGGCTCTGGCCGCCGGCCGTGTTCATTGTGGGGTTGGGATTGCTGTTGCATTTTGCGGGGTATGTCATCCAGCAGCCGCGCCTGTCCATCCTGGCGTTGTTCACCGGCATTTATGGATTGATGGGATTGGCCTGGGGGCCCGCCTGGTTGCGCCACAGCCTCTTTCCATTTTTCCTTTTCATTTTCTGCGTGCCATTGAGTACGATTTCCCAACCCATCACCTTGCCGTTGCGCATTTTAGTTTCCGCACTGGTGGAATGGGTGGCACACTACATTCTGGGGATCGGGGTCATGCGGATGGGCACCCAACTCTTCGATCCGCTCGGTACCTATCAGTACGATGTCGCTGCGGCGTGCAGCGGCATCCGCAGTCTTGTGGCGATAATATTGTTCGCCACGGTCTTTGGTTTTGTGATGCTTCGCTCTCCCGCGCGGCGGCTGTTCATGATTGCCCTGGCGATTCCTTTTGCCATTTTGGGGAATCTCATCCGTATGTTCTTGATCATCATCGCGGCAACCATGGGCGGTCAATCCTGGGGTAATTATGTTCACGAGAGTACTCTCATCAGTCTGGTCCCTTACCTCCCGGCTTTCCTGGGATTGTTGTTCATCGGCCGATGGTTGGAGGAAAAACCTGATTCAGTGGAAAACAAACAGCCATGAAGAGCCAGAAAATCACCGTCTTTATAATCGTCCTCGCGCTGATCGGTGGTGGGGGCGGGGTATTAAACTGGCTGAAGAAAAATCAAAAGCTCGGTGAACCTGGTATCAGTGCAACGGCGATCCCTGGCAGCATAAAGATGGATTTTGATTTACCCGCGCGCGTGCTTGATTTCACCTCAAAAAAGGAAGCGCAGGAACAGATCGTTTTGGACGTGCTGCCCAAAGACACCAGCTACGCCCAACGCCTTTATATGGCGACGAACGGGTTTTGGGTGAATGCGAACATTATTTTGATGGGCATGGATCGAACGAGCATTCACAAACCGGAGTTTTGCCTGCCAGGCCAGGGCTGGCGGATTGACCAGAAAGCAATCGCCAACGTTCCCATCCAGGGGAAACATCCCTATCAATTACAGGTCGCAAAATGGACGATCACGAATTTTATGCAGAACAACGATGGCCAGAAGCAGGAAGTCCGCGGCCTGTATGTATTCTGGTTCGTGGCCCGGAATGAACAGACCACCAGCCATTGGCAACGCATCTGGTGGCTGACGCGGGATTTGCTCACGACCGGCACATTGCAGCGCTGGGCATATATTTCATATTTTACCACCTGCCTGCCGGGGCAGGAAGATGCCGCTTATGGTCAAATGGAAAAACTTATCGCCGCTTCCGTGCCGGAATTTCAGTTGCCGCCAAAAGTACAATAAACCCGGCCTTTAAGTTGCTGTAACGTGGGTTTGCGTGCTGTCCGACCTGATTGGACGCCGCGTTATGATTGTATAATATAATATGTTGAGACGCGATCGTCAGATTCGAACGGTGATTCATCAGCTGGCGGACGCCAGTCTGTTTGCCATTGCCTTTTGGTTCGCGTATGCGCTGCGTGCCGATCCGGATATCATAAGGTGGTTGAGGCTGGAACCTACCAGTCCGTTCGAAAATTTTGCCTGGCTCTATCTGGTACTGATCCCCGCCACGCCCCTGGTGCTGGAATCGCAGGGATTTTACGATCATCCCCCGTTGTGCTCCCGCGGGGCCATTCTGTGGCCGTTGTTCAAAGGGTGTGTGCTGATTACGGTGGGGTTGATGCTGACCGTTTACGTGTTTCATCTGATTGTGGCCCGCGGAATTTTCATTTTATTCGGCTGCACCGGCTTTTGCATGGTTTACCTGAAGGAAGAGCTGACCCGCATGTTGCTCAAAAGTAAAGTGGCCCAGTTGCAATTCAAACGCCGCTTCATCCTGGTCGGCACTGATCGGGAAATCAGTAAAATGCGCGGGGAATTGAAGCAACAGGCTGACCGGAGTGTCGAAATCGTCGCTGATCTCAACCTGCTGGAGACGCCCGTGCAGCAAATCGTATCTATGCTCCACCATTATTCCGTGTACGGCGTGATTCTGAGCGCCAAGCACACCTATTTCGAACAGGTGGAATACATTATCCGGGCCTGTGAACTCGAAGGCGTGGAAGTTTGGTTGATTGCCGACTTTTTTACGACGCAGATCTCCCGCACCAGTTTCGACGAATTATTAAGCCGGCCGCTGCTCGTTTTCCGCTCCACCCCGGAAGCTTCCTGGCAAAGCGTCATCAAACACGTAATGGACCTGGTGAGCGCGTTCATCCTCTTGATCTTGCTTTCTCCGCTGTTCTTGTTGGTTGCCATCGCCATCAAGCTCACCTCGCCCGGCCCGGTCTTCTTTCAGCAGCAACGTTCCGGTCAGAACGGTGCGCCGTTCACCCTCTACAAATTTCGTACCATGATCACCAATGCCGAACAGTTTAAACACGAGTTGGAGGCGATGAACGAAATGAGCGGCCCGGTGTTCAAGGTGACCAATGATCCGCGTATCACCCGCTCTGGCAGGTGGCTTCGGCGTTACAGCCTTGATGAATTGCCCCAGCTGTTCAACGTTCTGCGGGGCGAGATGAGCCTTGTCGGCCCGCGCCCCCTGCCGGTGGACGAAGTCAAACGCTTCAGCGATCTGGCCCATCGCCGCCGCCTTAGCGTCAAGCCAGGCATCACCTGCCTCTGGCAAATCAGCGGGCGTAACCAGATCAAGGATTTCAAGGATTGGGTGCGACTCGACCTCGAATATATTGACAACTGGTCATTATGGCTCGATCTGAAAATTCTGCTGCGCACGATTCCCGCCGTGTTCGCTGCCACGGGTGCCAAATGAACAACCGATTGCTTGATCATTGTCTCGCGCCTCCGTTTCATTACGCCTGCCTTGCCCGTAGGCGAAGCGTCCGGCCCGTTTTTTGATGAAAACGAAAAAACCCACCTCCGTTGTCACCGGCGCTGCCGGGTTTCTCGGTTCACACTTGACCGATTTGCTGGTGGCGCGCGGTCACAAGGTCATCGGAATTGATAATTTTGTCACTGGCACGGTGGACAACATTTCACACCTCGGCGGCAATCCGAATTTCAAATTCATCCAACAGGACGTCTCCGAATTTATTTTCTTAAATGAGCCGGTGGATTTCATATGGCATTTTGCGTCCCCCGCCAGCCCGGTGGATTATCTGGAGCTCCCCATTCAGACACTCAAGGTCGGCTCCCTCGGCACGCATAAGGCGCTCGGCCTGGCCAAAAACAAACGAGCGCGCTTTTTACTCGCCTCCACCTCGGAAATCTACGGCGACCCCCTCGTGCATCCGCAAACGGAGGATTATTGGGGCAACGTCAATCCCATCGGCCCGCGCGGTTGCTATGACGAGGCCAAACGGTTTGCCGAGGCCATGACCATGGCGTATCGCCGCGAACACGGGATCGCCACGCGCATTGTTCGCATCTTCAACACCTACGGCCCGCGCATGCGACTGCACGATGGCCGCGTCGTGCCTTCCTTCGTCAGCCAGGCCCTTGGAAACAAACCCGTTACCGTTTTCGGTCAGGGCCGGCAGACCCGGAGTTTTTGTTACGTGTCTGATTTGATTGAGGGCATTTACCGGTTGATGATGAGCCGGTACGACCTGCCCATGAACATTGGCAATCCCAGCGAACTGACCGTGCTTGAGTTCGCCCGGCAAATCATCCGCGCCACAGGTTCGCGCAGCAAAATCCTCTTCAAGCCGCTGCCGCAGGATGACCCTAAGCAACGCCAGCCCGACATCAGCCGCGCAAAAAAAATTCTCCGTTGGTCGCCCCGGGTGCCACTGGAACGTGGGTTGAAAGCTACCATCGCCTATTTCCGGACGAAAATGTAACACGGTGCAGGTGAATTCTCATGTATGATTGATGGTTTACGATTTGGCCGGTTGGCTGGCGTTGCCAAAACCCGATCATCAACCATAAATCATCAATGATATTTCGCGCCCGCCAGTTCGAATTTGTTTTCCCCCGACCAGCGCTCGTTATGGGAGTGGTCAATGTCACCCCCGACTCGTTTTCGGACGGCGGGAAATTTTTGGATGCTGGTGCCGCTGTGGCTCACGGGCTGAATCTGGTAGCCCAGGGCGCGGAGATCCTCGATATTGGCGGTGAGTCCACGCGGCCGGGTGCCGAACCGGTCAGCGAGGCGGAGGAGTTGCGCCGGGTCCTGCCGGTCATCGAACTATTGGCCGGTCGCGTGCGCGTTCCTCTGTCCATTGACACGACAAAACCCGCGGTGGCCCGCGCCGCGCTTGCCGCCGGGGCCAGTATCGTCAATGATGTCGCGGCCCATCGCGAAGAAGTTTTTATGTGGCAGGTTGTGGCGGAGTTCGAGGCGGGGTATGTTTGCATGCATGCCCGCGGGACGCCCCGGACCATGCAGGAGAATCCGGTTTACGGGGACGTCGTTCGTGAAGTCGGTGAATTTTTTCATGAACGGTTGGGGCGCTTGACCGCCAGTGGGGTTTTTGCCGAACGGATTGTGTTGGACGTGGGGATTGGTTTTGGCAAGACGGTGGAGCATAATTTGCAGTTGCTCGCAAACCTGCGGAGTTTTACAACGATGGCACGTCCACTGCTGATTGGGGTTTCGCGCAAGTCATTTATTGGAAAACAGCTGGGCGTGGAGTTGGATGAACGATTGCCGGCTTCGTTGGCGTGCGCCTGCGGAGCAGTGGAGTCCGGCGCTCAAATCATCCGGGCGCATGACGTGGCAGAAACGGTCCAGGCGGTGCGGATGACGGAAGCCGTGCTGGCCCGAAAAAAAATATAATGTGGCACTACCTCCAGGAAGGATGGCGGCCCGCGTTGGAAATTTTGATCCTCGCGGTGATGATTTATTATGCCTCCCGTTTTTTGCGCGGCACGCGCGGCTGGCCCGTGGTAGTCGGCTTTGTGGTTGTTTTACTGGTGCTCGCCTTTGTCACGACGCTCCTGGAATTGAAGGTCTTGAGCTGGTTGCTCGGGACCTTTTCGGCTTTTTTTGCCGTTGCCGTGCTGATCATTTTTCAGCCGGAGTTGCGCCGCATGCTGGCCGAGCTCGGCAATCTGCCGCTGTTCTCCAGCGCCCGGGATCAGCGCGAAAATATCGAGGTAATCATTCAAACGGTTGAACGGCTTGCGGATGTCCGCATCGGCGCGCTCATTGCCGTCGAACAATCCATCCAGCTCTTTGAAGCTGTCGAATCCGGTGTGCCGGTGGATTGCGAGGCGACGCCGGAAATGCTTGAAACTATTTTCTTCCCGAACAATGCCATTCACGACGGCGGTGTCATCATCAAGGGCGATCGTATCGCCTATGCGGCTTGCATTTTTCCGCTGACGCAAAGGCAGGATTTGAACAAATCCCTGGGCACACGACACCGGGCGGCCATCGGTCTGACGGAGGAAACGGATGCGGTGGTTGTCGTGGTGTCCGAGGAAAACGGCAAAATTTCACATGCCTACAAAGGCCAGCTCGTACGAGGCGTCACGCTGGAGGAATTGCGCGCGTTTCTGACCTCCCAGCTGATCCGGCCGGCGAAATCGCACACCATCATTGACTGGCTCCGTTCCCATTTGAGTGAGCGATACAAGCCCAGCTCGGCGGTCATCACCAAAAACGAACCCCGCCCGGAACTCAAGCAGACGGGCAATTGAACTTATGCCGAATCGCGAGTGGATGACAAAGGATCTGACCTGGAAATTGTTTTCCCTGATTCTGGCGGTCGGCCTTTGGATTACGATCCATAATCTCCGCGATACGCCCGCAACGGCCGTGACCCCCTTTGCGACGGCGAGCACTGTTACGTTCACAAACATCCCGGTGTTCGCGATCTCCGCCGGCGCGGATGTGCACAGCGCCCAGATCGTTCCCATTACGGTCGCGGTCAAAGTCAGTGGCCCGTCCGACGCCATTGCAGTCTTGCAGGGGATCAAGCTTCATGCCACGGTCAATCTCACGGGCATTGAGTCTGTTCGTAGCCAGCTTTTAGATGTGGATGTTTCCACGCCGCCAGGGGTGACGCTTAATAGTATCGACCCGCCACAGGTGAGTGTGACCATTTCGCCTCGAACGGAGTAAAACCATGAGCACACTGCCGAAGATTTTTGGGACCGATGGAGTTCGCGGCACGGCTAACGTCGAGCCGGTGACCGCCGAGACGGCACTCAAACTCGGCCGTGCCGCCGCTCATGTGTTTAAAAATCTGGAACGCCGGCCCCGGCAGGGGAACCGGGGCAAACATAAAATCGTCATCGGCAAAGACACGCGGCTCTCCGGTTACCTGCTGGAAAACGCGATTTCCTCCGGCATCCTTTCCATGGGGGTGGATGTGTTGTTCATCGGCCCGTTGCCGACGCCCGGCGTTGCCTATGTGACCCGCAGTCTCCGCGCCGATGCCGGCATTGTGATCACCGCTTCGCATAATCCGTATGCCGATAACGGCATCAAATTCTTCCGGGCCGACGGCTACAAGCTCGATGACAGAATCGAGGATGAGATCGAAAACCTGGTGTTCAGCGGCAAAATTGAGAATATCCGTCCCACCGCTGACGAAATCGGGAAGGCCGTGCGCATTGATGACGCGCTGGGCCGTTACATCGAATTTGCCAAGGCTTCCTTTCCGCGAGGCATGACGCTGGAAGGTCTCCGGGTGGCGGTGGATTGCGCCCACGGCGCGGCTTACAAATCCACACCCTGCGTCCTGCGCGAGTTGGGCGCCGAGGTCATCGTCTATGGCCATCAGCCGGACGGTATGAATATCAACCGTGATTGCGGTTCCATGCACCCGGAAAACCTTTGCCGAAAAGTGGTCCAACACAAGGCCCATGTCGGCATTGCGCATGACGGCGACGCCGACCGCGTCCTGTTGTGCGACGAGACCGGTGCATTGATAGATGGTGATGACATCATGGCCATCGCGGCGCTGGACATGCTGGCGCAGAAAACGCTGGCGGAAAAAACCCTGGTGACAACGGTGATGAGTAACGCCGGCCTGGAAGCCGCCGTCAAAACCGCCGGCGGCAAGGTGGTTCGTACGGCCGTGGGCGACAGGAATGTAATCGAAGAAATGCTGAAGCAAGGTTTCAACTTCGGCGGCGAGCAGAGTGGTCATCTGATTTTCCGCAATTACAGTTCGACCGGTGACGGCCTCGTGGCTGCATTGCAGATCCTGCAAATCATGCGGGCGAAACAGTCGCCACTTTCAGAACTGGCCAAATGCTGGCGACGCTTCCCGCAACTCGTTACCAACGTAAAAGTCCGTGAAAAAAAGCCATTCGAACTGCTGGACGGCCTGACCAGACTGGTTGACCAGGCGGAAACGGAACTGAAAGGGCAGGGCGGGCGTGTTTTCCTGCGTTATTCCGGCACGGAACCGAAGGCGCGGCTGCTCCTGGAAGGTCGCGACACCAGGGTTTTGGAAAAATGGTCCCGGAAAATCTGCGGTATCATTCAGAAGCAGATTGGCGTGTGAAAATTGCGTGGCGAATCGTGCTTGTATTTCGGTCATCTCGGTGAAAAATTCCTCGAGTGGCTCTTCAATGATTCGCGTCAAACTGAAACGCGTCATCGGTGTGTGCCACCACCAATGAGAATGGCGCAACGAGGATTTTGTTCCTCGCCGTCGCCAGGGTTTCTGTGTCTGCAGCCTGGTCGTTGGCCACAATGGCCCAATTGCCGATCACAGTTAAAACGTTCGGTTCCGGATTGCCGTTGCAAATCACCAGGATAGTCTTCCAGTCGTCTGCGTTCGCGTGGTTCTTGAGCGCATATTCGACAACGTTCGTCGGTACGACGGTCGCGAATTCCAAAGCCGCGTCTACTTGGGTCCGATCCGTCATGCGGAACGCAGGATGCGCACGACGCAAGGCAATCAGGCCCTGATAAAACTTGAAGACGTCCTTGTGCCTGTCCTTGAGTGACCAGTCTATCGGGTTTACGCGCGGATCATTGTCGTTGTAGCTGTTGGGATTCAGGTTCTTGGACCGTAGAAATTCGTCGCCGGCGTGGAGGAATGGCACTCCCTGCGCAGTCAGGACAATCCCGGCGGCCAGCTTGTCCATGTTAATGCGCATGGCTTCGGACGCGTTTGGCGCGGACAACCGCAACTTGTCCCAAAGACAAAGATCGTCATGGGCGGAGTCGTAATTGATTGTTTCGTTCGGAGTAGAGACCTCAATGCTTTGCTCGCCTTTACCGGTACTCTGGCCTTTGAGTTCCTGTTGAAATTTTTCGATGCCACCGAATGGTGGTTCGACTCCCTGGACAAACCCGGCTTCGCGGGCGTGTACATTGTCTCCCTTGATGTTGTCGCGAATGCCGTCGTTGAAGGCGGCGATTCCTGTGCCCTGCACATTGGCCTGCGTCATCATTTGATTAGCCGGCAACACGCGTTCCATTTGCCAGCCTTCGCCGTAAATGATGGCACTGGGATTGATTTTCTTCGCCTCGCTATAGACCTCCAGCATCGTCTCACGGTCCAAAATCCCCATCAAGTCGAACCGGAATCCGTCCACATGATATTCCGTCATCCAGTATTTGACGGAATCCACGATGAATTTCCGCGCCATCGGCTTTTCCGAAGCGAATTCGTTGCCGCAGGCGGTGCCATTCGCGTAACGGCCGGATGGGTCCATCCGGTAGTAGTAATGCGGAAACACCTTGTCAAAAATGGACGCCGGACTTGAACCGGTAGCAGCAGTGTGATTGAAGACCACATCCATTACCACGCCGATGTGGTTCCGGTGAAAAGCCTGAACCATTTCCTTGAATTCCTTCTGGCGAGCGGTGCCGTCTGGATTCGTGGCGTAGGAACCCTCCGGCGTATTGGGGAGGACCGGATCATAACCCCAGTTATACCACGTGTATTCATCCACCATTTGCCGCTCACCGCCGCCCGCGTAATCGAAACAGGGCAATAAGTGAACATGGGTCACACCCAGCTCTTTCAAATGATCCAAACCGCTCGCCTCGCCGCCCGGCGTCTTTGTGCCTGGCTGGACCATGCCGAGATACTTTCCACGGTTGCCGTCCGCGACGCCGGAATTTTTGATGATGGTAAAGTCGCGAATATGCACTTCGTACAGCACGGCCTGTGTGTTGTTTTTCAAAGTGACGAAATGGTCCTGGTCCCAGCCCCCCGGATCGGTTTTTCGCGGGTCATAAATCAAAGTCCGGCCGGAGTTGGCGGAACAGCCGCGGGCGTAAGGATCGTTGACACGATAGACCATCGGCCTGTTTGACCCCACCGGTAAAAAGGTGACTTCGTACAAATAGTACCTGCCTTCCATGTCTCCCTTCAAGTCGGTGGACCAAATGCCATCGGGGTCGCGAGACATGGGGATGGCCTGAAAAGCTGCATTGGTCGCATCTTTGAACAGCCGCAGGTGGACCTGCCTGGCGGTCGGCGCCCACAACTTGACCGAAGTCGCTTCCGGACGATAAACCGCGCCCAAATCGTTGTTGGTGTAACAATAAGATGCGGTGAGATCGCCGGGTTCCATATCATTTTGCGCTCGCGCCACCGGATTCAAAATCAACCAGATCAGGCCGGCAAAACCCAGGAAAAGCGGGCACGAACGTATCATCAATCGAACGCTATCATTTTCACCCCAACCGCCCAATTGAATTTGCGGCAGTTAACTATGGGATTGTCAAAACCTCCGGGCGCAATTGTCCGACCAATTGATTCGGCAACCGTTGGTCGATAGAGCCGGACACCGGCGTTTCCTCATCCACATGGCCATCGCAGAAAACCACATTGGCCCTTTGGTTATGGCGAAAATGACCGTTGGGATAACTCGTATTGGTGTCCACGTAATACCATTCCTCCAGCATCGGGTTCGCAGGCGAGGCCGGCGCCTGAAAATCGTTCACTTGCGCAGCATCGGCAAAGAGCACGGTTTCCGCCGGGTGCGAGATTTTTCTGGCGGCGACCGGGGGTTGGGCGGGTGCCGCAGAGAGATAATAATTGTAACCGTAGCTGAACACCAAATGATCCGCCTTCAATTTGAACTGTGCCAGTGCGCAGTTTAACGAGGGACAAATCCGGACATGGTTGTCGCCGATGTAGGGATGTAATGCGCCCAAAGATAAATTAAAAGGCCGTTGACCTTCGGTCCCGGGCCCAATCCAGCCGAACCAGTAGATTTGCCCGAAGTTGGTCGTACCGGAAGTGTACCGGAAACAGTTTCCCTTGTTGTCGTCCCAGTACAATTCTGTGGCCATTCCCATTTGGCGCAGGTTGCTGGTGCATTGGGTGCGCCAGGCGGATTGTCTGCTCTGACTCAACGCGGGCAGAATCATCGCCGCCAGGATCGCGATTACGGCAAGGCTGACCAGCAATTCAATCAACGTAAAGGCGTGACCAGTGACGGGTGACGGATTACGCGAATGTGTCTCGCGCATCGCGTTCCCCTTGTCACCCGTCACTTGCCACGTGTCTCTCATCAGGGTCTTTGGGCGTTGATCCGGTAAAACGCCTTGTCGGCTGGCGGATTGGTGTCCTGCAAAACAAAGTTCGTCGCATTGCCCGGTGTCGCCGCCGAGACATTGGTCCACGATTGGAAGTCCGGCGAGCGTTGCAGGGTATACCACCAGTTGCTCCGGCTGAGGAATTGGGTTTGCCAGATGCCGTTGGTGAAGTTGCCGCTGAGAGTTTGCACCGGCGGCGGCGGGACCGTCACAACAAAATTATCCACCTTGCCATGCGCCAGGATCGAGCCGGTGGCGTTCTGGTCGCTGTAGCTGCTTACCGAGACAGCGGTGACGCGGAAATCAAAATTGGCCGGAACGGAAATGGTCTGAGTCATGCCGTATTGGACGCCGTTATTGGTCACGACGGTCGTGAACATCCGGACCGCGCCGTTATAATCCATGTCCACGTGGAACCATTGTCCGGGAGTCAGATCGAGAAGATTGTTATTGTTGTACAACCAGGCGTTGTTGGTGGAGACGATGACCTGGCTGATGGTAGGTTGATAACTGGAAAACGCCGGAAAGAAATCGAATTCGACCAGGTTGTTCGGGCCGAACGTTTTGTTGATGCCGGCGCCACGCGAGAAATTGGTTTGCGTGGCGTTGGCGAGATTTAGAAAACCGATGGCCGCCTCAAAGTCGTACGGTTTCCCCGACGTCGTGCCGTTCGTGTAATCCTGATACATCAGGTCAAAACTCAAATGGAAACTGTCGTCATGGGCGGGGATGGTTCCCAATTCGTGATAAAAGTAACTGTTAGTTTGTGACGAGTCCCAGGTGACATCGAGGTCCCGGTTCGTGGAATCCCACTGGAAGAGATTGGTGTTACCAAAGGTTTTCCAGCCGTGTTGCAGCGGGTCGCTGGAAAACTCTTCTTGAAGGGTTGCCGCCCCGCCAATCGAGGCGGCAACCAGTCCCCACACCATGAGCAGCCTGATTCGCATACTTAGCAGGCACGCCGTCGTAGCCAGCACAACCCGGCACCGGTCAAGGCCAGCGTCCAGGTTTCCGGTTCCGGCACCACCGAAATCGCATCGATATATGCCGGCGTTCCATCGTTCAGTACCGTTAACCGGACGTAATTCACGGAGGACAACGACACGCTCTGGCCGTTCGAGTCAATGGCCCAGGCCAGGCTGAAACCCGCGCCGCCGGCAGACCCATTGTAAAGTGCACGTATCCCGGCCAGATCCAAACCGCCAAAATCCGCTGCCGTCAGAGCCGGGTTGGCTGGCAAGAACGGATTACCGCTGCCATCGGTGGGAAACAATCCGTCCACCTGGGGAGCCAGTGCCGGATTCAACGTGTAAAAGGTGGAGCCATCCGCACTCACCGACACGCGAACATCGCTGGTGCCGCCGGTATACAACGAGCCGTCCACCGCAGTGCCGGTGCTGAAATCTTCCACAAATCCCGCATGGCCGAAGATGATAAAATCCAGACCGTAGGGATGGTTCGGATTATTCTGAATGGGTATGTTGAGCTGCAATGTCAGGGAGCCGCCGGTGCCCACCCCGACAATCTGGCTGGGAAGATACGCTGCATCAAATGGGTCCACGGGCCCGCCATAGATGCCGGGCGTTACTTGTGACGGAGTGCCCAGAGCCGCCGTGGGATCATTGTAACCTGCAGTCACACCACTGCCTTCGATGTAATCGTACACGCCGCTGGCAAATTGTGCGCTTGTAATGGTGGGAACGACGAACCCACTGGCCAGCGCCAGCGAGAAACAGACTTTTTTCATGTGCTGATCTTTCATTTGGCCCGGTCCCTGGAGTCCAAGGGCAGGGCGGTTTTACGGTTGAGAGACCAGCGCGGAAGTGAGACACGAATTTCACGAATCAGCACGGATTGAAAAAGGGCCTTTCACACATGTATTCGTGAAAATCCGTGCAATCCGTGGCGATAAAACAAAAACGCCTTCACTTCCGCAAAATGGAGAATGAAGGCATTCGGCAAACCCTGTCGAAAACCAATCGACAGGCTGGCCTCATCCTTCTCTTTGACGGAGAAGTGGCCCCGGTAACGCCCGGAGCCTGACGAGCACAGCCAAACCGGTATCCTGACTCCGGCCTCAAACCTCATTCCGCCTTCCCGCCGCCGCTCATGCACGCATGAAGCGGGGCAGTGGCATTGGGAATTTGTAGCCGTTACAGTGGCGCAACCGTCCCGGATTTTCACCGGGTTCCCTGACATTTGACTGCGAACAGTGAACGGGCCAAGCCCGTCCGTTTCAAAGAACAATTCGTTTCTACGCCCGAAACTGGAAACTGCCAAGAAAATATTCTAAATATTTTTCGCGCGCTGGAAACGAATCGTACTGCCCTGAATTCGCTCGGAGTTCCGTCTCGCTGGGCGGGACGGAACGGAACCGCGTAAACGCGGAACTCCAAACGTCAGATCAGGACATTGCTGGCGAATCTGCAGACTTTACGCCTGGGCGGGCAGGTGGATACCCTGAACCCGCCAAAATTGCCGGGTAACCCGACGCCAACGCATGGTTCAAGTTGATGGCCTTACCAAACTTTACGGCGAATTCGCCGCCGTGAGTGAACTGTCTTTTTCCCTTCAGCCCGGCGAGGTGCTCGGCCTCGTCGGCCCGAACGGCGCGGGCAAAACCACCACCTTGCGGTGCCTCGCCGGCATCATTCCGCCCAGCCGCGGCACCGTGCGCGTCGGCGGTCATGACATTGTCCACGACGCGATCGCCGCCAAAAAGCAGCTCGCGTTTTTCACCGATGAACCGCGCCTGTTCGATTATCTCACCGTCTGGCAGCATTTGAATTTTGTCGCCCGGATTTATCAGGTGGCCGACTACGAACCTATCGGCCGCGAATTGCTGGATGAGCTTGAAATCGCGAACAAACGGGATGCGCTGCCCGGCGAACTGTCCCGTGGCATGAAACAGAAGCTCGCCATCGCCTGCGGCCTGCTGCATTCGCCCCGGGTGATTTATTTCGACGAACCGTTGACCGGGCTGGATCCGCTCGGCATCCGGCGGATGAAGGATTCCATCCTGAAACGGGCGCGGGACGGCGCGGCCATTATCATCAGTTCGCACCTGCTGCATCTGGTCGAGGAAATCTGTTCGCGCATCCTGATATTAAAGAACGGACAAAAAATCGCCGACGGCACGCTGGCGGAAATCACGCAAAAATTTTCCGAACAACCCGGCGACGCCAATCTCGAGGAGATCTTCTTTCGCGCCACGAGCGAAACGAATCCCGGTTCTCCAGCGGCTCCGCCTCCGTTGCCACACTAGCCTGAGCCATGGTCTCCGCACTGTTCTATCTGCAATATCATACGTTCCGCAACCGGCTGGTCAGCCGGGTCAAACGGTTGAAGCAGCCGAAATATCTCATCGGCGCCGTGGTTGGGGGACTGTATTTCTATTGGTATTTTTTCCGTTACCTGTTTCAAGGCTATGGGACCGGCCGGCCTTCGGTGACAAACCTGACTTTCTCGCCGGAACAGCTGCTGGTGGTTGAATCGCTGGGCGCGCTGGTACTCTTTGTCCTTGTATTCCTGGCTTGGATTGTTCCGCATGAACGCGCGGCGTTGACTTTTACCGAGGCCGAAGTGGCGTTTCTATTTCCAGCGCCGGTCACCCGGCGCACGCTGATCCACTTCAAACTCATGCGTTCCCAGTTGCGGATTTTGTTCAGTGTTCTCTTCCTGACGCTGTTTTCCAGGCGATTTGGCGGCACTGCCCTGATTCATGCGGCCGGCTGGTGGATGATCCTTTCCACGCTGAACCTTCATTTTTTGGGTTCTTCGTTTGCGCGGACGATATTGCTGGACCGCGGAGTCTCCAACTGGCTCCGACGATTGGTCGTGGTCGGATTGGCCGGCGCGATGGTCGTTGGCGTCTGGATTTGGGCAAAACGAACCATCCCGGAATTAAACCTTGCCAGCATCCCCGACGCCCGTTCGGCGCTGGATTATTTGCAGCGGGTTTTAACCGCCGGTCCGGCGTTATATCTGCTTTATCCATTTCGTCTGTTGGTGCGACCGTTCCTCGCCCCGGATGCGGCGGCCTTTTTCAGCGCGCTGCCTCCGGTATTGCTGATTTTTTTGCTCCATTACCTGTGGGTCATTTATTCCGATGTAGCGTTTGAAGAAGCCTCGGTGGCGGCCTCGCAGAAACTGGCGGCCCGGATGGCCGCAGCGCGAACCGGGAACTGGCAGGGTGCCAGGAAGAATCAAAAGGCCAAACGGCCATGGTTCAACCTGACCGCTGCCGGGCCTTCCGCCACGGCGTTTCTCTGGAAAAACCTCCTCGGTATCGGTCAGGTTTTTTCACCGCGCCTGTGGATCGTACTCACGGTCATCGTGGTCGTGTTGTGCTTCAGCCTGGGGCAGAGTGGACTTCACCAACACCTTTCCTGGGTCGTAGGATTTCTTGTCGCGATCGCCCTGGGTTACTCGCTATTGCTGGGCCCGCAAATTCTGCGGCTGGATTTCCGGCATGACCTGCCACTTGCGGACGTGCTGAAGACCTTTCCGCTGCGCGGTTGGCAAATCGCCCTGGGCGAAATCCTTGCGCCGGTGGTCGTGCTGGCGGTGTTCCAATGGCTGTTGTTGTTGTTCGAAACCGGACTTTTGTTTTACCTGCCGGGTCCGCAAGGGACCCTTTTCCTGGTCATCGCTCTGGGCGCGGCCATGGTACTGCCGGTACTCGATGTGATCCTCCTGCTCATTCCCAATGCCGCCGTGCTGCTGTTTCCGGCGTGGATCCAAACCGGCAAGGACAGTCCGCGAGGCATTGAAGTCACCGGCCAGCGATTGGTCATGGCTTTGGCGCAGTTGCTCGTGCTGGCCCTGACAATCCTGCCTGCGGCTGGCGCTTTCGCAGCCGTCTTTTTTTTGCTGAATTTCACGGTCGGCCCGGTCGCCGCCATTTTGCCGGCCTCGCTCGCGGGGTTGGTTGTCCTGGCAGTGGAGGCAGCCTTCGGCGTGATGTTGCTCGGCACACTGTTCGAGCGATTTAATGTTTCGGAAGAAACCACAAATTGAAGAATAAATCGTCGTTGTCCTCCTCCTCGTTCCCGTAATCGAAAGGAAAGTTCGAGAACGAGGCCGACGACAAGAACGAGGCGGAAGCGTTCCGCGCTTGCGCCGGGTTGAAGACGGCATCTATAATCGCACCCCATTTTGTTATGAGCCAGACACCTATTCGAGTCGCAGTCACCGGCGCCGCCGGCCAGATCGGTTATTCCCTCCTGTTCCGCATCGCCTCCGGCGCGATGTTCGGGCCCGACCAGCCGGTCATCCTGCACCTCATCGAAATTCCCGATGAAAAGGCCATGGCGGCGCTTGGCGGCGTGGTGATGGAACTGGATGACTGCGCGTTCCCCCTGCTCAAAGGGATGGTGCCGACTTCGAACCTGGACGAAGGTTTTCGCGGCGTGAACTGGGCGCTGCTCGTCGGGGCGGTTCCACGCAAACAGGGAATGGAGCGCAAGGATTTGCTGGGGATCAACGGAAAAATATTCACCGGCCAGGGCCAGGCCATCGCCAAAAACGCCGCGAGCGATGTGCGCGTGCTGGTCGTCGGCAACCCCTGCAATACCAACTCGCTCATCGCCATGAACAACGCCAAAGGCGTCCCGCCTGAGCGATTTTTTGCCATGACGATGCTCGACCAAAATCGCGCCGTGACGCAGCTTGCGAAAAAAGCCGGCGTAGATGTTACCGCGGTCAGCAACCTCGCCATCTGGGGCAACCACAGCGCGACGATGTATCCGGATTTCTTCAATGCCAAAATCTCCGGGCAGCCCGTGCCGGGCATCATCAAGGACGAAGCGTGGCTCAAAGGCGAATTCATCACCACGATTCAGCAGCGCGGCGCGGCCATCATCAAGGCACGCGGCTTGAGCAGCGCCGCCAGTGCGGCCAATGCCGTCGTGGACACCGTCCGGAATCTCACCACACCGACCAAAGCCGGCGATTGGTTCAGCGTCGCGGTTTGTTCGCCCGGCGATTACGGCATCCAGAAGGGCTTGATCTTCAGCTACCCGATTCGCAGCAATGGCTCGAAATGGGAAATTGTGCAAAACGTGCCGCTCAACGACTTCAGCAAGGCAAAAATCGCCGCGACGGAAAATGAATTGAAGGAAGAACGAGCGCTGGTCGCTGATTTGTTGCCGAAATAACACAGTAGCCGCGTTCTCGAAAACGCGGCTACCCATTGCGCCCGGCCGCAATTCTGCTAATTTCGCGCGCGTATGGCTTTTGATTCCTTCCGCGATTTTATCGGGCAACTCGACCGCGCCGGCGAACTCAAGCGCATTGCCCAGCCCGTCGCCACCGAACTGGAAATCACCGAAATCGCCGATCGCGAAATGAAATCGCCGAACGGGGGCAAGGCGCTGCTGTTCGAGAAACCCACCGTTAATGGCGAAGTCTCCCCGTTTCCACTGGCCATCAACACGATGGGTTCCTGGAAACGCATGGCCATGAGCATGGGCGCGAATTCCGTGGACGAAGTCGCTGCCGAACTTGGTTCGCTGATGAAAGCCAAACCGCCGACGAGTTTCAAGGAAGCCATCAAACTGCTCGGCCAGGCACTTGATTTGCGCCATGCCAAGCCGAAGATCGTAAAGGATGGGCCGTGTAAGGAGGTCGTGCACAAATTTGACGAGAGTCGAACGACGAGAGTCGAGAGCTGGCCGAAGGCGCCTTCAGTAGACGAACTCGCCACCCGTCACTCGTCACTCGTCACACTGTTGAATCTCCCGATTCAACAATGTTGGCCCTTGGACGGTGGCCGCTTCATCACCCTGCCGTGCGTCGTGACTAAAGACCCCGATACCGGTGAACGCAACGTGGGCATGTATCGCATCCAGATTTACGACGACCGCACCACGGGCATGCACTGGCAGCTGCAGAAGGTCGGAGCGCGGCATGGCCGCCGGTATTATGAGACCGGTACCCGCATGCCGGTAAGCATTTTCATCGGTGGCGACCCGATGTTTCCGTTTGCCGCCACGGCGCCTTTGCCGGATGGCTTGGACGAATTTCTGCTGGCTGGTTATCTCCGTAAAAAATCCGTCGAACTCGTCAAATGCGAGACCAACAACCTGGAGGTTCCTGCCACTGCGGATTTCGTCATCGAAGGTTACGTGGACCCGACGGAGCCGTTACGTGAGGAAGGCCCGTTCGGTGATCACACCGGTTATTACACGTTGCCCGAGCCGTATCCGGTATTTCACATCACCGCCATCACGCATCGCAAAGATGCGATCTATCCGGCGACGATTGTGGGCATGCCGCCGATGGAGGATTTTTACATCGGCAGCGCATCGGTGAAATTGTTCCTGCCGGTGTTCAAGATGAACTTCCCGGAAATCGTGGACATCGCGCTGCCGGCGGAAGGTGTGTTTCACAACCTCGTTTTCGTGAGCATCAAAAAAACCTATCCGATGCAGGCGTACAAGATCATGCACGGCCTTTGGGGCATGGGCCAGATGATGTTCACCAAATACATCGTAGTGGTGGACGACGACGTGGATGTGCACAACACCAGCGAAGTGCTGTTCCGTCTCTGTGCCAACACCGATCCCCAGCGCGACAGCATCTTCACCAAAGGCCCGGCCGATGTATTGGATCACGCCACTTCGGAAATGGCGATTGGTTCAAAGCTTGGAATTGACGCAACCCGGAAATTGCCAGGTGAAGGGTTTAAGCGTTCTTGGCCTCCTTTGATTAAAATGAGCGATGAAATCCGTCGGAAGGTCGATTGTCTATTCGACGGCCGTTACTGATCCAAACCCTCAACTCTTAACCATGAACCCTCTACTGATTTGTGGCATTGACGCGACGATCCCGCCTCAGCGGGACCCCGGCGAAGGCCACAAGCATGGCTGGCCGCCTTTGATTCGGATGGACGAAGCCGTGAAGACGTGGGTGGAAAAATCACTCGGCTAATTCCCATGAAAAAACTTCTGCTGCTCGCCACCCTGATGGTCGTTGTCAACCTCACCCTGGCACAAACGGCCGTTGTCACTTCCGACACGAATGCCGCCGCCGCGCGCATCCGATGGTGGCGCGAGGCGCGGTTCGGGATGTTCATCCACTATGGCCCGGTGACGCTGACCGGCAAGGAAATCAGTTGGTCGCGCGCCAACTCGAATCCGAAGTGTCCCAACAAAGGCCCGACACCGATCGCGGTTTACGACAATCTTTACAAGCAATTCGACCCGACGAATTTCAACGCCGCTGACTGGGCCGGTGTCGCCAAAATGGCCGGCATGAAATACATGGTGCTGACCGCAAAGCACTGCGACGGCTTTCTACTCTGGGATTCCAAAGTGGACGGTTACAACATCACCGCCACGCCGTTCCAGCGCGACCTCTGCGCAGAATTGTCACAGGCTGCGCGCCAGGACGGACTGCGGATCGGCTGGTATTTTTCGCCGATGGACTGGCGCGACCCGGATTTTCGCACGGAGCGGAACGGGGATTTTCTCAAACGGATGCAGGCGAGATCCGCGAGTTACTTTCCAACTACGGCAGGATTGACGTGATGTGGTTCGACTCGGACGGAGGCGAGGCGGTTTATGACCAGACCAATACTTACGCCCTCGTCAAAAAATTGCAGCCGCAAATCATCATTGATAACCGGCTCGATCTCAGCGGGAATCAAAGCAACCGGCGCATCCTGAATCCGAACGCGGACTATTACACGCCCGAGCAGCAAATCGGCGCTTACGATGACCAGCGTCCGTGGGAAACGTGCATGACGATTTGCCGGCAATGGGCGTGGAAACCAAACGACAAACTGAAATCACCCGCTGAAGTCGTGGGCATACTTTGCCGGGTCGTGGGTGGTGATGGCAACCTGCTGCTCAACGTCGGCCCCATGCCGGACGGCCGCATCGAACCGCGCCAGGTCGAAGTGCTCAAACAGGTCGGCGCGTGGATGGATGTGAACGGCGAAAGCATCTACGGCACGCGCGGCGGTCCGTGGAAACCGACGCTCGCCGTGACCAGCACGCGCAAAGGCAGTTTGGTTTATATTCAGATCTTGAAAGCGGACGGTGACCGAATTGAACTGCCCGCCCTGCCGCGCAAAATAAAATCGGCTTCCGTGCTCGGCGGCGGCGAAATTAAAGCGGAAACGGCTGATGGGAAATTTATTCTCCATCTTCCGGAGAAAAGCGATCCGCTGGCAACGGTTATCAAACTGAATTTAGACGGCTCGGCGATGGATATTCCCGCTTTGGCAGCCGGGCCGAAAACCGATTAGGTTTGCATGCGGAATTCGAATTCATTTTCATTTCTCCAACCACATGGATGCCGCCTCCACAGGACCCCGGCGAAGGCCACAAACGAGGCTGGCCGCCGCTCAGTGGGGTGGACGAGGGTGTGAAGGCTCTCGCAAAAACTGCGATTCAGATTTGGAAGTAGTTCATCAGCCTCAACATGCTGTGTCCCAAAGCCTAGAGTTGCGCAGCACACTATACTTTAGGGCAACTTCCCATCATTATTCCCAACGTCAATGCGGTTACGCGTCTTGGCGATTGGCCAGGAACTCGTCGTCGAACGCAACGTCCGCGGTGCATTGGCTCGTCCACCAGCGTTTCAGCGGCGCGATGGCCGAAAACAGTTCCTTCGCGTAGTCACGATGGGCGCCGATGTTGTCGTCCCATAGGATCAGGGCGCGCCCGGGCAATCTCATCCGTGTGGCTCACCTCCCAGTGGTCTGGCGTACAGCCCGCCAACAGCGGCATCGTGAGTTGGGGAAACCGAATCAAACGCCGGTGACGCACAAAACGCGATGGTTCAGATTCCGCGGTGATCAGCTCGACACGATACCACCGGGATGAAGCAGCTTGTGAAGTCACCTTTACCACATCACCATTTGTTTTATAGAATGATCGCCAGGAGCAACGGCCTGTTGCCATCATGAGCAAAATCGGCATGGGCGACAAGTCCGGCATCAGGACAAAGACATGAAGTCGCTTTCGCGGAGCACGCAAGCAGGCGCTCGCCGGTACACCGGTCTGGCGCGCAAAGCTGCGGCGCTGTTTGAGATTCTCGGGGTTCTGGTCGCCGGGAACCTGGCTGCTTTCTATCTGATACCGGGACTTGGCATCAAACCTCTGGAGCCAATCTTACAGTCGGCGCTCCACGCGCCAGAGCCTGATTTTGTTTCATTAAGTGTTGTTTTCTTCCAGACCAAGTCGGTTCAGTATGGTGGTCTATTGCTGCTGGCGTTTGCGGTTGGCTGGTGGCGCCGCCGGCTTCGTCCGCGAAACTACGGAGTAACGACGGCAGGGCAATCCGTTCGGAATCTTGTCGTGCTGGGTTTGGTAGCCTTCGCATTGGTTGCCCTTCCGATAAAACTGCTCTGGGTCGCCAAACAATTCATCGCGCTCGGCCAGGGCTCGCCGTTCTGGTTGCTGTTGGAGAAGAAATGGACGGCATCCTTCTGGCTGTTCATGGCCGTGGCGAGCTTCGCTTATCAGCCCGTGATCGAAGAGTTGTTCTTTCGCGGATATTGCCAGACTCGACTGGAGGAGGATTTCGGCGGCGTCGGAGCTGTCTGGATTACGGCTCTCTCCTTCGTTTTGGGACACAACCAATACCATCACCTGAGCGTTCTGAGTATCGGCAATATGATTGCGTTGATACCGTGCGCTTTTGGCCTCGGGTACGTCTATTTGCTTACGCGTTCGCTGGTTCCCGGCATCATTCTTCATGCGGCTCTTAACGTTCCGACCAAAGGCATCTATGATTTCCTGCCACCTGTCATTATGATCATCGTTTTGATTTTGTTTTACCGAAAATGGCTCGACCTGGTGCGGGACTTCTGCCGAAAAGTTGCTTCACCCGGATGGAAACGCGCGGCGTTGGCTGGAACATTGGTATTGGTTGTCATCAGTTTCTGTTTTGAACAATGGCCGTTTGTGTTCGCGCCTGTCGTGTTGGCTGGTTTCGCAATCGCATTGCTGTTTGAATCCCGGTGGCGAAAGGGTGCGCTGGAGTCCGGCATAAAATGATGGGAATTTGCTGTTCCAAAACGTTACCAAAGGCCCGGCCGATGTGCTCAACCACGTCCGCCACTGAAATGGCAATCGATAGTATATTCGGCATGGACGCGACGGTCCCGCCTCCGCGGAACCATGGCGCAGGCCAAAACCGCGGTTGGCCGCCACTGATCAAGATGGACTCCGCCGTCAAAGAGAAAGTGGATAGATGGTTTCATCCGCCCAAAACAGGTGACCGATAATGTGGCCGGACGATTCCAACTGGCAGATGACCGTGCTCTTCCTGCTCGCGCTTGCCTTGATGGGATTCGTGATGAAGTTCGTCGTGCTGCTCCTGCCTGCAACCATTCCAACGTACCGTCCACACGTGTTTTGGCTGCTGCTCTCGCCGGCGTCAAACCGGCGGTTGCGATCGATTGAGTCTATCCCCAAGGTGCTGTTACGGACCGTGTTGCTGTGCGGCGCTCTCGTTTTGACCTGCTGGATTTACTGGAACTTGCTTCGCGTTGCTCACGTTCGTGGAATTGCCCTGAGCTATGGCGCAGTGCCAGTCCTTTTGCTGATGTCGGAAACCTTTGTGGCGTTCGCGTCAGTGCTGTGGTTGCCCAGCGGCCGGATGCTTCCGCCCATTCACGATCGCCCCTGGCGGGCGCGGAGCGTCGCTGATTTCTGGGGTAACCGATGGAATTTGTGGTTCAGTGACTGGTCTCGATACGCCATCTTCCAGCGGCTGCGGCGTCGGCCCGTGTTTGCGCTCGTGCTGGCCTTCGCCGTGTCCGGTCTGCTCCACGAATGGGTCATCAACGTGCCGCTTTACTTTGTAACGGGCAGGGTGCTTTTCGGCACGATACTGTTGTATTTTCTGATCCAAGCCGTCGGTGTGCTGGTTGAACGCCGATTCAAAAGCCACCCTGCCTGTATGATAGTCTTTACCTGGCTGGTGGTTGTCGCGCCCGTGCCACTGGTCTTAAATGAAGGGTTGTTGCGGACTCTGCACCTTTGGCCGGAAGCACCTGAATCCGCGGAGCATTTTGCGACTGGGCGTCGGCCATTCCTGTTAAATAGCTTTTATGCCTATTCAATCCAAGTTCAGCCCCCCAATCCAATAGTTCGCGCCTCAGTTCACGTCTTTGGCGGCAGGAATTCCAGCCCAAATTTTGCACCTCGCCCTGCACGGGGTACCTGTGGTTCGTCCGCGCCGGTGGCAGTCATCCCGTCCTGCCCGCTGACCACACCTCGGATTCAGACGTTTGAATTATTGTCCATGCTTTTTATCTTGCCGTCAGGCTGGTGCCACAACATTTTTGCCAAGACCAAAAATCGTAAGTCATTGAACCCGAGGAAAATTTTATGAAGAACACGAAGTGTCTAATGCGGGAATGGGCCAGTGGGTTTGCCATCCTTCTGGCTGTTGCTTTAATTGCCGGTTGCCAATCGGCCAAGCCAGTCTCTACAGCTGCAAATACACCCGCAGCTGCCGCGCCGGCTCCGGAGACGCCCGCTCCAGCTGCTCCGGCGGCGGCGCCGGCTAAACCCGTTGAACCAGCACCGGCTGCTGCGCCCGCCGTTGCCGCGCCCATCGCTGCTGCGCCCGCAACTACGTCCACATCGCTCGTTTCAGTGACACCGCCGGTTCGTATCAAAGCCGGCGTCACCGAAAATATGAAGGATTCGGAAGGTAATGTCTGGGTCGCGGACGAGGGTTTCGCCGACGGAGAGACGTATGAAGTGGACGATGCAGAAATTACCAACACCACAGACGCGGTGCTTTATCGCACGGAACGATACAGCATGACAGCCTACAATTTTGCCGTTCCCAACGGCAAGTACACCGTAAAACTTCATTTCGCAGAGGTCTATTCGAACATCAGCGGGCCTGGGGACCGGGTTTTTTCATTCAACGTTCAAGGGCATGAGTTCAAGGATTTCGACATCTGGGTTAAAGCCGGTGGTTTCGACAAGGCCTATGTGGAGAGCGTTGATGTGGATGTGACCAACGGCACGTTGAACATCACGTTCACACCCAACGCGGAAAATCCCAAGATCAATGGGATTGAAATTCTGCCCCGGTCCTGAACTGGCGACGGCGACCGTCTGTCCAACCAGGCCGAAGACCAACCTGTCACCGTCGCCTGGGCGGGATGGATTTTATGCCTTCAGCAAATCGCCGGTGAACACGAGGGTCCACCGGGCGATGCTTAACGATGTTGCTGGCCGGGTACGCTCCGAGGTAGTCGCCGTTTTTCCAATTGGTTCCCGGCCGGATGGGACGGGGGCAAAAGCCGCCGCCGCAATTCGGGCAGACGTTTTCCAAAATGTTTTCCACGCATGAATGACAGAACGTGCATTCAAACGTGCAAATCATGGCGTCCGTCGAATCCGGCGGCAGCGGTTTGCAGCAATTTTCGCAGGTTGGTCTTAATTCGAGCATTTCAATCCGCATGCAGGATATGTTCGCCCAGGAACTGTTGCTGGTCGGCCTGCGGCAACGGATGATATTTCGCGCCTTGAATGTCGCGGAAAAGGCGTTCCAGTCCGAAACTCCGATAAAACCCGGGCCCACCCACAATCTCCATCGCCCGGGTCACGACGCCGATGCAGGCATTGGCCGCGTTGGTTTTCCGGCTCAAAATTTCCTGCCCGGTCTGGTCGTCCGGTTTGAAGTCGAGATCGTTGGCGATGCGGATCATGTCTTTCAGATGCAGTTCAGCAGAGGTCAATTCGTTCCTCATCGCGCCAAGGGCGCCGGCCAGATGCGGTTTGGGACGATTTTGCCTTTTCGCGGCGTCGATGGCGATTTGCGCCGCCTTTTGGGCAATGCCCACGTAAACCGACATGACCAGCGGCATGGCAACTGTGGCCACCACGTTGAAGACCGGGTGAAACTTTCCCCGGGGCCGCCGGAGATTGACGCTGGTTTCGGGAACAAAAACCCCTTCCAGCCGGACGGTGTGGCTTCCCGTTCCGCGCATCCCCAGTGCGTACCAATCGTTCAAGACGCTGACGCCCTCGGATTTTATGGGCACGGGAAAATGCAGGACCTGCCATCCGTTTTCGGGGTCATGGTAAGGCGCACTGGTGACCAGCACATCACCGACGGCCGACTGGCTGGCAAAGGCTTTCATCGCCTTCACCCGGTATCCCCCATCGGTGCGGACTGCCTCGCCGTTGGATTCCAGCCAATCATTCGCGCCGGTACTGACGAGCACCAGTTGTTTGGCGGCGACATTGCGCAGCACCGGTTCGCCGCCTTGTCCGTGCCGGAATTTCCACAGGGTGGTTGCGACCAGGTGTTGGTGCATCGAGTGGGCGAGCGCGGTCGCACTGCAATACTGGGCCAGCGTTCGCAACAACTCGCACATCGCCGAGTGTGAAACACCGCCGCCGCCGAACTCTTCGGGCACAATTGCGCCAAAGAAACCGCGCTCCTTCAGGGCCGCGTAGTTTTCCGAGACAAAGGAGTCGTCCTCGTCGTGCTCGCCGGCCCGGGTTTCAAAATCCCGGCCCAGTTCGTGAATCTGTTCCAGCCAAGGCTGAGGCGTTGGCTCCGTCGTGATGATTCTATCTTCGAGTGTAATCATGCAGACACCCTACGAAATGCCGGCGGGCGTTGCTTTGCTGCGCAGCTCAATCTTTTGGCTGGGCGGGTCAGGCCGCGGCCAATGCATTCTGCCGGTAAACCATCGGGGATACCTGGAATCGGTCCTTGAAGACGCGACTGAAATGGGAAACGTCTTCGAAACCGCTTTCGAAGGCGATTTCCGTGACATTCATCTTGGTGGTGCGAAGCAACGCAGCGGAATATTCGAGGCGTTTTCGAAGCAACCATTTGCCGGGGGCTTCCTGGAAGTTCGCCTGAAAATCGCGTTTGAACGAAGACAGGCTGCGATGACACAGTCTGGCATATTCCTCCAGCGAAAGATTAAAACGAAAATTGGCCTCCATGATTTCTGAGACGGAGGGGGCATCCCGGTCGCCAATCGACCGGAAATAAGCTGCCAGTGCCGGGTTCCGGCCGCTGGTCAGGATACTGACGATCAATTCCTTCAGTTTTAAACGCAGCAGGGGTTCGGACGGCTTCTCCTTTCCGGAAAAATAGGTTTGCATGGACTGGAAGAAGGCCGTCAAGGCAACATCGTTTTCCACCCGCGCGGCGCATTGGATTGGCGCAACCTGCGGAAGGAGGGGGCCTAAACTGCCCGCGATCTCCCGGATAGTGACTTTCACCAGGGCGTCGGGAACGAAGAACATCGCCAGGCAAAAGGCCACCTCAAAGTGCTGGTTGATGGTGGCGGCGCCCTTTTTGAAGAACAGAGTTTCACCCGAATTCGCCGCCCAGACGCCGTCGGAGGTGTACCACGTCTTCCTGCCCGTGGTCACGTTCACGAGATAATCGGAGTGCGCCCAGATCCCGATTTTCTCATCGCCCACCCCGCAGGTGTACTGGGCGAAAAGAAAATCACCGATCTCGAGCTTGTTGACGCCCGGATTCGTGCGGACGGCTTCGTACAGGTTCAGCATGCTGAACATCCGGATTGCCGCGGGAAATCAATTTCGCGGGCCGGAATCAGTCAAACTGTAGGGAAATCCTGAATGAGAACAATAAAAACAATAAATAAGTTCTTATGCAGTTGAGGGTGATAGAATTTCCAGGCCCATTTTTTCGAAATCGCCATCACGCGCGGGATGTCCTGCTGTGGCTGGGATGTCAGCACACGAATTATTTTCATTGAAGTACCGGCTCAAATCCATTAGATTGATTCAATCATTGAGAGATATAACAGTAAATCTCTCATGGTTTTATGAGATCTTCCGCTACAACCCGCCGGGTCTTTCTAAAAAAATCTATCGCCGGTGGTTTGGGCCTGGCGGCCGGCTGGCGGGCGGCGACTCTCGGCGGTACCACTTTCGCGGATGATGACGTCTATACTGCCACCGTTGCCATTACCAAGGGACCGGACCGGGCGGACAACGCGTTCCGGGCGATGCAGTTGTTCAAGAAGCAGATCGCGGCGGCGATCGGGAACAAGCGCGTGGTCATCAAGGTCAATTTTGTCTCGATCACCAACGCCTGGGCCTACACCCGGGTGGAGCACGTTAACGGGATTCTGGAGTTCTTGAAGTCCATCGGCAAGACCGACGTGGTCATCGCGGAATCGCCTGCCGGCGGCAACACGATCGCCGGCTATGACACCCTCGGTTATTTGAGCCTCGCCCGGAAGTATCCCGTCAAGCTGATGGACCTAAATCAGGAAGGATTTGCCAACGCCAATATTTGGCAATATGGGAGTTCAACGGACCCTAATTATAATGTGCAGAAGACGATTCGCATCTGCAAAATGTATTTGAACCCCGACAACTTCATTATTTCCGCGACGCCGCTCAAGACGCACAACACGGTCCTCGTGACGCTGGCCGGGAAGAATATCGGCATGAGCGTGCCTTTTATTGACTACGGCTTCAATTGGTCGCAAACCAACTCGCTGAAAGCAAAGCAGTGGATGCACGGCCACACGAATTCTCCGCCCGGAGACTATCAGTGCCTGAACGACAACGTGTATCGGATGTTGGCGATCTTTAATATCCGCCCGCACCTGGCCGTCCTCGATGCCTACCAGGGAACGCAGGGGAATGGTCCGGTCAGCGGCACCGGCATCACCACGCCCCAGCAACTCGCTCGTGGTTTCCCGGGATTGGCTGGCGGCGGACCGTGTGGGGCTGACCTTGATGGGCACGAATGTGTATCAGGTGCTGAACCATACGACGGATGGGCACGAAATGCCCTATCCGGCCGTCTTGAACTACTGCTGGCAGGCGGGCCTGGGTGAATGGGACGATAGAAAAATCCAGGTCGTCGGCGACATCGGCTCCATGACCGCCTACGCGCTCAAGACGAGCCCGAGCGTATACAACTACCAGGCCAGCCCCACTCAAAGCAGTCAACTCGGAATGCGCACGACTCCGCGAGAAGGAAATCTTGTTAACCAGATCACCTGAACCATCGGCCGGCTCAATTCAACAGATTATGAAACCGGACCTCTTTCTTTTGAGCCGGGTGCTCAAGAACCTGTTTGCGGCCGGCGTGGCTCTGGCGATTCTGCTCACCGGTGTGCACGCGTCCGCGGCACCACAATGGATGCAAGGCGGACACGCGGCCAGAATCACCGGCGTGGCTTGCTCGCCCGACGGCACCATGATCGCGTCCTCAAGCGAGGACGGCACCGTCAAGCTGTGGTCCACGAACGGGACCCTGCTAAGGACGCTGACCGCACAATCCTGTCCTCTTACTGCGCTCGCCTGGTCGCCGGATGGCACGAAGATCGCCGTCGGGACTTACTACGGCGGTTACTATAACTACGCCGCAGGTATGGGCCTGACCTGGCTCTGGCAGGCGCCAAGCGGCTCGCCGAGCGCGTGGGCCGGCGCCGGCGTCAGCCTGGTGCGCACCACCACCAACCTCTGGGGCAAAGTCACCGCCCTGGCTTTCTCGGCCGACAGCCTCCGGCTCGCTTGCGGTAATGAAACGGGCAGCAATATTGTCTCGCTGGTCGCTAACGGATCCGTGGTGACCAACCGGCCGGCTTTCAATACCTGGGTGGAACCTTCGGCGGTGACGAGCGTGGCCTTCTCCTCCGGCGGCCTGATGGCGTCTGGATGCGAAGACAGCACGGTTCGCGTCTATAATGCCAACAATTGGAATCTGCTGTGGACAACCACCAACGTGGTCAATGCGCAAACAAGCAATGTCACGGCAGTGGCCTTCTCGCCGGACGGCACCTTGCTGGCCACGGCGAGCCTGGATCAAACCATCAAGACCTGGTCCGCCGGTGATGGGTCCCTCCAGCAAACATTTACCGGACACACCGACGGCGTTAACTCGTTGGCTTTCAGTCCTGACGGACAGAAGATTGTCTCGGGCTGCGTGGATGGGACGGTCAAGGTGTGGAATGTGTCGGGCGGCAGTTGCCGGATGACGATTGCCGCGCACGCGCTCCCCGTAACGGCAACCGTTTTCTCGATCGACGGCTCACTGGTGATTTCCGGGAGTGACGACCACACGATCCGTCTCTGGTCGGCTGCCGACGGGTCCGCCGTTCTCACCCTGGGCGGCCACACGGATTATATCAACGCCGCGGCCATTTCTCCCGATGGCACGCTTTGCGCCAGTGCCGGCAACGATTCCTCCATCCAGATCCGCCGCACGACCGACGGCCTGCTGCTGCAGACGCTTGCGGGCACCACCGGGTTGGTCAGTTCCATTGCGTTCGCGCCGGACAGCACTGTGTTGGCATCCAGCGGCGGCCCGCTGGATCCCGCCATCAAATTATGGCGGTTGAGTGATGGAACGGTACTGAACACCATCGCTGCAAACACGAATGGATCAATGGCGCTCGCCATTTCACCCGACGGCTCGATCCTGGCTTCCGGCGGAGATTGTAGTGAGCAAGCGATTCAGCTGTGGAAACTGAGTGACGGGTCGCTGCTGGGAACGCTGGCCGGCCATTCCAATGGCGTCACCGCCCTGGCGTTTTCGCCGCATGGCGATTACCTGGCTTCGAGCGGTCGTCGATTTGACCATGCGATAAAAATCTGGTCGCTGACCAACTTCAGCCTGATCCAGTCCTACTTCGGTCATTCCAATAATGTCGAGTCGGTCGCTTTTTCACCCGACGGAAATACGGTCGCTTCCGGGAGCAGTGGAACGAATTCGCTGATCGTCTGGCGGATTTCGGATGGCTCGTCGAGGAAATTTGGCACGGGCGCCAACCCCGTTGTCTTTGTCGCCTTTTCACCCGATGGCAGCACGCTGGCCTCCGCCGACCAGGATACCATCAAACTCTGGAACGTCGACACCGGCACGTTGACAACCACCATCGCCCAGGAAACGTTCAAGGCATCCTGTTTTTCATATTCGCCGAATGGGAATGTGCTGCTTTGTGGCCGGGCCGACGGCACGCTGGTGTTGGCGACCAACGCCCTCGGCGCCCTCGGTCAGCCGCCACTCGTCTTTAAATCGATTACTGCCAGCCCGGGTTCGTCCGTTCTGCTGAATGCCGCCGTGCAACCCAAGACTCGTTATGTCATCCAGTCTTCCGCTAATCTCGCGAATTGGAGCTTCCTGACGATTGGTATGAGCGATACCAGTCTGTTGTCCATTGCCGATACTGCCCCCAATGGCACGACGTTCCGGTTCTACCGGGCGCTGACGCCGCCTTAAGCGCCAGTTTATAGTCCAGTCGTGCCCCCTTGCGTTCTTTTACCGCTATGCCCCGTCCGGCTGGTCGAAGTATCGTGCCCGGATGGGTTTAAGGTAGTGGTCACTCAACGTATTCAACACCCCCCGCGCCAGCGTGAACTTTTCCGCCAATTTCTCAAAAACGGATGCCGGCCCCGGCGGATCGGTATCCTGCGCCGCCAGCGTGTAGAAGCGCCGGCCTTCCCGCTCGTAATCGGGTACCCTGCGCCAGTCCTGGCTCCGGGGCCGCCGCACGAAAAACGAGGCATGATCCGGGTAGACGCCTGTGAGGAACAGCGCGATGTCGGCGATGCGTTTGTAAAAGCGCGGTTTTAGCTCCGACTCCACCAGTTGGCACAATGCCATCATGTCGTCCATGTCCATGTCGCTAAATTTGCGCTTTTGCCAGCCGCGGCCTTCCTGCCGGTAGAGTACGGCAACATTCGTGCGAACAAATGAACAGAGCATGTCGGTGAGATACTCACGCAGGGTCGAGTCGCCGAGCAACTGCCCGGCTTGGGCCGCCTCGAAAATGGGGATGCGTTTGCCATGCGCGTCCCGTTCGAGCACGAAGGACTGGTGGTCGAGGTCATGCCGGACACGGCGCAGCAGCACGCTGAACATCAGGTAGGGCGAGACGCGAACGAGAACTTCCAGTTCGCCGAGAAGGCGTTCCGTCAATTTCGGGTCCTCCAGCATCGGTTCCAGGAGATCGTCCTTGTCCCGGATCAGGTTGATGATGTGGTCATGGTCCCGCCGTTTGGTCGCCACGGTTTCCACCACGAATTTCAGGTCTGATTCAGTCAAGCGCATGTTTAAACAAAAGGCGTGCAGGTTCGCCGCCTCACGCCACCGCCAATATAGCCTGTTTGCCGGGTTGGCGCAAAGGTCCGGTTCCGGGTCGGTTGCGGGATGCCGCCAATGGGGGAAAATTTTCCAGCGAATGTCCTGAACGCTTCTGCCCGTTCGTCGTCTTATTGAAAAGGACGAAAACAATTCAACAAGAAAGGCAAATATGAGCGCCCCAAAGAAAAAGACCGCCGCCAGCATTATCTGGTTTGAAATCCCGACCGACGACCTGAACCGTGCCAAAACGTTTTACAGCAAGCTGTTCGGCTGGAAAATCGCGCCGTTTCCCGGCATGCCTGGCCCGGACGCCCAGGACTACCTGCACATTGACACCGGCGGCGAAGATGCCTCGCCCGACGGCGGCATGATGAAGCGCATGCACCCGCAACAGCCAATTACCAATTACGTCCGTGTACCCTCCGTTCCCGAATATATGGCCAAAGTCGAGAAACTCGGCGGCAAGATTCTCGTTCCCAAAACGGCCGTGATGGAAATGGGCTGCTTTGCCGTCTGCCAGGATACCGAGAGCAATGTCTTCGCCCTGTGGGAGATGAATGACAAGGCAAAATAGGTTCCCTTTTTGCCCGGTTAAGCGAGGAATGAGCGTAAAACGGATGCAAAAAGCTTGTCCTGATTGCAATCCCTCATTCGTCGTATTAAGGAATGACCAAGATCATCAACTGACAACCGACAGGAAAAGAAAGGAAGAATATGGATGCAAAAAACGAATATCTGCTGATGTTCCGGGGCAAAGAGTGGTGGAATGGCCTCTCGCCCGAGGAGCTGCGAAACACAATGGAACAAATCCAGGGCTGGTTCAACCAGCTGACCGAATCGGGCAGGCTCAAGGCGGCGCAGCCGCTGGCGCGCGAGGGTGCCGTGGTTTCGGGGAAGAACGGAACCATCGTTGCCGATGGGCCGTTCGCCGAGTCCAAGGAAGTCATCGGCGGTTACGTGCTGCTGCAGGCGAACAGCATCGATGAAGCCATCGGGGTTGCCCAAAGCTGTCCGACCTTGAAATTTGGCATGCAAGTCGAAGTCCGGCTCGTGGCCGAGGAATGTCCGTCCATGGCCCACGCGCGGCACATCATATCCGAGCAACAATTGGCCGCTGCGTAAACCAAATTACTCTCAACCCTCAACCTTCAACTCTCAACAAATAAATTATGAGCACACAAACAAAAAATGGATACATGCTGATCTTCCGCGGAACCGATTGGCACAATGGCCTGTCGCCGGAACAAATGCAACAGGTGGCCAGTCAGTGGATGGCATGGTTCAAGCGGCTGACCGCAGAAGGCAAAGTTGTTGCGGGAAACCCGCTGGAGCGTGAAGGGAAAATCGTTTCCGGCAAGAATGGAAAGGTTGTGGCCGACGGGCCGTTCGCTGAATCCAAGGAGGCCATTGGCGGGTATTTTTTGCTAAAAGTGGACAGCCTCGACGAAGCCGTGGCCATCGCCCAGGAATGTCCCGGCCTGCCGTACGGCGCCAGGGTTGAAGTCCGGCCGGTCATGGACCAATGCGCACTTTCCGGCGAAGCCCTGCCCGACACCCAACTCGCAGAAGCAACGGCGTAAACTCACAGTCGGCCCTCCCGCCACACTTGGTGGGAGGGCCAATCCGAAATCATCCAACGAAAAGTTATGAGCACAACTAAAAGTATATCCGAGGTGGGACCGTATCTGTTCTTCGACGGGCGCTGCGAGGAAGCGATTGAATTTTACCGCAAGGCGCTCGGGGCGGAAGTGGACATGCTGATGCGATACAAGGACAGCCCGGAGCCGCACCAGCCCGGGATGATCCCGCCCGGCTCGGAAAACAAGGTGATGCACGCGAACTTGCGAATCGGGGAAAACGCCGTGATGGCATCCGACGGCCGTTGCGGTGGAAAACCGCATTTCGATGGGTTTGCGTTGTCGCTCGGAGTGGCCACGGAAGCCGAGGCAGACCGGCGATTCACGGCCCTGGCAGAAGGAGGGCAGGTGCAGATGCCGCTGACCAAGACGTTCTTCTCGCCGCGCTTTGGCATGGTGGCCGACCGTTTCGGCGTGATGTGGATGGTCATTGTGCAGCCACCGGGTTCATGAAACCCTCCGAGCGACCAACACGGAGAAATTCAAACGTTTCAAAACCTATGGATACCTTCCTTCCTCCCATTGAACATCCCCACGGATTGATCAAGAAGCTGGCGTATTACTTTACACAAAAGGAATTCGGCAAAGTGCTGACGCCGTTGAAGGTCCATTCCGCGCGGTTGCCGTCCGCCTTCGGTTTGTTTTATGCCAGGATTGGTAAACTCGACAAAAAGCTGACCTTGCCGCAGGAGTTCATCCTGCTCATCCGCGAACAGGTGGCGCGGATCAACGTCTGCCTTTTCTGCATCGACATCGGCCGCGCGTTTACCATCAAATCGTCAATGAATCAGGCCAAATTTGACGCGCTGGAGGATTACCGCACCAGCCGCTTTTTTAGCGAGCCCGAACGTGCCGCTCTGGATTATGTGACAGAATTGACCCGGGAGAAAAAAGTCGGTCCGGACACCTTTGCCCGCATGGCCCGCCATTATTCCGAACGCGAGATTTGCGAAATCGTCTGGCTGGTGGCCACCGAGCACGTTTATAACATGACCAACATCGGCCTGAACATCCATTCGGACATGCTCTGTGACATCAGCCGGAAGCAGAGAAGTTCGAGCGGGCTTCCAGCGAAGGCCTAAAAGGGGTCATGCAACAAATCACCCCATTCCTGTGGTTCAATAACCAGGCCGAGGCGGCGGCGAAGTTTTATACCTCCATTTTCAGGAATTCGAGAATCACGAAAATCACCCGTTACGGCGAAAGCGGTGCGAAGGTGAGCGGGCGGCAGAAAGGCTCGGTCATGACTGTGGCCTTTCGATTGAATGGTCAGGAGTTCGTGGCCTTGAACGGCGGCCCGCATTTCAAATTCACCGAGGCCATCTCTTTCGTCGTGAACTGCCGGACGCAGGCCGAACTGGATTATTTCTGGGAGAAGCTTTCCGCCGGTGGCAAGGAGGTGCAATGCGGCTGGCTCAAAGACAAATACGGAGTTTCCTGGCAAATTGTCCCGACTGTCATTGGCGAGTTGTTGGGGGACAAGGACCCCGAAAAATCGCAGCGCGTCATGGAGGTCGTGCTCAAAATGGTCAAACTCGATATCAAAAAATTGAAGGAGGCTTATCGTTCCGCCGGTCGAAGATCCGGCCAGGTCCGTGGTGGTTGAATCAGCCGCCGGGCAGCCAACCCGGTTCGGACAATACTTGACGGGTTTGCCAAAGAACTGAAACAATCAACCCAACAAATCAAATAGGAGGAGATTATGTTAATGCCCATACTGATCGGCCTGACTGTCGTAATTGCACTGTTCATCGTTATCGTGGCCGTGCGGCCGTCCGATTTTCGCGTAACGCGGTCCGCGGCGATCGCGGCGCCATCGGAACAGATCTTCCCGCACGTCAACGAGCTACGCAACTGGGAAGCCTGGAATCCCTGGGGAAAAATGGATCCGAACTGCAAGATGACCTATGAGGGTCCGCCCGCCGGCGTTGGCGCAAGCTATGCCTGGACCGGTAACCACAAAGTGGGTGAAGGGCGGAACACCATTACGGAGAGCCAACCGAACCAGCTGGTGCGGTTCCGGCTCGAATTCAAAAAGCCGATGAAAGCGACCAACACCGCCGAGTTTACGTTCCAGCCCGATGGTGATCAAACCGTGGTGACCTGGACCATGGCCGGCAAAAATAATTTTGTCGGCAAGGTGTTCGGATTGGTCGTCGACTGCGACAAAATGATCGGCGGCCAGTTTGAACAGGGGCTGGCGCAGATGAAATCATTGGTGGAAGTTGCGGCCGGAAAAATTCCCGTTCATTCATAACTCATAACTCAACTGGAGGAAACCATGAGCAAAATACGAGTCCTGGTCGGTACCAAGAAAGGCGCGTTCATCCTGAGCTCGGATGGCAAACGCAAAACCTGGAAAGTCAACGGCCCGCACTTTGCGGGGTGGGAAATTTATCACGTCAAAGGGTCACCGGCGGACCCGAAACGGCTGTACGCGTCACAGACCAGCGGCTGGTTCGGTCAAATCATCCAGCGGTCCGATGACGGCGGCAAAACCTGGAACACGCCCGGCAGCAGCCCGGAGGAGTTGAAAAGCCCGGAGGGCTTTCCGAAAGGCGAAAGCAACAAGTTCGTGTATGCCGGCAAGGCCGGCACGCACAAATGGTATGATGGCACACAGCATCCCTGGGAATTCAAACGGGTCTGGCACATCGAACCGTCGCTCACGGAGCCGGACACGGCCTATGCCGGTGTGGAAGACGCGGCCATTTTCAAGACCACCGATGGTGGCAAAACCTGGCAGGAACTGCCCGGCTTGCGCCATACCAAGGGCGATCTCTGGCAGCCGGGCGCCGGCGGCATGGCCGTGCACACCATCCTGCTTGACCCGAAAAATGCGAAACGGATTTATGTCGCCATCTCCGCCGGCGGCTGCTTTCGCACGGAGGATGGCGGTAAGTCCTGGAAGCCGATCACCCGTGGCTTGAAGTCTCTGTATGAGCTTCCCGATCCCGATGCGGAAGTCGGCCACTGTGTTCATCGGATTGCGCTGCATCCGTCCCGGCCGGACGTGTTGTTCATGCAGAAACATTGGGACGTGTTGCGCACCGACAATGCCGGCGAACAGTGGCGGGAAGTCAGCGGCAATTTGCCGACGGACTTCGGGTTCCCGATCGATGTCCACGCGCATGAGCCGGAAACCATTTTCGTCGTGCCCATCAAGAGCGATTCCGAACATTACCCGCCGGACGGCAAGCTGCGGGTCTATCGCAGCCAGACCGGCGGCAACGAATGGGAACCGCTCACCAAAGGCCTGCCGCAAAAGGATTGCTACGTGAACGTGCTGCGCGATGCCATGGCCGTGGACCAGCTCGACCAGTGCGGTATCTATTTCGGCACGACCGGCGGCCAGGTTTATTGCTCGGCCAACGGCGGCAACTCGTGGAATGCCATCGTCCGCGATCTGCCGGCGGTCTATTCCGTGGAGGTGCAAACGTTGAAATCTTAGCCAACAAACTTCCAATGCGTCCCCAACCGCTTATTTGCGTAAACGATGTCGAGGCCAGCAGCCGCTGGTATCAACGGTTGCTGGCCCTCCGAAGTGATCACGGAGGAGCTCAATATGAGCGGCTCGTTTCGGGCGACAGGCTCATTCTTCAACTGCACTGCTGGGAGACTGACCATCATCATGGTCGCATCGGCGATCCCAAACTTGCACACGGAAATGGCGCTCTGCTTTGGTTTGAGGTTGACGATTTCGACGCCGCCGTTGCCCGCGCGGCCGGGTTGCGGGCGAAGATTGTCCTGCCACGCCATCGAAACCCGCCCGATCATGACGGCGGCCCGAACCATTGGGAAATTTGGCTGCAGGATCCGGATGGCTACACGGTCGTGCTCGCCAGCCCCGACGGGTCGGCGGATGGAAATTGGAAACCTCATCCCTCAAAATGACGAATTTTGCCTTCTTATGATCCACGTCGTGCTGCCATTTCATCTGCGCAATCTGGCGCGCGTCAACGGCGATGTGGAACTCGAAGTCGCCGGTCCCGTGACGATCGGCGCTGTGCTGGATGCGCTCGAGGCGCGTTATCCCGTGTTATGCGGGACGCTTCGCGACCACGACACCTTGAAAAGACGCCCTTTCATAAGATTTTTTGCCTGCAAAGAGGATATGTCCCTCGAACCGCCGGGAACGAGGTTGCCGGACGCCGTGGCCAACGGCGAGGAACCGTTCCTGATTGTCGGTGCCATGGCGGGAGGTTGAATGGAAGCCGCAGCCCAGGTTGTTGCCGAAACACCGCCGGAAATTTCCCAGGTGGTGGAACACTTTTTCCGGCATGAAGCGGGAAAAATGGTGGCTACCCTGACGGGAATTTTTGGTATCGAACACCTTACCCTCGCCGAAGATGTCGTGCAGGAAGCGCTGGTACGGGCGTTGCAGACCTGGCCGTTCTATGGGGTGCCGAAGAACCCGGCGGCGTGGATCATGCGGACGTCCCGCAACCTCGCCGTGGATGTCGTCCGGCGCCAGAAGGTTTTCCGCGAAAAGGAGGCGGAAATCATCCATCTGATGGATCGGGAAGGTCTCACGCCGGACACGGCGATTTTTTCCGAATCGGACATGACCGACGACACGTTGCGGATGATGTTTGTTTGCTGTCATCCCGGCATTCCGGCGGAGGTTCAAGTGGCGCTGGCGTTGAAAACTTTGTGCGGTTTCAGTGTGACGGAAATTGCCCGGGCCTTTCTGACGACCGATGCGGCGGTGGCCAAACGGTTGACGCGCGCCCGGCAGAAAATCCGGGAGGCGCACATTCCCTTTGAAATCCCCGTCGGGGAGGAAATGGCACGGCGCCTCGATGGTGTGCTGCAATCGCTTTATCTGTTGTTCAATGAAGGCTACAAAGCGTCGGGTGGCGACAAACTGGTCCGGGAAGACGTTTGTCAGGAAGCGATCCGGCTGACCGGTTTGCTGGTGGAACATCCGGCCGGCAATCAGCCGAAAACGCATGCCTTGCTGGCCTTGATGCTGTTGAATGCGGCGCGCATTCCGACCCGGGTGGACAACGAAGGCAACCTGTTGCTGCTTCAGGAACAGGACCGGACCTGCTGGAGTCAGCCGATGATTGCGGGGGGCATGTTTCATCTGACGCAATCGGCGGCCGGCGATGAGATCTCGGAATATCACCTGCAAGCCGGTATCGCCGCCTGCCATTGCACGGCCCAGGATTATGCGTCCACCGATTGGCCCCAAATTCTGTCGCTCTATGACCGGTTGGTTGAATTTGACGATTCGCCGGTGGTCGCGCTGAACCGGGCCGTGGCCCTTGCCGAGGTGCGCGGGCCGCAGGCCGGCATTGAAGCCGTCAACACCATTGGAAACCTCCAGTCGCTGGATTCGTATTATTTGCTCCACGCCGTGCTCGGTGAGTTTGAGTCGCGATTGAACCACCTGCGGGCTGCCGCCAACCACTTCCGCAAATCACTGCGGCTGGCTGAAATCAAATCGGAACAGGTTTTCCTGGCCAAACGGCTCCAGGCCTGCGAAGAAATGGTGTTTCGTTCGTAGGCCGAAGCCCCGAAGGCTTTCGGGGTTGAGGTGGGCCCGCAGCCGCGTTAATCTCTTCGTCGTTGAAGCCAATTCAGGTTACAAGGATGAAAGGATAAAACTATGAAACGCAAGGCATCGGCAGTCTGGCGTGGCGGGTTGAAGGACGGCAAGGGGAGCATCGCCACCGAGAGTGGTGTGCTCCGGGACACGCAATACTCGTTCAGCACGCGCTTTGAACACGGTATCGGTACAAACCCGGAGGAACTCATCGCCGCGGCGCACTCGGGCTGCTTTGCGATGGCCTTTTCGGCGGAACTCGGCAAGGTCGGCATCATCCCTGATGCCATCTCTGCGACTGCGACGGTAACGCTCGACAAGACCGATGCGGGTTGGACGGTCACAGCCTCGCATCTGGATGTGACCGCGAAAGTTCCCGGGGCGGACAAGGCGCAGGTGCTGGGCATCGCCAATGTCGCCAAGCTGGGTTGCCCCATCTCGCGCCTGCTGCGGGCAAACGTCACCATGGACGCAAGAGTGGAAGGTTGAGATGGCCTCCCCAGGCGATGGCACAGCGATCAGAGACCGGCCGGTTTCCGGCAAGTCTCAATCCGCCGTCAAAGGCAGGGACGGTAAACGCTCATTGGTCAGGATCCACGTACGTTCCGGAGCGGCGATTGTGCTGATGCTGTTGTCGGCCATGGCCTGCTTTATCGCCGGAATTTTCCTGCCCTTTACTTCCGTGACGAAGCTGTGGCTGTTTCAAAATCAAATTTCAGTGTATCACGGGTTGATCATTCTCTGGCAGGCAGGTGAATTGTTCCTGTTTCTCATCCTGTTTGTGTTTACGATTTGTTTTCCCCTCGTGAAGCTCACGGCGATGCTGACACTGTGGCTTTATCCGCGAGTCGGCACCGAGCACGCCCGGACCATGTTCCATTTTGTGTCGAACATGGGCAAATGGTCCATGCTGGATGTTTTGTGGTGGCCATCCTGGTCCTGACCATCAAATCCACCGGCTTGGCCGACATCCGGGTGGGGGACGGTTTTTTCCTCTTTTTTGTCTCCGTCATGCTGACGCAATTCGCTTCGCTCTGGACCGGCCGGGTCGTCTCGCACCTGACGACGTAATCGTTTGGTTGGGTGGCTGTTCAATGGCGGCAATTTAATTTGCTCGGCACGGTCTCTGGTTCACAATGAATCCGATGAAAATCCTGTGTCTCGGCACCACACCCGCCATGCAACGCGTCATGATTTTTCATAAATTGTCGCTGGACGCCGTCAACCGGGCGGCGACGACGCTGGATGGCGCGGCTGGCAAATCGGTCAACGTGGCCAAGGCGCTGAAAAGCCTCGGTGAACAACCGGTGGCAATCGGTTTTCTGGGCGGCGACCGCGGAAAATTTTTGCATGAGGCGCTGGACGGGAAGGATATTGAATCCGAATTCGTGACCGTCTCAACGCCGACGCGGCAGTGCATTACGGTGATCAACGAATCGACCGGCGCACACACCGAACTGGTGGAGGAAAGCCGTCCGGTCGAGCTGGCGGATTTCGACAGGCTCAGAGCGGTCATCCGCCGGCGGATATCGGAATGCCGGGCGATGGTGATGTCGGGAACCATCACTACCGGCGGTCCGACAACTTTGTATTTTGAATGCACCCGACTGGCGGAAAATGCCGGTCTATTGTCCGTGGTGGACGGGCAGGGGACGGCCCTGCTCGAAGCATTGCCGGCGAAGCCGGGCCTGGTCAAACCGAACCGGAGTGAGCTGGCGGCGACGCTTGGGCTTGAACTCAAGGACGATGTCGGTGTCAGGAAAGCGATGCGCCAGTTGGTTGAATGCGGTGCCCAGCGGGTGGTGATGACGGCCGGAAAAGAGGCAACCCTGGCGTTTGACGGGAAAATCTTCTGGCAGGTGATGCCACCCCGAATCAAAACCGTGAACCCGATTGGTTCCGGGGACGCGTTCACGGCTGGGCTGGTATCGCGTTTGTTGCGCGGCGATGATCTGGGCGAGGCGTGTCGATGGGGCACTGCCGCCGGCTCGGCTAATGCGTTGACGCCGATGCCGGGCGAGGTCAACCGTGAGGATGTCGAGCGGTTGGCGCGCGAAATTGGAGTGCGAAAGATGTAATGGCTATGCCGAAAAGGTGGTACCGTTTGGTGGGGTGATGTGGCGCGCGACGGTAGCTTGGAGTGCGCGGACATGTCCGCGCTTTGAAAGCGGCGACATGTCGCCGCAGTCCAAAGTCGGCTCGCGAGTAGCTCGCCCCACCAGGGACTGCAAAGTGTACCACCATTGGTTTAAGGAGCGTTCGACAAATCCGGGTTCATGAGTGTCTTATAGGGCGTGATAAGTCCTTGGAGTAAGCATCATCCTTCGTCGGTGTAATTTTTGTCCTTGCCTTTATTTATCTTTATTTGCTGTGGCTATGCGCGCCCAGGTGTCCGTTCAGATCGGGCAGAATTTTCTCGGCAGCGATAAATCACAGACTTTCATTACCCCGGCGGACGCCAACGGTGCACCTTTTTTCGAAGATTTGGAGACCTTTTCGACCCTCTGCCATCTACGGCAATAGAACGGCCCGATAAAAGCGTCGCGGCGCCGTCCCGATGGGATAGGAGGCAGATAGAGTGTTGCCGGTGGCGGTGATTGTGCCATCCAGATTGCTCCACGTGGTTGGGGACAAATTCGCCGTGTACTGCACTTGATACACAAACCCGGGCACCGTGCTCCAAGTCAGGTCGATGTTGTTGTTGGTGCGCGTTACCGATTGGAATACCGGCTCAGGAAGGGGTGTCACGTTGACGTCGTCAAGGCCGAAGAAGAACAAATCGTTTCGAAATCCAAACTGGAGCACGGTGCTATTCGTGGTGGCGACCACCACAAACTGTACATACGTCCAATCATAGGCTGGCTGGTTGAACTGGCTGGAGAGGGTGTTTCCGTTCCACGACACCAGAAATTCATTCGGACTGGTGCCAAAACCAAAGACGTCCACGTTTGCCAGCCAAAACGAAAGCAAGTAAGCCTTTCCCTCCTGCGTCGGCAGCGTTTGGGAAAGGTCGGCGACCGAGCCGAACTCGCTCAGGTCCGCGCAGTAGTTTCCGTCGTACGGCGTGACGCCGGTTAACGACCCGTCGTCGACCAGACTGGAGTTACCGGAGGCGTCGCCCGTGAGCGTCCAGAACGAGAAATCGCCGGTCTCAAAGTCACCATTCTGCACGAGTGGCTGCCCAATCTGCAGCGTAAACTGCCGGTTCAGTGTGGCGCCGCTGTTCAGATTAGCGAACCGGACGTTCCCCGAGTAGATGCCTGCCGCAAGGCTGTTGGCCGCGGAATTCAAACTCACGGTAACAGTTTTTGGGGTTCCGCCGGAGGTCAATGTGCCACTACTCGGGGACACACTGAGCCACGCCGGCGTGTTGAGCACCGACCAACTCAGTGTGGTTGTTCCCGCATTGCTCAAGGCATAGTTCTGTGAAGTCACGTTGAAAGGGCCGCCGGCCGGGCCGCTGGCCGTAAAGCCAGTGACCGGCCTGATTCTCAGAGCGTCGATGGGCCGGGAGAGCGCGTTGATCAGGTTACTGCCCGCCGGCGTCCCCCAACCCGTGCACAGATCGTAGCCGGGCACGGCGGTGAATTTTGTCGGGCTGGCGAGCCATTCGTTATTGCCGGTCGTGATATCCTGAAAGTCGGAGGTATAATCCAGTTCCGTGCCGATGAGGTAGAGGGCCGGATTGAGGAACCCGACCGGGCCGTTGGTCCCGGCTTGTTCGTTGACCAGCGCGATAAATGCCGCCCACAACGGCGAGGCACAACTGGTGCCACCGATGCCACCTTGAGCTCCGTAATCGATGCCATTACCGGCGATGACGTCCACGTTGTCCGCGGTCAAAGCGACATCGGGAATGTTGCGCATGGTCGTCGATCCGCCGTTGGCGCCCGCCGCAATGCCTTGCTGCCAGAATGGAACCGGGTAGGAAGTGCTGATTTCGCCACTGCTGCCCATACCGTCCTGACCGAATTCCACACCCCAGTTCCACACGGTCTCCGACACATACGGTCCCAACGGACCCGTCGTCGTCAGGGTTGTCCCGCCAACGCTCGTAAGGTACGGGTCATCGGCGGGGAAGTTGGTCGACGTCGATGTGTAATAGGCGTCGCTATCGCCCGAAGCTGCGAAGAACGACTGACCCTGTAACGCCATTTCCTGGAAGATCTGGTCGGCGTTGGTATCGGGACCACCGCCCCAACCCCAGGAACAACTGAGTTGCCGGGCTTGATTGTCCGTGGCCATCCGGTTCAGAATGTCGTTCGGTATGCCGTTGGTCGGCGCTTCATAGAGGATCACTTTTGCCAGTCCCGGGGCCATGGAAATCACCATCTCAATGTCCAGCGAGACTTCAATATTGCCTTCGGTATCGACCGGAGTGCCATCAAACCCATCGATGTAGATATTCGTCAGGGCAACGTTAGGCAGTCCGGCGTTGCTCTCGTAGGCGGTGATGTCGCTGGGGTAATAGCCATCAAATTGCACCAGCCCGATCGTCTGTCCCGTGCCGGTGAGCGCGACCCCCGGAGCGTAGGCGGCGCGGAAGTCGTACCCCAGGTAGGTGCCACTCGTTCCCGAGCCATCGGCCGGCCGGGCGCGTCTCGTCGCCTTAAGTGGAGCCAGTTTGAGATTGGCGGGATGTGGCCGTGAATAATCGCTGAGGCCGTTGATGTCCAGCACCGGGAAGTCCACTCCCACTGAAGGCTGGACATTCGGCGCATAGAACCTGCGGGCTTCCGTCGGGTGCTGATAGACGTACATCTTCACGTGGAAGCCCTTCTCGATGTCGGCCACAGCCGCATTGACGTCCAACAGCAAGCGATTGGGGTGTAGGCCGGTTACGGTGAAACCGTTGGCCCTGGCGAAAGCGATGACAGACTGATAATCCTGTTCTGTGGGACCAAACCTCTCCGTGAACTGCTCCGGCGTAAGGTAGTGACGATACTGGGGACTGGCGGGATCGTAAATCTGCTGGAGCAGCTTCGTAAGTGACTCTTGATTGCGCAGCGGCAGCCCGATTGCCAAATTCAGCCGCGTCAACCCCGGCACGCGGCCTATGGGTTGCAATTGCGCCACCGCCGGCGGCACGTGGCTGGGCAAAGTCCGCAGTTGCTGCGCCTGGACAGGCGTTACCAACAACCAGAGGGCCAAAGGAGCTGCAGCAACATATCCGACGAGGTAAATGAGCACCGCGACAGTGCGTGCCACATAATCGTCGAGGGGCGGCCTGCGAAGCCACCGGACGAGGTGCCGATTTTCCTGCCGCTGCCTCATGATAGCAAGAACTATCGTGCATGAGTTCTCGGTCAGCAACTGAAATCGGAGTCGCGACTCGATTCCGGTGCTTTGGTATTGATCTGTATGCTGTCGCGGATGCGCACGACGAAGCACGAGCTTTTCAACGGGTGGACGCAAGTCTTGATGCCAATTCCCTAATCCGGAACAACCAGTTGCCACGGTGACGATGATCTGCTCAACGAATTGCTCGGCGACCCGGCGAGCAGCCGTTGGGGTGATTACAGCAGCGTCTCAGTGGACCCGTCCGACTCAAACCGGTTCTGGACCATTCAAATGATTCCAATTTACGACAGCCTGTTTGACAGTGGCGACCTCTGGGAGACGCAAATCACCGAACTCATTACCAGCGTGCCCTCGCCAGAACTGGTCATCGTTCTTTCTGGAAAGAATGCCATGATTTCCTGGCCGACCACCGCCACCGGCTACTCGGATTGAAGGATGCCGTCCTTGATGTTTTAGCTCAATCCATTAACCTCAACCCATGTCTCGCCCGCGCTCGGTCTTTTTGTGCGCTGTCCTCGCGCTGACCACGTTGCTGATTTACCTGCCCGCCTGGCATAATGGCTTTGTTAATTATGATGACCCCGATTACGTAACTCAAAATCCTGTTGTTCAAGCTGGGTTGACGTGGCCGGGGGTCAAATGGGCATTCACTACGACGAGTATAGCCAATTGGCATCCGCTCACCTGGTTGTCCCTCATGCTTGATTACCAATTATTCGGCTTGGATGCCGGTTGGTATCATCTCGTAAATGTTCTATTTCATGCTGCCAACGCCGCCCTCCTTTTTCTGCTTTTGTTGCGATTGACAGGGGACGGCTGGCCAAGTGCGCTCATCGCCGCTTTGTTTGCCTGGCATCCGTTGCGGGTGGAATCGGTGGCTTGGGTAGCGGAGCGAAAGGACGTCCTGTCGGCGTTTTTCGCGTTCCTGACTTTGCTGGCTTATGTTCGCTATGCTCAGAAAAGAGGGCCGGGCACTGCGTTGAACGGAACCAACAGGAAGGCCGCGGTCAGTTACTGCCTTGCACTGTTATTTTTCGCATTTGGTTTGATGGCCAAGCCAATGTTAGTGACGTTGCCATTTGTTTTTCTCCTGTTGGATTATTGGCCATTGCAGCGATCGCCCAATTTTGAACTGCGACGATTGTACTGGTTACGGCTGGTTGGAGAGAAATGGCCGTTCTTTGCCTTGGCAGCTGCTTCTTGTGTCGTAACGTATTATGTACAACAACACAGTGGTGCAACTGCTCCATTGGAAAGATTTCCACTATCGGCGCGTTTCGAAAATGGGGCCGTAGCTTACGTCAAATATCTATTCACCACTGTTTGTCCGATAGATTTGGCAGTGATTTATCCAATGCCCAAGGGAATTGCTTTGGGTAAAGTATTCGCGGCGATGTTTGGATTGGCCCTGGTTTCATGGCTCGTCTGGCGAGTACGGGTTTCGAAACCTTATTTGGCGACAGGTTGGTTGTGGTATTTGGGGATGTTGTTGCCGGTAATTGGTGTGGTACAAGTAGGATCTCAGGCCATGGCCGACCGTTACACTTACCTGCCTCAAATCGGATTGTTCATTGGTGTCGTGTTTGGGCTGCGCGAGTTGGCCAAAAAACTACGGATGGCGCCAGCCTTGATTATTGCGGTTGTGGCTATTGTTTTGGCGGGATGTTTATTTGCGACAGAACAGCAACTCCAGTATTGGCGGGATAGCGAAACCCTTTTTGAACACGCGTTGGCAGTGACAAAAGATAATTTTGTTGCCCAGAATAATCTTGGCATTGCTTTGAGCGGTGCGGGTCGGCCAAAGGAGGCCATAGAACACATCCGTGAGTCGTTGCGACTTTACCCGAATAATGCCTCGGCTCACGACAACTTGGGAATCGCCTTCACAAGGACGGGACAACTACAAGAGGCTATCGAGCAATACCAGGAAGCGTTGCGTCTTGAACCGGACTCAGTGAAGGTCCATGATAATTTGGGCAACGCCTTGCTTCAAATCGGCGCCTTGCCAGAGGCCGTCGAACACTATCAGGAGGCATTGCGCCTGAATCCAAATGATTCTTCGGCGCACCACAACCTTGGGGTTGTTCTCCTTCAAACAGGTCACCCGGACGAGGCGA
>CAVPTH010000007.1:0-62755 GCA_963708525.1 uncultured Verrucomicrobiae bacterium | reverse complement strand
CGCGAATACGTTGTCGACGCCCTGCACGTACATCGCCAACCGCTCGAGCCCATAGGTGAGCTCGCCGGCGACCGGATTGCATTCGAAACCGGCGACCTGCTGAAAGTAAGTGAACTGCGAGACCTCCACGCCGTCGCACCAGCACTCCCACCCCAAGCCCCAGGCGCCGAGTGTCGGGCTTTCCCAGTCGTCCTCGACAAAGCGGATGTCGTGCAGCTTGGCGTTCGATGCCGATCGCCTTGAGCGAGTTGAGATAGAGCTCCTGGATGTCGGGCGGCGACGGCTTCAGGATCACCTGGAATTGGTAATAGTGCTGCAGCCGGAGCAATACGTAACGAACCGAAGAACAGGAACTGGGGTTACGTATTGCTCAAACCGGAGCACATCAAGGTGTTCGAACTCAACCCGGGATTGCCGGTGGAAAAGGTCCAGGCTGGCATTGCACATGTCAAAGAGATTTGGGGAAAAGAGTGATTTGAAGGAAGAACGTGCGCTGTGCGCGGATTTATTCGAGGCCCCAGGCTCGACTCTACAACCTCATTATGACGGCCCAGCGTGACGATATTTCAGCGGCGGCGGACAAGGAGTGCGGCGACACAAGCGGACAGCAATCCCAAAGCCGTGGGTTCAGGCACGGGGGCGGGCTGAAAGGCGAGAAGGGACAGGGCGCCGATTCCGGAGGCAAAGGTGCTCCGCACTCCGCCCGGCGTGTACTCGTAGATAATGCTGTGGTCCGCATCCGATACAAACAGATCGCCCGCATTGTTGAAGACCAATCCTTCAGGATAAGACGACCCGGGGGGAAAGAAGGAGGCGAATGTGCTTTGCACTCCGCCCGGCGTGAGTTCATAGACCTTGCCAGCCGGTGCGTCTGCTACAAAGAGATTGCCCGCGCTATTAAAAGCCAGCGCATAAGGATTCAATCCAGAGGCAAAGGCGCTTCCCATTCCGCCCGGCGTGTATTTAGTGATGTTGCCGATTCCGCTTCGCTGCCTACAAACAGATCGTCTCGCACTGTCAAAAGCCAGTGAATGGGGATACCCCCCGGAGGCAAAGGTGCTACGCACTCCACCCGGTGTATATTCATAAATATTGCCGGCGGAATCCGCCACAAACAAATTGCCGACGCTGTTAAAGGCCAGCCCAGCAGCCAAGGTCAACCCGGTGGCAAAGGTGCTTTGCACTCCGTCCGGTGTCAATTTGTAGATGGTATCGTAGCCGTTTGATACGAATAGATCGCCCGCGCTGTCAAAGGCCATGCCTGAAATGAAACCCAAGCCGGTGGCAAAGGTGCTTTGCACTCCACCTGGCGTGAATTCATAGATTCTACCGAGCCCGCTGGGATCCGCGGCAAACAGGTTTTGCGCGGACACGTTGGAGGCCAGCAATAGGACTGCTCCTGCACAGACTACTCCGCCAAAAGGATGACAGCCTGTTTGGATAAACGTTTTCAGGGTTTCCTTTTGGTAATTGATGGCACAAGAAAAGTCAAGCAGAAATGGCTTTGCGCCTTTGCGCCATTGCGTGAAAATGAAATTGTGAATTCTTCGCCGCGCGAAATTGCCAAAAGAATCGTTGCCCGCCTGCACGCCGCCGGCTTCGCTGCCTTCTGGGTCGGTGGTTGCGTGCGCGATTTTCTGCTCGGCCGCGAACCGCAGGATTACGACATCGCCACCGACGCGCGCCCGGAACAAATTGAGAAGCTGTTCCCGCGCACGCTCGGAGTCGGCCGCAAATTCGGCGTGATGATTGTCGTCGAAAACAAACAGCATTTCCAGGTCGCCACCTTTCGCGCCGAGGCCGATTACCGGGACGGCCGTCGTCCGGGGAAGGTTGTTTTCAGCAACGCCGAAGCCGACGCGCAGCGACGCGATTTCACCGTCAACGGGCTTTTCTTTGATCCCATTGCGGAGAAACTCCACGATTGGGTGGGTGGTGAAAAGGATTTGCAGACGAAAGTCATCCGCACGATAGGTGCGCCGGAGGAACGGTTTGCCGAGGACCATTTGCGCCTGTTGCGGGCGGTGCGATTTGCGGCGCAACTGGGATTTGAAGTTGAGCCGGAAACATTCGCCGCGGTCAAACGACTGGCGCCAAAAATCGAGCTCATCAGCGCCGAGCGGATCCGGGACGAACTCGTCAAATTGTTTGCGCCGCCACACGCCGGGCGCGGACTGGTCCTGCTGCGCGACAGCCGGTTGTTGCCGGGTGTGTTGCCCGAACTCATTGCGACCCTCCTCTGCCAGCAATCGCCGGATTATCATCCCGAAGGCACCGTGTTCGAGCATATCCGGTTGATGCTCGACAAAATGCCGCCGGACGCGCCGCCATCTTTGCCGTGGGCGGTGATTTTGCATGACATTGCCAAGCCGGCGACGGCCGAACAGGACGAGGCGACGGGTGCGATTCACTTCTACGGTCACGAAAAGATCGGCGCCGCAATGGCGGAAAGAATTCTGCGACGGCTGCGGTTTCCGAAGAAACAAATCGAGGAAATCGTCGCGTGCGTCCGAAATCACATGCAGTTCAAGGATGTAAAACAGATGCGGAAGGCGACCTTGCGGCGGTTGTTATTGCGCAAGACATTTCCGCTGGAACTCGAATTACACCGGCTCGATTGTCTCGGCTCGCATGGTAATCTGGATCATTACGAGTTTCTGCTGGCGCAGGCGGAGGAATTAACAAAGAAACCGGCGATTCGGCCGCCGTTGCTCACGGGTATGGATTTAATCAAGTTGGGTATGAAGCCCGGCCCCGCGATGGGCAAGGTGCTGGAGGAAATCCGCGAGAAACAACTGGCGGACGAATTAAAAACGCCGCGCGAGGCCCGCGCCTGGCTGAAGAAATGGTTGCGGACAGATGAGTGAGGAACCGATTGAACTGCCGATTGACGGGGTGCTGGATTTGCACACGTTCAAACCGGGTGAAGTGAAAGACCTGGTGCCGGATTATCTGGCCGCGTGCCGGGCGCGCGGCATCCTTGACGTGCGCATCATCCACGGCAAGGGCATCGGCCATCTGCGCCGCACGGTGCACGCGATTCTCTCCAAAGATCCGGCGGTGATCTCCTTCACGCTGGATCATCCTCAATTCGGCGGCTGGGGGGCAACGTTGGTGAAGTTGCGTCCGGCGTAGCGGCGGTTGGCAAACCGCCGCCGATGTTTGGCGGCTTTCTCCCGAAAGCCGCATACAGAAATTCACTTCAGCGGTTCCAGGAATATCCTGCGAATTTCAATATCAGCGCCTTCGCATTGAATACCGATGAAACCGGACGAAATGGTGCATTCGGTGATTTCGTTTTCCATTTTGCCGTTGATGATGGCTTTGACGTCGTTGCCGGCACAAACCGTTACGTTCGTGTTCCATTCGCCGATGGGATTTTCATTCGGGATTCCGCGCAGGGGAACCGGTGTGTTCGGGTTCAGGCCTCGATGTTCCTTGCATTCCGCCCCGGCCATCACGAACAAATCGCCCTGCCGGCCGGATTTGCCCTGGTTCTGGATGCACCTGGGCCAGACCTTGTCGGGCGATTGGATATGGACGAGCACACCGGAGTTGTCGGCTTTGGGAGCGATTTTGACGAAACGCCATTCGACGGTCAGAACGTAATCATGATAATTTTGAACTGTGCGTACGTATCCGACGGGTGAGCCGGTGCAACGAATGACGCCGTTGGTAATGGTCCAGGTTTGCATCGGCTCGGTATTGTTTTTCATGCAGAACGTCCAGCCCGAAAAGTCCCTGCCGTTGAAAAGTTCGATCTGATTGGTCGCGCCAAGGACAGTCTGTGCGCCGGCCAGTCCGGCGAAGGTGAGACCCAGCAGAAAGGAAGCGATTTTCACAGGCTAAAAATCGCGACGGGCCGGATAGGAGTCAAGCGAGATGAATCCTCGGTAGTGTCCTGATTTGGTGTCCGAATTACCGAAGCGGAGCGCGAGTTGTCTCAACTCGCAGCCTGTTCGGTAGCTTCCCCGAACGCTTTCGGGGCTGCGGATTAAGGACAATTCGCGCTCCCAGCAAAAGGACACTTCCGAATCATCGGGCCTGGTTACCCCTTTCGAAGTGGATGCTGCCGTTGACCGTATTGGCCTGGACGGTCGCGCTACCGTTGCCCAGTGTGCCTTTCAGGTGTTTGGACACCGGAAATTGCTTCTTCACCACCAACTCCGGGAATTCGCTGCTCATGCCGCCGTTGACGGTGTCGGCAGTGACGTGCGCGTTGGCGTTCTCCGGCAGGATGGCTTGTATGGCCCCGTTGACGGTATCGAGGGACACGGATTGTCTGCCCCCGAGCGAAACCAATTCAACTTCCATCCGCCCATTGACCGTGGAGACTTTCAGGTTGCCGGCGGCGCCCAGGACTTGAGCCTTGCCATTGACGGTTGACGTTTCGGTGTTACCGCGGACGCCATCAATCAGAATATCGCCGTTCACGCTGTCGATCTTGTCCATTTGCGCCTGCTGTGGCACCTGAACCAGGTAATCCACAGAGGCTTTATTTTCTGTGCCGCCGAACCAAAACCAACTGGATGGAACGCCCGTTACGCGGGAAGGCTGCTCCGTATGGATGGAAATTTTGTCAGGAGACGAGTCCACCTGGATTTTGATCGCTTCTACGCTCTCCTGGGTTTTGCCGTGTTTGAGGGCCTTAATGACCACTTCGTTCCGGTCCCAGCCGGCGACTTCGATCCGGCCATTGATATTGTCGAGGTGCAGCCGGCCGTGGGCTGAGAGGGGCAACGTCTTGTTATAGTCCTGCCGAAATGGGTCCGAGGTCGAAAGGTTACTGGTCATGTTCTCGCGATGCGAGCGGGGTTGGTTCCACGTTCCAGCGGATTTTGTCGGGGCTGGCATTTCCGGGCTCCCTGTTGCCGATGGGCCGGCTGGCGCCGGTGGCACGGTCGCAGCCAACGGGACAGAGGCTGCGGTCAGGTCGGTTGTGTCGGTTTCAATCTGAACTTTGTCGGAGGGCGATGCGCCATTGGTGATGGCGATGACCACCCGCCCGCCGGGCGATGTGATGTTCATCGTCACGCTGGAGTTGTCGTCTGCGGACGGTGGTGTGGCCGGCGTTGCAGCCGCGGGTGGCACCGGCAGGATTTCAATTCCATTGATTTGAGGATTTTGCCGCTCCGGAACGAAATAGATGCTCAGCGTGCCGTCAGTGACTTCCACATCGACGGTTTTAACACAGGCGCGCTGGGCGCCACCGGCTTCGGCCCAAACATCGAAATCCTTGAATTCGTGACCTTCAACGATGAACGTAAAAACCCGTTTGCCCGGTCCGGCGATGGCATCGTAGGTTTCGGCGAAATGCAGCTTTACCTGATACTTGCCGTTGGGAACAGGGTATGAAAACGAGTTCATTCCATATCGTTCGGAGCGATAAAGCTCCGGGTCTCCGGTATTGACGACCGCCAGATCGGGCCGGGCGGTCGTGTCACCGCCGGCAAAGCCCTGATCGGACAGCCACCAATTGCCTTCATGATCCACCATTGGCCTGGACGACCCGGCCTTGATACGGATCGGTTGGAACCCTGATGCCGACGCCGCAGGGGTAACCACCGGTGCAGCCGGCGGAGGCGCTACATTCGCAGCCGGCGGGGGAACGGCGGCTTCCGGCTCGGACGGACCCCAGGTCTTGTCCGGGTGCTCAATGCCAGCGGGGCTTTCGCCGAAGGTCGGCTTTTCGGCCGCGATATCCCGCACCAGCGAAACGACGGCCATGATGCAAATGACGACCAGGACCAGGCCGATGCCGGCGCCCACCAACCATGGCCATGGGCTGTTTTGGCGTGACGATGAAACGCTGACCCGGGCAAATTCCTCCCGCACGTCCTGCCTCACCAACACAATCAATGCCCAGATACCCACAGGAACGCCCAACAGGTACCAGGGAGGGGCGATAATGGCGAAGACGGCGCCGGCAATGGCCCAACCGTGGCTTCTTAACCGCAGCATGCTAAACGCTCCCCACAGCGCGCCGAGTGCCGGCAGGATCATGAATAATACAACCAGAAACCCGGGATTTCTTGGCCAATCATCGGTAGCGAATGATCCCAGCGCCACGGCCAGTTTCAGACTCGCGGTAATCAGCAATGCCAGGGCAGGCGCCATGATGATTCCTGTACTGACGGCAGATGCCGCTTTCGGTGCCATGGGTGGCGGGGGCGAACCGGCACCGGCAGCCGGAGGAACTCCACCTGGTGGCGGGCCTGACGGCGGACCGGTTATCGGACCGCTGTCGGTTTTCGCAATGCCATTTTGCGGATGCAGCCAGTGAGTCATTCGCCTTCCCTGGCCATCGGTGAAGGCTTTGCAGACGATCAAAATCCAATCCATCGTGGCCCAGATGACGCACCCGAAGCCCAGGAATCCCAACAGGAGCCCCGTTGTCGGTTGAGGGGCGCCGGTGGCGCAGGCAATGATCAGGGCGATACACGCGCCCAGAGCGCCCAGTTGCACAAACGCCGTTCCGATCTTGCCGACATAAAAGCGATGCGCACCGAACAGGCCGAAGAAAGTCGCCATCAGGAACGCCGGGAACAGTACCTTGTCACTGCTGGTTTGGCCTGCCTGTGACAGGAAGGATGAGGAAGTGGCACCGGCCTTGCCGGCAATTCCCGTAATGGTTTCCACATCCGTCTTTACCTGGCTGACGTGCTGGTAACGACGCGCTGGCTCCTTTTCCAGGGTGTGTAATACGACTTCGTCGAGTCGCACATCCACGTGGACCTTCTTCGAGGGTGCCTCGAATTTGCCCAGGGGCAATTCGCCCGTCAACATTTCGTAGAAGACGACACCCAATGAATAAATGTCGGCGCGGTGGTCCACCTCCTGAGGCTTCTCGATCTGTTCGGGTGCCATATAATGCGGCGTGCCCACCACGTCCTTCGCGCCGGTCAATGAAACGTCCGTCGGTCCCTGGCCTACCATTTTGGCAATGCCAAAGTCGGCAATCTTCACGCGCCCCGATTTGTCGAGCAGGATGTTTTCCGGCTTGATGTCGCGATGAACGACGCCCTGGTCGTGAGCGTATTGCAGGGCTTCGCAAATTTTCGGTACAATGGTCAGTGCCTGTTCCGACGACAATTTTCCGGACTGTTCGACCTGGCGCAGGTTGGTTCCGTCCACGAATTCCATCAGCAGGTAATGCAGGTTTTCCACCTTGCCGAAGTCGTATACGGCGACAATATTCGGATGATTCAACCGGGCCAGGGCACGCGCTTCGCGGTTGAAGCGTTCGGCGAACCCCGGGTCACCGGCGACGGCGGGGGGCAACACCTTCAACGCGATGATCCGGTCCAACATCGGTTGCCGCGCCTTGTAAACCGCACCCATGCCGCCTTTGCCGATGAGGCTTAGAATTTCGAGTTGTGGAAAGAGTTGTACGATTTCCTCAACCGGCGGCGGCACGAACCGCGCACCTGCCGCCTCACCCGGCGCACCGGGGCCACCTTCCGTAGGGAAACCGGACTTGATGAGGCACTCCGGGCACAGTCCCATCGGTACATCCGGCGGCAGCGGCTTGCGGCAGTTCGGGCAGATTCTCATTGTTTCCATAACATCGCCGGGGGGTTCGCGGTCATTGACTGTTATTTGCTTTCGAGGAGTTTGGCCTTTTGCGCCTGGTATTCAGTGTCCGTGATGGCACCCGTTTCTTTGGCCTTCTGCAAATCCATCAACTGCTGGCCGAGGGTGGGGGTAACCGTTTGCTGGCCAGTGACAACGTGCGGCGGGCAGGTCTTTCCACCACCCAGACTTATCACGCACCCGGTAAACAAGGTCATGGCTAACAGGCCGACGCACAGGGAAATGAATGTTGGTTTCATGAGTTTTATTCAGGTTAAGTGTTTGCTGTATTCAATACTGTTAATTATCGTTTCTTCCAAGTATTACTTAGGAAACGGCGGCCAAAGGTTGCACAGATATTCAGATGATGGTGGATGGCTGATAGTTGATGAAAGGCTCCCGCGCGAGTGGTTACGGCTATCAACCATCTACTCTCAACTGTTAACTATCTGGCCAGCACGGTGAACAGATGGCGCAATTCTTCGTCCACTTCGCCGGGGGCAGCCACAGTTTGCGCAATTTCATCACGCAACAGCTGGCGATAACGTTGACGGAGACGGTGGACGGCGGACTTCACGGTGCCTTCGCTGACGCCCAGTTTCACGGCCAGTTCGGCGTAGGGCTGGGAACTCCGGTCGCCCACGAGGCAAGGGTGCAAGGTGGCAAAGAGCTCGCTCCGACCGTCCTGTTCGAACTCCAAACGCAGCCGCCGCAGGACTTCGTCGAGCAGGGTCAACGCCCAGCGCCGTTCGAAATTCTGTTCTGGCGTGACGGGGTCGACCGGTTCGTGGCTGTAACGGGTCTCCGCCACCTCAAACTCGAGGGGTACGTGGGCGAAATTTCCGCCGCGTTTTTGCGCCCGGGCCTTGTCCCATTCGTCGGACAGAAAATGGTTCATGGCCGACAACAGGAAGGAACGGAACCGCCCCCGTTGCTGGTCGGCCCGGCCGATCCAGTTTTTTTCCAGGAGGCGCGCGAAAAATTCCTGCGTCAGGTCCTGGGCATCCTCGGGCGAATTACCCCGTCGCCGCACGTACGCGTAAAGTGGATACCAGTAGGTCTGGCAAAGCCGTTCCAGCGCGGCCCGGGCCCGGGTGGTGTCCGTTCGTCCGGCCGTCAGCACGACCGACCAGTGGGTGGTGACAAACGCCGGCTGCCGAGACGCAACATTTTCGGGTGGAGTCGATTCCGACGGCGTCGCTGGAGTTGAAGTGCTCACCGCCCACGGAGCCTAGCCCAATCCGGCAAAAGCGCAAGCGGGAGACAGGCGCGGTCCGGCAAAGTAGCCCACTACCACAGGCACCTCACGATTATGCCTAGGTGTCGGCGCGTCGTCTTTTTGGAAGCGCAGAATATAAGGAATGGGCAAAATGCCGACGGTCTTCGTCCCGCGGGGGCGACGCCATTTTTCAGTCGGGTGGTGACGCCGCTCCGCCGTTCGTGAAGTGGACATCGTCCAGCTCGATATTAGAGATTGCCGCCGACTGACTCAAAATCTCGAAGAACTGGCTGACCGCGGAGAGATCAACTTCCGGACCGAAATCGGACAGCGGAATGTCCACCACATGCCACGAACCATTGCGAACAAATCCGTAGGGGTCGCTGCCCGGCCCCGGAAATGTGATCCATTTCTGTCCAACTCCATCGAGGTTTCCACTCTTCATACCAATCATGAAGGGGGTACCGGAGGTGGTCTTCATGGCAAATTCCAGATTGCAGCCCGGGTAACGGAAGGCAGTCAGATTGTATTTTATGTTCGGCGTGAAGGCCATTCCCGTCCAACCGGCCCCGGCCGAGGCGAGACTGATATCGTTGGTGCCCTCATACGGATGTTGGGTGGCGGGCACCATCGTGTTCGCCCAGACGAAAAAGTTACCTTGCACACCCAGGGCAAATGCGCCCGCGTTCTGGTGTGACGGCGTCTCCGTGAAGACACCGAAATCTCCGTTCTGAGGGGTCACCCGGGTGGCGCTGGGTTCCCACCAGACATTGTCAATGGACAGGTTCAGCGCCGAAGCCGGGTTAACGACACTCGAAATCTGGAACAATTGATTTACGGTGCGGAAATCGACGTTGGCGAACCGGTTCAAGGGGATTTTCAGCGAATGCCATTGGCCATCATGGGCAAACCCGAACTCCGATGTCTGGTCCGCTCCCAACGGGAGCCAGAAGTTGGCGGCATCACCGGCCAATTGGCCGCTCACGCAACTTTGGATGCCCACTTGCAGGGGCGTGGTGTCCCCCGCGGAGGTACGAATGTCAAAGTGAAGATACCCGTCGGAGTAGTTCTTCATATTGCGATAATTCGGCAGAAAGACTCCCATACCGAACCAATTACCGCCGGCGATATCGAACGACCAACAGTTGGTTCCCTCGGAAGGGGCCGGCGGATTGGCGCTGGGGGTCATATTGTTCCAGATATAAAGGGCCGCATTGGTTCCGTAGGCAAAGTCTGGTTCCAAACCGGTTCCGTAGGTCAGGGAGTCGTTGACGGGCGTCGTTTCCGTAAAAACTCCAAAGTTGCCGTTCTCTGCGTAATTATCGCCGAAATACAGTTGCGTATACCCATTGTCCGTAACCCGGATATAATCCACAGACATCCTCGCCGGAAACGTCGCGGTGACGGCGCCGGGACTGTACACCCCCGTATAGGATGGGTCATAACCGCCGATGGCAATGTTGAGAATCGGAAACATCGGCTGATGAAACTCGCTGAGATAATCCGCCGTGATGTCCAGCGAACCAATGGCGACGCCATCGAGATAAAACGTGATGGCGGTCGGTGTCCAGGACATCTTGTAGAGGTGATAATCGAGGCTCAGGTCAACCGGTGCCGTTACCCAGGTGACATAGTTGCTATAGGTCCCGGCGGCATTCGAGTAATGCACGGCGGAGTCGATCAGTTTCTGCTGAGTCCCCGCGGCGATACCGGCGGCGGAGCCCAGCTCGACAATGTCGACTTCTCCACAGCCTGGCCAGGTGATGGCCCCGGCATTATTACCCATCATCCAAAATGCCGGCCATAAGCCGTTGGCCGTATTCGGCATCTTGATGCGGGCTTCAATCGTCCCGTACTTGAAGGCGAATCGTCCCTGGGTGCGGATGCGCGCGGACGTGAACGAGTTTCCCCAATAATTGGTGCGGTCGGCCTCAATCACCAGATTTCCATTCGTAGTGTAAGTATTTTCGTGTTGGGCGGTGTCATATTCCAATTGGCCATTGCCCCAACCCTGATTGCCAACATCATAAGTCCACGTGCTGGAATCGATCGCAGAGCCGTTGAACTCGTCTGACCACACCACGCCACCGGTGTTGTTATTGACTTGAGCCTGGATGGCGGCGGACGGATTGCTCTGACCATTGGAACTGAGGGTAATAATCCATACCGAATACGTATCGCCAGACGTCAATCCCGGGATAACGGTACTGGTGACCAGGCCGACGTTGACCGAATTGGTCGTCGTGCTGTTGGTCTCGACGTAGAAGATTTTGTAGCCAGTCACGCCCGGCGACGTGCTGGCGTTCCAGGTCAGGCCGATGGCATTGGTAGTTCCCGACGGGACCTGTTGCAGATTCGACGGGGGCAGAACAACAACCGGTGGGATTCAACAAGCGAAAGAACGTCGCGCCGCCGGTCATTGGAATCAGGAACGACTTGGTACCGCCATCGCCTGTGATCACGGGAAAGTTGGTACTCCAAGTCCCCGCTCCAAGGTTGGTGGTCGATTCGGGTTGATACTCCATGCCCGGACGTGCTGGGCCAACTGATTTGTGCGACCGGCAATGTGGCCACTGACTAGAATGTTGGTTACGGCGAGGGGTGCCAGGGCTGGAAACTCCCGCTCCCGAGTGTGACGTCATCTATATCAATCGTGGCCGTCACCCCCGGGCTCGCCGCACCCGCAAAATGGAAGTAGATCGTCGCCGATGTTGCGGCGGCAGGGGCCGTAACGGAGTTGCTGATCATGCCGTAAGTGTTGTTTCCAGGATTGAAAGTCTGGTAGCCGGTATCTCCCCCGGCATTCCACAGAATTCGCCACTGCGCGTTATATCCCGCGCTGCCGGTCAGAGCATTGGCGTAGAAGGTGAACGGGTAGGTGGTTCCCCCGGTGACGGGAATGCCGGACTGGTTAAACTGAACCACCGGACCGGCCCCGGTGCTGGCCAGATAAACCTGGAAGTCAAACGAACCGCTGTGCGGATTGTCGTTCGTGCGAACCCCATACACCGGACCGCCAACCGCCGTATCCACGGACCAATTGCTGGCGGTGGCCCCGGTTCCATTTTCGAATCCTCCGTTCACAACCAGATTGGCGGAAACTGCGGGAATGCCCGGAATGATGTCCAAAACCCGGTAGAGACGTTTCCCGCTGGCGACGGGATCAAAAACCGTGTTCGTCATGCCATTGCCTGTCATCGCCGTGGTGAGATCAGTCCAGGTGCTCACGGGATTGGACGACCATTGCACGTGGTAAGTATCATTTGTGTTGGTGAGCCAGCTCAACTGCACTCCGGGCAGAACGCTGAGCTGGACCTGGGCGTTGACCACGCCCGTACCGATAACCAACATCATGACGCCCGCCAAGACTCGCCGACAGAGCGCTGCACGAACGATTGGATACATAGTGGTTGTTACCTCAACTGCACCCGACGGGTAGTCGGGAAAAAAGCAAAGAGCCTGTTATGACAGGCTCTGGTTGCCATCTGTTAAGTGGTTTCAAAGTGCCTCAGGCTTTCCGGCTGCGACGAAAGGTCCAGACCCCAAGCAGCCCCATTGCCGCGAAAGCAAGGGTCGCTGGCTCGGGGACCTGACTCAGCGATACATTGTCAACTTCAATTGCTTCGGCACTGCCGCTGGTGGCGCCGGTCGTGCAATCAAACTCGATTTCAAAGTGATTTACGTTGGCTGGCGCGGTCCACGAACCGGAATATGTCTGCCAACCGGTATTGAAGTAAGGGCCCAGCAGACCCGGTCCCTGATCGATCACCCCGCCGGTGGAATTGATGTCCCAGAGATGAATGAAGACCACTCCACCGTTCAGTGAACTGTCAACCTTCAGATCAAATGAGTAGTTCACCAACCCGGGGGAGGCATCGCCCAGTGCTGTACTCTGTTGGAGCGCAAGATTGGCGGCCGGGATCACATTGTACATATACGCGTCGTACGTTCCAGGCGCTGACGGGCCGTTGTTGGGCGACAGCACGTTAACGTAAGCAGACCCATCGCTTGCACCCAACACCGACCAACTGGTCGTATCGCCGGTTTCGAATCCGGGATTGAGAATCAAGTTGGTCGCGGATACGTGAATTGCCGATTAAGAGTCCCGCGAGACTCATCAGCCCGGCGTAAGTTTTTTATGGTTACTTTCATGGTTAACCCTTTGTCTTTATGGCAGATCCAGTTTGCTGCACTTATAGATATTTTTTTGTCCTGCCGTGACGTTTTTTATCAAAATAAGGCGACTTTGTCAACTTTTTAATTACATGCTTTGCGAATATGGGCGTATCTTGACACTACCCTTGGAGCGCCGGTCTCCGACCCGGCAGGTGGTAAAAACGGCCCGGAAACGCGCCGGATCGGAGATCGGCGCTCCTCCACCACGGCAGCCAAATCGGGGCAGTGTCAAGATGCGCCCTGCGCATACTGGATCAACGGCGGTTCCTTTTCATTTTTCTGAAAGAACAAAATGTAAAGAATGGGCAGAACACCGACGGTATTGAAGATGGCCAGGCAGATGAACCACGCCAATTGGTCGTGGCGCGCGCTCTTCCACAGGGCAATCAGTTTCCAGACGCCGTCCCAGACGGCCAGAAGGATGATGACAGTGATCAGCAAGGCGATTTCGGGAGTTTTCATAAAGTTGGTTGGTTTTGGATACTTGACTATTTGATGTAATAGCCGGCCGCTTTCCAATAGCCATCTTTTTCCAGCATGAACGTGATGGTTTCAACCGCCGATTTCTGGTTGTCAAATGAGGTTGCGAATGGCTTGATCACATAATTCCTGTCAGGCGCACCCGGAACTCCCGCCACGACAACGGAGTTCATTGCCCCTTCGTTGCGAGGAGTTCCGGGAAGTCCATTAACAGGGTCAATGGCTCCGGTTTGACCGGGCGAAATGGGCAGACCGGTTGCGGGATCGATGGCGATGTTGGTTGCGCCTGCGGGAAGGGGAAGTCCGGTATTGGGATCAATTCTCACGTTGTGCTGGCCCGCGGGCAGGCCGGTCGCCGGATCGATGGCTTCACAGGATTGAGTTGCCTGCACCAGCTTGTAACGAATTTTCACGCCGGCTGGGCCGTCGGCAAAACCGAGAATTTGCAGAACACCTTTCCCGCCTTCCCGGGTTTGAAACAAAAACGTGTCGGATTGTCCCGGCAGGGTACCGAAAACCTGTTTCTGTCGGGGTTCCGCCTGTAGCAACGGCCAGTTGTTTGCAACATCAGCCACGGTGACGATGTCCCAGCCGTTGGTGGGAGCGGGGGCAACAATCATGTCAAAACCAAGCAAGGTGGGAATATGTTTGGCGGAATCGGTGGTGACCAAATCCAGGCCATTGGTGCGAATCCATTCGTAACCGGTCCGGCTTTCCCAAATGAGCGCCGCGTTGGTCGAAACGGTCCCATTATCCAAATCCAACCAGCCGAACAAGGTATCGGGTGGAACGCTGAGAGGAAGAACTCGTTCTTGAACCGGAGAAAAAATCCGGGCCCCGGCCGCAGGGGTGGTAACCCGATTCAGGCGGTCAACGATTTCATTGGCTTCACTGGCATTCATTACGCCGTCCACCTGACATTGGTTGCCGGCGATGACGGACTGAATGAATGGAGCAGAAAGCACCCGGCCGCGAAAAACAATCGCTAATTGGTGCCCGATGTTGGTGGCCGTGATGGCTTCAAACTCCTTTGCGCCTGCGTCGGTGAAACGAATCTCAATCACCCGCCTTCCGAGTGAATTGAAATCCACACCGGCCTGGGCGATGGCAGTATCATCGAGCAGGACCTGACGTGAGAGATGAAATTGGTCGTGGCCGGAAGCCGACGGCAGATCTTCTGCCGGTGCGGTTGAGTGTTCGGGCAGAACCAGGCGAAATTGGAGGGCGGAGCCGGATGAGGCATTTGTAATCCAGCGTGCCTTGCTCTCTTCGAGCGCTTCAGCCTTGGTTCCAAAATAGAGGCTGGCGAAGGGATGGCCGTTGGCGTACATCGAAACGTGGGGCAAGCCCGGAAGTGCTTCTCGCAGGTAAGGATGGATTAATTCAAAATCGCCCTGTCCCTTCGAAATTTCCGTCCGCTGAGCGGGGTCTTCGGGAACAGGTCTATTGGTTGATGTAGTGATATGGAGTGCCAACAAGGCGTTATCGTGGCTGACGAGGTTGTAATTGCCTTTGACGATCATCTGTTCCGGTGTTCGTTCCACTGAAATGATTTCAATCGAATCGCCTTGGGGAAACCAGGCCTGGCCGAGGTAATCGGATTTGATCGAAGCGGACTGGTGGTTGCGCAGAAACCCAAAGTAAACACCCAGGACGAATGCAATCACGGCACTGGCCAGCATCACTTTCAGCAGGGATTTATTCAGCGGCCTCAATTCTTCGGATGATTTGACATTTCTTGCCCGGCGAAGGCGGACCAGCAGTTCTACCGCGCTCACCACGGTGAACCCGAGGAAGCACCAATTGAAATAGTCCCAGGCGGTGCTGTTGTGAATGCCAAAATGGTCATTCAGGAGCAAAAAGAAATAGCTGGCGAAGATCAGAATCCAAATCCCGCCAAAAACTTTACTGAACGGAGTGGCGGGCAACGCCATCGGCGATCCGAATGAAAGTCGTTCCTGGAATCCTGCGGGCCGGACCAGATAGCCAATCGCCCGCCATTCGCCGCCGACTTGTCTGGCGAAGGTCACCGTTTCCGTTGCCGCCAACAGGCCGTCGAATGAGGTGGCAAACTTTACCACCGATCGTGTCCCCGTAACATCGAACCGGCTTGAAGTGAATTTGCGGGAAATGACCGGGCCCAGTGGATACCGGACTTTTTGCAGCCGGCCAATCCAGTCTGCCTTCGCCATGGCGCGTTGAAAATAAGGCGCGGCGGCATCCCAGCTTTGTTCATAATCACCGTTGTCCATCTGTGCCAGCCAGGATTCCACGGCGGACTGAAGAATTGCGGGCAGCGGTTCATGAGGTTCGGTACGCCTCCGCCAAAAAGAGAACAGACCGGCCAGGATTCCCGCAAAAATTCCGAGGATACCGCCAGCGACCATCCCGAGGAAAATGTTCAGCGCTACGTTTGGTCTGACCGGATGAGATGGAACCATCGCGTGTTCGATGATGTTCCCACGGGGAGCAGGCGGAAGGGCGCAATACGTTTCGGCAATCTTGTTGGCGATTTCCGCTGCTTCAGCAGGCGAGTCGCTGTGGAAGCGAATTTCGACCAGGGCGGTATTAAGCCTGGGCTGAGCGTCAATCCTGCGTTTCATCAAAACCACAGTCTGGTCGTCGCTCAGAGCCCCGCCCGCAGTGAATTTCTGTCCCCATCGCTGACTTAGATTCAAAGACGCGGCGACGGGCTCCAACACCGGCTGGGACTGGATGATTTCTGCTTCGGTTTGCAGGCGATACGGATCGGCCGGTTCCGGTCCGGCCAACCGCACGAGGGCAATCCCTTCGTAATCTCTTGGCATTAACGCGGTAATGATCGTCGCCACGGCAGTAATCAGGAGAAAACACAGGACGCCTGCCCACATTCCTCGGCGAAACGATAACGCCCCAACCGATGCAGACCGGTCCTGATTTTTGCCCGGCGACGGGGTTGCGTTGTCCCCATTTTGACGATTGGCCGCGAAGGCCGCGCGCGCTGCCGGACGGAACAACTCCACGCACGCCCAGACACCAAACGGCAGTCCCAGGATTGCACCCGGCCCGGCAACGGCGGCGACCACACTGGCTACCACACTGAACGGATAGCTTCGTAGCTTCAGCATGGAATTGGCGCCGAGCAAAACAATCAACGCGGCGGTGAGCAGTACAGCCGCGCCGAAACAAACCGCGGCATACCCGGCCGGGCCACCCCCTTCGCTGGCGATAGCTGGTAGGGCGAAGACGAGTAACCCCAGGGCAAAAAGCACCAGCAACACACCGGCCGCAATCAAACCTCGTGCGGGCATTTTAAGGCGCTGGCGAACCGCTTCGATCTGCGTTGCCGTCGGGACGGCTTCAGTTTGGTTCACAGGACCGCTACCGGCTGGAGTCGTCACAATGGTTTCCACCGCGGTCTTGACCTGGCTGGCCTGTTGGTACCGACGGTCCGGTTCCTTCTCCAGTGCGTGCAGGACCACTTCATCCAGGCGCACATCGATTTGAACTTTCTTCGATGGCGGTTGGAATTTGCCCAGCGGCAGTTCACCGGTAAGCATTTCGTAGAACACGACGCCGAGCGAATAAATGTCCGCACGATGGTCCACCGACAATGGTTTCTCGATCTGTTCCGGTGCCATGTAATGCGGTGTACCCACCACGTCCTTCGCACCAGTAAGATTCTGCGGGCCGGCGCCGACGCCCACCATCTTGGCGATGCCGAAGTCGGTGATTTTCACCCGGCCCTTTTTGTCCATCAGGAGATTTTCCGGTTTGATGTCGCGGTGGACGATGCCTTCGTTGTGGGCGAATTGGAGCGCCTCGCAGATTTGCGGCACGATGGCCAGGGCCTGTTCCGGCGTTAATTCTCCGAGCCGTTCGACCTCGCGCAGGTTTGCGCCATCTACAAACTCCATGACCAGGTAATGCAGGGTGCCCGCTTTGCCGAAGTCATGCACCGCCACAATGTTGGGATGATTCAACCGCGCCAGGGCGCGCGCTTCGCGATTGAATCGCTCGGCAAAGCCCGGGTCACCGGCCGCCGCGGGCGGCAACACCTTCAACGCGACAAAACGGTCGAGGGCCGGCTGCCGCGCTTTGTAAACGGCCCCCATGCCGCCCTGGCCGATCAGGCGGAGAATTTCCAGTTGCGGAAAGAGCCGGGCAATTTCTCCGACCGGCGGCGGGACGAATCGCGGGCCGGCGGCTTCACCGGCTGCGCCCGGTCCCTCGGTCTGGGTGGCCAGACCGGCCTTGAGCATGCATTCGGGGCAGAGGTCTCCCAGCGCCGTCGGGGGCACCGGTTTCCCGCAATGTGGACATGTTTTGTTGTCGGCCATAATTCTGCTTTCGCCCTATACAACGGAGGAATTGGCCAAAGGTTACAGGATTCCGTTAAATCGTTAAATGGTTGAATCGTTAGAATGAAGCTTCGTATGCAGCCCGCCGCCGGTTCAACGCTTTAACCGTTTTAACACTTCAACGTTATCATCCTGCCAAAGTCCGGAACAAATAACGCAGTTCGTCTTCGACCTCTTCCTGGCCCGACACGGTGTCGGCGATGGTCTCGCGCAGCAGGGTCGCGGTAACGCTGGCGCAACCGGTGCACGGCCACTTTCACGGCGCCTTCGTTCATTTTCAATTGCCGTGCCAGTTCCGCGTAAGGAGCCGCTTCACTCTTTCCAGCCAGCGTGACCCGCAGCGTATCGAACAACGCCGCTTTGTCCTGTTGTCGATATTCCTCTCCCAGGCGCCGGTAGACCTGTTCGAGCAGGGTGATGGCCCAGCGATGTTCAAAGGCTTTCTCCGGCGTGAACTTTTCCACCGGCGCTTCTCCCAGCCGCGTTTCGGCGCTTTGGAGGTCCAATGAAATCACCTTGCCGCCGCCCCGTTTTTGCGCACGCGCCTTGTCCCACTCGTCGGCCAGAAAATGATTCAGGCTCGCGAGCAGGAAGGAACGGAACCGCCCTTTTTCCGGCGCGACCGTGGCCACGGCGTTGCGCTCCAGCAATCGTGCAAAAAATTCCTGGGTGAGGTCCTGGGCGTCCTCCGGCGAATTACCGCGTCGCCGCACGTAAGCATAAAGCGGAGGCCAATAAGTCTGGCAAAGATTTTCGAGGGCGGCGCGGGCCCGGGTGGTGTCGCTGCGGGCCGCCGTCAACACGACCGACCAGTGGGTGGTGACAAAGACAGATCTCGGCGTTGGGGCCGGCGTGGATTCGGGTGCGTTTTGGCTGACTGTCGTCACAGTTTGAGCTTAAGGCTGAAAGTGAATGGTGAATAGTGAATAGTGAATGGTGTCATCCGTGCCGGCGCTTCTTACCACTCACCGTTACACTAATTACCAATCACGGGCTGCAGTTTTCCGGACGCGAACTTAAAAACCTCCGCCGGCGAGAGTGCTTTCAGGCACTCGTTCGGCTTCGCGTAGGTGCAATAGGATTTGAGACAGGGCGAGCAGGGCAGATCGATGCGCAGCACATTCCGGAGCTGGTTATAGGGACCGGTGCGGCGCGGTTCGGTCGGGCCGAAGAGGGCGACCAAAGGTTTGCCCACCGCCGCTGCGACGTGCATCGGACCCGTGTCATTGGTAATCATCAGTTCGCACAACCGGATCCATTCGACCATTTCCCGAAGCGAGGTCTGGCCGCACAAATTGATACAACGTTCCGGTTCAGCCTGAGCAATGACGCCACCCGATGGTTTGTCGTTCTGATCGCCCAGTATGGCAAAACGGGCATCCGGATATTTGCGGGCCAACTGCCGGACGAGCCCGGCAAAATATTCCGCCGGCCAACGTTTGTTGGGCCACCGGGCCCCGGGTTGAATCGCGATCCAACGGCCGCCCTCCGTTCGCCACCTGGATTTGACGACCTCAGCTACGGCCGGTCTTTCCGGCAACCAGGTAAAATGGTTGTGAACGGGCACACCGAGTCGGGGCAGCACCGCCAGATACCAGTCCACGGCGTGCGTGTGGAACGAGGCGCGGCGAACGGCCACGTCGTAAAAACCGCGTGCCCCTTCGCGCACTTCGTCGAGGCCGATGAGGAATTTCCCGTTGGCCAGCCAGGCGAACGCCCCGCTGCGCGCCAGACATTGGAGGTCAATCACCCAGTCGAAATGCTGTTCCCGCATCCAGTGGACACTGTAAAGCATCTCCGGCCAATGCCGGGGCGCTGCCCAGCGCCGGCGTTCAAAGCGGACGATCCCGGTCAAGTCGGGATCCTCTTCGAGCAGGGGAGCCAGGCCGGAATCAATCCACCAAAAAATTTCGCTGGCGGGCAAATGGCGTTTGAGGAGCCGCAGAACCGGCAGTGCCTGGACGACATCGCCCAGGGAACTGGGTTTAAGGATCAGAATTTTCACCGTAACGAGTGACAGGTGACACGTGACAAGTTTTTTGCCAGCACACGCCCGGTGATATTACGGCTCACGTGAAGATTATCTGCCGACTTCGAGCCTTTCGGCAAGGCGTTCGGGCAAACCGGCGGCGCGGATTTTTTTCTGCGCGGTGGCGATATCGTATTCCAGCCGGCGCAGTTCGATCGTGCCGGCATCCGCGTCGTAAATGACATAGGCGGCCTTGGGATTGTTGTCGCGCGGCTGGCCGACGGCGCCGACGTTGATGAAATATTTTTTGGCCGGGTCAATTTTGAATTTGGAATAGGTGCCGCCGCGCACCACGGTGTCGCGCATGAAGGCGACCGGCACATGCGTGTGGCCAAAGAAGCAGAGCTGGGTGTTTTGATAGGGAAAACTGGCCGCGGCCGCCAGTTTGTCAAAGACGTAACCCCAGCGCTGGGGCGCATCGAGCGTGGCGTGGACGATGGTAAAGTTATGGACCAGTTTGGTGTATTTCAAGTCGCGCAGCCACTGGCGTTCCTCGTCGGACAGTTGCGCGCGCGTCCAGCGCACGGCTTCGGCGGCGTTGGGATTGAATCCTTCCAGGTGGTCGTCCGTGGAGCAGTATTCGTCATGGTTTCCCTTCACGCAGGGGATATCCATGCTGCGGACGATTTCGAGGCACTCCTTGGGGTTGGCGTTGTAGCCCACGACGTCCCCCAGGCAGACGTAATGGGTGGGCTTCTGTTGCTCGGCGTCCGCCAGGACGGTCCGGAACGCTTCCAGATTGCCGTGAATGTCAGCGATAATGGCGAATTTCATTTGCGTCTATCAAACGATCTCAAATCCATGCATTACATTTTGCGCGTCACTCCAAGTGATGGCCTCGTCCCGGATCAACCCGGCCAGCCCCGCATCCCGAATGGCCGTACGGAAGGCTTCGAGCTCAGCGCGTGCACCTTCGGCGGTCAACTCCACCCGGCCATCCGGCAGATTGCGCACCGTGCCGGTCACTTCAAATCCGGCAGCCACCGTTTTCGCCGTATAACGAAAACCGACGCCCTGCACGTGGCCTGAGTAAAAAATACACAGGCGGCATCGCTTCATGCTTGGCAGCCGACCGGCGATTGTCCCGACACGATGGGATAAAGCCAAAGCTGGCGCCGGGGCGCAATATTTTATTGCAAGAATTACTACAGTCAATTTTCCAAGTTTTGTGTTTGACCGTCCAGAAAATTTACAGTACTGAACACGGGCTGCACTTATAGACGGTAAAAGTTCAAGCGCCTTTTGTCGGCAGTGCACGGCGCAAACACAGCAATGCTTAACTTAAAGTCATTTTTGGCAGTGGATTTCGGGGCCGGCAGTCTCAAACTGGCAATCTTTGAAATCAACGAAGCCGGCATCCTCTGCCTGAAGAATTTCAAGTTGAAGTCATTGGGACCGGAGGGGGCGTCGGACGCCTCGCGCGAAACGGCCTTGCTCAAGGTGCTGCGGGAAACGCTGGCGGAAACCGGCGGCGCCGCACGGAACATCAATGTCTGCGCACCCGGTTTTCAGGTGTTTTCCAAATTCGTCAAACTCCCGCCGGTGGACGCGGGCAAGGTGACGCAAATCATCCAGTACGAGGCACAACAGAACGTGCCGTTCCCGCTGGCGGAAGTGGTGTGGGACTACCAGATCCTGGGTTCGAGTCCGACGGGGGAACTGGAAGTGTTGTTGGTGGCCATCAAGTCGGAGATTGTGGAAGGATTGTTCCGGATTGCCGAGGAGGCGAAGTTGCGGTTGCAATTATGCGACGTGTCACCGGCGGCGCTCTGCAACGCATTTCGCTACAACTATGGGGACCTGGACGATTGCACGCTGCTGCTGGACATCGGCGCCAAGACCAGCAACCTGCTCTTCTTCGAAAAGGGCAAGGTGTTTGCCCGCAGCATCAACCTGGGTGCCAATTCCATCACCCAGGATTTTGCGAACGAGGCGAAGCTGAGATTTGAAATCGCCGAGCAAATCAAAGTGGCCGAAGGTTTCGTCAGTCTGGGCGGTGCCTACGAAGAACCGGAGAATCCCAATCAGGCGGCGATTTCCAAGATTGCCCGGCAGTTCATGACCAAGCTGCACATTCAGGTCAACCAGACGATTCAATTTTATCGCGGCCAGATGGGCGGAGCGGCGCCGCAACGGCTCTTCCTGGCCGGCGGGGCTTCCATCATGCCGTATACGGCGCAATTTTTTGCCGAGAAACTGAACGCGCCGGTCGAATACTTCAATCCCTTCCGTAATGTGCAGATCGATCCGGCGGTAAACCTGGAGGAACTGGCGCGCGTCGCCCATTCACTGGGGGAAGTCGTCGGCTTGGGCCTGCGCAATCTGGCGAACTGTCCGGTGGAAATGAACCTGATGCCGGAGAGCACGCTGCGCTGGCGCACGTTCAACGAAAAGAAACCGTATTTCACGGCAACGGTGTTCAGTCTGGTGGCAGTGGCGTTTGCGGTCGGGTTCCTGTTCGAAAAACTGGCCATCTCGAAAGAGGACGAGCTGGAACGCCTCAAGCCGGAGGTTCAAAAACTGCAAACCAAGGCCGACCAGTTCAACAAGGTTTACGGGCAAGTCGGTGCCACCCGGCAGCAAGCCGAACAAATCAGTGCCTGGATGAACGATCGGTATTACTGGAGTGATATCCTGGCGGACTTGCGACGGGTGCTCATTCGTGCTGAGAATGACGTTCAAAAGAAAATGTCTGCGCAGCGGGGGGGGGTGCAGGCGGGGATCTGGATCGAACAATTCATTACCATGCGGACAAGCCTCACCGCGCCCAACGTCCCGGGCAGGCCGGGGATGCCGGCCGGAGTGCCGTCGGACAACGAGTTGGCCGGCGGAGCGATGAACCCGACGCAAAACCAATCTTCATCCACCAAGCCGGGCGCCATCTCCGTCGTTTGCCGGGCGGTGAGTTTGTCCAAGATCGATCCGGCGGCCAACAGTGACATCGCGTACACGCTGGAAAACGAATTGCAGGCGAGTTCCCTTTTTGATCCCAAAACGACCCAACTGACCGGTCAGATCAATCCGGAAGATGCCTCCGGCACGTTCACCTTTGGAGTTTCAGCGGTGTTGAGCAACCCTTTGAATTTGTAGCATGGCCTGGATCAAACGAAATTTGTTTTTTGTCATCGGTGCTGTCATTGCCGCGGGCTTGCTGGCGGCGGCGGGGGTTTATGATTACCAGAACTGGCAACGCAATAACACGGCACTGGATACGCTGAATCAAACGTACGAGACGTTGAAAAAGTTGAGCGCCCAAAATCCATCGCCGGGCAATGACACGATTGACAACATCCAGGCCGCCCGAGTGCAGCAACAACGGTTGCAGCAATGGATCCAGCAAGCCGGGCAATATTTTCAGCCCATTCCACTTATACCGGATCCCGCGAAAGGCGCGATCACCGATGCCAGATTTGCCGCCGCACGCGATCACATCCTCAGCCAGTTGCAGGCGGAAGCCAACAGTGCCAGTGTCACTTTGCCGCCCCAGTATGGCTTCTCATTTGAAGCGGAACGAACCTCGGTAAAATTCGCCCCCGGCACCCTGACCGCGTTGGCGCAACAGCTGGGCGAGGTGAAAATGATTTGTGAACTTCTTTATGCGGCGAGGATTAATGCGCTGGATGGGATTCGACGGGTACGGGCTTCGGAGGATGACGCGGTCGGACCGCAAGCCGATTATACGGATCAGCCGGCAATAACCAATGAGCTTGCCGTGATTACCCCTTACGAAGTTACCTTTCGTTGTTTCAGTCAGGACCTGGCGAAGGTGTTGTCGAGCTTTGCGACCTCGCCGCATGGGTTCATCGTCAAAGCCATAAATGTGCAACCGGCGGCCGGCGCCACCACCACTTCGCCGTCTCCCGGTGCACCGGCATTCGGCGAGCCTGAGGTGCCGGCTTATGCACGGCCGGCAGCGCCGGCCAGTCGGCCCGCGGCACCTCCGGGCCGGGGCGGCCTGCAGACGGTGCTCGACGAGCAGCTTTTGAGCGTCACCTTGCAGGTGGAGATAGTGAAATTGACGTCGGGAAACTAAGCGCATGGATTTCCTTAAAAAACATTACGAAAAAATTCTCCTGGGCGTAGTGTTGTTCGGTTTGGTGGGGGCCATGGTGTTTTTGCCGTTCATGATTTTGCATGACCGCAACCAACTGGAAGAAACCCGCACTGGCATCATCAGGCATCCGGTCAAACCGCTTCCGGTGTTGGATTTGACGACGGAGAGCAACACCATGCAGCGGTTGCAACTGCCTTACCGGCTCGATTTGGAGACGACCAACCGGCTCTTCAATCCGGTCGAGTGGCAAAAAGCAGTGGACGGAAGCCTGCTTAAGATTGCGAGTGGCAACGAGATCGGCCCCGATGCCGTGGCCGTGACCCGGGTTGCGCCCTTGTACTTCATCCTGACACTGGATTCGGTGCAGACCAATCAATTCGGCGCGCGCTACATTGTGGGCGTGGAACGCCAGGCCGAGCCGGTGGCGTGGCGGCGGGCGAAACGGCAACATTATGCCTCCATCGGCGAAAAAAATGACGCCTTCACCATCACCGCGGTGCAGGGGCCGCCTGCGGACCCGACCCAATTGGTTTTGCAGCTGACGGATTCCGGTGAGACGGTGAACTTATCCAGGAACAAACCCTTCCGGCGTGTGGACGCCTACCTGGCGGATTTGAAATACAGTCCCGAGGGAAGGAACTGGGAAGGACAGCGTGTGGGGGATGATCTAAAATTTGCGGGCGATGATTACATTATCGTTGCCATAAACCAGAACGAGGTGGTACTATCCGCCAAATCGAACCAGAAAAAGATAACGCGACCGTACAATTCCAAATGAAAGCGGCCAGTACCCATCCCAGTGTCGAGAGATGCTGACACCGACTAACCCGAATTCATCCATGACAAAAGTAGTTTCTGTTTCACTCGGTATCCTCTTCATCGCGGCCGGCACCCTCTGGTCGCCCGCCCAGACAAACAGTGTCGCCGACATGGCCGTCAGCGAGGCGGTGTTACGACAGGCCAACACCGTGGTTCTACGTCAGAAGCTGGTGCAAGCCAAGGACGCTGCCGCCCATGGTGATCTGGCGGTCGCCGCCCGGCTTTACGAGGATGCCTACAGTCTGGTGCAATCGATTGGTTCCGGAATTTCGGAAGAATCCGCGGAAACCATTTCCGGGCTGGTCGCGGTGAGAATGGAACTGGCCCGGGAAGCGCAGCGGCGCGACGATTTGCGGGAGGCCGACACGCAGGTCAATCGCGTTTTGAAGGTAGACCCACAGAATCCCGCGGCCATCGCTTTCAAGAAGGAGAATGACGAGAAGATTGCCGCGCTGCGCGGGAAAGTGCCGGACGACGCGACGGTTCAACAGGCGCAGGCCATTGCCAATCAGAAGACCGACGCGGACACGCTGGTTCGGGATGGCAAACTGCTTTACGAGATGGGCAAATTTGAAGAAGCCCAGGCCAAATTGGAACAGGCGGTGAGGCTGGACCCGGTCAATCAAGGCGCTTTTTATTATTTGAGTCTGTGCAAACAAGGCCTTTACGCGAGGCAGGAGCGCATCAAGGACTACGACAACCAGGGCCGTATTGTGGAAGTGACCAAGGCATGGGCGGATTCCGGTTTGAGAAAAAGTGGAGCTTTGCCCACGCCCAATTCGTATGCCACCACCAACCTCATCCATACCGGGCCGGGCCGGGAAGTAATTGTAAGCAAATTGAACCGCATACGGCTCGACACGGTGCTTTATGACGGGCTTCCTTTGAGCGAAGTTGTTCGCAACCTGAGCGAACAGGCCAAACTGCGTGACCCGGACAAGGCCGGCATCAACTTCCTGATTAATCCCAATGCAGACAATTCCGCATCCGTAGCCACGACCACGCCCACCGGCGGGGCGGGTTCCCCCTTTGGCGGCCCCGGAGGGGGCCCTGCCGGAGCCGGCGGCGGCGGCGCAATCGACCCGGCGACCGGCCTGCCGATCGCCTCGGCACCGTCAACCGGATCCGAGTCCGTCGATATCAATTCGGTCATTGTCCGGATCAACCCGGCGCTTAACGATGTCCGTATGGCGGATGCGCTGGATGCGATTGTACAGGTTGCGGATCATCCGATTGAATATTCCATTAATGAATATGCCGTTGTTTTCTCGGCCAAAGGACCCCGTTCTCCCCAGCTTTTCTCGCGGACTTTCAAAATAGACCCCAATACCTTCGTGCAGGGCCTGTCAAGTGTCGGGTCACTCCAATTTGTTAACAATAGCGGCAGCAGTGGCGGTAGCGGGGGTGGCGGCGGTGGCGGCGGTGGCGGCGGTGGCGGTGGCAGTGGTGGTGGCAGCGGTAGCGGCAATGGCACATCGGTGGGCCTGTTGGCGGTGGTCAACTCGGCCCCAGGTTCAGGCAATCGCTCCAGCGGCGGGGGTGGCGGCGGTGGCGGTGGCGGGGGTGGCGGCGGCGGTCAGAACGGCAACGGCGGATTGAATTATGTGACTCTCACCAACAGTATGGTGGATGTCAGCGTAGCCGCCCGGGACTTTTTCTCCACGTTGGGTGTAAATTTGTTCCCACCCAAAAATATTTTCTTCAATGATCGGTTGGGGTTGTTGTTTGTTCGAGCGACCATGCAGGATTTGGACACAATTGAAATGGCGATTCAGGCATTGAACCAGGTGGCACCGGAGGTTCATATCAAGTCCCGGTTCATTCAGGTTGAACAGGACGACAATGCGGGTTTGGGGTTCGATTGGTATTTGGGACAGTTCAATATCGGGCATTCGGTTGCCGCCCAGGGCGGCAGTGCACCGTCACTTAATGTCCCCGGCCCGGGAGGCTCGACGGTCCCGTTCCCCGGACCGACGGGTGCCAATCAGATTCCTTCTTCAGGGTCGGACCAGCAGATATTTGGTCCCAATGGGACAACCCCCAATGCACCGGCGAACGCGACTCTTCCCACCCTGGCCACGATTACCGGCATTTTAACCAATCCCAATTTCCGCGTTGTGCTTCACGCCCTGGAACAGCGCAGCGGCTTTGAAGAGCTGGCGGAACCGGAGGTGACCACCACCAGCGGTCGGCAAACCGAAATGCGGGCGACGCAGGTCATCACGGTAATCACGGGCTTCAGCTTCCAGCAAGGGTCGGCTTCGACCACCACCACCACTCCTTAAAATGTTTCCCGCCACGAAAGATGAAAATACATACCACAAATCAAATTTTCAAACTGATGCTGGGCCTGTCGGTTGCGTTGGGCGCCACCAAAATGGCCCAGGCGCAAAACAACACCTTTGTCCCCGGCACCTCGGCCATTACGCCGACCACCCAGGCGATCGAAACCGGTCCGTTGCTGGACGTCGTGCCCTATGTTCTTTCCGACGGATACACGATCAATCTGACCCTGATTCCCTCGGTGACCGAATTCGCCGGCTACCAAACGCCACCTAATGTCGCCAATGTGACGGGTGGCCTGAATGTGGTCCAATTGCCGGTCATCTTACCCGAGCTTCAATATTCGACAGGTCCTCACCACGGTGAATGTTTGGGATGGCCAGACGGTCATTCTGGGCGGGCTGGTTACGTCCTCGACCCAGACCGAGAAGGACAAGGTGCCGGTGGTGGGTGATTTGCCGATTGTCGGCCGTCTCTTTCAAAGCCAGATGAAGGTAGCGGTCAAAAAGAACCTGATGATTTTTGTCACCGCGACGATTGTGGATCCCGCCGGCAACCGGCTTCATTCGGATGACGAACTGCCGTTTGCACAAAATGCGATCCCGCCGCAACCGCCGGGGGCCGGCCAGGCAACGGAAACCGACAAAAAGGTGACGTTGCCTCCGCAATAGCGGCTTCAACGCCCGCCAACGGTTGAGCATGCAATCGAATACCAGGGGTGAACCTTTGAAACCCGGGTGAATTTATGGGCCGGTTGCTGATTGTTGACGGACACGCTTATGCCTATCGCGCGTTTCACGCGATCCGCGAGTTGCGCTCACCGTCCGGCCAGCCAACGAATGCCATTTATGGTTTTGTCAAAATGCTGGCGAAAATGCGGGCGACGGTGGAGCCGACGCATTTGATTGTGGTTTGGGACGGCGGACTGAATGCCGAACGCGTCGCGGCGCTGCCCGAGTACAAGGCGCAACGGCCGGAAATGCCGGTGGATCTCAAGCCGCAACTTGATGAAATCGTCGCTTATTTGCAGGCAGCGCAAATCGCCTCGATTTGCCGGGAAGGCGTCGAGGCGGATGATTACATCGCGGGCCTGGCGCAACGGGCGGCGGCGGCCGGTATGTCTGTGGTCATTGCCAGTGCCGACAAAGATTTTATGCAATTGGTGTCCGGGCAGATCGGGTTGTTGAATCCGAACGACAAGACCGAAGCGATTTGGACGGACGAACAGGTACGGGCGAAAGCCGGCGTAAAACCGTCGCAAATGGTGGATTGGTTGAGCCTGACCGGAGACAGCGTGGACAACATTCCGGGTGTGCCGGGTGTCGGGCCGAAGACCGCCGCGGAACTACTGAACCGGTTTGGGTCCGTGAATGCGCTGTATGAAAAGCTGAGCGAAGTGAAATCGGAAAAACTCCGTACGAACCTCAGCGCAGCCGAGGCGGCGGTCCGGCGCAACCAGGCGCTGGTGCGTTTACGCGATGATTTGCCGGCTGCCTTTTCACCGGTTGAGCTGGTGGAAAGGCCGGCGGACACCGGCCGACTGCGTGAATTGTACCGGCGGTGGGGGTTTAAGACGCTGCTGGCGGCGCTGGGGGAAGAAACACAGGTAGGCCAGGCGATTTTGATTTAGGAAAATGAACTTGCGACACAAATTTAAAAATTGGTTTTCGGTGGCCCAATCCGGACTGCACCGCAGAGAATTTGTCGAAGTAATTTTTGGACAAAACCACTGCGGATATCTAGAATCGGCAGAATCGATTATGCAATGGCCGTTCAGTCGCCAGACTCTCCTTTGTAGTGTCAAACACTATAGTAATAGTTGTATTCCACCTGACAGACAAACACTACCGGCTCGACCTAGATTCACACCATGAGTACCGCCATCCAATCGGGATTTTTCAGCCGGCAGGCGGTTGTGGGCCTTTGCTGGGGGTGGATACTGGCGCTTCCGGTCGTGGTTGGGGGCCAGACGAACTATTACGCGACGAACGGGACGGAATATGCCATGGTCGGATCGCAGGCGGGTGATCAGGTTCATCCGGACGTGGCCGTAATGCCCGGCGGCGGTTTTACGGTCTGGCAGGACAACATCACCGACGGTGACGGCTGGGGAGTGAGTGCGATGCAGCTCAACGGGACGCTTTCCGGTTCCGGCAGTTCCTTCCGCGTTAACGTCCAAGGTGCCGGTGACCAGGAAAATCCGAGGGTGACCTTGCTGCGAAGCGGCGGCGCGGCGTTTGTCTGGCAAGGCGGACCCGAAAGGGTTCCAGCATATCTACGCACGATTTTTATCTGCCAGCAACACCTGGCTTACCGGTGATGTGATGGTCAACACTTCTACCAATTATTTCCAAATTACCCCCGCGGTGGCCACTCTCACCAACGGCAATGTCATCGTGGTCTGGGCCAGCTTTAATGAAGCCTCCGCGGGAAGCATGCAGGATGTCTATGGCCGGGTCTTTTCGCCGGCGGGGACACCCGTCACCGGTGAATTGTTAATCAACCAGTTTAACCCGGCCAACAATCCCAATTATGCCTTCAACCAGCGTGCGCCGACGGTGACGGCACTGGTCAATGGCGGATTTATCGCCGCCTGGGTGTCCGAACAGGAGCGCACCCAGATCAATATCGCCAACCCAGCCGGTGGCACCCCCAGCACGGCCATCACCTTCCCCAGCGTGGATATTTATGCCCGGTCTTATTACAGCGGCGGCAGAGCTCAAGGGAACGAGTTTCTCGTAGATGTTGATTCAAATCCCTGTGATGACCCTATCGTGGCCGCCGGTTCGGATGGCGGTTTCGTGATTGCCTGGGACGCCCGCGATCTGACCAGCACCTTTACCAACAGCATGGACGTCTACGCCCGTGTGTTTTCAAGCGCCGATATCGGTGGCGCGGTAATGCGGGTCAATTCATACCTGTTCGGCGACCAATTCGCTCCGCGGATTGCTGCGCTGGGAACGGATTATTTGATTGTCTGGACCAGCCTCGCGCAGGACGGCTCGCAGGAAGGGGCCTACGGGCAATTTCTGCGCGGTAATGGTTCAGTCGTCGGCACCGGGTTTCGCGTCAATACCACCACCGCCGGCTCGCAGATCCAGCCAGTAATCGTTTCGGATGGTGTCAGTCAGTTTCTGGCTGTGTGGAGCAGTTTCACCGGCCTGGCATACGGATTCGATCTGTTCGCGCAACGTTATATCAATACCCTGCAACCGCTGGAACCGCTTCCGGCGCCCTTTGTCTATGCGCCGTTTGTCATCGTCAGCAACGCTTATCAGCCGCAATTGGTTGTATCGTGGACGCCCGTGACCGGGCTTTCGATTTCCAACTACGAAATATATGTGGATGGTTCACCCAATCCGACGGCAACCACCGCGAGCAATGTCTGGACGATGACGTCCGCGAATGGTCTGACGGCCAGCAGCACCCATTCGTTCCGCGTGGATTACCTGACGCAGGATGGCCGCAAGTCCCCGCTGTCGCCGTCCGCCAGCGGCACGACGTGGCAGGGTTATAACTGGGGCGGGATTCCGTTTGAATGGATGACGCAATATTACGGCAGCGATATCAGCAAGTGGCCGGGCGCAAACACGGTGCTGGCTCCAGGCGGGCCGACCCTGTTGCAGGTGTTCCTGAGTGGCGGCAATCCGCTGGACCCCGGCACCTGGCTGCGAACGACCCTAAGCAATACGGCCCAGGGCTTGTTCCTCACTTGGAACACACAGCCGGGGTTGACCTATCAGGTGCAGGCGGCGACGAACCTCGGGGCCTGGAGCAATTTGGGTTCGCCCAGGTTCGCGGCGGGCAGCAGTGATTCGATTTTTGTCGGCAAGAGTTCCGCGGGCTATTACCGCGTGATGCTGCTGCGCCAGTGAAATGTGTATGAGGCCATTGATTAATAAATTTTTGTGGATTGGTTTGCTGGCAGCCTGCCTGCAATCGGCATTGGCTTATTCCCTCCTGGGACCGTCGGCCACTTATACGACCGCCCCGCAAGGCGATCTGTGGCAGGTCATTGACATCGGTTACAATCCGATCCCCAGTTCCGTGGTACCGCCATTTCTCCTCGACGTATTGCCGGTGGGTCCCAAAAACATCGGAGAAGGGTATCGCCGCAACTCGCCGGTGATGTATTACACCTTTGATCCCAGTTTTACCGATTGGTTCCATGCCGAAGGCGAGAACGCCGTGCAACAGGCGTTCGATCTGCTGAATAATTCCTTTACTAACAATCCGTCGGGGGCGATCGACGGTTACAGTCCCATTCTGTCGGAATTTCCGTTGAATTCCCAGGGGGAAAATTTCACGGCGGGCAGCCTGGGGTTGCTGGATGTCAAGTCAGTAACTTTGAGTTTGATGACGGAACAATTGGGTTTGGTGGACGCCATCCGTTACACATGGACGTTGCACAATCGCGTCGTCATCCCGGGTTGTACCGCTCCCTGCCCGGACTGTTTGGAATATCTCGTCGTGATGAGGAATTATGACTATTACCTCACTCCTCTGGGTTATGTTCCGCCTGATTGGGGTCAGTTTTCTCCTTATGTGAATGGCGAATTATTTTCATATCAGATTCTGGAAGATTGTGGCATCCCTACCACTCCCGATGCCGATGCCTATGAAATACCGGTCAACCCGACCGTGAACAATCCTCCGGTGGCCTCCGGCCTCGGTCTAGGTGGCTTGAATGTCGGTATTTTTTACACCGGGTTGACGCGGGACGACGCAGCGGGATTGCGCTGGCTCTACAGCACCAACAATTATGACACGCCGAGCGCGGCTCATCTGGAATCTCCGGCGGCCGGGAGCGTGCTCAACAGCCTCAACCTGACTACGCCGCAATTGTTGTTTACCTCCAACTACAATACCCTGGTTTCGGCCGCTTTGACTAACAGTCCAGCCACATTACAGGGGTTGTTTCCGGGGTTGATCGTTGGGGCCAATCCATTCACTTATTTCAGCAACGTGGTTTCGCCCAATGTCATTGCCTATTTCACCAATTTTGTCGGTCAGCCGGCCGACGCGCCGGCCACGGCAGTGGTGGTGACCAATCTGGTGACCAACATCGTGCAGTTTTACCAGAACACCTTCGGCAATGTGGTCACCAACCCGTTTCACCGGGTCTATACCAATACCACGTTTGCCATTCAAACCATTAAAGTGGGGCCGGTCATCGGCCAGCCGGTGGGTACGCCTTTTGTCACCAATGTTTCCTACTCGTTCTTTCAATCCAACGTGCCCTCGGGAGATTATTTCATTATCAGCAACGGCTTCTGTAACCCCAATATTATTCAGACCCTCCAGACCAATGTCAGTGTCGTGACCAATGCCCTCGTCGGGGTCACCAACATCAACGGCCAGAGCTTTGCGCAAAACCTGATTTCCTACTTCACCAATTACGTCTTTGTCACGCAGCCCTGCACGCAGGTGGCCAATGCCATCGCCAACTACCGGGGCATTGGCAAAATGCAGTTCGTGCGGGTGCCGGATTTCGATTATCTGAGCGGTTTCTTTACCCAGCCGATAACGAACCAGTACACCATGGTGGTGTACACCAACAACCAGTATCTGACCGAGAATTTCCAGCGCGTGTTGACCACGCCCGACTTTATTTTTAGAGCGCAGGACCTCGAACTCGGCCCTGCCGGCGGTCCTACTCACGGTCCGACGTTCACGCGAAACATCAATTTAAATCAGGCCAATGAATTGGCCGGGCATGCCGGACCGGGAACGATTGATCCGGGTACCACGGTTACCTACAATGAGGTTGGGCCGGATTATGTGAATCAAGCTCTGTTTGATTTATTCGGACCGAGTGTCGCCGATCAGTGGTTTATCTGGGGTTCCTTCGATGGCACCACCAATACCCCCATCGTTTACCCGAACGGCCAGATCGCCAATCTGGCGGCCGAATCCCTGGTCCAGATTGCTCCGCCGCCGCCGAATTTGCCAATGGGCACGAATGGAGTAGCTTATACCAATGCGCTCACGGTGGTCGCAGGCGGGCAGGCGCCGTATAATTGGACGCTGACGTCAGGTTCGGCCGGCCTGCCCCCGGGACTGAGTATGTCCCCGAACGGCGTTATTTCCGGTACGCCGACGCAAAGCGGAACCTTTGACAATATTGTTATTCAAATGACGGATTCCACCGTCCCGATCGCACGGACTGTGATGCTGGTTTATTCCCTTACGATTAATTAGCCGATGAAGGTCAGATGAAATTGAACTTTTTCAAAACTGTCGGGCGACTGGGGAGGCATGTCCCGTTGCTGCTGGCGGGTGTGTTTTTGACTCCCATGACCGGGATGGCCACGGATTCGACTTACAACAATACCGGGTCGATCGATAACAGCAACATTCCCAACGTTGACGCCACGAACTTTTTAAACTCGGGAACCTGGAATATCGGTGTGGTGCTTCCTTACAAGACCTCCCACACACTCAACTACACCAACACCGGCACGATGAACGGTGCGGTCGGCTGGGAATTCGACTACGGACCAATTCCGCTTATCGGGGGGCGTGGTTGGTCGGCGAGTTTTAACAATAACAGTGCCAGCGCGACTATTCGGGCAATTGATGGTACCGTTCGCAATCCGCCCGGTTCCCAGAATCTTGCCACGGCGAGCTATCTCTGGGTGTCGGCGACGAATATCATCAATAAAGGGCTGCTCGAGGCCGACCCCAACGGTCAAATCGTCTTGACTGGCGGCATGGTCAACCTGTCTCGCAGCCAATTGTTGATCAACGGTTCTCTGCTCGCCAGCGGTTTTATCAGCGGGACAAATTTTGCCCTGGACCAGGGGCTGTTTGTCATGGACTGGGCCCAAACCAATTCGCCGGCTACCTTGCCGCCGGGGATACACATTCCCTTGCTGAATACCATGACGCTGTGGGATGGAAGCATCGTAACTGCACCCGCCTACGGGGTGCAGGACAACTGTTCGACCAACTATGCTTTCGGTCCATCGCTGTTCTTTCAGCCGACCGTGTCTGACTCGCTGGATAACATGACAATCCCGACAAATGAAGTGCGCCAGGCGGTTTTTGTCAAAACTGCCGGCGGAAGCATTACCGCGCAGATCAGGTTTACTCCCAGTTCCATGGAGTCAAACGGTTTTCAAACGGCGGCGGTTAAATTGTCGGCCACGTTGACCAATCCATTTACCCTCGCCCTGTTTACCAATACGGTTTATCTGGTGGATACTTTGGGCTCGGAAACCAACCGGGGATTGTTTGTGGACACCAATGCCAGCCTCTTCTCCCTTTGCAGCGGCAAGTCCTACCAGCCCGCCAATTACATCGTATCCCGTACTGAACCCATTGTTTCACAGACCGACATGCCCGCGTTCAGTGCCGGTACGGTGGGTCTCGGGACGCCCGCCGCGTCCTTTTATTATGACTCGACTTTCGCTTTTAAGACGGTGTCCAATACCTATAGTGCCTATGGGGTTTTTGTTGATAATTTGGCGACCGACCCGGCCGCGGCGATAGTGACCAACCTGCCCGGAGTGATTCAAATTAGCGCCGACAACCTGGACCTTACCCGGACGTGGCTGGGTGGTTCGGGAGGTATTCTTATCCAGACCAGCAACCTGGTGAGCAGCTCCGGCGCCATTGTCGATTGCCAGAATTTGAGTTTTTATCTGGGTGCCACGAACGGCTTTTTGAATCTGACCAATATGGCCAAAAACGTGGTTTCCCGGCTCCGCGGCCCGATAAACATGTGGAGCGCGGTATGGACGAACCTGCAGCCGGTCATGCAGGGCACCAATATAACCACCAATGCCATAGGATTTTCAATCTTCGTTGTGGACGCCAGCCAGCTTTCCACGGTGGTGCCGGTGACGGTCCAGAACCTGGTGATGCACAGCACCAATAACACCATCAGCGATTCCCTGACCGTGGCTCAGACCATGCTGCTTGATGGGCAGGGATTCACCTTGTTGGGACAAATGTCCCTCTCCAACATCCTCCAGGATTGGACCGCTGCGCAAGCACCCAACCTTCGTTATTTCACCAATTACGGATATCTGTCCGTTCCGAATAACGCGCATTTTGGTGATGACACCGCCTCACCGTATATCGAATTCGTCAATAACGGGACGGGCCAAAGCGATGGCGGATACATCGTTGCGGGCAGTCAAACCATTGCCAGTCAAGACATCCAGATCAGCAATGCAATAAACGTTACCTATGGCAGTTTCTCCGCCACCGCCGGGTCCATCGCAATCACTGGCGCCAAGCATATCACCATCCAACAGCAGGATTATTTTGATTCAATTCTTGCAGGGGGGGATATCAGTCTCACCGCCAACACACTGCAGATGAGACAGTCTGCGCTCCTGGCCTTCGGCATGTTGAATTTCAACGTGACCAACTCGCTGTCTGATGGTGGCGGGGCGAGTTCTTTCACCTGTTTTAATGGCTTTAATCTGTCGATTAAACCGCAAACCGGGGATTTGCTGGCTTCCACCCTTACCGCTGTGGCGTCCGGGAACAACGCGGTGGTTGATTCGACCTGGGCCGGAGAGGACCGCGGACCAATCTCGACCGGTTTTACCGACAACGTGGCCCTCGGCACCCTGGCGTTGGTGGCGGCGAATTATCTGCCCCAATTCACACCGCTGTTCGTCTTCTCTCCCGCCACCGGCAACAACGCCATGTATGTCCTGACGCTCGACCTGTCTCAACTGACCACCATTCCGGCGAATCTGGCAAACATGATCCAAATTGATCCGGGCATGAAGATCTACGTTTCCCAGGTGGTTCTCGGCTTTACCCCACCGGGGGGCCAGTCACCGCTGGCCTACGTACAGTCCCAGTTCCCGGGCCAGATCATTGCCGCATCCACCACGCCGCCCGCCGGTATCACCATTTCCGGCGGCCGCTATCAGGCAAGCGGACATTCCTTTATACTGACCTGGAGCTCGACGCCCGGCGCAACCTATTCTGTGCTCAAGACCAATGTCCTGGGGAGTCCCTCGGCCAACTGGACGGCGATAGTAACCGATTACCCGACCGGCGGAGCCCCCGGCAGCTCGCTTTCTTACACGGATACAACTGCCACCGCGACCCCGGCATTTTACCGTGTCAAGAGCCCGTAATCTGACCTGAGCCCCTCTCAAATTACTGGCAGATCCTCCACCGGATGCTGCGTCCGTTGTTTCATCTGTCAGGCTTGCCAGTCAGACACGCCAGTGACAGGTTCTTTAAAGTAATTTCTCGTCGCGCAAAAAAATCCAGGCTTTATCATCGTCTTGATGAAGCTGTTGGGACTGACCGGTGGCATCGGGATGGGTAAATCCACGGCCGCGCAATTTCTCCGCCAGCACGGCGCGCAGGTCGTGGACACGGACGAGTTGGCGCGCCGGCTGGTCGAGCCCGGCCAGCCCGCTTTGGCGGAAATCCAAAGGGTTTTTGGCGATAACATCGTATCCAGCGACGGCCACCTGCGCCGTGAGGCATTGGCTCAAATCGTCTTTGCCGATTCCGTCGCCCGCAAGCAATTGGAAGACATTCTTCACCCGCGCATTCGCGAAGGCTGGCTCGCGCAACTCGACACCTGGCGCAGCCAGAATCAATCATTGGCTGTCGTGGTCATTCCGTTGCTCTTCGAAACCCGGGCCGAATCGAATTTCGACAAAACTGTTTGCATCGCCTGTTCGCCGGTAAACCAGCGCCAACGGCTATTGGAACGGGGTTGGACGCCGGAACAAATCCTACAACGCCTCGCCGCCCAATGGCCCATTGCGCAGAAAATGACCCGGGCTGATTTCGTTGTCTGGTCTGATGGCTCTTTGGAGAGCCACGCTGAACAGATTGAACGAATCCTAGCGCAATGATAGCCGTTCCCCGGGAAGAACATTTCCTTTTAACAAATCCTTCTGTTAGGTTGGGCCGGCATGATTCTCACACCCGACGAATTGCACAGCCTGGTTGAGCTGATACATCAATCGCCTCACTCATTGCTGGGCATGCAGCCGCTCGGTGACCAATCCGGGCTGGTCGTTCGCGCGCTCTTGCCCGATGCCGACCGGGTTGAAATCCAGCCCGTCCACGAAAAGAACAAACCGCAGTTTGCCCTTCAGCGGCTTCCCGGGACGGATGTTTTTGAAGGCGTCACCCGGTCGGCGAAAAAGGTTTACGCCTACGATTTGGTCGTCACCACCCATCAGGGGCAGGTACGCCGGACGCGCGACGCATTTTCTTTTCTGCCCACGCTCGGCGAATCGGATTTGTTCCTGTTTGGCAAGGGCGACGAGCGAAAAATCTACGAAAAACTGGGCGCGCAGTTGCGGGTGATTGACGGCGTCCATGGCGTCAGTTTTGCCGTCTGGGCGCCAAACGCGCAGCGCATCAGTGTGGTCGGTGATTTCAATCGTTGGGACGGCCGTTTTCATCCCATGCGTCTGCTCGGCGCGTCCGGGGTCTGGGAAATTTTTATTCCCGGCGTCGGCGAGGGGGCCCATTACAAGTTTGAGATCCGGGACGCGCACGGAAACATCAAATTAAACACCGATCCATTCGGTTTCTTCTTTGAGGTGCCGCCCAAGAACGCGGCCATCGTCTGGAACAATAAAAAATTCAAATGGACCGACGACGCCTGGCTGAATCGACGTCGGGAATCCCGCGATGGCGGACTCCGTTCGCCCGTCAGCATCTACGAACTGCACCCCGGTTCCTGGCGGAAGAAATCCCCGACCGAATCATTGAGTTACCGCGAACTCGCCGCGCCACTGGTCGAATACGTCAAACGCATGGGATTCACCCACGTCGAATTGCTGCCCCCGGCCGAACACGCCTTTTATCCTTCATGGGGTTATCAGGTGACCGGGTTTTACGCCCCGACCAGCCGTTATGGCACACCCGACGATTTCCAGTTTCTGGTCAATACGCTGCACGCAGCCGGCATCGGCATTATCATCGACTGGGTGCCGGCGCATTTTCCGCGTGACGACTGGGCGCTCGCGCGTTTCGACGGCACGGCGCTCTACGAACACGAGGATCCGCGCAAGGGCGCGCATCAGGATTGGGGTACTTTGATTTTCAATTATGGCCGTCACGAGGTGAACAATTTTCTGGTCGCCAATGCGTTGTTCTGGTGCGACCGCTTTCACATTGATGGTTTGCGCGTGGACGCCGTGGCCTCGATGCTCTACCTCGATTACTCGCGCAAGGAAGGCGAATGGATTCCGAACCGGTTCGGCGGGCGCGAAAATATCGAGGCGATAGAATTTCTGAAAAAGGTCAATCACATCACCCACACGGAATTTCCCGGCGTGATGACCATTGCCGAGGAGTCCACTGCCTGGCCGCTCGTGACCCGGCCGCCGTATCTGGGCGGACTCGGCTTTTCCTTCAAATGGAACATGGGCTGGATGCACGACACGCTCGGCTATTTCAGCCGCGAACCGGTTCATCGGAAATATCATCAGAACGATCTCACCTTCGCGATGCTGTATCACCATCACGAAAATTTTATCCTGCCGCTTTCTCACGATGAGGTCGTTCACGGCAAGGGGTCGTTGATTGGCCGGATGCCGGGTGATGACTGGCAGAAATTTGCCAACCTGCGCACGTTGCTCGCCTATCAATGGTTGTTTCCCGGCAAGAAACTCCTGTTCATGGGCGGCGAATTCGGCCAGCGCGCTGAATGGAACGAAAACGGCCAGCTGGACTGGTGGCTCCTCGAGGCCGGGCCCTACCATCGCGGCCTGCAAAAATTTATCGAGGATTTAAACCGGTGCTACGTTGCCGCGCCCGGACTCTGGCAGGCGGATTACGACCATGCCGGTTTTTACTGGATCGATTGCACGGACCGCGACAACAGTGTCTTGTCGTTCGTCCGTCAGACCGCGGACGGGTCCAACCCGTTGGCGGTGATCCTGAACCTGACGCCGGTTTTGCGGGAAAGATACCGCATCGGGTTGCCGCGTGCCGGACGCTGGCGCGAATTGTTGAATAGCGATGCGGCCATTTACGGCGGCAGTAACCAGGGAAATCTCGGGGTGGTCACGACTGAAAACCACCCGTGCCACAGCCAGCCATGTTCGGCAGAATTGTGTCTGCCTCCCTTAAGCGTTTTGGTTTTTCAGCCGGAACCAGTGGGTGGGAGAAAGAAGCTGGAAAGATATTCTAGCAGCCGGTTAAAGAACCATCACTTGCTTGTAGCCGTCCCGCGTTGCGGGAACAATCCGCGGAATCACCCGAAATAAGATGTTACTCCGCCGATTCACATCGGCGGCTACCTTTTTTAACGGGCGGTTAAGGCGCCTGGAGATTCTTGATACCCGGCACTACGCCGCTGCGCCCGTCAATTTGAAAATGCACGGTCAACCAGTGTACCGTGAATGTGGTCTTGTCGGTCAGGGCGATTGCTTCCAACGTTTCCCATTCCGTCGTGCCACAAGCCGCAAAATTGTGGCGGTAAAAATGCCCCGATTCCGGCGTGTTTGAAAAAGGTCGCAGCCCAATACTCATTTTGTTATTCAAGACCGCCCGCACCTCGTCCCAGCCGGCGTCATTAAATACCAACCGGTCGGGAATGAGCTTTGTGCGGAGTTTGGCTGCCGTCGATTTGCTTTTTATCGTCGTGATAACATCAAGAGCGTCTTCGCTCGTGTGCAGCAACAGCAAGGGGGACTGAAACGTAGCCCGGAGGTAAGTCTGATTGGTCAACGCCTCGACCGCGTCCAGCAAAGACGGATGGGCGTTGGTCAACGCCGCATGAACCCTGCGGTAGAAATAGAGTTCGTCCGTGGCGCCCGGCGTAAAGACAAGCGCTTTCACGACGGCGTTGGATTGAAATGTGTCGAGCATCAGCGTTACACAATTCGTCCGGTTCAACTCCGTGGCGTCGGTTCTCAACGGCATCCGGCTCAACGCGCTTTGCCAGGTCTCCCCGGCCAAAACGGTTGCGCCCGATACCAGCCACAGTACGCAAAGGAGCGCCGAGCACCGCCTCGGCGCGTTAAAATGAATTTTGGAAACACGCCCAGCCAGTGCTCGGCGCTCCGAATTCTGCCCGGACTGCAAAATAGGTTGCCGGCCTTTCTTCATAGTGACAATTGGACAATCCGTTCCTGAATCTGGCTGTTCCAGCGGTTGAAATAGCCGAACAGACGATAAAGTTCCTCCAGTCGATTCAACAAGACAGTTCGGTCGCTGGTTGGGGACATCCATGAGCCATCGAGCTGCTTCAATTCCCCAACCAGTTTGTGGTGCAGCCCGGCCAGCCTGGCTTGCAGGTTACGCAGCTGTTCCACCCATTCCTGGGACCGCTCAAACTGTTGAACCTGTAACAATGGAGAAGTGACCTGGTTGTTCTCTTTCAGAAAAGTATCCGTGTTCCGGCAGGTCATCGCGACTTCGGCGAACAACTCAGCCAGCGTGTCCGGGATCTGCTGGATGTCTGCGGGTTTCGCGCCTTGTTCCAGTTCCAACAGATGGAACAATCGGGATTTGGGTTCGGCGAGACAATGATAGGCGGAATTCAGCTCCGCATAGTGCCGGCTGGCCGCGAGTTTTTTGGCTTCACTTTCGATTTGCTGTTTGTCCGGATGCGCTTCCGCTGCCAGCGCCAGAAATTTCGTCTTGAGCGCTCCCGGTTCCAGCCACGGTCGGCGCGGTTCGTTCAGCAAGGCGAAATAGTCGATCATGTGGCGATGGCGGGAACTCCCGACATTCAACATTCAACCTCGAACATCCGATAATGCCGGCGTGCTATTCCTTGGACATTGGGCGTTGGATGTTGAATGTTCGATGTTTTCCAATTCAAGCGCTGAAGCTCTCACCGCAGGAACAGGTCGTCGCGGCGTTTGGATTTTTCACCTTGAACCCGCCTTCCAGCGCGTCGAGGTAATCCAGTTCGCTGCCGGTCACATAAAGCGCGCTTTTGGGATCCACCACCACCCGCACACCACCGGACTCGACGAGAATGTCCCGGTTGGCCGGGGCATCCTGCAAATCCATTTTATACTGCAAACCCGAGCATCCGCCGCCTATCACCGCCACCCGCAGGACGCCGCCGGGCCGGCCCTGTTTGGTCAGCAAGGCGGTGACCTTTTGGGCCGCACTCGGCGTAAGTTTGACCAGACGCTCGTCACCGACGCGAAAAGCCGGCTGAGAGCTTTGTGGTTGGGCAGTTCTTGCGATCATTTGTTATGCAGCAAGTTAGTCGCCCGACGCGTTAGCGTCAACGCGTCTTCCCGCTTAATCTTGCTCTTAATCATACTCTTAATCCTTCCGCGGATTATCATAAAGAGAACGATTAAGATTAAGAGGAATTGGCAAATCCGTGTTTATCCGTGTTCATCCGTGGTTTATGCTTTCGGCAAATGAAATTGATTTCCTGGAACGTCAACGGCCTGCGCGCCGTGCTGAAGAAAAATTTCCTCGACTATCTGGAAGCTGAGAAACCCGACGTGCTTTGCCTGCAGGAAACCAGGTGCGGTCCGAACGATGTCGAACAGCTCTGGCCGGCAGGGTATACCACCTACTGGAACAGCGCCGAAAGGAAGGGTTATTCCGGCACGGTCATTTTCACCCGGACACGCCCGGTCAACGTGGTGCCGCACATCGACATGGCTGAACACGACCAGGAAGGCCGCGTGTTGGCCGCCGAGTTCGCCGATTTCTTTCTGGTGAACGTCTATGTGCCCAATGCCAAACGGGATTTGTCGCGGTTAACTTACCGCCAGAAATGGGATCGTGATTTTTTGCGCTATCTGAAGAAACTGGAGCAGCAAAAGCCGGTGATTTTTTGCGGTGACCTAAACGTGGCGCACACCGAAATTGACCTGGCCAATCCGAAGGCCAATGTCCACAACCACGGTTTCACGCCGGAGGAACGCGCCGGCTTCAGCGCCTTTGTCCAGGCCGGTTTCCTCGACACCTTCCGTGAATTTGAAAAGGCCGGGGGGCATTACTCCTGGTGGAGCCAGATGGGTGGTGCGCGTTCCCGCAATGTCGGCTGGCGCATTGACTATTTTCTCGTTTCCAAATCATTGCGCCCGCGACTTCAACGGGCTTTCATTCAGCCGGACGTGCCAGGTTCCGATCACTGTCCCGTCGGCATCGAAATCGGTGAATAAAAATTTATGTTATTTATCTCGTCACGGCCTTAAATCGGGCTTACAGTCATCCTGCTGAATATAGATAGTTCTAATGAAAATACTTCTCGTCAGCCCGAAAACGCCCGATACGTTCTGGAGCTTCAAGCACGCCTTGCGGTTTGTTTCCCGAAAAGCCGCCATGGCGCCGCTGGGACTGATGACGGTGGCGGCCATGCTCCCGCCGGAATGGGAACTCAGGCTGGTGGACCTCAACGTGAGACGGCTCAAGGATGAAGACCTGCGCTGGGCGGATTATGTGATGGTGGGCGCGATGATCGTGCAAAAGGAATCCGTCCATGAAATGATTGCGCGGTGCGCGGCGTTGAAAAAAACTGTGATCGCCGGCGGGCCGCTGTTCACCACCGGACACGAGGCATTCCCGGAAATTCAGCATTTTGTCCTGGGCGAAGCCGAGGAAGTGATGCCCCAGGTGGTGGCGGACATGCAGAGCGGCCGGTTGCAACCCGTTTATCGCGCCACCAGCCGGCCGGACATCACCCGCACGCCCGCGCCGCGCTGGGACCTCATCAATTTGCGGCATTACGTGACCATGTCGGTGCAATTCTCGCGCGGCTGCCCGTTTGATTGCGAATTTTGCGACATCATCGTGATGAATGGACGCGTGCCCCGGACGAAAACGCCGGCACAATTGATTGCCGAACTGGACGGACTGTGCCGGCGCGGGTGGAAGGACATGGTCTTCATCGTGGACGACAATTTCATCGGCAATAAACCGCGGACGAAGGCGCTGCTGCGCGAATTGATCGAATGGCGGCGGCGCACGCGGACCCGGATCGGATTTCTCACCGAGGCGTCCATGAACCTCGCCGATGACGCGGAATTGTGCGCGCTGATGGTGGAGGCCGGCTTCAAAAAGGTTTTTGTCGGCATCGAAACGCCGTCGGTCGAGTCGCTGGAGGAATGTCACAAGCTCCAGAACCGGAACCGCGACCTCGTCGCCTCGGTGCAGACGCTGCAACGCGCCGGGCTGGAGGTCATGGCCGGGTTCATCGTCGGGTTTCGACAGCGACAAAAGCGACATCTTCAAACGGCAGTTCGAGTTCATCCAGCGTTCCGGCGTGGCGACGGCGATGGTGGGCTTGCTGAACGCGTTGCCACAAACGCGATTATGGCAGCGATTGAAGCTTGAAGGCCGCCTGGAAACCGAAAGCACCGGCAACAACACCGACGCCGCCCTGAACTTCAAACCCAAATTGAACCGTGAATTTTTACAATCCGGTTATCGCGATCTGGTGAGGAAGCTTTACGAACCGCGCAATTACTACCAGCGCATTCGTACGTTTCTGAAGAGCCATCGTCCGACCGGGCCGCGCCTGCGCTTGTCTCGCGCCGATATGATTGCTTTTCTGAAATCTTTCTGGGTGCTGGGCGTGTGGCACCGGGGGCGCGTGAGCTATTGGCGGTTGTTCTGGGGCACACTCATCCGGCATCCGCGCCAGTTCCCGCATGCCATGGAACTCGCCATTCTCGGCTACCACTTCCGCCGCGTCGCCAACTCGCTGCCAGCGTCTCCTTCCCGCAGGCGGTGATGAATCGGAACCGTTACATGGAGTTTTTAAAGGCGCGTAGCCGCCGACGTTAGTCGGCGCAAATAATAAACGAGGGTGGATTCAAGTTGCCAGTGCGACAAATCGCAAGACGCTACTCCCCAGACATTTCCATTCCGACGCAAGCCCCTTCTTCCTGTGGGGTAAGAGTTTGCATCGAAACGGAAATGTCTTTCTCTCTGCAAACTGTTGCTGATCTGAATCATCATTTGTCGCACTACAAAGTTGAAGTCACAGAGGATAATATGGCGCGAACTGATCCCGCAACGTGGGACGACTACAAGTTTAACAAAACTGCCCAAGCGGGAATCCCCCTTCACTTCACGTTCAACTCGCGCTGGATGCCGAACTTTTCGATGCGTTTGCGCAGCGTGGCGCGGGTGATGCCGAGCAGTTTGGCGGCGTGCACCTGGTTGTCGTTGGTTTCCTTGAGCGCCTGGATGACCAGTTCGCGTTCCACGGCGGGAATGACCTTCAGCTTCGGATCGCGCTTGGCCCATTGAAACAGCTGCCGCGCCAGGGCGGCGGCATCGGTCGCGGCTCGCGCTGCCACTCGCCAGTGCCGGTGGCAGCGGAGCGCCGCTGGCACTCTGGCCGGAGATTTCCGGCGGCAGATCGCCCGGCAGAATCGCGTCGCCTTTGGCCATGACATGCGCGCGGCGGATGACGTTCTCCAGTTCGCGCACGTTGCCCGGCCAATGATATTTTTCGAGCACCTTGATGACGCTGGTGGCGATGGACTTCGGCGGCGCGCTGCTGTTCGCGCGCAATTTTCTTCAGGAAATAATTCACCAGCAGCGGAATGTCCTCGCGCCGCTCGCGCAGCGGCGGCAATGTGGATGCGCACGACGTTGAGGCGGTAAAACAAATCCTCGCGGAATTGCTGCGCGGCCACGGCCTGCTCCAGCGGCTTGTTGGTGGCGGCGATGACGCGCACGTCCACCTGGATCGGCTGGTTGCCGCCGACGCGCTCGAACGTGCCGGATTGCAGCACGCGCAGGATCTTGGTCTGCGTGGCCGGCGTCATGTCGCCGATTTCATCGAGGAAAATCGTGCCGCCGTTGCATTGCTCGAATTTGCCGATGCGCTGCATGGTCGCGCCGGTGAAGGCGCCGCGTTCGTGGCCGAAGAGTTCGCTTTCGAGCAATTGTTCCGGAATGGCGGCGCAGTTGACGGCGAGGAACGGCTGCTGGCTGCGGTCGCTGTGATGATAAATGGCGCGGGCGACCAGTTCCTTGCCGGTGCCGCTTTCGCCGGTGATCAGCGCGGTGGCGTCGCGTGGCGGCGACCTGGCCGATGAGCTTGAAGACCTGCTGCATCGCCTCGCTGCGGCCCACGATGCCGAGCTCGTAATCCTCGGATTCGAGCAGCGGTTGGTAGGAGACGACCTGCTTCATGTCGCGCGCGGCCTTGAGGGCGTTGGCGACGATCTCCTTGAGCTTCGGCACGTCGAACGGCTTGAGCAGGTAATCGTAGGCGCCGAGCTTCATCGCCTCGATGGCGGTCTGGGTCGTGCCGTAGGCGGTCATCAGGATGACCAGCAGCTTGGGATCGATCTGCGCGGATGCGGCGCAGCGTTTCGAGGCCGTTCATGCCGCCCATGCGGATGTCCATGAGCACGAGGTCGGGCTTGAACTTGGGAATCAGCTTTCAAGCCTTCCTCGCCGCTGGAGGCGGTGGCCAGTTCGATTTCCGGCGAATCAAAAATCCGCTGGAACGAATATTGCACGTCCGCTTCGTCATCAATCAACAACAATTTGCTCATTTTCGCGGTGCAACATAGCCGATTTGGAGCCGGACGAACAGCGAATTTTGCAGACAGGGAACTGTCAGGGTTGTAGCGGCCGAAGTAACGAGGCTCTGCTTAATTTACGATATTGGATTTACGATATACGAAGCGGGTGGGAATGGCGGAACGGCACGTAAATCGTATATCGCAAATCGAAAATTTTGAGCCTTACGACGGCTCCTGCGATTTTCAAACAGACTCAGGGATTGAGCACGGCGCGATAGAACAACTGGTCGGCCGGCAGACTGTTCGTGTAAGTCCAACGGCTGGAAGTCAGAGTATTTGTCACGAGTGGGAACCAGTTGTGCAAGTCGGACGAGGACTGGAGCACGATGGTTTGGCCCGACATGCCGTTCACGCCGATGCGAAATTGGGTGGCGCTTAATTGCGCAATGTCCAAAACCGGCGGCTGCTGGCTGGAAATAATTTCAACCAATTGCGGCGCATAAAGGTATCGGGTATGCGAGGCCATCCGAGATTTTCCCGTAAATGGCATAAACGCCCGGCGGCACATTGGTCGTGGTCAAACCAAGATTTGAATAATAATACACGGAACCCGCTCCCGTGTTGGTCACCTGTCCCTGGAGGACGAGTGTGCTGTTTGTGTTATACGGATTGAAATCCCGGTCGAAATAGATTGAGACGGTCACGTTGGAGTTTCCGGCGTATTGGTAATAGAAGGTGGTGCTGATCAATTGCCGGCCGTGACCGTATTGGTGCCGGTGACATCGAACTTGATGAGGTTCGGCCACGTCCCATTATTGAACGAAAGCGGGGTGCGATTCGTGTTGGTGCCGGCGCCCAGGTCCCACAACTGGTTGTAACCGTCGCGAATGGCCGGATCACTGGGAAGGCCGAGCGGACGCGCCAGGCTGGTGCGGTCAGCCCCGCCAATCAGGCTATAATAAATTCCCGCAATGACACCCTGGGATTCGTAGGGGACATACCAGCTCGTTCGTTCAGAGCTGGTAATGGACGCTTCTGTATCACTCGCCGGCGTGTTGGTGTTAATCGTGCCGTGATACCAAAGATGCACATTGGAATGAAATTCGTAGGGATCGCTGGACAAAAAAACAGGAGGGTAACCGCCGTTTAATTGCGTGAGTTGTCGGCGATAGGCGCCGGCCACGGGTTCGCCGTTGGGGTCGAGTTCACCAGTAGGAAAGCCATTGTTCCCCAATGCTTCCCAATAATTATCGGCAAATAAAACATTTGCCCAGGTGTTGCTGGCGGATGCATCCATCACGCTAGTGATAATGGTGTCATTAAACCCATCGTTATTAAGCGGATGTGGATCCAGGGTGGTGAGGTGGTCCACCCAGATACCATTGGTGCCCAGCAGCAGGCTCAGTTGGTTCATTAACGAACCGCCCCGACTGTGGCCGATCAGGTGGATGGGAAATTCCACGAGGGCATGACCATTGAGTTCGGAAATGGCATTGGTGAGCATCAGCACCTGGCTGACCGCTCCGGCCACGACGTAGGTGCTGACATTGTAAGGTGCAGAGCCGCCGGCCAATTGGCTCCAGTCCAGTTTGATAATAATTTCTCCGGAATCGCTGAGTGTCGGCGGGCTGCCATTGGTGCGCGTGATGGTAAAGTTAAAACCATTGTTGGTTGTAATGGTCATTGTATACGTGGTGAAATTCGTGCCCGGAAAGGAAGGATAATTCGGAATGGCGTTCGCCAGGCCCGTGACCCAACCGCTGGCGTCGCTGTTGTAACCGTGGGTGATGATGGTCACCCCGGCGCCGTTCGTTCGCAGCGGGCACAAAATGCCACATAGCAGGAACGTTCCCAGCACCGCTCCCCGGCTGGTCCAAGTCAAAGGCTTCATAAGCCAAGCGAAGATATAGCATAATCCTTGGTTTAAGGTCGAGCCTATCTTGCCTGGGGTGCTCACCTGATTTCATTGTTTGACCTCGCTCCGGGGATAAACTAAACTAACCGTCCTTTTTGAAATGAAAATTGTCGTTTGCGACCCGATTTCACCCAAAGGCATCGCGCTACTCCAGCAACGGCCTGAATTTGAAGTGGTGGTTCTGCCCAAGCGCCTGCCGGAGCCGGAATTGCTGCCGTTGGTGGCGGACGCCGTCGCTCTGCTGGTGCGTTCCGAAACCAAGGTCACCCGCAAGGTGATTGAAGCCGCTCCAAAATTGCGCGCCGTTGGCCGCGCCGGCGTCGGCGTGGACAATGTGGACGTGGCGGCGGCGACGCAACGCGGCGTCGTGGTGATGAATACGCCCGGTGGCAACACCGTAACCACGGCGGAACTGAGTTTTGCCATGTTGCTGGCGCTGGCGCGCAAAGTGCCGCAGGCCCACTCGTCCATGGCCGCCGGCAAGTGGGACCGCAAACTGTTCCAGGGCATCGAACTCCTCGACAAAACCCTCGGCATTCTGGGCATGGGCCGCATTGGTTCGGAAGTGGCCAAACGGGCCAGGGCCTTCGGGATGCGCGTCATCGCTTACGATCCGTACCTGACCGAGGACCGTGCCAAAGCCATCGGCGCGGAATTTGCCGCGGAGGTGGACGATATTTATCGTGTGGCGGATTTCATCTCGGTGCACATGCCGGTCACGTCGGAAACCAAGAGTATGCTGAATGCCGCCGCCTTTGCCAAAATGAAACCCGGCGTGCGGATCGTCAATTGTGCCCGCGGCGAAATTATCTTCGGAAACCGACCTGGTGGCAGCGCTCGAATCCGGCAAGGTCGCCGGGGCCGCGCTGGATGTGTTTGCCGTCGAACCGTTGCCCGCCGAGCATCCTTATCGCAAACAGCCGAACATCATTTTGACGCCGCACCTCGGGGCGAGCACACAGGAAGCGCAGGAAAAATGCGGCATCGAAGTCGCCGAAGTCATCACCGCCTATCTGCTCACCGGCGAAGTGCGCAACGCGGTGAACCTGCCTTATCTCGATGCCAAAACCTACGAGCAGGTAAAGCCTTACCTGCCGCTGGGCGCGGCCCTGGGAAAATTGCTGGCCCAGCTTTCACCCGCCGGCGCCGATCGCATTTACGTCACCTATGGCGGGCGCGCGCGGGAATTGCCGAACATCGATCCGGTGACGCGTGCGGTCCTGCAGGGATTTCTAACCGGCAGCGCGGTCAAGGACGTCAACAACGTCAATGTCCGTGCCGCCGCCGCCAGTGTCGGCATCACGGTCGAAGAAAAGAAATCCGACGAGCCGGTCACGTTTAACGAGTGGCTGCACGTGCAAGTTTTCAGCAATGGCCAGAAGCTGATTTCGGCCGGTGGCACATTTTTTGGTTCCCCCAATAACCCCCGGATTGTACGGTTGTACAGCACGCCGGTGGAAATTCCGACCAGCGGTACCTTGTTGCTGCTCAACAACAAAGACCGGCCGGGCATGGTCGGCCATCTCGGCACCTTGTTGGGCAAACACAAAGTGAACATTGCCAATATGAGCCTGACTCGCGACACTGCGGGAGGGCTGGCGCTGACCGTATTTAATCTCGATAGCGCGCCGCCGGCAGCAATGCTGGAGGAGCTCCAGAAAGACGCTGACATCAGCAACGTGAAAGTGGTACAGTTATAGTCGTTATTAGGAAGAACAAGCAGATTATGAAAATAAAAACCAGAGTGATTTTGTCCCTTGTGCTGGGTGTGTTCATCATGTCGTTCCTGTCCGCGCGGGCCGCCACGGCCAGCTCGACCGCCAACCCTCCGCCCTCCGGCAAGAACACCAACGTGAACCTGAACGCCACGATGACGGCGCTGTTTGGCAATCCAGTCATTGCCAAAGGCAAAGGTTTTGAAGTCAAGCAGAGCGATTTGGACGAGGCCATGACCGGGATCAAGGCCGCCGCGGCCATGCGCAATCAAGTCATTCCCCCCGCGCAGTTGAAAACGATCGAAGGTGAAATGCTGGATCGGCTCATTCAAGTCCAGCTGTTGCTGCAGATAGCCACGGATGCCGACAAGGCTGCCGGGAAAAAAACAGCGGATTTGCAGATGAAGACGCTGTTGGAACGGGCCGGCTCGCAGGAGGCGCTCAACCGCCAGTTTACCGCCCTGGGCATGTCCATGTCCCAGCTGCGCACGCGTCTGGAACAGGAAGGGACCGCGCAGGCGACGCTGGTCCGCGAGTTGAAAGTGACGGTGACCGATGACGAGGCAAAGAAATTCTATGACGATCATCCGGCGGAGTTTGAGCAGCCTGAAACGGTACGGATCGCCCAGATTTTCCTGAGCACGCATGATCCGGTCACCGGCGCGCAGTTGACCGACACGGAAATGGCGGCCAAGAAGAAGGAAATGCAGGATATGTTAAAGCGCGCCCGGGCGGGCGAGAACTTCAGCAATCTGGTGGAACAATATTCGGAAGATATTGGGTCGAAGAATAAAGGTGGCGTCTATACGATTGCCCGCGGCCAGACGTTGCCGGAGTTTGAAGCCGCAGCGTTTTCGTTGAACACGAATCAGATCAGTGATGTGGTGACCACCTCCAGCGGCTATCACCTGATCAAAATCCTGGCAAAGACGCCGGCGAAAAAGCTGGATTATGCCTCCGTGGCCAGTGATTTAAAACAGGCGCTCATTCAACAAAAATCAGCCAAGCTGGCCCCGGCCTATCTGGCCACCCTGAAAAAAGGCGCGAGCGTGGAAATTCTTGACCCCGATTTAAAGGCGTTGCAACTCGAAAGCCAGTCTGACACCGGCACGAAAGCGCCAGCCGCCGCTGATGGGAAGTAGCTGGATGTTGTCTTGCCAAATCAGTTCGGTCGTCCCATTTTGGGAAGTGTTATGAAAGCGCGGACTGGAGTGGTTATTCTGGTGGTGATTTGTGTGGGGATGGTAATTGCCTTGCTGGCGGAAAAGGAACATGCGGATAAACAACAGAAACAAAACGCTTACGCCATCTCCGATTTTTCCAATCAGCTGGCGTCCGCCAATCTCAATCTCGATGGATTGCGTCAGGTGAATTTGATACTGACCAACGATCTGGTGGCCGCCCAGCAGACGTTGACCGTGCTCAGCAACCAGTATGTCGCGACGTCCGCTTCGCTCTCGAATTCCACCACTGCGCTCAAAACCGCCCAGGACCAAATCGCCGACCTTGAATCCCAAAATCAGGCCCTGGACCAGCAGGTGGTGAACATGACCAATACCATCGAAAACCTGTCCGCGCAGATTACCGCAACCCAGATGAAACTGGTTGAATCTGAAACGAACAATGGCTTTCTGGAAAACGAATTGAAACGTCAGGTGGCGGAGAAGGCTGAACTGGAGCGCAAATTCAATGACCTGTCCGCTGTCCGCGCCCAGTCGCGGAAATTGCGGAATGATTTGCTCATCGCCCGCCGGTTGGAATGGATGCGCGCAGGGACTGACCCGACTCAGCAACATAAAGGTGCCCAGTTGCTTATGGCGCGTGCGCCGACAACCAACCACGCGGTTGGACCGGCGCATTACGATTTGAATGTCGAGGTCAATTCCGATGGTTCCGTACAGGTTATCCCAACAACGACCAACGCGCCGGCAGCGACCGGGACGTCGTCACCCTGATGCGCCTCGCCGGGCGTTTGCTTACTGTTCATGCCCACCTACGAATACTGCTGCCAGAAGTGCGGATGCGAGTTTGAGACGTTCCAGTCCATCTCCGCCGGCCCTTTGCGGGTTTGCCCCGAGAACCTCTGCCCGCAAAAAAAATGGGGCCGGGGTCGGGTCAAACGCAAAATCAGCGCCGGCGTCGGGCTCTTGTTTAAAGGCAGTGGATTTTATACCACCGACTACCGGAGCGAAGGGTATAAAAAAGCAGCCCGGAATGAATCGACACCCGCTCCGGCGGCTGACAGCAAAGCGAAAACCGCTGCCAAAACGGAAAGCAAACCCAGGCCGCCGACTTCGGCCAAAGAGTGATCATGTTCCCTGAGCGCCACCTGTCTGACTTTGGTTGCGCCGTGGCAATGGTTTGCGTTTTCTGCGCGAACACGTCCGCCCAGCCTTCCTTGCCCGGCGCAAATCTGGCCCGCAGTGTCTCCGGCCAGTTTATTGTCACGGGTGGTCAATCCGGTCCGGCCGATTGGTCTTTGGCGGCGACACCCGCCGTGGTCACCAACCCGGAGGTCGTCCGGCTTGAACCGGCCTTGCTGGCGGTGTCCGCCGAACGAATCAAACAAAAAGTCTGGCAAGAGCTCGGGATCAGTCTGACGGCGCCCTGGCAGGGAAAAATTTATCTCACCCTGCGCCAGGCCCGGTCCCTGGGTGACAATGTTACTGTCCTTTCCCGGCATTTTGCCGACGGCTGGAATTATCGGGTTGATCTGCCGGACGCCCTGCCCCGCACCCGTTTCCTGCGTGCCATGACCGGGGTGGTGCTGCTCGAGTTCGCCGATCGCGGCGGCGGTGTGCGGCCGGCGGAGATCCCGGCCTGGCTTACCGACGGATTGTCGCAACAACTGCTGGCGACAGGCACGGTCGACATTGTTCTCTCCTCTCCCAATCGGACGGTGAACGGCCTGGCGGAAAGCCGGATGGTCGCGACCGGACGCGGGATCAATCCGCTCGCCGATGCACGGAACATATTGCGCGACCATCCGGCACTCACCTTTGACCAGTTAAGCTGGCCGACGGATGACGAGGTGTCCGGCACGGATGGCGGCGTGTACCGTGCCAGTGCACAATTGTTCGTAACGGAATTGTTAAAATTGAAAGATGGCCGGAAAAAGGTTCGTGCCATGTTGCAGACATCGCCCGATTACTTTAATTGGCAAACCGCCTTTCAAAACGCTTTCCATGCCGATTTTGCACAACCGTTGGACGTGGAAAAATGGTGGGCATTACAGGTCATCAGTTTTGTGGCCCACGATCCCGGCCCGATCTGGACGCCGGCGGCCAGCCGGGTAAAGCTGGATGAGATTCTCAGTGTGGCGGTGGACTTTCGCGCGGACTCCAACGCTCTGCCGGTGCATGCGGAAGTCTCCTGGCAGGCAGTGATTCGCAATTTTGATTCGACCCGGCAGGCCACCATTCTACAGACCAAGTTACGCGACCTCGAGCTGGCGGAACTCCGCATGGCCCGGCCCCTGGCTCCTTTGGCCGCCGGTTATCGCACCGCACTGGCCGACTATCTCGGCCAAAGCCGCCGGACTGCGCCGGTGACTCCTTTCAGCAAACATGCCTCGTCCGGGCCTTCGAAGGCCAGTGCCCGCGAGACTTTGGCAAAACTGGACGAACTGGATGCGGAGAGACGCGCCGTTGAATCGTCGATCAAACCGGACACCTTGCGACCGTAACTGCCTCAGCTTGAACAAAAACGGTTGAAAAATGAGTCGCTTGACACCGCCCAAATCAAATCTATAGTTCGCTACTAAGAAAATGAAGGATGACAAGTCAGCGGCGAACGGCGAGGAACCGCCACCAGACCACCGACTCCAAGGTTTAAAGGAATTTCACTCCGCCGGCCGCGGTTTCTGGCCTGACATTTCGGATGCCGACTGGAACGACTGGCGCTGGCAGCTCAAACACCGCATCACGACGCCCGAACAATTACAGCGCCTGATGCCCACACTCACGCCGGAGGAATTCGCCGGCGCCAAACTGGCCAATCACAAACTCGCACTGGCCATCACGCCCTATTTTTTCAACCTGATCGACCCGACCGACGAACATTGCCCCATCCGGCGACAGGTGATTCCCCGGGTCGAGGAAACGCACACGGCACCCTGGGAAATGAGTGATCCCTGTGGCGAGGATTCGCACTCGCCGGTGCCCGGCCTGGTACATCGTTATCCGGACCGGGTGCTGTTCCTGGTCACCGACCGGTGTGCAGCGTATTGCCGTTACTGCACGCGTTCACGGCTGGTCAGCAACGCCAGCGGCTATGATTTTCACCCCGAATTCGACCGGCAGATCGAATATATCGCGCAACATTCTGAAATCCGCGACGTTCTGTTGAGCGGCGGCGATCCGCTGTTGTTAAGCGATGACAAGCTGGAACAACTTTTGAGCCGGCTGCGGGCGATTCCGCACGTCGAATTTTTACGGATTGGTTCGCGCATTCCGACCTTTCTGCCTCAGCGCATCACGCCCGGGCTGTGCGCCATGCTGAAAAAATATCATCCCCTCTTCCTGAGCATTCATTCGAATCACCCGCGCGAGTTGACGACCGAGGTGCGCGAGGCGGTTGGACGCCTGGCGGATGCCGGTGTTCCCTTGGGTAATCAATCCGTGCTCCTCAAACACATCAACGACGACGCGGTCGTGATGAAGGCGCTCGTTCAAAAGTTGCTGATGTGCCGGGTGAAGCCCTATTACCTTTATCAGTGTGACTTGATTTCCGGTTCGGCGCACTTGCGGGCCAGCGTCAGTCAGGGCCTGGAAATCATGGAGCAGTTGCGCGGTCACACGACCGGCTACGCCGTGCCCCAGTACGTCATCGATGCACCCGGCGGTGGCGGCAAAGTGCCGGTCAATCCGGAATACGTTCTCTGCCGCAACGCCGGGCGGGTGCTCATGCGCAATTACGAAGGTAAAATCTTTGAGTACCCCGAAGCACCTGACGGCACTCCACTGACCACGCCGCCAAGAGAAATCAGCGAACCACAATTGGTTTAATTCGAGTCAGCCTCTCAGTCGCCTGCCCGGATACTGGGCCGGCGAAGGTTCTCATGAACCGGCTTGTCAGCGCCCCGCTTCTCCCCGCAGACAAATTATTAGTCATTGCTTGTTATTGATTGAATATCAGTTACAACAACTGATGTTGCTTCGCGGCTCAACGGTATAGCAAGATAGTACCCGCGGTAACCGATGTGTTGGCAGTCGGGACAGAACACAAACCACGACTAAGATCGGAACCCAACGTCGGTAATATGCCGGGCCGGCAAGGCGCACCGGTTGTTAACCCGAAATATTGAACTCCAAATGAAACGACCCATGAAAAACTCCATGCTCATTCAGTGGTTAACCGTCGTTTGCGTGGCCGCCATCGGAACCTTTTCCTTCCACGCCCAGGCTCAAACCAATGCCCCGGCGGCCGCGGAGAAGAAACCGCAATGGGAAAGCATAGCCGCGTTGGGATTTACGTTGACCCGCGGCAATAGTGAAACCCTCCTGGCCACCCTCACCGCCGGCACCCGCAAGAAGTGGACCGAAAATGAGTTGAGTTTTGGTGCCGATGCCACTTACGGCGAATCCACCGTAAATGGACAGAATACCGTCAACGCCAATTCGGCCCATGGGTTCGCCCAATACAATCGCCTGTTCACCAAGCGCTTTTATGGATACGGTCGAGTGGATGGGATGTTTGATGAAGTGGCCGACATTTATTACCGCGCGGCCGTGAGCCCTGGTGTTGGCTATTACCTTGTCAACAACACGAACACGGATCTCAGTCTTGAAGTCGGCCCCGCCTATATTTGGGAAAACGTGGGCGGTGATATTGACAACTATGCCGCGGTGCGGGTGGGTGAAAAGTTTCACTACAAGTTGACCGATCGCGCCCGGTTTACCCAGACGGTTGAATGGCTGCCCCAGGCGACTTATCTCAAAAATTACATCGTCAACTTCCTGGCCGGTATTGACACGGACATCACGGCGGATAAGAAAGCAACCTTGGGTGTTTTCTTCTATGACAATTATAACAACATTCCCGCGCCCGGCTTCAAATGCAACGACCTCAAACTGGTAGTGGCTATCGGCTACAAGTTCTAGCCGGGATGGCTGGGCCGGTGGGCTGACGGACTGTCATGTTGGTTCCGGTCGTGGTTAAGGTGCTCGATGGTATTGCTCCTTGAACTTATGCCGGTTGTGCCTTAAACCAAGAACATCAAATAGGATTCCTATGCCAGATTCCGCGACAACCACTTATCGCTGGCGGTTCTTCCGCGCCGGCGGCTTTGACCAGGTTAAACTCGAAACCGGTGCTGACCTCGTCCACCTCGATCAACTGGATCAGAAGCTTTGGGTGGCCCTGGCGTGTCCCGTCACGGGCCTGGAATTCGACGCCCGGACGCTGGCCTTGATCGATACGGACAAGGATGGCCGGATCCGTGCGCCCGAACTCATCGCCGCCGCCCAATGGGCCGGCGGTCTCATGAAAAACCCGGATGATCTGCTCAACGGCAGCCCGACCCTGCGGCCATCCGCCATCAATGATGCAACGCCGGAAGGCAAATTGATCGCCAATTTTGCCCGGCAGGTTCTGGGCAAGTCAGACACAGGTGAGGTCACCTTTGACGAAGCCGCCGCCGCCGCGCAGACCTTCGCCGCCAAACCGTTCAATGGCGATGGCATTATACCGGCGGATTCCGCCAGCGACGACGCGACCAAAGCCGTCATTGCCGACATCATCAACTGCCTCGGCGCGGACGCCGACGTGAGCGGCCAGCCCGGTGTCAGCCAGGCCAAAGTCGATCGGTTTTTTTCCGACGCCGCTGCCTATTCCGATTGGTGGAAAAAGGCCGAAAGCGACGCCGCCGTGTTGCCGTTGGGTGTGAACACCGAAGCCGCCTCCGGTGCCGTCAAGGCCGTCAAGGCCAAGGTGGACGACTATTTTGCGCGCGGACGGCTTGCCGCTTTCGATCCGCGCTCAATCAATGCGCTGAACCGCGACGAGAAGGAATACGCCGCGTTGAGCGGGAAAGATCTGACCAACACGCACGCCGACATTGCCAGCCTGCCGCTGGCGCAAGTCGGAGCCACTACTCCGTTGCCGCTGGCTCAGGGCCTCAATCCGGCGTGGGCCGATGCCATTGCCGCGCTGCAAACCAATGCCATCGTGCCGCTGCTCGGCGCCAGGACCGTGCTGACCGAGGCGGATTGGAACGCCCTGGTTGGAAAACTCGCTGCTTTCGATGCCTGGAATGCGGACAAGACCGGCGGTTCGGTCGAAAAAATCGGCCTCAAGCGCGCCCGCGAAATTCTCGCCTCCAGGGCCAGGGAAACTCTGACCGCGCTGATTGCCAGAGACAAGGCTGAGGAAGGCAATGCGGTTGCCGTCATCGGCCTGCATCGCCTGATCCATTACCATCGTGACCTCGCCAGGCTTTGCCGCAATTTCGTCAATTTCAGCGATTTTTATGACCGGAAAGTCAAAGCCATCTTTCAGGCGGGCACGCTTTATCTCGATCAGCGCAGTTGTGACTTGTGCCTCATCGTGGATGACGCCGCCAAGCACGCCACCATGGCGGGCATGGCGGGCACCTACCTCGCGTATTGCGATTGCGTGCGCAAGGGCAGCGGCGGAAAATTGTCCATTGTGGCCGCGTTCACTGACGGGGATTCGGACAATTTAATGGTCGGGCGCAACGGGATCTTTTACGACCGCCGGGGACTGGATTGGGACGCGACCATCACGAAAATCATTGAAAACCCCATCAGCATCCGGCAGGCGTTCTGGTTGCCGTATAAAAAATTCCTCCGTTTCACTGAACAACAGGTGGCCAAACGGGCCGCGACCGCCGACGCCGCGGCCTCAACCAAACTCACCGGCGCCGCCCTGCCTGCCGCACCTGTCCCGACGACCCCGGCCGTGCCGAAAAAATTTGATCTGGCGCTGGTTACGGGCATGACTGTGGCCGCGACCACCCTGAGCGCCGCTTTGCTTGGCATGGTCGGCATGATCCTTGGCTTGAAATGGTGGCAATACCCGCTGCTGATCCTGGGAGTGATTTTGCTGATCTCAGGGCCATCGATGGTCATTGCCTACATGAAATTGAGGAAACGCAACCTGGGCCCGATTCTGGATGCCAATGGTTGGGCCGTGAACGCCACGGCCAAAATCAATGTGCCGCTCGGCCGGTCGCTCACCGGAGTTGCCAAACTGCCGCCGGGTTCGCAACGTGATCTGGTTGATCCCTTCGCGGTAAAACGAAAACCATGGGGATGGTATCTCCTGCTGGTCGTTCTCCTGGCGCTGGCCGGCGGTTGGTATTTTGGCAAACTTGACAAAATCCTGCCCGCCAAAATCAAAAGCACCACCGTCCTTGGTACCAACGCACCGGCCTATCAGCCACCTCCTCCGGTGACCGATGCGCCCACCGCTCAACCGCCACCGACAGATACCAACGCCCCGCCCGCCCCGGTGCCAAAACCATAATAGCCAGGATCGTTCGCACGCTTGCTGGAGGGAAGCGCTTCGTCGCTTCCCCAATGATTCAGACATTGCTAAAAGCGATGCCTCCAGAGGATAAAGTTTTCTTCGTGTCCTGGTTTCTTTGTTGTTAAATAGCTCTCGTAAATGCCACGCGAAACGCTCAGTACCCGGACCGCGCGCTTGAAGAAAATTATCACCGCGCTCGACCGCACTTATCCCGGGGCGCATTGCGAATTGGATCACCGCAACCCGCTGGAATTACTTATCGCTACGATTCTTTCGGCGCAGTGCACTGACAAACGGGTCAATATCGTCACGCAGGAATTGTTCAAACGCTACCGTTCGGCGGCGGATTACGCGAATGCGCCGCTGGCCGATTTGGAACAGGCGATCAAGACCACGGGTTTCTTCCGCAACAAAGCGCGCAACATCAAGGCCGCCTGCCGGGCCATCGTTGAAAAACACGGCGGGAAGGTGCCGCAAACGATGGAGGAACTGATTCAGCTCGGTGGCGTCGGACGAAAAACGGCGAATGTGGTTTTGGGTAATGCCTTTGGCATCAACGTCGGCGTCGTCGTCGACACCCATGTCGCGCGATTGTCTTATCGGCTGGGGTTGACGAAGCAAAAGACGCCGGAAAAGATTGAGCAGGAATTGATGGCGCTGGTGCCGCAAAAGCAATGGACGTTGTTCAGTCACTGGCTTATCTGGCATGGCCGCCGCCGCTGCTTCGCGCGCAAACCCGATTGCGCCAATTGCGAGGTGCTGAGGCTTTGTCCGCAAATTGGAGTAAAAGAGAAATCAAACCACGGATGAACACAGATGTACACGGATTTTTTGGTAGGGCGAGTCCCTCGAACCGCAGGCATCTGTTTAGCGCAGTTCGCGAGGGCACTTCACATTGGCATTTCGTCCGTGTTCATCCGTGTTCATCCGTGGTTCAAAAATGAATCCTGGCTTTTGCTCCATTCCGGCAAGTGCGACCCGGCCTTCAACATGGCGTTGGACGAGGCGTTGCTGGCAGCGGCGGCGCATTTGGGCAAACCGGTGCTGCGGTTTTACGGCTGGAAGGAACCGGCCGCATCGTTTGGTTATTTCCAGAAATATTCGGATGTGGAACGGGCCACACCGTTGCGTCCGTTGATCCGTCGTCCGACCGGGGGCGGCATCGTGCCGCACGATGTGGATTGGACTTACAGCCTCGTTTTTCCGCCCAATCACGAGTGGTATTCCCTCAAGGCTGAAGAAAGTTATCGGCGTGTCCATGAGTGGATTCAGTCCGCATTTGCACAAATTGAAAATCGAAACCGAACTGGCGCCTCTAGCCGGCACTCGACACCCGACACTCGTCACTCGTCACTCCCCAGTGCGTGTTTTATCGGCCATGTGAAGTCGGATCTGCTCTGGAAGGGAAAAAAAATCGCGGGCGCGGCGCAACGCCGCAATAAGCTGGGCCTGCTGATCCAGGGCTCGGTTCAGCCGCCGCCGATTTCCCTGGCCCGGGCCGATTGGGAAGAGGCCATGCGCGAAACGGGAAGTTCGGCTGCGGGGATTGTCTGGTCGGATTTTGAGCCGGAGGCGCGGTTGCACGCGCGGGCGCTGTTATTAGCCGAACAAAAGTATTCGCAACCGGAATTTATAACTAAGCGGTGACTCTTTACACCCGTCCGCAACCTGAGATGCTGTCCGGTGATCCTTGTGAACAGGGCCGGTCTTGGCATGGTGGTTTTTTTGATTTCCGCTTCCTCGGCGGACGCGATTCTTTTGTTGGACGATAACTTCAATTATTCCAATGGTCCCCTCGTTGCGGCGGTGGACAGTCCGTGGACTACTTACAGCGGGAGCAGTGGCCAGGTGAACGTCATTTCCGACCGGATTTTCTTGAGCAAGACAAATAGCGAAGACGTACAGGCAACGCTGGCGGGTCAACCCTATGTCTCCTCGTCGGACGCAGTCCTGTATGTGAGCTTCAAAATTAATTACGCCAGCCTGCCATCCAGCAGCGGCAGTTATTTCGCCGAGTTCAAGGGAGGTGGCTTGGATTTCCGCGCCCGGATTTTTGCGCAGACCGCGGGTGCGGCGGCCGGTGCTTTCCGGGTTGGCCTTGCCAACAGCGGCAGTTCGCCTTCGGCTGTTTTCGGCGCCGATTTGCAGACCAACACTGATTACACCCTGGTGGTGCGCCTGGTGGTGAGCAACTCTGTGGGCACTCTCTGGGTCAACCCATCCGCGGAAACCGACCCCGGTGTGACCGCAACCGATGGAACCTCTGCTCAAACAATCACCTGTTATGGTTTCCGGGAGGACGGTGCTTCGGGGACAATCGGCAGTTTGTATGTTGATGACGTACGCGTGGGCACGACGTTTTGTGACGTGGTGACCAATGCACCGCCGTTGGAGCGGCCCGTCGTTATTTCCCCGCCGAAAAATCAAGTTGTGACCAACGGTGCCAACGTTACTTTCAGCGTGAGCGCTGATGGGCTTCCGCCACCGGTTTATCAGTGGCAATTCACCCCCGCATCCAACGTAGGTATGGGCGCGACCAACCTTCCCGGACAGGTGAGCACCAATCTTACTTTGACAGGCGTTACCTTCGCGCAAGCCGGCTTCTACTCTCTCGTGATCAGCAACGCGCTCGGTTCGGCCAGTAGCAGCCCGGCGGTCCTCGACGTCTGGTGCGCTTCGGTCCCGGCCATTTCCTTGCTTACTTACAATCTTCATGGCAACGGCCTGACGAACTGGAGTACCAACATGTGGCACGTGCAGGCCATCGGCCGCCAGGTGCAATTTCTTAACCCCGATGTTCTGACCTTCCAGGAAATTCCGGTGACCAACGATTGCACGGCCCGGATGACGGATTTCGTCACCGCCTTCCGGCCGGGCTATCACCTTATCACCAATTCGATGGATGACGGATTCATCCGGAGTGTGATTCTCAGCCGCTATCCGATCGTCGCTTCTCGCAGCTGGTTGCACGGTTGCGATCTCTCACCCTTCGGCTACACCAATTCGGGCTTCACCCGTGATTTGTTTGAGGCTGAAATTTCCGTTCCCGGCTTTTCGCAGCCGCTGCATGTGTTTACTGCTCACTTGAAATCAGGACAGGACGCCGATGCCTCCGCTAAACGGAGGGCGGAGGCGGGCGCCATTTCAAATTATTTTGCCACCGTATATCTTCCGGCCCGGGGTCAACAGCCGTACGTGCTGAGTGGCGATTTCAATGAAGACCTTCTCCTGCCGCCGGCCGGCAACCTGCGGACCCTGCCGCGATTGATCAATGTCCAAACCGGTTTGCAACTGGCCACACCAGTCAACCTTTTCACGAGCAGCGAACAGACCTGGTCCATTCAGGACACCAATGGCCTCACCCGACGATACGATTATATCCTGCCCTGTGCCTTACTCGCCTCCAACGTCGTCGGCAGTCAGGTTTTCCGCACGGATTTACTGATTCCACCGCCGGCCGGGTTGTACGGCAGCGACGACAAAACCGCCTCCGATCATCTGCCAGTATTAATACTTTTTGGCAATCCATTCGAAGTGCCATTCCACCTGCTGTCTGTGGGGAGAACGAACGATATGGTCTCGTTGTCGTGGGAATCACAGAGTAACCGCTCGTACAATATCGAGGTTTCGTCGAATCTGGTTACATGGACGCCACTGGCCAGCAATGTGGTTGCAACCGGAGCGAATTGCACTTTTCAAACCAACACATCTGATGCGCCCCAATTTTTCCGCATCTATTGTGCTCCCTGAATCCGAATTCAGGGAATCCAGACCAGCTTTGGATTGTTGGTGATGCACTTGTTCTTCTTGGAATCCCAGTATGCGTTATTTTTAAACCATGCCACATGACTGTCGAGGAACAGGAATTGCGCACCCTCTTTATGCAAATTACGGTGAACGAAAGTCCAGCCCCCCAGCGCAGGCTGATTTTTGCTGTCAAACAACCAGACGACAGCATCCGGCCGCTGAATTGAGACAAGTCGAATGAGATTGTTTTTCGAGCCGGTGCCGTTGACATATTCGTTGAGGCAATAATGAAACAGCTCTGTTCCGTTGCTTCGTCGAGAATTATCAGGACAGATCCAGATCGAATGCCCCAAATTTGCGTGCGAGTTGGAACGCCAGGGCATCTCATAGTACGACGGCAGTCCAATTGCCTGCGGGAGCAGGACGTACCAACTGTTGGTGTGAACTGATTGGGTTGGCACCAGTGGGGGATTGGCCCAACCTTCGGGAGGCAAATGATCACCATGATCCGCTGCGTAAAGTTGTGTCGCCGTTCCCCATTGCCTGAGATTATTCACGCACGTTACCGCATGCGCCGAGGCTTTGACGTGGCTGATGGCGGATAACAGCAGTGCGGCGAGGATGGCGATTATCGCCATTACGACCAACAGTTCGATAAGGGTGAAGGCGCGGGTTCGCGGCATTGTTTGACCAAACAGTCCCTCTGAGACGATTAGGTTCGTAATATAATTATCAAATCATTGTCAACAGAAACTTATTCACTGTTTACAACCCCGCGTTGCCTCTCGTCGCTACAATGATTAACCTTATGGCTGATGGTGCGACTCGTATTGTTTGACATTGACGGCACGCTGGTTCATACCGGGGGTGCAGGCATCAAGGCATTTGCGAAGACATTTGCAACGGAGTTCAACGCGCTTGATGGTGTCGAAAAAATCAGCTTTGCCGGGCGGACGGACGTGAATCTGGTGCGCGAATTCTTCGGAATTCACCGGATTGCGGGGACGCCGGAAAACTTCCGGCGCTTCTTTGAAAATTACGTCTTCTGGCTGGACCAGACCGTTGCGCAAAGCCAAGGCGGGACCTGCCGCGGGGTGCTGGAGTTCATTAAGAGTCTATTGGCCCTGCCAAATTCGCCGATGCTCGGTTTGCTCACCGGCAATATTCGCCTCGGTGCGGAAATCAAATTGCGCCGCTACGACCTTTGGGATGTTTTTGAAATCGGCGGCTTTGCTGACGATAATGAAGACCGCAATCAGATTGCGGCGGCCGCATTCGAACGTGGCAGCCGCGTGCAAGGCCGGCCATTGTGCGGCGAGGAAATTGTGGTCGTTGGCGATACGCCGCATGACATCCGCTGCGGCCGGTTCATCGGGGCCAAAACGCTGGCCGTGGCCACCGGCGGCGCCAAACTGGGTGAATTACAAAAACACGAGCCCGATTGGGCGGTGGAGGATCTGACGCAAGTCACTGCGGAGGAAGTTTGTGGGTAGGCAC